>NZ_KB908298.1 GCF_000382425.1 Empedobacter brevis NBRC 14943 = ATCC 43319
GATCCTGATGGAATGGTAGCTACTCCGCCAGATGATTACCAATTATTAAAGAATGGCAAAGTAGAGTTGATTAGAGAGACTGAAGATAACACTGATACTTTGTATGCTTCTAATACTGATGGTTCTGTAAACGAAAATAAAAGTATTACAGTTAATAAAGGCACTTTGGACAACATTGAAAATACAACTTTTTTTGATCCAACCTTGGGAGAAAATGGAAAAAATGTTCCAATACAAATAATGGATGCTAGCTCTTCCACTAATTCTCAAGGATTATTTGAATTCATGGCTAATAATTCTACATCAGAATTTTCAATCACAAATTTTGAGAACGGTAAAATATTGATAGGAACAAGTTTTGAATATGATGCAGAAAGTAGTCTAAATATCTCGTGGCCAAAAAATGGGAATATTGTTTCACATGACCATTCACACCCATCTTGGGAAGAACCATCAGGTGCTGACTCAGTTTTTGCAAACACAATAAAAGAAGCACAACCAAATACAGACCCTATTTTTAGAATTTTTACTGTTCCTACAAAACAGTATAAAACCTATGATGAATCAGGAATACAATTACAAGGGGCTACGATTATAATACCAAAAAGAAAAAAACAACAATGAGGAACTTGATACTAATAATTACAACAATGTATTTTTTGTTCAGCACAAGTGTGTTTGGGCAAAGGCATGAAGAAAATTTTACTGCCGAAATTGTTATATTAGAAAATGAGAATCTAAAAAAAGTTATTGATTCAATTGACTTAAAAAATTATTATTTGAAAGATGGACAAACTTGGTATCTCGATTTTAGAAAAGCTAATGAAATTAAGTTAGCTAGTTTTAGAAAATCAAAGTTATTTCAGTCCAATACGGATGTTTACTTAACCATAATTGATGATAATATTTTGTTCATTCTTTCAAAGAGAAATCATATTATACCTATAAAAAAAACAGGTTTAAAAGTTGATTTAAATAGGTTTAAATTTCTTGATTTGACAACAGAACTTTCAAGCTATTGGATTTTAAAAGAAGTTAATGGAAAAATAGAAATTGTAAGTAAATCAATATATGATGGCAAGCGGTAATGTACCCCCCTGCTAATTCATTACAGGAGATTTTGGAAATGTAAAAATTGGGATTGGAATAAGAAGTACTTCAGGGTCCGCTAATTATAAGTATCGTTATAATGGAAAAGAGTTACAGGAGGAGTTAGGGCTTGGGTTGTACGATTATGGAGCTAGAAATTACGAACCTGCTCTAGGACGATGGTTCAACATTGATCCGCTGGCAGAACAAATGAGACGACACTCGCCTTACAACTACGCATTTAACAATCCTGTTTTCTTTATTGATCCTGATGGGATGTGGCCTTGGCCTGTAACTGTTAGAAGCTTTATTTCTGCTACATCAATTTCTTTTCTTGGAGATAAATATTATGGTGACGGAAGAAATCCATCTACAGCTAAAGGAAGTGTAAATAATGGTACTACTTCAAGAGTAAATTATGGTTTCACGTATGATGGTGGTAATAGAACTATAAGTCAAAACTTTTTTTATGGTAGTCAATCTGTTAGATATGGTCGTGAGGTAAATTCTATAGCACAAGATATTCCATCAACATCAACAACAAATACAGTAAAAATAGCAACTCCAGAATTGACAAAATCTGATTTATTTAATTCAAAATATGGAGATAGTTATTCTTTCGGATATACTTCAAAGGATCCTATAACACCACAAAGTCTCACTCCTGCATTAGATTTAGAATCTTTCTTAACTTTTAATGAAAATAAGGAAAAAGGAACTTTAACAATTAATGGAAGTTTTAAAGGAGATGGATTCCCATCTACCGAAGCATTTATTTCTGATCAGAGTGGGGTATCGTTATTTTTAGGTGCACATAAAGAAAAAGGCTCAGTATTTACATTATTTGGAGATGCTAATAAAAATATATTTAACGTTAATATGACTATAAAATTTGATAATGATGGAAATTTCACAGGTGTACAACAAGGAAAGAAAACTTATTCAGTCGAAGAATGGAATAAAAAAATTCAGAGTAGTTTTGGTAATTAAATTAATTTTATTTCTTATTCTATTTTCATTGTTAAATTCTTGTATTGAAAATAAAGAAATTTTTATTATTCCTGAAAACTTTCAAGGTGAAGTAATTGTATTTTACAAAACTTCTACAGACTATAAAGATTTCGATCAAAGTTTTAACAAAATTACTTATAATGTCCCTAGTAGTGGTATTATTTCTGTTCCTTTTGATGTGTCTAAAATCACTTCTTTAGAATGGAGAGACTCTAAAGGAAGGCACATAAATTTTTATAATAATGAAGAACTAAGTAATCAAAATATTAATATCACTGATGTAAGAAGGGGATATATTTTCTTAGATAGTGGTCAAGTAAAATATTTATCATTCTATGTTGGGAAAAAGGATTTCATAAATAATTTTGATACGATTAATCCAGAAGAATATATAAAAAATAAATACGAACACACCTCGTTTTGATAGATGATTTAGTTTATGATTATGAAAATACCGATAAAAGTAACAAATTACAGAAAGTAACCGATTCGTCGAATACCTTAGGGTTTAATGATGGAAACAAAACAGGGAATGATTACACGTATGATGTCAACGGAAACCTGAAAACAGATTTAAATAAAGGCATCGAAATCGACTACAATCACTTAAATTTACCTACCTTAGTGAAAAAGGGTGCGCAGACAATAGAGTATGCGTACAGTGCAACAGGCGTTAAGCTAAGGAAAATTGTAAAAGCGCAGCAAGGTGTAAATGCCGGATTAACCACTACCACAACCGAGTATTTGGACGGGTTTCAGTACAAAGACGGGGTGTTGCAGTTTTTTCCGACAACAGAAGGGTATGTAAATGCCATAACAGCAGGATCAGTGGCGTATAACTATGTCTACAACCTGACCGATCATTTGGGAAATGTGCGCGTAAGTTATGCATGGGATGATGTCAACAGCAAGTTAAAAACCGTGAACGAAGACCATTATTATCCGTTTGGTTTACAACACAAAGGCTACAATAAACCACCGAAAGACATTGCAGGTGGTGATTTTGGTGAAGTGGAAATTGGCATTGGTATAGGAAGTAATTCAGGGTCCGCTAATTATAGGTATCGTTATAATGGAAAAGAGTTACAGGAGGAACTGGGCTTGAATATATATGACTATGGAGCTAGAAATTACGAACCTGCTCTAGGACGATGGTTCAACATTGATCCGCTGGCGGAGAAAATGAGACGCCATTCTCCTTATAATTATGCGTTTAATAACCCAATTTACTTTATCGATCCTGATGGGATGGCTCCTATGACCGACTATAAACTATTACAAAATGGTAAGATAGAAAGAGTAGATCCTAATGATGGTACTGAAAATGATCCTACTGATACTCTATATGCTTCCAATACTGATGGCTCTATTAATTCTAACAATAAAATTACAGTAAATAAAGGAGTTTTAGATAATACTGAAACTTTCCAATTTGAAGATAGAATATCTGACCCTGATAATAATATACCAACTCGTATAATGGATGCAACTACAGCAGAAAATTCACAAGGTTTATTTGAATTTTTAGTCAACAATTCAAGCTCAGAACATTCGATTGCAAAATTTGAAAACGGTAAAACATTTATAGGCACAAGTTTTAGAGAATTTACAGAGTTAAGTTTAACTCGTACTTTAAATAATAATAATGGAAATTTAATTTCTTGGGATCATTCACATCCAGATAATATAGGTCCATCAGAGGATGATCGAAATATAGCTGGTGTAATATTGAATTCACAACCTAGTACAAGTCCTATTTTTAGAGTCTTTAATAAACCTTCTCAAAAATATTCTATATTTGATAATATTTCTGGAGGAACAGAATTGGAAGGTGTTATTATAAAACCAAAGAAAAAATAAATAACCTATGCTTACTCTAAAAAAAATATCTTTATTCATATTACTTTTCATTAGTTTATTTACTTATTCCCAAAATAAAGAAAATTCATTCTATGCAGAGATTGTAATAATTGAAAATGTAGATCTGATTGAAACAATTAACTCAATAATTAATGAGAATAATTGTATTAATAAAAATGCAGATTTATATCTTGATTATAGAAAAGATAAACACATTATCTTAGGTCAAAGTAATATAAAAAAATATATTAAATCGTTTAAAATAGATAATGTAAAAGTTTACATGACATTTATAGATAACAATCCTTTTTTTATATTTTCTAATAGTAACTCAATATTACAAATAAAAAAAACAGATTATAAAGTGGACTTAACTGAATTTTTGGATTATAACAACTATTCTATTAATGACTTAAGCAATTGGATACTAGAAGATAAAGATGGAGAAATAAAAGTAGTAAAAAAAGTTTTGCGCGGTTGTAAGGAAAGGTAAACGTGGGTGATGCTCTAAATATTTTGTAATCTTACAATTCACAATAAATCAAAAAGGTAGATACTGGTCTACCTTTTGCTAACAAAGTTATAAAAACGTCCTTTTTAGTGAAGTGGAAATTGGCATTGGAATAGGAAGTAATTCTGGTTCCGCGAATTATAAGTATCGTTATAATGGAAAAGAGTTACAAGAGGAACTGAATCTCAATGTTTATGCGTACGGATGGCGTGATTATGACCCTGCGATTGGAAGATTTAATAAGATTGATAGATTTGCGGAGAAATATGCTAGTTTATCTACTTATAGTTATACAGCTAATAACCCTATAATATATGTAGATGTTCAGGGAGATAGTATTAGAGTAAGTAATGCTATTCTTTTTAAACAAGATATGAATACAATTTATGGAAAGGATACAAATTATTTTAATGTAGATAATAATGGAAATGTTAACCTATCGGCAAATGGTATAGTAGCTATAATAAAAGGAGGTGTTAATGGGCTACACGATGATAAAAATGAGTCTTTATCGGGCGTTACACAATTAATTAGCTCTGAAGTTGTAACCAATATTATTTATTCAAATGATGAATTAAAATATAGTAGTGGTAACCTAATTACAGGTACTCTTGGAGATGTAAGTAAAACTGGCATCAGGCCTAGTGATACTGGAGGGGAAGTGACTACAACCGTTGGAGATAATCCTACAAATAAAGAGAATAACATTTATATAAATCCTGCTGGAACTCACACTTTAAAAATTTCAAGCCTAAAAGATAATATTACTATAGCAGATTTAGCTAGCGGAAATACACATAATACTAAAACGTATAATGTACCAAGAGCAAATAACGTGATGCATGGAATAGGCCATGTACTATATCAAGGAGCTCAAGAACAGAATAAAGTTATTAGATTTGATAATGCCAATAGACGATTAAATAATCAACCAATTAATACAGACCCTTCTCAAACTCACCAATAATGAAGTATCTATTTTTAATAATATTTGTATCTATGTCTTCAAAGATATATTCACAATTTTATGATATATCAAATAATGATTCTATCGAAATTATCATTTCAAAAAATAAAGTCATTCAGAATAAAATAAAAATTTTAAATAAAAAAGACTTTTCCATTATAGAAACTTATAAATTAAATATATCATTTTATCCAAAAAGAAATTTAGAAAAAAAGACATTGAAAAAAGTAAAAAATTTCATAAAAGATTATGAAAGAGGAACAGATCAAGAAAAATTGAAATTAAAATATAATGACATTTATAATGACACTGTTTTAATTCCCAAAGAGAATTTAACTTTACTCGAGAAAAAAAAAATATTACCTAAGATAAATATTGTTAAAATAGAATTATATAATAATCAGAATCTCTATAAAGATCTAGATTTATATTGCGTAGATATTTTAAATATACAGAAATGCTCAAATACTATAATTGATTTAAATTCTGTGAAATTTTATAATATAATAAAAAGATAGGATGAGGATGCTACATCAAATAGCTATCCTTCTAATAGTAATCAAGACATTGCAGGTGGCGGTTTTGGTGAAGTGGAAATTGGCATTGGAATAGGAAGTAATTCAGGGTCCGAGAATTATAAGTATCGTTATAATGGAAAAGAGTTACAGGAGGAACTTAATTTAATGGCGCAAGAAACTATGATGCAGCTATTGGAAGGTGGTTTAATGTTGACCCGCTGGCGGAGAAATTTGTAAGTATGTCTCCATATACAGGAATGGGTAACAATCCGATAATTTATATAGACCCTGATGGCAGAGAAATTATAGGAGTTACAAAAGATGATGCGAAGAAAGTACATGACGATTTTAATTTGATTTTTGCAGATTCAAAGTTTAGTGATTTTAGAACTTTGATTACTCGTTCTGGAAAAAAAGGCGATGGCAAGAAGTTCAATAAAATTGATAATGATGTACTTACTAAAGTTCTCGGTAATTTAAGTGGAGATGATTTAGCCTTAGCTACAATTGTTGCAAATACAATTAATTCAGAGGATGTCCATAGTATCGAATATACTTCAAGTGATAAAGATTTAATTTCATCTACAGGTGTGGATTCTTTTTTAGACAACTTGCCAGGATATATAAATATCGGCAAAGAGAAAGAACTTTATGGAGGGATACGTTCATTTACTGTTGTTGGTAGTATTGGAGGTGGTGGAACTGTTAAAACTAAAAAAGGAACACATACAATTATTCAAACAGGAGGAACAGCAACATCAAGAGAAGTTACTACAGGACATGAATTACTAGGGCACGGCAGAACGTTAGGATTAGGCAGAACATCTACCCAACATATTGATGCAGTAAGAACTGAAAATTTAATTCATAGAGTTATGGGAAATCCAAATAGTCAAATTAATGGAACACAGCATGGCCCTTTGACTCCTGTTATTGACCCTAAAGAAATACCTGAATTTCGTTAAATAAGTATTAGTTATGAAAACATTGTTTTTTTTATTAGTCCTATATATTTCCAACTGTTGTTTTGGGCAATCAAAAATGGATTTGGAAAATATAACTAAAATAGATTCTATTGTTTATGCGAATGTAGAAATAAGTAGTAAAAATAGTTATCTAATATACTCTGTAAAAGATAAAATTATAGTTATAGATTCTTGTAAAAGAGAAGTAATTTATTTGAATAGAGAAGAATCTAAACAAGTGTTAGAAATGAAAGAATTATCTCACGAAAACACTGTTAAGTTATTCAAAGTTAAAAACATAAAAAAAAGTAAAAACTATTCAAATAACGATTATGATAACTCTTGCATTGGTTCATATGTTTATTTATCAATAATCAAAAATAAAGAAAAGTACTTTCAATTTAATTTACCTTTCATGCTTTTATGTGATAAAAACAAGATTAGATATCCTTTTGATTATAAAACTTTAAATTTTTTAAATTTATTACTTAATAAACAAGATTAAAATAATATAAATGAAATCTTGGAATGAAGTAGTAGATAAAATCAATAAATACTTAGGTGGAGAATCAGAGAAAAAAGTAACTACTGAAAATTTGAAATAAGCCATGTTTTATATTTATACACTATTAATTCCTCTACTAATAATATTCTTTTTCATTAAATTTTTTAATAAAAAAGACATTATAAACAGTCTTCTTATAATATCTATAATATTATGGTTTTACTTATTTTTAATTTATTTTTTAGGACAAAAAAACATTATAGAAGATAATTGGATTTCTTTCTCAATATTTTTCTTTTTGTTTCCTATTAGTATTATTCTACTTATTATAAAAGTTCTTATATATTTTAAAAAAAATAAATAAAGATGGGTAAAGTAGCTGAATTAAAAGGATTAGATGCTGATAAAAATATGTTCACAGGAGGTGGAGGAATTAAGAAAAATAATACTCAAGGCTTTCTAAATAAAACAATTAAAGGTACTTCTCATAGCAGTATTGATAATGCCATGACTCCATATTTAAAACCTTTGATAAAAAGAACATCTCAAGGTGTTGATCCAATCAAATGGTTTAATAATGCAAACTGGAGTAATTTTAACCAATCTATACTTAAAGATAAAGAAAATGAGAAAGGTACTTCAGGCTCTTAAATACAATAAAATATGAAAAGATTTTTATCTACATTATTAGTTTTTTTTATATGTTTTTTTTACTTATTTATTAAAGTCTCATATAACGGTTCTGAGCCAATATCTTTATATTTTCTCATGTTACAAGATTTAAATATCTCTAATTTAGATTTAAAAAACTATCCAAATAATTTCTCTATTATTCAAATTGAAATTATTTTATGTGTAATTTTTCTTTTATCATCAATTTTTATAAAAAAAAATATTTATACCATTATTATATCTTGTTTAATGTTAATAGTTTGGGGTAAAAATTATTATTTATTCAGAGGCATTATTGATAACTCTATATATATCAAATCCTCTATCCCTTTCCTTTTATTATTGATATTCTTTTACAAGCTCATATTCCTTTTTCTTTACTAAATTATCTATTTTATATTTTTCGTTATCATAGTATAATTTCATACTAATATGATCGTGTTTTTGAAATACAGTATCATAAATACGAATTTTAACAGGATATCCTTTTTTTGTTATTCTTCTCTAGTATCAAGAATTATTTCTGCTGTAATCATAAAAGTATCAAATTAGATTTTGCAATAAATTTGCAATAATAATTACAATTAAGTGTAATATTTTACAATAAAATATATTATAAATTCAAAGTCATAAAAAAACCGCTATAAAGCTACTTACGAAGCAATAAAGCGGTTGTTTATCCAGTGTTATAATTTTTATCTAGTTATTCCCTTTTGCATAGTCTGCCAAGAATTGAGCTAATCCAGAATCTGTTAAAGGATGTTTTAATAATCCCAAAATTGAAGACAAAGGTCCTGTCATAACATCTGCTCCAATTTTAGCACAATTTACGATATGCATTGTGTTGCGCACTGATGCCGCTAAAATTTGAGTTTCGTATAAATAGTTATCATACACTAAACGAATTTCTTCAATTAAGTTTAATCCATCTGTCGAAATATCGTCTAAACGTCCAATGAACGGAGAGACATAAGTTGCTCCTGCTTTTGCAGCTAATAATGCTTGCCCAACAGAGAAAACCAATGTTACATTTGTTCTGATTCCTTTTGTAGAAAAATATTTACATGCTTTTACACCATCTTTTGTCATCGGAATTTTAACCACAATTTGAGGATTTAAAGCAGCCAAAGCTTCACCTTCTTTTACCATTCCTTCAAAATCAGTCGAAATTACTTCTGCAGAAACATCTCCATCCACTAATTCACAAATCGCTTTGTAATGATTAAGAATGTTTTCTTCTCCTGTAATTCCTTCTTTTGCCATTAAAGATGGATTTGTTGTTACTCCATCTAAAATTCCTAAATCTTGCGCTTCTTTAATATCAGCTAAGTTCGCTGTATCGATAAAAAATTTCATTGTTCGTTTGTATTTCGTTTGAGCAAAATTAAGGATTAAATGCTAAAAATCCATTTAATCCTTCAAGATAACATCAAAAATATTTTTAAACTGCTGTATATCCTCCATCTACAAGATAGTAACCTCCTGTCATAAAAGACGCTTTATCAGAACTTAGAAATAAAACTAATTCTGCAACTTCCTCAGGCTGTCCTAAACGACCTATTGGATGCTTCGTTACCAATAATTCTAGATAATCTGCGCTCAAATTATTCGACAACAATGGTGTCATGATATAACCAGGTCCCACAGCATTGCATCGGATATTTTTTGAACCGTACTCTGCTCCAATATTTTTTGTAAGTCCCACAACACCATGTTTCGCAGAAGTATAAGCAGAACTCATAGGAGCCGCTACTGTACCGTGTATTGAGGCCATATTCACAATAGAACCTCCACCATTTTTCTCCATTGCCTGCAATTGATATTTACATCCATAAAAAACACCATTGAAGTTGATATCAATCACTTTTTTCCAACCGTCTAAAGGATAATCTTCTGTCAATTCAGCCGGACCTCCTATTCCGGCATTATTACATGCAATATCCAATTTTCCATACACTTCAACTGCTTTTTTTACCAACGCTTCATTCTCTTCGGGAGATGATGTATCCGCTTTGAAAAAGATGGCTTCTCCTCCATTTTTTTTAATCTGTTCTACAACTTCTTTTCCTCTTTCTTCATCGATATCAGAAACAACAACTTTTGCACCTTCTTTTGCATACAATTCTGCAACAGCTTTACCTATTCCGGAACTTGCTCCTGTCACAATAGCTACCTTATCTTTTAATATTGACATAATGATATGATTTTTAGTTTGATTAAAGTTAGTTATTTAAAATCGGATAAATGAATTCATTTCAAAAACTAACATTATTTTAACTCATTAAACATTATTGCACAAAATCTGTTTCTTTTTTAAGAATTAGTTCTATTAATTAATTTGATAAATTAACGATACAAATTTTCTATATTTGAGACAAATAACTTTTAGATGAAAAATGTATTAGCAGCTTTATTTTTATGTAGCTTATCTACTTTAAATGCACAAGAAACAAGTGATTATAAATACATCAATGTTCCGGAAAAATTTTCAGGTTTTGATCAAAATCAATATCAATTGAATAATCGATTAAAGTTTTTATTAAGACAAAAAAAATATGAAATTTTATCGACCGAAAAATCAGAGTGGCCTCAGGAAGTTGTAGATAATCCTTGTTTGGCACTGAATGCAGATGCCAAAAAAGTTAAAAGTTTTTTGAATAATAAATTAGAAGTCATTTTTACAGATTGTTCACAAAAAGAAATAGCAAAGGTTGAAGGTACTTCAAAAATAAAAGAATTTGACAAGGGATACCAAGAAGCTTTAAAACTTGCTGCAAATCAATTAAAAAATCAAAATGCCAAGGATTTGCCAATGATTCGATTGGAAAAAACTGAAACAACAAATGTTGAGCTTTCTGAATCCAAAGGTTCGGAAATAGCTACTACAAACTTGTTAACTGACGGAACTCAGACATACCAAAAAATTGAACTTCAAGATGGTGGTTTCATGATTATGTCTGAAAACGGTAATCAAGTTATTGCCAAATTCGAAAAAACTTTAAAACCAAATGTTTACAGAGTAAATGTAACAAACGGAAACTCAAATTATTCTTCTACCGGTTATAAGAATGGAAATATCATTTCATATGAAGTTTTAGACAATAATGTCTGGAAAGAAGTAAAATTATCAACGAAGTAAAAAAATCTTTAATGAAAAAGATCGTCACAGGATTATTTTTATTTGCTCTTACATCAATCCAGGCACAGAATGTTTCAGATTTCAAATATGTTATTGTGCCTCAAAAATTTTCTGATTTTTCTAAAGAAGATTATCAATTAAATTCGGAACTGAAAATAGCATTAAGAAAAAAAAATTATGAAATTGTAAACGAAAAATCAATTCCTTTAGAGCTACAAGTCAATCCTTGCTTAGCAACTAAAGCAAATATTGAAAATACAAGTACCGGTTTCCTAAACAAAATAAAAATCACATTTTCTGATTGTAATAATCATGAGATCAATTCCTACGAAGGAATTTCTAAGATTAAAGATTTTGCAAAAGGTTATCAAGAAGCTTTAACATATGCAATGAATCAGGTTAATAATCAAAATGCAAAAGATTTACCTTTAACTAAATCAGACCAAATAATTTCATCTTCTAATAAAGAAGAAATGCCTAAAGACATAATTTCAAAATCAACTACACCTTCAGTAAATTCAACTGCCTACAAATGGAATGGAAAAAGTTATGTGGCAGCTTTTACCACTGACACTGATTTTGTATTAATTGATCAAGAACATTCAAAAGTAATTGCACAATTTTATCCAACTTCTCAACAAAATGTTTACCATGTTACTGTAGTTTCTGAAAATGGAAATTACCAAACCATTGGTTTTTTAAATGGAAATAATATTGTAATTGAATACAAAACAGGTGATAAATCTTGGTCAACGAACACTTATTCAAAGTAAGTTTTTATCTTAAATTTGCACATTAAATAAAAAAACATGCAAGCACCGATTGCTAAAAAAATAGAGCACAAGCTAGAAAAACATGGCGACATTCGCATCGACAATTATTATTGGTTAAATGATCGCGAAAATCAAGAAGTTATCGATTATCTGAAGGAAGAAAATAACTACACAAAATCAATCTTAAAACCAACAGAAGACTTACAAGCCAAGCTTTTTGAGGAAATGAAAGCTCGAATTAAAGAAGATGATTCGTCTGTTCCTTACAAATTGAATGGTTATTGGTACTTAACAGAGTTTCAAAAAGGAAAAGAATATCCTATTCATAAACGTAGAAAAGAAACGTTAGAAAATAATGACGAAATTCTGTTTGATGTAAATATGATGGCCGAAGGTCACTCTTACTATCAATTAGGAGGCATTTCAATGGCTCCCAACAATCAATTGGTTTCCTTTGGTGTAGACAATGTTTCGCGAAGAATTTATACCATTCAAATTAAAGATTTAGTTAACGGAGAAATTCTTGCTGATAAAATAGAAAATACAACAGGTGGGTCCGTTTGGGCTGCTGATAATAAAACTTTGTTCTATACCCGAAAGGATGAAACTTTACGTGCTTATCAAATTTGGAAACATAGATTAGGCACAAAACAAGAAGATGATGTTTTGGTATTTGAAGAAACGGATGACACCTTCAATGCATATGTTTATAAATCAAAGTCAAGAGACTATATCATTATCGGTTCTTCAAGCACTGTTTCAGATGAATACAGGTACATTTCTTCTGATCAACCGGATCAAGAATTTAAAATCTTCCAAAAAAGAGAACGAGATTTAGAATATTCTATTGAACATTTCGGAGATTCATTTTATATACAAACCAATAAAGATGATGCGTTTAATTTCAAATTAATGAAAACTTCTGTTGAAAAAACAGCACAAGAAAATTGGATTGATGTTATTCCTCACCGTGAAGAAACATTCATTGAAGGATTTGAAATTTTTAAAAATTATTTGGTTGTAGAAGAGCGTACAAATGGTTTATTGCAAATGAACATTAAAGCATGGGATCAATCTACCGATTACTATTTACCATTTAACGAAGAAACCTATACCGCAAATGTAGGTACAAATCCGGATTTTGATACGGATATTTTACGTTATGGTTATACTTCTTTGACGACACCATCTTCTGTAATTGACTTCAATATGAACGACAAAACATTTGAAGTTAAAAAAGAGCAAGTTGTTTTAGGAGATTTTGATAAAGAAAATTATATATCCGAGCGAATTTGGGCTGAAGCACGCGACGGAAAAATGGTTCCGATTTCTTTAGTTCGTAGAAAAGATACTCCTCTTTCTGCAAACACTCCTCTTCTATTGTATGCCTACGGTTCTTATGGATACACAATCGAACCTTATTTTAGTTCGGTTCGCCTGAGTCTTTTAGACAGAGGTTTTATTTATGCCATCGCACACATTAGAGGTGGACAATATCTTGGGCGTGAATGGTATGAAGAGGGAAAAATGCTGGAAAAGAAAAATACGTTCTTCGATTACATTGATGCAGCTAAATATCTCGTTCAACAAAATTACACTTCTTCCAAACACCTTTATGCAATGGGTGGATCTGCCGGAGGGTTATTAATGGGAGCTGTCATCAATTATGAACCTGCGTTATTTAACGGAGTGATTGCACAAGTTCCTTTTGTAGATGTTGTCACAACCATGTTAGATGATTCTATTCCATTGACAACCGGAGAATATGACGAATGGGGAAATCCAAATGAAAAAGAATATTATGCATACATGAAATCATATTCACCATATGATAATGTCGAAGCAAAAGCGTATCCAAATCTATATATTTCAACCGGTTTACACGATTCTCAAGTTCAGTATTGGGAACCGGCAAAATGGGTTGCTAAACTAAGAGATTTAAAAACAGATAACAACATTTTACTTTTAGATACAAATATGGATACCGGACACGGAGGTGCTTCCGGACGATTCGAATCATTAAAAGAAGATGCTAAAGAAGATGCTTTCTTGTTTATGCTTGAAGGAATTACAGAATAATTTTTAATAAAGCCAACACAAATGTTGGCTTTATTCTATTTATCAAATCTTGTTATATGACCATCATTTTTTTATTCTTTGGATTTATAATTGCTGCATTCCAGACTCTTATTCTTAAGGAAATTTGGCGAGTGAGCATTCGCCCAAAATGGTTATTATTTGTGATAACTCCTCTAGTCATTGTTTCTGCAGATTTATTATTAGACGATCAAATGACTGCTTTTGTGTTCTTTGGCTCTATGGCTTCAGTATTCCTCTTGGCTGTAATTGCCATCATATTTCGATCTTCAACACCTCATCATGACGATTCAAATTCTTACAGAACCCGTAAAAGTTATTCGGAGATTGTGAAAGATTATCAACAACCTGTTTATTTAAACCCTTTTTGGGGAATCATCTATCAGCTCTATGTTGTTGTGATGATTTTAATTTTCATTTTTGTTCCCAAAGACACTTATAATTCTGAAAATAACTACCAAACAATCGAAAACGATTTGTCTCTTCAGTTGCTTTCTTTGTTTATTTTCTCCGGTTTTTCAATCATTATTTTACTTTATAAATTTTTAGAGAAGAAAACATACTACCTTCCTACAATATTTACGACTAAAAAAACGCTGTCGACTCCAAAAGAATTCCAAATTAATAAAGCAATAACAATCGGAATAACAACGATTAGCTTTGTATTATTTCTTAAATTTTGTTACGATCATGGAATGTATCATATGCTGAGAAACCTATTGACTTCATTTAATGAATCAACATTTTTTTCGATCAACAGTGCCGTTCTTGTTTTTATTATTTTTAATTCTATTATTTTATTCATCAATCCCGAGCATGTTGCAAAACGAAATATGTTACGAATAGTTTTTCTTATTCGTTCGGCTTATATCAGTATATTTCTTTCAGCTGCAATCGTTATACCTCTGATGATTTTAGAAGATAAATTAAGTTATTTAAACATGAGTTCAGAAATTGTTCTCTTTTTAGGATTCAATTTTGTTTTACTTATCAATGAAATTTCATTATTTATTAAATATCGAAAAGGTTTGTTGGATTAATCTATACATACTATCTAAGAGATTTTAACTAAATTTACAACAAAGCTTTGTATTTTGACACCTAAAGAAATTCTTTTCAGCTATTGGAATTATCCTTCATTCAAAACACCTCAAGAGGAAATCATCTCAAGTGTTTTAAATGGAAAAGATACTTTGGCTATTTTGCCAACCGGTGGAGGTAAATCTCTTTGTTATCAGATTCCTTCCATCATCTTCGAAGGATTAACTTTGGTCATTTCACCTCTAATTGCGTTGATGAAAGATCAAGTGCAGAATTTACAATCCAAAGGAATCTCCACAGCATATATTACCAGCGAATTAGATTTGAATACAATCGGAAAAATTTTAGATGATTGTCAAAATAATAAAATAAAATTACTGTATGTTTCACCAGAACGGTTACAAAGCAGACTTTTTATCGAACGCCTGAAACAAATAAAAATTAGTTTACTTGCAGTGGATGAGGCACATTGTGTTTCTGAATGGGGACACGATTTCCGTCCTGCTTATCATCGAATTTCCAGATTAAAAACCATTCTACCAAAAGTTCCGATTTTAGCGTTGACAGCAACAGCGACAGAAAAAATTCAACATGAAATAATTCAAAAACTTGAACTTGAAAATCCGGCAGTTTTTAATTCTTCTTTAAAAAGAGAAAATCTTTCATACAATGTTTTTCTCTCTTCAGATAAGAAAAAGGATTTGATTTATTATTTAAAAAAATATCCAGGCCCGAGTATTATTTTTGTTCGAAATAGAAAATTAACTTATGAAATTTCAAACTTTCTAAGTCAAAATGGTTTTGATACAGATTATTTTCACGCCAAGCTAACCAAAGACGAAAAAGAGCAGAAACAGCAAGATTGGACCTTGAGTAATACACGCATTATGGTCTCGACAAATGCATTTGGAATGGGAATCGATAAGCCAAATGTGCGTACCGTTTTTCATATCGATTTACCGCAAGGAATCGAAGCATATTATCAGGAAGTTGGCCGAGCAGGGCGCGATGAACAGGAAGCTTCAGGTATCTATCTTTACAATCCTGATGATCGGATTCAGGCAGAAAATATTTTTAAAGCGAACTTGCCCTCTCAACAGGACTTTGTCAAAATATCCAATTGTTTATTTAGTCAACTCCAACTCGCCGAAGGCGAACTGACTGAAATGAATTATCAATTAGATATTCCAAAATTTGTTGAAAAATTTGGATTAAACTTAAAAATGGTTCTTCAATTTTTAGAATTTCTGAATACAAAAGAAATTATTCAACAAAAGAATTATTCACAAAACAGTACACTTCAAATTTTAGTCTCACCACATACGATTAATTTGAACGAAAATAAAATTTTCGATTATTTACAACGCCATTATCCAGGAATTTATACCTACAATAAAGAGATTTCTGAAAGTAAAATGGCTTTCGATTTACATATGAGTATAAGTGATATTCGAAATTCGTTGCACGACTATCACAAAAATGGAACAATTAATTATTCGGATCGATTTTTAGCACGATTTAGATTTCTTGTCCCAAGAGATTCAACTGCTTTCAAAAATAAATTGTGGAAAGATTTTGAATCCATTCAAGTCAACAATTGGAAACGTTTGCAAGCTATGGCTTATTATGCTGAACAAAATACCATCTGCAGAGAACGTTTGTTGTTTGGCTATTTTAATCAAAAATCAGACGAAAATTGTGGGAAATGTGACATTTGTCAAGCAAAAACACATTCAAAAAACTTCAATTCAAATGATTTAATTGATTATTTGAAAGAAGGTTCAAAAACGCAAGCCGAAATCCTTTCAAAATTCATAAATTCGCCAAAAGATAAAATCGTCGAAGAATTACAATATTTAATCGACGAAATGCGGGTTCAACCAATTGGATTCGATTCTTATAAACTAATAGAATAAAAATGCGAGTAGTCTTTATGGGTACGCCCGAATTTGCGGCGACATCTTTGAATGAAATCAATACAAATAGTCATCACGAAATAGTTGGAGTTGTTACTGTTCCTGACAAACCATCCGGAAGAGGACAAAAGATGAATATTTCAGATGTGAAGAAATATGCTGTAGAACACAATTTACCATTGGCTCAGCCGGAGAAATTACGTGACGAAAATTTTATAGAAACATTGAAGAGCTGGAATGCAGATGTATTTGTTGTGGTTGCTTTTCGCATGTTGCCACAAGTTGTATGGTCTATTCCATCGAAAGGAACATTCAATTTACACGGTTCACTTCTTCCTCAGTATCGTGGAGCTGCACCAATTAATTGGGCCGTGATGAACGGAGATACTGAAACCGGAGTGACAACTTTCCTGATTGATGAAAAAATTGACACTGGAAATATTTTAATTGCGGATAAAGTCGCAATTGGAGAAAATGATAACGTTGGTAAGATTCATGATCAGTTGATGCAGGTTGGAGCTAAATTGGTAGTAAAGACATTAGATGGTTTAGAAAATGATGTGTTAAAACCTCATCCGCAAGATGAAACAAATGAATTGAGACACGCTCCAAAAATATTTAAAGAAGATTGTAAAATCGATTGGAACGAGACCATTCAAAATATTCACAATAAAATTAGAGGGCTTTCTCCTTATCCTTGTGCCTGGACAACTTTTGGAAATGGAGAGAATTATAAATCTTTAAAAATATATGGCGGTTTAAAAACAGATTTGATTTTGGAAGCCGAAAATTTCCAACTTGTCTTACAAAAGAATAACCTTTATCTAAAACTGCCTCAAGGTGTTTATGAAATACTAGAACTTCAGCCGGAAGGAAAACGCCGTATGTCAGCGAAAGACTTTATCAATGGGCATCAAAACGAAGACACCTTATTCGTAAAATAAGTACTTATTTACTGATTTTCGACACAAATTTCTTAAAAAATGTAAAATTTCTTGATTTTTTTTACGTTGAAACTTGCACAAATAAAGGGAAAGAGTATATTTGTGTATAAATTAATTTAAAAAGTTACAACTATGAACAAATCAGAACTTATTGATGCGATTGCAGCGGACGCTGGAATTTCTAAAGAAGCTGCTAAAAAAGCCTTGAACTCATTTACAGAAAATGTAACTAAAGCTTTAGCAAAAGGTGATAAAGTTGCTTTAGTAGGATTCGGGACTTTCTCAACTTCTGAGAGAGCTGCAAGAACAGGTATCAATCCTCAAACTAAAAAAGAAATCAAAATTGCTGCTAAAACGGTAGCTAAATTCAAAGCTGGATCTGAATTATCAGGAGCAGTTGATACAAAAAAGAAAAAATAATTTCTTGATATAAAAAACCACTTCAAATGAAGTGGTTTTTTTATTGAAGATTTTTCTGTTTACATTCTACTTAAAAAAGGACTCGTTTATTCGAGTCCTTTTTTACTTTTTAAAATTTAATCTTCTGTTAAATCTGTTTTATATGTTTCCGGGATTGTAAAATAATTGACTAAAATTGCAATAAATATTAATACCAAAGGATAAGCAAGCCCAACATATGGAGACATTGCAGCAGAAACAATAAGTGTACTTTTTATTAATTCCGTTATAAATGTTGTTGCTCCGCCAATAAATCCATTTCCCATATTCTGAGCAAACCCCATACTTGTATACCGAATCTTAGTTGGAAAAATCTCTAACATAAATGCTCCAAGAGGTCCATAAGTAGCAGCTCCTGCAATAGACGTAATTAAACTAACTACTATAATTCCGAAAACAGCTAAGTTAGAAATGCTGTGGACATCTTTCAACCCTTCCGGGTTTCCTAATTTCATGTACAAGAAAAATGATAAGGGAATAAGAATAAAACTACTGATCATTCCTCCCAACATGACAGGTTTTCGACCAATTTTGTCGCTTAATGCTCCAAACCATTGATAAAAGAAAGAACTGAATAATGTCGAACATAAAACAACAATTAATACTGTTTCGTAAGGCAAATTAACTGCTCTTTGCAAAAAGAATAAAGTGACAAACAAGGTCGTTTGCATAATTGTACTTTGTGCTGCATTTCCCCCAAAAATAGCTTTCAGCATCAGTTTTACATTTCCTGGAGTTGTAAAAGCATCTTTAATTGGCGTTTTAGATGTTTTTCCTTCCTTCTTTAACTGTTCAAAGATTGGACTTTCGTGTAAACGCTGGCGAATGAAATAACTTAAAATAACCAATACTCCACTAAATAAAAATGGAATTCTCCATCCAAAACTATTGAAGCTTTCTTCTGATAAAAATGATTGTGTTAAGAAAACGACCAATAAACATAACAAAAGTCCTATTGGAACTGTTGCCTGAATAAATCCTGTGTAAAAACCTCTTTTCTCAGCCGGAGCATGCTCTGCCACATAGATGACCGCACCAGCATACTCTCCACTAATTGCAAGACCTTGCATGATGCGGCAAATTAATAACAAAACAGGGGCAAACCAACCTACATTATCAAAAGTTGGAATACAACCAATTAAAAATGTTGCTGCTCCCATCATAATTAAAGAAACTAAGAATGAATATTTTCTACCAATACGATCTCCGATACTTCCAAAAATTAAAGAACCGATCGGACGAAACATAAATGAAGATACAACTACTGCGAGAGTTTCTAAGAAATGTGAAGAACCATCATTGGGGAATAATTGTGTCGAAAGTACGCTTGCCAAGATAATGGCCAAAAACATATCATACCATTCAATTAATGTTCCTACTGATGATGCCAAAATAATTTGGAAAATGTTATCCTTCTTCGCAACTGTATGCGAAGTATCTAAAGTATTTGTACTCATATTTGTTTATGATTTTAGAAGTTAAATAATGTTGTAAGTTGAAATCTATTGTTATTGGCCAAGTATTTATTCTCTGTTCCGGTTCCTTTTATTGTTGCATCTGCCCATTGTGCAGTACTACGATCGTACTCTAATCTGAACTTTAAAGCTTTGCTTAAAGTAAAATCTAAACGGGGAACAACTTTGTACAAATAATTTACTGTTCGTGTCCCGGGAGTTGCAGAAATAGCTCCCCAGCTTGTGGTTACACCATACGAAGTTGCTGTCGCTCCTTCAACCGGGTCTTTCACTCCATTATTTTTAACATATCCTGCAAATAATCCAAATGAAAATTTTCCTGTAGAATTTTGTTGTAAATCAATCCACATACTATGTGTATTCATGGGTTTATATGTTTCTACTGCGGTTGGACTTGTTTGGTACCCAACTATTCCTCCAAGCTGTACAAACGACGAGGCATCCTGCATCAAATACCCCGCAACAGTTATCTGTAATGGTTTTGTATTCAACTTAGAGTACGCCATAAATGAAATATTCTCTACTCGTTCAGTTGACTTGACAGGTGGATTTCCGGAAGATAATTTAGGCTTTAGATTTTCATATTGTGCTCCAATCCCAGCTGTAAAAAGTTGCGATTTATATTGAAACTGAAGATGAGCCGCTGGCATTCCGCTATTTCGAAAAGGTTCTGTATTTGGAGTAAAATCACGCTGCGAGTGCAATGCAGCAATCACTTTAAATTTATCGGTAAATTTATGCGTTAAACGAACTTGCGGATTTCTATTCAACGCATAAACTGGTGCACCTGTTCCATAATTTGCTACATTTGGTAAAGCTTCTAATACAACAAACGGATGCCAATATTGTCCAATCCCTAATTGCGTTTTTTCCCAATCTAACATGACATAAGCATGTCGCAGTCGAAATTCGTTAATCCCTCCTTCTGTTGCTCCAAAAAATTCTCCTTCTAAAATACCCGAAGTTTTAGCTCCCAATAATTCCGGTCCTTTTAAGTTAACCCCAGCTCTCGAAACAATTGATAGCATATGGAATTTTGAAGCATCATTGATATCTGCACCATTTACATCCAATAATCGGTCTTTTGGATAAAGTGGTACCAATACTTCTCCAGCTCCAATCATTTGGCGTGTATCCATGAAAATATCATTTCGAATAAATCCATAAAACTGTACTTCTACTTTGTCTTTGTTCTCCTTTACTTGTACTATTTCCGGTTTATCTACAACAACACTATCTATCGCGCTCTGCTGAGCATAGACATAGCTATAGCTGCAAAACATGGCCAGGTAAGCCATTTTTGTAAATTTATTACTCATTTTTTTGTGATAATTTTGAGTGACTAAAATAATCAAAAGAAAAAAACTAACAAATGTTCGTTATTCATTTATGAATAAAATATTCCAACTTTATTAAATTAATTGTTTTCTGAGGAATTTTTTAAGAAATAACTATTTTGTGAATGATTTCGGAAAGAAATTTTATGAATATCGCATTCAAAATAGTGTACCAAATACACTTATCAACATATTTTTTTTATTAGAAACTAAGAAGAAAAATCGAGAGAAGAATAGTGATTTCACAAATGAGGAGAAACTTATCTTCTCTCGTAGTTTTAGTTTTAAAAATGTATGCAAATTTATTGAATACAGAATTTTATTCGGCATAATCATTAATAAGCTTATGTTAAATCACTAAAAAAAGGGAATTTTCTAATTATATTTACATGAAACTGAATTATACATAAAATTTATGTATAAATATTCAGTCTACATCATAATATAGGTCAATTATTTATTAAATTCTAAAACAGAAATATTTAATAAACTATAATTTAAGTTAATTTTTTAAGTTTTTTTTTAGAAAAAAGATAAATGTTGGAGCTATTTTTGCTTTGCAAATTATAACTATGCAAACAAACATTGAAATACATTCATTAACTAATGTTGATTTAGAAGAGTTAACTGCTTTATATAACCTTTCTTATCAAAATTATTACGTAACCATTCATCTTTCAGTAGAACAGTTTCAAGGAAAGTTGAAAATGGAAGACATTCATCTTGACTATTCTATTGGAGCAAGCATTGATGGAAAATTGGTTGGATTTTTACTTTACGGAATACGAGAGTATGATGGTCTAAAAACAGCATATATCGGAGGAACAGGGGTTTGTCCTGAACATCGAGGAAAAAAAATCACCCAACAAATGTTAGACTTTAGTTTTCCTAGACTAAAAGAATTTCATGTGAAAAATATTTTTTTAGAAGTCAACATAAAAAATGATTTTGCAATAAATGCTTATGAAGCATGTGGTTTTGAAAAAACCAGAGTACTTAACAGCTACAGAGGAATTCCAATTTTAGTTGTCAATCCATTGCATGAAATTGTAGAATTTGAAGAGTTGGATTTGATTACCAGTGAAAATTTTTGGGATATAAAACCTACGTGGAAAAATGATATTCAGAGTGTTAAAAATATTATCAAGGACTGTCAAATCAACGGAATTTATGAAGACGGAATCTTAGTTGCCTATAAAATTATTAATAAGAATAATACACGTATCTATCAATTTGGTGTCCATCATGATTATAGAAACCGTTATTTGGCTTCTATCCTATTCAGTGACCTTAAAAATAAAGAAATCAAAATGATTAATGTTGATGAAAAAGAAATCTCAACAAATGATTTTATACAATCATTAGGATTAGAATTGTACGACAAACAATATGAAATGAAAAAAGAATTATAATACTAAAAAAAGAGCTTCTATTTTGAGAAGCTCTTTTTTTAGTTAACCCTATTTTAATTCAAAAAAATCGCGCTTTCCAATTTTAATTTTTACCCCATTTTCTAAACTAAAATTACTTAAAGGATCCATCTTTTTTTCTCCATTAATTTGGACTGCCCCACTCTCTATTAAGCGTCTCACTGCTGTTTTTGATAAATCATTTTTTAATTGATGACAAATCTCTAATAAATTAATCTTTTCATTTTCAACCATTAGAGATGAAATTTCAATTACGTCAAAAATACGATCTTCATTATTTCTTTTCTGGTATTGATTATTGAAAAATTCTTCTGCTGTTTCTGCTTCTTTTATTGTATGATATTGCGTAATAATATTCTTCGCAACTAATTTTTTAATCAGCATCGGATTATTTGTTTTCAACTGCTCGTTGAGCTGCTTTTTTTCTTCAATGGAAAAATCTGTTGCCAATGCAATATATTCTTCTAACAAATCATCAGGAATTGACATTGTTTTGCCAAACATTTCATTTGGTTCATCCGTCAATCCAATAATATTATTTAGCGATTTGCTCATTTTTTCTTTTCCGTCTGTTCCTCGTAACAACGGCATACACATCACAATTTGAGCTGCACCTCCATTTGTTTCCTGTAACTGACGTCCCATTGTACAATTGAACAATTGGTCTGTTCCTCCCATTTCAATATCCGCATGAATCTGGACCGAATCAAATGCCTGTAAAATAGGATATACCAATTCGTGCATGGCGATTGGTGTATTTTCCGTAAAACGTTTATTAAAATCGTTTCTATGCATCAATTGTGCAACTGTAACTTTTGATAACAATTGAATCACTTCATTGAATGCTAATTGATTTAACCAGTCAGAATTAAAAACAATTTCAGCTTTATCTACATCGATTATTTTGGATAATTGGTTGATGTATGTCTCAGCATTTTTTTGTACTTGCTCCGCATTCAAAGGTTGTCTGCTCTTATTTTTTCCTGTAGGATCCCCTATTTGAGCTGTAAAACTACCAACCAAAATAACAATCTGATGACCTAAATCTTGAAATTCTTTCAATTTTTTCAACACAACTGCATGTCCTAAATGTAAATCTGGCGCAGTAGGATCAAATCCAAGTTTGATCCGTAGCGGACGATTTTCTTTTTCAGATAATTTCAATTTTTCTTCCAAACCATTTTCCGGCAAAAAAATAGCGACGTTTTCTTTTAAACTTTTAAGATTTTTCATGTTTTTTCAAAATAAAAAAGCCCGGGCAAAATTGCCCGGGCTGTAGATTATGATTAAATTTTTGACGTACAAAATTAATACGAAGTATACACATAGTCTACCCGAGCAAATACTGTACGATAATAAGTGCTAAAAAATGGCAAACGTAATATGTGTTGCAAAAACTTCATTTATAGTGCAAAGTTAAGCATAGTTTTTCAGTTTATGGATTTTCTTTCCAGATTTTATCCGAAGTTTCTAAATATACAGGTAATGCCGCCGATCCATACCAATTATAAATTTCAACATCTAAAAGTTTAGCTTCAACAGCGGGATCTGTCTGCAAAATATGCTGCATTTCTTCCATTGAGGCAACATCCTGGAAAATAAAAATTCCACGATAATTCTTTTCATTCTTTCCCATAGGTCCTGCTACAACCAATTTTTTATCTTTTACCAAACGGTTGATATTTTCCATATGCCCTCTGAATTTTTCAGCAATTAAATTTTTATCAGTCGATTGATTTGGTCCTGTTTTTAAAATCACTAAGAAATAAGATTTCATTCCATAATCGTCAGCCCTTAATTCTTTCGCTAAATTTTCGTCATAGTTTTTATTGGTTGTCTGAGCAGATAATGCAACAGAAAAAATAAATAAGAATAAAATACAATATTTCTTCATAAGTAAGTTTTTATAAAAATAGTTTAAAAAAAGATTTTCTATAAAAATATTTTTCAACTTAACTTTGTTTAAAATTATATTTGATGAGTCAGAAAACTGCAAAGACAAATGCAGTCCGTATTTTAGATACGCACCAAATTCCGTACGAATTACGTGAATATGAAGTAGACGAAGAGCATGTTGATGCCATGCATGTAGCAGAATCTTTGGGCGTGAATCCTGAGGGAATTTACAAAACATTGATTTTAAAAGGAAATGTAGAACCTTACATTGTTGCTGTAATCCCTGCAAATACGCATCTTGATATGAAAAAGTTTGCCAAAGTTTCCGGGAACAAAAATTGCGAAATGCTTCCTTTAAAAGATGTACTGAATGTCACAGGTTATATTCGCGGTGGATGTTCGCCAATTGGAATGAAAAAACAATTTCCTACCTATATCGAAGAATTGGCTATCTTACAAGACCGAATATGTATTAGCGCAGGAAAACGAGGCTTACAAATTCTATTAAATGCGGAAGATTTAAAACCTTTAATTGGAGCTCAATTTGCAGATATCACTCAATTCTATTGAACATTTCTTTCTGTTAATTCTTATTATTCAACACTAATTCTTCTAAAATAGCAGGAAATTTCGCCTCTTCTTCAAATGTAAGATTCGGATTTGCATATACTATAATTCCATCTTTATCAATAACGTAAGTTGCTCTATTGTTATAACCTAAACGATTGTAAGAGTTATAAGCTAATGAAATTTCATAATTATAATCGTTAAGATAGGTAATATTAGTTGTTCTTAAAGCAGATTTCCATCGTTCCAATAGAGGATTTGTCGAACTTGAGATAGCGTAGCTTTTCACTTTACCTAGCAAAGGATTATGATCAATCAATTGGATTTGGGCAGCACAAGTCATCATTGCTTTTTTATCAATTGAGGTAAAATCAGGTAAAATCTGACCGCTAAATGCTGCCGGATAAAATGTCAGTACTTTGAAATTTGAGGTATCATCAAGTAATTTTATGCTTGAATTGTTTTCATAATTTGGTCCATTCAAAATAAAATCCGGTGCTTTATCTCCTACTTTCAAAATTCTATTTGTCTTTAAATCAACGTCTATCTCGTCCGTTTTCGATATTTTTTTAACCCATTTTTCTAGCGGTTTCAAATGTTCTCCTTGTGCACGATAATCATTATCTCTCAAAATAATTTTATTGTCTTTATCCAATAAAAAAAGTATTGAGCTTTCCACTAAAATCTTATTCGCAGACAAAGAAACAGGTATAATAGTCGAAATTGAATTTTGCTTAAATGGTTTTAATCCCAACGACTGATAAACTTTTCCATAATCATCATAAATGACCTGTGCCCCATTCAATTTATTTTGATTTGAAGAATCATTAAATGTAAAAGATTGCTTGACTTCTTTACCCCATTTATCTTCTTCATTTACAACATAAATCACATCTATTTTAGGTGAATTTTTCGATGTAAATGCTAATCCTTGAACAAAATAATAATACAAAGACGTTGTCAGCATACTTGCATAGTCATTTGTCTTGTAAAGACTTGGTGTAAAAATGATAATCTTCAGATGAGATGACTGATCTAAATTCTCAATTTTATTGATCGGGAATTGGTCGCCTACATTCAAATTCTGAGCTTTCACAAAAGATAAACTAAAAACGACGAATAAAAGAGTACAAATTCTTAACATAAGACATTTACTTTAAACAAAACGAGTGGATTTAAAACTTTCACAAGATAACTCTTTTTCAAATCTTATATAAGACCAAAAACTTAATTTCTTTTCGAAATGAGAATTAAATATAACGTATCACAAAGTATATTTTCAGTAAATCGGCTATCTTTGCAAAAATTTTAACTTTAAAAATTTATATTCAAATGGAATTCAATGTTACTCATGCTTTGAAACAATTAAATGCTGATTATTCGGAAGATAAAGCATCTGAAGTTATAGAAAATTTACTGTATAATTCTACTGATTTTTCTGACGAAGACCATGAGATGATTGATAAATTGGGCGATAAGTTTTCACGAATTGCTGCTCAGATTTTTGTAGAAGATTTAGCTTATGATTTCAATACGTTAGTTAATTATTGGGAAGCTTTTATTGGTCAATTAACAGAAGAACAATCCCAAAATTTATTGAATTTTGCGATCGAACAAACTGATGTAGATTTCGTAGAAGATTTTATTATCGGTTACAGAAAGTTTTATACCAATCCGAAAGAAAGTATCACTTTCTTCAATAAGTTAAATGAGGATGAATTCTATGAAATCAAATTCTTCAAAGCACGTTGCTATGAAGTTTTAGAAGAGAATGAAAAAGCTGTTGAAGCCTATATGAATTACTTAAATTCTGCTCATTTTAATGAAAATGAAAATGCTGAACAAGCTGCTGTAAACAAATTTTATATCAGTCATAGTATTGCTCCTTTATTGGTTAAAATGAAGAAATACGACGAAGCAAAAGTTTATTTTGATCACGTATTGGGTACTATAAGTTTTGAAGATTATTTATCTAATTTTGAACATTCCAATTATCAAGAAATAAAACTGTTTTTAAAAGACTATATTACTACTTTAGAAAATACTGGTGATCAGACAACAGCGAAAGAAGTTTCTCAAAAAATAATGGAATATTTTTCTTAAAATTACAACATTCGCAAATCTATTATTGATATTTTATAAAATAATGATAAATAAACAGATTTAACTTTTTATTATCAATATAATAAATCTAATCTATTTTAGCATAAAAAAATAAACAGTTAAACATTTATTAAAATAAGAATTTACCTTACCTTTGTACTATAAATAATTTATTCATAGTTGTTAAGGATAGTGACGTTTGATTTTTGAAGAAGAATATCCTTAATAAACAGAGTTTTTTTATAGTATTTTTAGGTTGGTTAATGGTTCAATGAAAGTTGAGCCATTTTTTATTTCTTAAAACCATAAGCACAGTGTCTGCAACCGTTTTCACAACATTTTCCTTTTTGATAATGAAAAAACTCTGTGAAAACCCAATACCCATTTTCAATGTAGTAATGTATATGTGGTATAAACTCCGAAGGCATGGTCGGATGTTTGTATTGTTGATTAAGTGTTTCAAAATAATCTAATTGGCTCAAACAATTATTACATAAACAGCTGTAATGTGTTTTCTTCAGAAATTCAATTGTTTCTCGTTTTAATTCGATCTTTGAACAATTACAATTTTCTATTTCATTTACCTTACATTCGATGATTTCGTTACAACGAGAACAATTTTCTGTCATTTTATTGGATTGATATTAGTTACCGGTTCCTTAAATTACAAATTTTCTTAAACTTTTATTAAAACTTAAAATTAACATTCTTTATAAGCATGATGAATAAATATATATCAATTAATTTTATTAAGTCATCAAAGAAATCTTTCATAAATAAATTATTTATAATCAAAATCTTATGAAATTTGTAAATGAATAAAGAGAAAGACATTCTCCTTATTCGTTTAGTGTTTTATAGTAGTTTTGATTGGTAAAAATCCTCTGAAAAATTTTTCAGAGGATTTTTTATTTATTTCTTTAATTTATCCATCAACAATCCAATTACAAAACCAATAATTGAAGGTACTACCCATCCTAAATCATAAGCAAAGAAAGGTATTTTATTCAAACTCGTAACCGTTGCATCATCAAACATTCCTAATAATTTCAACAATCCTAAAACTGCAATAATCGTCGAAGCTATCAGCGCAAAAACATAGGGTGTTTTACTTTTTACAATTTTACCAAACAAGACAATATAAATGACTAAAGTAATTGTAATCGGGTAAACAAATGCCAATGGAGGATACGCAAAATTGATAATTTCATCTACTCCTTTTATTGATAATCCGAATGAAATTAACGTACACAAAACGACTAAAACGGTATAACTTAACTTTCCGTTTGTTAGACGTCCAAAAAAAGTTCCGACAGCTGATGTTAAAGCGATGGCAGTTGTAAGACACGCAAACCCCATACATAAAGCGATTGCTATTAATCCATAATGTCCTAGTGTATTTCGAGAAATTTCGATTAGTAATTCTGCACGAGAAATAGCTGGGTTCGTAACACCCGAAGTCGCTCCTAAATAAATCAGTCCTCCATATACAAATAGCAGACAAGTCGTGGATAAAAATCCAGATACGATTACAATCTGAGATTTACTGTTTGTATCTGTATAACCTTTATCACGTGCAGCTGCAATAATAATTCCAGCAAAAATAACAGATGCCAATACATCTAATGTCTGATAACCTTCCACAAAACCTTTCGAAAAAGATTCCATCATCGTTAGTTTTGAAGGAATAAAATCAGCTGTTGGATGAACAATTCCTATCACAATTAATAAAGACAATAAAACTAATAATACAGGTGTAAGATAATTCCCAATAACATCCACAACCTTAGATGGGCGAATAGCTAAAATAAGCGTTACAGAAAAAAAGACCAATGATCCCCAAAGTGGATCCATTTCAGGGAAAAATGGTTTGAGACCTACTTCAAAAGTTGTAGCAGCTGTACGAGGAATGGCAATTAACGGACCGATACAAACCATAATAATTGTTCCTAAAATTGCGGCCAAATGTTTATTGATACGATGTCCTAAATCATTGAAATCATCTCCGGAAAAGACCACAGATAAAATCCCTGTAAAAGGTAATAAAATACCAGTTAAACCAAATGCCAACATTGCAACAAAATAATTAGAGCCAACTTCAACCCCAATTAACGGAGGTAAAAGAAGATTTCCTGCTCCAAAAAACATCGCAAACAACGCAAATCCAAGCGTTAACACATTGGTAAACTTTTTATTTCTCATATCACTAATACTTCTCTCTATTTTAAAAAAATGGTTTGCAAATTACTACAATTACATTTTGAAGCTCTAAACTTAGTAGAATTATTCGATAAACACACAGCCAATTTATAAATTAGACAGATTTGAATAAATATTAATTCATTATCTTTAATTATTTTGAACGAGATTACGAATCATTTAATCATCTATCTCTTCAAAAATTAATTCATTTGTATTTTTTAAAACCGAAATGATACGATTAGTTGGTGCATAATTTTCTCCATTTGGTTGAAAATATTCTCTTGTATAGGAATGTTTATCTTCATAGTTCCAGATTACTTTTTTGCCATTATAACGATCAGGATAAATTTTATTCATTGAAGAATATACAGAATCAGGCATAAAATTTTGTGAAGATTCTATTTCATTAATCAATCGATTTTTATCTTGGTCTGAAATTTCTAACCTAAACGTGTGATGATAATCGCCAATTCCTGAAAAAGATTCATTCTTAATCAATTTAAAGTCATCATTTAGTTTAAAATTTAAATCCTCTACCAACTCAATCGCATCGTTTTTAGAAAATAATTCATCTTCATAAATTATGTTTACAGAAATATAAATAATACAAAAAATATATAAAATAATAGAATATTTGGCCGTTTTTGGATTGAAATATTGTTTTACAATTCCAAAAAGAGAATACCCTATTAATATCAAGAATATAATAATTACAGTAAATAAAACTAAGAGTACAATTCCAAAATATACATTCATAATGCTTGATCATTTATGCTTTTTAGTTTTAAAATTTTTGAAATAGTATTAATGAGATAAATATTTAACATCATAAAACAAATTGATATTGTAGGGTATTCAAAAACTGCAAAAAGTATTATTAAGAAACTAAAAAGAAGGAGTAAAACAACGGCTAATAGTATTGAAAAATAATTAAGAAAACTAAAACCTATTGTTTCTTCATCATCAAAATTAGTGTAGAATATCATTACTATAAAATTAACTACAATTAAAAGAAATAATAGATAAGTTAAAAAAGGTGTATAAAAACCTAAATCATTAATGATATGAATAATTGTTTCATCCAAAATAAAAGCAATTGGAATAAAAAGCCAAGTCATGTTGGTCCAAACAAATATTTTTCCGGGATTAATAAATATTTTACCTAAAAATAACTCCGAAATTTTATCTATTTTTAGGTACAATGATAATCCAAATAAACAGATTACAAACTCTATCATAAAAATAGATACACAGAAAATTATATCATTATTTTTCACCACACTATCAGTAAAGGAAATTGCCATCAACACAAGGCCGATGACAAAAATTCCTAAAAAGAAATGTATAACAGTTATGTTGTTTTGCTCCATTCGATGTTTTTAGAATAGTACATTAAGATTGCTACGATGATAAACAATCCTATACTTCCCACTAATAAAGCGTGTTCTTTGAGTTGTAAAATACTGTAAATAAATGCGTATAATAGGATTAACATCAATGTAATTTTGAATGTTAAACCAAATGACTTTAAAAATGAATTGACAAAAAAAGTAATCAATAAAATAGTTGCTCCTGATGAAATAAAATAGGCAAAATCAAAACCTAAATATTCTGATAACGATAACAATAAGACGAAATTGACACAGATTGCAAAACCAACCAACGCATATTGTACCAAATGAATATTGAAATGATTACGACTTTCGATAAAGAAAAATGCCACAAATGTTAGTCCAATAAAGAGAATAGCATATTTTGTCGAGCGATAGGTTTTGTCATAATGATCATTCATCTGCAAGAAATTAACGCCAAAACTATAATCAGAAAAGTTAGAAGCATCTTGCCAAATTTGCCCTTGCAAAGGATTTTGCTGATAAATTGACCACTTTACATGCGTTTTTCCATTTTTGGTTTCCGGATCAGAATTGGGCAAAAAATTGCCATCATATTTCAAATCTTTCCAATTTGTTGTCAAATCAACTTTTGTATTGATTGCAGACGGAATAAAATTCAGCATTTGAGAGCCTTTCATGACCAAATTGATCGAAACTTGATTAAAGTCAAAAGTAGAAGGATCAACTTTCTGCGACATCATTTGTACCGGCATCACTTTTGTTGATTTTTTAGATTCTTCCGAATACTCACCTGTTCGAACTTTATCTTCCGGATAAATATCTATTGCAGATGTCGTATTGTCTGCCGTTAACGGATAGTTTTTATTATTTGAACGCACAATTACTTTATTTTCATATCCTTTTGAATCTGAAATTCCGAAAATAATTTTAGTGGAAACGACATTTTCTGCAGCTACTCCAATTTCTTTTAATATTTCTGCATAATTCATAAATTTAGAAGTTACATTCAATTTTGAATTGTATACCACTGCGTCGTAAATACTTCTACTTTTTAACTGCGTGTCGATTGTTCCGTTCATATTCAAATCATTTGCCGAAACGTACTTTTTTACATGTTGCTGAACAACCTTACCTTGCCCATTATTTACATTTTCCACGTAAGTAATTTCTACAAATGGGCCATAAATTGTTTGCTTTCCACTCCATTTATCCGAAATCTCTGCAATTACATTTTCCTTACTCCCTTGTCGTTCTTCTATAAGGTTTAGAATAAAAGGAATGGGAATTAATAATCCCAACACCAAGAGGCATACTAAAAAACCTTTAATCATTGTTTTGTTTTGCGAATAAACCGATTGATTTTCAGCTGGGTATTCGTTTTCTGATTTGTTATTTTCCATAAGTTTGAAATTTTATTATTATTTTAAAAGTACTTTGTTTTTCAAAGTTGAGAAACAAAAAAAATTATTTTATATTCTTTATTAATTTTTCCAGGTAATTTAAATGCTCCTGAAAGGCATGTTTTCCAAGTGCGGTAATCGAGTAAGTTGTATTGGTTTTACGCCCGATAAATCCTTTGTGTACAGTGATATAATCATTTTCTTCCAAATTTTTTAGATGGGAAGCCAAGTTTCCATCCGTTAAATCTAAAAAATCTTTCAAATCCTTAAAAGAAATCTCTTCATTCATCACCAAAGCACTCATAATTCCCACGCGAATACGGTTATCAAAAACTTTGTTTAATTTATTTAGATTAAAATCCATGACGCAAATTTAAGCTTTGTAATCATATTTTCGTACCATCCAAATCCCAAAAATTACATGCAGTGCACCAAATCCTATACACCAAAACAATAAACCATTGTAAATAAAATAGAAAGCCAATAAACCTAAAATTATTTCACAAAGAGCTAAATATTTAATCTCTACAATTGTATCGCGTTCTACTGTATATAATGCCAGTCCATAGAATAATAATGTGGCAGGGGCAACATAAGCGAAACTAAAATTTTTGATAAAAATTAAACTCATTATTCCTCCGACAATCAAAACAAATAAGAATTTTCGTAAGATACGTTTAGTCACCGGGTTAATGAATCGAACGCCATCTTTTGCAGATTTCCTTGTCATAAAAAAGAATCCACCAACACAAGCTACAATTAATGTAATTGCACCTAATATCAATAATTTCAATTCCAAATTGTTTCTTACAACGGATGTTAAATCTCCTCTGTAATTAAATTGAAGTGCATCTTTCAAAATAAGAAAATAGGCTATAATCGCAGATAACATTCCCACTACTCCAACCCAAATTCCACTCCACCCACTTATACTCGTGAATTTTGAAGAACGCTGCATCATTGACTTGATTTCGTTTAAACTTTCTACAGGATTATTTGAATTCATATTAAAAGCACTTTGAAATACAAAGTTAATACAAAATTTGAATCCTCAAAATAAAATTTAAAAAAAATCCAACTTCTTTAGAAGTTGGATTTTTTCATCTGCATATCGCTATTTTAAGGATTTGTCGACCACAAAGAAGCTGAAGCTAACATGGCTCTTTTGTCTAACTTTAAAATGTCGACAATTAATTGGGCAAAATCTTCCGGTTGTAAAACTTTTTCAGGATCTCCATCTGTAATTTTCAACACATCTTTTGACATTTCAGACGCAATTGTACTTGGTGTTAATGTTGTCACACGAATATTTTTCTTTCTCAATTCGAACATTAAAGATTCTGATAAACCAATTAAACCTGCTTTAGAAGCAGAATAGGCAGAAGTTACTGCATTTCCTTTCAATCCGGCAGTTGAAGATACATTGATAATATCACCACTTCCTAATTCTACCATTGACGGAATAACAGCTTTAGAAACATAATAAGGGCCAAATAGATTTGTACGAACAATATCTTCCCAATCATTTTCCGGCATTTCTAAAAAACTTCCGAAAGCTGCAATTCCTGCATTATTGACTAAGATATCAAAAGCTCCAAAACTTTCTATTAAACGTTGAAGCTGCATTTTAACTTCTATTTTTTCTGCTACATTAAAAATCGAATAATCAGCATTTACACCAAAACTTTTAATCTCATTAACAGTTTCTTCTAACAATTTTTTGTTTCTGCCTGTCACAGCAACATGCACACCTTCTTTCGCTAAAGCTAAAGCGACTGCTTTTCCTAAACCTCTGCTACCTCCTGTAACCAAAGCTTTCTTATCTTTTAATTCTTGCATAATTATTTTATAATTAATATTTTACAGTTTAAAGGGAAGTCTTTTTTTGTGGGTTTATTTTACAAAGATAAACAACAAAGATTTCTGGTAAAAATTATTTTTTTTATACTCACTTTTGAGTATTTTTGATCGCATAAAATATTCACTAGCGAATGGACATACCTTTATTTTTTACTCTACTCTTTATCAATGTACTGTCTTTTATTTTATTTAAAATAGATAAAAGAAATTCTATCATTGGAAGAAGACGTATTTCTGAACTCACTCTTTGTTTTGTAACTTTAATCGGTGGAACCTTAGGATCAATTGCCTCCATGCAGATTTATCACCATAAAACAAAAAAGACATCGTTCATTGCTAAGATATTAATCATAATAGCGCTTCAGTGTAGTATATTATTATTCTTGGCAGATAGAATTTAGTCCAACTATAACCTAAACCTACGATTATCTTTTTTCTCTGCCTGTTGCTTTTTTTGATTCAATCTTTTTTGCTGAGAAGCTTTACTGGGTTTAGTTTTCTTTCTAAACTTAGGAATCAGCAAAGATTTCTCAACCAATTCTCTTATCTTTTTAGTCACAATCTCTTTATTCTCCAATTGCGAGCGAGACTCCTGAGAATTTATAAGTAAAAATCCTTCTGAATTTATTTTATTCTTCAATTTCTCTATAATTAAAGCTTTTTCTCCTTCTGAAAAAAACTGAGACTCAGAAACGTTCCATTTGGCTAAAACCATGGTTTCGACTTTATTTACGTTTTGTCCTCCAGCACCGCTGCTACGAGCCGTTTTATAGATTATTTCTGACGAAAAGTCTTTCATATTAATTCTTTTTTGTAGCAAACAAAATATGTGAAAACAAACAAATCATCGTAAAAATTATTCCAACTGATACAACGCCGTTCCATTGGAATTTTTCCCAAGCATTTGCAGCAATAAATGTACCTAAAGATCCTCCAATAAAATAGCTCGTCATGTAAACAGTATTTACTCTGTTTCCTGCTTTTGCGTCTAAACCAAATATAATCGTTTGATTTGAAACGTGCATCGCCTGTAACCCTAAATCAATCAGAATAACACCTACTATTAATCCCCAATAAGTTAACCCGAATTGATAGAAAAATCCCCATGCGACCAACATTGTAAGGATAGAATAAAGTATAATTCTCGATATTGATAATAATCTTGAAACCTTTCCAACTAAAGCAGCGGCCAATGCTCCTACTGCTCCCACCAGACCAAAAGCACCTGCAACATCACTTCCTGCAAAAAAGGGGGCTTCTTCTAAATGAAAAACCAACGTTGTCCAAAAGGCACTAAATGCAGCGAAACCAGTTGCTCCACGAAATGAAGCCAATCTCAATTGAGATTGAGATTTTACTAAGTCAACAATCGATTTCATTAAACCACTATAAGTTCCTTTGAAATTTGGTGGAATTTCTGGTAAAAATATATAAATGGCAATCCAAAGAAATACCATTAAAAACGCTCCAATTAAATAAACATCTCTCCAGCCTAAATATTCTCCGATAAAACCACTGAAAACCCTCGAAAGCAATATCCCTACCAATAAACCGCTCATCACCATTCCAACTGCCTGAGCTTTATTTTCCGGTTCTGCCAATTCAGCAGCCATAGGCACAAATACTTGGGGAATAACTGAGGTAAAACCGATTAAGAAACTTAAAGGAAAAAGCCATGTCACTGAAGGAGCGAAATACATTCCTAAGAGCGAGGCTGTTATAAAAACAAAGTCAATCAAGATCATTCGTTTTCTTCGCAATAAATCTCCTAACGGAATGATAAACAATAATCCAAATGCATAACCTATTTGGGTTAACATGGCAATGGCAGAAATTTGACTTTCAGAAACTTTAAAATCTTTTGCAATCAACGATAATAATGGCTGATTGTAATAATTATTTGCCACAACCAAACCGCTTCCAATTATCATAATCCACAAGACAATCGGGGTAAGTTTAGGTTTCTTCACTCTATTTTCCATTCTTAATACTCGCTGGCTTCTGTCAGAAGTTTTACATCATCGTGAGATAATTCAACATTAACAGCTTCTACAAACGCGTCAAGATGTTGTTCTTTCGTTGCACTGGCAATAGGTGCTACAACTGTTTTTTGATTCATCAACCAAGCTAACGAAACTGCAGCATAAGAAATGTTATATCGCTTAGAAATTGTCTCCAAGGCATCTAGAATTTTAAAACCTCTTTCATTCAAATATTTTTTTATTCCGTCTCCTCTTAAGCTTTTTTGTAAATCCTCTTCATTTCTGTATTTTCCTGTCAAAAAACCACTTGCTAAACTATAATATGGAATAACTGCCAGGTTATATTTTTCGGCAACAGGTTGCAAAAATTCTTCAAAATGTTTACGATCAATTAAATTATATTCCGGTTGTAAGGTTTTATATTGCGGTAAATTGTATAGTTCTGATTTATCCAAGGCTTCTATCAATCGTTCCGAAGAAAAATTAGACGCTCCTATAAAACGAACCTTTCCTTCTTTTATTAATTGATGATAAGCTGATAACGTTTCTTCCACCGGTGTATTCATATCATCATAATGCGTTTGATACAAATCGATATAATCTGTTTGCAAGCGCACAAGAGATTCTTCCACTTCTTTTAAGATATGAGCCTTGGTTGTATTCGGTTTTTCTTGAATCATATTTCGTCCACCAACTTTAGTCGCCAGGACGATTTGATCTCTTACCCCTCTCAATTTCAACCAATTTCCAATTATTTTTTCTGATTCCGTCCCTACATTTCCCGGAACCCAATACGAGTAATTATTTGCAGTATCTATCGCATTGAAACCACGATCAAGAAAGGCATCTAAAATTCGAAAAGATTCTTCTTCATTCAATGTCCAACCAAAAACATTTCCTCCGAAAAAAATTGGTTTTATTTGTAAAGCCGTATCTCCTAATTGTACATTTTTCATAGACGTAAAGATAAAAAAAAAGCTACTTTACAGTAGCTTCTTGTTGTAAAATTTTTTGACTCACACGTCGAAAAATGTAACTTTTAAGATACTTATGGTGTCTTCATAGGTTTAGAAAACGAAGTATCTAAGTTTAATACTTAGTTTGAAATCGATACACAAATATAAATAGTTTAGCATTCCTATCATAAAAATAGGGTTTAAACTTCGTAAATTATATTTTTAGCATGGTGAACTGAGATTATATTCAGGTGAAAATATCAGAGAATTTGCAAAAGCATTCTTACAGTAGTTCCTCTCTCATGAAAATCAATAAATATATTATCTTCCGAATTTTGATTTAAAAGCTGTAATCTTTCATTGATAATTTTTAATGCTTTCGATTCATATAATCTATTGCTTGTTCGTTTATTGGAGCTTCCTTTCCCATTATCTTCAATGGTTAATTCTAAACAATTTTTCTTTAGACAGAAACTTAGGTTCACTTTCGGATGCGGATGATTTTGATCAAATGCATGCACAAATGCATTTTCAATAATTGGCTGAATCAACATTGGAGGAATCTTAATTCTATAAATATCCAACTGCGCATCTACATCAATTTCAAACAAAACTTTATTTCGCCATCTAAAATTTTCAACTTCCACATAAAGTTTCAAGAAATCGATCTCATCATTCAAACTAATTTCGTCTTTCGTTGATAAATTCAGCATTTGACGAATTAAATGAGAAAATCTTCCAAGCGAGTTTAACGCATTGTCTATGTCATTGTCTAAAATATAGAACTGAATTGAATTCAGTACATTGAATATAAAATGAGGATTCATTTGAGATTGCAAAGCTGTAAGTCTTGTCTCAGTTAATTGGCGTTCCAATTGTAATCGCTTATTTTCTTGTTGATTTCTCTCGTTTAATTGATTTATCTTTAATTGATTAAACTTATTTAAGGTTTTGATTTTATTTGTATTATATCGATAAATAATTAATCCACAAGTAAGAATTGACAATAAAATAAAATAAATGTTTAAATAAAAAGGTTCATCTATTTCTAAAGACAGAAGATCCACTAGTTGTTTTTCTCCATTATTCGTGTCGGTTATTTCCAGCTGAATTTTATATTTACCATATTGTAAATTTCTTAAAAATAAGGTTTCTTCATTGAAGTAATCACTCCAATTTTCATCAGGATTAACTCTGTATCGGTATTTATAATTCTCTGAAAAATTAGCATCTACGACAGAAAAATTTAGCACAATATTATTCTCATTGTTCTTTAATTTCAGTTTTTTATCAATCAAATCAAACCAGGAAAATTTTTCTATTCCAAATACACTGTCGTTTACTTTAAGACCAGTTATTATTACTTTTTTAGAGTAATTGGGTTGATGCAATAAGTTATCTAAATTCAGTCTATAATAACCATTTTCTACACCAAGAGTCACAATTTTCCCATCAAATACAGACGAATGAATATCCTTATTCACAAAACCTTGTTCGTTGCTCAGCATATACATCTTGTTTTGGTTAAAGACAAGTAAATTTCTATTTGTCCCAATCAAGATACTTGTTCCAAAAATATCTATTGAACTTATATTTTCGGCTCCTATCGCTCGAATATCAATTACTTTTTTTGTAATTAATTCATCTCCATTAATCTCTAAAATATATACTTTGGCAAACTCAGTTGCCACCATTAATCGGTTATTCCCTATACATTTTATCATTTTTAACTTCGATTCATTAAATTGATTATTCTGTAAATAAGATATAAATTTTCCGTTCTCGTATTTAAACAAACCATCGAGAGAAGATCCAAAAAATACAGCATTTTTATTTTGGCTAATCGAAACAACATCTTTTGGAACATTTCCTTGTGCAGCAGAATAAGAACGGTATTTTAATGTTTTCAAATCATTAAAAATCAAAATCCCTCCAAAAGGAGTTGTTTGAATAAATTGATCTTTGAAATATGTAAATTGGTTTATTCTATTGGGTAGATAATTTCTGAAATTTCCTTCAAAATCCAATTCAAAAAGCCCAAAATTGGTCGCTATTATAAATGAATTATGATGAATTATAATTTTGTAAAATCGAAGGTTTTTTGCTTGTAGATCAAAATCAATTTCATAAAAATCTTTGTTTGCCTGATGTAGAAAATCTTTGAATTTTGCTTTCTTCTGAAGCATATAATTATAAAAAAGCTCTTTCTTAATTACTTTTCTGAATTCATTCTCCTCTTTGAAATAAAGTCCTTCCGGTGTTAGAAAATACTGTACATTTCCTATTTTCAGGATTTCTATAACTCTTTTATGATCAATTGTTGAAAAATCTAAAAAATGATTGAAATGCACTTCAAAAAGTCCTTTGTCAGCACTTCCTACATAAATTAAATCGTCTGTCTTACTGCTAAAAACGCGATAAGGATAATCTGACAAGATCTTGAAATTTTCTGTTTGATCTGTAATTTGGTTGTTCTTAATTTCAGCAACCATTCCGTTACCGGTCCCTCTATCATTACCAACAATTAATAACGAATTTCTTTTTGAAGAGAAATCGTGATTTCTGAAAATTGGTAAATCATAGGTAATAAAATTTGATTGATGATTGAAAAAATCATTGATAGGAATTTCTCTAAGACCTTTTGAAGAAGAAAAATATAAATTCTTTTCGTACAGGAAACTATAATTTATCTTATCAAAAGGTTGGATTAATTTTAATTTTGAAGGAGTAACTTCATAAATACCATGATCAATGGTCGTCACATAAACTTTATTTTTATGTTCAAAAAATGAAACTGCTTCAAAAACAATGTTATTATTTTTCTCAAATGCAGGGTTATCTATTTTTTTTGATTTTGTATCAATTATAGAAACACCTCCCTGAGTTGCAACATATATTAAATCATTCAAATAAAATAAATTACGAACTCTATCCGAAACTAATCCTTTAGTTGTATTAACCTGTTCAAAATCTTGCCCTGTAAACTTTAAGACACCTTGTCCATAACTTCCAAACCAAATGTTGTGTTCTTTGTCTTCTATTATTGTCCAAATGTTGTTGTACTGTTCTTTCTCGAAACTTTTCAACATTCTGAAATTATTCATGTCTTTTACAAAAATACCATAGCGTGTTCCAACCCAAAGAAATTTTCGTGAATCTTTATAAATACTTAAAATTTCGTTTGCCGGTAAACCATTTTCATAGGTATACTGTTTTGTTAAAACAAATTGTCCATAAAGCCAATTTGAACAAAAAATAAAAACAATGAATAAAATACTTTTACGAAACAACATTCGAAAGAATTTTATACCCTAATGATGTAACAGGAAGTGTTGATTCTCCTCCTTTCGGATCACAATTCAAAATCAACACATTGTTTCGTTTATCAAATTTTTTCGCAAAATTAATATTAACCAAATAAGATCTGTTCACACGAAAAAAATTGGTTTGATCAATCAAATTCTCAACTTCTTTTAGCGTTTTAGTCACCATATAAGTATCCTCTTTTGTATAAATCGTGCAATAGCTATCGTCTGCTTTACAATAAATAATATCATCAATTTTTAGGACTAAAACTTCTGTTATAGAAGGTATAAAAATGATTCCATGTTCATTTTTGAAAATATCTTTCAGCTTATCCGTCTCTAACTCTTGTTCATCTTCCTCTTTAATACTTGTAAATTTCTGGATTTGATTCATTTGACTTTGGCGCTCCACAAAGCGATTCAATAAAACTTTGAGATCCAAAATAGAAATAGGTTTCATCAAATACCCCAAACATCCCCATTGATTAACAGCTTGTAGAATATAATCTGAATGAGCTGTCGTAAAAATTACATCAAATGAAATGTCATCAAAATAATCAAATAATTTGAAGCCAAATTCATCCGGCATCTGAATATCTAGAAATACTATATCTGGCTGATTTCCTTTTATTTTCCTCACTCCTTCTTTCACAGAATTTGCAGTATCTATCGATATAAAAAAGTCAGGCAAAGCATGCTGAATAATTTTCTTTAATCCTTGTTGAGCAAAGTGTTCATCGTCAATAATAAGTGCTTTGTAATTGTTCATTCCAGCGTATTTATTACAAATATAAAATAAAAAAGGATGCTCCGTAGAACATCCTCTTTTCTTCAATTGTTTATTGATTTAAACTTTTCTTGATTTCAATTGAAAAAAAATGGCTGCAATAATTGCTCCTACAGAAGCCATTATAAAACCAACCCATAATTGTGAATTGAATCCCAGCCCCATAGCAATAGGAATACCACCTAGAAATGCACCTAAAGCATTTCCGATATTGAAACTTGCCTGTCCTGCTGCTGCTGCTAAAGTTTCGGATCCTTTCCCATTGTTAATCAACATCATTTGTATAGGGGAACCAATTGTAAATGCAATTAAACCTGTGATAAATGACATTACATATGCCATTGTTTGGAGATGAGAGGTGAAGTAAACGATAACTAAACAAACCGCCATTGATGCAAACGATATCATGGCAGCTTTATTTGGCGACATCGAATCAGCCAATTTACCTCCAATAAAGTTTCCTACAAACATTCCTAAACCGATTAACGTCATGATAACAGGAACTTTTGTTTTTGATAGTTCAGCCACATTTGTCATTAACGGAGAAATATAACTTATCCAGGCGAATAAGCCAGATGTTCCAATAGAAATCATCACGATTAATACCCAAGCTTCCCATTTTTTGAAAAAACTCAATTGTTCAACCAGACTTCCTTTGTTTGTATTTTTAATCGTTGGAACCCAAAGTGAAATAGCCAACATTGTAATTAATCCTAAACTTGAGATAATTCCAAATGTTAATCGCCATGAGAACAATTGTCCTAATTTCGTTCCTAAGGGAACGCCCACTAAATTTGCAAAAGTTAATCCTGCAAACATAATTGAAATCGCTTGTGCTTCTTTTCCTTTTGTTGCTAATTGAGCAGCAACGACAGATCCAACTCCAAAAAAAGCACCATGTGGTAAACCTGACATGAAACGAGCAATTAAAAGAGTTGTATAACTTGGAGCTATAACAAAAAGCGAATTAAAAATGGTGAACAATAACATAAAAAAGATAAGAACTTTTTTAGGAGAATATTTACTTGTAGCCATAATCAATGTTGGTGCACCAACCATTACGCCCATTGCATACATCGATATAAAATTTCCTGCTTTTGGAATTGATATATGCAAATCTTTTGCGAAATCTTCTAAAACTCCCATCATCGAAAATTCCGTCATTCCGATGGCTAAACCTCCCATTGCTAAGGCAAGTAAACTCTTTTGTATCATTTATTCTTCTATTCTTCTATTCTTCTATTCTTCGTATAATTCTATCGGCAACCCATCGGGATCTTCAAAAAAAGTAAACTTCTTCTGCGTATATTCATCCGTTCTGATGGGTTCTACCGCTACATTCAGCTGCTTTAATTTATTTGTTTCATTTTCAATATTTTCCACTAAAAAAGCGATATGCCTCAATCCGGAAGATTCCGGGCGAGAAACACGTTTTGGGGGATTTGGAAATGAAAATAATTCGATGCTGTAATGATTTTGCAAAGCTAAATCTAATTTATAAGAATCACGTTCTTTTCGATAAACTTCTTGCAGAATTTCAAATCCTAAAATTTCGGTATAAAATTGTTTCGATTTTTGATAATCGGAACAAATAATTGCAATATGGTGTATTTTTTTTAATGCTAACATAAATTAGGCGTAATGATTATTTTTTGCTCTTTCATATTGTGGTAACCATTTGATGTCATCACCTAATTCCTTTGCAGCGTGTAATACAAAATAAGGGTCACGCAACAATTCTCTTCCTAAAAAAATTAAATCAGCTTCATTCTTTTGTAAAATTTCTTCAGCTTGTTTTGCTTCAAAAATTAATCCAACAGCTCCTGTAATAATATCTGCTTGATTTTTTACCGCATTGGCAAACGGAACCTGATAATTTTTCTTTACCTCAATTTTTTGATAACTTACACCTCCACCGGATGAAACATCAATTACGTCTACTCCATTTTCTTTTAGAATTTTACACAATTTTACTGTTTCTGTAATATCCCAACCATTTTCAGCCCAGTCCGAAGCAGATAAACGCACCCATAAAGATTGTGTAGTCATGTATTTTTTCATTTCGTCCACAACTTCTAAGACAAAACGAATTCTATTTTCGAAGCTTCCTCCATATTCATCTGTTCGGTTATTAATTAAAGGTGAAAAAAACTGATGCACCAAGTATCCATGAGCGCCATGAATTTCTAAAATTTCGAAACCGGCTTTTATCGCACGTTCAGTTGCTTTTCCCCACTCTTTAACTAATTCTTGTATTTCCTTCACTGTTAATTGATGAGGAATTCCATCTGTATCATTAAAAGGAAGTTGAGCGCTGGAAACTGTTTTCCAACCCTTTTCTTCATTTGGTTTCAATTGTTGATGTCCCAACCAAGGTTTTTCGGTACTTGCTTTACGACCTGCATGTGCTAATTGAATGCCAGGCACGCAATTATATTTTTTAATTTCAGACGTTATCTTTAAATAAGCTTCTATCTGTTCATCTTTCCAAATTCCTAAATCACCATATGAAATTCTCCCTTCCGGTGTAATTGCAGTTGCTTCCTGAATAATTGCAGAAACATTCCCAACCGCACGGGAGATATAATGCTGAAAATGCCAATTGTTTGGAAAACCATCTTCCGAAGAATATTGGCACATTGGTGACATGATAATTCTATTTTTTAATGAAATAGATTCGTTTATTTTGATTGACTCAAATAATTTACTCATTACTTATATTTTTTATTCAACTAATAGTGAATAAAATTCGTGATTTTGATTCATTTCTTAAAATGATTTCATCAAAATCTTTTTAAATAGTATTCATCTAAAAACACAGCAAGAAAAATTTAAAAACTTAACTTATTACAACAATTTATTTAAAACTGACAAAAAACATAGATTTAAAAAAATCTAATAATCAATCCGATATCATAGTAAATATTTAAGGTTCAGAATAATTTTTAATAAATCTTTCATTGTTTCTGAGTTTGTTCGTAATTTTACAAAAAAGTGAATTTTGGAAAAGAAAAAGATTGTCATTTTAGGTGCTGGATTTGCCGGACTTAAATTAGCCCGTAAATTAAATAATAACCCACACTTTTCTGTTACACTTATTGACCGCTATAACTATCATCAATTTCAACCTCTTTTTTACCAGGTTGCTACAGCTGGGATTAATGCAAGTGATATTTCATTCCCCATACGTAAAGTTTTTCAAAACAGTAAAAATATAAGCGTACGATTAGCTGAAGTAACGGCAATTAAAAAGAATGAGAATATTGTTGAAACCACTATCGGTGATTTTTCTTATGATTATTTGGTTGTTGCCATGGGATGTACCACAAATTTCTTCGGTAACAAACAAATTGAGGAATTATCGTTCCCGATGAAATCTACAAACGAAGCTTTAACGCTTAAGAACAGATTATTGACCAATTTTGAAAGTGCCTATTCAGCAGAATCTGAAGAAGAATTGGAAGAAATCCTAAACATTGTTGTTGTTGGTGGAGGACCAACAGGAGTTGAACTTTCAGGTGCTATTGCACATATGAAAAGACACGTTCTACCTAAAGATTATCCTGATTTGGATTTTTCAAAATTAAACATTTATCTAATTGAAGGTGGCCCAAATTTATTGGGACCAATGTCTGATTTAGCCCATAAAAAATCGTACGAGTATTTGACAAATATGGGCGTACATGTTTGGACAGAAGGACGAGTGACTGATTACGATGGAAAAACAATTTCATTGGCTGATGGACGTACAATCAAAACACGAAATTTAATCTGGTCTGCCGGTGTTACCGGAAATATCCCGGAAGGAGCTGTACCACAGGAGGAATTGCAGCGAGGAAATCGTTTTAAGGTCGACCGTACAAGTAAAATTATCGATACCGAGAATATTTATGCAATTGGGGATATTGCTTCAATGGAAACACCAAAATATCCGCATGGACATCCTCAATTGGCAAGAGTTGCCGGTGATCAAGCTGTTCTTTTGGCAAAAAATTTTGCCAAAATCGGAGAAGGTACTTCGGAAGATAAATTAACATTGTTCGAATACGATGATCCAGGATCTATGGCAACCATAGGAAAACATAAAGCTGTAGTCGATTTGCCTAAATTTTCATTTTCCGGACGAATGGCATGGTTCATTTGGATGCTTTTGCATTTGATGCTTATTTTGACTGTTCGTAACAAACTGGCTATTTTCTTTAATTGGGCACAGAACTATTTTACCAACGATTCATCATTGCGTATTATCGTTCGTCCCACTAAAAAGGACTTTCGTTTTAATTTAAAAGGATATAGACGTTTTCCAAAAAATCGTGATAAAGAAGTAGAAGCATAAGAAATTCTTTAATTTAAAATATAAGCCACTTAAAAAGTGGCTTTTTTATTTATCTTTTAAGGAGCTAATCGTTCTTTTTTCCAATCGAAATCCTCTTGTAAAACATATCGGAATCTGTCATGTAAACGGCTTGGACGTCCCTGCCAAAATTCAATTTCTGTTGGACGTACCAAAAATCCTCCCCAATGATCTGGTCGAGGAATTTCTTTACCTTCGTATTTTTTTTCAAACACCAACTCTTCCGCTGCTAAATCCTGGTGTTCATCAATCACCGAACTTTGAGCTGAAATCCAAGCCCCCAATTGACTACTTCGAGGTCGTGTTTCAAAATAACCATCCGAATTATTGGCAGATGTTTTCTCTGCTACACCTTTTATAATAATTTGACGTTCTAAAAAAGGCCAAAAAAATGACAAACAAACTTTTGGATTCTCTAGCAAAGCTTTTCCCTTTTGGCTGTTATAATTCGTATAAAAAATAAAACCTTCTTCTGTGTATTTTTTCAATAAAACAACACGCGTTCTAGGAAAACCGTCTTCTCCAATAGTGGCTACAGACATGGCATTTGCTTCATCTACACCATCAGAATTCTCTGCTTGTAAAAACCAATCACGAAATTGTTCGATAGGATTTTCTCTTAACGAATCAAAATTCATGGACTGTTTTTCATAAACTTTTCTTTTATAACTTAAATCTTGTTTCATTAATGAATATTTTTTATTTTTAAACGGATAATCTTATATTTCGTTAAGATTTCACACGAGAAAACCAAAACAGAAATGTCTATCAAAAATATAAAAAAAGGTGCTATTCTAGTTGCCAAACCTACATTAAGTAACGATATTTTTCAACGAAGTGTTATTTTGATAACTGAACACTTGGAATCTGGAAGTATTGGTTTTATTCTTAACCGCTCTTCACACATCCCAATTAGTATTTTTGTTTCTGAAATAGAATCCGGTACTCTTGTTTTTGAAGGTGGTCCTGTAGACAAAGAAAATATTTATTATCTCCACAAACGTCCTGACTTAATCAGAAATAGTGAAAAAATATCAGAAGATCTATATTGGTCCGGTGTTTATGAAGATGTACGAGAGGCTATCAACCAGAATTTGATAAAAGAAAATGAAATCAAATTTTTTATTGGATATTGCGGCTGGGCCCCAAAACAAATTAAAAATGAATTAAGTGATAACTCTTGGGCTGTAACTAATTTAGATTTTGATATTTTTGAGCGTTGGGACGCTGATTTATGGAAGAAACTGATGAAACAGCTTGGAGGTGAAAACCTAATTTGGTTAAACACCCCGGCTGATCCTTCTATGAATTAATCGATTATAAATAGTTAAATATCGATTTTGTTTTATCTGAAGTATATTCTTTTTTGCGATTTTTAGTAATTGGTAAAATTCCAATTCCGTCTATCAATACAAAAACTTCTTCTGCTTTTTGAATTTCGAAAGGAAATATTTCGGTCTCCTCTACTTTAAATTTTTCCGATTGATTAATTTTCGAAATAAAATTATTTCTCAAAACACTTGTTATCACCCCTTCTTCTTTTTTAGGTGTACGAATCGTTTCTTCATTTATAACGAAAATATTTCCACGTAAAGAACGTGCCATTTTTTTGTTGGCATTCAACAAAATAATGTCCGCATAGTCATTTTCTAAACGATAAATTTCCGCAATATTTTCTTCCGGACGATACGTATTGACAAGCGAATAAAATGCTGTATTAACAACATAATCTTTGTACACATCAATTTCATTCTCTCGTTGTAAAAATTCCCAGTCTTGTTCACTGTTTTCTATCGAAATGATATAATTGATGGATGCTTTAAGGTAATCTTCTTCCGCATTTCTAAAAACAAAAAATTCTACTTTTCCTGATTTCGTTTGATTTGCTTCAGCTAATAAATTGATTTGTTCTTGAAAAAATTCCGGTGTAAAATCTAAGGGAATATTCATGCGATAGATACGCATCGAAGCCATTAAATTAAAATAATGATCTTCCCAGTCGATAATTTCACCCTTTACAAATCGTAAAATTTCTTTTACAGCGTCACCATTTCGAAAAGCTCTATTCTGAATTCCAATTTCTGCATTTGCTTGATCGACAATAACGCCACCTAAGTTAATTTTCAAAATAATAGATTTTAAACAGATCCTAATATTTTTTTAAGATCTTCAATTTGACTTTCCCACAATTGTTTTGATTCTTCCACCTCGTCTTCATCAGCAAAATCTGTAATTACCAATGAGACATCATTTGTCAAATCATCTTCTACGATTGTTAATTCGAAGAAATATTTTGTGTCTTCATCATATTCCCATTGAAAACGTACATAACTATCTTGTTTCGATTTCATCAAAAATGCTGATTCTTCGTGTCCATCCCAAATAAAAGTATATTTTTCTCCACGAGAATTTACGTTATCTGCAAACCATTCTGACAAACCAGAAGGATTTGATATATAGTTATATAACAAAGATGGTGAAGACTTTATTGAAAATTCTACTTGATATTTCTTTTTTGGCATAATTCTATTTAATTGAAGTCGCAAGATATAAAATGAATTGTATCTACCAAAGAAAATCAAAATAAGTTTTGTTATAAAATTTAAAAAAAATTACCTTTGCAAAAATTAAAAAATTAGGCGAGGTAGCTCAGATGGTTAGAGCGCAGGATTCATAACCCTGAGGTCGGCAGTTCGATTCTGCTCTTCGCTACAAAAAAGCCCAAAAGGAAATCCTTTTGGGCTTTTTATCCACTATTAATAAAAACTATACTAATCTAAATAACCTACTACCTGATAAGCTCTTGTTCCTCTGTCATAAATTTTTTGATACAAAACACCTCCGAATTCATACAAATATTCTCCTCCATAATCTACTCTTTCGTAACCGGCCGGTAAGGCATATACAATAGCACCTATCGGAGCTTGAACAACTTCATAATAACTTCTATTTGGTCTGTAATAAATCCCTTCATAAAAGTAATATGGATTACGGTTACCAATATTAATTGTAAGATAACCTATTGGCAATACATTAATTCTAAATCCTACATATGGCATATACCTTACATAGCCATTATTATAAGGACGATAATAAATACCATTGTTGCCATAGAAGTTATAATTGTTGTAAGTATACTTATGATAACTTCTTACATTAACATTCGAAACTGGACGATTTCCTCTATATGAACTAGAACTTATGCGAACCGGATTGTTATGAAAATCTCTATTTTTTAAACTCTCAGATCTATTGCTGTTGCTATTTCCTCTGTTATCTCTTCCTCTATTCTCGTTTTTCCAATTGTTATTAGAACTTGGACGACTTCCTACAACCGCAGTATTCTCTCTGTTAACTCGTGTACTTGTTCCACGTTCTGTTCTACTGTTAGAATTTTTCCACGAATCATTTTTATTATTTCCACGATCTATTCTTTCTGTTCTATTGCCTTCAATACGACTAGTTCTATTTTCGTTTCTAGTCATCTCAGAGCGTCCATTTCCTTGACTTCTTGCTTCACGTGAAGCTCTCTCTCCTCTTTGGCCTCTGTCTTGGGCGTTAACACCAACAGCTAACATCGCTGCAAAAGCTACTCCCAAAAGTGTAAATCTAATTTTTTTCATCATCTAACATTTTAAAAATAAACTAAGACATTTCTCTTATTACTATTTCCATGCCATAATGATCAATTTACTTCATCAAAACTGTTACAATAATCAAAATATTTTATAACAGTTTAATATTCAAACAACTAAATCAACAATTTAGTTTAACATATTTGTTAATTATTTATTTCATGCATGGTTTGTATTGATTTTTGAAATCATTACTTTTGTTTTTAAGAAATTAAAATAATGATTGACGTTAAAAATGCTTACATCGCCTTTATTAGTTTACAGAAAGTAGGACATAAAGTTCGCGAAGAAGCAAATATTTTTGCCGAAAAAACACTAGAATATGATGAAAGTAAAGAAGAACAATTGGTTCCTTTTCTACTTAGTCCTTTCAAAAAAACACTTGAGATTAATCGATTTACACATTATACGGAGAAGCTAGAATTTAATGTCTTGTATAACCAATGCAAACAAATGTTTGATGAAGAGACAGATTTTATAGATTTTTCGCAAGAAGTATTAAGTCATTTGTATGAGAAATCCTTACATCCTCAAATAAAAAGTGGCGAAGTCTTTATTGCTCTTTTCGAAAATATGATGTTTGATGGAATTCCTTGCCGCGGAATTGGTATTTATAAATTAGAAAATAAAAAGAAATTCTTGCGATTTGATGAATCCAAAGGATTGGATTACAACATCTGGAAAGGATACAAATTAGAAGGAATTGATAAAGCGTGTCTTATTCTGGATACTCATCGTGACGAAGGTTTCCGTGTGTATTCCATTGATGATAAAAATGTTGAGTCTGAATATTGGAAAAAGAATTTCTTAGAAATTGATTTAATCAAAGATAACAATTACCATACGAAAAAATATATGGAATTGATTACAGATTTTTCGAATGACTTTTTACTGGATAAAACAGATAAAAAACAACAGGCTGAATTCATTTCCAATTCGATTAATGTTCTAAATTCGAACGAATTCGTTACAAATGAAATTTTTGAAGATCAGGTTTTGAAACCTTTCGAAATTATTGATGAATTCAAAGAGTATAAAAAAGATTATAGTGAAAATAATCGGGTTGAATTTGTAGAATCTTTTGAGGTTTCTGTCCCTACCTTAATGAAAGAGAGTAAAAAAATTAAAAGTGAAATTAAACTGGATACTAAAATAAACATTAAATTGGATTTAACAAATCCTGATGCTGCCGAAGAATACTTGGAGCGAGGCTTTGATGAAGAAAAGAAAATGTATTATTACAAAGTTTATTTTAATTCTGAACAATAAAATAAAAGCTCCCATTCAGGAGCTTTATTTATTTTAAATTCAATTATGGTTATTTATCTAACCTTATTTTTTGTTGGTTCTGCTGCAATTGATACAACTCTATTATATCTTCTATAGGATAATTGAACCAATCAACTTGTTTTTTGATTTTCGAATTTTTATCCAAGTACAAATAAGTTGTAAATTTCATTGCAGGAAATTTTACTCCATTGTAGGTATAAGGCGAAAATTCTCCGTTTGCAACAATCATGGAGTCATTCGTAAATAGTTCTTTTACCTGTAACAATTTATTGTTTTCATATTGCATGCTTTGATCATTCCAACGTATAATATCGTTGAGCAAATAACGAGGATCAACAGTTGAAGGCCCCGAATATTGTGCAACATTTTCGTAAACTAAACTATCGTTATAAAAAGATAACATTTTTTTGTAATCAGCCCTAGATGAATAATTCTCAAAAAAACGTTTTCCCAATTCTTCGTCTTCTCTTGTTGAATTTGGGTGACAACTTCCTAAAAAAGAAATTGATAAAATACTTAAAATCCAAGTAAATTTTATTCTCATTTGTCTGAAATTCTTGTTAAATAATTTTCACCTTTATCATCAGCCATTCCATCTTCGTTCAAAATCATAATCTCAGAATTATCCGACCATCGTAAAAACTGAAAAGGTAATTTTTTCTTTTTTGAAACAACTTCCATTAAAGACCCATCATCTTTTTTGTATAAATCACCATTATATGATTGACCTTTATATTCTACCGAAAATTTGTCTTCATCTAATTTCAGTATCACTTTTTCACCATAAAAATCTCCTTCAAAAATGCCTTTGTAAATAAGTGTTTCATTCGTAAAAACAGAATTTTTTTCTAACGATAACACATCTTCATGTGACAAACCATCAGAGCTTTTGTCTCTTTCTACTTTATCTTTGTTACAAGAAAATATCAGAAGATGACACATCAATAGCAAAAAGCCAATCCTTTTCATGAGAATCGATTATTTTTTTACAAATTGCTCAACATCTTTTCTTGAAACAGGATTATCTCCCAAAATCAATAAGCGTTCAACAACATTTCTCAATTCGCGGATATTCCCTGTCCAATCTAATTCTTTCAATGCATCATAAGCTGATTGATCAAATGATTTTTGACTAGATGTATCCGTTACAAAATGTTCCACCAAAGCAGGAATATCATCTTTGCGATCATTAAGAGCCGGAACATTAATGATAATAACCGCTAAACGATGGTACAAATCTTCACGAAAACGACCTTCTTCAATCTCTTTACGTAAATCTTTGTTTGTTGCTGCAATAACTCTTACATTAACATTGATCTCTTTTTCAGATCCAACAGGTGAGACTTTTCCTTCTTGTAAAGCACGTAAAACTTTTGCTTGAGCAGAAAGGCTCATATCTCCTATTTCATCTAAGAAAATTGTCCCGTCATTCGCTAATTCAAACTTACCTTGTTTATCTTTAACAGCTCCTGTAAAAGAACCTTTAACGTGACCAAACAACTCACTTTCAATCAATTCTGCCGGAATAGCTGCACAGTTTACCTCAACCAAAGGTTTTACGTTACGATCACTTTTTTCATGTAAGTGGTGCGCAACCAATTCTTTCCCTGTCCCATTTGGTCCAAGAATAAGTACACGGGCATCTGTAGCTGCTACTTTATCAATGATCTGTTTCACTTCAGCAATTGCCGGTGCATCACCAACCATTTCATATTTTTTTGCAACTTTTTTCTTTAAAGCTCTGTTTTCTTTCTTCAACTCTTTATTCGAAGAAAGCAACGATTTACGATCTAACGCATTACGAACAGTAGTTAACAGTTTATTTAAATCCGGTGGCTTTGATATAAAATCATAAGCTCCTTTTTTTATAGCATCAACGGCCAAGTCTACATCTCCATGACCAGTAATCATCACCATTGTCAAATCCGGATTATATTCCATTGCTTCCGACAAGACTTCCATACCATCTTTCAATGGCATTTTTATATCGCTTATAATTAAGTCGTACTCTTTTTCTTTTATTTTTTCAAGTCCTACCGCACCATTTTCTGCTTCGTCCACATTCCACTTTGGATTTTCATCCATTAAAATGCTTTTCAAAACGTTGCGGATTGCCTGTTCATCTTCGATTAATAAGATATTTGACATCGTTAAGATCGTTTACTTTTTAAAATTAAAATAGACTCAAAGATAAATGAATTTATTGTTTCTTGAGTCTATTTTTATATGATTTTAATGTTTTTTAAGAGGTTTTGACTTTTTTGGCATTTTCTAACCCTAATTCTTTAATCGAGATCTCTCGCATTTCAATTTTTCTGATTTTACCCGAAATTGTCATCGGAAACGCTGTGACAAATTTCCAATATTTAGGTCGTTTAAAATGAGCAATAGAAAAACAATACTCTTTCAACTCATCCTCAGTTAGGGTTACACCATCTTTCACTTTTACCCAAGCCATTACTTCTTCTCCATATTTTATACTTGGAACGCCAATGATTTGAACATCAGAAATTGCTTCATGCTCATATAAAAAGTCTTCTATTTCTTTCGGAGAAATATTTTCACCTCCACGAATGATAATGTCCTTAATACGTCCTGTAATATTAATGTAACCCTCCACATCCATTGTCGCTAAATCACCCGTGTGCAACCAGTTATTTTCATCAATTACCTGTGCTGTTGCTTCTGGATTATTCCAATATTTCTGCATAACGGAATAACCTCTTGTACAAAATTCTCCGGCAATTCCACGTGGTAAAATTTCACCCGTCTGTGGATCTATAATTTTAATTTCTAAATGATCCTGAACGGTTCCTACTGTAGACACCTGTTTTTCTAAAGGAGTTCCGATAATTGTTTGTGTGGATACGGGAGAAGTTTCTGTCATTCCGTAACAAATAGAAATTTCTTTCATATTCATTTTGGATTGAACTTTTTTCATTATTTCAATTGGGCATGGTGATCCTGCCATGACACCAGTTCGTAATGAGGATAAATCGAAACGATCAAAATTAGGCAGTTCTAATTCCGCAATAAACATAGTTGGAACACCGTAAAGTGAAGTACATTTCTCTAGTTCAACTGCATTTAAAGCTTTTTCAGGATCAAAACTATCAGATGGGATAACCATACAAGCTCCATGGGAAGTACAAGCCATATTTCCTATTACCATTCCAAAACAATGATAAAAAGGAACAGGTATACATACACGATCACGATGGGTATAATTTAAACGAACACCAATAAAAAAACCATTGTTCAGTAAATTATGGTGCGTTAAGGTGACTCCTTTAGGAAAACCTGTTGTTCCTGAAGTATATTGAATATTTACTGCGTCATCAAATTGAACAGACTGTTCAATTTGGTGAATTTCTGACGTTGAAGTCTCTTCTCCTTGTGTCAAAAAAGTATCCCAATCATCTTCAAAAATCACAATATGTTCTAACATTGGTGTGTTATGCTTCACATTCGTCAACATCGTTTTATAATCACTTGTCTTAAATTTTAGCGAAGCAAAAACAGCCGAAATTTCAGCTTGATTCAAAACAAACTCAAGTTCATTTTCTCTATATGCAGGGTTCAAATTTACTAAAATCATTCCGACACGGGCAGTGGCATATTGCAACAGTGTCCATTCAGCACGATTAGGTGCCCATATTCCAACACGATCACCTTTTTGCAAACCTATTGCAATCAATGATTTCGCAATTTGCTCCGTTTGAGAATAAAATTCGGTATAAGTTGCACGATAATTTTGATCGACACAAACCAATGCTTCTTGTTGTGGATATTTTGCTACTGTATTTCGTAAATTTTCACCAATTGTTTCTCCCAAAAGTGGGTATTGTGATGCTCCGCTAGAATATGATAAGTTTGAAATCATTTGCCTGTTTCTTTTTTAGTTTCTTTCTTATTCAAACTTAACAACGATTTTCTGGAAAATGAATTTATCAAAAGTAAGATTTTAAGATTATAAAAGAATCCTATTTTTTTATTCATCTTAGCATTAATTCCGAAAAAAAGTTCCATCAATTTTAACAAATACTTAAAATAAGTCGTTTGAATTATTCTTAAATTGTAAAAAATTACAAAAAAATGAATATTATAAACCATGACAACTATATTTCTATTTATGACGGAATTGAAGTCGTAGATGCCTTACAAACACGAATTGCTGATATCAAAAAAACATTGATAATTGTAACAGAATTAGAGAAATGGGATTATGCCTATGCAGAGGAAAAATGGACAATAAAAGAAATGATACAACATTGTATTGATTGTGAACGTATTTTTTCTTACCGTGCACAACACATCGCAAGAGAAGATCAACAAATACTGAATTTCTTTGATGAAAATGCCTATGTAGTTACTTCAAATGCAAAAGATCGTAAACCGGAAGAGTTGATAAAAGAATGGACAAATTTAATGAAAGCTACTTATTTTCAGTTCGAGTCTTTCAACAATGAAATATTACATAAAATCGGAAAAGTTGGAGATCGTGAATTTTCTGTAGAAAAAATCGGTTATGTTATAGCAGGACATTCCATCCATCATATGAATGTAATTAATGAAAGATATTTATAAAAAAACAGCTTTTAAAAAGCTGTTTTTTTTTATTCTTTTGGCATGACGTTATATGTCGGATCCTCTTCTATGTTCACCTCAATTACACCCTTAGCCTGATTTAATAATCGAATAGAATCTTTACTAAGATGTCGTAAAATTACTTTTTTATTTTGTTGTGTATATTTTAATGTAATCCCATCCAAAGCTTCTATCGCGCTCATATCCATCACCCTACTCTCCTTTAAATCTATAACAATTTCATCTGAATCATTATTTACATCAAATTTCTCTAAAAATGTAGTGGTTGATCCAAAGAAAAGCGGTCCATAGATTTCGTATACTTTTCTTCCTTTCTCATCAATGGATTTTCTTGCTCTGATTCGTTTTGCATTATCCCAGGCAAAAACCAATGCAGAAATAATAACACCTACAAAAACTGCTAAAGCCAGGTTATGTAAAACGATTGTAATTATTGCAACCAAGACACTGACCAAAATATCTGACTTAGGCATTTTTGTAATCAACTTGAAAAATCCCCATTTAAATGTAGAAATAGCTACCATCATCATTACTCCAACCAAAGCTGCCATTGGAATCTTCTCGATTACCGGTGCTCCAATTAAAATGATGATTAAAATTGTTATGGCACCTATTGCCGGGCCTATTCGAGAACGAGAACCAGCATCCAGATTCACAAAAGTTTGCGCTATCATCGCACAACCTCCCATTCCTCCGAAAAATCCGTTCGTTATATTGGCTGCTCCTTGCGCTATACACTCTTTATTCGAAGAGCCTTTTGTTTCGGTCACTTCATCCACCAAAGTCAGCGTCAATAACGTCTCAATTAAGCCAACCGAACCCATGATAATTGAATAAGGTAAAATAATTTTCAATGTATCCAAATTTAATGGAACATTAGGAATATGGAAACTCGGTAATTCACCTTTTATACTAGCAATGTCTCCCACTGTTTTTGTCTCAATATGAAATCCTAAAACCAATAAGAATGTTACGAGAATAGCAACTAAAGAAGCTGGAACCAATTTTGTTAGTTTTGGAAAGAAATAAACGACTAAAATCGTTAAAAGTGTTAAACTACACATCGTAAGCATTGATGTACCTGTTAACCAATGAGAAATCCCATCAGTAGTTGTTTTAAATTGTTCCAATTGCGACATGAAAATCACAACAGCTAATCCATTTAAAAAACCATACATCACAGGTTGAGGAATTAAACGAACGAATCTCCCTAATTTAAAAACTCCTACCACAATCTGGAAAATTCCTGCTAAAGCTACTGCTGCAAAAATATACTGTGTTCCATACATCACATTTAACGCAATAAGAGTAATTACGGTTGCTCCGGCTCCTCCTGAAACCATTCCTGGTCGACCTCCAAAAACGGCTGTTACAATTCCCATCATAAAGGCACCATATAACCCAATTAAAGGTGAAAATCCGGCTAAAATAGCAAATGAAAGCGACTCCGGAATCATGGTCATTGCAACGGTTAATCCGGCTAAAATTTCATTTTTGATGTTTATTTTTTGATTGAATTTTAAGAATGTTGAAACCTGCATTTCTATATACGAACTAGTTCTGCAAAAGTAAAAAATAGATTGAACAATCTTATATCAAACATTTATAATTTGTTAAAGATTTCATAATCCCCTCTTAACAGTAAGGCTATAGTAAAAGATTAATTTTAGCGAAATTCTTTTTATGATAAAAAATCTACTCAAATTATCTTTATTTCTTTTAGGTCCAATTACCTTTGCCCAAAGCGGTGTTATTTCGGGAAAAGTAGTTGATCAAAATGATCAGTTTTCTTTGCCTGGAGCAACACTTCGAATAGAAAATACAAATAAATATACTGTATCAGATCAAAATGGTAATTACCAATTTCTAAATCTTCCGACAGGTATTTACAGCGTTTCCATTGATTATTTAGGTTATGAGACATCTACGCAAGAGATAGAAGTGAAAGACAATCAAACGGCAGTAATTGATTTTTCTCTGAGTTCCGGTCTTAATGAATTGAGTGAGGTTGTCATTATTGGTGATTATCTGAAAGGACAGGCAAAAGCGCTTAATCAGCAAAAAAATAGTGGAAATATCACCAACATCATTTCTTCTGATCAAGTTGGTCGTTTTCCTGATGCGAATGTTGGTGATGCTCTGAAGCGTGTTCCCGGTATTACAATGCAAAATGATCAGGGAGAAGCCCGTAATATTATCATTCGCGGTTTATCACCGGAACTCAATTCAGTTATGTTAAATGGAGATCGTATTCCATCTGCAGAAGGTGACAACCGCAATGTACAAATGGATTTAATTCCATCTGATATGATTTCGACAATAGAAGTTAATAAAACTTTAACTCCTGATATGGATGCTGATGCAATTGGTGGAGCTGTAAATCTTATTACACGAGCTGTTCCTAATAAAGAACGTATTTCTTTTACAGCATCCGGTGGTTATGCTCCAATTCGTGAAAAAGGGTTATACAATACCGCATTTATTTATGGTAATCGCTTTTTTGATCATAAATTAGGAATCGTAGCTTCTGGGAGTTACCAAGTTCAAAATTTTGGTTCTGATAACATAGAAGCTGTTTGGGAAAAAGGAGTGAATGATGAATTCTATGTTTCTGAAATGGACATTCGAAAATATGATGTTCAACGTGTTAGACGAAGTCTCTCCCTCTCTTCTGATTTTAAATTTAATGAGAATCATCGCATCGATTTAACGGCTATTTACAATTGGCGAGACGATCGTGAAAATAGATTCCGTACAAGATACCGTGACATAAAACAAGAACTTGATGCGAACGGAAACTATGTGTATACAGGAGAAATTCGTCGTGAAACCAAAGGTGGAATTGACAATAGTCGAAATAAAAATAGACGTTTAGAAGATCAACGCGTCTATAATATTTCATTGCGCGGAGAACATTTATTGTCTCCTAAATTGGATATGGATTGGGGTGTTTCTTATTCGAAAGCGAGTGAAGATCGACCAAATGAACGTTATATCGATTTTCGTCAAAAAAATGTCCAATTAAACGAAGATTTATCAGATGGCAATTATCCCTTCGTATCAACCGTTGAACCTGATTATCCAAACAATTATTCAGTCAGACAAATTTCTCAAAATTTCAATTATACAGAAGAGACGGAATTTGGTGCAAAATTGAATTTCAGAGTTCCTTTTTCTGTCATTGCCAATCAAAAAGGGCGTTTGAGATTCGGAGGGCGTTTGAGAATAAAAGACAAAGAACGTAACAATATTTTTTATTCTTATAAAGCGATTAATGGAATTGGAAATTTAGGACAAATACCAAATATTTTTTTCAATGGAGACGGATACAATCCAGGTATTAAATATGTTCCGGGTTATTTTCCTTCAAATGGATTCTTAGGAGGATTAGATTTGAATAATCCTAATTTATTCGAAGCCACATTAGAACCTTCAGAATATCTATCTTTAAATTATAAAGCAAAAGAAAGAATTTCCGCAGGATATATTCGTTGGGACCAAGATTTATCAAATCAAACTTCCTTAATTGCCGGAATTCGTTTTGAAAACACGAATATAGAGTACACTGGAAATTATATAGAAAACGAAGAAGACTTGGTAGGAGAAATTTCACATAAAAATAATTACCTAAATGTTTTGCCTAGTGTTACATTGAAACATAAATTTACAGATGATTTTATTCTAAGAACTGCTTTTACAACAAGTTTAGCCCGTCCAAATTATTATTCGTTGGCTCCTTTTGTTAACGCAATCAGAGAAGATTCTGAGATTTTTGCCGGTAATCCTGATTTAAAATCTACCTATGCACTAAATTTTGATGTAATGGCTGAAAATTATTTCGATAACATCGGAATAATTTCCGGAGGATTCTTCTATAAAAAATTAAACGATTTTATTTACACTTATCGCAATACACGATTTTCTTCTTCCGATTTTGATGCTTTATTTCCAAATGTAGCAAATCCAATTCCAACCAGCGAAACCTGGCAATTAACGCAAGCAAGAAATGGAGATCATGTAAATGTTTGGGGATTTGAGGTTGCCATCCAGCGTCAATTAGATTTCATTCCTGGTCAGTTTTTCAAAAATTTAGGCATTTATCTTAATTATACATACACCGATTCTAAGGCAAAAGGAATTACAAATGAAGATGGTGACGTTCGCAATGATTTAGATTTACCAAAAACAGCACCTCATATGTTTAATGCTTCTTTGGCTTGGGAGAATAAAAAGTTCTCAGTTCGTGTTTCTATGAATTATACAGCAGCCTATCTTGATGAAATTGGAGGTAGTGCAGAGGAAGACACTTATTACGATCAACAGCTATTCTTAGATGCAAATGCTTCTTATAAATTTACAAAGAATCTTAGACTTTTTGCTGAAGCTAATAATTTAACGAACCAACCATTGCGTTACTATCAAGGTATTTCCAGCCGTATGAAACAATTAGAATTTTATCAACCAAGATTTACAATGGGATTAAAATTTGATTTTTAAGATGAAAAATTTTTTAACGATTATCATATTTAGCTTAACGGTTTCAATTTCGGTGTTCGGTCAACAAAAAACGGATCGTTCACCGGACAAAACCGAATCCTTAAAAACTGATTTGAAACCTTTAGACAACGGAATTTCTTTTTTGGTTATTGGAGATTTTGGTCGACATGGTGCATACACACAAAAAGAGGTTGCTCAAGCAATGGGAAATGTAGCGGAGAAATTAGCTGCTAACTTCACTGTATCTGTTGGAGATAATTTCTACCCAAGCGGTGTACAAAGCACACAAGATTATCAATGGGTTTCTTCTTACGAAACTATTTACACTCATCATTCTTTACACGAACCTTGGTATGTTGCCTTAGGAAACCATGATTATGAAGGAAATTCCCAAGCTCAAATCGATTATTCAACAATTTCCAGACGTTGGGAAATGCCAGCAAGGTATTTCGAAAAATTAATAAAAATTGATTCCGAAAATTATGTTCAATTATTGGTGATAGATACCAATCCATTTGTTTCAAAATATAAAGCTAATCCAGAAAAATATTTGGGTATTAATACTCTAAACACGCAAGATCAAATCAAATGGTTAGAAGACAAATTGAGTGATAAAAACCCAAAAATTAAGTGGCGTTTAGTCGTTGGACACCATCCTTTATATTCCGGAGGAAAACGTATTCATGAAAAAGAAACCTTAGAAATTAAAACCATTTTTGAACCTATTTTCAAGAAATATAACGTAGATGCTTACTTCACCGGGCACGAACACGATTTGCAAATTATTAAAACTCCAGGCCATTCTTTTACACAATTTTTATCCGGAGCCGGAAGTGAATTAAGACCTACAGGAGAAACAAGAGGAACAATGTTTGCTGCTTCTGTACCTGGTTTTATGGCATTCTCTTTAAATAGAAATTCGCTAAATACTTATGTTATTCAAGCGGAATCTAACGGTTACAAAATTATTTATCAAACGACAATGAAAAAATGAAAAAATGAAAAAAATATTAATTACAGCAACAACAGCACTTATTTTCACCTCATGTTCTCACTCTAAATTAGCAGCTCTACCAGAAAATGCATTAAAACCTACGGTTGTTACACAAGCGACTCCTAATGACACAGATGATCCGGCAATTTGGATTAATTATCAAAATCCCGCAGAATCTCTTCTAATCGGAACAGACAAGCAAGAAGAAACCGGCGGTTTGTATGCCTATAATCTGAAAGGTGAAATTATCAATAAAATTGTTCCATTAAATCGTCCTAATAATGTTGATGTTGCTTATGGATTTGAGTTTAACGGACAAAAAATAGATCTTGCCATTACAACAGAGCGAGCAAATCAAAAAATACGGATTGTTTCTTTACCTGATTTCAAATTGATTGACAATGGAGGAATTGATGTTTTTGAAAACGAAGAAATACGTGATCCGATGGGAGTTGCTACTTATAAAAAAGACCATAAAATTTATGTCATTGTAGGGAGGAAAGACGGGCCTTCAGAAGGATATTTGCATCAATATTTATTAGAAAATAATAATGGAAAAATTGAAGCTAAATTGATTCGGAAATTTGGAAAATATTCCGGTAAAAAAGAAATCGAAGCCATTGCCGTTGATCAAGAATCGGGTTTTGTTTATTATAGCGATGAAACTGCGGGAATTAGAAAATATTATGCAGATCCCGCAAAAGGAAATGATGAATTAGCTTTTTTTGGTCAAAATGATTTTAAAAGAGATCATGAAGGAATCGCCATTTATAAAACCTCAGAAAAAAATGGTTATATTTTAGTGTCAGATCAGCAAGCTAATTTTTTCAATGTTTATAAGAGAGAAGGAAGTATATCGAATCCTAATGAGCATCAATTAATTGCGAAGATTCCTGTTTCTACAATAGAATGTGACGGAGCTGATGCTGTTAATTTTAATTTTGGTCCAACATTCCCAAAAGGTTTTTTTGTGGCAATGAGTAATGGTAAAGTTTTTCAACTTTATGATTGGCAAATTATCCAAACTGAAATTGATAAACAATACAAGAAGTCATCGCCTCTAAATTAATCGGCAGTAAATATAAACTTGCAAGAATAGAAAAACCAATCACATTATCATGATTGATTTTTCTATTCTTTATAAAATCTGAGTTAAAAAATCAACACTACAATAAAAAATAATAAACCATATCTCATCAACATAAATATAGCTTATTTTTGAGAAAAATTAGAATTTGAAACATTTATTCAAAGTTGCATTAAGCTGGATTAAAAAGGAAACCGGGGCTGATCGATCAATCAAATCTTATCATAGAAGTCATCATATTTCAATTGAAGGAAAACCTAATTTGGATGTTTCAGCAGCGAAAGTATTTAAAGGAGATCCGAATTTATATAATCCGGAAGATTTATTGTTGAGTAGTTTGACTTCTTGTCATATGATGTCCTATTTATATTGCTGTGCTCAAAATCAGATCGAAGTTCTTTCTTACACAGATCATGCAGAGGCGACGCTAGTAGTCAATCCTGATGGAAGTGGGAAAATTACAAAAGTAAATTTATCTCCTGAAGTGGTCATTTCCGATTCAACACAAATTGAGTTGGCACTTTCACTTCATAGAAAAGCAAACGAATTATGCTTTATTGCCAATTCGTGTAATTTTCCTGTTTATCATCACGCAAAATGTGTAATAAAAACAATAAAACCGAATTCAAAAACCCGGTTCTATTAGTGTGTTTAAATTATAACTTCTCTTTCAAAAATTGTGCTGTGTAGGATTCTTTTACTTTCAAAATATCTTCCGGCGTACCTTCTGCAACTAAATAACCACCCTTTTTACCTCCTTCCGGACCTAAATCGATTACCCAATCGGCTACTTTGATAATATCCATATTGTGCTCGATCACAAAAACTGAATGTCCCAAATCAATCAAAGCACGAAGCGCTTTGATTAACTTCTGAATATCGTGAAAATGTAAACCGGTAGAAGGTTCATCAAAAATAAACAAGGTTTTGTTTGTCGTTTCTCCTTTGGTTAAGAAAAAAGCCAATTTAACGCGCTGTGCCTCTCCACCGGAAAGTGTATTCGACGATTGTCCTAATTTCACATAACCTAATCCTACATCTTGCAACGGTTTTAGTTTTTCGACAATTTTATTTTGCTGATGTTCAGCAAAAAAAGTAATTGCTTCATCAATGGTTAGATTTAAAACATCTGAAATCGATTTTCCTTCGAATTTCACTTCTAAGATTTCTTTCTTAAAACGTTCTCCATGACAATCTTCACAAACCAGTTCGACATCCGCCATAAATTGCATTTCGATTGTAATCGTTCCTTCTCCTTTGCATGAATCACAGCGTCCCCCATCCACATTAAATGAAAAATGTTTTGGCTGAAATCCCATTACCTTACTTGCTTTTTGCGAAGCAAATAAATTTCGAATATCATCGTAGGCTTTGACATAGGTTACAGGATTAGAACGAGACGATTTACCAATTGGATTTTGATCAATTAATTCGATTCCTTCCAATTGCTTTAAATCTCCTATAAGTTCATCAAAATCGCCAATTTTATTTCCAAAAATTTCAAAATGACGCTGAACAGCGGGTGCTAAAATATCTTTCATCAAAGTAGATTTCCCCGAGCCCGAAACTCCTGTAATCACAGTGAGCTCATTCAACGGAAATTTGACATCAATGTTTTTCAGATTATTTTCTCTTGCTCCTATTACTTTCAAATAATTAGGAGACTTTAGCCTTTTACCAGGAACTTCAATTTCTAATTTTCCGTTCAAATATTTTGAAGTTAATGTATCTGCTTTCAATAATTCGGTGTACGTTCCTTCAAACACCACTTCTCCTCCATTCGTTCCTGCTTCCGGACCAATATCAATGATGTAATCAGCAGCTTTCATGATGTCTTCGTCATGTTCAACCACAATTACTGTATTTCCTAAATCACGCAAACGATGTAAAATTGTAATAAATTTTGCTGTATCACGTGAATGTAAACCAATCGATGGCTCATCTAACACATACATCGAACCAACCAAACTACTTCCCAACGAAGTGGCTAAATTAATCCGTTGCGATTCTCCACCAGACAGCGTATTAGAAGCGCGATTCAGCGTTAAATATTCTAATCCGACATCCAACAAAAAAGTTAAACGTGATTTTATTTCATAAATAATTCGTCCGGCAATTTGTTCATCATATTCATTGAACGTAATACTTGTAAAGAAAGCATTCAATTCATTCAAAGGTAAATCGACCAAATCGTTGATTGATTTTTCTGAAATTTTCACAAAATTAGTTTCTTTACGCAAACGCTTCCCTTTGCAAGAAGGACAAGTTGTTTTTCCTCTGTAACGAGATAACATAACGCGGTATTGGATTTTATATGTATTCTCCTCCACCATTTTAAAGAAACCATCCAAACCTTCCCAATCAGAATCGCCATGCCATAGATACTCTTTTTGTTCTTCTGATAATTCAAAATAAGGTTTATGAATAGGGAAATTTACTTTTTGAGAAAGTTTGATAAAATGCTCTTTCCATTCACTCATCTTCTCCCCTTTCCATGCAACAACAGCATCTTCATAAATCGATAACGATTTATTCGGAATGACAAGATTCTCTTCAACACCAATTACTTTTCCATAACCTTCGCATACAGGACATGCTCCATAAGGATTATTAAAACTAAAGAAATGAATATTCGGTTCATTGAAAATAAGTCCATCTGCTTCGAATTTATTTGAAAAATATTTTACGGCATTATTTTCAACATTTACAACGGCAATTTCACCTTTTCCTTCAAAAAAGGCTGTCTCAATAGAATCGGCTAAACGATGATAAAATGCTTCTTCCTCTTCTTGTGCAGGCAATGCAATACGATCAATCACTAAGTGAACATCGTTTTCAGGTTGAGGCTCAAAATTAAATGAAATTAAATCTTCTATTTTCACTTGATTTCCGTCCACACTTAAACGAGTAAACCCTTGTTGTTGAAGAATATTCAAATGTTCTGAAAATGAGCGTTCTTCCGGAACAACCAACTTAATCTGAAGAATAAATTTAGTATCCGAAGGAAATGTCTTTAAATAATCAATCGCATCTGTTACCGAATCTTTTTGAACCAATTCACCTGTAATGGGTGAATATGTTTTTCCGATCCGTGCATACAACAACTTTAAATAATCATAAATTTCTGTCGTTGTACCTACTGTAGAACGAGGATTCGTTGAATTTACTTTTTGCTGAATTGCAATTGCAGGTGCTATTCCTTTGATATAATCAACCTGAGGTTTATCTAATTTTCCTAAAAACTGACGCGCATACGACGATAAACTTTCAACATAACGTCGCTGACCTTCTGCATACAACGTATCAAATGCTAAAGTAGACTTCCCGGAACCTGACATTCCCGTAATGACCACCAATTTGTTTTTCGGTATCGCTAAATCAATATTCTTAAGGTTATGCAATTTTGCTCCCTTTATCAGGATAAATTCCTTTGGATCGAGTTGATTGATATCTTTTTTCATCGTGGCGCAAAGTTAAGTTATTTTAGAAAGTTAATCTTAGTTAGAACGAAAAAAGCTAGATAAAAAAAGAAGATTACCATATTGAAATGATGAAACAAAAAAGCTATTCACTATTCAAAAATATAAAAGCGTATTAACAAGTTAACACGCTTTTTTCAATAAAAAAATAAAAATTTATTCCTGAAATAATAAATAATTTTCGTTGTCTAATTTTTGATATCCCGCATCATATACATAAAAAATTGTGCCATTTTTAGATTCATCAATGTTGGTAATGTATCTAAAATCAAAATTTTTTAAAGTAAGTTCATTTTTACTCACAGAACGCGTTCCTTCTTCCAATAAAGTTTTTAAAATTCGGTTATTCTTTCTTAATCTGTTATTGATATTTCGTACAATCTCAATTTTATCCCGATTAAGATTATTATTGTAAGAATTTCTACAAAAATCATTACAGAACTTTTTATCCTTACGCCCAAATAGCGTTTGGTTACATTGTAGGCATGTATTCATAAGATAGATTTAAGGTTTGTTAAGACAAATATAATGTAAATAATATTTATTTGTAATATCAATAAGTAATTTATTTGGATTCAATATAAACGCTAAAAATCAAAGTCTTAAATACTTTTTAAAATGTTTTTAAATCTTATTTACTATTTTTGCTTAAATTTTATTGATTTTGAGATTTTTAAGTAAACTGCCAGATCCTTTTATTCTTTTTTTATTTATTGCCATTTTAATCGCATATATTTATCCAGATATTAGTTTGTGGTCTTATAAAAATTTTACACTAAATACACTAATTGATATTGGAGTAATCTTAGTTTTCTTTTTTTATGGATTGAAATTGAATTGGAGAGATGTTTTTAAAGATTTATCCAATTGGAAAATGCACCTATTGATTCAATCGATTACATTTATTTTTTTTCCTTTACTGGTTTTAATCTTTTATCCGTTCATAAAGAATTACCCTGTCTACTTTTCACTTTATGTCGCTATTTTCTATCTTGCCACTTTACCAAGTACAGTGTCATCTTCAGTCGTAATGGTATCTATTGCAAAAGGAAATATTCCCAGTGCTATTTTTAATGCTAGTATTTCAGGCCTAATAGGAATTGCACTAACTCCTCTTTGGATGAGCTTATTTTTATCAAAAGGCAATGGTGAATTCGATTTATTTGCTACCTTTTTAGACTTAATCCTTAAAATCATTCTACCGGTATTTGTAGGTGCTTTGCTACAGCCTTATTTAGGTTTCTTTTATAACAAATACAAAAAACAATTTTCTAATTTAGACAAGCTGACCATTGTATTAATCGTTTACAACAGCTTTAGTCATACATTTTTAGACGGGTTGTTTACTAAATTAGGTTTACTTCCGCTTCTAGTTGTCTCTCTTATTGTCATTGGATTATTTTTCATCTTTTTTAACCTGTCCAAATGGATTGCTCAAAAAATGAATTTTAACAGAGAAGATGACATTACAATACAATTTTGCGCAACAAAAAAATCATTGGTTCATGGCTCGGTAATTGCTGCTGTAATTTTTACAGGCGATATCGGAATTTATTTAATCCCTATTATGCTGTACCACACTTTTCAGTTAATTTATGTTAGTTACATTGCCAATCAATATGCAAAAGAAGTTGAATAAGATCATTGTTGTATTTCTAATCTTTATTTTTCAAATCATTCTCTTTTCCACATTATTTTCCATCGAGAGTTTCAATGATTTTATCATTCATACTATTACATTCCCTATTTCGGGATTCATTTCAAAACTTACAAATTCTGTAAATTTTCCTGCCGGAGAAATTTTTTATATTATTCTTGGATTAACGGGTTTCATTTTAACGATAAAAGTGATTAGAAGTTTTTTCAAAACAAAACGTGATGTTTTACATTCTTTTTATTCTTTATTGATTTTTGTAAATTGTCTCTATTTCGTTTATATGTTTGCTTGGGGAGTCATGTATAAAAAGGAAACACTAACTATTGATCAAAAAGAGATTGTTATAAAACCTGCTATTTTAAAAGAGATTTACTGCAATGAATTAGAAAAAGCTGTATTAGCAAGAAATTCTATTGAACATAATGATTCTACGACAACCATAAAATTTCGCTCCAATTTAAAAGATTATAATGAAGAGTTTTATCAACTTCAACCAAAGCTAAAGAATTTAAACTGGTTAAAAAATTATCGGTTTTTAGAGCATGCTCATTTCAAATTATCGTGGATTTCGAAGATGCAAAATTATATAGGAATTTTGGGATATTACAATCCTTTCACTGCTGAAGCTAACTTAAATCGCTACAATACAAATCTTAAACAGCCCGCAACTCTTTTTCATGAATATGGGCATCAGATGGGATTTGCTTCGGAAAGTGAGGCTAATTTTTTAGCTTATTATTTAGGTTCGCAATCAACCAATCCTGAAATTAATTATTCGGTTTATTACAAAAGTATCTATACACTTTTAGGTGCAATTTATAAATCAGATCCTTATTTTGTTAAAATGGAATTGGATAATATGCATCCTAAAATAAAACTTGACCGAAAGTCCGAACGAAATTATTATTTGAAATATGAGGGAAAGACAAGTGATGCTTTTTCTGAATTGAATAATCAATTTCTAAAAGCAAACAATCAAGAAGGTACAATCAGTTATAGTCAATATATTGAATTGATTTATTTGCTGTATGAAACAAAAAAGCGAAATCAATAGATTTCGCTTTTTATATTTCTAAACATTCGAAAGTTTATTTCCAAATGTACTTTTCTCCCAAACTTAAGGTAGATTTAATGACATAATTTCCGTCATCATTTTTTTCAGTCAACACCAAAATCGGATAGTATTCACCCGCAGGAACTAATTTGGTAATATTAGATGTAAGGCTTAGTTTATCTTTTTTCATATTCCCATAAATCGGAGAAATATCAAAATTAAGTAATTCAAAACCATCAATTTCATTCTCATTTGCAATCTCTTGTTTAGAGAAATAAACCAACAATTTGAGTTTATCTGTAGGTTTTGGAGTCAAATTCTGAATAGAATTGTTAATTCCATCTACAGTTACCATTAATGTTGTAAAATCTATTTCCAATTTCCAGATACCTGCTAATTTTACTTTTTTATTTGCATTTTCTATATCTAACGTGCTTCCAACCGGTGTATAAATATCAGATAAAGTTGCATCTATATTTTGATTCAATTCTGATGTATTCCCTTCCACGATTTCTGGTAACTGGGTATTTTTAACTGCTTTATCAATAAATATACGATCAGATTCCAAGGATATTTTATTACTCAACACTTTATAATTCAAAACTTTATTCGTTTCGTTTTCTTTAAGTAATAAAATTGGTGTATAATCTCCTTGTGCTAAAGTCTGAATATCTGACGCTTTAAACGTTACAGTAACATTATTAAAACTTGTTCCGCTTCCTTCCAATTGACCCAATTGTGCATTTGTCGCAATTTTATTAGGGAGTTGATTCAAATCTACGGAAGATTTAGAAGGAGCAAAATATAAATCAAGGTATAATCTTTGACTTGTTTTATTTGAATAATTTGTTAATTTCCCTCCGGAAATTTTATAATTTGAAGCATTACCATCATTCGAAATTTTCCAAATTCCATCAAACGAATAATCTTTATTAATCGTTGCCGGTAAGTTTATGATGTTTATACCATCTTGTTGAGCTGCAACAAAACCGCTTGTCATTATGGTTGCAGTAAAAAATAATTTAGTAAAAATATTCATAGGTTTATACTTTAAGCTTATACAAAAATAAGAATTAAAATAACAAAAGCTGTTTAAAATTAGATATTTTAAAAATTATATGTAAACTATTCGTTTTTGATTATTTAATTTTGCGATGAATTAATAAATTATGACAAAAATAGTCCCAAAAGATACTGATCAATTTGATGATTTCGTTCATAAAGATACGACTACTTTCGAAGAGTTAACAGCATTTGATCGCAATCATTTAGCACCACTATCAATTAACAATCGATTTGGTTTAATAGACAAAGAAGGGCATGTTATTATTCCGTTCGATTATCAAAAACTTGTATTGACAACTGTGAATGCTTATAGTGCTCAAAAAGATAATAAATGGGGGTTTATCACAAAATCTAATCAGATTTTGATTCCTTTCGACTATGAGGTAACGAGTGATTATATTGAAAATGTTTGCGCTGTAAAAAAAGATGGGAAATGGGGATTCATTGACTTGTTAAATCAAGTAGTGATTCCATTTGATTATGATGGTTGTACTGATTTTAGGGCAGGTTTGGCAGGAGTAGAAAAAGATGGGAAATGGGGAATGATTAACAAAGAAAACCAGTTGATTATAGATTATCAATATGAGTACCTTACTCCTGTTGATCAACGTTTTGCCTCTTTTGGTAAAGCTACTTCTTTGAAAGTTCATCGTCCTGATATCCTGGCTTATTTTCCTTATTTTTTATCAAAAAATCATCATTTGATGAATTTTGGTTTGATTTCTACGGCAAATGAAAAGATTTTAGAACCTGTTTCTGAATTACCAATTTTAGAAAGTTTCGATAACCAACCTGTTGTTCGTCAAAATTACCAATTGGGTTATCTGAAAAACGGGACAGATTTTATAAAATTTGATCAGTTTACTATTGATCCTTATGAAGAAAAAATCCTAAAACAATTGGGAGTCATGAAATAAAAAAGAGCCTTTATAAAGGCTCTTTTTTATTTCATTGGTCTTGATTATAGTGTTTTGTATTGCATATGTTCATGATTTTCATTCATCAACATCTTCTCGCCTACAACTTTAAACCCCTTTCTTTCGTATAATTTTTTTGCATTTGGATTGGTAAAATCAACCAATAATCCCAATGTTTTATTCTGTTTATTCGCAAGTTCTTCAATCAGATAATCTAAAATCTCCGTTCCAATTCCCTTTCCTCTAAAATTTTCAGACACAGCAATTGTATCAATATATATTTCTCCTTCCTGTGTTTCATCCTGCGGATGAATATCCTGCTTATAGTCAGTTCTCAATACATCTAAAACAGGTTTTCGAAGTTCATGTAGTTTTCCGCCATCATAAAACGTTGTCGTTCCTGCTAATTGGTTGTCGCATTCTACAACAACAGTATTCTGATAACTGTACTGATTTCCTTCTTGTTCTATTAACTTTTTTAAGAAAGACACTCCTTCATTATAATTATTTTCTCCAATAAAATCATAAACAATTTTATCCATCGCTAGCATCATCAGCTCTGCAATTAATGCTGCGTCTTCTTTTCTTGCTTCTCTAAAATTTAACATAAAAAATAGCCTTGAGATTTCTCAAGGCTAAGTTAGCAATAATAATTTTGATAAATTATTTCGCTTTTAATTTATCTAACGTATTGTTGTATCCTTCTTTTGCTTTTTCTCCGGCTTCTTTTACTTCGGCTTTAGCATCTTTCGCAGCTTTATTGATATCTTGTTTTGCATCTTTTGCAGCATTATTGATATCTTCTTTTGCTTGAGTTGCTTTTTCGTCAACTTTATTTACCGTATTATTCACACCTTCTTTTACATCTTGTGCCGCATCTTTTACAGCCGTTTTAGCATCTTCCCATGCTTTATTCGCATCATCATACGCTTTTTGAGCTGCTGCTTCTGCTGCTTTATCTCCTTTCGCTTTTGCTTCATCTAAAGCTTTTTTAGCCTCATCTAATTTAGCTTTTGCATCAGTTTCAGAAATCGTTGTTGTAGTTGTCGTTTCTTTGATAATTGCAGTTGAGTCGTTTGCCAATGAATCTGTAGTTACTGTTGTTTCAATTGTTTTTGATGATTCTTGTTTACAAGAAGTCGCAAATGATAATGAAGCTACTGCTACCAATACAAATAATTTTTTCATAGTCGTTTTTTTAATTGTTTTAATAATAGAATCAGTTCTAACAATTTTAATACCAAATTTGGTTAAAAAGAATTGTTTTAATTGTTTTTTCTTACTAAAGTAAACGATAAAAAATATTGTTTAGTATGCGTTTGTTGCTTTAATCATTCGATCATTTCCAGATAGATCTTTGTAAATCATAACGTCTTGGTACGCTTTTTCGAAAAGTTCTTTCGTTTCTCTTCCCAAATATTGATTGATTTCACAATAAATCACGCCAGTTGGTTTTAAATGATTTTCAGCAAATGCGATTACTCGTTCATAGAAAATAAGTGCATTTCCATTTTCTACAAAAAGTGCTAAATGAGGTTCAAAATCCAAGACATTTTGATGCATTTCCACTTTTTCTAGATTTCGTATATAGGGAGGATTAGAAACTATTATATCGTATTTTTGATTGAGCTGAAGGTCATCAAGTAAATTCTCTTGATGAAACTCAATCTTAACGTTTAACGTTTCTGCATTTAATTTTGCTATCTCCAATGCTTTATCAGAAATATCTAAAGCTGAAACATTGGCTTTAGGGAACAACTTTGCTAAAGAGATGGGAATACATCCACTGCCTGTTCCCAAATCTATAATTGACATCTCCACATTTTGGGAACAATCATTTCGGATAAGTTCAATTAATTCCTCTGTTTCCGGCCGAGGAATTAGTGTATTTTCATTAACAGAAAAGAATGAATCATAAAAAAAAGCTTTCCCGGTTATATGTTGCACCGGTTCACCCTTTTTTAGACGTTTTATATCAGATAAAATCTCCGAAGTAAGTTCAATATTATCAGAAGAAATAAATTGCAGATTCAATTTATCTTCTAAATAAATCAGGAAAATACTTACCACTTCATCTTTGGCATACATTGAACCTAATTCGGTAATAAAATGCTGCTTTAACTCAGCTAAAGTCATCTTGTTAAATTTTTGTAAAGTTAGATTTTATTCAGTGAATCAGCACGATTGTTGTTGTTTAAAACACAACCTTAAAATATATATTCATGAAAATAAATAAATTACTATACCTGACAGTTTTTCTTTTTCTAGGTCATCTGTCTTATGCCCAAATTGAAATTGATGGAAATAATCAAAAACAAACGCTTGATTGCAAAGGTCAAAAAGTAGAAGTTGGAGGCACTGGCCACGTGATTCATTTGAAAGGAGACTGCTCAAAAGTAGAAATTATGGGAACAAATAATACCATAACCGTGAATGGTTTGACATCTGCTGAATTAGCCGGAGAAGGGAATACCTTGTATTACCGTAAAGCGGTTTCCAAAAACGGAAAATTACCCCAAACAATTGCAGGGAATAACAATAAAATCATTAAAAAGGATTAAAAAAGATTTTTTCATTTATTATGTCTTTGGAATACTAGGAATTTCTTTTGGGTTTACCCAATTAGAAAAGAGATTCTTAGTATTTTTTATTTTAATCGTTTTATGAAATGAGTTATAATAAAAAAAGCTTAATCATAATGATTAAGCTTTTTTTATTATAAATTAATGTCCTCCTTCTGATTTGACATCATCTAAATCTATTCCTTGTTTCTTTAGAATCATTGTAGAGCTAATCGCATAAAATGTTAGGTATGCAAAACAGATTATTCCTGCAATATAACTAAAATGGATAGAAGTCGCATCTGCTAATAATCCTTGTAAATAACTGACTACTCCTCCTCCCATGATCATCATAATTAAGAAACTACTTCCTTGAGAAGTATTTTTCCCTAATCCTTTAATCGCTAAAGCAAAAATACACGGCCATAATGTACTACAGAAAAGTCCAACACTTGTAATAGCATAAACACTAACAATTCCTTTTGTATTCATCCCGATTAATAAAGCAATGATTCCGAGACTTGAAAATGTTAATAACATTCGGGCCGGATTTCCTTTTGTTGAAATATCTGCTAAAATTAGAACCAAGATAATTACGGCATAGAAATAAAATGGCTGTAAATCGTGGCCAGCAATTTTATTTACCAATAAGAAAACTCCAAAAGCTAAATATGGTGCTATAAATTTTAAAAGCATTGTTTTTGATTTATCCAAGCCAAAAGCTTCTGCTGCTCCACCCCAGCGGCCAATCATCATACTTGCCCAATACAAAGAAACATAAGGTGCAACTTGTGCAATGGAAAAACCTAATTCTTTTTCCATATAATCAGGTAGATTACTTGCCGTAGAAACCTCAACTCCTACATATAAAAAAATCGCAATCATACCCAAAACCAATTGAGGGTATTTTAATGCAGATGATCTGTCTTTTGAAACTGTTGTTGAAGCCGCATTTTCCTCTTCTTGTTCCGGATGACTCGGCAACGAAGAGAATTTAAGAAAAACAGCCACAATTAAAAAGGCTAATCCTAAACATAAATATGGAATTTTTACAGCATCTATACTTAATTCTGTTTCTCCATTGGAAGCATGTCCAAAAATGGCATACGCAACAATTAAAGGCCCTATTGTTGTTCCAAAATTATTAATTCCACCAGCCAATGTTAAACGTTGAGAACCAGTCGCCGGATTTCCCAAAGCTATCGCCAAAGGGTTTGCAACCGTCTGTTGCAGCGAAAACCCTAACGCTACCGTAAATAACCCTGACAGCATCAACGGATAAGAATGTAAATTAGCAGCTGGAATAAATAAAAGTGTACCTAAAGCAGAGATCAATAATCCTAATGACAAACTATTCTTATAGCCGATTTTATTGATTAAATCTTTCCCCATTACCATTGAAATAATCATATAGATAACAGATCCTACTGTATAAGCAATATAAAAAGCCAAAGAGACAAATTGGCTTTGTCCTTGTGTTAAATCAAATGCTTTTTTAAATACCGGAATCAAGATGTCATTACTCGCAGCCACGAATCCCCAAAAGAAGAATACTGTAACTAAAGGTATGAATTGACCCCAATTTGTTTTTTGTGATTGACTCATGTGTTTTTACTATTTTTTTATGATTTGCGCTAGTTGAATCATCAAATAGCTTATAAATATAGGTGTTTTAAAATTTAAAATACAAATTGTTTTCCCCCTTCAAAGCAAAGAATATTATAATTAATTGATATTAATTTGTTTATTTTCTTTATCTGAACCAAGGATCGATTTAGCTATAAAATCAAACACCTGGTTCAAGTATTCTTTTCTCAGTCCGGACCATTCATGTTTACCAGACCCTGAAAAAATTGCCAAAGATGCTTGTTGATATTTCCTGTTCAAAAATTCTAAAGAGTGAGAACCATTCAATGGAAAAAATCCGGGTTGTTTATCTGAACAGCTTCTATGCGGAGCATTATAGGCCGGAACGACATCATCACTCAAACCGTGCACATAAACAGTGGGTAAGATATTTGATTTTGTGACATAACGATCATCAACAAGAGCTCCTGCATAACTAACTAATCCGTCAATTTTAACTTGATCGAATCGTTTTCCAAACCATAAATCGTTCAGGTAATAAGCATTTAAAATTGCTTCTGCTCCGGCACTGCTTCCGCCCAAAATAAGTTTATTGATTGATAATTTTAACTCTTTTGAATTATTTTGAATGAAACTCAATGCCGTTAAAACATCAAAAGAGGCTTCTTTAAAAATCATCAGCTTTTCCTGTTTTGGCAAATCACAACCAAAACCCGCTGAAGAATTCGCCAATAATCTATATGAAATAGAAATAGCCACGAAACCTCTTTCTTGAGCATCTTTCATTCGTTCAACTTCTTCTTTATCCGCTCTTGTTCCTCCTGAAAAACCTCCTCCATGCACCCAAGCGAATACATGATAAGATTGGTTTTCTTTAAAATCCTTCGGATAATAAATATCAAACGCTAAATTATTTTTTTTATCATATACCACCGTTTTCTGAGCATAGGTATAACTTATCATTAAACATAATGCAACTAAATATTTCATTGTTGTCCTGGTTTAAAAAATTGCTTGACTTTGACCTTTTTTGATTGTCAATTGGTCAAGCAATCTACTCTAAATAATTTTTCCCTTTTATCTATCGTTTTTTTATGAAATAACTATCGTGCTGATTGAATGTTCCTGCGAGTTTACTTCAAGAGCTTCTCCTTCTATCCATAAATTATATGAATATGGTTTATCTGTTTGATTCATGACAACCACCACTACTTTTCCGTCCTTATTAACAAAAGAAGTTGTCATTAAATCTGAACGATTAGAAGACGCTGCGATTCTTTGTGCTCCCGGACGAATAAATTTTGAGAATTGCCCGATGTAATAAAATGAATTGGTATAGGTAATTTGTCCATTTCTTGTATCACCGTGGATTGGTGCAAAACAAAAGTTTCCGACATGATTTGGTCCACCTCTTTCATCCAATAAAACATTCCAATCAGTCCAGGCTACAGTTCCGGAATTGAAATCATTGATCATATTATACCCATATTTCTCTCCTAAACTCCAGTTTCCCATTTGATTGTAATCAAATTGCTCTTTACAACCTTCCGTGAAAATTAAATTTACATTAGGAAAAGCTTCATGTGTTAATGCTACATTGTTAAATAAATTGACACTTCCATTCCATGTTTCGTACCAATGAAAACCAACTCCCCAAACATATTTTGCAGCTTCTGCATCATTCAAAATAGTAGAAGCTCGCTGATAAATCAAATCACGGTTATGGTCCCAAACAATAATTTTCTTGTCTTTCATTCCTTTTTGATGAAGTGTCGGACCTAAATTATTTTTTAAAAAATCACGTTCTTCTTCTGCTGTATAAATACATGATTCCCATGTTTGCGTTGCCATTGGTTCATTCTGAATTGAAACACCCCAAACAGGTAATCCAATTTTTTCATAATTCTCGATGAATTTCACAAAATAGTTTGCCCAAGTTTGGTAATATTCCGGTTTCAAAGAACCTCCTTTTAGCATGCTATTATTGGTTTTCATCCAAGCTGGCGGACTCCAAGGACTCGCATATAAACGATAGGCATCTTTCATCTCAGCTTTCGCCATTTTAATCATCGGAATCTTATAATTCAAATCATGTGCAATGTCAAAACTCTTTAACTCCTTATCATTTTCTTTTACATAAGTATAACTATCACTTGAAAAATCACAAGAATTGATAGTTGTTCTAATCAACGAATAACCAATCCCTTCTTTCTCGTTGTAATAAGCTTTGATAATTTCCTGCTGTGCTTTCTTTGGTAATTTTGCTAAAACCTCTGCAGAAGCATCTGTAATAGCTCCCCCAATTCCTTCAAACTTCTGAAATTTACGTTTTGGGTCAATGAAAATTGCAATATCCGTTTCTTTGGGTTGCGGAAACTTTTTAACTGTTACTTTATCTGTCGATTTCGAAATACGTTGATTGGTGTTTTTGGCAGTGGTATAAATTTCAATTTTTTTGTCCGAAAGTTTAAAACCTTGTGCATTTACAGCAAAATAATTGAATAATAAAGCTGTAATAACCGGATATTTTAAATGTGAGTTTGTCATAATTATTGAATTAAAAATTTGGCTAAAATTGGCAAATGATCTGATGGGTATTTGAAATCATAGAAGTCATCAATGGTATTAAAGCTTTTGCATATGATCTTTGGATTCTTCTTATAGAAAATGTAATCTAAAACCTCTGTTCCTTTTTCGTTAAACTTAAAGTCTTCCCATGTAAAATCAGGTCCATAAACCAATTCGGCGTTCAGGCGAGTATCTAAATATTTGTTTTGAATATATTTTACAGATGCATCCTCATGGTTCATATTGAAATCTCCCATAAAAAAAGCGGGATAATCTTTTTTACTTGTCAAATCATGAATCAATTGATCAATTAATTCTAACGATTTTTGACGGGCTATTTTTCCGACATGATCAAAATGCGTGTTGATTATCCAAAATTTTTTCTTTGTTTTTTTATCCTGAAATAATCCGTACGTAATAATTCTATTATATGCTGCATCCCAGCCTTTCGATTCTTTTTCAGGTGTTTCAGATAACCACATGGTTTTCTGCTCTACTACCTTGTATTGATCTTTTTTATAGAAAATAGCAGAATATTCTGCATTTTTATCATTTGAACGGGGTTCTCCTATAAAATCTAGCTGCGCATTATTTTGTTTAATAAATTCTAATTGTGGAACTTGTGCTTCTTGCACCCCTATAAAATCAGCCTCGTAATATTGGATTAGATTAACTAATTTTTGTTTGCGGATGTTCCAATGATTTGCACCATCGTCTACAGAAGCTAATCGAATATTGTATGACATAATTGCAATGTTTTGCTGGGCAAAACTTACGATTGACATTATCAAAATCAAGCTTAAAGCAATGTATTTTTTCATGTGTGAGTTTTTAAAAATCCAAGTAAGTGTAAAACCACTTACTTGGCTGAGAAATAAATTAAATCTCTAACTATAATATGAGGAATTTAATCGACTAAAGTAAAACTTGTTTTAAGCGAAGCGTTAGAATCTCCTCCAACAAAAATGTCGAAGTCACCTGCTTCAGCAACATAGTTCATATTGATATCATGGAATTTCAACTCTTCCGGAGTTAATGTAAACGTAATTGTTTTTATTTCTCCTTTTTTGATCATCACTTTATCAAAACCTTTTAGTTCACGAACAGGACGTGTTACACTACCTACCAAATCACGAACATATAATTGTACCACTTCTTCGCCATCGTAGTTTCCTGTATTCTTTACGTTCACAGTCACTTTTATTTCATCTTTTCCATTTTTCATTGTTGATTTGTTTAATTTTAAGTTACTATAGTTAAATGTTGTATAACTTAAACCGTAGCCGAATGGATATAATGGTGAGTTTGGAGAATCTGTATAACGAGATTTATATTTCTGTTCCGCATCACTTTCTCCTAAATATGGGCGTCCTGTATTTTTTTGATTGTAATGAATTGGAATTTGACCCACAGAACGAGGGAATGTCATTGGTGTTTTAGCCGAAGGATTGTATTTTCCGTACAACACATCTGTAATCGCTAGACCTCCCATTGTTCCAGGATACCATGCATACAAAATTGCATCCATGTTATCATTCTCCCAAGAGATTGTCATTGGACGACCAGACATTAAAACTAAAACAATCGGTTTACCTAATTTTTTCAATTCTTTTAATAGTTCCTTTTGATTTCCTGGTAAATCGATATTCGTTTGAGAAGCTGCCTCTCCGGTTTGGTTCTCATTCTCTCCCATTACTGCAACAATCACATCCGAATTTTTCGCTATATTAATTGCTTCTTGAAAACCATCCGTTTTAGATGAATTAATTTCTGTTCCTTGTGCGTACGTTATTTTCGCATTTTTACCTAAAACATCATTCAACCCTTCCCAAACAGACCACGCTTTTCCGTAACGATCACCGCGTGCAGCCCAGTTTCCTATAATATTCTTCTCATCTTTAACCAAAGGACCAATTACGGCTACTTTCTGCGATTCCTTTAATGGCAGCACTTGTTTGTCATTCTTTAACAGAACCATTGATTTACGTGCAACATCACGGGCTTCATTTAAGAACTCTTGTTTCATTACCGTTTCTTTTTCACGCTTTGTATTTGAATAACGATAAGGATCTTCAAAAAGACCTAAGTCATATTTTGCTTCTAAAATTCGGCGAACTGCAGTGTCAATCACATCTTGTTTTACTTTTCCTTCTTTTACCAATTTCGGTAAATGATTTAAAAAAGCTCCACTCATCATATCCATTTCTATGCCGGCTTCAACCGATTTTAAAGTCGCTTCTTCCAAATCTTTTGCAATTCCATGCGGAACTAATTCTTGAATAGCAGTATAATCTGTTACAACAAATCCTTTATAATTCCATTCTTTACGTAAAATCTGATCGTACAAATATTTGCTTGCTGTAGAAGGAACGCCACCAATTTCATTGAACGAAGTCATAAAAGAACCTGCTCCTGCATCAACCGTTGCTTTAAAAGGAGGTAAAATATAATCTCTTAAAAAACGATCCGAGATTTCTACTGTTCCATAATCACGCCCTGCCTGTGCTAAAGCATAACCTGCAAAATGTTTTGTACACGCTAATACCGTATTCAAATCATATAAACTTTTTCCTTGAAAACCATTTACACGTGCAATCGCAATTTTACTCCCCAAAAAAGTATCTTCTCCGGCTCCTTCTGAAACGCGTCCCCAACGAGGATCGAAGCCAATATCAACCATAGGAGCGAATGTCCAGTGTACACCTCCTGCTGCTGTCTCTTCCGCAGCAATCCGGGCAGATTTTTCAATTGCTTTTAAATCCCATGATGATGCTTCTCCAAGTGGAATTGGGAAAATGGTTTCATAACCATGAATCACATCATATCCAAAAATTAAAGGAATACCAAGACGTGTTTCTTCAACCGCTATTTTTTGTAATTTTCTGGTAATATCTGTTGTCGTTGCGTTAAACACCGACCCCATCATACCTTGCTTTGTATATTTTATATAATTTTTATCAATTGCAGATCCGGTAACATCACCACCGTCATACGTATATTGTACCATCTGCCCTACTTTGTCATCAATTGTCATTTGATTCATCACATAATCGATAAACTCTGCTTTCGATTTTGATTGGTCAAATTTTATTTTTTGTGCATCAACATTAAATGCTAGTCCTAAGAAAGCAATTGAATAAATTAATTTTTTCATTTTTTTGATTTTAATTCGAGGCTGAAGTTTTGAATTTCAGTTTTTGTAAACCTCTTTGTACATCTTCATTTTGCATGAATAATTTCCATAATAATCCGGAGCGATAATTCTCTATCATTGGTGTAATTGTCCCTTGATCGATCGCTAAATATTTTGTAATTACCCGATCATTCTTTACATCTACCGCATCATATGGACCAGCAACTCCAATCAGTTTTTTGTTTTGTTTTTCGTAAATAAACTTTAAAAAATCCATTGATTCTGTGGGTGTATACGGGAAAGATGATAAAGCTGCTGTAGGTGTAATTACATTATGATCATTTACCGGAGAATGCGCCGTATAACCTTCTGTTCCGTTTGGATTGAATGTATAACTCGCTGTTAATCCCCACATATTTTTTTCATATTTATTGAAACTTTCTGTTTTCTGCTGATTATAGTTATAATGAATCTTCGCTTGATTTTTCACCACTTTTCCGTAATCGACTCCAATAGCATCAACTAAATTGTTTGGATTAAGACCGATAAAAGAATATTGCGCCCAAAACAATGGACCAACATTTTTTTCTACTCCGTTATGTTTGACCTCCAAAGGAATTCCATAAACAGAATCTGTCGATTTAATTGTCCCATTTCTTGTCCAGCCATTGTAATACACTTCAGAGGTTATCGAATACTTTGGAGAAGCTGCAGCAATGACATACGTAATTAATGTTTCATCGAATCCTTTTAATGGAAAATTGATTTTCCACTCGTAATTTGGTGACCAATGCCAATACAACACATTTTCTCCTCGTGTATAGAAATTGAAGTCAATTTCTTTCCAAAGTTGATCAGCTAATTGTGAAATCTCTATTTCTTTCTCATTTTCAGAATTTTTGAAATATTCTTTCAAACAGATTAAACCCTGAGCAAGAAATGCAGTTTCAACTAAATCTCCTCCGTTGTCATATGTACTAAATGCTTTTACTTTTCCTGTTTCTCCATTTAACCAATGCGGCCAAGCTCCATGAAATCGATCTGCTTTTTGTAAGAACTTCAATCCGGTTAAAATTCTTTCAGTTGCTTCTTTTCTTGGAATGAACTTGCGGTCAATACCCACGATTAAACTCATTAATCCAAAACCAGTTCCTCCTGTTGTAATGATATTCGAATCATTTTCCGGATAAAACCCATCTGGATGAAAACGTTCACGAGCCAATTTTGAATGAGGTTCAGCATACTTCCAGAAATATTGAATCGTCTGTTTCTGAACTTTATCAAGCAGTTTATTCTCTTGTTTCGTTTGGGCAAAAGTACTTGCACCACCTAAAAGAGCGCAAGTAACTAATGTTTTATTAAGTTTCATCATTACCAACCTGGGTTTTGAGTCATAGATGGGGTTTGAAGAATTTGTTTATTTGGAATTGGAAATAACTCATGTTTACCTGATACAAACGTTTTGCCATCTTTGGCCATCATTTCCTTTGCTTGTCCTGTGCGAACCAGATCAAACCAACGATCATGTTCAAAAGCTAACTCTAAACGTCTTTCATTCCAGATTTTTAAACGTAACTGATCTTTAGACATACTTGTAACCGGCGTTAATTTGACACGAACTCTAACACGGTTTAATGGCGTTAAAGCATCTTGTCCAATTTCGTTTGCTGCTTCTGCCTGAATCAATAATACTTCTGAAAAACGAATGACACGAACATTTTTATCTCCATCAGCAGCTCCTAAATTAGCACTTGAATAGGCTTTTTCATTGTACATTGGGTTTGCTACAGATTCTGAAATTACACGACCGTCATATAGCGTTTCTCCACGAAAAATAATCGTTGCATCACGACGAATGTTATCCCCTTCAGCATTAAATGCATCTAACAAGTTTTGAGAAGGAACATTGAAGCCCCATCCCCATCCACCGGTACCTCGAACACCCTGGGTTTCTGAATATTGATGTACTCCATGCGCTATTGCATCACCTCGTCCTTGAATTTCAAACAACGATTCTTTTCCGTTTTCAGTTTCCACTCTCCATGTTGTGGCATAATCAGTTTCCAAATCATATTGTCCGGAATTAATTACTGCTGTTGCCATATCATATGCTTGTTGATATTTTGCTTGATACAAATATGCCTTAGCTAATAAAGCTTGAGCAGCACCTTTGGTCGCACGACCTAAATCTTTAGAAGCATATTCATTTTTAAGAGGTAATTTTTGAATTGCATCCAATAAATCTGCTTCAATATATGCATAAACATCAGCTTTTGAACTGCGTACAGAATAGGTAGAAGGATCCTCAAGCTCCTGAATGACTGTATCACCAAACATACGAACCAAATAAAAATAAGATAATGCTCTTAAAAACTTGGCTTCTCCTATTAAACGGGCTTTTTCAGCCTCAGAAATTGTTGATTCTGAGGTATACTTTATAGAATAAGAAGCACGACCAATCGTTTTATAAAATCGTTTCCACATTGCTTCAATAGATCCTGTTGTTGAATTATGCAACAACAGGTCGAGATCTCGTTTATCACCTCCGTTATCAGTTACAGCACTCCCTTTATCCGCATTGTCAGAAATCATTTCTGTTACTCCTAACCAAGAAAATGCATAATCCCAATCTGTAAACATTCCATAAATTCCGTTTACATATTTTTCCGGAGATTGAGATTCCTGATCATCAATCGCAACATTTTCCTGAGATTTCACATCTAAAAAATCATCCGAACAAGAAGATATTAAACCAAAAGATAATAAAACACCTACCGCTGATATTTTGAATATATTTTTTTTCATTTTGTTTAAGTTTAAAGATTAGAATTCGACATTTAAGCCCACTAAGAAAGTTGTTACATTTGGATAAGCAGAAAAGTCCATCCCCGTAGTTCCATAAGGGCTACCATCGTAGCGTTTACCTTTTACGTTATCAAGTGTTAACTCTGGAGTAAAACCTGAATATTTCGTGATGATAAATAAATTTTGTGCACTTACATAGACTCTTAAGTTTCGAACAAAATCAACCTTATCTCTAAAATTATAACCTAAGGTTACGTTACTTAATCGGAAATAATCGCCTTTTTCTAAATAATAGGATGATGCTACTTGATCACGTTCGGCTCCCGGATGATAATTTGTCGAACCTGCTCCAGTCCAACGATCATTAAACATATCAACTGAAATATTTTCACCTCCTAAACGTGTATTTTTGATACCATTGTAAATTTTGTTACCTCCTGCTCCATATCCGCTAATGTTAAGATCAAAATTCTTATAATCTAAATTGATATTAACTCCATAGTTAAATTTTGGAATATAAGAACCCATAAACTTTTTATCTCGATCGTCAATCACACCATCTCCATTAGTGTCTTTGTAACGTAAATGTCCTGGACGAGCACTTGATAAATGAGCATTAGAATTAATTTCTTCCTGCGTTTGCCAAACCCCCTCTACTTCATATAACCAGAAAGATCCCAATGGCTGACCAGCTTCTAATCGTTTTGCAATTTGCCCATTTCCTAAAGATCCTCCTGTCATTCCTGAATAACCTGGTTTTACATAGGTCACTTCATTTGTGTTGTAATTGAAGTTTCCTCCTATCGAATAACGTAATCCTCCAGACGTTTCGTTTTTATAGTTTAATCCAATTTCAAAACCTTTATTCACAATTTCTGCTGCATGATCGTAAAAGTCTTTTTCATATGGAGAGGATAAAACTTGCTGAATATTTAAAATTGCATTTTTAGTTGTTTTATTGTAGTAATCAAAATTACCTGATAATCTACCTTTGAATAATTCAAAATCTAAACCAGTCGTCCATTCATCCACAATTTCCCATGAAACATTAACTGCAGGTGCACCTACGTATGCTCCAAAGATTAAATCTTGTCCTGGTCCAAATACATAATTCGCAGTACTACTTCCCGGTGAAGTATCAATTGTTGTGTAATTAAATGGTATTTCAGCATTCCCTAAACGTCCCCAACCTCCGCGAAGTTTTAAGAAGGATATGACATTATTATCTTTTAAAAACTCTTCATTGGAAATATTCCAAGCTGCAGAAACTGAAGGGAAAGTTCCCCAATATTCATTATCTTTTTTGAATTGACTAGAACCGTCTCTTCTTATAATTCCGGATACATAATACTTGTTATCATAATTGTATTGAACACGTGCAAAATAAGAAGCATAAGCTACCGGTGTATAATTATTTTGTTTTGTTATTGGTGTATATCTACCCAAATCCGCATGACTAATTGCCCAGTATTGTTCTTTATTAGGGACATCATAAGCTGTAATGTCAGAATACTCTCCTATTCCTGTTTTTTCAGCAGAAATACCTGCTACAACATTTAAAGCATGTTTTCCAAACTTACGATCAAAGGTTATAAAATTTTCCCATGACCATCTAAATGTTTCAATGTTATTAAAGTTTAACGAATTATTCGCCCAGTTTACTGATTTTAAATTTGCCGGTTTATTTTTTTCTACTTCAAATTCAGCTGCAGTTCTTGAAGGATTTCCAGCAATCCATTTATCTTTAATTGGTGTAAATTCTCTGTATTTGTACCAATATTTTGTTGCACCGGCACGAGAAGATACAGTCAAACCTTTTGCTAATTTCAATTCTGCTTCTATATTTCCTTGAATTGTCGTTGTATTAATTTTTTGGTTATCATAATATACTGTTGACACAGGATTACCGTGAGAATTAAAAGTATCTGTAACCTGTCCTGGCTGTGTTATATAAGTAGCTTCTCCTGTTGTTGCGTTAAAAATCGGTTGCCCCCACTTTCCATTATCATATTTTACCGGAACCAATGGGGATTGACGATAAGCCACATCAAATGCACCATAAGGTTTTGGAATTTCTCTGGAAAAAGTAGCACTAACATTTTGTTTGATTTTAAGTTTTCCGTCAAATAATTTATAATCATTGTTACTACGAACAGTTGTTCGCTTAAAATTATTCCCCTCTAAAATTCCTTTTTCCTCAAAATTATTGACACTAAACATATAGTTAACACTCTCTCCTGCACCTGATAGCGAAACATTATTACTAATAATTTGACCTGTAGTTAAAATTTCATCGAACCAATCCGTATTGTAGCGCTGATTTGTAGAAATTAAAGATCCACCCAAAGCTTTCCTTTGTTCATTGAAATAGGTAATGTATTGATTGGCATCCGCCATTTCAACCATATTCATAGTATTTCTTACTCCAATGTAAGAATCATAATTAACTTTTAATTTTCCAGTCTTTCCACGTTTTGTTGTTACAACAACTACTCCGTTTGCTCCACGTACCCCGTAGATTGCTGAAGATGCTGCATCTTTCAGTACATCTATTTTCTCAATATCACTTGGATTGATATTTGCTATATTCGGAACAATTAAACCGTCTACAACATATAATGGTGCTTTACCTCCTAAAGCAGTTCCCATTCCACGAACTAACACTGTTGGTGTACCTCCTGGAGTATCTGTATTAATGATATTTACTCCGGCTAGTTTTCCTTGTAAAGATTGCATAGCTGTTGTACTCGCAATTTGAGTGATGTCTTTTGCATTCGCAGATGAAACTGCAGATGTCAAATCTGATTTCTTAACAGATCCATACCCAATCACAACAGCTTGATCTAATATAATCGAGTCGCTTTCAAAAGGATCTCCTACCTGTATAGAATCGTTTGTAACTTGGGCATTCACATAGAAAGACCCGAGAATAAATAATGGAAAAAAGTATTTTTTCATTCTATTTTAATAATGGTTATTTCAAAAATAGAATGTTTTAACACTTGATTAACATGTTAAAAATATGGTAAAATTTAATTCTGAATTAACAAAACATATTACACTTACTGTCAATAAATTAAAAATATTAACTTTTTAATATGATGTAGTTATGATGTGATAAAATTTCTGATATTTAGAAACTAATCATGAATTTATTTAGATTCATTTCGGATGAAATATCCATTTTTTTGCGTAATCTATAACGTTGTAGTTCCACAGAGCGATAATTAAGATGCATTAAAGGTGCTATTTCCTTTGTCGATAAATTCATCCGAAGAAAAACACAAAGCTTCAAATCTTTAGCCGTTAACTGAGGAAATTGCTCCGACATTCTTTTTATAAAATCCTGATGAATTTCCTGGATATTCAGTTCAAAATTCTGCCATTCGCTTTTGTTGTAACTATATTCCGAAAACGTTTTCTCAAATTTCTTCTTTAGCTTTTTATTCTCTTCATTGGCTTCTAAATGAGCAAATAAACCGTTAACATCTGAAATCAATGACCGTTGATTAGCTAATCTTAAAGCCTGACCGGCCAATTCGGTCGATTTGGCCTGCAATGAAGTTTCCAAAAGCTGTTTTTCTTTATTGTATCTCAACTCTTTCAATTCCTGCTGGTACTTCATTTCCATTAAATTCAACTCATATTCAAATTGTTTCTGCTTGATTCTGAAACTTTGTTTCATCTTCATCCGGTTGTATTTGTAGATCGAAAATATTAAAGCAGTAATTAAGAAAGTATAAAATAATATCATCAAATTTGATAAATACCATATCTTTTTGATGCGGAAATCGAAATGATTTAGTTTAACAAAATTTCCATCTTTCAACGCATAAATAGACAACTGATAACTCCCGCTTTCTAATTGTTTATAATTAACAACTGGCTGACTAAGGGGATGTATTTTAGAATCATTTAATTGATAATACAATTGATAATTCGCAAAATCGTCGTTAAGGATAGATACATAAAAATCGATGTAATTATTCGAATATTCAATATTTGGTTCATCTTCCAGGATTGTTTGGTTGATTTTTGCTTTGATTTTCACATTCGGTAAGTCGCGTCGAATAGATTTCAAATCGTACTTCAACAAACCATTTTCCAAGTTGATATAGAGAAATTGATCTTTAATTTTGGCTGATAAATTATCATCTACCAATTTGCCGTCATATAATTTCTTTGGAATCAAATAATGAATCAATTTGCTTTGTTCTACCTTCGAATAATAAAGAATATTATCTGCTTCTACCAAATAACGATTTTCTGCCAGCTGACGGATTCGATTGATATTTTTCAACTTAGAAGCCAAATATTCTTCTGAAAATAAATTTTTACTCACATCGTATCTGACCAATTTCTGATCATCAACTAAAACAAAAACTTTTTTATCTCCTATAACAATCTGCGGATTAATTAGCTTTTTGTGTTTATAATAGATTTCTTTTCCGGTATTTTTAGTTGCATCAAACAAATACAGTCCGCCATTTTTACCCGTTCCTAAAATTTTGTTGCCAACAAGAGCAAAATCAATAATAGGAATGGTTAAGTTAGAAATTTTACTTGTTTGTTTATCTGAATTTTGTATATATTCATTTATCCCGGTAAAAGAAGACTGAAATAGTTTGTTCTTATGTTTAACTAATTTATAACCGCCGTTAATTGAGGATATTTTATTTAATTGTCCCGAATAAATGTAGGTGCCCCAGCTATCGGATACATAAATTTTCTGATCAATATTGGTTACGTTCCAAATCAACCCTTTTTCAATAACAGAATTTGTTTGGTTGATTGCATTCGAATACTTATAAAATCCGTGGTTAGTTCCCAATAAAATATGATCCTTATCAAAATCAAACGTAAAAACATTTCCCAAATGCCCATTGTAATCATATAAAAGCTGTGTTTGGTTTTTTAATTCTATTTTAGAAATTCCTTTATCAGTTCCTAACCAAGCATTCCCTTTCGAATCAATTTTTATATTTTGAATAGTGTTACTGATCAATCCGGAGTTTTGATTATAATTTTTATAGGTGTTATTTACTAGGTTGTACACATATATTCCATTATTTGACGTTCCTATAATCAATTCATTTCCTAATCGAATCATTTTTAAAACCAGATAATTTTTCAACATTTTATTGAATGCTGAATTGAATTCTTTTACTCCTGACTTTTTATCGTATTTATAAATTCCTTCGGTCAATGTTCCGATTAAATACTCGTCTCCATATTTTTCTATTCCATGAACTACAATTGCTTTATCCTTTTTGATGTCAAAATATTTTTCAAACTGCCCATTTTTAAACTCAAAAATTCCTTTTGAGATCGTTGCCACCAATAACTTATCATTTACGAGATAAATGTAAGATGCAAGTGCCGGCAGTTTGTAGCGTTTAACAGATTTACCATCAAACTGAAATAAATAATTAAACGATTGAAAATAAATAGAACGGTTATAATAAAAGATTTTCCAGATTTCTTCCTGTTCCAAACCTTGAAAGCTTTTAAATTTATCTGAAATTGAGCTATAAGTTTTCTTTCCTTCTATGGTTTTCCAATACCCAAAATTATTCAGGGCTCCGGAATACACCACATGATTAATCGAGGCGATAGAACGTATAATGGTTAAATTATCCGGTGAATATTTTTCCCAAAAATTTCCGTCATACTCCAATATATTCCGATTATTTGCAAAATATACTTTTCCTTGTTTTTGGTTCTCTGTAATGTCCCAAATAGGAGATTCACCCAAATATTCACTTTTAGGGTAATTTGTGATAATAGGTGCAAACGATTGGGACTTGGTAAGAGCAGAAACAAGTAAAAACAGAATATATAAGCTTCTCATTATTCAATAAAAAAAGACTGTTTGAAAACAGTCTTTAAAAATAAATTATATTTTTGAAATTCTCTTATTTAATTTCTACATCGAATACTTCAGCAAAATGTTTCTTCGTAAATTCTTTTACTTCAGCCATATCCACTCGTTGTCCAAGTTCTCTTTCCAATGATGCAACAGCTTTATCTTGAATTCCACAAGGAACGATATACTCAAAATACCGTAAATCTGTATTGACATTCAATGCAAAACCATGCATGGTCACCCAGCGAGAGGCCTTAACCCCCATTGCACAAATTTTACGGGCAAATGGACGTCCAACGTCCAGCCAAACACCGGTTTCTCCTTGCGAACGCTCCCCTTTTAACCCATATTCAGCAATTGTTTTGATGATTACTTCTTCCAAATTGCGCATATACAAATGAATATCCGGTTTGAAAAGGTCTAAATCCATAATTGGATATCCCACCAATTGTTGTGGTCCATGGTACGTAATATCTCCTCCGCGGTTTGTTTTGACAAATGTAGCTTGAATCTCATTTAGTTTATCACCGGAAGCTAACATATTCTCCAAGTGCCCGCTTTTTCCTAATGTATACACATGAGGATGTTCTACAAATAGCAAATGATTCTTAGTCGTTTTAAAATCTGTATTCCCTTCCTTTTCTTGTGCTCTGTTGTATTGTTTTACAGCTATATTTTCTGCTAGAAGACTTTCTTGATAATCCCAGATTTCTTGGTAATCTCTGTTAATTCCTAAATCCCGGAATTCGACAATTTGTTTCATTTTACAAGGTGTTTCGGATTACAAATTTACGAAACTATGTGCTTAAAAAGTAATCTTGACAGATTTATTCTCTTCCGAAATAATTTCCGCGAATGTATAGTCTAATTTTATTGTTTTCTGGTCTAATGTATAATAACTTCCATCCTTCGAACTGCTTAAAATTTTATCGGGCGTGTGAATAATTAATTGGTAATTGAACATTTTATTAAACATCATATTATCCTGCATACGAGAATCAAATTCTTTTGTCAAACTATTGATTAATTGTTTATAATCTGCTTTATTGAAGATTATTTCAAAACTATTGTTTGTGGCAGTTTTCGTATTGGTCAAATAATTTGTATTGAAAGGATTGTCAATCGCGATAAAAAAATTAAATAAGAAATTATTCAGCAACTTACTTTCCTGATCTATATTTTCTGAAGTTGTTTTCAGTTCCGTGTTATAAGTTAGTTGATCAAAGTTGACATATAATTTATGGTGTTTCAACTGGTTGTAGGTCGTTTTATTTTCTTTAAAATATTTTACTGCAGCTGCATTATGATGCTTCAATAAATCATGATCGTCTGTTAATCTTTTATAAAACTCTTCTATCGTAATCCCCCTTCCTAATGCTTCTACAAAGTCTTTTTTCTCATTTAAAGTTTTTTCAAAACTTTCTTCTTCTGCCATAAAATCTTTCAAATCACTTCCATTCAATGAATAATTATACTGTATACGACCACTTTTTCCTATCGTATATTCTTCTTTTACTGTACAAGAGTTTAAACCTGCTATTACAGGTACTATAAATAGTATTTTTTTCATTTTTATTTTTCTACTATTTTCAAAAATAAGTCAAAATAATCACTAAAAACCTCACTATTATTACTGGTTTATTCAAAATAACTTTAATTCATAAAAAAACAGATGAAGTAAACTTCACCTGTTTTTTTAAAAGCTCTTCATGGGAGATGGATAGAATTAATCTTCCAATTCAACTTTAAAATCGCCTAAATGTGGAGCATTTAAAATTTCTTCCAATGTATATTCTTTTACAAATGATTTTCCGTCAGCTGTAAACATTGCATCAGCAAGGTTTAAAGATTTTATTTTCTTCGGAAACGTATATTTGTACTTAAATTTTATTTGTTTCAACATTCCGAAAAACATTTGTTTTTCTTCTTCTGTTGATAAATCATTTGTATGAAAATCATTCGAAAACTTTTCACTGTCAATAGATTTAGAAAATGTTTTCCCATCATAAAAGAATCTAGCGCTCGTCATTGTTCCCATAGGGTTATCAGAAAATAGTGGCGTCTCATTTTCTAATTTAGCTTTCCTTTTCTTTCTTTTCTTTTGGAATGATTCTGTCAAAATCCGTTGTTCTTCTTTCAATTTAATCTCTCCGAAAACTTTTTCAATAATTGCAGATTTCTCATTAAATTCATCAACAGATGCAGAACGATTGATTACTTCTATTGCAAACTTATCTCTTAAATCTAACCTTAGTTTTAAAAAATCTATTGCAGCTAATTCATCTTTATAAATTGAGAATTTTGAAAATTTATCCTTTGTTTTTTGGCCTCCTACTTCTTCTATCATCTTTATAAAATCTAAGTACGTATATTCTGTATTCGAAATCAGATTTTTTTCTATTTTTTCATCCAAATCACTAGAATTCATCATTGCAGCAAATTGTGGCATATCAATTTTCTGAAGATATTCTACTTCTCCTTTTTCATTTACAGTCACTTCTTCTGTCATTGTACAAGAGGTAAGTGATACGATGATCAATAAAAAAGTAAATAGTCTTTTATACATAACTGAGTTGTTTGTTAATTTTTGTTAAAATTAATGGATTTAGATGAAATACGGAAAATAACGCGCATTTATTAATGGTTCCCATAAACCAATTTGATTTAGGTAAAATTCTTTATCTTTGGAATTCTAAGAAATCGATAGAATAAAATAATCAAAAAAAATGAAGAAACTATTCGTTAAAGGGTCTATTTTAATGGCTTTTTTTGCAAGCTTCAATGTGTTTGCTCAACAAGGCGGAGGAATGTGGATTCCGACAGAATTGAATGAAAAGGAAATGAAAGAAATGGGGTTAAAAATCTCATCAAAAGACATTTTCAGTACAGGTGATAAAAGTATCAATAATGCGGTTGCCCACTTTGGTGGTGGATGTACTTCCGAAGTTATTTCTCCAAACGGGCTATTGCTTACAAATCATCACTGTGGTTATGGAGAAATCCAATCTCATTCATCTTTAGAAAATGATTATTTAACAGATGGTTTTTGGGCAAAAGAATTGAAAGACGAATTGCCTAACAAAGGTTTGACAGCTTCTTTTATTGTTGATATAAAGGATGTAACCACTTCTATTCTGAAAGGTGTTAACGATAACATGTCTGAAGAAGAGCGTAATAAAATCATCAAAAAAAATACTGAAGATTTTAATGCAAAAAGTAAAACAGAATCTTATCAATCTGTTTTCATCAAGCCTTTTTACAAAGGAAATAAATATTACCAATTTACAATAGAAACTTATAAAGATGTTCGCTTAGTCGGCGCACCACCTTCAGCTATCGGAAAGTACGGAAATGATACTGACAACTGGGTTTGGCCACGTCACACAGGAGACTTCTCTATGTTTAGAATTTATGCCGACAAAAACAATAAGCCTGCAGACTATTCTCCTGAAAATGTTCCTTACAAACCAAAACATTTTTTACCCGTCAATATTACAGGAATCAATGAAGATGACTTCACATTTGTTTATGGTTTCCCGGGAACAACAGACGAATATTTACCAGCATCTTCTATTGAGCAAATCAAAGATGTGATTAATCCTGCCCGTATTCATGTACGTACAATTGCATTATCGCACATCGATAAAAAAATGCGTGAAGACAACGCGACTCGTATCGCTTATGCTTCTAAACAAGCGCGTATTTCGAATGCTCACAAAAAATGGATTGGAGAAGTTTTAGGGCTTAATCGTTCGAAAGCGGTTGAAAAGCGTCAACAATATGAACAGGAATTTCTGAATCGTATTGCTAAAAATCCGAAATTAAAAGCACAGTATTCCACTATCATTTCAGATTTAAATCAAATCAATAAAGCAAACCAGGATTATTCTTTGGCTTACACCATGTATTCAGAGACTTTTTTCTCTAATTCTGAAACATTCAGAATGGCTTTAACATTAAATAATATTTTGAATGCAGTAGGGCAAAAAAATTATGCTGAAACGAAAGCAAAAGCATTAAATACTGTAGCTTCTATGCACAAGGACTACAATCCTGAATTAGACAAAACAATTTCTTCTGATTTAGCTGAGAACTATTTCAAGGTTGTTCCACAAAACTTATTGCCAAATACAACTGCTGCAAATATTAAAACGGCATTAGGAAATTCGGTCATTAATGGAACAAAAACAATTAATGGGCAATCAGTTTTAGGGAATATCAAAACATTAGCTGAAAATGATGCTGAATTTATCAAAGCATTGAAAGAAGATGCTTTAATTGCACAAATTCGTTTAATTTTAAACGCTAATCAAACAAAAGTTACCCCAACATATTTAACAAATCAAGACAAGGTTAATAAATTGATGCGCACGTATATGAAAGGTCAAATGGAAGTGTTTACTGACAAGAAAATCTTTCCGGATGCCAACTCTACTTTACGTGTAACATACGGAAAAGTTGATGGTTATCAACCTCGTGATGCTGTTTATTATGAGCCTGTAACTCATATGGAAGGTATAATGGAGAAATATATCCCAGGAGATTATGAATATGATTTACCAAAACATATGTTACACTTATATGATAACAAAGATTATGGCAAATATGCAGATAAATCAGGAAAATTACCTGTCAACTTTATCGCTACAAACCATACAACAGGAGGAAATTCCGGTTCGCCTGCTTTGAATGCAAAGGGAGAATTAATTGGTTTAAACTTTGACCGTGTTTGGGAAGGAACAATGTCAGATTTGAACTATGATCCGGAAATTTGCCGTAACATTATGGTAGATGCTCGTTACATTTTATGGGTAGTTGATAAATATGCAAATGCACAACGTCTAATTGATGAGATGACCATTATCGACGAAAATAAAAAATAATCTTTCATTATATTTTTTGAAAACCACGTTTTTACAACGTGGTTTTTTTATTGAAATAAACGACAAAATTTAAATATAGTTTTAATAAATAAAACTATATTTATAGAACCTATTTATAAATTCGTCAACACAAAATACACTGCATTATGGATGTCATTAGAAAATGGCCATTTTACCTAAAATTAACTTGCACATTATTGTCAATCATCTGTTTAACATTTATTTCAATAATAGGAAAAGGAATTTTAGTTCCTTTAATTTTAGGTTTTTTAATTTCGATATTATTAACCCCATTGTGTACGTTTTTTGAAAGATATTTACGAATTCCTCGTGCTATTTCCAGCATTATAACGACTTTGCTTTTTGCAGCTTTCATTCTTGGAATACTTTACCTTATCGCAATTCAAATGGCCGAGATAGCAAACGAATGGCCTATTTTCCAAAAGCAGATTATTGCAGCTTTTATGGATTTACAAAAATGGATTCATGAAACCTTTGGCGTTAATTCCCATGCGCAAATAGAATATTTGACGAAGAATGTAAAAACAACGATCGAAACAAGTACAATTGTAATTGAAAAAGTGATTTCAATTGTTTCGTCTATGGCAGTTACAATTTTGTTTACATTCTTATACATTGTTTTCCTTTTAATTTATCGTCGCCATTTGGTAAAATTCTTATACTATGCTTTCAACTCAAATACGCATGATCAAGTCTATAATGTCATTACGTCTATCCAAAAAATGGTAAAACAATATCTGATCGGATTATTTTTACAAATGATTATTGTTTCTATTTTAGCATTTATTGCCTTTTCTATTCTTGGTCTTAAATATCGTTTTGTACTTGCTATTTTAACGGGTGTCTTGAATGTTGTTCCCTATGTCGGCATCATTATTTCATTAATCGTGACCCTTATTATCACGTTTGCAACGATGTCTGCTTCAAAATTATTTTTAGTCTTGATTGCTTTTATTGCTATACATGCAATAGACGGAAATGTTGTTATGCCAAAGATTGTAGGATCTAAAGTCAAAATCAATTCGTTAATTGTTATCATTGGTTTAGTTATCGGTGAAATGACATGGGGAATTATGGGAATGTTGCTCTCTATTCCCATACTTGCTTTAATGAAGATTGTTTTTGATAATGTCAACGAATTAAAACCTTGGGGATATTTATTAGGTGACGAAGACTCAACAGAAATTGATGAAGATTTGAATTCATTTTTAGCCAATAAAAAAGCCATAAAACGGAGAAAAAAACCGGTGGAACTAGATGAAAATATTGAATAATTCAAGTTCTGTTTTACATAATGTGCATTGATTATAAAATATATTTCATTTACAATCTTTAATCTATTGATACTAAATACATCATGCAAGTAATCTGATACAACTGAAGTAAAGTACAACCTTTTACAAGTTGAATTTAGTCCTTCATTTCACCAACAAGGGGAAATTTTAGACGATTTCATTTTATAATTTTTCATCAATTGAAGTTCAAGAACCAACCATAGAAAATAATATCACAATTGATAGAATGAGTTCTGAAATAAGTATTTTTTACCATAATTTAGATTTGATTAGAATTTCTTAAACGAAGCAGAACTATTCAATGTACTGTTGAAAGTTATCCCAAAACACAAGAAGAAAAATAATCAAATTATTCTTCGAAATAGTAATAGATATATTCATTAAAAAAGTCGAGAACAACTTGTTCTCGACTTTTTTAATGAATATAAGTTGATTTTAATTCTTCTTTAAATATTTTTTTTCTAAAAAATAATACAATTTTATAAAAACAATAGAGAAAAAAATCCCGATTAATGTTCCAAAAAATATATCACCCGTAAAATGTACACCGACATACACTCTACTGTAAGCAACCATCAACGCCCAAACAATCAGCACATAGAGTAACCATTTGTAATAGCGTCTCAAGAGAATTCCCATAAAAATGGCTATTGCGATATGATTTGAAGCATGGGCCGATGTAAAACCGTATTTCCCTCTCCCTTCACAATCTATCGGGCGAAATAAACCTTGAATAGACTCTGTATAACACGGACGAAAACGGTGAAAATAATTTTTCAAAATATTTGTAAACTGATCCGCACAAGTAATCATCAATGCAATACAAATTCCCGCCAATAGTGTTTTTTTCCAACCCAGTTTGATGTACAACAAAATCAGAAAAATTATATAGAGCGGAATCCATGTTTTTTTATTGGTGACTAAAAGCCAAAACCAATCCCAACTTTCCGTTCCTAAATTATTGAAGTACAAAAATAGTTGTACGTCCCAGTCAAAAAAATCTTGTATCATTATCTACTTACTGATCCACCTAATCCCAATGCCTCGTCTACAGATTTTGGTTCCTCCTCAATTGTTGGTTCTTTCACTACAGGCTCAACTGGTTTTTCTACAATTGGTTCTGAAGGTATTTGTTGACTATCTGCATCTTGAATAGGATCAACTGGTTTCATTACCGATGCATCATCCGTATCTTTAAGTGCTGAATCGACTGGATTATCCTGATGAATGGCATTGTGAATTTCATCTACCGGATTACGAACTTCATCAAACGATTTTTGAAAATCGTCCATTGGACTTATCTTTTGGAAAGAATCTTTTATTTCATTCATCGGGTTCAATTCCTTGATCGTATTCTGAATATCTTTCGTTGGGTCTACCTCCTGAACCGGATTCATAATTTCTTGTTTGATATCTTCAGAAGCTTCCTTCAACTTACGTACAGCAGTTCCTAAACCACGAGCAATTTCCGGAATTTTATCTGGTCCAAAAATTACTACAGCAACCACCATAATAATTACGACTTCCTGGAAGTCTAAAAATGCTGGGTATATTACTAAACTATTCACGAAACAAATGTATAAAATCTAAATTGAGAAAAATAAAAAAAGCCATCAAATTTCTTTGATGGCTTTCTTAAAATTTATTTAAAATTTGAATCTTATTTATTCATTTGACCTTTTTTCGTAAAGTCATACAATAAAGGAGAGGCCACGAAAATCGATGAGAATGTACCAATAACGATACCGATTAATTTCGCAAACATGAATCCTTTGATTGATTCTCCACCAAATGCAAAAATGATTAACACGATTAAGAATGTCGATAAAGACGTATTAATTGTACGAGACAATGTTTCTGATGTAGAAATATTGATGATATCATACAAGTTATGTTTTTTCTCAACTGTTAAGTTTTCACGGATACGGTCAAGGATAATAATCGAGTCATTCATCGAGTAACCAATTACTGTCAAAATCGCGGCGATAAACGCTTGATCAATCTCCATGTTAAAAGGCATAATTCCTTTTAATAAAGAGAAGACTCCTAATACAATGATTACATCGTGTGCTAATGCAATGATGGTTGATAATGAGAATTGCCAACGTTTGAACATCACGATTAAGTAGAAGAAAATTGCAACTAATGCTAAAGAAACTGCTATATAAGAAGCTCTTGTTGTATCATCAGCAATTGTAGGCCCTACTTTTGCAGAAGACATTAACCCAATAGAAGCATTGTCTTCTGAGAAATCTTTTTCAGACATACTTGCAGGTAAATATGATTTTAGACCTGTATACAGTTTGTCTTTAATTTCATCATCAACATTCGTCCCGTCTTCATCTGCTTTGTAAGCAGTTGTTATTTTCACCTGGTTTTGACCTCCATATGTTTTTACCTGAGGCATCATTTTTTCTCCCTCCAACACAAACACATCACCTAAACTTTCAGAAATTTGTTGAGGATCTACATGTTTATCAAAACGAACTGTATAGGTACGTCCACCTTGGAATTCGATACCCATATCAAATCCTTTTGTGAAAATAGAGATTAACGCTACAACAGTTAAAATAATCGAAATGATATACGATACTTTTCTGGTTTTCAATAAATCAACCTTGATATTTTGTAACCAATGCGCTGTAAATGATGTATAGAAAGGAACTGATTTTCCTTTTGCCAAACGTCCTTCAACAAAGTAACGTGTAATAAAAATCGCTGTAAATGTTGATGTGAAAATACCAATCATAAATGTAGTAGCGAAACCTACAACAGGACCTTTACCAAAGAAGAATAAAATTAATGCCGTGATAAATGATGTTGAATTGGCATCTATAATTGCTGAGAAAGCTCCTTTCCAAGAGTACGCAAAATCTACCGCCTGACGCAATGATTTTCCTTTTCTTAATTCCTCTTTTACCCGTTCATAAATCAAGATATTCGCATCCATACCGGTTACCAACGTCAAGATAATCCCGGCGATACCTGGTAATGATAAGGTTGCTTTTAATGAAACTAAAAATCCTAATAAGAACAATAAGTTGATGATTAATGCAATATTCGCATAAATCCCTGCACGGCTGTAGTAAAACAACATCCAGATTAATACCAATGCAAATGCGCATCCGAAAGCGATTAACGAACTGTTGATTGCCTCCTGTCCTAAAGACGGTCCTACAACCTCAGCCGAAACAATTTTAGATGAAGCCGGTAAAGAACCTGCTTGTAAAATATTTGCTAAATCTTTTGCCTCTTCCAATGTAAAGTTTCCAGAAATCTGAGAGTTTCCTCCTGTAATCTGATTCTTAATGTTTGGGGCAGAATAAACCATGTTATCCAATACAATCGCAACACCCTGTCCGTTACGGTCAACAGCAGAAGGTTTCAATTCGTCTGTAATACGAGCCCATTCCTGTGCTCCTACTTGATTCATCTGCATCGAAACCACCGGTTCATTTGTGATAGAACCTGCATTACGTTCTGCAGAAGCAGAAACAACTTTATCTCCTGTAATCAACGGTTCTTGTGAACCATTTTTTCCTTTTAACACATAAAACTCTAATAACTTAGGCGCAGTCTTATCATTTGCTTGTTTGCCTAAATCCATTGGCTTGTTTGCCCAAGAGTATTTGTATCCTCTAATATTTGCTGGTAATCCCGGTACAAAACCTTTGTCTTGCATCACACGATTGACAACAGCTGTATCTTTAACATCTACAACAAAACTTGCATTAGAACCTGCAGGTTGCATAACCTCTGCCAATGATTTGATTGACTGCCCTTTGTCGTTCTTTACATTGTATTTTTCTGTGTTAACACTAGAAAAATATTGTAAAACTGTAGGGTCCTGACGAACAACTTGCCAAAACTCTAACTTAGCTGTAGATTGTAATAATTTTTTTACACGATCCGTATCCGAAACACCTGGTAATTCGACCAAGATTCGACCGTCCCCTTTATCACCTAAACGTTGAATAACCGGTTCAACAACTCCAAATTGGTTAATACGAGAGCTGATTACATCATAAGCTGTTGCAACTTTCGCTTCGATATCTTTACGAATAACTTCTTTTACCTGATCATCAGAAGCGTTGTACGCAATTTTATCCGCATTGTTTTTGTTTCCAAACAAATCCGGAGCCGCATATTTTGTTCCTCCTTTTATTTTATCAAATTCTTGAAAAAATAATTCAACATAAGGTACGTTACCATTCGTTTTTTGAGCTTTATCTGTTGCATCCAAAGCCGCTGCCAACATAGGGTTTTGACTTTTAGCTGATAAATTCTCGATTAAATCTCTCTCAGAAACCTGTAAGATTACGTTGATACCACCTTTCAAATCTAATCCTAAATTGATTTCATTGTTTTTGGCATACGTATAATCGTACTTTATAATTCCCAAATCAAGTGGATGTTGAGCCAAGCTATCTAAAATTCTTGGTTCATCTTCCGGCTTACTCGCCAAACGCGCCGCCTCATGCTCCACTTTAGTTGTGTACCAAGTATAACTTAGTTGTCTGATACACAAGAGACTTAAAATAATTGCAAATGCTGCAATGAGCCATCTTCCTCGCATAATGTTTAATTGATAAATAAATTTTGACGGACAAATATAATAGTCTTGAAAATACTTTCACAATTTTTTAAGAATAAATCGAAATTCGATGTCCGTATTTCGTCATCCGTTATTCTAATATGTTAGATTTTTTTTTGGTATTTATAAATATAAATTGACGCTTTTTTTGAATCGTCATCGTTGTCCTCACACAAGTACAAGGTATATTTTTTTCGGGATTCTTTGTGCAAAGCTAAACCTTCTATCTTTTTATCATCTGCTATTTTTTGCCAACGAATAACTTCCATTTTATGCAAATCTAATTCACCGATAATTGAGCCTTTTATTTCTCCATTAAACTGAGTTGTACTTTTAGATTCTACTGTTGCAGTAAATAAAACTTTTCCGTTCACTAGAATAGCATCCGAAAATGTTGTCGTTTCATTGTTCAGTTTTGGCAAAGTAATCGGGAAAAAGTCAATTTGTTTATTTCGTAAATCATTTATTTTTCCTCCTACTCTGAAAATTCCGTTTACTCCGGCAGGTCCGTTTCCTCTGTTAAAAAAGTAAGTACACTGTCCATCAATAAGAATTCCTTCAATATTAAAATCTTTTTTTGTTAATTCTGACACCTTCAAAAACTCCTCAAAAAGAAAACGATAACTATCATTCTCCACTTTTTGGGTTTTCACATTGTAAGAAATCAGATCGAACCTATTTTCCTTCGATCCTGAACCAAAAATATATAAGTGATCTTCATATTTCGTGATTGCCTCAAAATCCGGTTTATCCTTTTTATTACCTTCTCCGGATTTTACTTCCGGATTAAGGTTTACTTTTTCGACTTCTTTTTTCTTTTTGTTATAAATATACAAATGTGCGTCATCGTCGGAAATGGTATACACATGATGCTTGTCTACTACCAATCCGGATGCAGCTCCCAGCCCATTTATAACGATTAAAACCTTAAGAATGAAGTTGTAAAACAGCATAGTTTTAAGTTTTGTTTTATAGAGATTCCAAAAGTAATCAAAGAATATCAGAAACCTTGGTAAATAAGCGTTTTTTTGCAAAAAAAGAACTTAACTTTGCAAAAGTTTAAAGAAAATTAGGAGATGAAAAAAATTCTAAAAATTTACATTGACGCCTACAGCGGACTTTCTCAAGAATCTTGGATGTTAGCAATCGTGATGTTATTGAACCGTATGGGTTCGATGGTTTTACCGTTTTTAGGAATTTATATGATTTCCGAATTAGGCTTTTCTTTAGAAAGTTCCGGAATTGTACTGAGTTGTTTTGGCGTTGGTTCTGTTATAGGATCTTGGCTAGGAGGTTGGATTACAGATAAAATAGGAAACTTTAAAGTACAGGCAATTAGTTTGTTTTTAAGTGCTCCTTTATTTTTGATTTTGCCTTATTTTAAAACGGTGGAATCTTTTGCAGTCATTATGCTTGTTTTAAGTACAATAAGCGAAATGTTTCGTCCTGCAAACTCTGTTGCAATCACACGTTATGCAAAAAAAGAAAATATAACTCGTGCATTTTCTTTGAATAGAATGGCTGTTAATTTAGGTTTCTCTATCGGACCGTCAATGGGAGGATTTTTATCTAATTATTCATACGACCTGTTATTTTATTGCAATGCAGGAGCAGCATTAATTGCCGGAGTTGTCTTCTATGTATTCTTTAAAGGACGTAAGGAAAGGAACGCCGCAACAGAAACTACCTCAGAAAAAGTAATCATTGAAAAAGAACGTAACGCCTATACAGATACACCATTTTTAATGTTCAATTTATTTTGTGTATTATTCTCCGTTGCATTCTTTCAAATTTTAAATACTTTACCTTTATTTTATAAAGATGTGGTCCATTTAACGCAAACAGAAATTGGATTGTTAATGGGATTCAGCGGTTTTTTGATTGTTGTGTTCGAAATGCTATTGATTCATTATACTGAAAAAAGATTCTCCGTTACCCAACTTTTAGTATTCGGTTCTTTTATTACAGCCATTAGTTACTTCATCTTTACATTTAGTCATACATTGGGCATGCTTTATTTAGCAATTGGCTTAATGTCTATTGGAGAAATGCTTGTACTACCGTTAATGTCAACTGTAACCGCTTTTCGTTCTCAAAAAAACAACAGAGGTGCTTATATGGGACTAAACGGAATGTCTGTCGCCATTGCATTTATTATTTCTCCTTTTTTAGGAACACATGTTGCAACAGACTACGGATTTAGTACACTTTGGATTATTACGACGATCGTTTTAATCATTGTGGCTATCGGTTATCATTTTTTTACCAAACCTCTTTTACCGAAAAATATTTAAGATTTTCATATCTTCGGTAATTATAATTTGAAAGTAAGATGAAAGTATATACAAAAACAGGAGACAAGGGAACTACCGGATTATATGGAGGAACACGTGTCTCTAAAAACAGTTTAAAAATTGATTCATATGGAACCGTTGATGAACTCAATTCATATTTGGGATTAATTCGTTCGTATGAAATAGATCCTGCCTTAGAAGAGGAAATTATCATTATTCAAAAAGATTTGTTTAACCTGGGTGCTGAATTGGCTACTCCTGTTGATAAGTTATATTTGGCCAATGGTAAACCTCGTATTCCAAAAACGATATCTGAAGATGACATCATTCAATTGGAAGATTGGATTGATGATCTTGAAGGACAATTAGAACAATTGACACATTTTATTCTTCCCGGAGGAAACCAAGCAGCATCTCATGCACATGTAGCACGTTGTATTTGTCGTCGTGCAGAACGCTTGACAGTTGGTTTAGCTGAAGTTGAAGACATTCGTCCTGAATTGCAAAAATACTTGAATCGTCTTTCGGATTATTTGTTTGTTTTAGGTCGAAAAATTGCTTCAGACAACAATCATGAAGAAGTAAAATGGATTCCAGGTGAATAAAAAAGTCCTTTTATTTCTGAATGGTGAAGTACCTTCAACCCTACCTGATACAACAAATTACGAGCTTATTTTTTGTACAGATGGCGCTTTCCGCTATTTGCAACAACTCAATATACAACCTGATGTGATTTCAGGTGATTTTGATTCGACGGAAATCAGTGATTTTCCGTCGGGAATCGAAATTATTTCTACTCCGGAACAAAATGATACTGATTTTGCCAAAGCCTTACAAATCATTTTAGACAAAGGTTTTGAGCATGTTGATGTTTTTGGAGCAAGTGGTCGTCAACAAGATCATTTTATTGGAAATCTTAATGCTGCATTCCGTTTCAAAGACAAGATTAATATATTGTTTTACGACAATTACAGTCATTATTTTTTTGCGGAAAAACAAACCGAATTAGAAGGATACTTTGGAAGAACAATCTCTTTATTGCCTTTCCCTGAATGCAAAAACATCGTGACTAAAGGTTTGGAATACCCTTTAAATAAGGAGGATTTGAATTTACTTTCTCGTGTCGGGACGCGGAATAAAGCAAATGATGATATTGTTACAATAGAATATTCCGAAGGGAGTTTAGTTATTTTTATTATCGATCAGGATTTCCCAATTCTTTTGACCTAATTTCACTGATACTAGTGAAACGTTCCTTTTGCTTTTTTTGTATCTTTACTGAAAACCATACAACTATGAATAAATTTTCAGTAATTGTTGCATCCATTTTAGCCGTGGGGTTAATTGTAGCAACATGCATTTTGGGAAATGCTTATAAATACAAATTTAAAAGTAACGAATCGATCAATGTAACGGGAAATGCTTTAAAAGATTTTAATGCCGATTTAGTCAAGTGGCGTGCAACATTCAGCCGTAAAGATTATGATTTAAGAGTTGCTTCCGATCAGTTAAAAGAGGATCAAAAAATTGTAAAAAATTTCTTGATTTCGCAAGGCATTAAACCAAATGAAATTATTTTTGAAGCAGTAAGTATTTCAAAAGATTTTCAATATGGTACAGATGCAAATGGAAATTCGACCAGTCAATTCACAGGTTATAACCTTTCACAGGATGCTACAATAGAATCGAAAGAATTAGATAAAATAGAGAAAGCTTCCCGAGAAATCTCAAATTTAATCAGCCAGGGAATTGAATTAAGTTCATCTAATCCGAATTATTATTATTCGAAATTGGAAGATTTAAAACTTGAATTGATTGCACAAGCATCTGAAAATGCAAAACAGCGAGCGGAGAACATTGCAATAAAATCGGGCTCGAGCCTTGGAAAGTTGAAACAAGCAGATTTAGGTATTTTTCAAATTACAGGTAAAAATGATAACGAAGAATATTCTTCCGGAGGAGCTTTTAACACTACTTCCCGTCAGAAAACAGCACAAATTACAGTTAGAACAAGTTATACATCCAAATAATAAAAAAAGCTTCTTTTGTCATAAAGAAGCTTTTTATTTTTAAGTGAATGCTACAACTAACAATATTAAAAATGTTACCAGAATCAGTACATCTACTAATTTTAATTTAAAATTACCTATACCAATGCCTCTCTTTGTAGCGTAATTCTTTTTTGAAGACATTATAATTTCCAATTTTATAATGCAAATCTAAAACTGTGCCATTTTTCTAAATATAAAAACAACTCATCTGTTTTTTAATCGTTACAAATTATAAACACTTAAAAACAAGTTGTTTACAATTTACCCATCTAATAACTTCAACCTTTATACACAAAACACCCTTATATTTTATCAGGACGAGGAACACTTCCTGTTTTTGTATTTTTCATATCAAACGTTATCTTTTTATTGGTATCCGATAAAAGGTTTTTTCTGTAGATGGCTACATTAAGAATTAAGTCTATTCTTGTTTGGTCAAATGTCACACCATTATTGGGCTGAAATTTTAAGATCCATGTATTATTTGGTCCAACATCTGCTCTTGATGTGTATAAAACATTCCCGTTGATTTTTGTAGAAGTTAGTGAAACTGTTGGTGAGGTTGTATCCGTTCCTCCTCCATAAATAATAAATCCTCCAACCATCACATGGTATTTAGCAGCATCTATTTTCGTGTCATAAGAAAGTAAGCCGGTATTTGGTAATCTATTGAATCTAAATGTCGCATAATTAATTGATGCATAACTCATTGTCGACGGGTTAAAAACTTTCATTTTATTATCCCCTTTATCAATTACAGTTAGGTAACTGTCATTTGATTTCCCATTGTAAATCCCCGGATTCTCGAAAAACCATTTATCTGTATTCCCTTTGGATATTGTTGTTCCGTTTACGTCCAATGTTCTGCTCGGGTTTTCTTTATTAATCCCTACCCCTGGCGTATATGTTTGTGCAAAAGATGTTACACAAACAATTATTGTCAGTAGAATGTATACTTTATTTTTCATCTTAATTAATCTATTAATGGTGTTTTTGCATCTCCATTTTGACTCCCTCCCAAATTATATGACTTTGTCCCTAAATCTTTAAAAAATCTGTTCGGATAAATCAGAATATCAAAATTGTAATTAAATGCATTTGCAGAATTAGCCGGGCTTGCATATGGATTTCTGATTTTTATATGCCACATATTATCGGAACCTTTGAAGGCATTGTATTCGAAACGTCCTTTATTCGTAGCAGAAGGAAAACCTTGTTTTAACCTATCCACAGCTTCAAAATTTGTAATCGCTATAAAATAGTCGTTTGTTGGAATATTAAGATTCAAATCATCTAAATCATCCCCATTTACATTTAATATTTCATAAGGCTGAATGATAATTGGCAAGACATTTTGCTGTCCAAACATTTCTTTTATTTGACCTTTTACATTTCCATTCGTATTCGGATCCTGTGCAATGACACGATAATCTGTATCTACCGAAACATTATTGACAATCTTTTTTTCAGCTAATTCTTCTAATTTATTAGTTTGACCAATTTTATTGGTAATAATTAAATTTCCGTTGATTTGCAACTCTTCTTTGGTTAGATCGTTGCCAGAAACACCAATCCCTACTTGTCCATGTGCAATTCCAACTATTAACAACAAACTTTTTATGATAAAAATTCTCTTCATTTTCTTAATTTAAAATTGGTGTACCTCCTGTATTTGCATTCGTATTAGAATTTCTCATATCGATGGTTTGTTCAGGAAAAATTTTAACATAGGTTTTTGGAAAAAGTGAACATGTAATAATCCATTTCTGCGTACCATTAGTAATACTAGAAGAAATTCCCGGATAATCTGCATTCAAAATCCACTGGTTGTTTACCACTTTCGCTCCTACTCCCGGCAAAGCACTTTTAGCAGTTTCTGTACCGGAAACATTATCTGAAAAATAACCACTAAGAACCACTAAGGCATATTTGCTTGCATCAATACGTGTATTAAAATTCTCGACCCAGTCTCCGTTTGGTGCGACAAGCTCAAAGGTTACTAACGCTGCAATACCTGTATTATCTGTAGTGCGAACATCCAATAACTCAATATTATTGGTTACCGTATTCTGAACAAGTAAGTTGTACGTTTTTTTGATACTCTCGTCTACCGGATCTAGATTTTTTGGAAAAATTAACTGACCAGAAATCATGTCTCCGTTTACATCCAATGCTCCTCTTGGATTTTCAGTATTTATTCCAACTTGTGCAAATAAGAAAGTTGAAGTAAATAGTGATGTGAGTGCAACTAAAATTGTTTTCATTTATTTAAGTGAAAGATTAAACTATAGTAAATTGGCTATTACTAATTATAAAGGGTGCAAATTTAGGCCTATTGAGCTTTATATAATAATGTTAAAATGACCATATTACATAAGAGTAATTAATCAAAAATCCGTAAGACGCTATATAACAAAACCATACCTCTTTTATCTAAAATAGATAACACAATAAGTTTAACAGTTTTTAACAAATCAAAATAATAATTTCTTCACTCATCGATAAAATTGTAAATTTGTCTTATGCTAAACAATGATACAATTTGTGCATTGGCTACAGCCAATGGAATGGGCGCTATTGCGGTTATTCGTATTTCCGGACCAGAAGCAATTTCTAAAGTTGCTCAGATTTATCAATCAAAATTTAATCGAACAAAATCTTTGATTGATGCAGCTTCACATACCATACACCTAGGGTATGTAATGGATGGAGACACGATTGTAGATGAAGCACTTTTTTCCATTTTCAAAAATCCGCATTCTTACACAGGAGAAGATGTGGTTGAAATTTCGACACATGGATCGATATATATTCAACAAAAAGTTTTAGAATTATTGAATAAGATTGGCATTCGCAATGCCAATCCGGGTGAATATACATTTCGTGCATTTTGGAATGGCAAAATGGATTTAACCCAAGCGGAAGCAGTTGCGGATTTGATTGCTTCTGATTCTAAAGCCTCGCATGAAATAGCCATTAAACAAATGCGTGGCGGTTTCTCAAATCAAATCAAAGACTTACGTGATCAAATGATCAATTTTGCAGCTTTGATGGAATTGGAATTGGATTTTTCTGAAGAAGATGTTGAATTTGCAGATCGCACCCAGTTTTATGATTTACTGAATAAACTGCAAACAATTCTGAAGCGTTTAGCCGATTCATTCGCTTTTGGAAATGTTATTAAAAACGGTGTTCCGGTTGCTATTGTTGGTGCTCCGAATGCAGGAAAATCTACTTTATTGAATGCGCTCTTAAATGAAGAACGTGCAATTGTTTCCGATATTGAAGGAACAACCCGTGATACCATTGAAGAAACGATCTATATTGATGGTGTTGGCTTCCGTTTTATTGACACGGCCGGTATACGTGAAGCAGGAGATACAATAGAACGTATTGGTATTGAAAAAACCTTTGAAAAAATAGACAATGCTTCCATCATCGTTTATTTATATGACGCAAATATCACAGCGGATAACCAAATTGCCAATCAGTTGGATGATTTGCAACGACGTGGAAAAATTTTATTTAATGTAGCAAACAAAATTGATGTAACAAATAATGAATCAGCCATATCTGATGCGTTAAAACAGGAGTTTAAAGATGTTGTGCATTTAGAAATTTCAGCTAAAGATCAGTTTAACATCGATGCATTGAAAGAACAATTAATTCATCAAATTAAACTGAAAGGTACCAACCAAGACGATACGATTGTGACAAATTCCCGTCATTTAGAGGCGTTACAAAATACGCTATCACAAATTGGAAAAATCAAACAAGGAATGGATATGGGACTTCCGGGCGATTTATTAGCCATGGATATTCGCGAAGCTCTCACTTATTTGGGACATATTACCGGAGAAATTGATGTTGACCAAGATATATTGGGAACTATTTTCGGAAAGTTTTGTATCGGGAAGTAGAAAAGCAAATACAAGACAATTACTACATTTCAACTACCTAACGCTTAAAACGTTAGGTTTTTTGTTTTATCTTTGAAATGACATAAATAGATGATGTTTTAACGTTTTTTACACCAAAACTACACCTCTATTTTTTTATACTAATAAAAGGTGTAGTTACTACACCTCGAATTATTCAAATATGAAAATAAGCTTAAAACAAAAGAAATTAAAGTCTGAAAAATATACTCTTTATTTAGAATTTTATAAAGGCTCAAAGATTGATAAATCTGGTAAAGAAATACATTTACGTGAATTTGAATATTTAAAATTACACTTATTCATTAATCCCAAAAATTTCGAAGAAAGAAAAAAAAATAAAGAGAATTTAGAGTTAGCCGAAAATATTCTCGCTATTAGAAAATCAGAGTATATTCAAGGTAAGTATGGAATTATTGATAGAGATAAAGCAAATATTACCTTTTATGAGTACTTTGATCTATTAAAAGAACATCGATCATCTTATTTATCTAATTATGGTACATGGGCATCAGTAAAACGGTATATCGATCAATACTTTCACCCTTCTACTACATTATCAGAAATTACAATTGAATCAATTAAAGGTTTTAAACGTTTTTTAGATAAAGAAGCATTAACAAAAAATGGAACTCCTTTAAAACATGGAACAAAATATTCCTATTTCAATAGATTTAAAGCTACTATTAAACAAGCTTATGAAGAGGGATATATTTCAAATCATAAATTGCTTAAAATTAAATCTTTTGAAGAAAAAGATTCACAACGAGAGTTTTTAACTTTTGATGAAGTTCAAGCTTTAGCTAATACTGATTGTAAATATAATGTATTAAAACGAGCCTTTCTTTTTAGTTGTTTAACTGGTTTACGTTGGAGTGATATTTACAAACTTTCTTGGAATGAAGTTAGAGATGAAAATGATAATTATAGAATATTTTTCAAACAACAAAAAACTGATGATCTAGAATATATGTACATCAGTAAACAAGCCAGAGATTTATTAGGCGACAGAGACTATTCTAACCCAAGAGTATTTGTTAATTTAAATTATGGTTCTGGAACAAACACAGAATTATTGAGATGGTGTATGAAAGCAGGAATTACTAAGCATATTACATTCCATTGTGCCAGACATACAGCTGCTACATTACAATTAGAATATGGAGCAGATATATATACTGTAATGAAATTTCTAGGACATAAAGATATTCGTACAACTCAAATATATGCACATATTATGGATAATAAAATGAAAGAAACTGCTAATCTATTACCATCTTTAAATTTAGAATTATGAGCATAGCACTTCTTATAATAAAAGCAATAATGATAATAGGATTGTCATTTGGAATTTTTCAATTCAATTACAATAAATCTGATATATTATTTAAGGTTAATATATTGCCCATAACAACAATTATTTTAAGTATAATATTTGGTTATCAAGCCTACTCTACTCAAGATTATATGATTTTACAAATCTGGATTTGTATTTTCTTATTTTCAATTTCCATTTTATATGCTTTTAAAATAAGTAATAAAAATTTAGAACATAAAAATATTAATTCATTGTCAAACACCAATTCAGTGATGAATAATCAACTAGATGACATAAAGATGAATAAAATATATGCTTTTTTTAAACTAAATGAATTATTAACTAATGATCTGAATTTTCAGCAATTTAAAGAAGCTTTTTTAAAAACACCAATTTATATAAATATGGACGTTCCTTCTCTTCGCGAATTTTTTAATTTCTTAAAAATTCAAAAAGGAATTTATATAAAAAACATTGACAATGATTTTCTACAATTCTTTATTAATTCTAAAACTAATCAAAACTATAAATACAATCAATTTATAAGTACATCTAAGCCAAATTCAAAACTTAGTATTCAAATTAAAAAATTATTTAACCATTTTTAATTGGTTTCCAACATATCCAACATATGCATTTTTAAATAATATACATATTTATACAATTAATTAATTAATTAATAAATACAACAATATGAACAACAACTTAATTTTAGAAAAACTATCAATAATAGAAGAGCTATTATTAGATAAAAAAAAGATTTTAAATCCTACCGAATTATCCAAATACATTGGTTTTTCAAAAGCTACTATTTATAAAATGGTTCAGAGTAATGTTATTCCTTACTCTAAACCTAATGGAAAACATTTATTCTTTGACCGAGAAAAAATAGATGAATGGTTACTTTCTAATTCATCTAAAGATAGTTCACAATTAAAAAAAGAAGCGAGAGAATTTGCAAATAGGAATAGAAAATACAATTAAGTAAAATTTTCATAAGCAGGATATAATTTCCTGCTTTTTTTATTTCAATAATTTTTATTGTAATAGAGCTTCCATCTCATTTATTATAATCATTCGATTGAAAGTACAATTACAACTTCTTTATAGAAAATTGAAAAAATTTTTATACCCATTCGACTACTTGAATCATTTTTCAAATCTCTATTTTCTTTATTAGCTCCATTTATAAAAAATAATTTAATCAACAATTTTCCATCATCAACCGGTAAAAAGGCAGCCAATGTATGGCGGTCATCTCACGCTTCATCCTAGCCAAAAGACTACGGCATAAACGGTTACCTAACTAAAGGTTCCCTCCAATTATTCCGTTTCCTTTTGGCTTTTTCTATTGACCACCTTGTTTGTCTGCTTTCTTTTTTCCGGTTTTTCTTTTGGAAAAATATGCGCGAAGCGAGGTGGAAAACCTTACAAGCTTGTACAAGGAATTAAGAATAATGTTAAAAAAATGAACCATTTAAAAATTAGGAAATGATGAACATTATTGGAAGATTGACAAGAGATGCGGAAGTACGCACAACGTCACAGGACAAACAAGTCGTAAATTTTTCTGTTGCTATCAACGATAGTTACAGAAACAAGCAAGGCGAACGAATAGAACAAACCATTTATTTTGATTGTTCGTATTGGATTTCTACTAAAATAGCCAATTTATTAACCAAAGGTACTTTGGTTGAATTGATTGGTAGAATTAGCGCAAGAGCGTGGACAAGTACAGAAGGAGAACCAAAAGCAAGTTTAAATTTTCATACTTCTCAAATTAAACTTCATGGAGGAGGACGAAAAAATGAAATCGTACAAGCTACTGAACAATCAGTAAACTCAACTATTACAACAAAAAATGAAGAGGATGACCTCCCGTTTTAACGATTTAAAAATCAAATAAATATTAATCACAAAAATTTAAAATTATGGCACATAATATCAATTATAATGAACAAACAGGACGTTATTCATTTTTCAGCGTTAAGGAAAAAGCGTGGCACGGATTAGGGCAAATCGTGGAGCAATATCCAACAAGCGAAGAAGCAATAAAACACGCTGGTTTAGACTACGAAGTTGTAAAATCTCCACTTTTTACAAATGGTTCAGAAATCATAACAGATTTTAATCATTTAGAAATGAACCAAAACACGTTAGAAGTACCCAATTATTTTGCTAATATACGCACAGATAATAACACCGTTTTGGGTGTGGTTGGAAAAGATTACCACATTGTACAAAATAGAGAAGCGTTTAATTTCTTTGATGCTATTGTAGGCGGTGACGAAGGAATATTATATGAAACTGCGGGAGCATTAGGAAAGGGAGAACGTATTTTTATTACGGCTAAATTACCCGATTATATTCGTGTGGGAAATGGCGATGACGTAACAGAAAAATATATTTTTCTGACTACTTCACACGATGGTAGTGGAAGTATTACAGCCGCATTTACTCCAATTCATATCGTTTGCCAAAATACCCTAAATGCTTCACTTCGAAATATGACAAACGTTGTCAGAATTAAACACACTTCGGGAGCAAAACAACGTATTGAAAATGCCCACAAGATTATGGGATTAGCCAATACATTAAGTACTCAATTAGAAAATATTTTCAACAATTGGACAAAAGTTAGAGTAACAGACCAAGAAGTGAAAAAATTAATACAATTGGCTCTTTGTCCTAACAAAGAAACATTGGATTTACTTAAAAAAGGTGCAGAAGATGAAGTTTCAACACTTTTTAAAAACACGGTTGAGGATTCGTTTAGTTACGCTATGTTAAGCGATACCCAGCAAATGGACACGACAAAAGGAACTTTGTACGGGGCTTACAATGCGGTAACGGGTTACTTTCAAAATGTACGCAATTATAAAAATGATGAAGCCAAATTACAAAGTATTGTTTTGGGTGGAACAGCTCAAATAAAATCACAAAAGGCATTCGAATTGTGTACTGATTTTGTACAACATGGTGCAGAAATACTGCATTTTAATTAATCAAATTTTTGTCACCGCCTATCTAGGCGGTGGCTTTAAAAATCATAATTTTTTTTTGATTATTCTGATTAAAAATCGGGCGGCAAAAATACAATTCCTCATTGCATTTAGAAACGTATTTTTGCTAAAAAAGGATACAATCACATTGATAAAGGTTGTTTTATCAAAGCCATTGCAGGGTTTTACGTCGGATATTCGCTATCCGAATGGTTAAAAATAGGGAATCAAAAATGCAATTCTTGACTTCATTCTGAAACACATTTTTGCCTTAAAATAGAAACAATCACTTAGAAAAACGATGTTTTATCTAAGCGATTGCGGATTTTTTGCGTCGGATATTCATTATCCGAAAGATTGTTTCTTATACAATTTGATTATCGAGATGATCTATTAAAATACTTCGATTTCGGTCAAATAATCGGGATTTAAATTGTTTACTCAAAGCAGATCGAACTTCTTTATGGTGAATATCTCGTACATCAAAAAGTACATTATATCCACGAGCTGGAATCACGATTGTGATTGGAATAATATGAGAATCATTTAATTCCAAATTCTCTAAAAAACATTCAATATCAAACTTTAAAAATTTTACATTTTGATGGAGAATCCGCTCTGCATTGCTGTCTTTACGAGGTTTACCAATTCTTACAACATCATAATTTATCGTCATCATTCATTTTGTTAATTGTTCAAATATACTTTAATTATTGGTTTAGGTTTTCAATTTTATTACAATCTAAACGAGTTATTTTCTTAATCGAAAACAACTTGTTAAAGTTGATTATTTTAGCTTTTATCACGGCTATTAAACTGAAAACTGACTTGCTTTTCGTTTCCGAAATTATCCGAAATCCATACATCAAAAGATTGTGAAACGGATGATTTTGATGTGTAATATAACCTAAATTGTTCTTTGGGCAGCTCGTACAAATCATTTGGATGATAAGGTTCTTCGTTATCATATTGAAGAATTCCTTCTCCATCAAACTGGAAATAATGTAATTGATAGTGTCGATTTTTATAATTTCCTGTTGGAACAATTGTAAAGCGAATCTCAACTTTTTGTCCTACTTTTATTTCGTTTGGAACAGGCATTATGTGTATTTCAAAAGGAAAGTTTTGTTGAATATCCAATTCGTTGTCATTTTTACATCCGAAGTAAATACTGCACAAAAAAGCGATAACGATTCGGATTGTATAAGTGAATGTATTATTTTTCATATTAAATGTTTTAAAAGTTAAATCGCATTCCTATTCCTACAGATGGTCGTAATTGTTCAACGTCTGTTCCCCAAACCAACTTCATCTGCCCTTTTAGAATAAAAACAAACTTATCCGTAAAATAAGTTTCAAAAGTTAGCCGTGAACCTGCTCCATAAATAAAATTGTTTTCATTCAGAATGATAGCGCCATCATTGAGCTTCGATTCTCCATGATTAATGGTTTCATAGCCAACAACAGCGGTTAAAGCAAGATTTAGACTAATCATTCGTCGATTATCTCCCAATAAAAAGAAACTATTTCCACCTTCAATGGTGTAGGTTTCATGTGGGATTAGAGTAGTGTTATAAGTGAAATACTGATGTGAATATTCAAAATTCCAAAGTTGATAATTTCCATTTTTACCGTTTATTATCAAACCTAAATTCATTGCATAATCATTCCCGATTTTAGCATTAGATAATTGACTGTAACCAATTTCTACTCCTTTCTTTTTCGGAATCATTCGCTGAGCATTTACACTTGATAATCCAATAAAAAGATAGAATACTTTCAAAATATATTTTTTAATCATGATCAATTGTTTAAAATTTCAACTGCATTTCGTCAATTAATTGCGCATGAATTAAGTCGGAATTTTCAACTTGTAAGGTTTGATGTCTACCTCCATTTTTCTCAAATATTTCGATGAATAAAACATGACCTTCAGCAAGTGTAAATTGATCCAATAAGAACACATTTCGTCCAATTGATTTACCTTTAATCGAATCCAATGATAGATAATTTCTAAGCGGTTTCAAGATTTGATGTTGAATAACCGATCGTTTGGCTAATTTTTTCTCTGCAATCTTGAAATGAATAAAATCTATATCAAATGGGACATTGCTTCGATTTTTCAATTCTAAATGGAAGTAATGCTTGCCTTCATGATTGTACAATCCTTTTAAAATAAATTGGATGCCAAATTTCGCAGCCCCAATATTTTTGATGATGGATTTATTGTTTTGATAAATGGTTTCCATGATCAAATCGGTTAATGATGCAGGTTGACTACCTAATTCATTGAAAATAATTTTATTAGCTTCCACTTTATTCAGCTCCTTTTCCATCGTAGAAAGATTGTAACTTAAATTTTCAGGATACGGACTATAATACACATTGAAATTGTAAAATTTTCCATCATTTGTAATGACTGAAAAATTAGTTTCGGATTCAAAATCTTTTACAGCAGCTTTGATTCGCAATACATTTTCAGCATCATTTGCTTTTTCAGCGATGATAAAATCACTGCCTAAATCGACGTATCGAATGTTGGATGGAAAGATTAAATGAGATGTCTTATCATAGGTAACATTCATCAAATAAGGTTCTATTTTACCTAATTTCAATGCAGACTGTACACTATCTTGTGCAAAAAGGAGTTGATTGACTCCAAGAATTAGGATCAGAAATAAGATATGTTTGTAATTAATTTTCATTTTTTTTGTTTAAAATTTTCAAATCATTTTATTTTTTAGGAACAAGTAAGACCTGTAATCCTGCTTTGAGTGTGACTTTCGGTGTTCTTATTTTCTTCGAAAAATAACCCGAAACGCCCTGGACTACACCACCTCCTAAATCGGTTGCAAGTTGCTGTCCTGCCGATTGTGTCATCATTATACTTGCTCCGGACGTTTGACTCATATTAGCTGCCATTTCAGTTAATGCATTTATTTCTTGCGAATCCGAAATGCTTAATCCTTGTTGACCATCTAAATCAAAAACATTCAGTTCGACTGGAATAACAGATTCATTGATCTCGATTGAAGTAATTTTTAACATCAATCGTCCATTTGATAATTTAGCTTGTGCTGAAACAAGTGTTCCATTTGGTAAATAATGTTGTGAAGTTTGAGCAGACTCCAATAATCGTAAACGAACTATTGCATCACCTCTTATAGTTTGTGTTTCGTGTACACATGCCTTAATCGTATTTTTAGATTGCGTTGCTTCATACGTTCTACCAACAGTTGTAAATTCTCTATTTCCATTCGGTAGTGAATGATCTTCAACTTCTCGAAATAAACTCGAAACAGGATTTTTCTTTGTTGATCGAATTGGAACAATGTAATCTTTCTCTTGTTTTAGTACAACTTCAACTTTTGATTCTTGTTTCGAAACTTTTGGAATTGAATTTTGTTCTTGTTGACTATTTACAGGAAGATATTTCGCCGCCAATTGATAGGATTTTTCCATCAATTCAATCTGATCGTTCATTGTGATTGGTTTTGGAACATCTTTCTGAGATAATTGAGCTTTCAATTCTGAAATTTGCTTTCGTAAATCTGTTGTTTCTGTATGATACGGTTGATGAAACGAATTTAATTCCGATTGCATATTTCGGTAACTATTCAACGTTTGATGGTTCGTTTCACTTCCATAATTTTTATCGTTTGGACCATAATTCTGCAATTCATTTTGTTTATTCATCACACTATTTTCACTTTCCTGATTCAAATATTCTGAAAGAGTCATCAAGGCTTGTTGTTTTTCTTGGTTTTTAATCGCCAACATTTCTTGCTCATAAGCTTTTCCTTTGTCCATCGGCATTTCTGCATCTGTTCCTTGTGGAACTGCCCCATTTAGACCATTTTCATCAAGTTCAGTTTTGTTTTCTGATGGACGAAAAATCATATACAAACAACCAATACACGCTACAATCATTAAACTAAAAATGAGTGGTTTCTTGAATTTTGTAAGTAAATCTTTTTGATTTACTGCAGACGAATTCTGAAAAGTTTCATCTTTGGATTGAGAATCGTTTCCTACCAATAATCTGATTTGTTTTTCATTATTCTCTTTCATAGAAATCATTTTTATGAATATTTATTAGTGAATCCAATTGGATTTTCAATTGTTTACTTTTTTGAAAAGGTTGTTGAATGTGTTCTATCTGAAGTTTTCTATTTGTAGTCATTACATCATAACCGATTTTTATAAAGACCGCTGTACTTAATAATCCATAGCCTAAGAAAAAAATTAAGAGATACTGATGTTGCTTTTCTAAGGTTAACAATTGCAATTGTTTGTCTATATTTCCGAGGTAGTTTCTAAGTTTTAATTTTAAATTTTTCATCATCTAATTATTTAGCGTTCTACAACTTCAATATCATGATTTTCCAATACCTTAAATTTTTCAATATTAAAACCTTGTGGATTATTGTCTGATCGAACTGAATTTAGCAATTGACATGTAGTAATTAATTGTCGTTTTGTAACATTACTAGAACGAATAATGTATTGTTTCGCATAGGTTTTTACAGCATATGGATAGTGATTAAAATCGCTGACTATACTGTCAACTTCTAATCGTTGTTGAACATTACCTGAAATTATTCGGTTATAATATCCTTTTTCTGCCAAATCATTGTGATAATCAAATGCACTTTTATCTGCAAGTTGAAAAGCTCGTTTCATATTATTTTCTATCGCATTTTTATCAGGTGCAAGTGTAAAAAAGAGTTCATGAAACCGTCTGATATGCTCCCTTGCTTCAACAGGACGATTGAGATTAATATCTTGAGATAAAGCAAGCATTAATGATTTTCCTTGATCTAATACATAGATTTTTTGACGTTGTTTTTCTGAAAATTGATAGGATTGCCAAAGAGCAAACCCTACAACAGTACTACAAAAAATCACAAACAAAATAGCATAAAGCCTGATTTGTTTGAAACTGTTTTCAATATTTCGTAAAGTTTTAAATTCCATAATAATTAAATATTTGATTCATTATTTAAGTAATTGACCGCTGATATTTCCCGTTACCGAACCAACTCCAGCACTTGCAATATTTCCAGCTGTTTCAGCTGTTTTAGTTACATTACGCATAAAATTACCCGCTCCTCCTGCTTGAATTACCCAACTTGTAACAGTTGGAATTGTAAAGTATCCTATAATCCCAATGATCATAAAAATGATGTAAATAGTATTTGAACTATCTGGAATAAAACTTGGTTCAGCAAGCATTTCAATATCACGTTCTAGAATTAAAGATTGTATACGTGCAAGCATAGCACTAAATAAATCTGAAACAGGTAACCATAAATAAACACTGATGTATCTTCTGAGCCATTGCGTAAGGGTAATTTGAAATCCATCCCAAACAGAAATTGCAAAAGCAATTGGTCCGAGTATAGAAAGTACTATTAGAAAAAATGTACGAATAGTGTCAATTACTAAAGCTGACGCTTGAAACAATATTTCCAAAAAATTACGGAACCAATCTTTAAATGCTTTACCGATTTGATAAGCCGTACGATCCATATACATAGCTGTCATTGCTCCTATATCAGATGGTGTCCAACCTAATTCATCTAATTTTTTATCAAATTCTTCATCAGAAATTAAAAAGGCTGTTTCTGGATTTCGCACAATTGCTTCGTATTCAAGAATGTCTTTTTGCTCTTGCAATTTCTTCATATCAATGACTTGACTTTCTAAAATGGAATGAGTACCTGTAACAACTGGACGCAAAACTGAATTAAGTGTTCCTAAAACCAATGTTGGAAAAAACATAATGCAAATTCCTAATGCAAAAGGTCGTAGCAATGGATATAAATCAATTGGTTCTGCTCGACTAATGGTTTGCCATACTTTGATGGCAACATAAAAAAGTGCACCTAATCCAGCTAATCCTTTTGCTACTGCTGACATATCAGCAGCAAGTGGCATCATCTCATCGTATAAACTTCTGAGTACTTCGTGTAAATTATCGGCTTGCATGATTACCAATATTTTTGGGTTGAAGTTCCATATAAGTCAAGCACTCTTTTAGCATCGTTTTTCTTTTTGGCTCTTAAATAACTCACGGAAATATTTTTGTTCGTGTAGTAGCGAACCAAATTGTGGTATTCTTTAACTTCTTTGTAAACTCGGTCAATGATGTCCATTCTTTCTTTATCATTCAATGATAAATTGGAAACACTGACAATTTGTTTGAGTTCTTTCAGAAGTTCTGTACTTTCATTTAACAATACGGCATAACCATTTCCAATAGCAACTAATTCTTTTGGAGAAAAATTTGGATCATTCATCATTTTTCCAAAATTGTGCACATACATTTCAGATACATCTCCAATTAAAAGGACTGTTTGCTGTACTTTACGAGCATCTTTCACAAGATTGTTGACTGCTTTTAGCTTGTCGTAATATTCCTTTCCTTGTTCATATACTTTCTTAACTTCATTGAAGTTTTTGACCACATTACTAACGGTTGAAGAAGTTTGAACAATTTCATTGGCTGAATTAAGAATTCCTGAAGCTAAATTGGTTGGATCAGTTACCACGAATTGAGCTTTGGCTGCATATGTTCCTGATAAAATAAACAGGATACACATCATAAATACTTTTTTACACAAAACCAGTTTAACTTGATTGATGTGTGATTGATTGAATACGTTCATTTTTAATATTTTTTAGATTAATTGTTATAGTGTTAATTTTCTCGTTTTTGCATAGCAATATGCTTAATAGCTAGTTCGATATTGTCATTGAGTTCAGAAGCCAATTTCATGACTTCCATTTTTTCGGTTTCTTCTGTGGTATAAGCCAAATATTCTTCGGTGCTTACTTCCGTAGCATATACAGCAGAATGAGTTCCGCCTAGTCCTATCCAAACTTCTTTATACAACCGTTTTGGATCATTTTTCATATTAATTGAAAGAATTTGTGCTTTTTCTTTGTCTGTCAATCCAAGCATTGCCTGTATTTCATCAAACTTGTTCATGTATTTGCGTTGATCTAAAAGGATTTTACAATCGGAATTGTTGATGATACTTTCTTTTACAATAGGTGATTGAATAATATCATCGACTTCTTGGGTTACGACGATAGCTTCTCCAAAGAATTTTCTAACCGTTTTAAAAAGGTATTTAATGTATTCTGCCATACCTTCTTTTGCAATTGCTTTCCAAGCTTCTTCAATCAAAATAAGTTTTCGAATTCCTTTTAGTCGTCTCATCTTGTTAATGAAAACTTCCATAATGATGATAGTGACTATTGGAAAAAGTATTTTATGATCCTTAATAGCATCAATCTCAAATACAATAAATCGTTTAGAAAGTAAGTCCAATTCTTTATCTGAATTGAGCAGATAATCATATTCGCCTCCTTCGTAATAAGGTTCTAAAACATTGAGAAAATTAGCAATATCAAAGTCCTTTTCACGGACTTGTTTTTGAACTAATACATTACGATAATCTCCTTTTACATAGTCATAGAAACCATTGAATGATGGGAAGATATTTTCTTTTTTAATAAGTTCAATATAACCACTCACTGCATTGGAAAGAGCTACTTCTTCTGCTCTAGTAGGCGGTTCATCATCACGTTTCCAAAGTGTAAGAATTAAGGTTTTTATGCTTTCTCTTTTTTCAATATCAAACACACCATCATCGGTATAAAAAGGATTAAAAGCAATTGGATTATCTTCTGTATAAGTGAAATAAACACCATCTTCTCCTTTCGTTTTTCCTTTAATCAATTCACACAATCCTTGATAAGAATTTCCAGTATCGACCAATAAAACATGAGCACCTTGTTCATAATACTGACGAACCATGTGATTCGTAAAAAATGATTTTCCACTTCCTGATGGTCCTAAAATGAATTTGTTCCGATTGGTAATGATTCCTTTTTTCATTGGTAAATCAGAAATATCCAAATGAATAGGTTTTCCTGTTAATCGATCCACCATCTTTATTCCAAATGGTGAAGGTGAATTATGGTAATTGGTTTCTTCAGTGAAAAAGCATAAGGCAGGTTCAATAAACGTGTAAAAACTTTCTTCACTTGGAAAGTCTCCTGCATTTCCAGGAATTGCAGCCCAAAATAAAGTCGCTACGTCAGTCGTATTGTGGCGTGGTTTACATTCCATGAGTGCCAAAGCACTTCCACAATCGTTTTTTAATTGCTTCAATTCGTTCGGATCTTCTGACCACGCCATTACATTAAAATGTGCCCGTATTGAAGAAAGTCCAAAGCTGTGCGCTTCATTCAAATAGTTTTCAATCCATTCTTTGTTGATTTGATTAGCACGACTATAACGAGCCAGTGAGTGCATATTTCGAGCTGACTTTTCAAATTTTTGAAGATTATCATCACTGTTATCCAAAAACAAATATTGATTGTAAATGTGATTACAATTAAGAAGCAAACCCACCGGAGAAGCAAACGATAAACGACAATCACTTCGATCAGTTGATAGTTTTTCAAATCGAACATCTGCTGAAACCGAACTTGGTAAATCATCCGTATCAGACAAAGTATGTAAACTCAATCTTTTATTACCTACTCGAACTTCTTCAGTACCTAATGCAATATCTTGCATGGAAACATCAGTTTCTTTTGAAAGCGTTAGATAGTTTTCTAAAAGTCCTTGTTTATCATCCGTTCCGATGATTTCATCTTCCTTCAATCTTCTCAACTGAATAAGTCCACTGTCATTAAGAATTCGTTCAAATTGCGAAACAGCTTCCATAAAATGATGTACCACTTCTTTATCGCGAATCTCTTTTGGAATTAAAATACCTTTACACAATGAACTAAAATTGCTCTGCATTCGCATTTGTTCTTTGGTTGTTTTGGTCAAAAACAAATAGCAATAATGATTGAGAAATGGTCGTTCACTGAAATGACGTTGAAATGATTTAGATAAAAAACTTTGATCTTCTTCACTCAAATTAGGTCTGTAAGTTTCCTTGATGTACCAATCTTGTTTGTGAACAATGGTAAAATCGGGCAAAGTTTTAATTGCTTTGTGCCAAGCAGAATGAATTGTTTCGTATTCTGGTGACGCAACTGTAAACAATTCTGGCAATTTCACTCCAAAACAAACCGTGATATCAGCATCTTTTGAAATGATGCAATTGTTTTCAACTGTTAATAAAGGGAATTTATTCTCAAGTGTGGTGATTCGTGATTTATTTCTCATTGTACCAAACGTTTTGAATTAAACATCAAATAACGTTTTACTGCTTTACGACAAATAATGAATTGAGGATGTTTTTGATTTGCTCCACGTTTCATTAATCCATATTCACCATACTTTTTGTTTAGTCGAAAGGTTTGCCATGTTATCACCAAGCCCAAGGTAATCCCAACTGTTAAGCAGATATAAGAATTTACATTTGCCATGTATAAAATCATAACCAAAAGTAAAACACCTAAAAGTCCACCTGCAAAAATGAAAAGATACTGCGCTTTGAGTCCTTTGAATTCTACGGTTCTTCCAATTCCTTTGTTAATGTTGTAGTTTTTCATACACGCAGTTTTAAAGGAAAAATGAACGCAGAATAGTTGCAGCAACGATTAAGAAAATACAGGCTCCAAACCATGAAGCTGCGGTTTTACTGGTATCAGGATCACCTGAACTAAATTTATTGTACACCTTGACCCCACCAATAAGTCCAACCACTGCACCAATTGCGTAAATGAGCTTTGTTGCTGGATCAAAATAAGAGGTAACCATTTGGGTTGCTTCATTAATTCCTGCTGCTCCATTACCTTGAGCGAAGATTAAAATTCCTGAGAGAAAAATAATTGCTGTTAGAAATAACTTGTTGTTTTGTTTTTCCATAATTGAAGTTCTTTGTTTTTATATTCACTCGATGTGAACTTTCAAAAACAAAGATGTTCTGAAAATGGATATAGAAAGTTAGAATGGAAGTTTGTGGTTGGTTTTGGAATTCGTTTTCTTATACATAATGAAATGTTGCAAGTAAACGTTTTATAATATATTAATTTTTAAATATCTAAAAATTAAATAGTTAATACAGCTATTATTTGATACTAATTTATATTCAAGAAGAAAAATTATTAAACTTTATAAGTTTATTGTGTATTTGATAACTATTAATTTTTCTTTAGATTTGATAAAAAGTATAAATGAAACACATCTATAAATTCAAACAAATAATTCTACTCATCTTTGTTTTCTTTTTTTTGAAAAATCAATTGTTTCTATATTTCAAAAGTATATATCAAATACAATTTTAGTCAATTTCAACAAATCTTATTTGACTGATATTTTTATTTTTCTAACCTTATTATTTCTTTGTTATTGGGTCTATTCCAAAATCAAAATTAAATTTTATTTAAAAAAAGACTATATAATTTATTCACTGTTATCTGTATTTATATACGGATATATTCGATACAGTTATAGCGATGATTTGTTAGGAATGAATATTTTATCAAAAGTGAAATATTTTGATTTTTTTCTCTTATTGGCGATAGTACCAATAATATTAATTGTTTCTTTTTGGTATTTTAATAGAGTTAAAGAAAAAGAAAACAAAAAATCAGATTTCTATGATGATAACCCAATTAATTGCTCAGAAGAAGATATTTTAAATCGAAAGCAAAAAGCAATACAAGTTGCTAGATTAATTAAAGGAAATAAATCAAAAACTTCTTTAGCTATAGGGATTGTTGGTGAATGGGGAAATGGAAAAACTTCTTTTATGAATTTCATAGAAGAGTCTTTTGTTGATGAAAAAGATTATATTATTGTACATTTTAATAGCTGGTTAAATATTTCGATAAATTCTATTATCAATGATTTTTTTAATACAATAGAAAAGAAGATTAGTATTTATAGTATTGATATTTCAAAAGAATTAAAAAAATATGGTAATAATGTTCTATCAATTAATAAAAATTCAACTACAGAGACATTGCTTAATGCAATTAATATTATTCCTGAAAATAGTTTATCAGATAATTTTGAAAATTTAAATACTCTTTTAAATAAACTCGATAAGAAAGTTATAGTATTTTTTGATGATATTGATAGGTTACAACCTAACGAAGTTTTCGAAGTTTTAAAGCTTATACGTAATACAGCATCATTTGATGTATTTAGTTTTGTAGTTGGTTATGATAAAGCTTATTTAAACATTGCTTTAGAAAAAAATAATATTTCTTTTTCTGATAGGTATTATGAAAAAATATTTAAAAAAAATTCCTTTATCACCAATTAAACAGGAAGATATTAACGATTTTATAAAAAAAGGTATTTTATTATTTGAAACTGAAAAAGAAGAAGAATTAGAAAGTTTTTTTAATCTTTATAATATCTTGAATTTTAATGGTGAAAATGTTTTTGAATCGATTAGTAATATTCGAAATGCAAAAAGATTTTTGAATGAACTTAAACTAAGTATTGAAAACATAAAAGATGACATTTATCTACATGGTTTTATATTAATTAAATTATTAAAATTTTCTTATTACGATGTTTATAGATTACTATTTAACAAGAATAATTATCTTGAAAATAGTAAGTATGAACGAATTGGAATTAATCAATATACACATTATAAGTTAAAAAAGAAAGATTCAAAAGAAGGAGGTATTAATTCTTTTTCAAAATCTATATTAAATGAAGATGTTAAATCTTTAGGCATATTTAGTAAAAATGAATTAAGTATAATTGGGTTTATATGTGAAAGAATATTTGGAGATGGTTATGGACCATTTAATACAAAATAAAATGCAATTACTTATGGACATAATTATTATCACTATTTTGAAGATGAACTATCTGAATCAAATATTTCTAATGCAGAGTTTAATGATTTCATGACTAAATCATTAGAAGAGAAAAAAGAATTTGTTGACGATGTTTATAAAAATGATAGACTAATAGGTTTAACATTATTTTTATACAAAGTAAAAATTCATAAAGACTTAAAATCTAAAGAAGAATATGAGAATTTTATTAAAATACTTTTTATATATAGATAGATTAAAGTCAAATGAAAGGATTTTTAAGTATCAAGGTATCGATTTTGATTTTCTATATAATTGTATGAATAATTATAACAACGTGCTCATCAATAAATTTGGTTATTCTAATATTCAAGAACTTAAAATATTTTTTAAATCATTATTTTATGTTAAAAAAGAATTTTACGATTTTGAAACTGATTTTGTTAAGTTTTTATATGATAGTCGTGGATAAGACTCTTCATTAAATACACCATTCAATAAGCAAGAGATAGATGAATATCTAGTTTGATGTTTTGATAATAACTCAAAATTAATAAATGGAATAGATGAAAAATTTTGGGATTGTTATCAACTTTGTTTTGTTAATGATTGGGAAAAGGAGTCAGAAAATAGATGGGGGCAAATAACTAAGATTATTAATGAAAATAGAGATAAACTTATTTACGATATAATACCAAAATATTATAACGAATTTTTTATGTATTGTATTAAGCCTCAAGATTACTATGGAGAAGAGAAAAACTCATTTAAAATAGGTTTACCTATTGAGGTAATTAATAAATTATTTGATTCGTTCGAAGGATTTATTTTGTATTTGGAGTCTGATAAATTTAGATTTAAAATTGAAGAACCTTTTGATTTTTTAGAAGAATTTATTCTTTTTGTAAAAGAATTTAATATAACAAAACAGAATATTGACTTTGAGTTTAAACATCAGCCTGTTAATGAAATGCTAGATCAAATAAAATTGAAATGGAATAGAAATTAATAAATAGTATTTAAAAGGTGTCTTATTTTATAATAGTCACAACTTGATCTGGCGATTAGGGTATTTAAAAAAAAGAGTTTGTTCACACAAACTCCCTAATATCAAAATCATCAAGATTTTTCTTATAAATAGAAGAATTGGAATCTGATTCAGGTAAAATGCTACTATCCAATAATTTTGAAATATTAATAGATGCATTTTCAATTGAATTTTCAAGCAGACTGAATAATTCGGTTCCATTTAGTTTCTGAACAATAGTTGCAGTGGTCTCTATTTTAGAAAGTTGTCGCTCATTTTTTTCTAAAAAATTTTTCACTTGACTAAGTTCTTCGAAAGTAACCCCTTGGGCAAAACCATCATTATTGTTGCTCATTCTGTACCTTTTCCATTCTTCTTCCTCTTCTTCAAAATCAGGTACATTAATGGAACCTTCATCCAATTCTTCTTTAGAATTTTGATGAAGAATAATTTCATTTTCATCAAATTCTATGGCTAAATTATGGGGATTTATTGTTTCTTTTTTAACTTGATCTTTAATGGCATAGTTTGACGCTGAATGGTTTGGTCTCCCCATTATATCGGGTAAATTGAGGCTAATTTCTTCATCTTTTGATGATTGAGTTCTTTGTAATGGTAGCTTGTCATAGATTAATAATGCAATCACAACTATTAAGCATATTAATATCAATATTTCCATAAAACTGTTTTAAATTGGTTTGTATTTATCATTATAGCTTTTAGTAATTTGCTCTCCAAATTCATCAAAATGATGTGCTAATAAATTATCTAAATAAGCATAAATTGAAATTTTATCTTCTCCTATGACTTGAATAATTCGTGTTAGTTTCTCATGAAAAGCTGGTCTGATATAAACAGTTTTTCCATCACGAGCATTGGTGTCCGATTTTATTAAAAAGATACTTTCATAATTCATCGCAACGTTTCTGTTTTTCTGAACTTTATCTTTAACAACTTTACTATCTTGATTCCTTTTTTTAGACATTTCTTTCTTATCAATTTGAATATCCATTTCAGAAGGAATCTTCAAGCCTTCCTTTTTAACGCCATTCGCCATAATACTCATCATTAAATCTTCGTCAATTTTAGGTTGTATTTGTTTTTTATTTTCTTTATCCATACTACTATAATTCAATAATATTCAAAAACTCAATCATAAAACTATCCAATTGACTGTCTTTCATCAATCTTAAATCTGGAGGCATCAATGTTGAACGAAAAACGTGTTTACTTTTTTCTTCACTTTCTTTACAAAATCGAGCATTGTTCTTAATTTTACTTTTCATCAAGCTCAAACCCAATTGATCAATAAGCTTATTATATAAATCATACAATTGCGTACTTTCTCTTCCATCAACTTGGTTCCAAAACAGATTCAAGGTTTTAATAGAAGTTTGACTTTGTTTCATAATTACATCATTCAGTATTTGAGAAAATACAAGAGTACTTTCCATTGCAACACGATCTGCTCTTATCGGAGTAAAAATATGATGCATTCCTGCCAACGTATTTAAAATTCCTGAAGTATTAACGGTTCCAGGTAAATCAAATAATACAACATCAATTGGAATTGAGGATTTGTTAATATATTCATGTGCAGCTTCTAATACATGATCTGGTTTATGTTGAATAATTTCATAAGCTTTTTTATTAATTGATGTAAATTGTTGGTAAGCCTGTTTTTTTAGAATTTCATTTTTCATTACCATTTTAAGATCTCTTTCCTTCATCTTAACAAGACTATGTTGGGGAAAATCTGTGTCAAAAACGACAACATTATAGCCTAAACGGTAATGAAGTTGACTTGCTATAAGTGTTGTAAATGTACTTTTTCCAATACCACCTTTTTGTGATGAAAAAGCAATAAAAATTGTTTGGTGTTGTACTTTCATAATTTATTGTTTTAATTGTAATATTTATTCATCTACTTAATTATTGAAATACTCAAATCAATAAGTAGGTACTTATTTATAAGCATACAAACGCATGTAAAAACATCTATGAATACATGTTTATGTTATTAAATACTTATTCACTTTAGTATTTTTTCATGTACATACGTCACAACATATTTGAGTAACAAAATGAGTATGGAACTATTTACTTAAATCGGTAAGTCAATTTGTATTTACATAATGAAATCCCTATCTACATACTTTTTTACATCTATTTGTGAGTACAAATAAATAGCAATAAATAGTTAATCAATTAAAGTTGGTAACACTTGGCTTTCAATGACAGAATTTGTCTAAATGACTTATAATAAACATCTCTTAAACAACAGTTTACTTTGTTCAATAATTATGATTAACAATATTATTCTGACTTATTAGAAAAAATGAACGTATATAAGTCGGTTTTTAAAACCGATTAGTTCTATTTCAAATTAATTCGTTTTAACCAACGAATTTTTATGTTCACTAGAACATTGCAAGTTGTGTTTTGAGGCACTCAAAAAGAATTTCGTGCCTCAAAACGACTTGCTCTGCGAGGCTAGAAAATCTTCCAAAGTCAGGATTTTGTATAAATTAAAAATGGATGATATGAAGAATGAAAACAATCACAAAAAACAAAACAAAGGTGGACGAATTTCTAAAACGAATCCAAGTATCCATCGTCATGTTTTTAGATTAAATGTAGAAGAAAATGCTAAATTTTTATCATTATTTGAAGCATCTGGAATGCCTAATAAAGCTAAATTTATCGTTTCAATTTTGTTTGATAAAGAAATAAAAATAATCAAAATTGACAAAGGAACCATTGATTTTTATATGAGATTAACTTCGTTTTACAGTCAATTTCGGGCAGTTGGTGTAAACTATAATCAGGTTGTTAAAATGTTATACAGTCATTTTTCTGAGAAAAAAGCTGCTGTTTTTCTGTATAAACTAGAAAAACAAACAATTGAAATGGCATTATTATGTCAAGAAATTATTAAAATAACAGAAGAATTTGAATCAAAACACTTGAAAAATAATTTAAAATGATTGCAAAAATTGGTAGAAGTCATAATTTGTATGGTGTTTTAGCTTACAATAATTTAAAAATTGAGAAAGAGAAAGGTCAAATACTAATGACCAATAAAATGATTGAAACTCCAAATGGACAATATTCTGTAAATCAATTGGCTAAATCATTTGCTGCATATTTAATTGCTAATCGTAATACTGAAAAACATACGTTACATATTTCACTTAATCCAAATCCTAAAAATGAACTTAATGATGAACAATTTCAAGATATTGCAGTTCATTATATGCAAGAAATGGGATATGGAATTCAACCATATGTTGTTTTTAAACATACTGACACAGGACGAAGTCATATCCATATCGTTTCGGTTTGTGTGGATGAAAATGGAAAGAAAATTTCAGATAAATTTGAGAAAAGACGTTCTATGAATGTATGTAGAGAATTAGAACAAAAGTTTGGATTAATTCCTGCTATTTCTACAGAAAACAAACAGAATCATTCGATTTTTCAACCAGTCAACTATCAAAATGGAGAAATAAAAAGTCAAATTGCTTCAATAGTCCGACATCTTCCAAATCATTATTTTTTTCAAACATTTGGAGAATACAATGCACTACTCTCTTTATTTAATATTACAGCTGAAAAAGTGGAAGGAGAAAGAAATGGTAAAATCCTTAAAGGATTAATCTATTTTGTTCTCAACGATAAAGGAGAGAAACTTGGACTAACGTTTAAATCATCGCTTTTTGGAAAAAATACAGGATTATCAGCTTTAGAAAAACATTTTGAAAAAAATAAAGACCAATTAAAAAATCATCCAAGTAGAGTCTTTTTAAAATCTGTAATCACAAATGCTTTACAAACTTCTATTAATGAACTGACTTTTAAAAATCAATTAGCTAAACAAAATATTAATGTAATTATCCGCAAGAATCCTGAAAATCGAATATATGGAATGACCTTCATCGATCATCATTCTAAAACAGTATGGAATGGTTCACGTTTGGGAAAAGAATTTTCTGCCAATTCTTTCCATGAATCTTGGAAGAATGTTAGTATACAGAATAATAATTCAACTACTGAAAACAACTCTTCAATAAAATTGAATAAAAAGCTAACTCTTCCAATTGAAAAAGAACAAAACCATTTGTTCAATTTCCTAGACGAACATAAGAAGCGAGGAAATCTACTTGAAATTTTTGGAAGTTTAATTCCTCATGCTCAGCATGAAGAATTTGACAATTTTGAATTAAATAATGATTTGATGAAAAAAAGAAAAAGGAAAAGAAATCAATGATTCATTTGGTCAGATCAAGCCTTATTTAGCCAATAACTTCCAAATCAAAACCTATTTAATTACAAGTAAATAATTTCATCTTCAAATTATAAGATTCTAAAATGCAAGGAGAAGACGATTTAAGAGGTTTAGCAAAAATAATGGGATTTATGCGAGCTGTAAGCATCATTATAGTGTTGATGCATTTGTATTGGTTTTGTTATAAATTCTTTTTAGAAAATGGATGGACACTTGAAATTATCAATAAAATACTAATTAATTTCAATCAAACAACTGGATTATTTTCAAAAGGAATTTACACTAAATTTTTCTCAATTTTACTACTTGGATTAAGCTGTTTAGGTACAAAAGGAGTTAAAAATGAAAAAATAAGTTGGACTAAAATAATAATTATTTTAGTCATTGGGATCCTATTGTTTTTCTTTAATTATCCATTCTTAAAATTACCTCAACCAATCTCAACATTCCTCTATTTTTTATCATCAAGTTTAGGTTATATCGCTATTATGGTTGCTGGAGTTTGGATGAATCGCTTGCTTCGAATCAACTTGATGAATGATGTTTTTAACAATGAAAATGAAAGTTTCATGCAAGAAACGAAATTGATGGAGAATGAGTATTCTGTAAATCTCCCCACAAAATTTTATTACAAAGGAAAATGGAATAAAGGATGGATTAATATTGTCAATCCATTTCGTGCAACGATTGTATTAGGAACGCCTGGTTCTGGAAAGTCGTATGCCGTAGTGAATAATTACATCAAACAGCATATTGAGAAAGGTTTTTCGATGTATATCTATGATTTTAAATTTGATGACCTTTCAATCATAACCTACAATCATTTATTAAAACATCAAGATAAATATAAGATTAAACCAAAGTTTTATATCATCAATTTTGATGATCCAAGTAAAAGTCATCGGTGTAATCCTCTAAATCCTGAATTTATCACGGATATTTCCGATGCTTATGAAGCGGCTTATACCATCATGTTAAACCTCAACAGAAGTTGGATTCAAAAACAAGGTGATTTTTTTGTAGAAAGTCCCATAATTCTTTTAGCAGCAATAATATGGTATCTTAAAATTTATGAGAATGGTAAATATTGTACATTTCCTCATGCCATTGAACTTCTCAATAAAAAATATTCTGATCTTTTTACCATTCTCACTTCATATTCTGAATTAGAAAATTACTTATCTCCTTTCATGGATGCATGGCAAGGAGGAGCTCAAGATCAATTACAAGGGCAAATTGCATCAGCAAAAATTCCGTTATCAAGAATGATTTCACCTCAACTCTATTGGGTAATGACCGGTAATGATTTTAAATTGGATATCAATAACCCAAAAGAACCAAAAATATTATGCGTAGGTAATAATCCTGATCGTCAAAATATTTATTCAGCAGCCTTAGGATTATACAATTCGAGAATTGTAAAACTCATCAACAAAAAAGGACAATTGAAGAGCTCAGTTATTATTGATGAATTACCTACGATTTACTTCAGAGGTCTAGACAACTTGATCGCAACGGCAAGAAGTAATAAAGTGTCTATATGTCTAGGTTTTCAAGATTATTCACAATTGATTCGCGATTATGGTGATAAAGAAGCGAAAGTAATACAGAATACTGTAGGTAATATTTTTAGTGGACAAGTCGTTGGAGAAACAGCAAAAAGCCTTTCAGAACGTTTTGGAAAAGTTTTACAAAAACGCCAAAGTTTAACCATTAACAGAAACGATAAATCAACTTCGATTTCTACTCAATTGGATAGCTTAATTCCTGCTTCAAAGATTACTACTCTTACACAAGGTATTTTTGTCGGGGCGGTTTCTGATAATTTTGATGAGCGGATTGAACAAAAAATATTTCACGCAGAAATTGTAATTGATCATAAGAAAGTTACTTCTGAAACGAAAACTTATCAAAAAATACCACACATTCGATCATTTAAAAATAAAAAAGGAATCGATCAAATGAAAAAAGAAATTGAGATAAATTATAAACAAATAAAACAAGATATTCATAATATAGTTAAAAGAGAAATGGAACGTATAAAACATTAAAATAAGAAATAAACATCAATAAATTAATGTAGCTATTTTAAAAACAATTTCATTCAAATCCTATAATAGCTGCTCTTAAATATATTTATCACACATTATTTATATTATTAATTACGCAAAATATACTCATTAAAACTTTTTTAATAAGATTTTATAATAAAAATAATCATGATATTACTATTTATTAAAGAAACTAATTTGGGATATCTGTACTTATTTTATATATTTGAGAAAAGTCACTATTTCCAAGTATTTGATTTATTATCTACATTTAAGTAATTTTAGTCAATCATCACAACGAATTAATTTTGTCTCTTCTCATTTAACAATAAGAGTTTTCGTTTTTAATCATATACCAATTTATTTTGTAAGGAAATTTAAAATGTGATATAAATTTACTATACTCTATGATAAAAAATATAAAGACTACATTAAGTAAAGGTACAGTTATCCCAAGTTTAACTTTTATTGTTGGAATATGTATTTTATCTGCTATTTATCCAAAACTTACAAATGAATTACTTAGTGTCATCAAAAATTTTATTTTTGTTAATCTTAATTATGTCTACGTTTGGTCTGTTACAATTTTTGTTATATTCTTGATTTATTTAATGTTTAGTAAATACGGGAATATACGACTAGGAAAAAATGATAGTAAACCTGAATATTCTTTCTTTTCATGGATTTCAATGTTGTTTGCTGCAGGTATGGGAATTGGACTAATGTATTTTAGCGTAGCAGAACCAATACAACATTTTTCAAATGAAGTTTTTGATGGAAATTCAATCGTTAAACGTACAAAGGATGCACAATTATATACTTTTTTTCATTGGGGAATACATGCTTGGGCTATCTACTGTATTGTTGGATTATCCTTAGCTTATTTTGCATATCGTTACAGCTTGCCACTCTCGCTAAGAAGTTGCTTATATCCTTTGCTTAAAGATAAAATAAAGGGGCGATGGGGTAATATGATTGATATTTTTGCTCTATGCAGTACTTTTTTTGGGATTACAACTACTTTAGGATTTGGCGTAGTTCAAATTAACTCTGGTTTAGAAACTTTAGGAATTTTACCAGAAAGTAGCTTTCTCTATCAAGTGTTGATTGTGATAGTTTTAGTTTCACTTTCTATAATTTCTGCTGTAAGTGGTGTTGACAAAGGAGTACGAATATTAAGTAATATCAATATTGCGAGTGTAATAATACTTTTACTTTTTGTTCTAGCTTTAGGCCCCACGGTCTATCTAATTAATAGTTTTACAGAAGGTATTGGAAATTATATCACCAATTTCTTTAATCTTACTTTTAGCACACATGTTTATGAAACAGAAATGCAATCATGGTTTTATGATTGGACAATATTATATTGGGCTTGGTGGATCTCGTGGTCTCCATATGTAGGATTATTTATAGCAAAAATTTCAAAAGGTAGAACTATAAGAGAGTTTGTTACAGCTGTTTTAATTATACCAACATTATTTAATTTCATATGGATGTCTATTTTTGGTAATAGTGCTATATGGTTAGATATTAATGTAGCAGATGGTATATTGAGTAAGCTTTCTAAAAATCCGGATGCATTAATGTTTAGATTTCTGGAATATTTACCTTTAAGCAATGTAGCGAGTTTTTTTACAGTAATGATAATCATCATTTTCTTTGTTACTTCTGCTGATTCAGGAATTTTCGTTATGAATAGTATTGCTACTAAAAATGCTAAAGTTTCACCTAAATGGCAAACTATAGGATGGGGCGTTTTACTCGCTATACTGGCTTTATTATTATTAAATGCAGGGGGGTTAGCATCTCTTCAAAGCATGACATTGATTACGGCATTACCATTTTCTATTATTATGTTATTGTTCATTGTGAGTCTTTTAAAAGCTTTATCCATAGATAAAAGTTATTATGAACGTGATTTTTCAGTATCAACTATACCTTGGTCAGGCGCCTCATGGAGAAATCGATTAAAACAAATTATTTCATTTAATGATAAGAACAATGTTAACAACTTTCTTAAAACAATCGTAAAAGAAGCGTTTATAGATTTACAGAAAGAATTTGCCGAAAATAATATACAAGTAAAAATAAATTATTATGAAAATCCCGAAAGAATTGAAATTGAAATTAAGTATGATATTGTAAACAATTTTATTTATGGAGTTAAAAATGATTCAAAAATAGTTTCTGATTATCTCCTTAATGAAGATAATTTACCAGATATTGAAAATAATCGGTCTTTTTATCCAAAATCTTATTTTGGCGATGACAGAGTAGGATACGATGTTCAACTATTTACCAAAAACGAATTGATTTCAGATGTATTAAAACATTATGAACGTTTTATTGAAATTATTTCTGAAGAAAAAAATGAAATGTTTATAAGTAGTAACACAAATCAAAGATTAAAATAAGAAGTATTTTAATCTTTGATTTGTATAAATATATTTTCAAAACCATGCCGATAATTTATAAATTATGTAATATAAAGTAATTATTAATTGTTTATATTACATACAGAATACAAAGTTTATATAATAATTTTAAACTATTAAATTAAAATCTTGATATAAAACTATACAACTCATCTTTAGGTGATAAGTTTAATTTTTTTCTTAACCTATATTTTTTTGAATCTATAGACTTGACAGAAGAATTTGTATAAATTGCAATCTTTTTTGTGTCAAAATTCAATTTCAAAAAACTACATAATCTTAATTCTGTAGTAGATAAAGCTGGAAATTTTATTAATAGATTCTGAGTAAAATTTGGATATACTTCATGAAACTTCGTATAGAAAGCTTGTTCGTCATTTTTAGCAAGAGTTATTAAATCTTCTAGTTGATTGGTAGACTCCGATTCTTTTTTAGAATAAGCAGATTTTTCATTATGACTATTCAAATATTCAGTGGGACTAACTTCTCTCTTATTTTTTTTCTTTTTTATAATATAATATAATATAACTGCGATGAAAATAGAAAAAATTAAACCAGTATATAGGAGAAAGCTTATATTTAACGGTTGCTCTTTCTTTGAATAAATATAATTGGATGTTTTATTTACTGTTTTCTTTTCTATTACTCTTAGGCTATCATTTAACCTTTTATAATGCTCTAAATTTTCATATGATACCTTGTAATTTCCTAATTGTTTATTTGCTTCAGCTAACATTGGATAAATATTTTTTTCAGCATCTGGCATGTTATATTTTTTTGAAAGCTGAATGGCTTTTATCAAGTATTTTTCAGCTCTTTCAAATTCTTTTTCAGTATTGGCTATTCCACCTAAAGTCTTATAAATATAAATTAACCCACTTTTATCAATTCTTTTCGCATAAGTATTTTTTGCAAATAATATATATTTTTTTGATTGTTTAATATCATTCTTATATAAATATATACTTCCTATAACTGTGGAGGTATTTGCTAAATAAATGTCTTTTTTACTATTGTTTGTACTTATTTTTTTTGCATATTCAAATGCTTTTATTGAATAATCAAGCATCTTATTAACATCGCCATCGTATGCTTCATAATAAGAAGCATATGAAGAATTTATATTCATTAATACTTGATATCTTTTATCAGTATCTATAATTTTTTCTGCAAAAAAAAGTGCGCGTTCAAGTCTATTATTGGCTTCATTATATTTACCAATTTTTGTATACATCCATGCCTCAAATCTTAAGGCTCTGCACAAGAAATAATAATCTTTTATTTCCAATGCTAATGAATTTGTTTCTACCTCTATTTCAGCCAAGCTTTTTATATCTGATGTGTTATAATATACTTCCATCGATTTCACCAAGCTTTCTAACTGTGGTAATTTGTAATGAATTTGTTTTGACTGATAGTATATCTCTGTTGTAAGTCTTAAAATTTCTTTATCACTGTAATGAGTATACAAATCATCATTTCTGATTATAGCAATTAAACTATCAATTTTTTTTTTAGAATATTCTTGAGCAAAAGTAGTAACATGAATAATAATGAAAAGAAAAACTGAGACTCTCTTTTTAAAAGGATGATTCATTATAGATAATATTTTAGATACAAATAAAAAATAAAAAGTCCACTTCTTTTTTTTGAAATTTCAAAAAATAAGAATATGAGTAATATTGAGTAAATATGAGTAGTTGTGATTGTCTAGAGTATGCTATTTAAAATTTTATAGCATATAAATTTGTCCTACTGTTAGATAGGACGCTATAATTTCATTATTAAGAGAGAATTCACTTAACAAAATGTCTTTTACAGTTTTTACAAATCAATAAAATAATACTAAAAAACTTATTTATGAAAAAGAATTTATTTTGTCTTTTACTTTTATCAATTTCTTCACTTTCATTAGCCCAAGTTGGAATAAATACTGAAGATCCTAAAGCCACATTAGATGTTGTAGCTTCAGAGAATGATCCTTCAAAAATGGATGGCATAATTGCTCCCAGAATAACAGGGGAAAAATTACGCGCAAAAATATATACTAATCAACAAACAGGAGCTCTAGTCTATGTTACCTTAGCTGATCCAACACCTTCGGGACAGACAAGTTTAGTCACCAGTGCGGGTTACTATTATTTTAATGGAAATAACTCTGTAAACAAATGGTTAAAACTATCTAATGACGAATTCGAGAATTGGAAAACTACAGGAAATTTAAATACGAATCTTTCCAAAAATTTTTTAGGAACATTAGATAATCAACCTTTAGTTATTAAAACAAACAATGTAATTACTGGTTATATCGGAAGTACTTCTACATCAAAACCAGATAGAAATATTGTTTTTGGAGAAGGTTCATTTGATAACGTTATTGACGAATCTTTAATTGCTTATAATAATGTTGCGATTGGATATCAAGCTTTAAAAAACAATACTCATTCAAGTAATAATATTGCATTAGGTGCATATGCCTTATCGAACCAAATATCTGGTGATAATGAATTACGAAAAAAATGGGGATCTAATGTTGCAATAGGATTAAGAGCAATGGAAAGTTCAATTACTTCTCTTTGGAATGTTGCAATTGGAGAATTAGCATTAGGAAAATTAACTACAGGTTGGCAGAATGTTGCAATCGGAAATAGAGCATTGTTGTCAGCTACAACAGCAGGAAGAAACACTGCTTTAGGATCAGAGGCGTTATCTTCTTTACAAACTGGGAATGATAATTTTGCAGCAGGGTTATATGCATTAAAAAATATACAGACAGGAACAGGAAATCAATCAATAGGATGGTCTTCTGGAGGAACATTAACTACCGGTGATCATAACATTTTTATGGGGTACAGTGTTGCAAACACACTTCTATCAGGAAATAGAAACTTTATAGTTGGTCATAATGTCCAAGCATATAATACGAATCAAAGCAATCAAATGAATTTAGGTAACTTGCTATATGGAATAGGTTTTTTATCTTCTGGTGGAATTCAAAAAATAGGTATCGCAACAGGAATTAGCACTCCTCCTAAAGAAACATTGGACGTTAAAGGAACTGCTAAAATTTCGGATTTACCTTTACATAATACATCCAACTCTATATATAACGGTTCAGATACAAAAACAAGTTCTTTTAATGCAACAAGAACTGTTGTAGCTGATGATAACGGAGTTCTTGGAACTATATCAGGATTACCAGGAAATAGCAATAATAGCAGTAGCACTTGGTCTTCACAAACCTTCAATGTAAACACGAGTAATGCTAACCAAACCATAAATGATCTAACTAATGAATCTAATTTAAAAGATTTATATATTTTAAATGATATTACAACAGGTAACAATGGATATACTGTGTCAATTACTCTACCGGTAAACATAAACAATACAAATTCAAATAGAGTCATAAGATTTATTTCTATTCCCACTCAAATTCCCTATAATGGTTTAAGATTTAATGGAAATATCGGAAATATTTCCATAGCAAATTCTAATGCAACCACAATAGTGCAGAATTCATATATTTCAATTGGTTCTGGAAATAGAGCAAGAAAAGAGACTATAATTACATTTACTGAAATTAATGGTAAATGGTATATAGACAATAGTGTTTTAAAAGCAAATTAATCATAAAAAAAGAAAATTGAATTTTAAAGAAATACATTTAGGACATTTAATTAAAATAAAAGTAACTGAAAGCAATATTAAAATAGACCGTATTTGCAATTTTATGAAATGTACTCCTGAAGAGGTTGATAAAATGTATAAAAAAGAAAATTTACCATCAGATATTTTGTTGAAATGGAGTAAACTATTAGAATATGATTTTTTTAGAATCTATTCTCAGCATCTGATACTATATGCTCCTGTTTCAGCAGATAAAAGTAAAAGAAATAAAACGAAGCTACCCATGTTTCGAAAAAATATTTATACACAAGAAATCATTGATTTTATATTAGAACAAATTAAAACAAAACAAATGACAAAAATAGAAGTGATAGATCGATATAGAATTCCTAAGACAACATTATACAAATGGATAAATAAACACGGCTAATCATTTAATGTAATAAGAATATCTTCTATGAAAAAGCAACCAAATTATAAAGCTATATTTTTAGATATTTTGCATAAAAAGCAAAATAAATTAAAAGAATGCCAATTTTTATTAAATAAAAAGGTATTATCTGTATTAGATGTGGTAGAACTAAATCGTATTATTTTTGAAGATGTAGAAGTTAAATGCCAAAATGAAAATTCAAGATATCGTTCTTATAATGAAGCAACTATTTTAAAAATTCTTAATTATCAAAAAAAAAATCAACTTAACAATTCTCAACTTGCTAAAAAATTTAATCTCAGTAGAAATACTGTAAGCAAATGGAAAAAATCATTTGTTATATAATTATATAACAAATGATTTCTCTTTCAGAAAATCAACCATACATTACTAACTCTTTAAACCAATCAATCTTACACTCAATTAGTGCTACTCAAGCCAAGTAATTAAACACTTGGCTTTTTTATTTTCAAGATTAAGTAAAAATATTCAATAAAATCTAATAGTGATCCTATATATTATTCATATCTTTTTTTGCAGTACGTATACTAATAATACAAAATCACTATATTTAAATAGAAAATTCAGTATTTTTATTAATTCTCTAAAAAGATATTATTTCTAATATTCATATTTTATGTTTTACAAACTAACTTTATGAATAGATTTTCCTTTTTAAGACAAGAAGTTAATAAAATTAAATCTAAAAGGTTTTATCTTGGATTAACCTAAAATAAGTCCAAATTATTATTGCGGTTAGTACCGCAGTCAATAGTAAAATTTGAATTGTTCGTAAACATCCGTTTTTTTCGTATTTCGCCATAGAGTATACTTTAATTTTTTTAATTTATTAGAAGAGGTTATTGTAATATACGCTATTTTAAATAAGATTTAGGTATTATATTTATTCTATTCTGAAAATACTTACAAGGAATTGAAAATAAATATATTAAAACAACATAGTACACTAGATAAAATATTTTCAAAAAAAAGCGGCATAAACTTTAATATTTACTTGTTTATGAACTCAAATATTTAATAGTTTAGATTCAACTATTTTTTTGATGAAAATAATTTTACATTTTTATTTGAATAATGTGAGAAAAATATTTTTTTTCACAATTATTTTAATTTGTGTATAAACTTTACTAATAGACTAATAGCTGGCAATTTTTTTATATTAAAACCAGTAATTCTCGTTGGTTTATGGTTTTACTTTTGAAAAAAACTACTTTATATCTCGTTTCTTTTTCAATCTTTGGAAGAGATTTCGAATATTTTTAATTGCATTTTGATTGCAGATAAATATTGTTTTAATTCAACAACAGTAATATGATTACTTTGAGAAAAAATTATAGGAGTCTCTAGCAAAAGAATATACAATTCTGGAAATTTTTTCCGAATCCTCATCGTCGTCAAAAGAATTTCATTCGTTAATCTATGTATTTTTTCGTTCTTGTCCATAACTGGTTGTAATTAAAATTGTTTATTCTAGTCATAAGGACTTTTCTTTTAACAAGAAGGACAGGAAAAATAATTCCTATCCTTCTTGAATATGATTCATCTAATAGATTTTATGAAGTAAGTCCGTTCGATTTTACATTTGTAGCTTTCTTAATAATGTTCATAACTTCATCTGCCTTTTTATTAAGTCTATTCCCTACTCTTTCAATCAATTCATTTTCCTTACCAGGTTCAAATTTTAAATCTGAATCCGTAAGTTGCGAAAATTTTTCTTTAAGTTCTTTTGACTGTTCATTCCAGTCTCCAATAATTTTAAATTTTTCGCTACCGTTTTTGTTTGAATTTGTATCCATAATTCATGATTTTTATTGTAACTGAATTGTTACTTAACAAAGGTGGTTATAAATAAATAGGATATATTACATATATAATTAAGATAGTTACACATATCACAGATTTTCTAAATTCCCTTTTCGTTTTTGCTTCAGTTGCTTATAAAAAGAAGGAGAAAGCCCAGTTATCTTTTTAAATTGATTGGATAAATGAGCAACGCTGCTATAATTTAACTTATAAGATATTTCTGTAAGATTTAACTCATCATATAAAAGCAATTCTTTTACGCGTTCTATTTTATGCATAATGATAAATTGTTGCAGTGTAATTCCTTTTACTTCAGAAAACGTATTAGAAAGATAAGTATAATCATAGCCCAATTTATGGCTGATATAGTCTGAATAATTCTCTTTAGGAAGTTCCTCTGAGTGATGAATCATTTCTGTTATTACATTCTTTATTTTTTCAATCAGAATACTTTTTTTATCATCTAAAAGTTCCAATCCCGATTTCAATAAATTTTCCTTAAGCTTTTCTCGCTGCTCTTCTGTTATTCCTTCTAAAACTTCAGCCATTCCCAAATCAACTACTACATATTTAAGCCCTATTTTCTTTAGCTCTTCTTCTACCATCATCTTACAACGTAGACTCACCATATATTTTATGTATAGTTTCATTTAGATATAATTTATGTTTAGCTTTTAGGAAGTTACAGCTATTTACGAAGTTTTTACCTATAACTGTATACTTCATTACAAAATAATGTTTTGATGATTATTGTAATATACACAATGATACGATTGATTCTTTCTTGAAAAAACAAAAAAATTACCGCTGTAGAATAAGGATTATAATTGAGTGGTTTGTAAAAATATATTCCTAACTTGCAATACGATAATTAAAATTGTTTACTTAAGTGGATGATTTCTAAAATCTTCTTAAAAAATGCAAACTATTTCTCCTCAAACCCAACCTCAGACAAAAACTGAATCTATTCCTTCTAGACATTTAATCAAGATAGCTTATTTTATTATCATACATCATAATGAAGAACGATTTAAAAATCTTTTTAAAAAAATTTATACCAGTGATCAATGGTATCTTATTCATATAGACAGAAAGGCTAAACCTCAATTCATAGAAGAAATACAACAATTTCTAATACATTTCCCTAATGTTTATATTTTAGAAAGTACTAATATTAACATTCATGGATTCAGTATTGTAGAAATTGAAATAAATGCAATGAAATTTTTGCTTAATGTAAGTAATCAATGGGATTTTTTCATCAATCTTAGTGGAGATGATTCTCCTCTAAAATCTCAACGTATCATTCGTCAATTTCTTTCAGAAAACAGAGAAAAAAACTACTTATTCTATTACGATCAAAAAACTCATCGACCAGATACTTTAAAAAGGATACAAAATCACTTTACAGAACTTACCTATCATATTTCTTCTTTCGTTTATAAAAGAGAATATATGAAGGATGTGATTCCTTATATTGGTGAAAAATGGTTTATCTTCACAAGAGAAACTTGTATTTTTATTAGTGAAGACAGCCAAGTAATAAAGTTTAAAAAATTCTACCTTAATACATTCTTACCTGGAAATTCTTTTTTCCAAACTGTTTTAATGAACACAACTTTTCATAGCATTATTGTCAATGACAATAAAAGAGTACTATGGAATACTCAAAAAATTGTTGAAATATTTATTAATGAACTTAAAAAAGAGAATTATCTTTTTATAAGAAAAATCACAGATGAAACAGATCAGATTCTTCTTCAATATATTGAAGAAAGTTTTCATATAAAACTCCCTAAAATTAATGATGTAAAAAAAGAGTTAAGGATTGGTGACCATCGGAAAAATTAATAAATAATATGATCCCTAAGGTATTATTATAGTAAATAAATAAATTAGAAAAATTGATATCAATACAAATCCCTGCATAATATTAGTTTTTCCTGTTGCTAAAGAAATCGTAATAATAAATAATGACAACCCTAGTAAAATAGTTGATTTAGTATCAATTCCTAAACTCATTCTTATTCCTGTAACTACTGATGTTATTGCTATTACAGGAATGCTAAGCCCAATACTTGCTAAGGCAGAACCGAAAGCCAAATTTAAAGATGTTTGAATTTGATTATTTCTAGCTGCTCGAAAAGCTGCCAAACATTCCGGAAGAAGTACAATTCCTGCTATTATTACTCCTACTAGAGATTTTGGAGCACCTGCCCATTTTACAATATGTTCTACATCTTTTGACAGTAACTTTGCCAACAACACAACAATACCAAGACATAATATCAAAAATACAATACTTATGTACATTTCCTTGCGTGATGGTTTTATTGGAAGTTTATGTAACACAGTATTTTTAGATAATTTATTCTCTGGAGATATAAAATAACTACGATGACGAATCGTCTGCATCATTGTAAAACCAAGATATAAGCCTAAACTAATAATAGATACAAAAACCAATTGCGTAGATGTATATTCACCTCCATTATGACTAATCGTATAATTGGGTAAAATAAGAACAAAAATAATAATAGAAGTAAGAGTAATCAATGCTGTACTTACACCCTGAAGTGTAAAATTTTGTACTTTAAACTTTATAGAGCCTATAATGATACATCCACCTATAATTCCTGTAATAATAATCATTACTGCTGCATATACTGTATCTCGAGCAAGTGTAATGGTTTCCAAACCTTTTGCTCCCAACATAATTGAAATAATCAAAGCAACTTCAATTACAGTAATGGCAAACGCCAAGAGAAGCGTACCGAATGGTTCACCTACCTTATAAGCAATAACCTCGGAATGGTGCACAGCTGCAAGTATACTTCCTATAAGCAAGAAACATAAAATAAAAGAATAAAATGTTCCAGAAAAATAGTAGTGTCCAAAATAAGTCAGCCATCCAAATATTGGAATAAGGATAGTCCATACTAAAAGATATATTTTTTTCTTCATAGAAGATAATAGTGTTTTTTGTAGTATTTAGTAATTAAAAATGAGTGTTCTGTTCTATATTATATACATAGAGTATAAGAAACTTTCATTAAAAAAAATAAGAGGAAGTCAACTAAATTTTAATAGTTCTACACATCTTAGATTAAGGCATTAAAATCAAAGTGATAAGTGAGTAGAAATCTAGAAAAACTAGAAAAAAACATTGAACAATCTTTGAAAAATAAATTGGAATAAGAGTTCTTTAATTTACTTATATGTAAATATAATATTTTCAAATATAGTGATAATCTATAAACCTATCATTGGAAATGATAGGTTATTTTATATGATATAGCATGAAAATCGAAAATATTTAAAATTATTCTATTTTTTTTTAGTACTAACTATTAAGTAGTCTATTTATAATTTATAATATACAATATAGTATAAGTGAACATGTATTAAATTTCACGAACAAAACTATCTAGCAAAGTATTTTTTGTAATATATGAAATAAAACTTTTTTTAAACAAATTAGTTGTAACTTACAAAGTAATAAAAGGATAAATTGAATCAAAAAATTAAAATTATGCAAAAAGTTATCACAATAACCACTCATACAAATATCCTTGACCGAGACAATAAATTTATCGAAAAAGAGTATCCACAATTAAATATCTATTTAGAAGATGGTTATAAAGTAAAAGATGTTATTCCTATAACTTTAGCTTCTACATCGGCTTATATGTACTCCTTAACCTTTATCTTAGAAAAAATAATACACGAGTAATTAAAAGAACTATTAATCATATAATTATGAATATTTCAATTGCTAAAAACTCTTAAATATAGTAGCTAATTATGTATTTGTTGAAAATATATCAACATTAATAATAAACATATTATACTATCTTCTATTTTGAAAATCATCAAAAATTAATTCTATAAAATTTAGAATCTGAAGTAATTTAGAATTTTAAAACTACTTATTAAAAAAACTTTAAATCCAAAATGTTTAATAAATTATTGCCCTAATATATATTGGGGTGTTTTTTATTTAATAATGAAGGTTTTTATTAAATTTTAATATCATTCATATTTCTATGAAAACCTAGAGCTTATAATATATAGATTCAAAATTGGTATATGAAAGTATTGATATTCATACCAGCACCTACAGAAGCAAATATAACTACATCTCCTTCGTTAATCTGGTGATTTTCTAATTCATCATTTAGTATCATTTTTAATAAAATAGGAACAGTTGCTACACTACTATTACCCAATTTATGAATAACCATTGGCATTATATCTTTTGGCATATTTTTATCATATAATCTATAAAATCGTTTGACTATGGCTTCATCCATTTTTTCGTTCGCTTGATGAATTATTATTTTATTTATATCATCTATCTTATATAAACTATCATCTATACACTTTTTCATAGCTAATGGGACTTTAGATAAAGCAAATTCATAAATTTTTCGTCCATGCATTTTTATATATTTCGTGTCTGGACAATGATCAGAATTATAAGATTTACCAAAATAAAGAAACTCCTTTTCTTCGTTTGCATATGAAGCTGATAAATGAGCTTGTATACCTATGTTGATCTCTCCTGGTTCAATTATTACTGCACCAGCACCATCTGCATAGATCATACTATCTCTATCATGTCTATCTACCACTCTCGATAAGGTTTCAGCCCCTATCACTAAACAACGTTTGGCTAAACCAGCATTTATAAAAGCATTGGCTTGTATAACACCTTCTATCCATCCTGGACACCCAAAAACAACATCGTACGCAACACAATATGGATTTTGAATTTCTAATTTGTGCTTTACTCTTGCAGCAAGACTTGGTACCATATCAGATTGTATTGTACCATACCTTACATCACCAAAATTATGAGCGAATATAATATAATCAATTGTTTCGACATCTATTTTGGCATTCCTAATTGCAGAAGCAGCTGCTAAATACCCCAAATCTGATGTTACTTGATTATTTTTTGCATATCGACGTTCTTCTATACCTGTTATTTGTTTTAATTTGAAAGCAATGGTAGCATTATCTTGTAAAATAGTATTACCCTTTTCATCTAAAAAATGATGATTATCAAAAAAAAGATTTGAAATTGTTTTGGTTGGTATGTAGTTGCCAACACCTGTGAAATGATTCCCCATAAAAAAAGAAATAATAGTAATAAAAAACTATTAAGTGTGTACAATGTCGGGATTAAATAACAATCACAACAAAGCATTCATTTTTTAACACAATATTTAAGACTTTTATATTGAAAAACTAAATGTATAGGAAAAAATTATTGGATAAATACAAGCTGTAATTTTTTTATAACTATATATAACATTATAAAATCAATCTTTTATACATTTAACGTATAAAAATTTAATATCAAAATTATAATAAATAAAAAAAGTTTTTTTATCAAGTTGTTACTTATTCAACTATTTACTTTACATTTGTACAGATATCAGAGATAAGATATTATTAGTTACAAACTAAATTTTTTAGATACCGTTTTTTATTTTTGTGGCAGTAGGCCTTATACTTCTTAAAATATTGTATTTTTTTACTTTTACTTTACACTTTTAAATATATTCAATTTCAAATTGATTTTAATCTCAAGTATTTCACGTTAATTATCACGCGTTAAGTTGATGAATTTATTGAGAATAATGAAAGATTTCTTTTTTTAGAATAGAAATAGTTCCTTTATGTATAATTATAGAAATTATTTATTATTCTCTTTTTTAAAAAAAAATATTATGCAAGAAGGTACAGTAAAGTTTTTTAATGATGCTAAAGGTTTTGGTTTCATTACAATTAAAGAAACAGGAAATGAAATTTTCGTTCATACATCAAATTTAGTTGATGATATTAGAGAAAACGATAAAGTTTCATTTAAAGTAGAGCAAGGGCAAAAAGGTCTTATAGCTACTAACGTTAGAAGAATGTAATTGAACTTTAATAATATATTAATGTAAACATCTAAATGTTTTAGACTAAAATATTATTTAATACATCATACAAGGCTGATTCTATAAAGGAATTCAGCCTTTTTTATTCTATAACATTCAAAATATAAACTGTCTTTAATTAGGATTGTTTATAACAATGATATCTCTCTTATGATTTTTTATATTCTGAAATTGATCGTTTAACTATTCAGTAAACATAATCTCTTCTCTACTTAATATTTATTGCTTCTATATAATTTTATCCTAAATTCAGTAAGATAGGTACTTTCGGATTCAGTATAATTTTACGCGCAAGACTTTTACTAAAAAGTCGCTCAAAAAAGTTACGTCTTTCAATTAAAGTCAATAAGCACAAATCTGCTTGAAGTTCCTCTATTATTTCATTAACTACATTTATTTTTTCCTGATTTAATACTAATTTGGATTCTAATTGCATATTATTAGTTTTAGATAAATTATTAACCCAATCCTTTAATTTCTTATATTCTTCATCATACCTTTCATGTGTGATATGAACCATGGTGCATATAATATTTTTCGGTTTGAATATATATTTAAATATTTCAAATACTTTATTGTCTTGGTTTTGATAATCTGTAAAAAAGATAAGTTTATCCATTTTAAAGCCCTTATTATTTTCTGGGACAATTAAAAGAGGTGTATTAGTATTTTTTGCAATATCATAACTGTTACTACCGAGAATGTTCTTACGAGGAACAGAAGATCCATGAGTCCCCATTATAATTAAAGTTAATGGATTTATAGATTCGTAGTGTTGAATTACATCCACTAAGTTCCCTTCAATAATGGAAGTCGTAAAAATATTTATTTCTTGTTCTGTAAATTTGGCTAAAAATTTTTTCATATCTACTTCTGCTTCATATTTAGCCCTATAAGCATCAGCTTCGTTAACTATTTTACTTTGAAAAGCAGTTACAAACGCTTTGTAAGCATGCAAAATATGGATATCAGCATTCAGATAATTCGCTAAACCTTGTGCATACTTCATTGCGACAATTGAATTGTTAGAAAAATCTGTTGGGAGTAAAATAATTGGTTTCATAGTAGTATTGTTTGGAATAGTAAAATTTATAAACTATAATGTAAATAATCCTTTATTCCTAAAGATAAATATAAAAATTAAGAATCGAAACTAAATCGATTACCAATAATTAATTATAAAATCAGAAAGTTTAAAAAATATCTAGATTAAAATCAAGCACATTAAACTCATAAGTATAATTCTAATTAATGTATTTAAATATCAAAGTATATTGAACAATTAAACACTTTTTAAGAGTTGTTTACAAATAATTTAATCAGTAATAATGGTAAAAATTATGTAATTACATGGAAAAAATGCTTACAGTTATTTATTTGTACAAACTACGACGATAATTTTCGCCCCATAAAATAATCTCATCCATCAAACCTTTAAAGCTTTTTCCTCGCTCTGTTAATTCATATTCTACTGTAATTGGTTTTGTTTTTAATGCTGTACGGGTAATTAATCCATTGACTTGCAAATCATCCAATTCTTTTGCTAACATCTTGCGTCCTATGCCATCAATTGAATTCAGAAGCTCCATAAATCTCATTTTGCCCATTACCAATAAGCTTCCTAAAATAAAAACTTTCCACTTTCCACTAAGTAGGTCTGTTGTATCTTTTATGGCTAAGATTTTAGCTTTACATGCTAGATTTCTTTCCTCTATTGCTTTTTTATCCATTCGAACTATATATTAAAAAAAACTTGTTGAGCTAAAGTATAAAAAAAAAGCAAGGTACCCAATTTGAAACCAGTCTCTTACAGGGAACCCATAGTATTTTAATCCCCACTTCAACCTACTTTTGTAAAGAATAAAAACAAAGATTTATGAAATTAAAAAATAAGAAAGTACTTATCACTGGAGGAACTAGTGGTATCGGATTAGCTACTGTAAAACTCTTTTTACAAGAAGGAGCACAAGTAATTATTGCAGGTAGAAATGGAGAACATCTTCGTCAAGATCTTGTCGATTTCGACAAAACGAACTGGCATTTCTTCTCCTATGATACGAGTAAAATAAATGAAATTGACCGCTTAATTACATTTATTCAAAAGGAATTCACTCAATTGGACGTAGCCTTTTTAAATGCGGGAATTGCAAAATTTGCAGCGATAGAAGACATCACAGAAGAATTATTCGATGAAGTGATTCAAACGAATTTAAAAGGTTTATTTTTTACCCTTCAAAAAATATCTCCTTTATTGAATAATCCAGCGTCTGTTATTCTTACTTCTTCTTCTGGAACGCACAAAGCACATATTGGATCAAGTGTTTATTCTGCCTCTAAAGCCGCTGTCAGAAATATTGCTAGTACGCTAAGTAGTGAATGGGTTGCACGCGGCATAAGAGTTAATGTAATTAGCCCAGGCTCAACCGATACTGCTTTACTTGGTAAACTTGGAGTAGATGGAGAACAGTTAGAACAATTAAAAGCCAATTTAGTAGCGCATATCCCTCATGGAAGGTTAATCAAATCAGAAGAAATAGCACAAGCAGTACTGTATTTAGCCGCACCAGGATCAGAATCTCAAATAGGTACAGAAATCATAGTAGATGGCGGAGCCTTCTTAAAAGTTTAAACGATGAAAAAAGTAATTATTGGCTTTATTAAGTTAAAAAAAGACGTGAATCGCGAACAGTTTGAAGCTTTTGAAAATCGAGTATCTCAATACAATGTGACATTATCCTCACATGAGCGCTTTAAAGTATTGCGTACTCTTGAAGTAATGGGCAATGATCATGAAGCACCGTTATACGACTATATTGAAATTATTGATATTCACAGTCTTCAAGCAATGTATCACCATATCAATCACGATGATAACCTAAAACAATTTATTCAGGAATTTACCGCCTTTGTTGAATACTCACAATTCCTAACAACAGAATCTATCGTTGATGTACAAGAACAAGTCCCTATTTCCTACTAAGTAGTAAGTTCTTTTACATTTTAATCCAAACTAGGCTAGTAAAATAATGCAGTGTATACGTTTTAAACTAGATTCTTCTAGAATCCTTAGGGTATAGAAGAATACTGCTAACCTGTAAAAACGCAATTCATTCTGGTTTTGTGGGTAACACCTTATAGATGGATGTTATTTTGTGATGATACAAAATAACATCCATCTTTTTATTATTATCCCTTATATAAGGCTCCAACTTATAAATTAACTATTTTTTCTCTTGTCAAGTAAATCTAATTTAAACCTAAAATATTTTGTATCTTTAAGTTTATTTATGAGCCACACAGAAAACAAAAAATGAGCTAAATAGCAACTAATACCTCTTTTTACTTCCTGAACTTTGTACAAGAAAAAAAAGAAACAATGGATATTTTAAAATTCAGCATAGCATGGGCTAAGGCAGAACTAGTTTCAGCTAAAATCGTTTGGTTGTTTAGTCTGCTTGTATTGGCAACTGCCTCCGTTTTTTTATTCTGGGGAAAAGCGATTATGGTTAAAGCCTTTGTAATTCCTTTATTTGTAGCAGGTGTTTTTCTTATCACTGTGGGAATTGGATTATATAGCGCAAATAAACCGCGAATTGCTCAATTTGAAAAAGAAGCTTTAGAAGATGAACGCGGTCTACTTGATCGTGAAATCGCTAGAACAACAAAGTCAGAAGCCCAGTTTAAAATTGTCTTTACCGTATTGCCTACCCTCGCTATTTTATCTGCTTTGCTCTTGTTTTTTCCTGTTTCTCCTACTTGGAGAGCAACTAGTATTGTGCTTGTGCTTATGTGTGTTTTTCTACTGCTTGTGGATAGTCAAACAGCAGCTAGAAACACCCGATATCGCAACCAACTTTTAACTTTAAAAAAATGAAAAAGATCACACCTTTACAAGATAATTCATTCGTATATTCTTGTAGTGTTCAAGACAAGTGGGGATTCGAACAATTTGTTCCCAATCACGTTATTTCATATCAAGTTTCAGGAGAAACCCATATCTACCATCAAGGTGGCACCTTCATTCTAAAAAAAGGAGATATTCTCTTATCTCGGAGAAATCAATTTGTAAAGACACTAAAAGTACGTGCTACTGATATGGAATACAAGGCTATCTCTGTTATTTTTAAACAAGAAGACTTACAAAGTTATACGAAACTAAATGAGATAGACCTGCCTAGTAGGTATACGGGTAAAAACAACCTACTGATTCAGTCTACTAGTTTTTTAAAAAGCTATTTCCAATCCTTAGTTCCTTACATAGAACAAGCCCATCAAAGTAATGAAAAGATGGCATTTAGCAAGATCGTAGAAATTATTGAACTCCTGCAACATACCCAACTAGATCTCAAAGAATTTTTGTTTGACTTTACAGGACCACATAAAATTGATTTAGAAGAGTTTATGCTCAAAAACTATCAATATAACTCCTCTATTGAAAATTTTGCGAAGTTAACAGGAAGAAGTTTAGCCGCGTTTAAAAGAGATTTTCTCAAAATCTTTGACCTACCTCCTGCACAGTGGTTAAAAAACAAAAGATTAGAAGAAGCCTATTATCTTATCCATCACAAACAGGAAAAACCAAGTGATTTTTATTTAGATCTGGGGTTTGAAAATTTATCTCATTTCTACACCGCATTCAAAAAGAAATATGGCGTTACACCCAGTCAAAGTTTATTACGAACAAAATGAATATAGAACAAAAACTCCAAGAAGCTGATGACCGATTAGCAATAAGAAACCTCATCGATCAATATGCCTTTTGTGCAGATACAAGAGATGCTATAGGTCAAATGGCACTTTTTACTGAAGACACTACCTTTGAGGTCTATTATGATCCTACATCGGACATTCCTTCCGAAATAGTGCAAGACAAAGCCAACCTATTTCCCGTATTTGACCACTTAAATGTCTATCAGCGTACAATGCATTTCAATGGACAGAATTCCGTAACCTTAGAAGGAACAACTGCTACGGGAATTACCTATTGTATGGCGCACCATCTCACTCAAGAAGAGGGTCAACAAAAATTGATGATTGCTGCTATTCGCTATCAAGATAAATTTGTCAAACTTCAAGAACGATGGCTTTTTGCAGAACGAAAACTGTTCGTTGATTGGATTACAAACCAATAAAAACCAGTGAGGTATTCCGAATATTCAGAATACCTCACTGGTTTTATTAGGCCGCCTTGTAGTGAAAAATAAATGACTTACCTCCTATTCTTTTCTTGTAATAAAAAAACATTAAACCCAAAAAATTGAGCCATACAACAACTCATCTTTGAGCTTTATGACAAGTAAGTTCCCTAAAATGCAAAGGATATTTGTATACTAAAAATTATACAAATGAAAGCAATTAATACAATGTACATTAATGGTGAATTTGTCACACCACATGGTACAAATACATTAGACCTATTTAGTCCAGTTACCAATCAAAAAATAGCGGAAGTCACTCTGGGCGATGAAATAGATACTAAACAAGCCATATCCGCTGCTAAAGAAGCCTTTAAAACCTATTCTAAGTCTACGGTAAAAGAGCGCATTACTTACCTTGAAAACGTAAGAAATGCCATTGAAAAAAGAAAAGAAGCGTTGATCGATGTCATGATTGAAGAATATGGTGGAGTGCGTCAATTCAGCGCTATGACTATTGAGTTTGCCATCAATGACTTCACTACCATGATCGACCTATTAAAGGAATATCAATTTGAACAAGTGGTTGGAAAATCCAAAGTGGTACTCCAACCAGTAGGCGTTGTTGGAATTATCATTCCGTGGAATATGAGTAATGGATTTATTGGAACTAAGCTTTCAACGGCACTAGCTGCTGGGTGTACGGTTGTTGTAAAACCTAGTGAAATGAGTGCACAACAAACCCAAATTATGGCAGCATGTTTCCATGAAGCCAACTTGCCTAAAGGGGTCGTTAATTTCATCCATGGTCTTGGCGACGTAGTGGGAGCAGAAATAACAAGAAATCCAGATATCCACAAAATCTCTTTTACAGGTTCTACGAATGTAGGGAAAATGATTGCAAAAGGAGCAGTGGATACCATGAAACGCGTAACGTTAGAATTAGGAGGTAAATCACCCAATATTATCCTTGATGACGCGGATTTACAAACCGCTATTCCCACCGCTATTATGGCTGCTTTCTTAAATAGCGGACAAGCTTGTGCAGCCGCTACTCGCCTACTTGTGCCTATGGAGAAATTAAATGAGGTAAATACCATCGCCAAAAACTTTGCTGCAAGTTTAAAAGTAGGCGATCCCAATGATCTTGATACTGCCATTGGTCCTATGGTCAGCCAAAAACAATACGAACGCGTTATTGACTATATCCAAATAGGCCAACAAGAAGGAGCTACGTTATTAACTGGTGGAACGCAAAAACCTCAAGGATTAGAAGCTGGAAACTTTATTGCTGCAACGATATTCACTAATGTAAATAACAAGATGCGCATTGCACGTGAAGAAATCTTCGGTCCCGTTCTATGTATTATCCCTTATCAAACCGAAGAAGAGGTTATTGAAATTGCAAATGACACGGACTATGGATTGGCTGCATATGTTAGCGCTTCAGATATAGAACGAGCAAAAAAGGTCGCTTCACAGTTAGATGCAGGTAGAATATGTATTAATGGCTTATCTCATGATGCAAAAGCCCCTTTTGGAGGATTTAAGCAATCTGGAATAGGACGCGAATATGGAGTATATGGACTATCTGCTTATTTGGAACCTAAAGCAATATTAGAATAATATGTACTTTATAAAAATAAACGAGGCTCTATAACAAGAGCCTTTGTTTCTTTTTACTATTTCTACTTCATCTTATTGCTTTAAAATAGGTTAATCGAAGATACGCACTCTCCAATTGACCTAATAGTATTCGTTATAAACAAACAAGCTTGAAAAGTCAATTTTCATCTTCTTTTCCACTACTCGGCAACAATCTGTATTTTGGATACACATTTCTGCAATTCGGAAACAGTACTATTTTAAAGTAGACGGACTTTTGTATGGTAATAATCAAAAAAATAAAACTATGCAAAAAACAATCTTAATCACAGGTGCTTCCTCGGGAATTGGAAAAGCTACTTCATTGTACTTTGTTCAACAAGGATGGAATGTGATTGCAACCATGCGAAATCCTGAAAGAGAAACTGAACTCGTTCAACACCCCAATATTTTAGTTACCGCTTTAGAAGTAACACAACCTGAATCAATTGTAGCAGCTATAGAAAAAGGAATCGAGCGATTTGGTCAAATCGATGCCTTGCTAAATAATGCTGGATATGGTCAACAGGGACTATTTGAAGCGATCACCGCTGAACAAGTTCAACAACAATTCGATGTCAATGTTTTTGGGCTAATGAATGTAACAAGAGCGCTCCTACCCTATTTGCGCAAACAAAAAACAGAAAGCGTAATTGCAAACATCACCTCTGGCGTTGGTAAAATACCCTTTCCGCTAACCAGTGTCTATACAGCTTCAAAATTTGCCATTGAGGGCTTTATCGAATCTTTAGCTTATGAGTTAGATTCACAGCATATTAAGGTGAAGATTATTGAGCCTGGCTATGTACAAACCAGTTTTCACGAAAGAGCAGCAACTGAATTTGCAACCGATGCTACCATATCAGATTACACCGACTTTTTAACGCAAACAACGGAATTATTAGGCAATCTATCTTCAGCAGAGGCATTTACCCCTCAAGATGTAGCAGCAACAATCTTCCGATCAGTTACTGATGGTACCCATCAATTGCGCTATGTTGCAGGCAGTGATATTGAGCAGATGATTGAAATGAGAAAAGAAAAAAGTGAACAAGAATATGTCGACTTCTTACGTGGGCTTTTTGCTCCTAAAGGATTTGACAACAAAAAGTAATTTAAAAAATAATAGTTATGACTAAAACAATATTAATCACAGGAGCATCTAAGGGAATTGGAAAAACAACGGCCTTATTATTTGCAGCTAAAGGTTGGAATGTAATTGCAGCGATGAGAAGTCCCCAAGAAGAAACGGAGTTAACAACGCTAGAAAATGTACTTGTTACGCAATTAGAGCTGCGCGATGTGGCAAGTATTCAACATACATTACGCGAGGGTATTGCGCGTTTTGGAAAAATAGATGCCTTAATAAACAATGCAGCTTACGGACAATATGGTCTTTTTGAGGCGCAAACACCAGAACAAATTGCCGAGCAATTTGAAGTAAATGTATTAGGCACATTAAACGTAATTCGCGAGATATTACCCCATTTTCGCGAGCATAAAGGAGGAATAATTATCAATATAAGTTCAGGAGGTGGACGCGTGGGTATTCCGATGATATCTTCTTATGGTGCTTCTAAATTTGCTTTAGAGGGTTGGACAGAATCTGTATCCTATGAATTAGCCTCTCAGAACATCATCATTAAATTAATTGAACCGGGTGGTGTAGAAACTCCATTTCACGATACTGCCGCTAAAAACTTTGCCGCAAACCCAGCACTAAAATCGTATGAAGCATTCACCACTACTTTTGCGAAGCAGTTTGAGGGGATGCACGATGGCATCGCTACAGCGCAACAAGTAGCAGATGAAATCTACACAGCAACAACGGATGGAACAAACCAATTGAGATACTTAGTTGGAAAGGATGTAAAAGGATGGGTAGATTTAAGAACGAGTCATTCAGACTCGGATTACATCGCCAAGATGCGAGCACTATTTAACTTCTAAAATAAGGTCAAAAACAATGAAATCAATTTTTATTACAGGCGCTTCTTCAGGATTGGGAAAAGCCACTGCAAAATTATTTGCCGCTAAAGGATGGAATGTCATTGCTACCATGCGAAATCCAGAAAAAGAAACGGAATTAGTACACGTAGCCAATGTTACTCTGCTTCCATTAGATGTAACCCAAGAAGAACAAATCAAATTAACGGTTCAAAAAGCCCTTGAGCTTCACGATATTGATGTGGTATTTAACAATGCAGGTTATGGATTAATCGGCCCTTTAGAAGCTTATAGTAATACCCAAATAGAGCGTCAACTTACGACCAACTTCTTAGGGGTAGTACGTGTAACGCAGGCTTTTATTCCACACTTTAGAGCGAAAAAAGCAGGATTATTTCTAACAACGACTTCGATTGGTGGACTTGTATCTATGCCTTTAGATTCGATTTATCACGCAACGAAATGGGCCTTAGAAGGGTGGTCTGAAAGTATGTCCTTTGAATTGGGGTTACACAATATTCAAATCAAAACCGTTGCCCCTGGTGGAATTATTACTGATTTTGGTGGGCGTTCTATAGAAGTCGTAGAACACCCAAGCTATGCAGGAGCTGTAGATCAATTAATGGGGATGTTCAATATAGACAACTTCTCTACTGCCGAGCAAATTGCAGATGTGGTATATGAAGCCGCTACAGATGGCAAATACCAATTGCGTTATGTAGCGGGCGAAGATGCTAAAGCGCTATATGAGAGACGTTTAGAAATTGGACAAGATGCAATGCACCAAGAATTTAAAAAGAATATTTTTAGTTAATCTCAACCAAAAGAAGAATTTATATAACCTAGATTTTGTAATTTTATACAAGAATATCAGAAGATGAAAAACATAAGCTCTATATCCGAATTTCACAAATTGCTCGATTTACCTGCTCCTCTTCATCCTTTAATTAGTCTAGTAGATGTCACGCAAATGCATATTAGCGAAAACGACATTTGGAAGAAATTCACACTCGACTTTTATAGTATTTCGCTTAAGCGCAATGTAACAGCTAAGGTAAAATATGGCCAACAGTACTATGACTTTGATAAAGGAACGATGAATTTTTTAGCGCCTAAACAAATTCAATCTTTGGAAGTTAACGAAGTGAACAAGATCTCGCAAAACTGTGGATTGGGCTATATGCTTATGATTCATCCTGATTTCTTGTACAATCACCCTTTGGGAGCTCAAATTAAAAATTACGGTTTCTTTTCCTATTCTTTGAATGAAGCTTTGCATCTTTCAGAGAAAGAAGAAGCGAATATTATTGAAATCTTTCAAAAAATTGAACAAGAATATCAGTTTATTGATCGACACACTCAAGATATTATTCTCTCGCAGCTGGATTTATTACTCAATTACAGCAACCGTTTTTACGAACGACAATTTATTACTCGAAAAGCAGTAAATAACGATTTGTTAGTCAAAACAGAACAATTGTTGACGGATTATTTTGATAAAGAAGAAACACTTCAAAAAGGCGTTCCTACGGTGGAGTCCTTAGCTAATAAACTCAATTTATCCCCTCACTATTTAAGTGATATGTTGCGTTCTTTAACAGGACAAAGTGCAAAACAACACATACACAATAAGTTAATCGAGCAAGCTAAAATCTATTTATCTACGAGTACCTTATCTGTAGCGGAAATAGCCTATAATCTAGGGTTTGAATACCCCCAATCCTTTAACAAGTTATTTAAAAAGAAGACGAATATGTCGCCACTGGAGTTTCGAGCGAATTTTAACTAAACTATTAAACTGTTTAATTAAAAAATAAAAGAGCCGAGGTCAAAAACCTCGGCTATCTAAAACTAATGCTCACAAATTATGGTCTGTTAGTTGCGTTTAATAAGCTTTCGCAATCAATACCTTCAACTTTGTTTGTTTACCTGTAAAAATAAATACAAGTTCCTACTTCTTCAATTGAATCAAGTGGAATACAGCGAATCGTTACTTTTGTTTCCTCTTTCACTCTTTTTTCTGTTTCAACTGTACCATCCCAAAAACAAGAAATAAAACCTCCTTTATTTTCAAGTATCTGCTTAAACTCTTGCATCGTTGTTACTTTGGTAATATGATTATCTCTAAAATCAAGGGCTTTTTGAAACATTCTATGCTGCATATTATTCAATTCACTTTGAACAAATGCACTAAGTTCTTCGCGTTTAACAAGAATTTTAGCTCATGTATCACGGCAAACGACTTCTACGGAATTACTTTGCATATCTCTAGCTACTATACTGATTCGAAGGGGCACTCCTTTTGTTTCCCAATCTGCAAATTTTAAAATTAAGGTTTTATGTTTAACTTATACTCACAATTAAGTTAGGATGTCCAGTTCTTTGTTGTATAATAACTTGGTAGATCAGGTTGCCCCTCTAAAATATACTTTACAAATCCCTCTTGATTATTGATCATATGTTTATCTCTATTTTTTCAAAGTCTCCTTCATACTAATCCAAACTACGATACCTGATAGTAGCGTGATAATTCCCGCAAGATGAACGGCCCACATCAAGCCAAAATAGTTTCCAACAATTCCAGCCATTAATGCTCCTACTGCATATCCCATATCACGCCAAAATCGATAAACCCCTAGAGAAGAAGCTCTCCAAGTTGGATGTGCAGCATCACTCACTGCAACTAATAAAGCAGGGTAAACCATGGCTGTACCAATACCCAACAAAATTGAACCAATTAAGCCTGCTTTTAAAGGATCAAATATTGTTAAACCAATAATGATGTGACCTAGTACTTGAACAAACATTCCCCAAACAATTAGCGGTTTTCTTCCCCACTTATCGGTTAAAGGACCTGTTACAATTTGCCCCACACCCCATACAACAGGATAAACGGCCTTAATCCACCCAACTCCTTCCAATCCTACTCCCATAGACATAAAAAGTAGAGGAAACACGCCCCAAGACATTCCATCATTTAAATTGTTAATTAACCCAGCCTGAGAAATTGAAAATAGATTTTTATTTTTAAAGGATGTTTCCTTAAAAACCCACCACAAATTAGGCTTGCGTGATTCTTCACCTGAATTGGTTTGTTTTATTAATGTTGCTTCTAATTGAGCATATTTTCGAGTATCTCTAACAACAAAAATGGAAAGTATCAACCCTATAATAGTATAAGCTATTCCTAAATAAAAGGGTTCTGGACGAAGCCCATAACGAGAGGCAATAAAACCAGTTAACAAAGCGGTGAATCCTACTGCTCCATATCCTGCAGCCTCATTAAGTCCCATCGCCAACCCTCTACTTTTACTTCCCACAAGGTCAATCTTCATATTGACTGTCATAGACCAAGCCAATCCTTGGCTAACCCCTAATAAAATATTAGCAAATAAAATCCAATTCCATGAGGGACCATAGGCTAGTAAAAACGGAACGGGTAAACCGATGAACCAACCCCAAATCAATACCTTTTTTCGTGTATACTTATCTGCTAAAACACCAGAAATTAAATTAGTACATGCTTTTACTACTCCAAAGGCGATGATAAAGGAAAAAACAACAACATCCGATTGAATGTGAAACTCATCCGTTCCTACTAAAGGAACTACAGTTCGCTCTAATCCAACCATTCCCCCAACCATCATATTCACTAGAACCAATAAGGTAAATTGTTTCCAGTTTTCTTTTAAACCTAACTTTATACTTTCCATTGTATTTTTACTCTATAAAATTATTTTGAGCATTTAGAATTTAATCTTTTCGTTAAACGGATTAAGAAACTGAACATCTATTAGCACCTGCCTCTAAATCTGCTGGATCTATATCTTGATAGCTTCCGCTTTTATTTAGCGTAGCAATTTCTATGTAATTAGGTGGAGTAGCTGGAATACGTTGTATTGTTTGCGAAATGAATTCTTCTCTTGATAATTGAAGTAATTCAATACTTGCAAAAAGATTTACTATTGTATCGGCTATTAAAACTTGATCAAAAACAATAGCACTAGATGTATGTGCTGGCAATATTAAAATATCACTTGGTAACTGCTTTATCTTTTCTAAAGATGTAAATAATTCATCTGCTTTTTTCAAGGCTTGCTCTTGATCAGCTTTTAAATCAGGACGACCAACACCATTGGTAAATAAGGTATCTCCTGTTAATAAAAATTGATTACCAACTAAATAAGAGATACTCTCTGGCGTGTGACCAGGGGTGTGAATAGCCAGAATAAATGCTTTTCCAACGCGAATCTGTTGACCATCTTGTAAAGCAGTAAAAGAATAAGCAACATCAGCCCCTTCAGTGAACAAATGTTTTGCATGAGTAGCTTGTACTAAATCAATAGTTCTAGAAATATAATCGGCATGAACATGAGTATCCATCGCATATTTAATTATCCAACCATTTTTTTGCGCTAAACCGATATAAACACTCGGATCCAGTGATGCATCAACTACAATAGCTTCTCCTTCCGAGGCAACCATATAAGAAATACATCCCTTTGCAACCCTTCTTACTTGCAATACAGTAACACCATCTGCTTCTACTCTAGCTGTATTCCAAGCATAATTCCAAGCTTTCATGCCTCCATGTAAAGACAACGCATCAAAACCTTTATTTTGTAGTAATTCTGCTGCAATTAAACTTGTTTTTCCTGCAGTACATACGGTGACAATCGGTATATCTTTATCAAAATTATCTTGGTCAAAGACGGTTGTATCTCCTGATACAAGACCTTTGTAAACATCTTTATGAATACTATCCGCAATTTGCCATTCATTTCTTTGCTCCATAGGTCTTACATCTAATACCGTTACTTTTTCTCCATGTTCAAACATCTTTTGAAGATCTTCTACTTTTATTTCTTGATTTTTCATATTAAATCGTTTTTTACTTCGATACAAATATACATACTTCACTCAACTATTCAATAAATATATTGAATAGTTGATCAATAATTTACACCCATATTGATTATCAGTTATTTAAATAAAAAAAGCGTTTCATAAAAAATGAAACGCTTTAAATTCTACATTAATTTCCCTTTATAAAGAATCAACAGGTAATCCTTTTAATGCCCATTCGGGATATCCTTCCTCTAATCTCACGGCATGATATCCCTTTTTTTGAAGCAGTGCGACAGCTTCATCTGCAAAGACACAAAATGGGCCTCTACAATAGGCTACTAACATTTTTTCATTAGATAAATCTTTCAATGAATCATCTAATCGATCAATAGGTTTTGATAAAGCTTTATAGATATGACCTCTTTCATATTCTTCTTCTGGTCTTACATCAAGTAAAATAACTTCATCCTTGTCAATCATTCTTTTTAATGTTTCTGCATCAATTGCCTGTAAATCTACACTTTGTCTACTACGAAAATCTTGTATCACTTTTTCAACTTCTGCATTGGAATTAATTCCCAATTCTCTCAAAGAAATCCAGGTATGATATACATTCTCACTACTAAGGGAATAGTTGATATAGTTTCCCTTCTTATTAATTTGTACTAATTTAGCATTTTTTAAATGCTGTAAATGTTGGGAAGTATTTGCAATAGACTGTCCTATATAATTAGCAATCTGCTCTACCGTAAATGGTCCTTGACCCAATAAATCAATAATCTCTAATCGAATGGGATTAGACATTGCCTTAGCTACCTTTGACAATTCTGTATATACTTTATCTTTAAAATCTCTCTTATTCATAATTAACACTTTTACTTGTACAATATCTTGTAAAGATCAGAACACAAAAGTAGTTAAACTATTCAATATTATGATTGAATAGAAATTTTTTAAGATCATTTATCTAAAAACAGTTATACATCAGCTGAAAAACTGTCCTTCATAATCTCAATAATTTTATTTTCTTTTGAATTTTTTGCTTACTAAATCATTTCTTTTTTCAGAATTTCATTCATTTCTAAGTTTTTATATTTTATATTCTTTTAACTGAAAAAATTGATTAAAGATTTTTCGATAAGTTCGGTCAACATAGAAATGACATTTTCTTTTAACTGTTTCACCTTAATGTAAAGTCTGATCTACGTAGTGTGTAATTACAAAACGTCAAGACTGCGATTTTCGACGTTCAATCTTCATTTTACTCACTAAAAATATTAAATGACTCGCTATCGCTCACTAATCTTTTTAACGCTCGTTTCAATGGATTGAAGCTCGTCTGCAAATCGTATGTCGACTTTAAAATCATACTTATAACAGTGTTCGATTTATCAGCAATAACAGTTTTTGAAATTCATTGTCAGTTAGCAATTTTGATTATATGAAAAGTTAAGAGAATGGTATTAGAATATGCACACAAACAAAAAATCTAAATAGAATATTAAAACCGAGATTTGGCTACTACTTACCATAAAAGGGTTACTATTTTGTATAAATTGTTACTGAAATTTGTATTATAAAAATAAAAAACATGACAATGCAAACAATATTAGGAGCCAATGGCCAAATTGGAGAAGAATTGGCAAGAGAACTAAAAAGAAATTATACTTCAAATATTAGAATTGTAAGCAGATATCCCCGAAAAGTAAACGATACAGACGAAGTTTTTTCTGCGGACTTATCTATCAAAAAAAAAGCGATAGAAGCGATAAAAGGCAGTGAAATTGCTTATTTCACGTTGGGACTTCCGATAAGTTCCGATTTATGGGAAAAACAATTTCCTTTTATTTTGAGTAATGTTATTGAAGCTTGTAAAATCAACGGGACTAAACTGGTATTTTTCGACAACACGTATATGTATCCACAAGACGATCGCATACAAACTGAAAATACGTCTTTTGAACCTATTGGCAGAAAAGGAAGAGTACGCAGAGACATGGCTGAAATGGTACTGAAAGAAATGGTATCTGGCGACTTGGAAGCGGTGATATGTCGTGCTCCCGAATTTTATGGACCAAGGAAAACACAAAGCATTACCAACACGCTTATTTTCAAAAACATAAAAAAAGTAAAAAGGCTAAAAGTCCCTCTTTGTGCGGATAAGAAAAGAAGTCTTATTTGGACGCCAGATGCCAGTAGAGCGACCGCTTTAATTGGCAATACTCCCGACGCTTATAATCAAACTTGGAATTTACCTGTTGATCCGTCCCATCTTACCTATCGTCAACTTATCGATTTGGCTTCGGATGTTTATGGTAAAAGATTGAAATATACTACTGTTCCAAAATTTGTGTTTAAGATTGGTGCAAAATTCAATGACAAACTAAAAGAACTGCAGGAATTATTACCGAGATATGAACACGACAACATTTTTGATGATTCCAAATTCAGAAATCGCTTTCCTGAATTTGAATCGACTAGCTATAGAAAAGGAATTGAACAGATTAAAAATGAACAAAATATTTAATTTAAATAATGTAAATTTACCATGTTTCGTTTAGCAGAAAAAAATATGAAAACGCCTGTAAGAATTGCCTCCATTAGTGCATTGCATCAGTTTTTGGGTTTGAAAAGTCCTTCAAATCCGTTGATTAGCGTTTTCAATTTTGATGATGTAAAATTGAATACAGAAACCATTTTAAGCACGATTACTACAGATTTTTACGTCATTGCTCTTAAAAAAGATTGTGCAGGTGGCAAATGTAAATATGGACAAAATTATTTTGATTTTGATGAGGGAATTATGTATTTCATCGCTCCACATCAAGTGTTGCAATTTGAAGATGTGTTACTCAATAGCGTTCGTGGTTTTGTGATGGTGGTACATCCCGATTTTTTACAATCTTATCCTTTGGCAACTAAAATCAAAGATTACGGCTATTTTTCTTATACAAGCAACGAAGCTTTGTTTTTGTCCGAAAAAGAAGAAAAATCTATTTTTGACATTATTGAGAATGTTCAGAGCGAAATCAATACCAATATGGATGCTTTTACACAAGATTTATTGGTTTCTAATATCGATTTATTACTCAAATATTGCGACCGTTTCTATAATCGTCAATTCTTAACCAGAAGAAAAAATAACAACGATTTACTATCAAAATTGGAAAATCTATTAGATGATTATTTTAAAAATGATTTAATAGAAAATGGTATTCCATCCGTTCAATTCTTTGCAGAAAAGCTTAACTTAAGTTCTAATTATTTAAGTGATATGTTACGTGTACAAACGGGACAAACTACACAACAACATATCCAGAATCGAGTGATAGAAAAAGCAAAAGAATTGCTATCAACTACCCATCTTTCAGTATCAGAAATTGCTTATCAATTGGGCTTCGAGCATCCGCAATCGTTTCATCGTTTATTCAAAAAGTTCAGCATTTTATCGCCTTTGGAATACAGGGCATCTTTCAATTAACAGTACTTTAATCTCTTATTATCAGAGATTCTGCTACTCATTTCTTGGATTGAGCTACTTTAAAAGTATTTTTTGACACGAAATTTATATCTATAAAAATCAATCAAGGTCGAACAATGAAAAAAGCACTATTAATCGTTACCAACGTCAGCATGTATGCAAGTGGTAAATTGGAAACAGGTTTGTGGTTGAGTGAACTCACACATATTTATCATTCCCTAAAAGAAAATGCTTGGGAGATTAATATTGCAACTCCAAATGGTGGTAAAGTACCTATAGATCCTGAAAGCTTGAAACCTTTAGTTTTAGATAAAATCTCAAAAGACTATTACGAAAATGCTGATTTTATGAAGGAATTAAATACTTCTTCATCTTTAGAAAATGTAAAAAATAAAACTTTCGATTTGGTGTATTTAGCAGGTGGTCACGCCACAATGTATGATTTTCCAAATAATGAAACCTTACAAAATATCATTACTAATCACTATGAAAGTGGTAGAAAAGTTGCAGCGATTTGTCATGGTGTAAGCGGTTTACTCAATGTGAAATTATCTAACGGGAATTATCTAATTGAAGGGAAAAACATAACAGGTTTTAATTGGTTTGAAGAAACTATTGCCAGACGAAAAAGAGAAGTTCCTTTTAATCTCGAAGCAGAAATTAATTTGCGAAAAGCTAATCTAAAAAAAGCATGTATCCCAATGACTTCAAATGTGGTAATACATAAAAATCTAATCACAGGACAAAATCCTTTCAGCTCAAAAGAAATGGCAAAAGTAGTGATAGGGGAATTTTCGAAACAGATTTAGGATTCGGGAAAGTCTTAATACAAATTAATTTATTGTGTACAGATTAGATTCTAGATGTGGGATTTGAGATTTTTGATTTACGATGTAAGGATATAATTTGTCAAACTAAATTTATTTCAGCTTCTTATTATCGTCAGTCAGAGTGACGTTTGTAAAACGTTGTATCAAAGACTTAAACGATAAATAACAATTACTCGCTAATTACTTTATTTACAAATCGGTCAATAACGATTACTCGCTAAATGCTTTAAATCATTCACATATAAAATGTGAACAGAAAATCATTTTTAACGCTCGCTACGTCGAATTGACACTCGACTCTTCAGCAATGACAGTTTTTAAAATTCGTTATTAAATGAGAGAGAGTTCTCGACAGCTCGAAATGACGAAAAAGAAAATTATTCTTGTAACTACTGTTGTCATTGCTATTCCTGGAATACTAAACCCAATACTTACCAAAGCGAACCAAAAGCCAAATTTAAAATATTTGATTTTGATTATTTCTCACGATTCGAAAAGCTGCCAAACATTCCGGAGAAGTAGAATTACTATAACGATGAATAGTCTATACTATTTAAAAAACCAAGTATTAGCCTCAACTAATAATAGAGACAAATACTAATTGCACACAATGGAAAATAAATAAATAGATTAAAAAAAATTATGGAGTAACGCAACCTTTTATATTAATATTCATCTTATTAAAAATAATAATTGACCCCAAACCAAAAAATTTATGAAACAAATTCAATTACCTTTGTTTGCTCTCTTATTTACTTATATACTAAATGCGCAGGTAAAAATAACAGATTCTAATGATAATAAAGTTAATGAGAATGCTTTATTACATTTAGAAAGTAAAGATCAGAATAGAGGATTTCTATTACCAAGATTATCACTCAACGATATCAATTCTCCTTATCCATTAACAGATCATGTCGAAGGTATGGTTATATACAATATAGCTACTGTTAGTGGCACAACTGGTGTACAACCAAACCTTTATTTAAATGATGGGAGTAAATGGCTTAAATTAACTGCTAAATCTAACCGATTTGGTGATATAAAAAATAGTTTCATTAAAAATGATATAAATGGTTGGTATTTGCTAGATGGTAGAGAAACTTCAAGTTTACCAAAAAATGCAAAAGCTATTGCTGAAAAGTTATTTGGGAAAAATATTCCTAATATGGAAGATAGCTATCTTAAAAATAAATCATCATCAGAACAAATTAATTCACTTAATGGGAAAAATAGTTTCATTATTGAACAAGTTAATCTCCCAGATATTAGTTTTCAAGGAATAACATCCGCTGTTGGAGATCATACACATACTTACATAGATAATAGAAGTGATATTAAAAAGACTATTAGTGGTCGTGATCAACTAAATCCTCTTGCCAATAGTTTGACATCTATTGAATCTACGCATACGGAAACGCATTCTCATACCTTTAAAATGCCTTTGGGAGGAGAAAACAATCCTATCACCTATATACCAAAAAGTATTGTAACAAATACATTTATCTATCTTGGAATTGACTAACCTATTTTTAAAATTATGAACAAATATTTTTTTATTATTTTCTTGGTAATATTTTCTACTCTTGAAGCGCAAGTAGGAATAGGTACAAAAAATCCTAATGAATCTTCAATACTTGATGTAAAGGCTGAAGATAAAGGTTTTCTATTTAATCAAATAAAATTGATTTCTACAGATAATCCATCTCCTTTAGAAAAACATCAAGAAGGACTATGGGTATACAATATAGCAAATGACGGATCGCACCCTTATGAGGTATATCCGGGTCTATATTATAACGACGGTACAAAGTGGGTATTATTAAATACAGAACTATCAAATCCTACAATTGGAGATATCAAAGCAAGTGCTTACGAAACTGAACATAAAGGTTGGTATTTATTAAACGGTCAATCTTTATCTAATTTACCAGCAATAGCACAGTCAAACGCTAATAGTATTCAAATAACAAATAATTTACCTGATGCTACGGATAGAATTTTAAAAGGAATAAGTTCTTCAACAAAATTTGCTACGATTGGTGGAGATAATACTATTTCTATTAAACAAAATAATTTACCAAATATAGAATTCAAAGGTCAGGTTGATGCTATTCCAGATCATAGTCATAGATATATAAGCCACGGAAATAATATGTGGTATGACAGAAATGGAACCCTTGATGGTTTAATGTATTTACCTAACGTTACAAAAACAACAGAACCTGCAGGTGCACACGATCATAAAGTTTCTATAGCAACAGGAGGAAAGAATTCTCCTATTAAAATTTATCCAAAAAACTTAACAACTCAATTTTTCATTTATTTAGGATATTAATTATGAAAACAATTTTAACTATAATATTTTTAAAAAGTATTTTAATATTTTCACATGCGCAAGTATTAATAACTAACGAAAAATCTTCAAGAATTATTAATAATAATGCAATAGTTGAACTAAGTACATCTATTAACAATAAAGGTATTTTATTACCTTACGTAAATTTAATTTCTACTTTAGAAGCTGACCCTTTTCCAACACATATTATTGGAATGATTGTTTACAATCAAGAAACTGTGATAAATAACGACCTAGATACAAGTGTATTTCCAGGCGTTTACCATAACGATGGACTTGTATGGCAAAAGTTAGAAGTTAATACACCTATTATTGGGGATTTAAAATATTCAGCTTCTTCTATAGATCATAACGGTTGGTATTTACTAAATGGTAGAGATGTAAGTACACTTTCAACGAAAGCTTCTCAAAAGGCTACAGAATTGGGCTTTACTAAAAATCTCCCTGATTCAAAAGACCATTTTCTAAAAAACAAATATTCAAACGAAAACTTAGGTGATTTCGTTGGAAAAGATTCGTTTGTATTAACACGTTCTAATTTACCTAAAATTGATTTAAATGGTATGACTGATGAATTTACACATCTACATAAATATAATGAAATCGGTGCAGGAAAAATAAATAGTGGTTCGCAAACAAATACTAAAAATAATGTGGATGATGATGGTTTAGCCAAACAAACAAGCCTTGCAGGTGGACATAGTCATTCCTTCACAGCATTATCAGGAGGTGAAGAAACTCCAATTCCTCTAGAACCAAAATCTTTAGGTGCTTATATATTTATTTATTTAGGAAAATAAGAGTGGAGATAAGTAATACCTATTCAGTAAAACACTAGGTATTATAATAATAGATGATTCTCAATACGATCAACTGTTTGTTTTTTAATTACCGAGAATACGGTTATAGAAATAGAATTTTATTCTCGGTATTTTTTTGTTTAATGTTTTTATCGCATACTATTATACAGAATGTCCTATGTATTTGAAAGTATAATTTTCAATTTACATCTTATTCTTCAAAATGAGTAAATAACTTTATATAGAAAATTATCTTTTTTTAAGTTCATTTTAATGGATTGAAGCCTAAGTTTTCGGAAATAGAGTTATATTTATTTATAAGTAATAAGCTTTGAGTTATAAATTTTATGTGTTTGAATATTTAACCAAAGAATAGTGAGATTGAGATAATTTTCTTTGATAAGCTCTTACGTGATAAAAGATATAAATATTATTCAACAAGTCTTAGAATAAAAAAGATACGCTTTTGAATCAATTTTAGAATAACTTTTTTTAGTAAAAATTGCACTTTATTTTTTTAAATCGTAATTGAATGAACTTAAAATAGTAAATAAAATAGTTATGTAAAAATTATCTACCATGGATAAAATTAACTACGAATATGTTAAAGATATTATTGAATTAGAAAAATGTTCTGATCATAATGAAAGTCCTAAGTTTATTGAAACGAAAGATGGATTTAGAATTATTGCTTGCTGTGATAATTTTAGAACTAAAATGATTGAAAAGTCAACCATTTTAATTACTGAGCAGTCTCTCAAAAATGTATTGAATATTATGAAAAAGTATTTAAATAAGAATACTTAAAAGATATAAATTGCAAATCTTCATTTTACTCACTAAAAATATTAAATGACTCGCTATCGCTCACTAATCTTTTTAAAGCTCGTTTCAATGGATTGAAGCTCGTCTGCAAATCGTACGTAGGCTTTAAAGCTCTTATTTACAGTAATGACGGCTTTTGAGAATCATTGTTATAAGTGAATTTGAATATTGAAAAATAAAAAGAAGAAATATAGAATAATCCCCCTATCCCTACTTCCTCTTATGATTTGTTTTATTTAATCAAAATATGTATCTTACTGAAATTAAGTGAATTAAGACGTACGCAAAACACTTACTTTTTTACACAAAAAGAGAAGGATAGCAACGAGTTAAAACTTCTTTTAGTAGAATTAATTACGAATATACAACCCACGGACAAAGACCACGGATTCTACGATAGTGCAGATCTAAAAAGTCTCCTTAACGTTAGTGACAAAACGTTGTATCGCATGAGGAGAAACAAGACGATTCCTTGTTTTAAGCTCGGTAAAAAGTACTTTTACCCAAAACATATCTTTAACAAAAAAGCTCTTGGATAAGAGCTTTTTTAGTAATTTTACGTAAGTAGTTACAACTATGAAAGAAAATACATATATACACTCGGCGTTGTAAGTTCCTTTCACTTTTAGTAATTTTACGTAAGTATTTACAACAGAAGTACACCAATCACGCTCTGAAATTGGGTTGTGAATTGATTTCAAATCTTGGTATATTTATCAAAGTATTTACAACTTCAATTCGTCCATAATAAT
>NZ_KB908299.1:0-114915 GCF_000382425.1 Empedobacter brevis NBRC 14943 = ATCC 43319
ATTATCAGATAAGAAAAAATTAAATGTCATTCAATCGGATTTAATAAATTAATAATGAACGAATTTAACAAAAAAAAGTAGTCCTCCCTAGACTACTTTTTATGCAAAGATATTCTTTTTCTTTAAAAAAGCAAATTGTTGAAAAATACTGTTTTAAGAGCCTTTTTAAAACTCTACTTCGGAAATTATACAGTTTTTAATTACTTATTAAATGTTTATTTGGATGACATTCACATTTATAATTTATTCTATTGTAAATCAGTATAATGAATAAATAGTCTAGGGAGGACTATTCTTAACAATAGCAATGATCAAAAAGGATATAAAAATAAATGATTATTATTCTGTACAAAACAGTCTTATATTTTTATGCTTCTTTTTTTCCTGTTTCATTACGGCTCAAGTAATAGTTGGAAAGGATACAAAAATTGTTCTAACAGAGCATGCACAGTTCTTAGTACAAGATTCTGTTTACATTAATTTACCTATAGATTCGTCAAAAAATCATAAACTTTCTGATAAGGTCAATACAAATCTTTTATCGAAAAAAGACATTTATCGAAAGAAAAATAGAAATGGAAAGCTGTTCATAAATGGAATGAAAGCTTCAAAAAAGCCAATACAAGAGAATGGAACCAAAAAAGAGTATAATAGTAGAATAGTTTTACCAGTAGAGAATGGAAAGAATTCTTTTGTTTCTATTTTTTGCCAAGACGTAAAATTTCAAATTCCGAATAACTTTTTTCAAAGTGACATACTTAAAATTCAAAAATATAGGGCAGAGGTTTATGATTCTATTGGAAATCAGACTTTTTCTTTTTTCAAAAAATATCTCATTCTTTTTCATTTTATAGACAATGAAAATCCTATGAGGGGACCTCCTTTAAATGAAATTATTTAAAAGAATAAAAATTTAAAAAAATCAAATTAAAACCTATGTATAAAAAAACAACTCAAATACTCCGTAAACTATATTTATTATGTTTACTTACTCTTTTATCGGTTTCTGCTTTTTCGCAGACAACTTATTATGTAAAATCAGGAGGAACAGGAAATGGTTCTTCGTGGGATAGTCCTCTTGGTAGCCTTCCAGCTTTAGGAAATAATCTTAACAATGTGCATATTTATATTGCTGAGGGAAATTACAATGTAAATAATACCTATTCCTATGTAGGGAGCACTGTACTTATTCAAGGCGGCTTTCCTACAGATGCTACAGGAACAGATCTCTCCGGATATAATCCAGAAACTTATATCTCAAGAATTTTAAAATCAGCTACGACAAGATTTGTAAATATCTCAGCTACGACAAATGATTTTACGAATAATAAATTGACTATCAAAGGAATTTATTTTCAAAGTACAGGAACTACTGCTACAGTAGGTAGTATTCTTAATCACGAAGCAGGAACTAGATATTACCAATTAAAAGTTGAAGATTGTCATATACATGATTCACGCGGAAGTTCAGGCTTTTTTCGCATAGCTGCTGGTAATAATGGTAAGGTTACACATTGGTTTCATAATAATAAATTTTATCGAAATACAATGGGAGCGACAGGACCATTTGAATATACAACTGTAAATGGGGATGTAAAAGTTTTAATAAGCAATAATCTTTTTGGAGAAGGAAATGCGACTGATGGTACAGGATTTTATGCTACTTCAGCAGGCAATTCAACTACTAGTCAAACTCGTTTTTACATCATAGGAAATATTTTTTCTTGTGGTACTGCAAGTTCTACAACTGGAGGTATATATCTTACTTCTGCTGGAAACATTATGATAAAAAATAATGTATTTCTTGGTGTACGCGGAAATAATTATGGAGGAGCAATTTTTGCTACTGGCGTGGGTGGATTGCAAATTGAAGATAATTATTTTATTCAGAATTATACGAATAATACCGGAGTTGGAGCCGGAGGAGCAATTGCAATTGAAGCAGGAATTCGTACAGGAAGTATTGTTACATCTAATTATATAAAAAACAATTTCTTTTATGAAAATAAGGTAAACACTACAACTGGAGGTGGAAGTTCTATTTCGTTCGCTACAGGTACTGTAGGAACAGGTGCAAATTACGATATAGAGGGAAATATTTTTGCTTATAATAGTGCCCTGCAAGGAACGGGAACAAATAGACAAGCGGTAATTCAAACAAGAGGAAGTGTAATTGGAAATATACGAAACAATATTTTTTATGGAAATAAAAATAGTGGGGGAGATCAGGATTCTTTTGCAGAAATAAAAGCAGCGTCAGTTGCTAATGTCATAGGAGTCATTGATGACAATAAATTTCAATTGACAAATGCAGCTGCCTACACAGGTAACAATCTTCAAGCAAAAATAATAGCAGGAACGAATAACACATTTGGAACAACAAAGGCAGATATAGCAAGTCTAAATCCAGGTGATTTTGTAATTGATTGTTATACTGGAAGTGTAGGTTGTTTCAAGATAGATGATAGTGATGCGGCTATCGCAAAAATATCTAAAGTTGGAATTTCAACGTTCAAATCTCATGCTACAAATTGGCCGGAAAAAGATTTAGATAACAGTAGTATAAATAACGGAGCTATGGTATTAGATTCTAGTACTAAGCCACTAGTTGTAACTAGAATCAAAAACCCTGCAAAAACCCTAGGCACAGACTCATCGTTAAAAGGAGCTGTTGCATATGATACAGAAAAGAAATGTTTAATGTTATTTGATGGTGAAAAATGGGACTGTTTGGCTAAAGGTTGTGATAAATCTATTTATGATGTTCTAGAAAGTATTAAAGGCGAATTAGGTTCTCTGTAAAAATAAAATTATGAAAAAAAATATAGTATTATTAATTTTGCTTCTATCTGTATCGAGTATTAAAGTGAATGCTCAGATTGTTATTGGAGATAACTCAAATTCTTCTGATAATAAGGCATTACTCTCTTTTACTTCTGAAAATATGGGAGTTATTTTGCCTATCATTAATTCAAATACAGAAGCTGCAAGTACCGGGAATGTTGTAAAAACTCCTGGAACAATCTATGTAAGTAGAGCCGATAAACAAGTAAAAGTTTACATGGCGGTGTCGCCACAAAATAGCACTGGTCTTCTAGCTTTAACACCTACGCTACCAACAACAGTTACATTACCTACAGCTAATACATCTGTAGAATCTACAGAAAATGCTGGAGTAATAATTGGATCTGAAACAACGACACAAAAAGGAATTTTAGTTTTAGAAAGTGAAGAAAAAACAATGGTAATGCCTTTAATTGGAACTGTTGAGCAACCTCCTCATAAGTATGTTAAAAATCCATATATAGGTACTATTGGATTTGCTGAAACGGAGAATGTTTTATTTCCTTCTACTAAACCTACTAAAAAATTGCTTTGGGTTTTTAATGGTGGAAATAAAAGTACTGATGGTGCAGGTCAGTGGCATCTATGGAGATCAGGAGTAGAGATGCCTCCAAGTGGTATTATCGATCAGGACTATTTAGACAATTTACCATAATTAATTAGTATGAATTTCAAAGAAATCCATATTGGTACATTAATTAAGCAATTGGTTACAGAAAACGGGATAGAATTATCCCGTATTTGTAATTTTATGAAATGTACAGTAGAGGAAGTAGAAGAAATGTATTATATGAAAAGTTTGGATACGGAAGTTCTTTTAAAATGGAGTAAACTTTTGGAATACGATTTTTTTCGTTTATACTCACAACATTTGATCTTATACGCTCCGGTAGGAAATAATAATTATACACAGAGTAGTAGAAACGGTAAAGAATCCTTGCCTCGTTTTCGTAAAAATATTTATACAAAAGAAGTAATTGATTATATTTTGAATAAAATTGAGAAAGGGGAAATGAAAAATGTTGAGGTAATAGAGCGATACAATATTCCAAAGACGACTTTATACAAATGGATAAGTAAATATAGAAAATCAACCAAATAGATAACAGCTATCTTAATTACTGACAAACCTATTCTAATTAACCATTAGCTGCTGATTATTTTTTTGATCAGTAGCTTTTTTAATCTCAAACGAAATAATAATGAATTTATAAAAACAAGATGGAAATACAATTTAGAGAAATAACAGCAGACAACTTTTACGATGTATGTTTGCTTACGACCAATGGAAATGGAATACCAACATTTGATGAAGAATTTATCTGTTGCAATGCAGTTTCTATTGCAGAATCCAAATATTATCCACTATTGCAAACGGAAGCGATCTATAATGGTGAAAACTTAATTGGTTTTATTCTATCCGGACCATATTTTAAGGATGATGGAAATTTTTGGGTACTTAGATACATGATTGATCATAAATACCAAGGCAAAGGTTATGGAAAAAAAGCGTTTATTTCCTTCATAGAAAAGATAAAAAACAATAGAAAAATAAATAAAATTTATATTGGACTAGATCCCGATAATCAACGAGCGACCTCGCTTTATAGTTCATTGGGCTTTAGATCTACGGGAGAACAAAAAGATGGCGAAAACCTTTACATACTTGAATTATAAATGAGAAAAAAATCAAGATCAAAGAAGATTAATTAACAATTTTTTCTTTGCCTAAGCTATTAATTTAACCTAAGACGAAAATGAATACAAGAATAAATTATAAAACACTTTATACCGATATCATAAATGAAATTTATCCTGATAAATTTTCAATATGCCAAGGAATATTAAATAAAAAAAAAATATCCATACTCGACATACTCGAATTGAATAAACTGATCTTTGGAGAAGAGCATCATCAAAATCAAGTTTTAAATCAAAAATTCAGGTCGTATTCAAAAGAGGACATTCTACTTATTTTAGATTATCAAAAGAAATATAAATTAAATAACTCTCAATTGGCTAATCATTTTAAATTAAGTAGAAATACTGTTGCAAAATGGAAAAAGATATTTATTTAAATGATTCATTATTTCATATACTATTAATAATCATTTTATTGGTGTCTATATTTAGAGTAAGTAGGTATATGAATACAGGAGGTGAAACATTACGTTTTTATCTTTGGCTAGGATTAATTTATAGTATAATCAGTTATTTTATTATTATAGAAATTATGGATGAAATTTTAAAGAGTTAAAAAAAGCGTCAAACGACGCTTTTTTAGTTTTTAAGGTGTATGCCTTAAATATTCTATTGTATAATTATCTTGTTGTATAATTCATTTGTAAAAACTATAAAGAAGAATTCAGCTATGGAGAGTAGATTTATTAAGACTCACTTCTCAACTCTTTGCCAAATTTAAAGAGGGCTGGTAAGCCTCCGGTATGCCAGAATAGAATCGTAGAATTTAAGGGCAATTTTTTCTTCCTCAAAAAATCTAACATACCATAGAACGCCCGTCCGGTATAAACGGGATCTAAGAGAATGCCTTCTTTTTTTGCTAATTCTTCGATGGCATTAATTTCATGAGAGGTTAAAACACCATATCCTGCATTGTCGTAATCTCGGTTGAGTTTAATTTCTGAAAGTTCGATTTTCTTATTAATGCTTAGTTTTTGCATTAATTCTTTCACAATATTAAAGACAGCTTCTTCTAAAGAGCTGCCGTTAGTTTCATCTTTGTCGATACTGATTGGAATGAGTTCTGAGCTTAGTCCATACAATTCTTTACCAACAGTTAATCCGGCCTGCATACCACCTGAACTTGAAGCAAAAAAGATGTAGTCTATTTCCATTTGCTTTTCAGTAATTTGTTGTTTCAACTCTTTTACAGCATGTACAAACCCTAAGGCTCCTACAGAATTTGAACCACCATAGGGAATCATAAAGCATCTATTCCCTTCGTTTTCCAGTTTTTCTTTTAGTAACTCTTTGTCTTCTCCTTTTCTGTTTTTACCTGTAAAATGTATGGTGGCACCCAGTAATGAAGATAACAGCAGGTTTCCATCATAAAGATCAGGTTGGTCACCTCCCAAAAGCAGATGACATTTTAATCCCACTTTAGCACAGGCCGCAGCTGTTTGCCGACAATGATTTGATTGTTGAGCTCCGGCAGTGATTACAGTATCACAACCTTTGTCCAAAGCTTGTTGTATCAGAAATTCTAACTTTCTGGTTTTATTTCCACCTGAAGCCAATCCTGTATTGTCATCTCTTTTTATATAAATGTTGTAATCAGGGTATATTTGTGATAAGTTTTCCAGTTTTTGTAAAGGTGTAGGAAAAAAACCTAAGTCAATTTTATTTGTATTCATATGCTTGATTCATCTGGTATTTGATTTGTTCTTTCATAATTTACTTTATTTGTAAATTTAGCCAATTCAATATTGCTGTCAAAGCGGTTGGTGAATAGGTCTGTTCGATAAGTTGATATTCCTGGGGGGCACCCGTGTCTGCTTCCTGAAATAAATGATTTAAAGAAGGTAATTCTTTTACAGTCACGTTTTTGTTTTTGGCTATTTGTAATGCTTTCTTTATTGCACTCAAATTTTCCTTTGGTGTAATCTGCAGGTCTTTTTCTCCATTAAGAGCTAAAACAGGAATTTTTACCTTTTTTAAGGTGGAAGCAGGATTATAATTAATAAAATACTGCATCCATGGGGTAGTGTAGGTCTTAATCTGTAAGTTGATGAATTCATCATCGGTCATCCCATACGGTTTCTTAAGTTTCGGATTTTGAGCCAGGAATTTTTCCAAATGATTTCTTAAATCATTTTTTAACTGCTCGATATCTGAAGACTTTTTTACGATCTTAAAAATTTCCTTATTTATCCGCTTTGTTGCTTTTATTTCTTCTTTACTGACTCCGGAAGCCTCTGCTATTAATTGTTGTTGTAATAAAAGTATTTTGTCACCCGGAATTCCCGGACCAGCAAGCATTAGAATAAAAGCTACATCTTTTGATTCAACCGCCACTAACGGAGCAAGTAGGCCTCCTTCACTATGTCCTATCAGGCCGATGTTTTTTTTGTCGATTTCTTTTCGCTTTTTTAGATAAGCAACAGCACTTTCTACATCAGTTGCTAAGTCTAAAGATGTGGCACTGTTGAAATCTCCTTCAGAAAAGGCAGTGCCTCGATCATCATAACGCAAAACGGCAATTCCATTTCTCGTAAGATAATCTGACAGCACAAGAAAAGGCTTGTGTTCTGCCAATTCTTCATTTCTATCCTGCGGGCCGCTCCCGCTTATCAAAATAACTGCAGGATATACACCTTCCTTTTGCGGCAGGGTTAAAGTTCCCGCAAGGTTGATTCCCGCTTGTTTATTTTCGAAGATAATATTCTCTGAATAATAGGAATAAGGTTTCAAAGGTTCTTGTGGTCTTTTTAGCTTATCATCTTGTGCAAAAACAGAAGATGTATATAGTATAATAATTGTCAATAATGGAATTACTTTTTTCATTTTATTAGGGGTTTATTCAAAGTATCTATAAAATGGTAGTAGGATTTTCCTCCTGATATTGGAAGAATTCGAGTGATCCGGTTTTTAGCATAAATTTTAAAAACTATAACCAATTCCTAAATCGAAAGTTTGTCGTCTTAAAACTGAGCCTTTTTGTATTTTTCCTATCCCATTTTGTGAAATATAGGAAGCACTGATCTGGACGTGACCAAAATGATATCCAAGCATACTAGCAGCACCATAATTGAGACGCTTCATGAGACTTTTTCCTGTTATATCTTTATTAAACATGTTGATGTCACCTGTTTTTGCTCTAATGCCATAACCGATATAAGGACCAATCCCGAAAAATATTTTCCCTGATTCCAGATTGAACTGAAAGACACTATAAACAGGTAGTTCTAGATCTAACGATTTTAATGTGGATTTTTCGGTTGTAAACTTATTTTGCATTTCAGAATTTCGGTAATGAACCATCAAATCAGTTTGAAGTGCGAACCAATTACCAAAATCATATTTTAGAAATCCACCAACAGAGCCGCCAAATTTTGATGAACTGTTTGAATATGGACTCTCCGAATCAAACTTGTAAAATGTTGAATTGGCACCGCCTTTGAGTCCTAGAGACAGTTTTTCTTGGGCATTAGCCGAAATTGAAACCATAAGGAATGTTGTTATAACAACAGCCGATAAACATATTTGCTTTTTCATTGATAAAAAATTATAACGCAAAATTCAATATTAAAAATCCCGTTACTAAGAACTTTCCGACGAATTTCAGAATAGATGAGATGAAGTTTAATGCTTGAAAGATTAACTATTATTAATTTAAACGATTGGTTGCTAAAAAAGGGTAGGCAAGAACGAAATTTAATCCAAAAAAGACATTTTAATAATAAATTCCGTTTCCGTTTTTACCACATCAATTGTTTTATTGGACAATGTATATTGCTTGTATAGATTTTTAAGTCCCACACCACCACGGTCAGCAGTATTTCTTAACTGAAGATTGTTCGCAACAAGTATCCCATTTTCATTTATTTCAATTCTTACTATTAACGGTTTAGTAGAAGTAGCAACGTTATGTTTTATAGCATTTTCCACCAATAATTGTAGGCTTACAGGTATTACTTTCCTGTTCAAATCAGCATCATTTTTAACGGTTATAAGCAAATTATCTTGAAACCGAATCTGTTCCAAAAATATATAGGAATCTAAAAATGCCAATTCCTCTTTAAGGGTAACGAAGGGACGTTCATTTGTTAATAATAGATAACGGTAGACTCCTGACATTTTTTTTGCAAAAAGATTTGCTTTCTCTTGATTTTCATAAGCTAAGGAAGCCAAAATATTCAGGCTGTTAAACAAAAAATGAGGATTAATCTGTGCTTTTAACGTTTCGTATTGATATTGTATTTTTTCTTTTTCAATTATACTGATTTTTTTTTCGATAGCGGCTTGCCGTTGACTGTAAAAAAATATTTCTATTAATAATACGATAATGCTGTTCCATAAAATAATAAAAATTGTAGATTTAAGCAATTCAGGATCGTTATCAAATGCAGAAAAACCTATAAGAGCAAAATTACAAAGATAGATTACCAAGATGGAAAACAAAGAACAAATAAATAAATCAAGTATAATGCGGAAATAAATATTGTATATTTTAAAATATTTATAAACGGTATGAACAATCAGAAAATCCACTGATGCGATAAATAAACATGGAAAGAGATTGATGACAAAAAATTGTGAAAAATTTTTTTCTTTTCCGGTTAATGTTTGAAACATATAGTAAAAGAAAATCAGTAGTGTCGTGACAATGAGCGCGAAAGCAATAATATGTTTTTTATCTATCTTTTTCATCATTTTCAATTCGAGCCATCTACCCATTTTAAGAAATCCGAAACTCGCTCACGACTGACTACTACTTCTTGTGGACAATTCGGTTGAAATTGAAGTTTCAATCGACTGTTAAAGTATTTAACAATCTTTTTTATAGAAGTAATATTGGCAACGCAATTTCGGGAAACGCGAAAAAAAGATCTTTTATCTAATTGCGATTCTATCTGAGTTAATGTATAATCGATAATACATTTTCTATTGGAAAATGTGTGTAAAAAAACTACTTTTTCCTCGCTATAGAAAAAGGCAATATCGTTTACATCAATATGTTCATAAACATCACCAATTTGAACAAGAAAACGATTTTTCTTATGAATACCTGATAATATCTTTTCTAATTTTTTATAATCAAAGATTATTTCTTTTTCCATTTGTTGCCGTTCTAATTTTTTCAGTGCGGACAATAAATCTTCTTCTTCAACCGGCTTCAATAGATAATCGATACTGTTTAATTTAAAAGCCTGAATAGCGTACTCATCGTAAGCTGTGGTGAAAATAATCGGTATTGATACCTGTATGTGTTCAAATATTTCAAAACAATTTCCGTCTGCCAAACGGATGTCTAATAACATCATATCTACTGGATTATTTTGAAGAAAATGAATAGTATCTGCAACAGATTCTGTTCTTCCGGTTAGTACATAGTTGGGACGTAGCTGTGCTATCATTCGATTAATTTCCATATACGCAAACCGCTCATCTTCAACTATCAGGTAATTCATATCTAGACTATTTGCCGTAAAAATACAAATTGTTAGCCATGATTAAATAAGTTAATCGATCGAGTTTAGAATTTTAGGGATGAAGTGTCTGCTGATTATGCTAAACTTAATAATCAGCTAAAATAGCTGTTGAGCCAAATAGAGTAGTTGTTGAGTACCTTATTTTAAGGTTTTTATTTGAATGAATTTTTTCTTTGCAAGATTTAACCAATTAAAAGTGCCTAAGAAAAGAATTCAGTTAATGACGATGTCTTCTTCAATATTTCTATCAAGAAATGTGATGGTATGTTTATTTTTTTTGTCTTTTACTTTTGTCCATTGCCAACTTTATATCTCAAATAATACGATTGTTGCAGTTAAAGAGGGAACGATATTCTATCAATCTTCATCGAAAAAGGATTCATCTTATTCAGAAAAATTAAATGTTACGTTAGATACTGTTCTATTAAGTAGTGGGAAATACCTGAAAACGGATAGAAAGGATTTTCATAAAATAAAAAAAAATATAAAATCGGGTGATCAAACAGATAAAAAAATAAGTCATTCTGTTTATAGAAAACCAGAGTTTAAAAAAGTAAATAAGCAAATTTTATGTCATAATCGGTACCTGTCAATATTATCAGGTATAGATAATTTTGATGCAAAGGCTGTCGTATCTAGCTCTCTAAAAGTGTACTTAGCTTTTAACAGAACCCACGAAAAACAAAAAAAAATCATACGCCAAAAAGAGCAAGTCTACGATAAAAATAACTGTTTTTATCGTAACAATAAGATTCGATTTGAAAATTTTGTCAGACCGCCTCCGAGCATTGTTTTATGTTTGTAAAAATCTACTATCCAAAACTTTACACTGATGTACAAAGGTGTTTTTATGTTTACTTTATAATTATAAAATCTTGATATTTAAGAATATTTTACTTGTTTTTTTTGTTTTTCATTTTTCACTTTGTTTTTCACAACAAAAAAATGAAATAACGAAGAAAGATTCCTTTATCGATTTATCAGATCAATACATTAATATTGATTTTGGAAAATCTTTAACATTTGCCAAAAAGGCTTTAGTCGAGGCAAAAAAAGAAAATGATACATACAGTAAAGCACAAGCTTACTATTATATTGCTAAATCGTATGTTTTTTTTAGAAATTTTGAAAAGGGTGATTACTATATAAGAAAAGGATTCACTGAAGAGGCTGTAGAAAAAGATATACATCTGAAAGCGTTATTTTTAATGCTTGAAGGAACCTACTACAGTAGAATGTCATTAGTTGAGCAGACCTTAATAAGTAACAGGAAGATAATCAATTTTGTAGAGTCGAAAGATGATATGGAATCCAAGGTAATTTTAGCCAATGTCTATATGAATATGGCAGATTGCTATACAGAGTTGAAAAAATATGATTCTGCCCATTTTTATGCTGACAAATCTATTGTTACAGTCGAAAAAATTCCACTAAAAAGATATTTGAACATGAGGAAAATTTATAAGAATAAATCTTTTATTTATTTTTATAAAAGCTGGATATTATTGCAACAAAATAAGCCTGATCAAGCATATTTTTATATTGAGAAGGCGTACAAACAAGCAATTTTGGAAAAAATAGAATATTTAGCACTCTTTTATGAAATCTATGGAGATTATTATTATCAGATAAGAAATTATCAAAAAGCGGTTGATTATTATCTCCTTGCGGCTGATAATAAAGTAAAGTTTAAACAAAACTCTGCATATGTTGACTCTAAGATCGCAAAATCGTATAAAATACTAGGAGATGTTCACAAGGAAAAGTATTACCTGGAAATAGCAGAGAATAGGCATCGAATAGACAAAGAAGAACATAATTTAATCATTCAGAAGGAATTGGTTCGGATGCTAGAAAAAGAAAAAAATGAGAAAAGTAATATTCGGTTTAACAATCATTTGATGATTGTCTCCATTACTTTTTTATTCACCCTATTACTCATAATTTTGGTTATACGATATCAAAAAATCAGGAAGAGAAAAAGAACGATTATTGAAGAGCAAAAAATAAAACTTCTGGAAAAAGAATCTGAAATTTATAAAAAAGAAAGAGAATTCGAGAAGTTAGAATTGAAGGTAAACAATCCTTTTTCTGAATTAAATAATATGGTAAAAGAAAATTCGCCTCAATTTTGGGGACGTTTTCAAGAAATTTATTCTAATTTCTCGGCTAAGATGTTAGAGATTAATCCAACTTTAAAAGTATCTGAGCTTACTTTTTGCGCCTATATTTATTTGGGTTTTTCGAACAAAGAAATAGCAGAATATACATTTAAATCTATCAGAACAATTGAGAATAATCGTTACAATCTTCGAAAAAAGATAGGTTTGACTTCTGAAGAAGATTTTTGTTTATGGCTTAGAAAATATATTGATACTTAAAAAAACTGTTTTCGTGTTAAATCGTAGAAAAAGAGAATCTTATCATAGGTTCTCTTTTTTATTTTAAGTATTTAAAAACAGCTGATTAACAAATAGAGTAGTCGTTGAGTAGGTCTTTTTAAGGTTTTAATTCGAAGGATTTTTTTCTTTGCATGCCTTAACCAACCAAGAATGTTTCAGAAAAGAATTCCGTTTATAATGATTTCATCTTCACTATTTCTACTGAAGAAGGGTTTGGTATGATTCAATCTATATAAACAAGTCATAATAAATTTTAAAATAACTATAATCCTATGAAAACAAAACAAAACATTTTTTATAGTCTTCTAATCTTTTTGTTAATGAGTATAAATATTTATGCTCAAGATTGTGGAAAAATACGTGTCGGATATTGGTCGACTTACACGATAGAATCCAAAGGAGCTTTTACAACCCAGTTAAATAATCTTTCTAATTATGGACCTCATGGCTCCTATAACAGAATAAATGGGTTTAAATTTACTGATATAACTACATTAATTAATACATTAACAGTTGATCAACTATTAGCACAATTCGATATAATTAATACCGGATACTCTAATATGACATTGTCAAATGCTCAGAAAATAAAACAATATGTTGATAGAGGAGGAGTAGCTCTAATCTTTTTGGATGCGGGAAGTGCTGTAGGATCAAATTTGCATCAAGTTTTTGGAGGGAGCGGAACAATTGGGAGTGTTAATGAACAACCTTCTTATGCTACTAGCACATCTAATTCTTTAAATAATCGTATGAATGGTGTTTGGGGTGATGCGAGGAATATTTCCTTAAAAGGATTTGCTAGTTCAGGATTAATCGCTATAAATCAATTGCCTAATGCATCTATTCAATTAGCTAATGAAGGTTCAAATGCAAGAGTTTGGATTACCGGAAATGAAGGGAGAGCTATCTTTACTTGGGATGAAGGGATATTTAATCCGGGCGACTCAAATGTATCTGGGACAGATATTAATACAGCTCAAGAGAAATTTATTCACAACATCATGGCCTATGCACTAGATAAGATAAATGTTGCTCCTCTTTTTATACCACCAGTTGCACCAACTGTATCTGTATTATCTGCTACTACTCATTCCAATGGAATTGCAACAATCACGAATTACAATAATGCATATAAATATACATTTTCGCCGGTTGGACCTATAGTTGATAATGTGGGAGTGATTCAGAATATGACTCCAGATATAGTATATAAAGTTGTTGCAAATAATGGTTGTGATTCTCCTTCAACAGCTGTAAGTATAAATTCTAAGATTGTAATTCAATGTACAAATCCTGCAGCAACAGGAACTCCGGATGGCTATACCAAAATAGGAATTACAACTCAAACAAAGCAACAGCTTTGGCCAGGGAATATTCCAAATGGATTTTTAGCTTTGGAATCAAAGGATAAAGGAATGGTCATTTCTAGAGTTTTAAATTCAGCTAAAATTACTGATCCGAAAGAAGGAATGCTTATTTATGATATTACAGACAAATGTGTGAAATTGCATAACGGGACTGTTTGGAACTGTATCAAAAATACTTGTGATCCTCTAGTTGAAGCGCCTAGAAAAATTAGAATTGGATCATTTGCAGGATATACCATCGGAAAATCTAATTTTTCTGCTTACAATAGTCAATTGACGAATTTATCTAATTATGGACCAACTGGTACATTTAAAGGGATTACAGGTTTTGAATTTTCTGATTTATCTTCTGTAGTACTTACAAGTAATACAGGTGATCAATTAAAGAATAGTTATGATATTATTAATACAGGTTATAGCAGTATGACTTCCGTTCAAGCTCAACATGTTGCTGATTTTGTAAAAGAAGGTGGGGTTGCGATTATTAATTTAGATAACACAGCTTATAATTTTAATCCAATATTGACGGCATTTGGAATCATAGGAAGTAATGGAAACGGAGCTGTTTCGGCTATAAGTTCATCTGTGAATGAGCTGAGTAATGTATTTGGTAATACAAAAAATATCAGTTTATCTGGAGCTGCTACACAAGGACGGGTTCTAGCAAATCAATTACCATCTGCCAGTACGGTTTATGCTAATGAAACAGTGACTGGAGGAGGTGTTGCTGTTTGGACTATTGGTGGAGATTTTAAAGGTAAAGTTATTTTTGTCTGGGACGAAGGTTTGTTTCGAGCTTCTACAATTGCAGAAACAATAATCGATACACCGCAAGAGAGGTTTGTTCATAATTTAATGGCTTATGCTTTAATCCAATTGGGATTTCAACCATAAATATTAATCAAAAAATCATAACAAAATGAAAAATATAAACGCTTTATTACTCTTATGCTTAACATCTTACTCTTTCGGACAAGTGGCGATAGGAAAGGAAAATATGAATGGTAACTCAACTATTTTAGACTTTAATGATGCAGCCGGAAATACCAATGGAATTATTCTGTCTGCTGTTAATGATACTTCTACTGCATTGGCAACAATTACGACCAACAATAATGGTACCTTCTTGTTTGATAAATCGGATAATAAAGTTAAAATGTATGAAAATAATGGATGGATACCACTTTCGGATACAGGCGATTCCTCTGAAATTCTTGTCAATACGTCAACAGAAGTTGGTGATGGTGTTATTATTGGATCTCAAACAACAGATGCGAAAGGTGTATTGGTATTAGAATCGGCTAATACAGCTATGATTCTTCCTAAAATAGCCAACCCTCATACTTCTGTAAAAAGTCCTTATCCGGGGATGCTATGCTATGATACTGTCAGTAAAACAATGGCAGTATTTGATGGTAAAGTTTGGAATTATTGGAAATAAACATAAACCTGATCTAAATCTAACGGAATGAATTTTAAATCTATACATAGTAGGTTCTTTAATCAGACGACGGGTGATAGAGTGTAGGATAGAAATGCTCCGCATCTGTAACTTTATGAAATGTACAGAGCAGCAAGTAGAAAAGATGTATGAAATGGATAGTTTGGATACGGAAGTTTTATTGAAGTGGAGCAAACTGTTAGAATACGACTTCTTTCGTTTGTATTCGCAGCATTTAATTCTGTACGCACCAGTAGAGAGCAGAACGTATGTTTATTCAAATAAAAATAGAAATTCATCTTTGCCACGTTTTCGAAAAAATATTTATACAAAAGAGATGATCGATTATATCTTGAATAAAGTGAACACAGGAGAATTGAATAAATCAGAAATTATAGAACGATACAACATTCCAAAGACGACTTTATATAAATGGATTAGCAAATATAAAAATACCTCAACCAATTAAGAATTAGAAATAATGATGAATTAAACCTATTCTAACAAACAACCAGAAGTTGCTAATCATTTTATGATTAGTGGCTTTTTTTCTAAATTAAAAATGATGACTAGAATAAACTATAAAACACTTTATACAGATATTTTAAATGATCTTTATCCGGAGAAATTATCCTTGTGTCAACGAATATTGAATAAAAAAAGTTTATCCATTCTTGATATACTCGAGTTGAATAAATTGATTTTTGGAGAACAACACCAACAAAATAAAGTGTTTAACCAAAAATTCAGATCTTATTCCAAACAGGATATACTCCTTATACTAGACTATCAAAAGCAAAATAAATTGAACAACATGCAATTAGCGAATCACTTTAAATTAAGCCGTAATAGCGTGACTAAATGGAAAAAGATATTTGTGTAAGTTGATCTATTAAATAAAAAAAGCGTCATTAAACGCTTTTTTTATTTAATTTTTACGGAATAATTTGCTAACTGATTTTATCGTTATCTTTATACTTGTTTATGATTTATATATCATATTTCTTAATTGAGAAAGGTTCAAAGGGGGTAAAGTTTTTTCTCATTAAAAATGATCGGTTTGGTATTTAGAAAATTTTCTTTAGCTCTATATTTAAATAAAGAAAATCAAATCATTAAAAATCGGATTGATTGATGATACAATTAAAAGAGGAGCATAGAGCGATTTTTTGATATTGAAATAATTTTTTTTGGCATGTTTTTTAATACTTCTATCTATTGATTAAAACAACCTTGAAATTTATACATGAAAAAAACACTTTACTCTTTTATTATACTACTCTGTTCTTGTTCTATTCTTACAGCTCAAAAATCTGATGATATTTATGAAAGACTAAGAAATCAGTTGACAACTTCTCCTACAGAATTTTTTAAAAACGTTGAAGTCGCAAAATCCAATGCCCTGCATTCTCATGACTATAAATTAGTTGTTAAGCTGGATTATCTGAAAGGGTTTGGTTATTATTTGAAGAATAATGCAGATTCTTCTGTAATTTATGCCAATTCAGCGATAAATAGAGCAAATAAAATGAGATATATAGAAGGCGAAGCAATGGGGTTACGTCTTTTGGGAACTCAGTATGCTAAAATGGGATTGTTGAATGAAGCAGAAACTGCTTTAAATAAAGGATTGACTCTTCTAAAACAAATAGAGAATGAAGAAACAAATGATTTAAGAGGAAGTTTGTATGCTTCAAAACTTGTTCTGATGGATGATACGGTAAATTTAGAGGAGAAGTTGAAAGTTGCTAAAAAATCAATTCATGCATATGAAAACTTAAATTCTTTAAAAAGAAAGAAGGAAGTATTGCCATTAGCTTATACAAATACAAGCTATATGTATATAAAATTAAATCAGTATGATTCGGCTTACAGTTATTCGAAAAAGGCATTATCAATGGTAGATCCTTCCGATAAATATATGAATGCAGCGATCTACCATGATTTAGGATTACTTTTTTTGAAGCAACACCAATACAAGGACGCGGTCAATTATTTAGAAAAAGGATTGAAGTATTGTGATTCAGACGCTTTTTTAAGTAAAAGACAAGAAATTTTACAAAGGTTGGCGAAAGCTTACACGGAATTGGGCGATTATAAGAAAGCCAACGAAACAAATGAAGAATATGTGGAATTGACGAATACCATCAATCAATCTTCAAAATCGGCTGTTCGTTCAGTTATTCATGATAAAAATTCAAAAATAGATACTTTGTCAAAGTATGAGAAATTGTTTTATATCAGTCTGCTTTTATTTTTGATGTTTCTTAGCTTGTTCGTGATCAGACAATATTATAGAAAAAGAGCAAAGAAAAAGGTCGTTCATGGAAAAAAAGAAGATTCTTTTTCAATAAACGATGCAACGAAAGTTAAAATAGTTGAAGAACTCAAGAAATTTGAACAAGAAGAAGGTTTCGTTGATCAGCATATGACGCTTTATCATTTGTCGAATAAAATAGGATGTAACACGAAATATCTTTCAAGGACAGTTAAAGAAGAATTTGGGAAGAGTTTTTCGAACTACATCAATGATCTTCGAATAGAATATCTACTTAAAAAATTGGAAACTGAAGAAGCTTTACTGACTTATAAAATAAGTCATTTATCCAAATTGGCTGGTTTTTCGTCTGATCCAACTTTTATTAAGGCTTTCCAAAAGAAAACAGGAATGAATCCTTCTGAATATTTAAAAAATAAGAAATAACTAAATTGCACATTATTAAGTAGATATCTTTTTGAAATAAAGGATACAAAATATAAATATAGAAAGAATTCTGAATTTTTAAAATATAGGAAATACGAATAACGTATGTTTTTAGAGGAGATGACTAATATTGTGTCATCAATTTTAAACCTATGATAAAAGACCTAAAAAGAAAATTAGCTCTTTTACTCTTTTTGGGAACTACTTTGGGTATGTATGCGCAAGTAGGAATCAATACAAAAGATGTAAAAGGGTCCTTTCATGTAGATGGAAAAAAAGACAATCAAAGCCCGCCTACAACTGAACAAGCTGGAAATGATTTTGTTGTAGCAACTAACGGAAATGTAGGTGTTGGAATAATAACTCCTGCCGTAAAGCTTGATTTAAGATCTACATCCAATCTGAACAATGCATTGGGAATTGGTTCAACTTCTAAGACTGCTGAAGCTGTAGGAGCAGGTGCTATCCGTTATGTTGATGTTTCAGGCGGAAAATTACAAGTTTCTGATGGTACTCAATGGATGGATATTTATTCGACACCCAAAAAATCATTTGTTGTCGCGAGAATTCGAACAGCTGATAAAGCGATTAAGTTTGTTTATAATACGGCAAGTGTACTTTCCGGTTGGGAAGTAACCAATGATGTTTCAAGTAGTTTTAATGGAACAACAGGGGAGTTTACAGCTCCTAGAGACGGGGTTTACACATTTAGTTTTGCCTATGATTTTGTCCAGGAAGGTTCAACATTTCTAGTGAATAGTTCGGTTGAAAGTCAGTTTGTGAAGAACAACAATTTGATCGAAGTAAAATGTCTAAAAACATATGGAAAATCGACTAGAGGTGCGCAAGCAGGCGGAAACTGTGTAAGCAGTATGAAACTGAATGAGAATGACAAAGTGGTGGTGAAATTATTACAAAGAATTGATAATTCGACGAGTGGAGGAAGAGGACTTCGTTCTTCTCCTACAGTGAATGCACCGAATTTTGGATTCAATAATTTAACAATTGTAGAACAATAAGCAATCAGTAATATGAAAAAATATTTATTTAATATCGGCTTTTTAATGGTCTCATCTTTGTTTGCTCAGGTCGGAATAGGAACGGTTAATCCTCAAGAAACTTTACATATTGATGCCGCAAAGAATAATGCAACTTCAGGACAGAACCTCTATGAAGATGATGTAGTAATAACTTCAGATGGGAGATTAGGAATCGGAACCATCACTCCGATAACAAAAGTTGATATACGAAACAGTTCATTAACTGAAAGTGTGATCGCCATCGGCTCTACCTCTCAAACGGCAACACAAGCAAAAGAAGGAGCTTTGCAATACAGTGGAAATTTAAAACTTTCTGATGGAACAAATTGGATTGATCTTCCTGGAAAATCAATCAATGCTTTGGTTTATGCCAATAATTCTTCCAATCAATTGTTGGCCAATAATACTGAGGTATTGATCAGGAATTGGACAGAGCAAGAAGATGCAACCAATAGTTTGAATGTCGTAAGTGGCGTTTTTACAGCTCCTAAAGATGGTGTTTATGTGGCGAGTTTTAATGCAGCTCTTACTTCAGCGGTAATTCCAAATAACAGTTACATTGAAATACGTTTAAAGTCGAATGCCACTCAAGGAGTTCCTGAGTTTAGATGTTTAAATTCATATCCGGGCTATACGACAGGAAATGCGACTAACGTCGGATCAATAAACTGTACAGGTATTTTTTACCTGAAGAAAAATGAAACATTGACACCTCATATATTTCACAGTTTTGGTGGAAATAGAAACCTGATTAATGATGCGAGTTATAACACCCTAACAATTTACGGCTTATGAAAAATATAATAATTTACTTCTCTTTTTATTTTTTCACTTTTTCTGCAACTATAAATGCGCAAGTGGGAGTTGGAATAGAACAGCCGAAAGGAATTTTTCATGTTGATCCATTAAGAAATACAACTGATGTTGCTTCAAGTACAACAGATGATTTTTTAGTACAAGATGTGACGGGAAATGTAGCAATAGGGAATAATTCACCAAAAGTGAAGCTGGATGTTAGAGGGGCGGCAGAAAATGCAATTGGATTAGGAAATACCAATCAAACAGCAGTCCAAGCCGAAGAAGGAGCAATCCGATACAATACAACGTCACAAAAAATTCAATATTCAAATGGAATCGAATGGAATGATGTCATTGTTAATCCACTTGTAAAATCTGTATTTATTGCAACGAAGAATTCTCAGGAAGTTGTGTGTTATGCACAAGGAGGAGAAAGTCCGGGAACCTATAGTGGGATGCCACATCGTACACCTTGTTATTTGACCTCATGGACAGAGAAATATAACAATTCAGGAGACGGAGGGACTTTCAATACAACTACAGGTGAGTTCACAGCAAAAAGAGATGGAGTCTTTACCGCCACTTTTACTTTTGCATTAGAATCAGGGAGAATAAGAGCTTGGAATGGTTCAAGTAATGCTGTAGACAACAATCAAATTGAGGCGATTTGGCGACTTAAAGATACCAATGGTGTTGAAATAAATGCTGTAAAATGTGCGAATAGTTTTCCTAGCGATAGTAGAAATAATGTCAATGATGCTGGAAGTGCCCCTGCAGCTTCAAGCTGTACAGCGAGTTTTTATATGCAGAACGGTCAAAAAATCAGACCGGAAGCCTGGATAGATTTAGATCCGGGCAATCGAAAGTTATTCAATTCGACTTCTACTGGTAGTGGTGCTACACTAACATCGTATTATAATAATTTGACTATTGTCGAAAATTAAGCTTTTCTCTACCCACTTAAAAGGGTAATCGTTTAGATTACCCTTTTTTTATGCTTTTAAGGACTTCATTTTAATTAGTATGATACAAGTGAGGTTAGATAGCACAGAAGAGTTTGATAATGTAAAAAAATAAGTAATTAAATTAATTCTTTTAAAATACTTACGCTGTTGGTTAAGTTTTCTAGACTTGAGGAAGCAAACCCTAATCGTGTAGTATTTTTATGGTAGGATTGATAGTGATGTATTTTTCCATTAGATAGATATAAACCTTTGGTATAGGCTTTCTTTGCTAAAGAATCAAGATCTATGGTGTTATCAAATTCTGTCCACACAGTCATTCCACCTTCAGGTACAGTAAAATTTACGACTTCTTTGAGTTCGCTATTCAATATATTACAAAAATGATTACGTCTTTCTTCATAGATATTCAGGGCTTTTCTTACATAACGTTGTATGGTTCCATCATTCAGCAAATCAGCCATAGCATTATCTAGAATATGGTCGCCTTGTCTGTCCAATAATATACGTATATTGGAAAGGTGTTTAATGACATTTTCAGAAGCAACTAAATATCCCATACGAAAAGCTGGAGAAAGACTTTTGCTGAATGAACCACAATAAATCACCATTCCGTTTTCATCGGCGCTAGCTAGAGGAAGTAAAGGACGATGAGTATAATGGAAATCAAAATCATAATCATCTTCAAAAATAATAAAACCGTATTCATTGGCTAATTGTAACAACTCCAGCCTTCTGTCAATACGAAGTGCAACAGTGGTGGGATAATGATGATGAGGTGTTACATAAACCATTCTTACTTTGGTTTTGGAACAAATTTTCTTTAATTCATCTACTATTAAACCATGTTCATCCACAGGAATACCAATATGTTTTGCTTTAGCATGTAAGAAATTATGTTCTGCCCTTTGCCAACCGGGAATACCTGAAACTACAACATCTCCAGGTCTAAGGAGTGATGTACACACAAGGTTAATTCCCATCAAAGTGCCTCGTATAGACAAGATATTGTTTGTTGTAGTTCTTAAACCTCTGGATTCATTCAGATAACGAGACAACGCCTCTTTGTAAAATTGGGATCCATCAGGGAAACTGTAACTGCCAAACTTATCATATAACCCGCTTCTTGTAAGTTGGTTGCGATAGGATCTGTAAAGCTCTTTAAGTGGTGCTAGTTTAGGATCGGGATAACCATCATCCAAATAAAAATTTGTATGGGGAACAGAGTAGGGATTGAAAAGATATTCTTTTTCATTTAGAGTAAAACCAGCGACTTTTCTTGCTTCATTTAAAGTTTTATTTTTAAGTCTTTTAGGTGTCAACTCTGGGATATGCGAGGAAACAAAAGTGCCTCTACCAATGAAACTCTCTAACCAGCCTTGCATTTGTAATTCTTCAAAAGCTTTTGAAACCGTAATTCTATTGATTCCCAAAAGATTTGCTGTAGTTCGTGATGAAAGTAGTTTTTGTCCTGTCCTTAATCTTCCTTCTTTAATTAAAATTAATATAGCATCAGCCAGCTGCAAATAAATGGCTCTTTCAATAGTAGTATCAATCTTAATATGCTTAAATATATCTTCTAAAATTGGACTATTCATTATAATTATATTGGACTATAAATATAATCCAATATGAAGTTACTTTTGATATATTAAAACTAAATTAAATTAAATTAAATCATTTTGAGATAGTAAAAACAGAAGATGATGAATAAACCAGAAATTAAAATAAGGAAAGCTGTAGAAGCTGATAGTGAAAAAGTTTGGATATTGATGAGAGAATTGGCAGTATTTGAAAAATATATAGATGTATTTGCTATTACTCCAGAAATTGTAAAGGAAAGAGGGTTTTGTAAAAATCCTCCCGATTTTTATTGTATAATAGCGGAGAATAAGGATCAAATTGTCGGGATGTTAGTGTATTATTTCCTATCGTACACGGCGCAAAACAGACCTGCCATTTATATGAAGGAACTCTATGTGGATAAAAGTTATAGAGGACAAAATATAGGAGAGCAGCTAATGGATGCTTTAAAAGCAGAAGCCAACTTAAATGGCTGCAATCAAATTAAATGGACAGTTGCTGATTGGAACGAAGGAGGGAAAAATTTTTATGAACGCTTAGGAGCGAAAGAAAATAGAGAATGGTTAAATTATGAATGGATTATTTCTTAAAACAAATAACGTATAAAAATGAATAATATAGTAATTAGAAAAGCTACAGTAGAAGATTGTACTGCTTTACAGAGAATAGGAAGACAAACATTTTTTGAAACTTTTTCGGAAAGTAATACCGAAGAAGATATGGCAGAATATTTAGAAAATAGTTTTTCAATTGAAAAACTGATAGAAGAGTTAAATAATAAATATTCTGAATTTTATTTTGCAATTTCTGATGAAAAAGTAATTGGATATTTAAAATTAAACTTTGGGATTTCTCAAACCGAATTAAAGGGTAATAGTAGTTTAGAAATAGAACGTATCTATGTATTACAAAAATATCATGGTAAAAAGGTTGGCCAACTATTATATGAAAAAGCAATGCAGTTGGCCAAAGATAAACAAGTAGACTATGTATGGTTAGGCGTTTGGGAAAAAAATCCAAGAGCCATTCGGTTTTACCAGAAAAATGGATTTGTAGAATTTGACCAACATATTTTCAAATTGGGAAGTGATGAACAAACCGATATTATGATGAAAAAAACTGTAAATTGTAGCGCATGTTAAAATAAATAGAATTGTTATGAATTTTAATTTCCAGACAAGATTAGAAAATGAAAAGGTAATCCTCTATCCTTTAGAAGAAAAAGATTTTGATGCTTTGTATAACGTAGCGTCAGATCCTGAAATATGGAAACAACATCCTAATAAAGACCGTTGGAAAAAAGAAGTGTTCAAAACTTTTTTTGATGGAGCAATACAAAGTAAAGGAGCTTTTGCAATTACAGATAAAATAACAAAAAATGTTATTGGGAGTACACGTTTTTATGATTATGATGAAGAAGAAAACAGCATATTTATCGGTTATACTTTTTATGGCACTGCCTCTTGGGGAAAAGATATTAACCGATTGGTAAAGACGACAATGCTGAATCACATTTTTCAATTCGTTTCAAAAGTATATTTCCACATCGGAGCAGAGAATATTCGTTCTCAAATTGCGATAGCACGTATCGGAGCAGAAAAAATAGCGGAACAGGAGGTAAGTTACTATGGAGAAGCTTCCAGGCTTAATCATGTTTATGAAATTACAAAAATGAAATGGCAAGAGGCCAAAAATAAGTAAAAGTGATTCTCCGAAATCTATTTATTTTTTTGTGAATAAGGAAGAGTATTGTAAGAAGAGGAGGTGTATTTATTTTTGTATTTTTACGTTTTTTAAAGTTCTATGTATTATCAAGAATTTCTTCCAATAAAATCGTTACAGAATTATATTCGGTATTTTTGGGTACTGGAAGATTTTACGAATCATTCAACCAATAAACTCTTTAAAATAATTCCTGATGGATTGCCTGCATTAATTTTTCAGGAGCAACTTAACTTTTTTTTTGATAAGAAAGGTCAGGCTTTACCTCAATTGTTTATATACGGTCAATCAACAAATTTTACAGAACATAATGTTACAGGAAATTTTAGAATTTTTGGTGTTTATTTACAACCAACAGCGTTGAAAACTATTTTTAATATAGATGCTTTTGAATTTAATCATCAGAATCTACCACTAGAAAGTGTAATCTCTGATTTAACGCTTGAACAACTTACTCATGCAATTTCTATAGAGGAAAAAATCAAAATTATTTCCAATTTTATTCTTAAGCAGATACAGAAAGTAAAAACCAATGATAAGAAAGCGGAATATATATCAATGCTTCTGCAAAATGGAAAATCCCTTAAAGAAGTTCAACTTGAAATGAATTTTTCCGAACGCACTTTAGAAAGGTTAACAAAACAATATGTAGGAATATCTCCAAAAGTTTTTTCAAGAATTATACGGTTTCAATCAGGTCTAAATTCTTTGCGAGAAACAGATTTGAAGAAATTGATAGAACTTGCATATGAAAATGAATATTTTGATCAATCACATTATATTCGGGAGTTTAAAGAATTCACAGGAACTACCCCCAAAAACTTTATGCTCCATGCAAATGAAAAATTAGTAAATTTTCCTCAATGGAATATTTAAAAAGATTTGAGTTCTGTTTAATGAAAAAACAATTATTAAATCTGTTTGAACTATTTTAATATTGTCGGGTTTGTCCAATTCTATAAAATAAGTAGCGAGTAGTTTTGTGTCGATCTAAATAAAAAAGTAATGAATATTGAAAACGTCCAAAAGATAACGCGATTAAATCCTGAAAATATTCCATCTCCTGTTGGAAACTATTCTCATATTACGGTAATTCCTAAGAATTCAAATCTGTTTACGTTCTCTGGTCAAATAGGTATTGATAATCAAGGGGGGATTCCTCAAGCTATAAACGATCAGGTTTATTACACGTTCATAAATATTGAACGACTTTTAAAACATCAACATTTAACTCCTGATAATGTAATTAAAGTAAACATTTGGGCAACGGAAGAAATTGATTGGGATTTTCTGGATAAAAAATGGGAGGAATTATTTGGCAGAATATATCCTTCGATGACGGTTGCTTATGTAAAAGGCTTAGGACTCAAGGAGCTTAAAATTGAAATTGAAATCTGGGCAGCACAACCTGAAGAAATTAAATGATTTTAGAATAAAAGTGTTTTTTAGCATTCATCCTAAATCACATAAAAAACGGGAAATACTAAAATTTCCCGTTTCTACTATCTAAATAAAGGTTAAAATTCTAAAACAAATTCTTCTTTTGGAACTCTTACTTTCTTCATTGGAGCTATCCAATCGTTTTGAGAATCAGCAACTCCAACATACATCAAAGAAACACTTCTTAATCCGTGTTCTTTTAGATTTAAAACTTCATCTATAACAGCATTATCGAAACCTTCTACGGGCGTAGTGTCAATTTTTAATTCTGCCGCTTGTGCCAATGCTAATCCTAAAGCAATATAAGTTTGGCGAGCGGTATGTGCAAAGTTTAGATCAGCCGGTTGTTCAAGGTAGATTTTTTTTAATTTGTCAGTATAACTTCCAAATCGTCCTCTCGGAAGACCTCTTTCATCGGTTGTAAAATCATAAACTGTATCAATTCTGTCAGCGGTATATCTGTCCCATGCAGCAAAGATGATTACATGAGAAGAATCGCGCATACATTCTGGATTCAATGCACCGGCAACCAATCTCTCTTTTATTTGTTGATCTTTTACTACGATTACTTTGAAGGGCTGTAAACCGGATGAGGTAGGAGCAAGACGAGCCGCTTCTACAATTTTATTTATATTTTCTTCACTTACCTTTTTTGCAGGGTCATATGCTTTAACGGCATGTCTCCATTTTAAATCTTCTATTAATGACATTTTATTTTGAAATTATTGTAACTAAAATTGCTAAGAGTGCAGGTAGAGCCTGCACGAAAAATATTTTTTTTGAAGCAGTTACTGCTCCGAAGATACCGGCAACAACAACACATCCCAGAAAAAACAAACGAATATTAAAACTCCATTCTGTATTTTCGATCAAGAAAGACCAGATCAAACCAGCTGCAAGAAAACCATTGTAAAGACCTTGATTTGCAGCAAGTCTTTTTGTTGGGCGGAAAAGTTCATTTGGTAACGATTTTCCGAAAACTTTCTTACCTGTCGTTTCCCATGCGAACATTTCCATCCAAAGAATATAAAGATGTTCTACAGTGACAATAATTGTAAGAATAGTTGCGATTGCCTGTATCATTGTGTAAGTATTTATTTCGTTGAAACACTCAATTTAACTTCGATATTTCCTCTGGTCGCATTTGAGTAAGGACAAATCTCATGAGCTTTTTCTACTAATATTTGGGCTTCTGATAATGTTACTTCCGGAATATTGACCTGTAATTCTACAGCAAGTCCAAATCCTCCGTTATCTAATTGACCTATACTTACTCTGGCTGTGACAGTTGTTTCGCCTGTTTTTGTTTTCGACAAACTAATCACCCGGTTCAATGCACTATCAAAGCAAGCAGCATAACCTGCAGCAAATAACATTTCAGGATTTGCGAAATCATCATTTGCACCACCTAATGCTTTTGGCATACGTACTTCTAAATCCAATACGCCATTTTCACTTTTTACATGACCATTTCTACCTCCGGTAGCAGTAGCCCCTATCGTATATAATGTTTTCATTTTTGTTTGTTTAAAATTTTTGTAACAATGTTCTTTAATGCATCTAAATCTTCTTCAGCTATATGCATAGATTCCATCAGTTGTACTGGAATCCGTTTTGCTTTTTCTTGTAATTCAAGACCTTGTTTTGTTAATGATAGATTCACAACCCGTTCATCTAAAGAGCTTCTCGATCGAACAATAAATCCTTTTTGTTCCATCCGCTTTAATAAAGGGGTAAGGGTTCCGCTATCTAAAAAAAGTTTTTCACCTAGTTGCCCCACAGATTGTTCTTTTTGTTCCCAAAGGATTAAAAGCACCAGGTATTGGGGATAGGTTAAATCCAAGTTGTCCAGTAATGGTCGGTAATGATTCACCATTTCTTTTGCTAATGCATAAATGGGAAAACATACCTGATTCTTCAATTTTAAATGATCTGTCATACTACATGGTTTCAAATCCACTACAAAGATATGAAATTTTATATTGTACACAATATAATTTTGTAAAATATGAATAATGTAAACAATTGATAAAAGTGGTTTATCCCTTAGTTTTTAATTTAATAAATAAAAAATACAATAAATCATTCCTAGATTGAAAGCGGCATGACATACTATAGCTCCTAAGATAGAACCTGATTTCTTTCTAGATGCATAAAAGAGAAGACTCACTAAAAACATAGAAAAAACCCATATTAATGTAGGGAATGTTAATAGCTTCCATTCGCTATTTATAAACACTAGTCCAAAATGAGCCACATGTGTTAAGGCGAAAGCAGAACTATCAATTATTGATGCTTTAAAGTTTCCGAATGATTTTGCAAAGCTTGAATGAACAATACCTCTAAAGAATAATTCTTCTCCAATCGGACTAAAAATCATTCCTGTTATTGTCATGATGACAAACATGATGAACTTATCGTCTGGTTTTATGTCAAGAGGAATATTGTAAGATTTTCCTATATAGACATACCAATTTTCAAAAGTGTCTTTGTAAATGAAATCAGCTAAAAAGTGAAGAAGAACACTAAATGTTAATCCTAAAAAGAAGGTCCAGATTAGCCATGTGTATTTTCTGGGCCTGGTAATACCGATTTGTTTTCTTCCGAATTTAGTAAGGAATAAGAAAGGTGTAATCGCAGAAAGAATCATTACTAGACCAATATAACTGTAATCTGCAGTCTCATTTGCTCTTAAAACCAAAATAAATCGAGGAACACAAATGATTAAGAGTAAGAAGAGTCCGAATTTCCAGTTAAATTCAAAGAATTTTCTCCAAAAAGGTTTTAATTCATTTCCCATTTTCTATGACACGATTTGAATAAAATTATCCGGTAATTATAGTTTTTCAAATTTTACAGAAGTAAGGTATAATAAAACTAAAATCAGCAACAACTTTCTGCATTTTTATGAACTTAAATATACTAAATATAGGAGTTGCTACTGAATATCAATCATGATTTTCTTAAAATGAATGTATTAAGTAGTTTGTTTTAGTTGAATTCAGATGCTGATTTCGCTACTTTTTGAATAAATTTTTCTCTTGCTTTTTCTTGACTAAATAGATCTGATTTAAAAATTTCTTAAGTAAAATTAGTTGTCCGAAAGAGGAGAGAAGAGGACAAATATCTAAAACGAACGTTCTTTTCTTATTCTGCTCAAATGTCTTTGCGTCACACCAAGATAGGATGCTAAGTAGTGTAAAGGAATTTCTTGAATATAATTTGGATTATCCTTTAACAAGGAAATATAACGCTCTGTAGCGGTATCTTTTTGTAGCTGGAAAAATCTTTTTTCTAACTCAAGGTATTCTTGTTCAGCAATCAATTTTAAAACCTTTGTCCACTTAGGATTTTCGTTTACCAGTTCATCTATCTTCTTTTTCGGGATGACCAACAAATTTACATCACTAATAGCCTGTATGGTTTCCATGCTTGCATTTCCTGTGATAAAAGCTGAATAAGGAGCAAGAAGGTGATGAGGAAACCGAAAACAAAACGTATTTTCAACACCGTTTTCTGTTGTGTAATAAGAACGAAAAATGCCCGATAGAACAAAAGCAATTTCTTTACATTGCTCTCCTTCCTTCACAAAAAAATCTGATTTGGTTAATCTTTTTGGAACGAAATGTTGTATCAAATCATTTAGCTCATTTTCTGTAAATATGTTGAAACTTTTGAAATAGTTTTTTATCATGTTAGCGTGTATAATAAATAAGTACAGGTTATGAAAAGAAAAAGTAGCAATGAAATATCAGAAGGTAAATTTAACTATTTTGATACAATTGTAAAAAATCAGTTTTTATCCCCCTTGAAATTAAATAAAAATAGTTTTTTGTATAATTTGGGTTAGTCTAATAGTAAAGAGAATAAAAACTCCCATTTCTAATTTTAGAAATGGGAGTATAAAAAGTAATTTCTATAGAAATTACTTTTTAATAATTTTTTGAGAGATCTCTTGACTTGCGGTATTTACTTTAACAATATATAAACCTTTTGTTAAACCTTGTGTATTAATTGTTTTTTCAGTTGATTTTAAGATAGATTTTCCAGTCAAATCAAAAAATTCTACAAAATTTATTTTTTCAGTTGTTTGGATTCTTAAAACATCTTGTACTGGATTTGGATAAATTTTTATTTCTTTTTTCTTCAATTCATCTGTAGAAAGGTTCTCCAAATTTTTGATTACAACGTTGTCAAAATAAAACTCAGTTCCGCTACTACTACTTAAATTATTTGTTTCAAAACTTAATTCATTAATTTTTGTGATAGTATTATCAGAAATAGGTAATGATGCAATTAATTCATCATTTGCAAAATATTTTACAAGTTTAGTGTTTAAATTAACTTCACATTTCAAATTATACCATCTTGTAGGGATCCACGTATATTTATCATTTAATAAATAACCATTTACCTGTATTCTTCCATTTTTAAGAAAAGTAAAAGAACCAACAGTAGAGTAATTGAATCCTTGAATATTCGTTAATTTAAGAAAATTGTAATCAGATCTATTCAAAGCATCAGCATTTACATCAACAGAAATAGAAAAGTGATTATAATCAGGTAATTTATACATAACACCATTCCATTTTCCGTTTGCAGACGAATTTGTAGAATAATAGCTAAAACGTACAGATTTTTTCCCGTCAGAGGCTTTATCATTTGTTAACCAAATGCTGGAATTTGAATTATCTCCATAAAAATTCCAACCTTTATCAGTATCGAAAACTGAACTATAATATCCTTCTTCAACTTCAAAAGATATTTTTTGTTCTTGTGCAAAAGATGACAATGATAAAGTGCTTAATAAAGCAGAAAATAAAAGTTTATTCATAAAAAAATAAATTGATTAAAATAAATTGATTAAAATAAATGCAAATATAATGTACTCTTTTGATTGTTAATGTTTCCTTATGAATTATTATTAAATAAAATCAATGTGCCCCGGTTTCTTTAATTTACCGTATTTTTTTTAAAATTATATTTCCTTGAAAAGTTTCAGAATGATTGCGAAAACCTTTTATTGGTTTCGAAGATATATTGATGCAAGAAATAAAAACCTTGGGTGCGGCAGATGTTAAAATCCAGAAACGAATGGTTGAATTTTATGGTGATTTAGGATTTATGTACAAAGTAAATTATGGCTTGCGTACAGCACTTCGCATACAGCAACCAATTCTTACGTTTTCTGCAAAAAATAATCATCAATTTACTTTACGCATTCGCATTATGCGGCGCTTAAAGTAAAAGAAGCAATTGTAGACCGTTCCAAATAAAAAACGGACGTCGTCCAAGTATTGACAAGATTTTAGTATGTATGTTTTAACTTATATATTTCGCATAATTTTCCCTTTTTTATACCTCTTTGAAGGCATGAAATTATCGAATGACCTTAATAAGATGGTTTTAGCAATATGCGTTATTTTTTTTCATTTTTTTTCGCTTCAATGCGTTGTTCTGCCTTGCGCATAGCCGCCTGGTTGGTTGTTATATGCTGCTCTTTCGCAAAATTTAAAATTTCCAGCGTGGTATTGTAGATATTTTCAGTACGACGTATTGCTTCTTTTGCATCGTATTTTGCAATTTCTCCGAATACATTAATGATACCTCCCGCGTTAATCAGGAAGTCAGGTGCATAAACAATACCTCTTTCTTGTAAACGTTTTCCGTGTACGGCTTCAACAGCCAGCTGATTATTAGCTGCACCGGCAATTACTTTCGCCTTAATTTTTTCAATCGTATCATCATTAATAGTAGCGCCCAAAGCACAAGGTGCATAGATATCTACATCGGCACTGTACAGGTCGGGTCCGGTAAAAATATGAGCGCTATATTTCTTAGCGACTTCTTCCACCCGTTCCTCATTAATATCTGTGACATACACCTCAGCTCCGTTCTCTACCAGATGTTTTACCAGTGTTTCTCCAACATTTCCGATACCCTGTACTAAAACTTTTTTCCCGTTTAAATTGTCTGAGCCAAATTGAAAATTAGCAGCAGCTTTTAATCCCATAAAAACACCGTATGCTGTTACAGGAGAAGGGTTTCCGGAACCGCCAAGGCTTTCTGAAATACCAGTTACGTGCGGTGTTATGGTATGAATAAGATCCATATCAGGAGTAGTGGTTCCCACATCTTCAGCTGTAATATAACGGCCACTCAATGAGTCTATATAATGCGCAAAGGCTTTGATCAGTTCAGGGTTTTTATCTTTTCGGGCATCCCCGATAATAACAGCTTTTCCTCCTCCGAGGTCTAGGCCGGAAATGGCAGACTTATACGTCATTCCCCTTGACAGGCGCAATACATCATTTAAAGCTTCCCATTCCGATGTATAGTTCCACATTCTTGTTCCTCCCAACGCAGGTCCTAAAACGGTGTTATGTATACCAATAATTGCTTTTAATCCGGTATCTTTATCGTGGCAAAAAACAACTTGTTCATGATTGTCAAATGAAATTTGTCCGAAAACAGGATCTACTTTTTTTAATTCTTCTGGAGAATATGCATTTGTAGTCATAGTATATGAGTTTTGTTTGGTATTCCAAATATAACCTTTTTTTAACTTTTATTAAAATGGTTAGACTATAATTATCTAATAAAAAATACTCTATATCAATTACGGATAAAATATAATACATAATCCATAATCCATTACGGGGTAATTTATATATTTCTCTAATTTGGATTGAGCTTTGACAAGAAAAATATTTCCTAAAAAAAGGAGTGTAAAAATGAATTTTATATTCCATATAAATTAATAATCTAAAGTATAGGTAATCTAACTTCTCAGTTTCCTTAATTTCCCGTACTTTTGTAAAAATTTTATTTCCTTGGAAAATTTCAGAATGATAGCGAAAACCTTTTTTGGTTTCGAAGAAATATTGGCGCAAGAATTAAAAGCGTTGGGTGCGGCAGATGTTAAAATTCAGAACCGAATGGTTGAATTTTATGGTGATTTAGGATTTATGTACAAAGCAAATTACAGCTTACGTACAGCACTTCGCATACAGAAACCTATTCTTACGTTTTCTGCAAAAAATGATCATCAATTGTATGAGAAATTCAAGAAATTCCATTGGGAGAATTATTTAGAGGTAGACCAAACATTTATGATCGATCCTACTGTTCATTCAGATTACTTTACGCATTCGCATTATGCGGCGCTTAAAGTGAAAGATGCTATTGTTGACCGTTTCAAAGAAAAAGACGGACGTCGTCCAAGTATCGATAAAGATTTTCCGGATGTACGTTTTAACTTGCATATTTCGCATGATAAAATTACGTTGTCGTTAGATGCTTCAGGCGATTCGCTGCACAAACGTGGTTATCGTGAAGAAACAGGTCCGGCGCCAATTAATGAAGTGTTGGCTGCTGGTCTATTATTGCAAGCAGGATATGATGGAAAAGGAAATTACCTTGATCCGATGTGTGGTTCAGGAACCATGTTAATTGAAGCAGCGATGATTGCGAATAATATTCCGCCACAAATTCATCGCAAACATTTCGCTTTTCAGAATTGGCCGGATTATGACGAAACGTTATTTACCCAAATTCGTAATACACGTTTAAATCGTATCAAAGAATCTGAGTATAAAATTGTGGGGTACGAAATTTCGCCAATGATGGTGAAAATTGCGCAGATGAATGTCAAATCTGCGGATTTAGAAGATTTCATTGAAATTAGAAATCAAGATTTTTTCACCTCTAAAAAAGAAATGTTTCCGGTTTTATTGGTGTTCAATCCGCCTTACGATGAGCGTATTGAAAACAATAACCAGGAATTTTATAAACAAATTGGAGATACACTGAAATCGAGTTATCCCAACACTTTGGCGTGGTTTATCACATCAGATTTGCAAGCCAAAAAGTATGTCGGTTTACGTCCTTCGAAAAAAGTAAAAGTGTTCAACGGTAAGTTAGAATGCGATTTCTTGCAATACGAAATGTATGAAGGAAGTAAAAAAGCTAAAAATCAAAATTAAGAGAAGTGAGTCAATTTATAAAAGAAATTTGTCAAGATCAAAAAGTATATCTTTTAACTTCTGAACAAGGATTTGCTATTTCGTATTCGGAAGAATTTGAATACGAAGATGGATCTAATTTGGAAGTGATTTGCTTTTGGTCGAATACAGATTTAGCTGAAAAGGCGAAACGAAATCAATGGGCGAATCATACAATAGATTCGATAGAATTGAATACTTTTTTAGAAGAATGGCTTTTTGGAATGATTGAAGAAGTTTCTTTGGTTGGAATTAATTTTGATGAAACCTCGAAAGGAGAGGAGCAAAGTCCATTGGATACGATTTTGGCAATTGTCCATGAATTGAATCAATCAAAATCTTCTTTAAAACTGAATCATTTCGAAAATTTAGAAGAAATTCAGAAAGTAACTTTGGAGTTGAAGCAGTCATTCAATCAATAAATTGTTTTGGAAAAAGAAGATTTGCAACTTTCGATTATTATAGCCGTTTATGAACGGCAAGATGAATTGGCAGAATTATTGTCGAGTTTAACCAAACAAACGGATAAATTATTCGAAATTATCATTGTAGACGATGGATCGAAAAGTAAATTGGATACGGTTTGCGGTAAATTTGAAGGTCAGTTAAATCTTCATTATTATTACAAAACAAATTCAGGTCCTGGAAAATCGAGAAATTATGGAATTGAAAAAGCAAATGGAAATTATTTCATTTTCTTAGATTCTGATACCATAATTCCTTCTACTTACATAGATTCTGTCAAAAAAGAATTGAGCTCAAATTTTGTGGATGCCTTTGGCGGACCGGATGATGCAGATGATTCGTTTACGGATTTACAAAAAGCGATCACATTTTCAATGACTTCTTTCCTAACAACCGGAGGGATTCGCGGAGGGAAGAAGCAAATCGGTAAATTTCAGCCACGTAGCTTCAACATGGGAATTTCACGTGTCGCATACGAAAAAACAGGTGGTTTTGCGGATTTACGTGTAGGAGAAGATCCCGATTTATCTATGCGTTTGTGGGAAAATGGTTTTGAAACAAGGTTATTTCAGACATCGAAAGTGATTCATAAACGAAGAACATCGTTGAGAAAATTTGCAAAACAAGTGTATCAATTTGGTGTTGCGCGACCAATTTTGAATCAACGCCATCCAACTTATATTAAACCAACATTTTGGTTTCCAAGTTTATTTTTTGTTGGAACACTTGTTGCATTTCTATTTTTATTAGTGAGTTTTATTCTTCCGAATCATCAGTTTTTGTTGCAGATTCCATTTGTTTTGTGGTTGATGTATATGTTTTTGATTTTTATTTCCGCTACAATCAGATTTAAATCTGCTGTGGTAGGTTTATTATCGATTCAAACAACGTTGATCCAATTCTTTTATTATGGATATGGATTTTTAGAAAGCCAATTTAAATTAAATATCCTCAAAAATGACCCTAAAAAAGCTTTCCCGAGTCATTTTCACATTGAATAATCATAAAAAAAACAAAGGTCAAGAAATAAAATTCTTGACCTTTTTTAATACAAAGCAAAAGCTCTGAATTCTTAACTTAAAATACTAATACAACAAAAATAGTAAATATTAGTTAGAAGTAACAAATTTAATTGCTCTATATTTTGTAAATCAGTTGTTTGTGTTTTAAAATTTGCTTTTTTTTCAATTGATTAAAAAGAGACTTGTTAATGTTTTTCGGCAAAAAAAAATCGTGATAAAGTATTATAATCTTCACTATTTATACCCGTTCCATTTAATCTTTTCAATAAGTTCTCTTAAATATTTTGTAATTTTGCAAACTTAAATTAGAGTAATGCGTACAAAATCGACTGGGAAAAAGAAAATTAATGTAATTACGTTAGGATGTTCTAAAAATGTTTACGATTCTGAAGTGTTAATGGGACAATTGAAAGCCAACGGCAAAGAGGTTGTACACGAGCAGTCGGGAGACATTGTTGTGATTAATACTTGTGGTTTCATTGATAATGCAAAAGAAGAGAGTATTGATACGATTTTAGATTATGTTCAGCGTAAGGAAGATGGTTTGGTTGAAAAAGTATTTGTAACAGGATGTTTATCTGAACGATATAAACCAGATTTATTGGAACAAATTCCCGATGTAGACCAATATTTTGGTACGCGCGAATTACCGTTATTATTAAAAGCACTTGGTGCAGACTATAAACATGAGTTGGTTGGTGAACGATTAACTACAACTCCACGCCATTATGCCTATCTTAAAATAGCGGAAGGTTGCGATCGTCCATGTTCTTTTTGTGCTATTCCTTTGATGCGCGGAGGAAATGTTTCTCGCCCAATTGAAGATTTGGTTGAAGAAGCTACTAAATTAGCAAAAAAAGGAACAAAAGAATTGATTTTGATTGCGCAAGATTTAACGTATTACGGATTAGATATCTATAAAAAACGCGAATTGGCATCTTTACTAAAAGAGTTGGTAAAAATTGAAGGAATAGAATGGATTCGTTTACATTATGCATTTCCTGCAGGTTTCCCGGAAGATGTATTGGATGTGATTCGTGAAGAACCTAAAGTATGTAATTATATCGATATTCCTTTACAACATATTTCAACAAAACTATTAAAATCAATGCGTCGTGGAACAACACACGAGAAAACGAATGCTCTGTTGGATGCTTTCCGTACAAAAGTTCCGGATATGGCAATCCGAACAACATTGATTTGTGGTTATCCGGGGGAGACAGAAGAGGATTTTCAAGAAATGAAAGCTTGGGTACAAGAACAAAAATTTGATCGCTTAGGTTGTTTTACTTATTCGCACGAAGAAAATACACATGCCTATAATTTAGTTGATGATGTACCGGAAGAAGTAAAGCAACAACGAGTTGAAGAGATTATGGAGATTCAATCTCAAATTTCATATGATTTGAATCAAGAGAAAATCGGAAAACAATTTAAAGTGATGATTGATCGTAAAGAGGGAGATAATTTTATTGGACGTACAGAATATGATTCACCGGATGTAGACAATGAAGTTTTAATTTCGGCTGTTGATACCTATTTACCAATAGGAGATTTTGTGACGGTAGAAATTATTGAAGCATACGAATTTGATTTGATTGGAAAAGTAATTGATTAATCGAATTTCTATATAAAACAAAAACCACTCAAGTTGAGTGGTTTTTTTATGATTAATTTTTCGCATTATTTCTGCGATTCTTTTTCAAACGATTCGTTTGAACTAAATTTCTATGTTTAGGATCTTTTAATTTGTCCACTAAAATTTGTAAATGATTCTCTTCTTTTTTCGCCTTTTTAGCCATGTTTCTTGGTTTTAAATTTGATTTAAATTAACCATTATAATTTTGCTGGTCAAACTTATCAGTCTAATTATAAAATATTTAACGTTTATTTTTTAGGTCGATTACCCATATAAAACACTATTTTACCTCCATTGAAAAGGTCAGAATGATTGAGATGAAAGGACGAATATGCTTTTCCATTCAATTCTATTTTTTGGATATACACATTCTTTTTTGATTGATTTTTAACTTCAATTTCAAATTGTTTTCCATTTTCTAAATTTAATATGGCGTGATCGATTAAGGGACTTCCAATGGCATATGTTGCAGCTCCTTGCTGAACAGGATAAAAACCAAGTGCGCTGAAGATATACCATGCACTCATTTGCCCTGTATCATCGTTTCCTCCCAATCCGTCAGGTGTTGGTTTATATTGCATATCCAAAATCATTCTGATTTTTTCCTGTGTTTTCCATGCTTGACCAGCCCAATTGTAGAGATAAGCAACGTGATGAGCAGGTTCGTTTCCGTGCACATAACCACCGATAATTCCTTCTCTTGTAATATCTTCTGTATCAGCAAAATATTCATCTGGTAAATGCATGGTAAATAATTCATCTAATTTAGCACCAAACTTCTTTTTTCCTCCCATAGCAGCAATTAAACCATCAGGATTTTGAGGAACAAAAAAGCTGTAATTCCAAGAATTTCCTTCAATAAAACCTTGTCCATGTGTATTTAAAGGGTCAAACTCTTTTTTAAACGTTCCATCTGCTAATCGAGGACGCATAAAACCAATGGAGGCATCATAATTGTTTTTCCAGTTTTCTGAACGTTTCATAAATGTTTCGTAGACATCCGTTCTATTTAATTTTTTAGCAGCCTGTGCAATCGACCAGTCGTCAAAAGCATATTCTAACGTATTTGAAATTGATGTTCCATTTTTTTCTGCGGGTATGTACCCTTTGTCAATATAATCACCGATCCCTTCATAATCTCGTTTGTTGGCAGTTACGATACATGCATCCAAGGCAGCATTTGCATCACCATCATAAATACCTTTTACAATGGCATCAGCAATCACAGTTACAGAATGGTAACCACTCATGCACCAATTTTCATTTGCATAATGCGACCATATGGGTAACATTTTAATGGGATTTTGTTCGTAATGTTTCATCATCGATTTTATCATATCATTGTTGCGCTTTGGCTGAATGATATTAAACAACGGATGTAACGCACGATAGGTATCCCAAAGTGAAAAAGTGGTATAATTTGTAAAATCTTTGGCGTGATGAATTTCTTGATCCAAACCTTTATACTGACCATTCACATCCATATAAGTTGTAGGATTGATAAAGGTATGATACATGGCGGTATAGAAATTAATTTTATCATTTTCGGAAGCTTTGATCTGAATTCGATTCAATTCTTTGTTCCAATTTTCTTTTGCTTCTGAACGAACTTGTTCAAAATTCCAATGTGGAATTTCAGTTGTAAGATTTTCTAAAGCATTGGTTTGACTAACAGGAGAAATCGCAAATTTGATTTTTACTTTTTCATCTTTTTCTGTGTCGAAATCAAAATACATTTTGATTTTTTTGCCTTCAATTAACGGAAAGTTTTGAGTTTCATTCCATTTTCTCCAAAAACCTTTGTAATCTACTTGGTTTTCTTCATTCTTCTGACCATAACTTTTGAAAGCTTTTGAAAAAGTCATCGCAAAATATACTGTTCTATTTCTTGCCCATCCCCGAGTTTGTCGGTAACCTGTAATCAAAGTATCGTTTACAACCCTCACGTATGTCCAGGTATTTTTATCATCGTAATTATAAATTCCGGCATTTAAATCCAGAATGATATGGGATTGAGTCGATTTTGGAAACGTATATTGATGAAAACCAACTCGGGTAGAAGCGGTCATTTCTGCCCAAATATTATAATCATCCAGTTTCACTTTGTAATAGCCTGCTTCAGCAGTTTCGTTGTGATGTGAAAACCTCGAACGATAGCCGCTTTCCGGATTTTGAGCAGTACCTGGATTAAGTTTCAGCTTCCCAGTCGTAGACATGATTAAGAAATCTCCTAAATCGGAATGGCCGGTTCCGTTAAAGTGCGTGTGGCTAAATCCAGTAATTGTTTTGTCTTCAAATCGATAACCTGCACAATAATCGTATACTTTAGGGTTATATTTATGATTAACAGCATAAGGGATAGAATCTGTTTCAGGACTTAATTGCACTGCGCCAAAAGGGACTGTTGCACCAGGAAAAGTATGTCCCATTTTCTCTGTTCCAATCATAGGATTAACATATTTTACCAAATTTTGATTTTGGGCAAATCCTAGGTTACCAAGAGAGAAAAGAGTAAATAAAAATTTAAATTTCATCAATTTCGTTTTCAGTATTAATTTCTTTTAAAGTTAATAGAAAACGATGAAATCAAAAAAAGAAAGGAAAGCTTTTGACTCTCCTTTCTTTTGTATTTATAAAATCATTTCCGGAATCTCACCTTCAATAATTAATTTCCCTTCTGTCGCATTTTTAATTTCTTCAACAGAAACTCCGGGTGCACGTTCCAATAATTTGAATCCACCTTCAGGCAAAACTTCTAAAACAGCCAATTCCGTTACAATTTTTTTGACACAATTAATGCCTGTTAAAGGCAATGTACACGTTGGTAGTAATTTGGATTCTCCTGCTTTATTGACATGCTGCATTGCTACAATAATGTTATCTGCAGAAGCAACCAAATCCATTGCTCCTCCCATCCCTTTTACCATTTTACCCGGAATTTTCCAGTTGGCAATGTCGCCATTTTCTGAAACTTCCATTGCTCCTAAAATGGTTAGGTTAATTTTTCTGGCTCTGATCATTCCAAAGCTCATAGCAGAATCAAAAAAAGCTGAACCAGGTAAAGTTGTAATAGTTTGTTTACCGGCATTAATAAAATCTGCATCCTCTTCACCTTCTATAGGAAAAGGACCCATTCCCAATAAACCATTTTCAGATTGTAAAACGACATTCACATTTTCAGGAATATAATTTGCAACTAAAGTTGGAATTCCGATTCCTAAATTTACATAATATCCGTCTTTTACCTCTTTTGCAATACGTTTTGCAATTCCATTTTTATCTAACATTACTTTTATGGTTTTGGTTGAACAGTTCTGTTTTCAATTCGCTTTTCATATTTAGCTCCTTGTAGAATACGATTTACATAAACACCAGGTGTATGAATTTGATTTGGATCAAGTTCACCAACTTCTACTAATTCCTCTACTTCTGCAATGGTAATTTTTCCACACATAGCAGCCGGATGATTGAAATTAGCTGTCGCTCCGCGAAAAACTAAATTCCCGGCAGTATCACCTTTCCACGCTTTAACTAAAGCGAAATCAGGTTCAAAAGCATATTCCAATAAATATTCTTTTTCAATTCCATGAAAAGTAAATTTTCTAATTTCTTTCCCTTCCGCAACTTCGGTTCCAACACCTGCAGGCGTAAAAATAGCAGGCATTCCGTAACCGGTAGCCATCAATCGAGTGGCTAAAGTTCCCTGCGGAATTAGTTCAACTTCTAATTCTCCGGCAAGCATTTGACGTTCAAATTCAGCATTTTCACCTACATAAGAAGAAATCATTTTTTTTATTTGACGTCCTTGTAATAATAATCCCAATCCAAAATCATCTACACCGGCATTATTACTGATACATGTTAGGTTATTGATTTTTTTGTCAACTAATCCTTGAATTAAATTTTCAGGAATTCCAGAAAGTCCAAAGCCTCCAACAGCCAGCGTCATTCCGCTTTCAACACCTTGCAGTGCCTCTTCGATGCTGTTTACTTTTTTATTTATCATTTTTGTTGTGTTTGATTGCGTATAATTCTATTGTTAAAGATAAATAAAATCAATTCATATTTCAATACACCTACAAAAATATTAGGTTAACCTCTAAAATTTAGTTGTGCAAAGATGAAATTATACATTTGCTTTAAGATCATAATAAAAGTATGATAAAGTTATGTAAAGCTGAGAACCGAAATCGATTTGAAAATAAATTCATACGAATCAATGCATTAAATGAAGCAAATCCAATTTCAGGTTTTTCTTTTATTGATGATGTAGCATTAAATGGTTCAGGAACTTATCAAAAAACAATTAAAGAAAGTGGTTATATCATTTTGATGCCGTTAATGCATAATATTCGATTGAATATGAATGGATTTTATTGGAAAATAGAAGCAAACCAAGCTTTTGTTTATTATTTGAAAAAAGGAACGATACTAGAAGTTGAAGGAGAATTAAGTCAAGATTTTGCCTATTTCTATTCAATATTCATTGTAAAAGAAGAACAACCGATTGCTAAGGTAATTACTCCGATTAACCTGGAGAGAGAAAATCGTTTGGAAAAAATTATTCGCCATGATTTGTTTAATGTTTTTCTGGGGAAATTTGAATTAAGAAAAGAGGCTGAATTACCATTGAAAAAAAACAAAAGAAGTTGGCTGGTGATTTCATTGACCGGAATTTTTGAAGTTCATAACCGATTAATTGAATCGAGAGATACATTGGAAATAAACTTAGATGAATGTATAGAATTTGAGTCATTGAGTGAAAATACTTTAATGATGGTAATAGATTATTAAATTAAACATACGTTATAAGAATTTATCCAATCAAAATTATTTAGAAATAGGAGACAAATCTTACATTTGGAACTAATCAGTAGTTGTATTTTGGAGAAGTGAATGATAATTTCTATGAAAAATGAGAACAACAGGAGAATTAAGACTGTAATGATGTCAAATAGAAAACAATTTTCAATTGAATTATAAGATGAATAAAACAAAAATTACAACACGAGAAATTGTTATTTTTATCATCGTTTCAATCATATTTGTATTGATTCCATTTTTGGCTGCTCCAAATTTTTCAACCGATCAAACAATTTTCGAAACACGTTTTTTCAAGCGTATGTTATTCGAAAATATATTCCTATTGGGCTTCTTTTTAGTGAATTATTTCGTACTAATTCCTAAGTTGTATTTCAAAAAACATTATCTATTTTACATAATCATTCTGATTCTTTTATTTCTTATTGTGTATAAGGTACCTGAGTGGATATTTCATGGAAATAAAATTCCTTTCAAAAGACCAAATTTTGATCGATTTGAATCACGGAAACCTCCTCGTTTTTTTATGGTATGGAGTCCCAAAGTAATCATGTTTTGTATGATGACGATTGTTTCGCTTTTTATTCGGCAAAATAAACGGTATCAAGAAATTAAGAGTGAAAAACAATTGTCGGAGATTGCTTATTTAAGAGCGCAGATTAATCCACATTTTTTATTCAATACATTGAATAATATTTATGCTTTAACTTTACAAAAGTCTGATGCTGCTTCTGATGCAGTGATGAAATTATCAAAAATGATGCGTTTTGTTGTCTCAGATTCTTCGAAAGAGCAGGTCCCACTGCAACAAGATTTGGATTATATTAAGAATTATTTGCAGTTGCAGAAGTTAAGATTGACGAACGAAAATTCAATAGTTTTTGAAGTCATGGGAAATCCTTCAGCTCTTAGAATTTCTCCGTTACTCTTGATTAATTTTATAGAAAATGCTTTTAAATATGGTGTAATCGATCAAGAAAATGTACCTATTGTTATTTCAATTTCGATTGAACAAAAAACAGTCGTGCTACGTGTGAAAAATACCATTTCTAAAGAAATCGACAAGGAGACAGTGAAAAGTGAAATAGGATTAAAAAATACCAGAAAACGATTGGATTACATGTATGCAAATCGTTATCAGTTGACGATGAAAGAAACGGAAACTGAATTTTTTGTTGAACTAAAAATTTTGTTGAATGATTAAAGCAATTGCAATTGATGATGAACCTTTGGCATTACTGATTATTGAAAATTATTGTACAAGAAATGAGCATGTTGAATTGATTAAAACGTTTTCTAATTTGAAAGATGCGCAAAAATATATCAATCAATTTCCGGTTGATTTAATGTTTTTGGATATTCAGATTTCTCGTACCAATGGAATGGAATTCTATAAAAATTTAGAAAAAAAGATTCCTGTTATTTTTACGACGGCTTTTGCTGAATATGCGGTTGATGGCTTCAATGTTTCGGCTTTAGATTATTTATTAAAACCAATTGATTACGAGAGGTTTGAAGAAGCTGTAAATAAAGCCGTTTTAATTCTAAAGGGTAAAAAATTAGCAAATGAACAGGATTATTTAATGATACGAGCCGATTATAAACTAAATAAAATTGATTATAATGACATTGTTTACATTGAAGGGTTGGACGATTATGTAAAAATACATTTGGCTGATCACAAGAAAATTACAGCAAGAATTTCGATGAAATCTATTCTGGAAAAACTACCAAAGGATTTATTTGTTCGGGTGCATCGGTCCTATATTGTTCCTTTAAAAAAAATAAAATCTATTCAGAATAAAATATTATATTTGGAAAGCGTAGAAATCCCGATAGGAGAGACCTATAGAAGTACAATACTTGATTTATTCAAAGATTAAAAAAATTAAAGAAATGGAAAAAAAAGTGGTAAATCGAGTGATCGAAAATATCTTTTTTTCCAATTTTTTTTTAATTCTGCTTTCGTTAGCATTAAATATAGAAACGAATCTAAAAATAGGATTGCCTTTCAATGCAATTGCTTATTATTCATTTATTAGTTCTATCACGGTATTGTTTTATTTGTATGCTTATCGAGTACCGAAAAACTTAAAATCATCCCCCAATCCAAGAACTCAATTTTACATCACCCATAGAAAACTGATACACTATTTTACGTATGTATTAGGTACAATTGCATTCTGCTCCGCAATGGTGTTGGCGATCAAATGTTTACCAAATTATGACATATTATCTTGGAAATGGATTGTAGGATTACTATTTACCGCTCTGTTATCATTTGGATATTATGATTTTAAATTTGGCATTTCGCTGCGAAAAACAATGCTGTTAAAACCATTTTTAATAGGTTGGACCTGGGCGGTAACAACGGTTTTTTTACCCGTTTTATTTCTGATGTTAAAAAATGAAACGCATTATACGATAGATGCTAAATTCTACTTTCTGTTTTCTCAAACTTTTATGTATTGTGTGGTGAATGCAATCCTGTTTGATTTGAAGGATTATGAAGATGACAGCAATAGGAATTTAAAAACATTTGTGGTAAAATACGGTTATCATTTTACATTGAATCGAATTATTCTTCCTTTGATCTTTTTAGGTTTTTTGAGTTTCGTTATTTTTGGAATTTGGTATGGTTTGCCGCTGCATCGCATTCTTTTTATGTTAATTCCGATCATTTGTTTGGCTGTTTTTGCATTCAAATTGAATCGTCCAAAATCCATTTTATATTATTTGATTGCAATTGACGGAATGATTTTATTGAAGGCAGTTTGTGGAATTTTAAGTGTCATTTTATTTGAATCATGAATTACAATTTAATTGCACCATATTATCACTCGTTAAGTCAGCTGTTTTTTTTGAATCGTCAGCATCAGGCTCATTTTTTAATTTTGAACCATTTAAAAAACGGAGACCAATTACTGTGGGTTGGAGGAGGAGCCGGGAAGTTTATTCCGGAATTGGAAAAATTGAATTTAGAACTAGAAATAGATTATGTTGATTTTTCATCAAAGATGATTGAATTCGCTCAAAAAGAAACGACATCAAACGTAAAGATAAATTTTATTGTTGCTGATATTTTTGAATTCAAAACGAACAAAAGCTATGATGTGATCATGACGACTTTTTTGTTTGATCATTTTCAACAAAAAAGGGCAGAGGAATTATTCATACAATTAAGAAATTATTTAAGACCAAAAGGAATTTGGTTTTATGTCGATTTTGTTCAAAATCAAAAAGGCTGGCAGAAAAGAATAACGGCTATCATGTTGCGTTTTTTTAGAATTGCAATTGGTTTAACTATTTCTGAATTACCCGAAATGCATTCAATTTTTGATCAGTATTTCAAAGCAATAGAACGGCAACATTTTTTCAAAAAATACATCGAGAGTATTGTTTATCAAAAGAAATAAAAAAAGCGGTTCAAAATCCTGAACCGCTTTTTTATTTTACATATAATCTGTATCTAATTTTCCTTTTTTGAACTGAATAATATTCAGCTTATTCATGACCCATATACATGGATACATTGGATCAAACTCCCATTTTTTTACTGCGAAATTAGGACGTCCTCCAAATTTATGGTGATTGTTATGCAAACATTCTCCCCACATTAACCAGTCAATCGGCATTAAATTCGTAGAAGTATCGCCGACATCATAATTACGGTAACCTAGTTTATGCGAAAACCAATTGATGATAACTCCATGTAAAGGACTCATTAATACCTGCATTGGAATGAATACAAAATATGTCCAAAGCGGAGCATCTACAGCAACGTAAATTAAGATGTAAATGATTACCCATGCTAATCGCACAGCATTGTTTCCTGCGAATTTATCCCACGTTCTCCATGATGGAACACCTTTTTTGAATTTTTCCAAAACTTGGGCTTTATCGTGATCAATTTGATTGTAAACCATACGAGTTCTCCACATCATCGCAAAGAAATTCGGATCATATTGTGGTGAATGCGGATCTTTTTCAGTATCGGCATACGCATGGTGATGTCTGTGCATGACACCATATGTGTATGGACTCAGGTAAGATGAACCTTGGAATACCCAAGCTAAAACATGAAATATTTTTTCCCAAACTCTAGACATTGTAAACATGGCATGAGATGCATATCTATGATGAAAAAAAGTTTGAAAAAATAAAGAAGCATACCAATGTATAACAAAGATAATGATTACTGCTGTCATTACTATTTTTAAAATTTATACAAATATAGTTGATAGGTTTGTTAAATAGCCTAATCAAAATCATAGAAATGGTAAATTAATTTATTATTTATAATGAAAAAAGAGAATTGATAGAGGATATTCAGTTTAATGTAATACATTAAACGATTGCTCTAAGCATCTAAAAAAATAAGTTTTTAAAGTTGAATCGTTCGTTCAATATTTATATTTTCTAAAAATATTTCATCGTGCGAAACTACAATTAAACTTCCTTGGTATTGATTGATTGCAGCTGTAAGAATTTCTACATTCTGAATATCTAAATTATTTGTCGGCTCATCAAGTATTATGAGTTCAGGTGATTTGCTGTTTATTGTTAAGCAACAAAGCAATAAACGCATTCTTTCTCCGCCACTTAATGCAAAACAAGGTTTGTCCCAATTTTCTTTGGTAAATAAAAAGCGGTTCAACCTAATTTTCACTTCGTGTTCTTCTAAAGCAAATGTATTGAACTGTTGAACCTGTTCATACACATTTAGTTTGTTGTTGAGTAAAGAATAGTCTTGGTCAATAAAGATTGCTGTATTTGCGGCTCTGTACATTTTTCCATTCGTGGGTTCAAGATTTCCTAAAATCAGTTTAATCAAAGTTGTTTTTCCTGAACCGTTGTTTCCTTTCAACGCAATTCGTTCTCCACTTGTAATCTGAAAGTTCAAATCATTTTTCCAAAATAAGTGAGTATCGTATGAAAAATTGACGTGAGTTGCGGTAAATAAAATTTTTCCTTTGTGTAACATTGAATGGTCAAAGCCAAATTTCATTTTTTCTATACCTGGTAAAGAAGTACGAAGCTGGCGTAGATCTTTTGAAATATTTCCTACTTTTTCTGTATGAACTCCTTTTAATTTAGCGGTACTATTTTCTGCATTATTGCGAAGTGTATTCATCATAATCTTTGCAACTCCTGCTTTTTCTTGTTTATTTTTACCTCTACTATCTAATTTTTGCTGGCGTTCTATTGTCTCCCGTTCTTTTTCTTTTGCTTTTCTCAATGCTTTTTCTTTGCTCTGAATATCTTGATTCAATGCGTGACGCTCAATTTGTTTTTGTTCGGTGTAAAAATCATAATTTCCTCCATAGGTTTTAATTCCGTCTTTACTTAACTCGCATATTGTATCCAAAAGCTGAAGTAATTTCTTGTCATGGCTTATCACAAGCAACGTACTTTTGGTAGACTGCATAAAATTGTATAAAAGTTCTCTTCCTGAACTATCCATATGATTACTTGGTTCATCCAACAAAATCAATTCAGGTTGATGGATCATGACTCCTGCGAGAAAAACTTTTGTTTTCTGTCCACCGCTGAGTGTTTCCATTTTTTGCGATAAATCACAATCAGCTAATTGCCAGTGATGCAAAGCATTTGCACAACGTTCCTCAATCGACCAATCATCGTTTAGTAGGGTATAATTTTCTTCATTGATATTTCCATTCAGAATTTCTTCTAAAGCGTTCAGTTTTTTATCTACATTCAATGCCTGAGCAATTGTTAAATGATTGTATTGTCCAAAAACCTGCGGGACATAATAAGGAGCTGTATCAGCAATACGTTTTCCGTTTGAAGGGTGTAATTCTCCTGCAATAATTTTAAATAAGGTAGACTTCCCAGTACCATTGTTGCCAATTAGGGCTATTTTCTGGTGTTTGTTCACTGTCAGGTAAATGCCGCTAAACAGTAAATCATGATTTAAATGTGTATATGAAATATTTTGTAAAACTAACATAATTTCTTTCTTAAAAGATGAAACAATACAGCAACCGTTAGTGGTTGTTGATCTAATGTGTTCGAAAGAAATTATTTTTTACATGATAAGTTTTTACTTTATAAAGTGTTTTGCAAATATACGATTATTTAATTTAAGTATTTTTAACTTCGGTTTTATTCATTAAAAGTTTTAAATGGTAACCAAGTAAAGATTTCTCGACAGGCGCATCATTTGTTAAATAAATTTGAACCAAAATATTTTTTAGTTAAAATATGAAAGTAGTGGTTAATAATTCCAATTCGCTTTTGCTGGGATGATTATTCTGGTCGAGGAATGTTCTGAATTCTGCTGTGTCATCACAAAAGATTATATCAAAAGTAAAGCGATCATTTCCATATAAACCTCTGTGAATCATATTGGCATAAAAAATAAGTAAATCGCCCCGATTCATTTTTACCGTTTTCCCTTCTTTTAGATTATTACTTGGCTTTCTTCCGTTTAAAGCTAATCTTGTTTCTAATTCATCCATTGAATCCCATTTATTGTGTGTGGAAGGAATCAATTCAATTCCTAATTCGGGTTTGAACGGAATTCTAAAATGAATAACATTTTGTGTTTTAATAGCTCGTTGTTGTTGTTCAATTTTCATTCCTGTGTATTGAATATCGCGGTGCCAGTAATTATTTTGATGAGGATTGAACGGGTCAAAAAATAACTGTGTATTTAAGAATAGTGCCTTATTAGGAAAAATTTCCTGTACAATTTTTTGAATTTTATCTTGGGTAATGAATTTAAAAATAAAGAGTCGTTCATCAGTGTGGATTAAATTACTAGACGTAATGCTATGACTATTAATAAGCCCGTTTTTATAATCTTGTTCATTTTCTTTTAACCATTTTTGATGAAATTTTTTTAAGAGATTTTCTAATCGAAGTAAGTCATTTTCATAAAAATAATTTTCAAAATGAATATATCCTTGATGTTTATATGTTTCTAATCCTATCATTCAATAAATTTAGTCAATCTTTTTACCGTTATGTATCTTTTTTCAAAATTCAATATACACTAAATAATCAGAATTTATTCCGGTTATTGTAGAGGGTATATGATTGTTAATCAGTTGGTAATAAATAAAATCTTTCTTTTTATGATTTACTGTAGATAAAATGTAGACTTGTTTTTATTGTAAAAATTAACATAAAATAATTTTTAGTTAACTTTTTATTAGTAAGTTTGTATCGGGTGATTTTTCTATTTAAGTAATTATTTTCGAGATGAAGCAAACCCGGTTCGAATCCGGGATCACCCTTTTTTTACTTATAACACTACTAGATAACTTAATTATGAAACATTCTAGAAGAGGCTTTATTCAAAAGTCTTCTTTAGGTTTGGCAGGTTTTATATTCTTTTCAACTACTCCTTCTGTTTTTGGAAATATTTTTGCCTCTCAAAGTATTGAGGAAATGCTTGCCGAAGCGTCTAATTTAAAAAAATCGAAAGATTATTTACAAGCTGAAAATTTATACCGTTCTATTATAGAACACTATCCGACGGATAAACGCGCTTATTTTGGTTTAAGAAAGACTTTTCTTGTACAGGATAAATTCCTTGAGGCTGTGAGATTATTTGAAAATGTACTTCAAAATTACCCAAGAGATCCTATTTTTCTTAATCAATTAGCAAAAGAATATACAAGTATTAGCTTAGGTAACAGTAAAGTAGTCGAGCAATTGAACTATAATTTTTCACTTGTGGACAAAGCAAGAGAACTTTACCAATTAGCAAAAGAAAACTCATCTAATAGTGATATTGGAGTCGCATTTATGCGTTCAACCTCTACAGAAGAGAACCCTTCTACTTCGAATAACTCAGATGTTGGATTAAAAAAAATAGAAATAATTATTGACAATCAATTGAATCAGATTGATGCAAGAGATAATTTAAAGGCGAAAGAGTTATTACTATCTAATCGTTCGGTTAGCAGATCTTATGAAATTAATTTATCTACTGAATTATTAATTGCCAGGCTTAATGAGTTGAAAGTTAAACCTAAGAATATACAACGAGATAAATTTATCAAACGTACTTACCGTGAATTAATCTACAAACTTTTTAAGGATAAGGATTATACACGAAGTTATCAATATGCGAACGAATTGTATACTTTCGATAAAAAAGATGTGTATAGTCTTAATTTGTATAAAAAAGCCTGTTTACGTTCAAAGCGTTACGATACAATGGAAAGTCTTACAAAAGAAAATGATGATGCTCAGAAAACGAATTGGTCTAGAATAGGTTACATTAAAGCGTTAATACTGCGTTATGAAAAAAGTAACGTAGGTAATTTAACAACGATTAATAATCTACTCAATTCTTTTGAGACAACTTATAAAATAACCCCTTCTATACTAATAGAGATTAATTATTTAAAAGCAAAATTTTATACGCTAAAGAAAGATTATAATGCTCTAAAATCTTTATTGAATACTTTATCTGATAATTTTATAGGAACTCGTAATAGTCATAACCTTGTTCGGTATATGGCCGCATTTTCTGATTATTATATTGGGATAGGAAAGAAAAATGAAGCAATTACATTGATTAATTCTTTTTTATTGAATTCGACAAGAGACTACATCGTAACAGAAGAACTTTCCAATAAAATTTTAGCTGTTTCTGCTTTAAAATCTTATTCAATCAGTGATTATGCTCATCAAAAAGAAATTATAAACCTAAAGAGACGTATCCAAGCAACCTAATTTATATGAAGAAATATTTATTTTTTAGTTTGGCTATATTCTCATTCGTGAGACTATATTCCCAAGTCGCAATAACAGAAGTTTTCTTTGATACACCACATATGGAATATCAAAAAGAAGATCCTCTCTATCATCATGCAGGAGAATTCATCGAATTATATAATTACACGACCGAAGATATTAATATTGGCGATTGGGTTTTAGGTGATGATGAAGGAGGTTTTATTTTTCCAAAAAATACAATCATTAAATCAAAAGATTATTTGGTAATTGTCTATACAAACAATGCAATTAAAGCTAAAAATGCGAATTATTTTGTCGATTTTTTTCCTAATGCAAAAGCCCATAGTTCCAAAATTATCTACACGGATAAAATTATTTTAAATAATTTCAAAGAATCGGTGTCTCTGTTTATGACAACCATACGTGGACAGAAGATAAATACAGAGGAATATTATGGTGTTAGAATAGACGGGATTTCTTGGAACTTCAAGAATAAAAAAAATATTAATGGCATTTATAGCACATCTGATCTTTTTTCTAGTTTTGATTATTATAAATTATCTTATCATAAAAATTCGCAGGAAGATTACCGTGATATTGGTAATGTTGATGAAATAGTAGCATTTACAGATTCTCGATTTAGTAAGGCAAACCCTTTTGGGCTATATTATACTCCTCCAATTGTTAAATTAGAAGATATTCCATATATAAAATATGCTTTGTATCAATATGAGCATTTTGGAGCCATGACTATTCTTCCTGAATTATTCAATTTAAAATGTAATTCAAGTATTCCTCTTATTGGCTATTCAATACCTCAAGATACGTATACCAAAAAGAAATGTTTTAATTATGATAAGGCTGGAAATTATATTTCTTCAAGTGATTTATGTCTTGACGAGGTTACTCTTCCCAAAGCTGAATCGAGGGTGGCTGTGACTGATTACAATGAATTGTTCTTTGTATCACCAAATCCAACAAATGGAAAGGTAAATATCTCATGGGATCAATCTGTTGAGCATTCTCTTTCTCAGATACATATTGTTCCTTTTAATGGATCGAATGCAATTCAAATCAAATTCAATCCTACTAACGCTACGGCTAACTATGATTTAACAACTTATCCCAAAGGAATTTATTTTGTTGAATTCATTTTAGAAAACGGACAGCGAATCACGAAAAAAATTATTAAACTATAATTATAATATAATTAATTCATCATGAATAAATTATTTACTTACTTATTTCTATTCACGGGGTATGTTTTTGCCCAACAAGCAACAGAAATAAAAGAATTTAAATCAGACTTATCTTCTTATAAAATAGACAATTCAATTCCGGATAACACAACATTTGTTCCTACGATCAATTCCGAATCAGATGTAAGTGCTTCCGGAACTTTTTCACAAGTGATTCCAATCGAAGTATTCAAAGGAATTAACAATTTACAACCCAATTTATCTCTTGTATATAACAGCCAAATGAATGGAGGAATGGCAGGAGAAGGATGGAATATTTCAGGGTTGTCTTCTATTACATTGGGAGGGAAAAGTTTAAAAATAGACAATAGTAACGAAGGAATTGTATTCGACGGAACAGATCCTTATTATCTGGACGGACAGCGATTGATCGCTTCAAATGGCGAATTTCGTACAGAAGCGCTGTCTGCGATTAAAATAAAACGTGTAGACCCAACTACTTTTACGGTTCATTTTACAGATGGACGTGTTTCGACATATAAAAAAATAGGGCTTTTTGATTTTTCTGTAACAGAAATGAAAGATGCTTTTGGGAACACCATAAAATACGAATATTTTAATGATGGAAATGTTACCTATATCCAAAAGATCAGCTATGGAGATACGTCTTTATTTTCCATAAATTTTGAATATAAAGACAACCCGAATCGGATTACCTCTTACGTAAATGGAACTCAAATTATATCAAGAAAAACGATTGCGAATATTACCGTTCGTTCCAAAGAAGGGATATACAGAAAATATGCTTTAACACATGACTATACCAGTTTAAAGTATCCCAGATTACGGGAAGTTAATGTTTACAATAGTAAAAATGAAGCCTTAAAACCACTGAAGTTTAAGTACAACAGTGATGGAAGCTCACGAAAATTGATCAAAACCACAGAAAGTGCCAATCGTTTTTCTAAAAACACGTTGACTTTAGGAAGTACTGTTCAGGGAGATTTTGAAGGGAATGGTACGGTTTCCAGTATTTATGTCATCAACGAAGATGAAAAAAACAATCCTAAATCGGATAAAAACAAGGAGTTTTATTCGTCTATTATCCACGAAAAACTAGGTCCTATTGTCGCTGATCTTAAATTTGACCGGAATTTAAATTTACACGCCGGAAAAATAATTGATGCAGAAGGTAAACTGTCTAAAAATGATGTTCTTTTTTATATTGATAGAAATATTTTTAGTAAAGAGGTTATCAAATACAATAATAATTCTATTATAACAAGTACATACAGAGTAAAAGCGATAGATCCTTCGTCCGGAAAAGAATTTACAAAATCATTAATAATACCAACGGGAATAGAGATTAATTTAGATGCTAGAAAAATTTATCTAGCGGATGATTTCTTTGAATTAAGTGGCGATTTTAATAACGATGGATTAGTTGATGTATTAATATTCAGAAAAGAATCTATTGCTTTTAATTCTGAGTTTGATGATAAAATTCTTAATCTTATTGATATAGAAATGAAGGATATGGTGTTCTTGCAGGTAACACAGAAACTTGAGAAATCAAAGTATCCTTCTGCCTTGTATTTTTATGAGCTAGGGAAGGAAATGAAGAACCCCGGTTCTGTTCAATTGACGCAATTGGCCTCAGGAATTACATTTGAGGAAGGAAGAGTATTTCCTATTAACTATGATCGGGACGGGATTACAGATTTTTTATTTGTAGATCAAAAGAAACAAGAGTTTAATATCAAATCAATCAAGCGTAGTTCTTCCGGCAGCTATGCATTAACAACTAAATTAGCAGCCCAACATTTAGCTTATTTTCAAGAAGATTCTCCTTTGGTCTTTGGAGATTTTAACGGAGATGGATTGACTGATTTTATGACACCGGCTAAGTTATATGACATCACAAAAAGCAGTGCAAGACAAGTCCTAAATGAAATAATCATTGACAAAAAAGTATGGTGGGAGTATATCAATACAGGAAAAGGCCAGTTCACAGCAAAAGAACGTGACTTTACCAATGAAAATTTAGTAGCATGTAAACCTGCACAACGCGCTGTTCTTAAAAAATCTTCAGGATGGCAAAAATTTTGGTCAGGAAAACCGGATCGTTATCAATTTTCTGAATATGCTTCTTGCGGAGTAATTGCAACAGATTTCAACAATGACGGACGTTCTGATTTTGTTGCATTTAATCATTTTGGAAAAATCACTCCCGGAAAAACGGATCCGTCTTTTATTCAAAATAATAAAATCGAAAAATTAGATAACATTATTTCTCCTCAGCCAATTAACATCAATACGATATCTTTTATAGAGAATCAACCGTCTGATAAAGAGGAATATCAACTGAATTTTTCTAATAATAATTATCTTTCTTTTGAAAATGAAGTTACTCCTTTTGCTCTTATTGGGAGTAATAATACAGAACGAAACTTAGAATCTTTCAATGTTGGTATTCAATTTCTGGATCCGTTTAATGCGCGTAGGGTAAATTATGACATTCAGACACATAATTTCCTGGAAACAAAAATAGCTCAGGTGGACAATGGATCGGGAGTGATTCAAGACATTGAATATACGCCAATGTCTGAGGCTGTGATTTCTCCTTCTGCGATTTGGGAGGGAAACAAGTTGCATGAGAATAAAAACTTGTATTATAAAATAGATCAGGGTATTTCGAACGATTTAAAGTATCCTTATTATGTCAACCGTAAACAACCTGGTTTATACCTGGTGAACCGAATCAATACATTATTTGATACCAAATCTATTTCGAAAGAATACCGTTATGTAAATGCCATTCAGGATTTAAGCGGATTAGGCTTTATAGGATTTCAGCGTGTGGCAACGAGTAATCCATACGAATCTACAAGACAAAACGGGCAATATTTACCGAAAGAATTAGGAAAAGATATATTATGGTCGGTTAGTTTGTCAGATCCTTTACAAGAGAATCAACTAATTGCCAAAACGATTGGAAATCTCACCGGAGATCAATACACAACAAAATCTTCTGTAAAATATAAGAAGATTACAAGTGGAAAATCTTATATGTATGTGAAACAGGAAGAAGTTTCTGAAGATAAATTACGTAATTTTTCCATCTTTAAATCTTATACGTACAACACAAGAGGTTTTTTAGTTTCTGCTGTTACAGACTATAGAAGTGAAAATGGACAGAAATCGGAAGAAAAATTTGTATACGAACCTGATTTTACGAGTGGTCAAAGTTTTTTTGCGGGAAAAGTAAAACAACATGAAAACATTGAAACGAATCATAATGGAACTTTTTCTTCTAAGAATATTTATTCCTACAATAAAACAAACGGAAGTGTTATAAAAAATGAAAAATATGGAAATAATACCACTGCCATTGTTTCTGATTCTAAATACGATGCTGTTGGAAACAAAATTGAAGAGTCTTTATCCGGTCAGGGAATTAAGACTTTAACAACCAAGTTTGAATACGATGCTTCGAAACGTTTTATCACTAAAACAACATCTCCTGAAGGTAAAATTGAATCGACTACCATTGACTTATTTGGTAATCCATTAACTGTAACAACAACTTTAGGATTAAAAACGACATACAAATATGATGGTTGGGGGAATAATATAGAGGTTCTAGATCCGTACACGATCAAAACAACTTTAGTGAAACAAAAGTTAGACAACGGAAAATACTCTTTATCCACTTCTACTCCGGGAGTTCCTTCTACTTTTGTGATCTATGACAAGTTTGATCGTGTGATTCAACAAAAAACACAGTCAATCAACAACAAATGGTCTTTTGTAGACATTGAATATGATCTTTTTGGAAAAAAAATAAAAGAGTCAGAACCTTATTTTGAAGGTGAGGCTAAAAAATGGAACATTACGGAATACGATGCGTTAGATCGAATTACAACATATACACAAAGTACAGGACAAATAATAAAAACTTGTTATGAAGGTTTAGGTGTTACCGTAGATGAAGGAACTAAAAAGACATCTAAACGTTACAATTCTGCAGGACAAATAATAAAACATACCGATAAAGGAGGCAGTATTGTATATGATTACTATCCGAATGGAACATTAAAAACAGCTGATTACGACGGAATCATCATACGTATTCAACAAGATGGTTGGGGAAATAAAATTGAATTGAACGATCCTTCTGCCGGTATCTATACCTATAAATATGATGCTTTAGGAAACATTCAGGAAGAAATTAGCCCGAAAGGAAAAACCGTTTATGCCTATGATAATTTCTATAAATTAATCAAAGAAAATGTTTCATCTGATGATAATTCTGCCATTGAGATTAATTATGCGTATGATGCAACAACTCTTCTACCTACAAAAACGTACGGAACGAGCAATGGAAATTATTATGAATATGAAACATCTTACGATGAGTTATTTCGTTTAAAAGGAAAAAAAGAAACGACAAAAGATTTTATTTACGAGTCTTATGTAACATACGATACGCAAAATAAAGTCAAAGATACTTCGCTAAAAACGACTATTAACGCGATTAACAAAGTCATTAATTCGAAAGTATCCAATGTTTATGATGCAAACGGATTTTTGGTAGAGGAGCGTGACGCGCTAAAGAACAAAACCATAAAAAAAGTAACGGAAGTCAACGCCCAAGGGCAAGTGAAGAAATTAGATTTTGGTAATTCACTGAGTTTAACCACAAGTTATGACAAAGACTTTTTCCCTTCTCAAATCAATTTAGCCAATGCAGCAGGTCAATCAGAATTAAAGATAGCGTATACATTTAATGCCAAACGTCATCTTTTAGAAAAACGCAACATTCAGTTCAAAGGATTAGCAGCTTCTAACGAGTCGTTTACTTTTGATGAATTAGACCGTTTAACTTCTGAGAAAGAAAACAATGTGATTCTCAATCAATATGTCTATGATCCGAAAGGGCGTATGGTTTATAACTCTGAGGTAGGAAAATATACGTACCAAGATCAAAACTATAAAATTAAAAGCATTGAATTTAATTCGAAAGGAAATCAATTATTGGAAAATAGGGGATTACACCAGATCAAATTCAACAGTTACAAACAGGCGACAGAAATTTATTTAAAAGGGAAAGATCGCATTTCGTATGATTTTAACTTGTTTAAAGAAAGAAGTATTGCGTATTATGGCAGCGAAGATACAGATCAAAATAAACGCCCTTACCGTAAATTCTATACTTCGGATAAGGCTGTGGAAATTCAGTTTGATGGCAGCAAATACAAAGTAATAACCTATGTCGATGGCGATCCGTATTCTTCAAGTTATATTCAGGTCAACGAAATAGCAGCCAATAAAACTACAACAGAAACCAATTATTATGTACACCGTGATGTACAGGGAACGATTCTTGCGCTTTCTTCTACTGCAGGAGTCCTGGTCGAAAAACGTGTGTTTGATGCATGGGGAAACATCAAGAAAGTTATTCATCAGGATGGAACAGTTAATACAACACTGGGAATTATTGACAGGGGATATACAGGACACGAGCATTTGCAAAGTGTTGGGTTGATCCATATGAATGGGCGTTTATATGATCCTGTTTTACGTCGTTTCATAAGTCCGGATAATTTTGTTCAGGACCCGTACAATACCCAAAATTTTGACCGCTATACTTATGTGTACAATAACCCGCTGATTTACAATGACCCAAGCGGTGAATCGATTGTTGCGGCTGTAGTAGTAGCTGCCATTGCTATTGTTAGTCATGTTGTGATGAATGCAATAGAAGGAGTTCCTTTGTGGTATGGTTTAGGAAAAGCTGCAACAATAACGGCTGTTACAGCTGCAGTGAGTTTTGGGATTGGAACTGTAGCTACAAATGTTTTTACGAGCGCAGTATCCAGAGCCGCCTTTCAAGCCGCGGCTCATGCTGTATCCGGAGGAGTTATGAGTGCGATAGATGGAGGAAAATTTATAAGTGGTTTTGCTTCCGGAGCGATCTCTTCTTTGGCAGGATCAGGGATTGAAGGGTTAAAAATAGGATCTGAAGCTCTTGCTGATGCAGTTATTGTTGCTTCCGGCGGAATTACCGGGGGGATTTCTTCTACTATTGCAGGTGGAGATTTTTGGCAAGGTATGCGACATGGATTAATTACGACCGGACTTAATCATATTCAACATAAGTTTGTAAATTCGTTTAATAAAGCTGAAGATTCTGAAGTTGTTAATACTGAATCTAAGGATTATAATCTTAATGAGGAATCTAATCCTGGACCTAGAATGAGAGCTCTTATGGCAAGATTAAGAGCAGCTATGAAAAGAAAAGCTTATGATAAAGCCAAATCTAAAAGTGCAACAGATATTCCATCTTCAAATTCATCAAAAAAAGAACTGTCTGTAGACAAACAATTATCTAGAGAGTTTTCTATTACTAAACATGGCGCTTTAACAGATGGAGTATATACAGTATCAATAGAAGGGATGAAAAAACATGTATTTGGAGGCGTATCAGGAAAAAGTAAATTTTATCCTACTTTTGATCCTAATGAAGCAGTATTGAAAGCTGCTCAATATGCTGACAAACATAATTTATGGAAAGGTAATAAAGCAAAAGTTTTAATTAAAAACACGAACATAGGAACTCTAGGTAGTGGACAGCCTACTAATTATATGAATATTTATAGAAATAGTAAGGGCTTTATTCATGGTTCTCCAGGAAATTAAAAATATTAAATGATTGACTTAACTCACATAATAACAGATATCACTTGTTCGTATAATGACAACTGGTATTTTAATGATTTTTTTATTGTTATAAACATATTAAAAAATAACGAATTAGAAATTTCATATTGGGAAGATGAAGAAAATTGGGCTTCAGTTATAAATAATGATAAAATAGTTGGCTATTTATGGCATAATTATCCTTTATTATTTATTGAATATAGATATTCGGACATTGTAAATGATTTCTCAGACAATTACAAATTTGAAGTGATTTTTGTTAATTCTGTATACACAGATTTATTTAAAATGGATAATAAATTAATTACAGTATTTGATAATTTTATAAATCTCAATTCCTTTACAGCAGAAGATCTATGGTTTTATACGAATAGTAAATGATAATTTTCTATCGGAATTTTTTATTAGAAATAAGTGGCTCATTAAAATTATGATAGATATACCATTATATTTAAGAACCTATAGATCATTCATTGTTTTATTTGAAGAAGCGCTAAAGAAACATTATGATATAAATGATAATTTATATGAAGATTATATAGGTGTTTTATTCGATCGAGAAGGAAGTATAGATAATTTCAATTACCGATTTCATGGAGGGGGGTGCGAAGTTATTCAAAATAATATTGTTTGTGATTATGACTTTATTCCTTATGATGAGGTTTTGAAATATCAATATACAATATGGAATTTATATACTTTTATTGATACTTACTTTAATATACAAATTGATGAAAGTGATTTAAAAAAAGAAATAGAAGCTCTTGTAGAAATAGGGCAAATAAAAAAGCTTGTTATTGATAATAAAGTTTATGACACATATTTTCTATAGAATAGAATCAAGTGACATTTTAATCATGTGAATTAAAACAAATGCGTAAGTTAATCGTTATACCAAAAAATAAAACAGCGGAAAGAGATTTAGATTTTGATGAAGCTTCATCTGAAGAATTAATAGAAATAACATTAGATCAATTTGAATTTTATTCTCTGTGGGATTATGGAGTTTTTTTATTAATAAATAAAGTATGTTCTACTAATATCGATGACTTCGAAGATGAACATATTTATGATTTAGATTTAATAACTAAAGCATATTATAAAATAAAAGAAAAATTCCCGCATCAAGAAAAAATTATAAAAGCATTCAACTATGCTATAACTTATAATACTAGTATTCACTTTTTTTTCTAAACTCCGGTAGTGTTTCAGATGTGTCTTTATTTTAAAATTTTTTCAGTGGTTTTGCTTCCGGAGCGATCTCTTCTTTGACAGGTTCAGGGATTAAAGGGTTAAACATTAATTCCGAAGCATTTTCGGATGCCCTTACTGTTGTTTCCGGTGGAATTACCGGCGGAATTTCTTCTACTATTGCAGGTGGAGATTTTTGGCAAGGAGCAAGACAAGGGCTTATTATATCTGCTAGTTATAGTGCTATCAATAAATTTATAAGTTCTATTAATACTACATCGCAATCACAAGATCTTTCTTTAAATAAATATGATGTAAGTAATGATGTAAGTTACTTTGCTAATCAACAAGAGTTAGATAATTATATCAATAATAATATTGGAGATTTAGGTACAATCGAAACAAAAATAAAGACTAAAATTCTACTTGCAACAAATGAAAATGCTGCAGAATATGGTTATACATTAGATGGTTTACAGTTAAGAAATCTTGATAATGATGCTGTAGGAGGAACAACAGTAAGATTTTTTAATAAAGATCGTAGTGTGGCTAAGAACAATTCAGTAATTCTTATTTCCCCAAATATTAAAGGAATGAAATTTTCCAATGTAAGTGCTACGTCAATGACCATTAATCATGAATTAATCCATGCAATACATATTTATAGAAGACATCCTAATTATCATAAATATACAGAAGCTTCAGCTTCTACTTATTCTTATGTATATTTAATGAAACATGGAGCTCCTAAAGGTGCTAAATATTATTCTGAAAGATATATAAAACCCGTACCTTTATATTATTCTTGGAGAAGGAATTTACCTAACTATATAAATTGGGGTGTAAAATGAAAATATTAACGTTCTTATTATTTATCTCTTTATTTACTGCGTGTCATGTAAATAAAGAAACAGTAGAATCTATTCATGTAAAAATTTCTTTAAGTAATGATATAATTCTTAAATACCCTAAATCTCAATATATCACTCACTTTTATGATAAAAAAGATGATACGATTATGTTTGACTTGTCAAAACAACAATTTGATTCAATTCAGATTTTGTATACAAAATATGTAATTTCTTATCCAAATGATACAGAAATTTATTTGAAAAATAATTCTTTCGAAACTTTAGCATACGAAACAAAATACCATTTCAATTTAAAAAATAAAAATTCTAAGATCATAAAACTTTTTGATGTTGGAGGAAACAATGTTGATAAGGAATACAAAAATTTCATGAAATTTGATACTTATATACAAAAACTTCTAAAATCAAAGAAGGAATTAAAAAATAAGCCAAAACCTAATAATATACCACTTATTTAAATATTTGGTAATCTTATGAAAATATTATTTTTTATATCGTTTATTATTTTTTCTTCTTGTTTTTCAAAAGGAGATTATAATCAACAGCAGAATTCAGCTATAAAAGAAATTGAAGTAGTTTATGACAAAGGTATTTATTCCTATTATTTAATGGAAGGAAAATTAATTGTTGAAAATTATAGAAGTAATTCAACTCATTATTTTGAAATTAATAAAAAAAGTAAAGTAGAGCTTAGTAGTTTATATTACGAGAACGAATTAAATGAAGATCCTAAAAAAGTAGAAATAGTTGTAGATAAGAATACATATTTAAATATGCCAGCAACAGAAATCGATTATTATATTTCTTTTGAAAATGGAACGATTCAACATTTTTATTTAAAAAGGGATAATGAAAAAACTCCGTTAGATTATTTTAAATATAGAAAATATAAGAATTTTATTACTGAGATTGATCAAATTATTGACTCTTTAAATAAGCAGTATGATTTTGAAGAATCTGACATCATTTCACTATAAAGGAGATGTTTTTTAGGACTAAAAATAATTCTTACAAAATGAAAAAAATAATTTTAATATCTTGTCTACTATTAGTTTCTTCTTGTTTATCTAAGAAAAGTAATGATAATGAAAAGGTAGAGATAATAGTTGGTGATAGTTCAACGTATTTGTATGATACTATAGAACTTCAAAGAAATATTATTGAGAAAGGAGATATTTATTCATATAACAGATTAGAAGATGTTTATGAACAACCTGAAGATTCTTTGACATATCGCTTATTAAAATATTCTTATATTATGGCAGATAAATATGCCTATAATTATGCAAACCGAAAAATAATAAGAGATTTGGTTAGGAAAGAATTAAAAACAAATAATTTATCTTTAATAGGAGATTTAGATAGCAAGAATAAAACCGAAGTTTTTGCGCGTTTAAATCAATGTGCACAACAAAATGAGATCAGCTGTTTAACTATATTAAGAGATTATTATAAAAAGAACAATAATAAATCTGAAGCAGAAAAAATAGAAAAGTTGCTAGATTCCATTATGTATAAAAAGTAAAATTATGATCTAAGATAATTCACCCCAATAATAACTTTTCCTCTGTTATGTGGTGTTTCTTTATATCTTCCAAAAACTATATTAGGAGGATACGGAAAGTTGTTGAAATTGTTTAAAGTTAAAAATAAAGTACTATCTATGGCTAAAACAGGAGATATAAAAATAGAGATAGATTCTTACAATAATGATTCTATTTTTGATCTTGTTGATTTTATAAATGCTTTTGAAGAAGAAAGTTGGAGTTTAAATGATCATGGGAATATTAGCTATTTACCTCTTCATGATGATGATAATTATGATTGGAAAATTAAACCTATTAGTTTTAGAAGAGAAATAATTCCTTTGCTAAAGGAAAAGCAAAAATGTAATGAAACAATTGGAGTAAATTTCTATTCAAATAAATATAATACTGGATTTTCTCTATTAGTTTATAACAACTATAACACTATAAATTTTATATTATATAATAATGTAAAAAGAATCGAAGAATTGTCAATCACAGATTTTTCTTGGTATATAAAAAAAATAATTCCTATTCTGAATAGATTAGATATTGATTATGAATACATAAGTTGTAGTGAAGGTTAAATCTACTTGACTTAAAATTTTGAATAAAATCAATATATTTATTACAACTAAATTAACCATTTCATTATTCACCCCAATAATAGTATTTTCTCTGTTATTGGGGTGTTTTATTTATTTGAAAACAATAAACTAAATACAAAACCATTTATCTTTACGATAAAGAAAATATAATTTACCAAATGATATAAATTGGGGTGTAAAATGAAAATATTAACGTTCTTATTATTTATCTCTTTATTTACTGCGTGTCAACTAAATAAAGAACTTGTTGAGTCTATTCATATAAATTTTATAGGAACAGATGATATAATTCTTAAATACCCTAAATCTCAATATATCACTCACTTTTATGATAAAAAAGATGATACGATTATATTTAACATGTCAAAACAACAATTTGATACAATTCAAGCTTTATATACTGAACATGTAAAATCTTATCCAACAGATACAGAAATTTATTTAAAAGATAAATCTTTAGTTCTTACTGGAGGAAGTATTAAAAAATATAATTTTTCTTTAAATGATAAGAATAATAAAATTATAACACTAATAGATACAGGTGGAGATAATGTTGATAAGGAATTTAAAAATTTCATGAAATTTGACGTCTATATACAAAAACTTCTTAAATCAAAGAAAGAATTAAAAAATAAGCCTGATTCTAATATGCCTAGTTTTTAAATATTTGGTAGTCTTATGAAAATATTATTTTTTGTATCGTTCATTGTTTTTTCTTCTTGTTTTTCAAAAGGAGATTATAAGTATCAAGAAAATTCAGCTATAAAAGAAATTGAAGTTGTTTATAACAGAGGTATTTATTCCTATTATTTAATGGAAGGAAAATTAATTGTTAAAAATTATGAAAGTATTTCTAACAATTATTTTGAAATAAGTAAAAAAGGTAAAGCAGAGCTTACTAGCTTATATTATGAGAACAAATTAAATGAAGAACCTAAAAAAGTAGAAATAGTTGTAGATGAAAGTACATATTTAAATATGCCAGCAACAGAAATCGATTATTATATTTCTTTTGAAAATGGAACGATTCAACATTTTTATTTAAAAAGGGATCATGAAAAAACTCCGTTAGATTATTTTAAATATAGAAAATATAAGAATTTTATTACTGAGATTGATCAAATTATTGATTCTCTAAAGAAAAAATATCATTTTAATAAATCTGATATAATCAGGATGTAAATCTGATGTTTTTTGTGACTAAAAATAATTCTTACAAAATGAGAAATCCTAATCAAAAATTGTTTAGTAAAATCCTGTTATTATTGTTGACAGTAGTATTGATAATAGGTTGTCAGAAAGAGATTGAAACAAAGTATCTCAAAAATAATATGTTTATAACCGAGGCAGGGAAGTACTATTTTAAAAGTACACTCTTAGAAATAAAAGAATTTCAGAACGGAACTTTAGTTGTGGGTTTAAAAAAAGGGAATAAAATTTATTATAGTCAAAATATTTTTACAGCCTTTAGTAAATACCAACAATGGTTTATTTTTATTGATGAAAAAGATTGGATATGGATATACAATTCTGATTATCAGGAATTAATTCTATTAGAAAAAAGAGAAGATGATTATTTTATAAATCCGCATTTTAATAAAAATTTTATACCTGCTAAAATTAGAGAAAAATTATCTTGATGGATCGAGTGATAATATAGAGGGGCATTCCATTCCGGAAATTATAGAATTAGAGAAAAGTCATCTTAAAAATGTATGGCGATAAGATGAGGTTGTATTTCCGTTTTTTAAAACAATAAGCCATTGTAATTGTTTTGTTTAATCCAAATTTAGTAGTGTATATTTTCAATAAAGTGTAATGTGTAAAACTTGATTTGTTCAGATTTTAGGGTGAATATTTGTGAAAATTAAGAGTGTCAATAGATGCTCTGCAATTTTTGAATCATGGAAACCAACCTAAAATCTTCAACGAACAATACAAGAATAATGAATAGAAAATGGTTTATAACCTTCTGTCTCTGTTTTATTTTGACAGGAATTATGCATGCGCAAAAAATATCGGCTTCGAATGGAGTTAGTTCTCCTTGTGCGATATGTGCGCCTCCGAATTGGAGTGTTATTTCGGGAACGCCTGATATTTCAAATCGAAATATTGTCGCAGCATCCGGAACATCCGGAGGAGGGCAGAGCTGGACCAACGCACCGCTTCCGCTTCCGCCAAATAATCATCTTACCTGGATTACGATTAGAGATGTCGGAACTAAAGCAGGAGAAGAGTCAATAAAAACAACTATTTCTGAACTTATAGTTGGAAGAGATTATGAAGTGGTGATTTATTCTTTGTCAGCAATGGCCGATAGGGGATCGACAAAGTATAGCCCTTCCTATATTGATAAATATGATTTTCAAGTAGGAACTTATCCGAGAATAAGTGTGACGCAGGTGAACAGAGACACGAATAATAGCTGGGGAACAAATCGTTTGGTGTTTACTGCCCAAAATACTTCTATGGATTTGTCTTTTTTTCCGGGTTTTAATGCCAGTACTTCTTCTTTCGAATCAGTCAATATTTCTGTGACATTAAATTCAATCAATACGTTGCCTGTAGGCAAAGATTTCTTCGTTTCAGCAGCTTTAAAAGATCAACCTGTGACATTGAATGTTGTGGAGAATGCGGTGGAATACGATGAAGGTCAATTTGTACAAAATGGTTCAGTAGATTTAGATCCTGCAACACCAGGTATACAATCTACTTATACTGATGCAAAAGGAACCTGGACAGTGAATACTTCTAACGGACAAGTTACTTTTGTTCCAACGAGAGGATTTGAAGGACAGGCTATAATAGAGTATACAGTACAGGATAATTATGTTCTGGATGGTATTCTTTCTCCCGGAACATCAATTCCGAAAACAATCATCATTACTATTCCTCCATGTACAACAGCTGTTACAAAGGAAAATTTTGAAGTCGCTGATGGTGTTACAAAGACATTCATGATGCCGGCGACTGATTATGGGTTTCAATTTGATATTTATTCTTTAGACAATTCATTCCAATTGAATATAAATGGGATTGATTTAGCAAATGAAGAAATCGATTTTCAACCCGGAACCGGTGCTAAACAGAATATCAGATTTTTTGACGGAACAAAACACGGAGAAGGGAGTATTTCTCAAATCTATGACATAGAAGGAGACAGCCAATCTCCGGTTATAAGAATTAAAATCGCTTCAGATGGCAGCATATCGTTACAGGCACGAAAGTCTAATGCAGATAGAGCACTTTATGATATGGAACTTTACGGAATTGTAGGAGGAACGGGTAGTACTAACGTGGCTTTTAATACGGTGACATGGAACAACGCAGCAAGTAATACAGTTATTGCTTCTCAGCATGTTGTCGGAGCAACTCATATGTCAGGTAATGGAAGTGGACTTATAAAAGTAGAATGTCCATGTACAAAAGAACCCAAAACAGGAATAAATACAACGATTACGAATGTAGCAATTTCGACCAATACAACGATTAAATCCAATTGGCCTGCGAATATTCCAAATGGAGCGCTCGTATTAGACTCAAGCTCAAAAGGATTGGTGATTACCCGAATTAATAATGTTTTGACAGATATAAAAGCTCCTGTAGAAGGAATGATCGCATACGATGAAACAGATAAATGCGTGAAACTTTATAATGGGTACATCTGGAATTGTTTAAAAAATTCATGCACAAACGAACGATGAAAAAAAATAGACTAACGACACTCTTCTTTCTCTTCCTGTTTACACAAATTAAAGCTCAGGTAATTATTGCTGAAGAAAGCAATTATCCAACGGATATTACAGAATCAAGTTTATTGCAGTTTGAAGATGATACATCCAAAGGAATTATTCTTCCTGCGAATAACACAGAACCCGAAAATTCTGCAAACGGAACCATCATTTTTGATCGTCTCACTGAACGCGTGAAGATGTTTGAAAATGAGAAATGGGTAAATCTTTCAGACACAGGAAAAGCACCAGCTTTTCTAAATGAAAATGATTTAGGAAAGGGAGTCATTATAGGAGCTTATACATCGATGGCAGACGGTGTTCTGGTTCTGGAATCCTCAGATAAAGCATTGGTTTTACCTCGAATAAATAATGTAAATACGGATGTCATCAATCCATATCCTGGAATGATATGTTATGATCTCGCAACTAAAACGGTTACAATATTTGATGGAATTCAATGGAATTATTGGAACTAGGATGTATTTGATGAGCTCTATTCTTCTGAAGAATAGAGCTTTGTTTTTTCTTCTAAATTCTTAATATATAAGACGGCTGTAATGTTTGTTTCTTTTTTAAACGCTTCTGTAAATTTACTTGGAGACGAAAAGCCTGTCATTTCACTAAGAGCTGCTATTTTATATTTTCTATACGAAGGATTATTTTGTAATTCTGTAATGATATAATGAATTCTTAATTGATTAATGTAATTGGTGAAATTTTTGTTCTTATGAGAATTAATAACTTGCGACAAATATTTTGTGTTCGTTTGACAGTAGATAGACAATGACGCCAGCGACATATTGTTTTTATTGTATAAAGTCGTCTTCTCAAAATGCTCCAATCGTTTCAAAATCTTTTTCTCTGTTTCCGGGTTGATGTCTGTTTCCCGATGAGAAAATAATTTATCTTTAAGCGGTATATTCATATTTGAAATAAATTGATGATAATCAATTTGTAGACGCTTTATTTTTTGCCGTATAGTTTTTATATACAGGTAAGCAATTAGAGCAAAGAGTAAAAAAAGAATCGATATAATTCCAATAAGGTAATTCGATGTATTTTTCTCTTTGGTCAAGGTAATATTCTCACTCTTTAATTTCTTTTGTTCATGGTTAATAAAAAGATTTCTATGATGATTGATAATTCCGGTAATCGTATCGATCTTTTCTTTTACAGCAACAACTTCTTTCGGCTTATTTTTTAATTTATAGTATTTTTCATACGTTTTATAAAACTCTTCTTGGAGTGCTAAGTATTCCGATTTTTCTGAATTTTTCTCAGCTAGGCTCATATATTTTTCAGCCTCAGTGGCATTGTTTTTTTCGATGTGGCACAAGGCAATTCCATTGTATACTAAAGCTTTGGTATGATTGTTAGGATGTTCTTCAACATAAGGTAAAGCTTTTTTATAATGAATTAAAGAACGGTCGAAATCATTTAATTGATAATAGCAGTCCCCTAACAACTGTAAATTGGTACCGATAAAATGATTGTAATTCGGATGTTCTTTTTTAAAATATTTGCCCGATTGTTTGATGTAATAAATAGCTTTTCCATAATTTTTTAAATCAATTTGATAATAAGCATTTTCCTGCATCAACATGCCTAAAAATGTTTCTTTGACTTCAGTATTACTTATTTTTTCGGCTTCAGAAACAGCTGTTTTGAGATATAAATTCGATTGACTGTAGAGTTTTAATATTCGGTATTGAGTGGCTAAAAAACCATTGATTTTAGTGGTTTGTATCGGATTAGCTACTCGTTCGGCTATTTCTTTTGCTCTTATAGCATATGCAACAGCTTTTGAATATTCGCTGCTTTGCTGAAAAAGAGTCGCAGAAAGCATTAAACTCTTTATTTTGAAGATGTCATTTTGAGAAATAGAATAAAGAGAATCTGCTATAAACACGGCTTTAGAAAAATCTTTTTGAGATGTTTCTAAATAAGTTTTTGTGTATATACGTTCAAACTCTTCGTTATTTTGGGCAGTTAGTAATAGAGGAAGAAAAAGAAGGATAAAAAATTTCATTCCAATTAATTATGTAGATCTAATATTTAAACAAAGGAAAACTTTTTTTGGATTAGCTTGTTTTATGAAATATCAAATCTATACATATATTTTTTAATTTTTCCAGAATTGCTAATAATTAAATGCAATTCTTTAATGAAAAAGCCACTGCAGTATTTTTTTACCGGAATACAGTAATAATTTTTAGATATAAACTTTGCAGAAGCTTTAAATTTAGTCTCTATTTCCTCTAAAGTGTAATTTTCCAAATTAGACATAATACTTGGTGCATTATAGTTCTTTTCTTAAACAATTGAAACGGTATAAATCTTAATACCTGTTTGTTTTTAAGAAGAAAAAAGCCACTAATCACATAGGGTGTTGTTAGGTTTAATAAAAGAAATATAGTGAATACAACTTTTAATGAATTAATGACTTTTTATCTAAAACTTTATTTTTGTAAATATTTGAAATAATTTTTCAATAAATCAAATACATGACACCTCGTTTTATTGAAAATGAGGGTAATTTGTTTTGTTTTAAACTGCTGTCATTTAGGTTTTTATATTTTTTAAAAAAAGAATTTTTTGTAAAGATACTTTTACTTCTTTCAAAGCAATAAATATAATTTTCATTCAGTATAATAATATTGTTTTTCTTTTTAAGAAGGAAATTTTATATAAAAACAAAAACCTCGTTTTATAACGAGGTTTTAAAATGATGGTATGATGTATAATTATTTTTTTAGTTATATATGCAGAATTGCAACGGTTTATAAATTTTTAACCATTTCAAATTGATTGATGTCGTTGATTAACCCTTGTTTTTCAAAAAATAACTTTAAATTTTCTGCTGCTTCGTCTATGTTATTGAGTTGTACTTTCTCGTTAGATATTTGTTGTTGTACTTCAGTTAATAGTTGTGTTGCAATACCTTTTCGTCTGTATTCAGGTGTTACGGCAATTTGGTAGATTCGTTTTTTGATGGGGCAGAAAAGTAAATATCCGACAAGTTTTTCATCAATGAAAGCTCCTAATGAAACCGGTTCTATGACATCCATAGTTGGAGCAGAACTTTGCCAGCTGGGAGTAATATCCCAAAACGATTGCAGTTTTTTCCAATAAAAATCTTTTAAAGGCTGAACAGATGAAAGATTAGAAACGGGTTTTACTTCTAATTTCCCGTCAAAACACAGTAATTTGCGTTGGATGAAGAAACCATTTTTTTCATAGGCACGAATAGCTGAATGATTGTCTTCAATGACTTCCAAGACCAATTGTTGAACGTTATTTTCTTTCAAAAACGGTAGAATATATTCGTACATTTTTCCTACCAGACCTTGTCCGCGATATTCAGGAAGTACACCTGTACCTGCATTGTATACCATGGTTTTATCTTCCGTTTTTCGAACACCATGCATCATAAAAGCTATCAATTGATTCTCTTCAAAAATACCTACAGACCATTCGAATACAATATCTTCTGATATTATTTTAAATTCCAATTGAGTGTTATCCAGTTGAAAAGGGACAATATAATCAGCAAAAGAACCATTAATAGCCTGTAATAAATCAAAGAAATCCTTTTGGGTTAGTTTACGTATCTGCATTTTCTGTTTTTTATAAAAGTACTTAAAAAAGTGACAATTTATTTCAGCTTTTTGTTATAAGTTAAATGGTTGTTTTAAGAAATGTAAGCATAACTAAAAGATGTTTCGAAGCTCAACATAAGAAGAGAATCTTTTATAGAAAAAGCATTAGATGATTAAAAAAAATGTGCATTTGTTAGCGGTCATCTTTTATTTCTGAATTTCATTTTCATAATTTGACAAAGTCTTCCATATATCTTCTATTTCTGGCCACACCTCATCAGTAAAATCAGTATCGGTATTTACCAAAACTATTTTACCAATTTTGGTTGTTGGGTTAAAATACATGGCAGTAAAGACGCCGGGATCAGAACCATTATGACCAATCATATTATTTTTAACGGTTAAGAAATCATCACGAAACTCAATGAAAATTCCATAATGTTCCGTTTTTCCATTCTCTGTAAATTTCTGTTTTTCGAATAGCTTTTTATAACTTTTTTTACGCAATAACTTCCCATTTCCATCATTTCCGTTTATCAATTCAGATAAAAACAATCCTAAATCGTGACTCGAGGTAAGAAATCCACCATCGGCATAAGTGATGAGAGAATATTCGGCAATCATTTTTTCTTTGTTTGCAAATAGTCTTGAGCGTTTCTTGGTATCGATATCTGCTGCCATCCAGCCGGAATCATTCATTTTTAATGGTTTCAAAATGTAATTTCTAGTAAAAGAACGGTAATCTTGTCCGGTTGCTGCTTCTATCACTAACGCACAAAGAGCAGCTCCGATGTTAGAATAGTCACGTTTTTCTCCAGGTTTTGTATTTAAAAATGTCTTCTTTTGGTACCATATTCCGCTTTCTGTTAAACTATTTTGTATGAAATCCTGCAATGGAATAGCGGTCTCAGGTTTGTTAAAATAATTGTAAACACCTTCATTTTCATCATGTTTGTCTTTTGTTAGGACATAAGATTTTGCATAGATTTCATCAAGATCTGTAATGGAAGAAGTATGGTAAGCCAAATGCTTAATTAAGATAGGAACTTCCGGATGATTTGGATTGATAATCTTGAAAGGTAAATAATCATTGATTGGATCGTTGATGTTTAATTTGCCTAATTCTTGCGCTTTGAGTAAGGAAATCGCTATCAGTGTTTTCGATATTGAGGCGATGTTTTGAGTGGTGTGTGATGTGTACAGGTTATCTTGTCCAATAGTTGAATATCCAAACCCATTATCATACATCAAGCCTTTTTTATTGACGATAGAAACGGAGAACCCTTTGATGGCATCTTTTTTATAAGCCAATTCTAAGTTTTGAGTGAGGATATGATCTATTGTACTGTGGTCTTTTTCAATTTTTTGAACAGATTGACACGAAAATAATAGGGTAGACGAGATGAGAATTAAAAGTTTATATTTCATGAGTTGTTTTATGTGATAGACGATAGATTTTGAATTTGGTTACAGTTATTTTATTCGGATGAATTACTTTTTTGTGAAACTAATTTAGTATATTGTTTTTAGAAAAACAATTTTACGAGGAGAAGAATAGCGTGAAAGACAGTGTTTTATCTAAAACATATTGAAAGGGTTCACTCGTTTTGTGGGATATGATGTTTTAATTAAAAAGGTATTAATTGGTTGAATTTTATATTCTATTTATTTGTTAGAATAAAGGAAGCGAGTTATTTGTTTGTAATGAGTCTTTGTATTTTTTTAGCTTTATTCTTATTATCTTTATTTATCTGATATATTTTATAGCTTAAAACAAGGCATAATATTATTCCAAAAAAAAGAGAAATATGGCTTATGATTTTATTTCTGTTTTTTAGCTGCTCAATTTGATAATTATAATTTTTTCGTAGATTATCAATAAATGAGTTTATTGATTTTAGTTCTATTTGTTCTCGATCAAACTTTATTTTTTTATAAATTTCTTTATTTTTATGATATAAACTAAAATTCCCAATCGTTAGATAGGTATTAGATAATCCTTTGTAAATGCCTTCATTTAAAGTTAAATCACCTATTTTCTCTGCTTTTACAACAGCCTTATTTAAAAGTTGGAGAGACATCATCGGATTGTTTTGTATAGAATAATTTTGAGCAAGCCCTTTTAAAGCAAATGCTTGTAAACTTTTTGCTTCTGATTTTTCTGCAAAATGAAGCGATTTAGAAAAATAATGATGAGCCATTTCATAATTATTTTGATCAATATAGTTGTACGCGATATTGTAATATACGATGCTTATATTATTAATGTTAGGTTTATTTTGTTCAGCTTGTTCAAAATAATCAATTGATTTTAAAAATTTCGATAAGGCTATTTCATAATTTCCTTGTGACCTATAGATAATTCCTTTTACAGCGTTACTTTTTCCCAACCATGCATTTTTGACTGGATCAAGATTAGAGTCCAAATTTTGAGCAATATTTTCAGCTTTATCCAGCATTTCGAAGCTTTTATTATACAACTCCATGTGTTGATATTGAATAGCAGTAATAATGAAAACATCAATTTTTATGCTTGGATTATTGGATTTTTGTGATAATTCTTGCGCTTTTAACAACACATCTAATGATTTGTCAATATCTCGTTTAGCGGTATAGGCTTTTGATAAAAAGAGCAAATATTTTATCTTAATATCAGCTGCTGTTGCATTTTTTTCTAATCTTATTCCTTCTCTAATAGCCTTTTCCGGATTTTCATAGATATAAGTATTCATTTTCTTAAAGAAGGTGTCGTCTACTTTTTGTGCGTTCACATAAAAGGAAAAAAAAATGGAGAATATCAGTATGATTCTAAATGGCATATTTAATTATTTTTTTGTTCATTAATTTGCTTTATGAAGTCATTTGGAGACATACCTGTAATTGATTTAAAAACAGCTGTAAATGCACTATGAGATGAAAAACCGGTCACTTCTGCAAGATAGCTTACTTTATAATTGAGATAAACGGAGTCTGTTTTTAATTTATTTATAATATATTGAATTCTTAAATCATTGATATAGGCATTAAATTTTTTATTTTTAGAATTTTTAATAATTTCTGAAAGATATTTAATATTCGTATCCAAATTTACAGCCAAAGCAGAAAGTGACATTTGTTTACTAAGATACATTTCTGACTCCTCAAATAGTTTTAATTTATCTAACAAAATATTTTCTGTCTCGGAAGATAATAATGGTTTACTCTTTAGGTTGTCTAGCGTTGACGGAGAAAACTTTCGATTATTTGAAGCAGTAGATTTTATGCTAAACTTTTCAAAGAAAAGAAATTGTTTATCGAGTTCTTTCTCTCTCTTTTTCATAAAGTAAAAGACTATTGAAAGAAATAGAATTAGAAGAGATATAGAAATAATAAAAGTATATAGTTTTTCGGAGTATTCTTTTTTACTGAATTTGATTTCTTCTTGATTTACACTTTCCAATACAGTTACAAGATAACTAATTGCAAGCCTTTTATCTTTAGTTATATTATCTTCTGATTCATTGTACAAAAGGTCGTATTTTCGATATTCTTCAATATTATTGTCTGCGAGATAAGCTTCCGAAAGTAATTTATACATATCAAGATTTAGTTTTTCAAAACCTTTATTTTCAATTTTATGCAAACCTGACTGCACGAGAGTAATACTTTCTTTTGGTTTTTGTTGTAAAAACTTTACTCTAGCTAGCTGCTCCTGAATAGAAGCATAAATGTAAGTATATTTTAAAATAATTTTGTTCTTTAAAAGAGCGGTATAAAGTTGATCAGCTTCAGTATATTTTTTCGTATTCAATAATAAAGTCCCTCTATAAATTTCGTTCTCTATTCTCAAGATTTCTGATTGTAAATTATTTGTATTTAAAAAGGAGTTACTTTGTTTTAAATCGTAAAAGGCTTCGTTATAATTTTTTAATATTCCATTGTTTATAGCTTTTATTCTATATAGTTTCGCTTTTATTAATTCATTTTTCTCATGATGTAAATTTTTATTTTCTTTTAAAGTAGTTGTAATGATTTCTTGAGATTGACTATATAAATCCAAACTTTGATACAATTCTGCAAGACAGTATTTTAAAAATAAGTCGTAAAAAGAAGATCTTTTTCCTTTTATTATCTCACTAACATTCGAATAAGATTTTACTGCTTGAGAAAAGTTTGCTTGTAAAATATAGGCTTTTGCAATATTATTTTGATATAAAATTTGATTATCAGATGTCTTATTAATTTGTATAAAATCTTGTGAAAACTCTAGACTTCTTTTCGGATCATTATACATTAAATAATATGATTTTTCTATCAAATAAGAAAAGTCATTTCCTTGTTGACCAAATAAAGAGTTAAGAGATCCCAAGGAGAATAGGAATAATGAAAAATAAAGTGGTTTCAAATTTGTAAAAAAACGAATTTATCAAATAATCCGCTTATTACAAATAAAATTCTTCTTTTGATACTGCGAATTATTTTTTTAAATAAAGGAATAAAACCAAAAAAGATGGAAGATGTAAAATGTATATTGTGTTGTTTATGAGTTTTTTAATTTTTTTTGTTTCCGTTTTTCTCGAAATTTGATAGTATAACAATTGATTTAATTTTATAATCAAAATAGCTTTACCACTTAAATAAAATTAACATTAAAATGAAAAAATTATTATTAAGTGTAGCTATTGTTTCGTTCAATTATATACATGCACAAAATTATTTTGGAACTGAATTTATAGGAGAGGAAGGGGTAAATTCTCCACAAGGATTTACAAAGAAAGGCAACAAACTTGTTCTTTCATCATCTATAGGTGGAGGTCTTACAGGAAATTTTCCAATTTCTTTCAAAGGAGGGAATGCAGATGGAATATTAACGAGTTTAAATGCGACTGATGGAACTATAGAATGGATCAAACAGTTTGGTGGCGGTGGTGATGAAGTCATAATTGATACTGCTATAGATGATGCCGGCAATTATTATGTTACAGGTTATATGACAGGAGGAGGAAGTTCAGCAATGGATGCTGATCCAGGTCCAGGTGTTTACCTACTTCCTATACCTTCTGCTTTGTCAAATCGTGACATTTTTATTGTTAAACTTGATGCTAATGGCAATTTTTTATGGGCCAAACAAATGAGTACTCCATCAGGAGCAGGAAATGAAGAGATTTGTTCAATAAAGTTGGACTCAAATGGTAATATTTATTTAGCAGGTTTTTTTATAACAGTAGATTTTGATCCAAGTCCACTTGAGCAATTATATGTGGCTTCAGGAAATGCTGATGCATTTATTGTAAAATTAACCAGTGATGGAGATTTTATTTGGGTGAAGACATTTGGGAGTGATACCGGAAAAATTAGCGGAATTAAAAGTATGGATATTGACGAATCAGATAATATTTATGTAGCAGGAAGATTTCAAGGTTCAATAGATTTAGATCCGGATTTAGTAAATACAGATATTAAAACATCAAATGGAGGATATGATACATATCTTGCAAAGTATACATCTGAAGGGAATTATGTTTGGGGAAAAACTTATGGAGGGAAAGGAAATGATATTCCTGAGAAAATCTTATTAGCCAAGGGGAATTTATATGTCGGTGGTTCATTTAGTGGAGAAGTAGATCTGGATCCAAGTCCTGCTAATTCTACATATTCTGCACCTGAAGGACAACAAGCTTATGTTTCAAAATTTGATATAGATGGTAGTTACCTGAAATCCTTTGTAGTGGAAGATAATACAGCTAATCCTAATACAATCAAAGATGTATTTGTTGATGACAAAGAGAATATTTATTTAAGTGGATTGTTTCAAAATATGACCATTAATGCAACAAATTATTCTACTCCTTATGCTAATGCTGATACTTTTTTTCTAAAACTTGATCAAAATATGAATTTTTCAAGTATTTATTTAATTCAAGGAGTTGGTAAGCAAAGTGTTCCTTATATCAATCAACTAACAGATACAAAGTTTATCACTGCTGGAGCTAGTAAACAGAATGCAGATTTCGATTATACGACTGAAACTTCTCCGGAAATTCCTACAAATGCACAGATTTACACTCACATAACTAAACTTGATTTTGAAAAAAATGATTTGGGAATGGTCGAAGTAAAAGGAAATAAACAAATTGATGTATTTCCAAATCCTGTAGTAGATATTATTCATATTACTTCTCGAAATAAATTAAACGTAGTTTCTATTTATAATTTAGAAGGAAAAACTGTGATGAAACAAGATAAATTTGATCTTAACCAAATCAATGTATCCTTCTTACCAAAAGGAGTTTATTTATTACAAGCGACTGATGAAAAAGGAAATATTCATCAAGCAAAATTTATAAAAAAATAATATTGATTTTTTTAAAACCCAATAATGGATTAATCTCTGTTATTGGGTTTCATTATTTTTCAATTCTTATAGAATCATAGCCGAATTCGTTTTTTGGTAATTTGAACGTAGTAGATTTCGTATTGAATTTAAGCTCAGGTTCAAATCCATATCCTTTTATTTTATCATTGATTGGAAAAAATGTGGCACCTAAATTCGATTGAAATAGATTTCCCAATAATATCTTATAATCTTTTTCATTTGTTGAATTTGGTAGTCCGATAAAGTTATAATCATAGTTTATTGAAATAAAATTTCTGGAAACATCATCTGAAAAAACTAAGATTTCATAATTTGCGCTTTTTTTATCAAAATGTGAATAGACCTTAAATAATTTAATTCGTTCATTTAGTTTTCCATCCGTATAAATTTTTGCAGGAATTGGCTGACCTAAATTTCTTGATGAGGAAAAGATAAATTTTAAAAGAATTGGATTAGAATATAAATAAATTCCAATAATAGAAAGGATTGAAAAAAAGTGACTAGTATTTTATTTCTTATGTTCATTGAGGATGGGATTAAACAGCACAGAATTGTAATAGTGGTTAAATCGATTTTAGGTGTAGTACAATTTAGAATTTACCATTTCAGATTCGTGGGATATTCTAAATCAAATTTTGGATTCTTAATTCCAAGTTTATTGGATAATTCGGTGAATTCTAATTTGTTCATTGGTCCGTAAACTTTTTTATCTTGAAAAGTTTCAGTCGTTCTCTCAATAATATAATAGTTAGTAATATTCAGATCAATTATATCATCGGATTCTACCAAAGGATGTTGTTTTGCAAAAATATATTTATCATGATGTCCTGCGGCATACACATAAGGAGGTACTATTTGCTCTCCTTTGTATAAGGCTCTTTGTTCATGCAAATCTATCCAAATTACTTCGTAATCATCCACAACAGTATCTGAACCGCTATCAAAAAGACCACAACTTTTTAGCGTTAATAGTGAAAAATAAAGATGAATATTAGTCCTGTTTTATGCATTTTTTGATGTATTAAGAGGATATTATATCTATCCGTAAAATAACGAAGAAGGAGTTGAATGTTTGATTTGTTTATACGTTAAAATACTAATGGACGCTGGATTTTGAGAATAAATTAATGATGATAACTCCTACAACAATGAATATAATCCCAATAATTGCCGGTAGATCTAAGCTTTGTTTATAAACGAAATATCCTACCAATGAAATGAGTACGATTCCCAAAGCAGACCAAATTGCATAAGCGATACCTATCGGAATTCCTTTCAAAGCGTGCGATAATAAATAGAATGAAGTGGCTAATGAAAGGATAAAAATGATAGTTGGAAGTGGTTTAGTAAATTGATCCGTCTTTTTTAAAAATGAAGTTCCAATGACCTCAAAAATTATAGCAGCAAGAAGGAAAAGATAATTTTTCATATTCGTCTCATATATTCGTTTCCAAATTTAACAAATCCAAAAATAAATCAACGACATGTCACTTTTTATTTTGTAGAATGGGAGAGGAGGTGATAGAAAGTTATTTTAAAAGAAGAAGAACAAGGTTAGAGTTGATAATTAAAAAATGTTTCGGCAAACTCAACATGATAGAGAAGATGCGATTCAGAGACAAGTTTTAATATTCATTTTTGTCTTGATACAAAAACGAACCAAAAAAATCAATACTTCGATTTTCGACGTTCAATTACCATTTCACGCACTAAAAAGATTAAATGACTCGTTACCACTTGCTAATCTTTTTTGCGCTTGTTTCAATGGATTGAAACTCGTCTGTCGTTTTAGAATTCTATGTTAGAAAGCTTTTAGCCTGTAAGGTTTTAAAATATTTAGTGGAATGAGAACATTTTTAGTAGAGAGGTTTACAGCCTTGAGTTTTGGTTACTTTTTAGTCAAGTAAAAAGTAACAATAAAGAAAAAGGAATACCTAAGCCAAGCTGTGGTTTACTGAAATTATGTTATGACTTCTCCTTTTAATCTCAAATTTTTAATTTCAAATTATCAGGAATTTGTGCAGTTGCAGAGACTTTTGAAAACCTTAAAGTGCTGTATTTACTAAGGGTAGTAAGTTAGCTGTAATTGTTCTTTAATGCACTTTGAGCTTCTATGACGAGATTTTCTTTCAATTTTTTAAGTTGCTCTTCTCGACTTAAATTTTTATGATACAAAAGTAACCCGTTATCATTCCAATCTTGAATTTCACGATACCACGTAAATAAATGCTCTATTTTAAGCTCTTCGCCAATATATTTTTTTTCATTATTTTGCCAATCAAATTGCATATAAACTTCATTGTTTAATTTGTTCATCAATTCGAATGCCTTATTTGGATTTTTTATTATTTCCTTTAGAGAGTATTTGGTCAGATTTTTTGCTGCTTCAATTTTTGATGGCAGCAATATATTCAACTCTTGTAAAGCTTTATCGAAATATTGGAGAATTTCAAATGGATTATCATTTTGATTCATTCCGGCAAGGATATAAATCGACTCAGATTCCATATTTTCATTCAGTGCAATAAGTCCTATTTCAGGTAAATCTTTAATGGTAAGATTCCCTAAAATATAAGTTGAAATATGTTCAATAAAGTTCATACTTGAGTTAGATGTTTCACAATTAAAACTCAAATATATGGATATTAAGTTGGGTAATAAATAGATTTAAAATTCTTAAAACTTACTCATACATAAGGTTGTTAATTGTGTAATAATGATAGGTAAACAATATTCATAAAAAACAATGGGTTGCGTAAAAGTCACAAATCTCATTTAGAAAATCTTAAACGAGATGCTGTATTTTTATTTAATTGTAGTTTGAGATATGCACTGATAGTGCTTTGTGTTATATCAGTTCTTGTCCGTTTAATAATCTTTCAATATTTTCTTTCGTGTCGTTGTTTGGTTCAACTTCTCGCAAATGTCTAATTTCTTTCTCAATTTCTGATGACCAATTTTCTTGTTTCCATTTGTCTAAAACTTTGATTGCCATATTTCGGTTTCTTGTTACAGGATTTCTAAGTGATGTTAAGACAATTTTCTCTCCTTTTTTAGGATAGTTTTCCAATAATGTAGTTGCATATTCAAGACTTGCGTGTTTGTTATAATTGTCGCCAAATCCATTTGAATCTTTCACACCTGTTGCCAATTCGTCAAAAGGCAAATGTTTAAGAGCAAAGTCTATGATTTTGTCGGAATGTTCGGGTTTACTGTAATGTGTAACGTCATACCACGAAGAACTGTCAAGTGGTTTTTCTTCCAATCTTGCCCAAACAGTTTCCCATAAGTCAATTCCTAATTTTTCTGCTGCTTTTTTGGCGTTCCAATAAATTAGATTGTCATCACTTTTTAAACCTTCATACGCAACAATTTTCCAATCTCTACTATTCAAAATTTCAACGATTTCAATTATGCAATTTGAAATAATGTCTTGATCCCAACCATTTTTCTTTTGGTCTCCAATATCGTTATGTAACTCCGTGAGAAAGTCTTTTATTTTGTGTAAAGCACTAAAGTCTGAAATATCAGTTGTGTGCTTCTTTGCGTGTCTTATAAAATCTTGAATTACTTGCGAAGCAAAAGGATAAGTAGTAATGTCTTCGGCTGGACTATGTTCTACGATGAGTGCTTCAATAATATCAGAAGCCGATTTGAAAAGGTTGTGTTTAATCTGTTCGCTGTCTAATTTCTTATGTAATTCTCCATTGATCGCACAAGTGTAAGCCAAGTATTCGTACATAATACTGTTTTTGTAACCATCAAGTATCAACCAATCTTTGATCGGCTCTTTTAATTCAGGTCTTGCCAACCTGTCAACTAATTGGATTTTTCCCCAACCGTCAACTTTCTGTGCTAATTCCCAAAGGTCATTTTCTACATGGTCAGATAAATTTGCAATTGCTATAGTTGAATAAACAGTAAATTCATCGTGTAATCCTAAAATTTTTATATCGTTGAGAACTGATTTAGTTTGACACAAACCTAAAATGGCAATTCCGAATTTTACAGCATTTCTTTTGTCTGCTCTTGTTACCAAATCTTTTGCGAAATTAAAAAGATAAGGCTGAATAGGCAATGCTTCGTTTACGACTGCTTGTAAAAACTCGTCAATAATTCCAATTACACCTTCATTTTCTGTGATTAATCGGTAAAATTTTTGTTCACTTATTTTATCACCTTTTGTAGCAATCTTTTTCAAATGTTTTGAAAGTTCTGTGATTCTCTTTTTTGAATCAACTGAATCATCTGCACCAAACATAGCGTCCATAAGTCCTGCTGCAAACCTTATTTTTTCATCATCCTTTTTTTCATCTGGCAAGTCGTGAGCAGCTTCGGACAAGTATCCTTTATTGTCCAAGTTTGAAAACAGAAATTTAAGAATAGAATTGTCCGTTCTCCATTCTTCAACCTTTATTGGTTCTTTCTTGTCAAATATGTCTTGTAACCATTTTTTTATCATAGGAACTGTTATTTTTGTTTAATTGTCAATGGGCCGAGTATTTAATAAAGTACTGAAAGCTCAAGTTGATTGAAGAAAACTGTTTTGAATAATACCACGTTAACTACAGTATTTATCTATTATATTTTTTAATATTGTTTTTTGATTGTCATTCAATCCAATCAGCGTAATACTAGAATATTTGCAATTATTTAATATAGAAAGGATATCAAGTGGATAATATTCAATTTTAATTCTATTAAATTCAGTTGTATAAATTTTATCAATTATTTGTGTCTCCTTTTCTTCAAAATAGAGAGCGGTTGATAGAATATCATCTCCAAAAATACTCATAGAATAGGTAGGTAATAAGTATATTACACTTTCATAAATATAAATATTGAATTTTTTTTTAATTGTGTTAAAGGGTAAACTCAACTGCGATTTATCTTCACGATAGACATTGCATCGAATATTTTTAAACTCATAATCACAGATCTTTCTAAATTTTCTAGAATAATGTTTGCTAAGAAATAATTTCCATAATTTAAGAAATAGTATGAGTGTAAGAATAATGAAAATATAATTTAGATTTATTTGCATACGGGATCAAATGTTACAGCTAGCAAGTTAAGTATTTACGAAGAACCAGAGAGAAGTTGAGTGAAAACCAGTTGTTCAAACAAATTATTCTTTTCCCGAAACGAAATTACGTTATTGAATTTATAAAAACAAAAAACCACTTTAAAAATCACTTTTAAAGTGGTTGTATATTCTATTATTTTTTTATCTTCTGTAACTTTCCAATTCACCTCTTGTCCTACATACAAGATGAAAGCTTAGTTATTCAGCAGCGATCAATAATGAAACGTTCAAAATACATTTTAGTAACTCCTTCGTGAATAATGATTTTTTAACTACAATAATCAATTTATCCGGATGCATCAAAAATCAACCTATATCGATTTGGTAGAGGACCATTTAGAACCAAAAGTGACATTTCCTTCTTGAAGTACAAGGTCAGAATGGAGAAATTCTGCGGCTTCAGCAGATTTTTTCACTTTAATACTACTACGGTCAATCATTTCTTTTTCGTATGGTTGCAAAACTTTTTCACGTAAATGAAGCTCTTTATTTTGCCCAGTGCGAGCTGATGTGATTTTCTGAGCCAATAGCAAGGCATCCAACAGGGCTTGGTTAGCGCCTTGTCCTTTAAAAGGACTCATCGGATGTGCTGCATCACCTATTAAAGTAACAGGTCCGGCATTTCTCAATAAATCATGGCTTAATAAAACTCTGTCATAAACAGGATATCCCGTAATTTCTTTCGTTTCAGTTGCCGCTATTATTTGTGGAATAGGCTTATGCCATTGAGTTCGTTTAGACACTTCAGTTTTTAAGTCTTCCGCTCCTTTTTTACTCAAAGCCTTGGCTTCATCTTCTGAAATTGGAAAACTAAATTGCCACATGATCGAATCTTTATCATAAGGCATCATGTACATACGCTCTATACCGTTTGCTGTTTGAAATACAGTTGCTCCATCTAACAGAGGATCGTCTAGGTTTTCTAAAGCATTCAATTTACAGATTCCCAAGATAACGATACAACCTAAATAACGCAATGGACTTGTTTTTTCATTGATCAATAATCGGCGAACCGAACTGCGTATCCCATCAGCACCAACAAGTAGATCTGCTTTAAATGCTTGGTGAACTCCATTAACATCAAAGGTTAATTCGACTTTTTCACCAAGTTTATACCCTATTAATTGATGATTCCATAAAACGTGGCTACTGCCACCCAATTGGTTTAAGAGAGCCAAACGCAAAGACTGTCTGGCAATATGAATATTGGTATGTTTATTCTTATTTTTAGCTTGTATAGCTTCTTTAGCAAGTAATTTCCTTAATCCCCATTCACCAATTACATTTCCCTCAACAGTATGTGCCAAATGGAGTGTTGAAACTAACCCCGCATCTAAATTGGAAATACCAAACTTTTTCATTTCTTTACTGGCTTGTTGTAACGTTAACCCGTAACCTTGAGAACGATCGTTAAAAGAACCATCTCTTTCAAAAAGTGTAAAAGGAATTTGTCGATGTAAACAAGCTAATGCGAGCGCAATACCACCAATTCCGGCACCAACAATAGCAACATGAGGATAATTATTTTCATCAGCCAAAGGCCGCTCATCTGTAGGTACCAAACCGCTACCTAAACAGGACGGACAAGTTTGCATCGAGCTTTTTGGCTTGACCGGAACAACGGTCGCATGTTCATTCTTTTTAAATTGAGCAAGTGCAGATTCATAGCGTAAGAGTTTCTTCTTCGAAATTCCTTGGCTTTTTCTTCCATGGCCATTGCAGGTTTTACAACTGATACAATTTACTATTTTACTCAATTTTAAAATTTTTATGAAACAATATTTTATGCAAAAATATGATTTAAGTGATATTTAGAAAAATCTTGAATAAAAAGAGGGGAATGACGTCTTAAAAATTAGGAGGAAGTAGGCGGGGCTATTAATAATAATTCATTAACCGTTGTGTATGATATGATGTGAAAAACAAGAATTATAATACTGTTAGACTAAACAGCATTAAAGTTTTTTTTCTTAATTGTTTTCTGATACATAAAGTGTTAAGCCCCTATTTATAACTATTTAGAGTAGCATGATGTAGGATTGGTGTATTGAATTTTATCAGAAAATTAACATTAATATCTTTAATTGATAAATGATCAGTTTGTAAAAAAGAGATTTATGCTGTTTCATGCTGTTTCAATTGCTCGATAAAATAATAAGGTGTTACATCATTCATTTTTTTAAAGGCATTTACAAAAGCATTATAACTGGTAAATCCACACTCTTCTGAAAGTGAACTGATTTTATATTGTCTGTACTTTGGTTCATGGTATAGTTGGTGGACAATATAATTTATTCGCAAGCCATTAATATAGTCTGTGAAATTTTTATTTCTATAAGTTTTAATAATTTCTGACAAATACCTTGTATTTGTATGAAGTCTATTTGCCAATGAAGTTAAACTGATATCCTTCTGCAGATATTTTTCCGATTGTTCAAACTTTTCAAGTTTTAGAAGTAATACTCTTATCGTTTTGTCTGTAATATTAATAGAAGAAGATTTTATATTTTGATCATTTAACTCGAGTAGTGTATTTGCATCTTTTTCATTTTTTATTTTTGTGATAAGAGCTTCATATTTTTTATGATAATCATGGTTCTTTTTAGTAATATAACCCCATGCAGCAATTAGAATCAATAAAATAGTAATCGATACAATTAATAAGGTTTTTTGTTTGTACTTATTTTTCTCTTTTGTTGACTTTTCAATTTGATTTCTTGATTGCTGTACGATTGTTTTTTTCTCTGCGGCGTTAATACTATCATTTAGATCGGTATACAATTTCAGATAAATATTTTCATTTTTTGCGTCTTTTGCAGCTGCGTAAGCATCTTTAGTCACCTTATAAGCCAACATTCGTTCTCTGGGATTCTCCTGAATTTCTTTAGTACGAAGTAATTTAGTTGCATAATTTATAGCTTGCTGATAATCGCCCTTCTTAGCATAAAAATCACTTACAGAGAAATAGACACCAGTTTCGTTTGCTTTAAAGTAATAGGGTGTTATACGTTCAAAACTCAATGCTTTTTTAATGTAAGGTTCTGCAAGTTTAACATGAGGAGGATTATAGGCGTGCAAATAAGTTGCACTTACGTTAGTAAGTGCTGTTATGTATAAATAATAATAAGTCTCTTTTTGAGAAGGAGAAAGATGGGAGATAGGAATAGTCTCAATAAGCTCAAGACTTTTTTTGATGTTTTCAATTATTTTGTTATTGTTGTCAAGTCCCTCAGACATGCCTGCTTTATTTGCATAAATTCTTGACAGTTGCATGTGTTTACTTGCTAGATCTGGTATCTTTTCACCATATTCAATCGCTTTATCGAAGTCAGCTTCAGCCTCAGGAAATTTATCCAATATAGAACTAACAGTACCTCTTAGCGTATAGGTTAAACTAAGCGAATAATAATCTCCGGTTTGTAGAGCTAAAGCTTCCAATTCTTCACTGTATTTCCCAAATAGAATATAATCGTTATTGTTAAAAGCAACCACTTGTAAAATGGCAAGTCCTCTTATTTCACCAGGTATATCATTCACCTTTTTTGATTGAACAATCAGTTTTTTGATGACCTCAACATTTGATGCCTCATTACCCTCTTTTTTTATTTTGTCATAATAGGCAGTGATTTCTTTAGCTGTATAGCCTTTTTCTGAATTTTGCCCGGAGACAATGTAAAGAGAAAAGAAGAAGAAACAAATTAAAAATATTCTGATAATTAGCGTGGATAGGGATAAGTTGGTTTTTTTTTTTGTTAATGGTAAATGTTTAGTCATTCATAAATCGATTTATCTTGAAACTATAATTCTTTAACTTAACAAGGTAAAATAGCTTCTTATTGTTCAGTGATAAATTTACTATATAAATTTTGCGAATGACTAAAACCAACTTGTACATTTTTTAACAATTCTGAAAGACAATTAAATTCTTATTTCATGAAGTATAAAAGTTTGTAAATGAGTAGTGTGGATTGTTTTTATAAATTAAGAATCCACATGAATAATTCGGAAAAAGACATATATAACCTTTGTTGACAAAACATCTTCACGTTAATATTGCATCGTCATACTATGATAAAGGCACACCTTAAAACACTATAAAATATGAAAAAGCACTTTATCCTTTTAGGAGCTTTACTAAGTTCTGCTATCGCTTACTCACAAGTAGGAATTAATACTGAAAATCCAAATGTAACTTTGGATGTTGTAGGAAAAGCGACCGATGCAAATTCATTAGATGGTATCACAGCACCGCGGCTTACGGGTAATCAGCTTAGAGCGAAGATTTATACTATAGCTCAAACAGGAGCTTTGGTATACATAACAACTCCAGATACAGCACCTGCAGGGCAAACTATTGATGTGAAAACTATAGGCTACTACTATTTTAACGGGACGAAATGGATTCCAACAGAAGGGAACAATATTTACAATGCAGATGGTTCCATAACAGGAACGGAGGGTATCCGTAATTTAAATCTCAATGGAAAAATATTGAATTTTAATGGGGCTAACAGAAAAACACATTGGGATTCTGAAGGTAGAATACACCAGACAGCTACTAATACCTCTACTGATGCTGTTATGGGATTTCACAATGGAAATGCCAATCTATGGATACAGCAATGGAGTTCTGATTCCCAAATTACAGCTTCTGATGGTTCTACTGAACTTGGATTAAAAACACATTATACTAAGGATTCTGCTCCGATCACATTTGGTACAAGTCCGGGAGGTAATACGACTGGCTTGGAAAGGATGCGTATTACAGGAGAAGGAAATGTAGGTGTTAATACCTCTGATCCGACAGAAAAATTTGATAATAGTGGTATTACAAGGCTGCGAGTTCTTCCCCAAAACGGTGCTACCAATGCGATAAATACAACATCAGATGGTGATATATCTTCAGCACAAGATCAAACCTTTACTGCAAGCAGAACAGTAGTGGCTGATGTTAATGGAGTTTTAGGAACTGTATCGGGCATTCCTTCAGATGCAGGAAGTTCAAAAGTACTTGTAATTGCAAATGCACCCGGAACGCAAAATATAGGAGGTCAATTTATTCCAAATGCTGCTATTGGACAATTTACAAATGAAAGCCTGGATGTATACAACGCCTGGACGAATAATATCTTTACAGTTCCTGCTAATATGGGGGGTATTTATATCATAGTGATGCAAAATTCTAATACTCATGTTAGCATAGGGTCGTCAACTCCTACATGGCATACTATGGCTTACTACGAGAAAAGCATTGATGGGGGAGTAAATTGGAATACGATGATAAAACATACCTATGCTGATCTTGCTGGTACCATTGTAGATAATGGTAATACCTTATACTGGACTGGTTTCTTAAATGTTGGCGATCAAGTAAGAATTCGTTTCAGTTGTAATGCTACTACAAATAATATTGTGAACTATGGAGGACTTTCTATTACAAAACTTGCACAGTAAATCTCTTGTAATCAGTTTGAAGATTTAAGCTGTGTACAACTATTATTATCAATAAACAAAAAGGTAAAAAATCAAAATATATAATGTCAACTCAACGGTTAGGTTGAGTGTAATCATGATAGGGTTTACATCTAAGTGTTTTAATCGTATACGAAATGAATTTGAAGGAAATCCACATAGGACAAATCATCGAAAAAGGTATTGAAGAACGTGGAATTGAACTGTCACGTATTTGTAATTTTCTAAAATGTTCTGAAGAAGAAATAAACGAAATGTATAAGCAGAAAAACTTAGATACAGACATGTTGTTGAGATGGAGTAAATTACAGGAATATGATTTTTTTAGAATCTATTCACAGCACCTTATACTATATGCTCCGCCTGTTACAAACCAGAAAGAACAAATCAATAGTAAGGCAACACTTCCTCAGTTCCGAAAAAATATTTATACAAAAGAAATAATAGATTTTATTCTAGAACAAATAGATTCAGAAGAATTAACTATAAATGAAATTATGTTGCGCTATAAGATTCCTCGAACTACAATCTATAAGTGGATTCGTAAATATAAAAAATAATTACATTTTAAAACCGACCTATACCTAAACCTTTTAACTAATACCTATTAGGGTTACTGATTATTTATATAATAATCAGTAACTGCTTTTTTTTATAAATTATGGAAAGAGTAGATTACAAAAAGCTATATACTGATATTATCAATAAGCAAAATCCGGAAAAAATTACAGAATGTGAGCATCTTTTAAATAAAGAGTATTTATCAGTAATTGACATTTTAATAATAAACAAAATCATATTTGGAGTTAATGAATCGAAAGATTTTAATTTAAATCAAAAATTTAAATCCTATACAAAACAAGATATCATACAAATTCTAGATTATCAAAAAATACACTCATTGAACAATACTCAACTAGCTAAACATTTCAAAATAAGTAGAAATACAATCGCGAAATGGAGAAAAATATTTATTTAATACATTATACATAAATTCAGTCTTGTGTATTGATGTTCAAGAATTAATTATCTTCATCTTCCTATTTCAGCATTTCAGTTCCTAATTTCAGCATTTCGATAAAATAGTCTTCTAAATACGCTTGATCTATCTCTAATTTTGAAATAGATAAACTTCAAAAAGAAGAGAAAATGAAGCGTTTGATAAGAAAAATGAATGTAGTGCCTGTATTATTTATAGGAATTTTTTTACTTCAAAGTTGTAGCAATTCTAACAAAGAAGTTGCTCAGAAAAATGAAATTCAAGAGGTAGAAGTATTGACTCTACAACCAACAGAAACTGTTATCGACCAGATTTACCCTGCAAACTTACAAGGAAAAGAGAATATCCAACTTCGACCACAAATTAGTGGCTACATCGACAAAATTTATGTAGATGAAGGGGCATATGTTCAGGCTGGAAAACCACTTTTCCGCATCAATGCAAGTGTTTATCGTGAGCAACGAAATACGGCCGCAGCTTCGTTGGCAATGGCGAGGTCACAATTGGCTTCTGCTCAATTGGAACTGGATAAGTACAAAGTATTAACGTCTAACAATGTAGTGGCGGATTTTCAGTATCAAAAAGCAAAAACCAATTTTGAGAATGCCAGAGCTGCAGTGAAGCAACAACAAACTTTAGTTGCGGCTGCAGATGTTAATTTAGGATTTTCTGTGGTGAAGGCTCCCGTAAGCGGATTTATTGGTCGAATTCCAAATCGTTTGGGAGCTTTAGTGGGACCAAGTGATACAGAGCCATTAACGACTTTATCTAAGGTAAACGAAATCTACGCCTACTTTTCGCTTCCAGAAAATGAGATTCTGAAAATTAATGCTTCTCGCCCAGGTGCTAATTTATTGGAGAAATTGAAAAGTTTTCAAGAGATCAGTTTGTTGTTAGCAGATGGAAGTCTTTACAATCATATAGGGAAAATAGATATGATGGACGGACAGTTTGATGCAAGTACAGGATCAGTAATGATACGTGCTTCTTTTCCAAACCCTGAATTTTTGTTGAGAACCGGAAACACGGGGAAAATTGTTTTAAAAACAGTAGAGCGAAACGTTTACAAAATTCCACTTTTGGCAACTTATGAAGTTCAAGATAAATTATTCGTTGGAGTGTTGGACAAGATGGATAAAATGGTACGTTTTCCTTTGACCGATTTTGTAAAGTCAGGAAATTATTACATCGTGAAATCTGGATTTAAAACCGGGGATCGAATTATTGCAAACGAGCTGGCTTTAATTCAGGAAAATTCGACGGTAAAGCCAAAGCTTAAGAAATAAAAAAAACACAAAAGAATGTTTCAAAAGATTATAAAAAAACCAGTTCTAGCAACGGTCATCTCCATTATATTGGTGATGTTGGGTGTTTTGGGTTTGCTACGAATTCCGATGACGCAGTTCCCTGAAATTGCACCGCCAACGGTTTTCGTATCGGGAACGTATCCTGGTGCCAATGCCGAAAGTGTGATTCGTTCAGTGGTTACACCGTTGGAGCAAGCTATCAATGGGGTAGAAAATATGGAGTATATTTCTTCGAGTGCTGCGAATGATGGAAGTTTTTCCATTACCATTATTTTTAAACAAGGTGTTGATCCTGATCAGGCAGCAGTGAATGTTCAGAATCGTGTAGCGCAAATCAATTCGCAGCTTCCGCAAGAGGTGATTCGTCTGGGATTAACGACAACAAAGCAGCAAACGAGTTACCTGATGATCATAAATGTCAACAGTGAAAAACCTGAAAAATACGATGAAGGATTCTTGCAAAACTATGTAAATATCAATCTAATTCCAGAATTAAAAAGGATTCCAGGTGTTGGAAATGTGAGCTTATTTGGTTCTAAAGAGTATTCCGTTCGTGTATGGTTAGAGCCTACGAAATTAGCGTCTTATGGTTTAGTTCCTTCTGATGTGGAGGCAGCAATCCAGCAATATAGTTTTGAAGCTTCACCAGGAACTTTAGGTGAAGAAAGTGATGCAACATTACAATATACATTACGATACAAAGGAAAGCTGAACAAGCCAGATGAGTTTGAAAAAATCATCCTTCGTTCTAAAACGGATGGTGCTGTATTGCGATTGGGAGATGTTGCCCGCATCGAATTTGGATTGTCTAATTATTCTAGTGATACGTTTACTGATGGAAAACCATCGGTGGTATTTGCAGTCATTCAGGCGAGTGGTTCTAATGCCAATGATATTGCAGTTGAAGTAAATAAATCTTTAGAGAGTTTTCAGCAAAATGCACCAGATGGTATTAAATACGATATGATTCAGAATATGAAAGATCGTTTGGACACGTCGGTAACGCAGATGAAAATGACTTTAATTGAGGCTTTCTTTTTGGTATTTATTGTGGTATTGATTTTCTTACAAGATTTCCGCTCAACGATTATTCCTGCCATTGCAGTGCCCGTTTCCATTATCGGAACCTTCTTTTTCATTTATCTGATTGGATTTTCGATAAACGTATTAACGTTATTTGCTTTGGTACTTGCCATAGGAATTGTAGTAGATGATGCTATTGTCGTTGTAGAAGCTGTTCATGCCAAGATGCAACAAACAGGCGAACCGGCCAAAACAGCAACTGCATCAGCCATGAGTGAAATTAGTGGAGCAATTGTTTCGATTACGTTGGTGATGTCGGCAGTATTTTTACCAGTAGGCTTTATGGAAGGTCCTGCAGGAATTTTTTACAAGCAGTTTTCCTACACTTTAGCGATTGCGATTTTAATTTCGGCAGTAAACGCCTTGACTTTAAGTCCAGCGTTATGTGCTTTGCTATTGAAAAACCACCACACAACAGAAAATGAGGAAAAGAAAAAATTCACGCAACGTTTTGCTGATGCTTTCAATGCAAGTTTTGAAAGATTGACAGATAAATACATTGATGCTGTTACATTTTTAGGGAAGAAAAAACTGATTGCTATCTGCAGTTTGGTATTGATATCTTTAGGTACTTTCTTTCTGATGAACAATGCGCAAAAAGGTTTCGTTCCCGAAGAAGATGATAATAATTTAAGTTTTGTTGTAAACTTACAAGCAGGAGCTAACAAACAATTTATCACAACGGAGATGGAGAAAGCCACCAAAATGGTTTTAAAAATGACTGAAGTGAAGAGTATTAGTACCGTTTCAGGATTTAATCTTTTTACAAATGGTGCAGCTCCCAATGCAGCAATGGGCTTTATTACTTTGAAACAACCGAAAGAGCGTGGCGAGATTTCAGACATTAATGAAGTGATGCACAAAATTGAAAACGAAATAAAAGGTAAAATCAAAGGAGAATTTCTGATTTTTAGAAATCCAGCTGTTGAAGGTTTTGGTACAGCTGGTGGTGTTGAATTCGTATTGCAAGACAGAATGTCGGGAAGCATTACTGATTTTGAAAAAGTTAGTAAAAAAGTAATTGAATCGATTAACAAGCGTCCAGAAATTGGAATGGCATTCACCACATTTAGAAGTGATTTTCCTCAGTTTGATGTGGAACTGGATGAAGATAAAATACAGCAATTGGGTTTAACGCCGAAAGAAGTAATGGATGCCTTGCAGTTGTATTTAACAGGTTCACAAACAACGGATTTTATTCGCTTTGGAAGATTGTATAGAGTGAATGTACGTTCAGAAGCAGATTATAGAAAGAATGAAGAAGCTCTAAATCAAATGATGATACGCAATAATCTGAATCAAATGGTGCCAATCTCAACTTTGGTTACGCTTAAAAAAGTGTTCGGTCCACAAGATATTAGCCGTTATAATTTGTATAATAGTATTAAAGTGAATGTAAATGCAGCAGAGGATGTCAGTACGGGAAAAGTGATGAATGCAATTGATGAGGTGTTGAAAGAAGAGCTACCAAAAGGGTACAGCTACGAGTACAGTGGCTTGGCTTTGCAGGAGAAAAATTCAGGATCGCAAATGATTTTCATTTTCGGGTTAAGTATCTTGTTTATTTATTTCCTTTTGGCGGGACAATACGAGAGTTATTTGTTACCATTGGCGGTATTATTTTCGCTACCGACAGGAATTTTAGGAGTCTTTATCGCAACGGGATTGACCGGATTAGATAACAATATTTATGTCCAAATTTCACTCGTCATGCTCGTTGGTTTGCTTGCTAAAAATGCGATTTTGATTGTTGAATTTGCCATGCAACAGCGCAGAGCAGGTTTGTCGATTTTTGACGCAGCAATAGCAGGAGCAAGAATGCGTTTACGCCCGATTTTAATGACATCATTTGCCTTTGTTGCAGGATTGGTTCCGTTGATGTTTGCTACGGGTGGAACTGCAATTGGGAATAAATCGATCAGTATCAGTGCAGCAGGCGGAATGTTTAGTGGTGTACTGTTGGGAATTTTAATAATTCCTGTTTTATATATGATTTTCCAAAGCCTTCAGGATAAAATTTCAGGCAATAAAAATAGAACAGATGAATAAGTTAGCATTAAAAAATATAGGTGTAGGATTGCTTTTCGTTTTAACATTGCAATCCTGTAAGATAACGCAAGATTATGTACGACCAGAAATTAATATGCCAACGGCATTTGACAATTCTTTAGTAACGAATGATCGCAGCGTAGTAGAAATTCCGTCGTATCAACAGTTTTTTAAAGATGAAAAACTGGTCGGTATTATCGATCAAGTGATGGCGAATAATCCTGATTTATTAATAGCTGCTGAACATATTTCAGCAAACGAAGCTCTACTGAAAAGTGTAAAGCTTAATTATTTGCCCGATATCAATCTGCAAGTGAACGCCAGTGCTCAACGGCTTTCTAAGAATAGTATGATGGGTTCTTTGGCGAGTAATACCGTGATGCAAGAGTACAATCTTTCACCATCTGTTTCGTGGGATGTTGATTTTTGGGGGAAGCTAAAAATGCAAAGGGAAGAAGCCTTGGCTAATTACTTAAGTCAGGCTGAAAACCGTCGGGCTTTGCGCATTCAATTGATCGCGCAAACTGCAGAAGCGTATTACAACTTATTGAGTTTGGACGAACAATTGCGTATAACATTGGCAGTAGAAAAAAGTATGCAGGAGACTTTAGGCTTATTGAAAGTTCAATATGCTGTGGGAGATGTAACTTCGATTGCCATTAAACAATCCGAAGCACAATGTGCAGAAACTCGTGCTCTGATTCCTGAAATTAAGGCTAGTATCAAAGCACAAGAAAATATTTTACAAACTTTAGCAGGAAGCTATCCTGCAACGGTTGATCGAAAAAATGCTTTAGGAGAAGTTGCTTTTTTATCAACTTTAAACGTAGGTATTCCTACGGATTTATTGCAAAATCGTCCGGATGTAAAGCAACAGGAAATACAATTGCAAGCAGCAAATGCACGTGTAGGAATTGCTAAAACAGCATTTTATCCAAGTTTAACCATTACAGGACAAGGTGGGTTGAATGCGATTAAAGCAAGTAATTGGTTTTCAATTCCAGCATCTTTGTTTGGGACGGCTGCAGCAGGATTAACTCAACCGATATTTAATAAAAGAAACATCAAATCGAATTATGAGCAAGCGTTACATCAGCGTGAAGCTTCGGTTCATCTATTTAGAAAATCGATTTTAATTGCGGTAGAAGAAGTGAGTACGTCCCTAAATGCGATTGACAATATGAAAATGCAAATTAAAGAAGTAAACAATAGAAAATTAGCGATGGATAAAGCGATTGCTGATGTACAGATTCTTTACAAATATGGTGAAGCGAATTATTTGGAAGTTTTGACCGTGCAACAAAGCTATTTCCAGACTGAATTAGCACAGTCTTTGGCAAATCAAAAAAAAATTAATGCGTACATTGCTTTATACAAATCTTTAGGTGGAAATTAGATGAATAACAACGATACAAGCCGAGATATAAGGCAATGGAGGCCACTTTTCCATTGGAGTGGCGTACTGGTTTCTTTAGCTTTGGCCAATTTCATCCAATATCTGTTAAACCCCGATAGTAGTTGGTGGATTTTTTATACAGAAGCAAATTGGACGGAAATTATGGCAACAATTGTTGCTGGAATCGCTATGTATGCCATCCTATTTTGGATTATTACATTGCTTTCTGATTGGGTAAATCGTAAATCCATTTTTAGAGCTAATGTATTGGCACATTTTATTTTAACAACCTTAGTGGTGATGGGGTGTATGTTCGTATTGTTATTTTTAGAAAATGTGGGGTATGAATTGTTGTGGCCTGAGCCAACAATTACAAATAAGGAAATAGAATTAAGCGTTCGTCAATATTTGGTGGTGAATGTTGTGGTAGCAGTATTCGTGAATAGTTTTTACCATTCTTTTTTCTTTTTTGAAAAATGGAAAGCCAAAGTTATTGAAAGTAATAAGCTTGAAGTTCACGCATTGCAACTTAAAGAAAATGCTTTGCAATCGGAATTAGAAATTTTGAAATTGCAATTGGATCCTCATTTTTTATTTAATAATTTCAGCATTCTTACCCAATTAATTGAGACTAATCAACAGGCCGCTCAGGAATTTTTATCCAATCTTTCAAGAGTTTATCGCTACATTTTGACCACAGGAAAAAGGAATTTGGTGACTTTGGATGAAGAATTAAAATTTGTTGAAATGTATTTTCATTTGTTGAAAATCAGACATGGTGAAAGCATTCATTTGGACATCAAAATTGAGGAAAAAGATAAGGTAAAATCGCTTCCGCCAGTTACTTTACAATTGTTAATTGAGAATGCTATCAAATACAATATTTCAACTATCAAACAACCTTTGAAGATTGAAATTAGCACTGTGGATGGTAGCCTTGTCGTGAAAAATAACATGCAACGCATTAATATCGCTTATAAAAGTACGGGAATGGGTTTAAAAAATATTCAGGAAAGATATAGTCTTCTGCACAGTAGTACACCCGAAATTAAAGCGACAGAATTGAGTTTTGAAGTGAAATTACCTTTGTTGATTATATAAAACGTGTTATGAATTACATCATTATCGAAGATGAGCAATACAATGCCGAGTTATTGAAAAGTATTGTAGAAAAATATGACGAAATGGCGCAATTGATGGCTATTCTTCCGTCGATACAAGATAGTGTAGAATGGCTGAAAAAGTATCCGCAACCCGAGGTAATATTTATGGATATTCGTCTGGCTGACGGTTTGTCTTTTGAAATTTTCAAGCAAATACAAATTATTTCTCCTGTTATTTTTACAACAGCCTATGATGAATATGCGTTGCAAGCCTTTAAAGTGTATGGTGCTGCATATTTACTAAAACCTATTGTTCAGGAAGAATTAGAGGATGCTTTGAATAAAGTAAAAAGACTAAAACCGCAATTTTCGGACAATGATGTGGAAGCGCTAATGGATATGTTTCGAACGCAGCAAAAGAAATACAAAACCCGTTTTCTGCTGCATTTTCGTGAGACTTACAAAGTGATTCCTGTGGAAGAAATTGATTATGCTTTTTTAGAACAGAAAACGGTCTATTTTCGTTTGGTTAATGGTTCTGCAATTGCTGTTCCTTATAATTTGGAAGAGTTGGAAGAGCAGTTGGATCCGCAGTTTTTTTTCAGAGCAAACCGACAGTATATTTTGCATATCAATAGCATCGAAAGTATGCACAAATACTTCAATGAAAAAGTAAAAATTATTTTGAAACGTGATCGAAATGCTGAAGTCATTGTAAGTCGAATCAAAATGCCACAATTTAAATTGTGGCTGGATCGATAGTAAAAATTAAACCTTACAAAAACAATTTAGGATGAAATTATTTAATACAGAGCGATTAATTGTTCGGAGATTTAAGGAAAGTGATGGTTCCGCTTTATTTGATTATTTCGAGAAACCTCGCGTAAACTGTTTTATAGATGAGAAATTAAATTCGATTGAAGAAGCCAATACCGAAGTATTGAAATGAATAGCTGACGTATCTCAATTTGTTGTTTGTTTGCTTGATGATACGTTAATCGGAAACCTTTTTGCCTATGCAGAACATGAAAATGACACCTTTAATCTAGGTTAAAAGTAAAAGCTTTAAAATAAAAGCTCTTGCCCTAAAATTAAAACAGCGATAACTAGAATAAAATAACCAAAGAGAGGTTTTAATTTAGTCGAAGAGATGAATTTAGAAATAGAATTTCCAATCATAATTCCAACAACAGATAAAAGCGTAAGCATGGTTAATAAAAGCCAATTAAGCGATGAAAATTGTTGGTAATCACTACCAAATCCTACCAACGAATTAATCGCTACTAGAAATAATGAAGTAGCAACTGCATTTTTCATTGGAACTTTTGCAAATACCACTAAACCTGGTATAATAAGAAATCCACCTCCAGCTCCAAAAATACCTGAAATAAATCCAATGATTACTCCTTGTATCACTAACAAAACTGTATTTTTTTCCATTTTCTTTCCACAATCAATACAGTCTTTTTGTTTATTCGTAATCATGCTATAAGCAGCCAATAACATCACAATAGCAAAAGTTATCATTAGTATAAAGTTTTTCTCTACTTCTCCTACAAATGGTAACTGTAAAGTAGATGGTAATTGTGGCATAAATAGTCGTCGTGTGGCAAACATTACTAACATAGATGGGATACCAAAGATAATGGCAATTCGATAATTCACTAATTTATTTTTAACCTTAGGGTAGCTGCCAATTATTGAGGAAATTCCTATGATAAATAACGAATATGATGTCGCTTGTATAGGATTTAATCCAAATAAGTAAACTAAATTAGGTACGGTTAAAATAGAACCACCACTTCCCATTAAACCAAGAGTTACTCCTACTAGAATGGTCATAACATAGCCAATATACTGCGACATTTTTTAGATTTTATAATCCAAATTTCCAAATAATATTTGAGTTGTTTTGTTACAGATGTTACAGACTACTAATCGAAAAAAAAACGATAGCTAAAAAATTAACAACCGTTTTTTTTAAAAAACTATAGATATTAATCGACTGATTAAGTAAAATCAATTATTCATATTCATGAATTAATGTGGAAGTTTATTTCTTAAAATTCCATATAAATAAGTACCTAAAAGTGCACCTACAATTACAATTAGCATTGGGAATAATCCTGCGCCTAATAATACGAAAATGGGACCCGGACAAGCACCTACTAATCCCCATCCTAAACCGAAGAAAATACCTCCGATAAGATAACGCACTATAGATTTATTTTTTGGCTGGATATCGATTGGTTTTCCATCAATATTTTTAGTCTTTTTCTTTTTAATTAATTGAATTCCAATCATTCCAATTGCTAAGGCAGAACCTATAAATCCATACATATGAAAGGATTGGAAGTTAAACATCTCATAGATTCTGAACCATGAAGCCGTTTCTGCTTTGTACATCGTAATTCCAAATACGATTCCTAAAAGGATATATATAATACTTCTCATTGTTCTAAAAAATTAAAGGGAATAAAATGTGAACCATTAATAATCCACCGATGAAAAATCCTATGACTGCTAGTAATGAAGGCAATTGTAAGTCACTTAATCCTGAAATGGCATGACCAGATGTACACCCGCCGGCGTAACGTGTTCCAAATCCAACTAACAATCCTCCAACTAATAACAAGACAATATTTTTAAGGGATAAATCTTCAAAAATCTCTGTTGGAGAGTATGCTTTTCCGGCACTTTCAAAACCCATTTCGTTCAATTGTAGTATTGTGTTTTCCGAAATTGCAGGTATTTGATGATCGGATAAAAATTCAACAGAAATAAATCCTCCTAATACTGCTCCAACTAAGAACAATAGATTCCATTTTTGAGCCTTCCAATTGAATGCAAAAAAATCACAGTTTTTACCTGCTCCAATAGCGGAGCATATCGTTCTAAAATTAGAAGAAAACCCGAAGCTTTTTCCTAAATAAATTAGTAATAACATTACAATTGCAATGATTGGTCCGCCAATATACCATGGCCAAGGTTGTAGTAAAAATTCCATTTTATTTGATGTATTTTTTTAATTGTTTAATTAAATCTTCTGGAAATAAAACACCACTGTACTTCCATGTGAGTTGGTTATTCTGAAATAACATTAATGTTGGAACGCCCATAATTTGGAAAGTGGCATCAAAATGAATGGTATTCACTTTATCATCATCCACATTAATTTTTTCAATATCCAACTGATTGTTAAATTCTTCTTTGACTTTATCCAATGATATATTCAATACAGCACATATGTTACATGTTGATGTATAAAAATTAATCAATATTGGTTTATTTTCTTTTATTCTATCAATGATCATTTTCGTTTAATTTAGAAATAGGCCTAGGTCTATCATTTGTTGCTTTAAATTTATTTTAGATTAGAATATTTTTGCGTTTTCACTTCTGTATAATGCAATTCATATTTGTATCTAATTCATTTAATTTGAATTCTAAAATATGCAAAGGAATATTGATTGAACCTTGATCATAGACTTTCACCTATTCATCTGTTGAGTGTATACCGATTTAATCGTTTAAATTCGTTTTTCATTATTTTGAAGCAAATTTATAATCTATAAAATTGATAGATTGTAACTTTTGTTACCTACTTCCTGAGGTATAAAAGAACAAGCTATTTTTAATCAATAAAATAGCTTGTTCTTTTGTATGAATTATACTTTTTATTTTACTAACGGTAATTTTTTAGCTGTCCAATCGTTAATACTACCGCTATAATTTAAAATATTCGTGTAACCTAATTTTTCTAAAATAGAGTAGGCCATAGCTGAGCGTAAACCACTTTGACAATGGATAATAACAGGGTTATCTTTTTTTATTTTTGAGGTATTTTGTTCTAAAGAATTTAACGAAATATTTTCAAACCCCTGAATATGTCCATTTTCGTATTCACTGATTGTGCGTACATCAATTAGTTGTACGTTGGCTTGTTTCATATATTTTTGAACATCTTCTGCTTGAATAATTTTTGAAGTTTTTAACCCTTTATATTCTTTTAGATCACTAATGTAACCATAGATATTATCAATTCCAATACGCATTAATTTTCGTGTTAAATCATCAATCTGATTTTCAGCTGCGACTAAAATTATTTGATTTTTATAATTTACCAAAGAACCTACAAATGTTGAGAATGATTTTCCTCCTTCGATATGCAAACTACCCGGAACAAATCCTTTTTCTACACTATCTTTTTTACGGGCATCGATAACCAATAGATTGTTTTTAATTGCCTGTTCAAATTCAGTAATTGTTAATGGATTTAATTGTTGTTTTTTAATCATCAATGGACGCAGTTGTTTGTTCCATTGCTTCATTACAGCGAAATATTGAGGCGGTTCTGGTTGGCCTTCTAATATAAATTTTGTAAAAGCTTCTTTGTTATTTAATAATTGAAAGGCTGGGTTTGTTGCCATTTCTTGTTTTAATGTAGAGTGAGGAATGGTGCTTAAACTCTTCCCACAAAATGATCCTGCTCCATGACCAGGCCATATCTCCGTAAATTGATCTAATTTTTTAAATTTATTTAAAGATTCAAATAATTGGTGTGCACCTTCATACTGAGATCCTACTTTTCCTACTGCTTTTTCCAATAAGTCAGGTCGACCGACATCCCCAACAAAAATAAAATCGCCTGTAATGGCTTTTGTAGGGATAAGTTTTTGTTTGGCATCTTTTACTAAAAAGGTTAAACTTTCTGGCGTATGCCCGGGTGTATGCATTACTTCGATAATAACATTCCCTAAAGAAATGATTTGTTTATCTTTAAGTGGTTGATGAGGAAATTGATATTGCCAATCTGATCCGCCTTCAGCAGAGAGTAAGAGATCAGCATTCGTTGCATGTGCTAATTCTTGTGCACCACTTAAAAAATCGGCATGAATATGAGTTTCGGTTACATATTTAATTGTTAAACTATGTTTTTTTGCATAGTCTAAGTAAGTGTCAATGTCCCTTTTAGGATCAATTATAATAGCTTCCTTATTTTCATTTGCAATAATGTAACTTGCTTGGGCCAATGTTTCATCAAATATTCGTTCAAATAATATATGTTGTGCTTTTAAGGCGGTAGAGGTTGTAAAAAAAATGCCTACCAATATGAATAGGAAAGTTTTAATATAATTGTTCATTATAATTTAAATTTAATAATCGAATATAAGCATTTACTAGTCTGAAAAATGTAACATATGTTACAAAAGGAGTGATGTTTTAAAGATACTTTTATACGTTTTAGGGAAATACTTTTAAAGTATGTAAGCTCAAGAATATAACTGGGGTAGGATCTACTTTTTAGAGTCTAACCCTTTCTTGATAGAAGAATTAAAAATGGATCGATAATAACACCTCTATTTTCAAATATGTTTTGGCTATTATAACTTCATGTTGTGTTATACAACAGAAAAATCTTTATTTTTCTGACTCATTTTTCAACGTTTTTACGTTTTGCCAAGTTCCACCATTGATTACATTTGTAAATCCATGTTGCTCTAAAATAGCTTTGGCTTGTTCACTTCTGTTACCACTTCTACAGAATACAACAATTGAATTATGATTCCTAAACTTTTGAAGTTGGTTTCCCACTTCATTCAATGGTATATTGATTGAACCTTTGACATGATTTTCAACGAATTCAGCAGGTGTTCTTACATCGACTAAAAAGGCATTATTATTAATACATGAAATTAATTTTTCGTTATTATTTCCTGAAAACATATTGATTAATTTTTTGAACATGATTATAATTATTTTAAAATTTTACTTTGACATACGAAATCTGTTTTTGGAATAGACGTTTGAGCAATAGCATCAAATCCACCTTCAATTTCTGTAAAGTTTCGATATCCGCGTGCTTGTAAAATACTTGCTGCAATCATACTTCTGTATCCTCCTGCACAATGTAAATAAAAATGTTTTGTTGGATCAATACCATTGATCCAATCATTGATAGAAGCTAATGGTTTGCTATAGGCGTCATTTATATGTTCTGTGGCATATTCTGTTTCTTTGCGAACGTCAACTATTACAACCTCTTTGCCCTTGATTTCTTCAGCGAGTTGAGAAGCTGTGATACGATTAACAACATCTATTTCTTTCTCAGCATCAATCCATGCTTGAAATCCTCCCTCTAGATGACCTAATACATGATCAAAACCTACACGGCTTAATCGTGTAACAGCTTCCTCTTCTTCTTCTTGGTCTGTGATTAGTAAAATAGGTTGATTAACATCGACAATCATAGCTCCAACCCAAGGTGCAAAATCTCCTTTTAATCCAATGTTAATGGATTGTGGAATAAACCCTTTTGCGAAATCAATATTTGAGCGTGTATCTAAAATTAAAGCAGTACTTTGTTCTGCTCTATTTTCAAATTCCTCAATACTTAGCGCTTTCATTCCTTGGGATAAAACATGATCAAAACTTTCGTATCCTTTTTTATTCATAGCTACATTCATTCCAAAATAGGCAGGAGGAGGCAATAAGCCATCTGTTACAGCTTCTATAAATGCTTCTTTCGATGGTTGATTTAAAGCATAGTTTACTTTCTTTTGATTACCTAATGTATCAACTGTCTCTTTCATCATATTTTTACCACAAGCAGAACCTGCTCCATGCGCTGGATAAACCATAATATCATCTGGTAAAGAGAGAATTTTAGTATACAAACTATTGTATAATAATCCAGCTAAATCTTCTTGCGTCATATTGGCTGCTTTTTGTGCTAAATCTGGACGACCAACATCACCAAGGAATAATGTATCACCGCTGAAAAGAGCTATTTCTTTTCCGTTTTCATCAAATAATAAATAAGAAGTACTTTCTAAGGTATGACCAGGTGTATGCAAGACTTTAATCCTTATTGCTCCAATTTCGAAGAGTTGATTGTCTTCTGCTATAATCGCATCAAATAATGGATTAGCTGTAGGCCCATAAACAATAGGGGCATTTGTTTTTTGACTCAAATCAACGTGACCGCTTACAAAATCGGCATGGAAATGTGTTTCGAAAATATATTTTAATTGTACGCCATCTTTTTCTAAACGATCAATATAAGGTTGCGTTTCACGTAATGGATCTATTATTGCTCCTTCACCATTACTTTCTATATAATAGGTACCTTGTGCTAAACACCCTGTATATATTTGTTCTATTTTCATAATTATATAGTTTCTATTTTGATAGAACAAATTTCATAATAAAATTTAATTCAGTTTGTTACATAGGTTACAATGCAATCTGTTGTTTTTTAAGCAGGATAAAAGCATCCTTTTCCTCAAAAAATATTTATTCAAAAATAGAGGCAACTAATTCTTAATTGGATGAATTAACACTTAATATTTGTATAATAATATACTTTTATATGTTTTTAATATATAAATATAGTATACATTTGTACTATTATTAAGGTTTGAAATAATATATTAAAAATAGGATTAGCCATAAAATAAATAAATTGAGTAAAAAAGGATTATTATTAGTGAATTTAGGATCTCCTAAATCTACATCAGTAAATGATGTAAAAGAATATCTTGGAGAGTTTCTAATGGATGAAAGAGTTATTGACTATAATTGGATTTTGAGATCTCTTTTAGTGAAAGGAATTATTCTGAATACAAGACCGTCAAAGTCTGCGGAAGCTTATCAAAAAATTTGGACAGATGCGGGATCTCCTTTAATAGTAGTTACTGAAAAAATAAAAAATAAATTACAAAATATTATTGATATTCCTGTTGAAATAGGAATGAGATATGCTGAGCCCAGTATAGAACACGGAATTTCAAAACTAGTTGAGCAAGGTGTAGACAAAATTGTATTATTTCCATTGTATCCTCAATATGCTATGAGTACAACAGAATCTGTTATTATAAAGGCAGAAAAAGTTAGAAAAGAGAAATTTCCATTTGTTAAAATAAATTATATTGAACCGTTTTATAAAAAAGATATATATATAAATTGTCTTGTAGAAAGTATAAGAGATAAGTTTTCAAATGATTTTGATGGGTTGTTATTTTCTTATCATGGTATCCCGGAAAGGCATATTTACAAAACAGATCCTACAAATACTTGTAATTTAAGCGATTGTTGTGACAGAGAATTTAATCCAAGTCATCAATTCTGTTATCGACATCAATGTTTTGAGACAACAAATAAAGTGATAGAAAAATTAAATTTATCTCGCGAAAAAACGATTGTTTCGTTTCAATCGAGATTAGGAAAAGATAAATGGATTGAGCCTTATACAGATTCTACTCTAAAAGCATTGCCATCAAAAGGAATTAAAAGATTAGCAGTTGTTTGTCCTGCATTTGTATCAGACTGTTTGGAAACTTTAGAGGAAATAGCTATGGAAGGAAAAGAAATATTTCTTGATAATGGGGGTGAAACTTATGAATATATTCCATGTCTAAACGATAATGATTCATGGGTACACGTAATCAAGACTTTATGTGAGGAAAAAATAGATGATTTTTATTTATTATAATCTGTAGACATTCAACAATTTATAGCTACTAAATATACATGTTAAACAGTGATTAGTACAAATTTTTGAAGATGTTTCAACACTTTTAAATATTAAAGTTTAAAAATGCTATGAAGCTGGTAGATTAAAATTTTGTATATAAGATTTCGTACAGTACTTTACTTTCTATAGAGAGGAGGAGGTTAAATGCAATATTTTGTTCATTCGATTAGTTTTATGAATACAGAGAACAAATGAATAAAATTGTTTAAGGAAATTGGAACGAATTAAAGCACATTTTTATTTTAATTAACTGTGAGAAATGAAAATAAGAAAAGAATGGTTCTGTTAAAAAAGAAATTTATAAGAGAACCATATTCATTTTTTACAAAACCATAATTATATCATTACTTTTAATTATCAACAACATTATATTTGGAAACAAATTGTTCAAATTTTCGGTCTTTATTTATCAGGATTGGACCGTGACCAAAACATATAATAGCAGGATTCAATTTTGATAACTTATGCAATGATTTGATATTAAGCTGCTGATCCGATGTGAAGATGCTTGGAGGAAGCTGTAAGCCGGTCACTGTCGTTAGCAGGTTCATATTTGTCGCAACATCTCCGATTATTAATACACCATCTCGTTCGCGAAATAAAGAAATATGACCAGTTGAATGCCCGGGAGTCTCTATTACCTTAAAATCTCCAATCTTATCATTTTCGACAATTGTTTGTTCAACTTTATGTCCTTGACCTGCCCAATATTTTTTCTGTAACTTTGCTATCCAATGTTGAGGAGTTGGGTAATCATGGGTTACCATCCCTGTTTCGGTTTTAAAAACTTCGCCAGGGTGACAGAGTAAGGGTAGTTGAAATTCAGAGCATATCTGATCACTACAGCCTTGATGATCAGCATGAGCATGAGTCAGCAAATGTTTGTGAACAGTTATTTTTTGTAAAACTTTTTTAATCATGGTGTATGAATTTCGTATTCCTGAATCTACCAAAACACCTTCTATAATATAACAGTTAATACCATTTCGTGGCATCAGTGAAATCTGAAATACCTCGGGAGCAATTTGACGTAACATAATTTTTTTTCAAAACTATATTGTTCACGAGAACTATATAAGGACATTTGTCCTATAATACGTTAGATTTGTATAGTTGTCTTTTTGCTCGTGTAAGAGATCGCTGTGTGATACCCAAATACGATGCAAGATCCTGAGTCGTTGTACGTTTTATCAGCATTGGTTCGTTAGATAGGATGTGAAGGTATTTTTCCGCAGCAGATTTATTATTGTAATTCAGAAGATAACGTTCTTTTTGATTAAACTCTTGCTCAATTACTAATTTTATAACTCCATTCCAAGCATCTAGATGATTAAGTATATGCTGATAATCCTGGTAAGTTATTGTATAGATTATGCTATCTTCTATAGTTCTGATACTTTTTCTAGACTTTTCTTGCTTTACAAACTCAGGAAATGAAGTGATAAATTCATTTTCAAATTTAAAGCAGGTTATATTTTCCTTTCCGTCTTTATCACTAGCGTATGCTTTTACTGCACCATTTGAGATAAAACCAATATGACGACAGATTTCATTTTCACGAATTAAGAAATCACCTTTTTTTAAATGGATCTTGTTGAAGAACTTCATAGAAAAGTTAATTTCTTCAGCTAGTAATTCTCCTGTTGACGATAAATAATTTTCGAATACGTTGGTCATTGCACAATCCTTTGATTCATTGATATTCTGCTAAACTGTCTTTGCATGACATGCCAAAGAACATTCAAAACTAGCAAAAACAGTGTATACTTCACTTAATTAGTACGTTTAAATAGTACGTTTAAATTTACACTAATCTCTAGATTAGTAAATATATAACGGCAGATAACGATGAATAGTGTGTAATAAAAAAGCGATAAACTTATAAAGGATATCGCTTGTTAATTCGTTATATGTTTGATTATAAATGTTTTTTGTTACTTCCCGATACAGAAAGTAATAAACCTTCTGTTTATGAGGGGTATAGAGTAGCGAGGTGTAGTGATATTTATTAAATAATTTAACATATTATAGTAAAATATCCATACTAATTTTATAAAAATAATTAGATTTATTAATTAAATAATAGATATGAGATATATAATTTTCATTTTTCTGCTTTTCACAACTGTAGTTGGTGCACAATTCAATTCAGAATATTATATCAATCACTCGAATGATACTATAAAAGGGGAAGTAATGGGATATAATTCTAATGTTGTTCACTTTTTTGTGAATAACGATATAATTAAATTAAAACCAAAGGATATACAATCTTTTGTAGTAAATGAAGATGATAAAAAAGTGAAATATGTTACTTTAAAAAATAATAAAAATAATTTTTATGAAGAAGCAGTTGTTGGACCTCTGTCTCATTATTATTTAAGAACTGTTAATCGTTATTACAATGAAAAACTAGTCTATTCTTTACTTGTAAAAAATGATGAAATAGTATATGTTAACGCATCAAATTCGAAAAAAAGAATAGCTAAACTAATAAGTGATTGTCCACAATTACTAAAAGAATGGACGGAAACTGATAAGTATCCTGATTATGATATTATTAAAATTACCGAAGCTTATAATGAATGTAAACGATGATTTATTCAGTGCATTATATAGCACTAATTGGTGCCGATTATATTCAAAACTTATATTAAATCCTAAAAAGTGCATTTAGTTGCACTTTCCTTGTTTTATATTAGATTTATTCCTAAATTTACTATAAAAGTGCAATATATGACACTATTATTAATTGAACAGATAAAAGAACGTCGTAAAGTTTTAGATATTACACAAGAAACATTAGCTGAAATTTCGGGTGTTGGATTACGAACACTAAAACAGTTTGAAAGTGGTAAAGGTAATCCAACGTTAGAAACATTACAAAAGTTATGTGATGCATTAGGATTAGAAATTAGATTAGAGATTAAAACGATTGAATAATGAGAATTGCTTATATTTTGTATAAAGGTGAAAAGGCAGGGGTTTTGACTCAGCTAGATAATGGTAGTTTTCATTTTAAATACAATGAAAATTGGTTATCTGATGAATCTAAACCTTCAATAAGTTTAACATTACCTAAAAGTCAAATCGAGTTTGAATCTGATACATTGTTCCCGTTTTTTTATCATTTATTACCCGAAGGTGTAAATAAACGAATGATTTGTAAAATGTTTAAAATTGATGAAGATGATGCTTTTGGAATATTATTACAAGCATCAAAAGTAGATACAGTGGGTGCAGTAACAATAGAAAGAGTGTAGAATGAATTTAGAATTAATAAATTGTCCGGGTTCTTTAAAAGAAAATTTTAATACATATAGTCCCAGCGTATTAAAAAAGATGTTTGATGGCAGAAAAGTAAATCCAATTTTAAACTATACTTCACCAGCTGATCGAAAAGATAAAAGCAGCTTTAATCAAAATCAAACCCATATTTCAATTTCAGGATTTCAGGAAAAATATTCGCTAATTCTTGATGGAAATGAATTAAGATTGACCAATGAAAACGAAAGTGGACAATATATTCTTAAGCCAATTTCTGATTTACCTAAAAACAGTGAACTTGCACCAGCAAACGAGCATTTGACGATGCAAATAGCTAAACAAATTTTTAAAATTGAAACAGCAGAAAATGCCTTAATTTTCTTTAAAGATGGAAGTCCTGCATATATAACAAAACGTTTTGATAACGATGCAAATGGAGAAAAATTAGCTGTAGAAGATTTCGCTTCCTTATTAGGTAAATCACCAGCAACAGATGGTGAACAATATAAGTACGAAGGCAGTTATTTGGAATTATTTGATGCTTTGAAAAAATATGTTCCTGCTTGGAAAGTAGAAACGCCTAAATTGTTTACATTAATTGTTTTCAATTATTTATTTTCAAATGGAGATGCTCATTTAAAGAATTTTTCCTTGATAGAAACTCAACAAGGTGATTTTAAATTAAGCCCAGCTTATGATCTGTTAAATACAAAAATTCATATTGATGATTCAGATTTTGCTTTAAAAGAAGGTTTATTACCAAAATCTATTTCAAAAGGAAAAATCATTGATCAATTATTTGTATTGGGTGAGAAAGCAGGAATGACAGAGAAATCGATAATAAAAATCATTCAAAATCTAACTTCTAAAGGAGATAAAGTAGAAGATTTAATCTCAAAATCTTATTTATCTGAAAAATTAAAACGTAATTATTTACAAAATTATCAACGAAGGTTAAAACGGTTAAATTTAGAATTAAGAAAGTAAAGGATAAATAAAATGTCCGTTATTCTACACAAGTTATAATTTTTTGTATGAAATAACGGACGTATATTCTTAAAGTGAACTTATAATTAATTCTTCAAATTCCAATTTTCTCCTTTGTTTCTTGAGTAATATAATTAAAATAAGAGAAATACGTAAAGCTGATTAGGTAACTATAACCATTTTCCAATATATTTCATTATAAGAAAACAATACCAATTAACAACACTGATTTAACTTCGCAAACCTTTCATCTTCTGTAAAAATCTTATGGATATTAAAAGAAGTAAATAGTGATGACAAAAATTGGGATTTACGTGATGCATCAAATGGAGAAATAAAAGTAGAGAAAGGTTTAAAAGAAGGTTGGGAAAAAACATTCACCCCTGTTATTTATACAACTTTAGGTATTCTAAATAATGAAGATTGGCATACAATGGGAGATTTTAAACTTAATCCAGATTTGATAGACTGCATGTAACAAGTGGCTTATATTAATATAAAAAAAATAGGTGGAGGGAGTAATGCTTCGTATAATGAAATTAAAAAAATTTATGAAGAAAATAAGGAAGCATTCCATGAGCAAATTCAATTGATAAATCCAGATGTTATTATTTTTGGAAATACAATGAATTATTTCGAAGATGGTATTTTTGATAAAATGTTTAGACAGTTGGATGTAAATAAAGAAGATGATAACTTACATATTTATAAAAATAGTCATCATCTATTATTACATCCTTATCATCCTAATAATCGAAGAATTTCTCACCAATTATATTGTGATACAATAATCAATACTGTTCATAATTGGATAAAGAATAAAGACAAGTAGAAAAATTAAGATTATAAAACAAGCGATAAACTAAAAGTTCATCGCTTGTTTTAAAATATGATATGTTTTTTGTTACTTCCCGATACAGAAAGTGATAAACTCTCTGTTAATATGGGATGTAGTGGAGTGAGGTGTAGTATTGGTGTAGTGATATTTATTAAAAATTTAACATATTATAGTAAAATATCTATACTAATTTTTATAAAAAAATTAGATTTACTAATTAAATAATAGATATGAGATATATAATTTAAATTTTTATACTTTTTACTACTATAGTCGATGCACAATTCAATTCAGAATATTATATCAATCATTCGAATGATACAATAAATGGGAAGTGATTGAAAAAGAGGAGTTTGATGCGTTCTAAAAATCGTCTTCAATAATTTCCTGCACACGTCCGATTTGTCCATCCATCAAACGAACTTTTATACCACGATGATGGTAAGGTGCAGAAGTCAATAAATCTTTCACTATACCCTCAGTCAATTCGCTAGTTCGTTGATTCTTTTTCAATACAATATTAACCAGCATACCAGGTTTTATATTTGCTCTTGTTTTACCATCCATATTACAAATATCTTAAAATAAATGGAAAAGATATTCATTTTATCGTAAATGAAATTAAAAAATATATTCATCTGGAAGGTAAAAATGAAACGGGATTGAATATGAAATTTATAAATTTTACCTTTTATTATTTTATTTACAACCCAGCTGAAAAATTTGAGATTGAATATAGAGGTTAGAATAACAAAAAAAAACTACTTTCCTTTATTGGAAAAGGATAGAGGCAGAAATGATAAAAGAAGAAATAGGGTTTGTTCGATTGTCCTTCGACAACGGTTCGGAAAAAGGGGTGCTTTGTTGAACAAAATAGGGGATAAGTGAAGTAAAACAAACAGGTTTTTATCTGAAACGGTAGTTTTTTTAATCTTCTTTTACAATAAAAATTTAGAATTTTAGAGAGCGGTTTTTTGTTTTACGTAATAAGATAAAAAAACCCCGAAGATAGTCGAGGCACTAAATGTTTTCACAACGGAATAATCCTTATTGTGAGTTCCTTTCAATACAAATATAGATATAAAATTTTTATATATGATTACGTGAAACCATAATTGTGTAAATTATTTTTGATGTAATTTAATATGCAAAAGAAAAAGACTCATGGCTAAAAATATACTTGGATTAGATTTAGGAACTAACTCTATTGGTTGGGCATTTGTAAAAGAAGCTACAAATAGCAATGAAGAATCTTCTATTGAAAAAATAGGTGTTCGTGTAAATCCTTTGACAACTGATGAGCAAACAAACTTTGAAAAAGGTAAACCTATTACAACAAATGCAGGTAGAACTTTAGCTCGTTCGGCTCGTCGCAATCTTCATCGATTTAAACTTCGAAGAGAAAACCTTCTACAAATCCTGAAAACACATAAATGGATTGATAATGAAACTATTTTAGCTGAGAATGGGAATAAAACAACTTTTGAAACTTTTCGTTTACGAGCATTAGCAGCTGAAAAACAATTGGAGCTTCACGAATTGGTTCGTGTTCTGTTTCAAATCAACAAAAAGCGCGGTTACAAAAGTTCACGTAAAGTAAACAATGCCGAAGAAGGTTCTTTGATTGATGGTATGGAAATCGCTAAAAAGTTATGTCATGAAAATCTTACACCAGGTCAATATGTTTTGGATTTATTAAAGACTGGAAAGAAAAAGGTTCCTGATTTTTATCGTTCGGATTTACAAACTGAGTTTGATAGAATATGGAATTTTCAGAAGCAATTTTATAATGAACTATTTACAGATAATCTAAAAGAAGAATTAAAAGGCAAAGGAAAAGTAGCGACTTGGACAATTTTAAAAGTACCTTTTAATTTAGTTGGATTAAAGCGCAATTTAAAACGAGATGAGTTAAAATTAGAGAATTATCAATGGCGAAATGATACTTTGTCTAACCAATTAAATTTAGAACAAATTGCGATTGTTTTGCAAGAGATTAATGGTCAATTAGCTAATTCTTCTGGTTATTTAGGTGCAATTTCAGATAGAAGCAAAGAATTATACTTCAATAACCAAACCGTAGGTCAATATCAATATGCTCAGTTACAAAATAATCCGCATGCACGTTTAAAAAATCAAGTGTTTTATCGTCAGGATTATATGGATGAGTTTGAAAAGATTTGGGAAATTCAAGCAAAAAATCGTGAAAATATATTTACCAATACTTTAAAAGAAGAAATTCGAGATGTTGTTATTTTTTATCAAAGAAAGCTAAAATCACAAAAAGGCTTGATTTCCTTCTGTGAATTTGAACAAAGAGAAATAATTAAAGATGAAAAGAAGAAAACAGTTGGTTTACGTGTCATTCCAAAGTCAGTACCTTTATTTCAAGAATTCAAAATTTGGCAAATTCTTCATAATATAAAACTGAAAAATAAGATTACAAATGAAGTTGTGCTTTTAAATGAAAATGATAAAAGTTTTTTATTCGAAGAATTAGATCTAAAAGGAAATCTCACTGCATCTGAAGTTTTAAAATTGTTAGTTGATAAACCCAAAGATTGGGAAATTAATTATGCAAGTTTAGAAGGAAATCGTACCAATCAAGCGCTTTATAACGCTTATTTGACAATTCTGGATAACGAAGGTTATGATGTGCGCGAAGAACTGAAATTAAAATTGAATAAAGACGATATTACTTTGGCTGATATTGACAAATCAGCTTCTGGAATTAAGGAAATGGTACGAGCTATTTTTAATCATTTAGGAATTAAACCTGAAATTTTAGATTTTAATGCAGAGTTAGAAGGAAAAGCTTTTGAAGAGCAACTATCATTTCAATTGTGGCATTTGTTATATGCTTATGAAGAAGACAATTCGCCAACCGGAATGGATACTTTGTATCGATTATTGGAACAAAAATTTGGTTTCAATAAAGAGCAAGCTAAAGTAATGGGGACAGTTGCCTTTCAAGATGATTATGGAAGTCTAAGTAGTAAAGCAATTCGTAAAATATATCCTTTTATAAAAGAAAATGAATATTCTGTAGCATGTGATTTAGCTGGATATCGCCATTCTAAAAACTCTTTAACCAAAGAAGAATTAGAAAATCGTGAATTAAAATCTCGTTTAGATATTCTTCCAAAAAATAGTTTGCGCAATCCTGTAGTTGAGAAAATTCTGAATCAGATGGTAAATCTAGTGAATACAATCATTGATATAGAAAATGATAAATTGGAAAAAGCTGGAATGAAACGAAATTTTCAATTTGATGAAATCCGTATTGAATTAGCACGTGAACTTAAGAAGAATGCGAAAGAGCGTGAGGAAATGACCAAAGCTATGAATGCAGGAAAAATTAAACACGAGAAAATTATTAATATTCTTCAAGTCGAAGATGGAATTAAATTTCCAACGCGCAATGACATTATCCGTTATAAGCTGTATCAAGAACTAAAAAATAATGGTTACAAAGATTTGTACACCAATCAATATATCGAGCGAAAAGATATTTTTACGAAAAAATACGATATCGAGCATATTATTCCGCAATCACGTTTGTTTGATGATAGTTTTTCAAATAAAACTTTAGTTCCGCGCCAAATCAATTTAGATAAAGGAAATAAAACGGCTTACGATTATATTTTTGATGTCTTTGGACAAGATAAATTAAATGAATTTTTGATACGTTCAAAAGCTTTGTTTGATTTAAATGATGAGGGAATTTCAAAAGCTAAATACAAGAAACTAACAATGAAAGGTTCTGAAATTGGCGAAGGTTTTATTCAAAGAGATTTACGTGATTCACAATATATTGCTAAAAAAGCGAAAGAAATCTTGTTTCAAATTACTAAATCGGTGCTTTCAACTTCTGGTTCAGTTACAGATCGTTTGCGTGACGATTGGGATTTGGTGAATGTAATGAAAGAATTGAATTTGGAGAAATATCGTTTGGCTGGCTTAACAGAAATGCAAATAACAAAAGATGGTAATCCGAAAGAAGCCATCAAAGATTGGACAAAGCGTAACGATCATCGTCATCATGCTATGGATGCACTGACTGTTGCATTTACCAAATTTAGTTTTATTCAGTATTTAAATAACTTAAATGCGCGTAGAAACGACAAATATGATAGTATTTCAAATGCAAAAGATAAAAAGGCTATTGATACAAATAGCTTAAGAATTTCGAGTAAAGATGCATTAGGAATTGAAGAAAAAGAAACGCATAAAATAAATAATGGAAAAGGAAATTATAAACGTGTTTTCAATGAGCCTATTCCAAATTTCAGACAACTGGCGAAGGAACATTTAGAAGCTGTTTTAGTATCGCATAAAGCGAAAAATAAAGTTGTAACTCGAAATATCAATAAGACAAAAGGAAGTGATAAAATTCAAATTGCTTTAACACCGCGAGGACAAATGCATGACCAAACGGTTTATGGTTGGAATCGATGGTCAAGGGTAGATTTATCTAAGAAACTATCAAAAATTGAAATCGAAGCAATAATTGATTTAAAAAAAAGGCAATTTATTAAGGATTTTATATCTGAAAAAGGAAGTATTTCTAAAGCTTTTACTGATGAAAATCTTGCTAAGCTTATATTTAATAATAAATCTCTAAAAGAAATTGAAATATCCATTCCTTGTTATACTCAAAAAATAGACTTAAATAAAGTATTAACTGATACACAAAAAACAATTTCAGCGAAGAAGAAAGTAATAAAGAATATTTTGGATCTAAAAGTTAGAGAGAAAATAACTGAAAGATTGGTAGATTATAATGGTGATTTTAAAAAAGCATTTTCTGATTTAGATCAAAATCCGATTTGGCTGAATGAAGAAAAAGGAATTGCAATAAAACGTGTAACGATATCAGGAGTTAAAAATGCTGAAGCATTACATACCAAAAAAGATCATTTAGGAAATGATATTTTTGATGAAGATGGAAATAAAATTCCAGTTGATTTTGTGAGTACAGGAAACAATCATCATGTAGCTATTTACGAAGATGAGAAAGGTAATTTACAAGATAGAGTGATTTCATTTTACGAAGCAGTAGCTCGTATAAACCAAGGTTTACCAATAGTAGATAAAGCCTATAATCATCACTTAGGTTGGACATTTAAATTTACGATGAAGCAAAACGAAATGTTTGTTTTTTCATCAGAAGATTTTAATCCAAATGAAATTGATTTGTTTGATAGGAAAAATCAGACTTTGATAAGTAAACATTTGTTTAGAGTTCAGAAATTTTCAAAAGTAGAATATGGTAATTCCGCAGTAAGAGATTATGTTTTTAGACATCATTTAGAAAGTGTTATTTCTGACGTAAAAGAATTACGAGATAAAACATATAAAGTTTTTAAAAGTTTGGGAGAATTTAAAGGCTTAATAAAAGTCCGAACTAATCATTTGGGAGAAATTATTCATATTGGAGAATATTAAAAATGTAAACATATGCTAAAACGTACCATTTACATTGGTAATCCATCTTATTTGAAATTGAAAGACAATCAATTGAAAATAGAAGATGTGGAAAACAAAGAACTAAAAGGTTCTATACCTATTGAAGATTTGGGTTTTTTGGTATTGGATCATTATCAAATTACCTTAAGTCATCAACTTATAGTGACGTTGCAGCAAAATAATGTGGCAATTATTAGTTGCGACGATAGTCATATGCCTTTAGGGTTGATGTTGCCAATGAATGGACATGTAGAGCATAGCGAGCGATTGAAACATCAAATTAATGTTTCGGAACCTCTGCGCAAACAGTTATGGAAACAAACGATTGAAGCTAAGATTTATCAGCAGAAAGCATTATTAAGTAAGTTTGGTTATGTAGAAGAGCCAATGCAAAATTATTTAACAAATGTAAAATCGGGAGATTCTACTAATATGGAAGGAATTGCAGCACAATATTATTGGAAACAATTATTTGAAAATTTTACGCGTGAAAGAGATGGAGATGCACCAAATAATTTTTTGAATTTTGGATATGCTATTTTACGAAGTATGGTTGCTAGAGCTTTAGTTAGTTCCGGATTAAATCCTACAATAGGTATTTTTCATCGCAATAAATATAATCCTTATTGTTTGGCTGATGATATAATGGAACCGTATCGACCTTATATAGATGAATTGGTCTTAGAATGGGTAAATAAACCTTTTCGTCCCACTGAAATGAGTAAAGATGCTAAAGGGCATTTATTACAAATTGCCACAAAAGATGTGAAAATAGATGGTTTGAAAAGACCTTTGTTGGTAGCGATTAGCTCTACAACAAGTTCTTTATACAAGTGTATGATAGGGGAGCAGCGTGTGATTCGTTTTCCTGAAATGACATGAGTTTTAGTCGTTATAATGCTTATCGTATTATGTGGGTTTTAGTTTTGTTTGATTTGCCAACGGAAACAAAAAAGCAAAGAAGTCAAGCTACTCGTTTTAGAAAAGAGTTGATCGACGATGGATTTACTATGTTTCAATTTTCGATTTATTTGAGACATTGTCCAAGCAAAGAAAATGCAGAGGTACATATAAGACGAACAAAATCTAAATTGCCTGAATTTGGTAAAGTTGGAATAATTTGTATTACGGATAAACAATTTGGACAAATGGAAATATTTTTTTCCAAAAAAGAAACCGATTTACCAACAGGTCCACAACAATTAGAGTTATTTTAGGAATAAAAAAATCCGATAGAAAACTCAACTTCTATCGGATTTTACTTTTTTTCTCATTTCTAAATTTCATCTCAAACCCTTTTATATTGAGGACTTTTAAAATGAGGTTGTAACTACTTACGTAAAATTACTAAAAGTGAAAGGAACTCACAAC
>NZ_KB908299.1:116146-116462 GCF_000382425.1 Empedobacter brevis NBRC 14943 = ATCC 43319
TTTTCATTTTCTATTTTGTTGTAACTACTTACGTAAAATTACTAAAAGTGAAAGGAACTCACAACCTTATCATTGTTCTCATCTGCAATTCTGTAGTTGTAACTACTTACGTAAAATTACTAAAAGTGAAAGGAACTCACAACAAATTTGGCTACTGTTACGGACTTACGCCGGTTGTAACTACTTACGTAAAATTACTAAAAGTGAAAGGAACTCACAACCCCTTTTGGTTTTTGATTTGCTAATTCTTCGTTGTAACTACTTACGTAAAATTACTAAAAGTGAAAGGAACTCACAACTACCATAACCTAATTTA
>NZ_KB908299.1:116837-164617 GCF_000382425.1 Empedobacter brevis NBRC 14943 = ATCC 43319
ACTAAAAGTGAAAGGAACTCACAACTCTTCTAACAATTGATATATCGAATCAACAGTTGTAACTACTTACGTAAAATTACTAAAAGTGAAAGGAATTCACAACTCAATTGGTTCGTCGTATAATTTTAACATTATCTAAAACTCAAATCGAGTTTGAATCTGATCATTGTTCCCGTTTTTTTTCATTTATAGCCTGAATTTATAAAATTTTTTATTTGGTGGTATCATTTTATCTACACGCAAACTAATAATAGATTGCAGAAAAAAGAAATTATAGATATTCCTGAAAGTGGAGATTTCGGTTATCTGATAACTGAGTAATATTACTGCATATAATAACTTCGGGTCGATAAAAAACTATAACAGAGGTTATGTAAGTTTTTATATTTCAAAATTTGTACATATATTTGTACGTAATAAAATACATAATTATGTTAATAGCAAGTGTTTCAGATTTTAGAAAAGATATAAAATCTTATTTAGATAGAGTTTCAAAAAATTTTGAAACTTTAATTATCAACAGAGGAAAGGATTCTGGTATTGTTGTAATGTCTCTTGAAGAATACAATTCATTGATGGCGACAAACTATGAATTATCTTCTCGTATCAATGAATCAAGACTTGATTCAGCCATTGAAAAATTAAAAAGTAATCAATCTTTCGAAAAAGAATTAATCGAAGAATAAATGAAATATATATTCGTAGATGAATCTTGGGAAGATTATTTGTTTTGGCAAAAAACAGACAAGAAAAAAGTAAAACGAATCAATGATCTATTAAAAGACATCTCTAGAACACCTTTTACAGGAATAGGGAAGCCAGAGCCTTTAAAACATAAGTATTCGGGTTTCTGGTCACGAAGAATAGATGATGAACATCGTTTAATATACAAATATGAAGACGAACAAATACTTATTGCTAAATGTCGTTTTCATTATGATTAAAATATAAAATTCATGCTAATATGTATGGATTTTTTTTATGTATAATAATGTTTATGTTAAGTGAAATATTTTAATTGAAAGTATAAATTAAAGAACTTTGTAATCTATAGAATGTCTGACTTAAAAAAATGTAAAATTTTAAATATATAATCAAAATTTCAACTAATTAATAATGTGGTATTCAAAGGTTGTATTTGTCTGTTATTTCCCGATACAGAAAGTGATAAAATCTCTATTTATAAGGGGTGTAGGGGAGAGAGGTGTAGTTTTGGTGTATCGAATTTTATCAAAAATTTAACATTAAGTAACACTATTTATTCACATAAAAGTAATAAATAGTGTTATTTAATGTCTTAAATTGGTTAATATCTTTTTAGTTTTAAATGATTTGAAAAAAATTAAGCATAATTCTCAACTTTTCTAATGTAACTTTTTACATCAGTTATAAAATCAGTTGTTAGAAATGAGTCATTTATATATTCTTTTTTACTTGTCTCCTTAGGTAATACAATATCTTTTAATTCATGGTTTAATAGAAAAACATTTTCTATTGCTAATAAATTAATCTCTACTATATAATTAGCATCTTCTATTTGAGTTTTGTTTATTGCTTTATCCAACTCAATTTTTGCTTTTTGATATTCGTCAATATAATATATTAGATTATCTAATTCTTCATTAATTCTTCCACTTGTCATAATTTATGTTTTTGGAAAAGGTACACTATTATTATTACACTATCTCTTTTATCTTTAATTATAACATATATATAACATTAATGCAAAATAATGATCGTAAATTAAATTATCATTCTATAAATTACAATCCCTAAATCTGTTTACATGACATTAAATGTTTAAAATGAAAATTTTAAATTATGTTTAATGTTTCTTACTTTATTTAAAAGTTAATCGATTATAGAATAGTTTATTTTAAATGCATATTTGGCTTAAGTTTTATTTTAAAAACAATAAAAGTATTTTGTTTAACAAAATAGGGTAGAAGTAGAGAAAAAACTGTGAGGTTTTTATTTAAAATGGTAGTTGAAAATATAAAAAACATCTATCCTAAAATTTTAGGATAGATGTTTTGCAAAAACAAATTAAGATTTGGCGTAATACAATTTGAATAATAGTAGAATTATTATAAACCAAAACATTAAAAAGAGTGGATAATATAACAAGAGTGAACTGTCTATATAACTCATAATAAATGTTATGATTCCTACAATGGAATAATAATAGAGTCCTAATATAGCTCCTGAAATTCCTAAATGATCGGTATGGTTTATTAAAGCATTACTCAAGCATACTGGTAGCATACAAGATAGACCAAAGAAGATAACAAATACAGACATTAATAGGAAACTGATGACTAAGGTAGAATAAGATAAAAGGAATGAAATTGAAATCATATACAGAATTATCCCTAATAAGAAGATTAAATTGCCTGTGAAAAGGATTTGTTGATTTGTTTTCTTTATACTCATCTTTTTGCAATATTTAGCACCAAAAAAACTAGCTAAAGCAACAATACAACCTAAACAGCCATATTGAATCATGCTAAATTTAAAATACTCCATAAAAATAAATGGAGCCTCACCATAGTAACTAAAAATAATTCCATTTAGAATACCTATAAATCCTCCATAAATCCAAAAAACTTTATCATTTATAATCTTTTTTGTGATTTGTCTAAAACTTAGTTTAAGCTTCTTATCTTGTTGTAATGTCTCTCTTAAACCGAAAGATGACCAAAATAATGCAACCGTTCCCAATAAAATCAACAAGACAAATACCATGTAAACATCCCATATAGAAGCTACAATACTTCCCAATAGTGGACCAATTGCGGGAGAAAAAGCTAAAACAGCTGATATAGTGCTGAAAACAGCAGTTCGCTCTTTGTTATTAAAAGTATCTCTTAAAATGGTTTGACTTACATTAGAACCAGCAGCAGCTCCTACGGCTTGAACAAAACGCGCAAATAGGAGAGCGACAAAATTAGGAGATTGTAAGCAAAGATATGAACCAATGATATACAAGACTATTCCCGTTAGCATAGAGGATTTTCTACCAATGATATCAGAGAGTATTCCCCAAAGTAAAACACCTATTGCAAAGCCTATAAAATAAATGCTAAGTGTTTTTTGTATTTGATGATTAGAAACTCCATAAGCTGTAGACAAAAATGTAAGAGAAGGAGTATAAATGGTTTCACTAATCTGTGGAAACCCAACTAAGAATATAATTAGCCAAATAAATGACTTATTTTGATTTTTCATTTTTATAAAAATTAGATAATATAAACCCTGTCGAATGCAATAAAAGCATCCGAATAATAAAATTTAGGCTCGAAATGTGAGCTTAAATAAGGGTTTTATCAACTAATTTTTAAATAGAAAAACATCTCTTAATAAATAATTTGAGTTGCAAATATATGTTATTAAAAAGAATAAAAAAATATAAAAAGCTCTTATCAATACGAATAAGAGCTTTTAATTTATAATTTGATTCGTTCTAAAAATAGTCTTCAATAATTTCCTGCACACGCCCAATTTGTCCATCCATCAAACGAACTTTTATACCATGATGATGATAAGGCGCAGAAGTCAATAAATCTTTCACGATGCCTTCGGTCAATTCACCAGTTCGTTGATCCTTTTTCAATACAATATTAACCAGCATACCAGGTTTTATATTTGCTCTTGTTTTACCATCCATATTACAAATATCTTAAAATAAATGGAAAAGAAATTCATTCTGTCGTAAAGGAAATTAAAAAATACATTCATCTGGAAGGTAATAATGAAACGGTAGTTGTTTTTTGATTCTCTTTTTCAATAAAAGTTGAAATTTATATTTTTTGAGAGCGGTTTTTTGCTTTTACGTGAAAATCGTAATTTATTGTGAGATGGTTGTTGTATGTTTGGAATAATATAACGAAAAAAAGCTATATTTTGCTTCGCGAAAAAGAATGTTATATGCCATTTGAAAAACAGAAGCAACAATGAAAGAAAAACTTAGAAAAGCTGTAGAAGACAAAGACAAACAAAAACTTATTAAGTGTCTAAACTTTGACAATTTAAATAAGTTTGACAGCAATTGTTTCGAGTATCTTGAAAAAGCCTTATATATGGTTTATAGTATTAAAGTTAAAAATATAGCCAATGCTTCCAATTTATGTAGTTTAAAGTTTTAGATACATAAATTTAGAAAATAGGAGTGTAATATTTTTATGGTTTTACATAATTGACTTCAAATACCTACTTGCTCTCAAAATAGGACGATAAACTCATAATACGTTCGTTATTTGCCGGGTTAATGTATTTCAGGAACATGTGTTCGCTACTATGTCCGGTGGCCTCCATTAATAGGGGTGTTGGAATTTTTCCGTAAAAATTACTTGCAAAACTTCTTCTTCCGATATGACTGCTGAGCAGTTGCCATTTTTCCAGTATTAGTTCTTCTACACGATGTCCTATTCGTTTTTTTCCTTTTATTGTACAGTTTAACTCAGCCACTTTTGCAACCAGCCTTATCTCTTTGTTGTATTGCTGAATATCCATTGTTTTTGGGAAAGAATTTTGATTTCTTTTGAGAATGTTCATTACAATAGGATGCAAAGGTAGAATAATCTCTTTTTTTGTTTTTTGCTGGGTAAATTTAACGCAGGTCTTTTCGTTAATTGTGATTAATTTTTCCTGGTCGAAGGTAATAAAATCAGAAAAACGTTGTCCGGTATAACAGCTGATTAGTAACCAGTCTTTTGCAGCTTGCAAATCGTTCGGAACCTTTGTTTTTTTAATCGTCGAGATTTCCTCTTCATTGAGAGTTGTCATGGTTTTCTGTTGCTTTTCGCGTCGAATTTCAATCTCCCTGATGTTGGTTCTGATACCTCTTCTTTCTGCAAAATTTAAAATAGTCTTGACAAAATGAATGGTACGATATAAGGTATTATCGCTGTACTTTTCTTCTCTTCCAAATTTTATAAATTCAGTAATAAAATGACTGTTGATGGTGTCAACGTAAAGTCTTTGAGTAGCATATCCTTCAAAACGTTCTAATAACCTTAAAAAAACATTATATCGTTTATAGGTAGAATGACAAATAATATCCTTTCTGAAAGAAATATAATTTTCCATAAAGCGTAAAAGCGCATTCTCAGGCAATTGTTTTTCCTTGTTAATGCAAACTTCTTTTATTTCTTTTGAAAGTTCTCTTTGAAGTGGAATTTTATTAAGATCTCGTTTAAATAGAATATGCTCTGTAACCTGCAATTTAATTTTATCCAATTTCCTATTTAATCTCTTAAATTTTTTCAAATAAATATTACAAGGACGTTGTTTTTGAGCATCCCACTGATCAGAAGTAATGCGAAGAGAAGTTCTAAAAGTGTACTTTTTATTTTGGGATTGATCAATTAATGAAAGATGGATATTTTTTACATCTCCATTATCCGGCAAGAAAAAATTAAATGTCATTCAATCAGATTTAATAAATTAATAATGAACGAATTTAACAAAAAAAAGTAGTCCTTCATAGACTACTTTTTATGCAAAGATATTCTTTTTCTTTAAAAAAGCAAATAGTTGAAAAATACTGCTTTAAGAATCATTTTTTACGTCTTTTATTTTAAAGCTATATAGGTTTAGTCACTTATTAAGTGTTTATTTTCCTGTAAATCAAAAATCTAGTTTATTGTATTGGATATCAGTGTAATGTTTAAATAGTCTATGAAGGACTATTTATAAAACGATCACCAAACAATTTAAAATTATGAAAAAACATTTAATCATTTTGATGAGCTTATTTTCATCGGTTTCTCTATTTTCTCAGGTAGGAATTAATACAGAAAATCCGCAACAACTTTTCCATACAGATGGAAAGTCATCTGCAGCTACAACAAATCCAACTACTGGAACCCCTACTGTTGCACAACAAGTAGATGATGTTGTCATTACCAATCAAGGTAGAATAGGTATAGGAACTATTGCACCAACTGAAAAACTTGAAGTCAATGGTAAAACAAAAATTAATGATCTACCTGTTAATGGAACAGGAGGTTTTACAGCAACTAGAACATTAGTTGCAAATAATAATGGAGTAGTAGGGGTTTTAAATGGATTACCTCCTGGAGCTTATGATGGATATAATTTAACAGGAATGCAAGAGTATGTATCATCAAATGCTACTTCAAGAAATTATACTTATAATCAAATTGTAAGTACAAACTGTCATAATGCAGATGGGACACCAAATGCTAACTCTACAATGTGTTATACGACTTCAGGATTAAGTGTTAACCCTTCTTATTCAACTACTTTCAATAAAGCTAGTACAAGTAATGATAAATACATTTTTTTATCAATAGATTATTCTTTAAGAACACCTACGATAGGTAATGTTGTTCCAAGTAAGAGTTTTTGGGTAAATTATGATATTGAAATTCTTATAAACGGAACTAGAGCTAAAATTTACTCTGCAAATTATAGTATACCTTCTGGAGCAAGTACAACATTTGATGGTAATAAAATTTTCACAATTAATTTAACAGGTATAACTATAAATCCAACAAATAATACGTTACAGATAAAATTAATACCTACGAGAAGTTTAATAAAATCAAACGCTGGTACAGCAGAAGGAAATTTTGCAACAGGTAATGCAACTGTGATGACTACTTCAGTTAAAGATGTTTCGTTTTTCCTTTATGAAAAATAAAGTATAAATGAATTACAAATCTATTCACATAGGAGCTTTAATTAAACAAACAGTTATAGAGAGAGGAATAGAACTATCACGAATCTGTAATTTTATGAAATTAACTAAAGAAGAAGTGGAGGATACGTATAATAAGGAAAGTATCGATTCAGAATTACTTTTAAAATGGAGTAAATTATTAGAGTATGATTTCTTTCGACTTTATTCACAGCACTTGATTTTATATGCACCTGTAAAGAATAATAATGAATCATCTATAAAACAAAAATCAATTTCATCTCAATTTCGTAAAAATCTTTATACGAAAGAGGTGATAGATTATGTGTTGAGTAAAATCAATAGAGGAGAAATGACTAAGTCAGAGATTATAGAACGTTATCAGATACCAAAAACTACTTTATATAAGTGGATTAACAAGTATAATTCAATAAAATAAACTCTCTAGTTACTAATTATAACCTATTCTAATTAACCATTAGCTGCTAATCATTTTTTAGTGATTAGTGGCTTTTTCTGAAAAAAGAATAAAAAGATATTAATTAATGTTTTTTCTGAAAATTTAAGATGCTCATAATGAATAAATTTAACAAAAAAAAGTAGTCCTTGCTAGACTACTTTTATGCAAAGTTATTCTTTTTCTTTAAAAAAGCAAATAGTTGAAAAATAATGTTTTAAAGATGATTTTATTGATTTTTTAAAAGTTATATAATTTTTAAAATGCTTATTAAATGTTTACTTGATTGTAAATCAAAATTATAATGTATTGTATTATAAATCAATTTAATGGACGAATAGTCTAGCAAGGACTATTTATTAAAATACTTAAACTTTTTAAATTATGAAAAAGCATTTAATCATTCTGATGTCATTATTTCCGACTGCATCTTTATTTTCACAAGTCGGTGTTAATACAGAAAATCCGCAAGGAGTATTTCATGTTGATGGAGGAAAAGATAATCCAAGTATAGGAACTCCTTCTATTGTTCAACAAGCAAATGATTTTGTCATTACTTCTTCAGGAAATGTTGGAATAGGTATAACAAATCCTACTAAAAAATTAGAAATTGTATCGACTATAAGTCCTGTATTTAGATTGAATGATGGTTCTCAACAACCTGGTTACTATATGGTTTCTGACATAAATGGAAATGGTTCATGGAAATCTCTAACAACATCTATTGTTGGAACATTTCCTACAACAGGCTATAACGGTTCTGTAGCGACAAGTTCAAGCAATCAAGCTTATACAGGAATTTCTTTAACACTTCCTCCTGGAAGATGGTTGGTATTAACTAATATAATGTTAAAAGCAGATACATCTCCTAATGGCGGTAATGGAGCTTGGGTTAGATTACAGTGGAGTAGAAGTCAGGGGAGCTCAAGTTCTTCTGGAATAATAGGATCACTCAATTCAGGAATTTTTGTTGCTCCATATGGTAAAGCTTCTGGTAGTACTTTAATTAATAACTCAAGTTCAAGTGATGTAACGTTTTATCTTAATTTATCAGGTACTGATTTATTTGGAGGTTATTCAGGGAACTGGGATGATTTAGGAGCAAAAAAATGGGGTGAAAATTCAATTATAGCATATCCAGCCAATTAAATTGAAATAATATGAAAAAATATTTATGTTCATGTCTTCTTGTATCGACTGTATTTTCATTTTCGCAAGTCGGTGTCAATACAGAAAATCCGCAAGTGATATTTCATGTTGATGGAGGGAAAGATAATCCAACTACAGAAGCGCCTTCTGTTGTTCACCAAGCAAATGATTTTGCAATTACTTCTACAGGGAATGTTGGAATAGGGGATATTACTCCAATAACAAAATTCTCTATTAACTCCTCTTTTCGAAATGGATTTAGATTGTCTGATGGAACTCAAGGAGAAGGGAAATTATTACAAAGCTTAAATATACAAGGAGATATAGCTTGGAAAGATAGAAAGACAGTCAAAATTGTAAATCAGGATGGGAGTGGATTTAGTGGAAGAGTAGATGCTGATATGCAATATGTTTCAAGAAAAATAACTTTAGAACCTGGTAAATGGTTAATACGAACAAATATACTTTTACTAGCCTCAAATAATGGAACGATTAATAATGGTTTTTATGCAAAATTAGCATGGGCAGAATTTAATGGCACAGATTATTTTGTTTCTAATGACATTATATATGGTAATGAATTTGGAGGTTTATATGTGTTAAGATTTGGAATTGCTGAAGGGGCAACATTAATTAATAATACCTCCCCATTCCCTAAAACTTACTATCTAGTAACAAAGAAGCCTACTTTTTTTGGAAATTATGATCAAAATTCTTCTTGGAATACACTTGGTGGTGGATGGGGAGAGACATCAATATTAGCTTTTCCTGCAGATTAGATATGATGCTAAATTTTAAAGAAATAGATATAGGAAAGCTATTAAATCAACTTGTAACTGAACAAGAAATATCTATTGCTCGTGTGTGTAATTTTATGAAATGCACAGAGAAAGAAGTCGAAGAAATGTATAAAATGAAAAGCTTAGATACAGAGGTTTTACTAAAGTGGAGTAAGCTTTTAGAGTATGATTTCTTTCGTCTTTATTCGCAACACTTGATTTTATATGCACCAATAGGTAAAAAGATTTATACAGAAGAAGAAGAAAATAGAAATAATTCTTCTTCTCTACCTAGGTTTCGTAAAAATGTTTACACAAAAGAAGTCATAGATTATATTTTAAATAAAATAAAAACAGGTGAAATGAAAAAATCTGAAATAATAGAACGCTATAATATTCCAAAAACAACTTTGTATAAATGGATTAGTAAATATAATAATTCAACAAAATAGAATGTACTCTCTAATTACTAATTATAACCTATTCTAATTAACCATTAGCTGCTAATCATTTTATAGTGATTAGTGGCTTTTTAAAACTCAAATCAATGAAAACCAAAATAAACTACAAAACACTTTATACAGATATAATAAATGATATTTATCCAAATAAATTATTACAATGTCAAGAAATTCTAGATAAGCAAGTTTTAAATATTTTAGATATTTTAGAATTAAATAAATTAATTTTTGGAGATGAGTATAAAAATAACATCGAAGTAAATCAAAAATTCAAATCTTATTCAAGACAAGATATTTTATTGATATTGGATTATCAGAGAAAAAATCAATTAAATAACTCTCAATTAGCGAATCATTTTAATTTAAGTAGAAATACTGTTGCTAAATGGAAGAAAGTATTTATTTAGTTCTAAAAAAAAAATACTGAATATATCCAAAACAATGTCAAAAATTATAAAATTTATGAGAAAAGATTCCTGTATAAAAGATTTAATATTACTTTTATAGTAGTATAATATTGGTTATTCTTTTTATTACGAATATTTAAATTAGATAACTATATACTTGAATGTACCTAATAGTTCTATTTGATATATTTCATATATCCAACAAATATATTTTAGTTTTGATATTCTCAAAATGTTTACAGAATTTACTTATATATTCAATTTCATGATGATTTGGATATGATGAATATGTTTTAGAGTAGTGTTATGGTGTTTCGTTTATTACAAGCAGTTTTGTATTTTATTAGTCAGCCTTTTTGTTAATTCAGTACTTTTTACTATGGTTAATTTTTCATCGTTTGATACACTTTTTAAAGCTTCACGATAGACAGTTTTTGCTTCTGATGTACGGTTTAAATGGAATAAAGCATCTCCTTTAACTTCAAGATGTCCCCAAAAACCAGGAAATGATTTTAATCTTTTTTCTTGTTCTTCCAAGATATTTCGCCACTCCCATTCATCATATATATGGTTAAGTCCCAATCCAAAACCGACTTTAGGTGTTGCGTTGTGGCTGAATCTTTCCAAATCCATAAAACGGAATCAGGTTGTCTTTGAGTTGCTCCATAATTTTCGGGCATCAAAAATATAATCTCTCAGAGAAATTTCATTCCATCTTTTATCTCCTACAGCCAAATAAAAATGACCTGAAACCGTATTAATTTTGTCATGCATAATAAGAAGCATATCTTTTTCATTAGGCCAGTAAGCGGGACTGATAGCAATGCACGAATTAAATAACGCATTATTTTTTAGAAAGGAATAGGTTGCAAAATAACCTCCAAAAGAATGTCTAGCTATCGTTTTTTTTTGGGAACTACTGTACCTAAGCATAGGAATAACTTCTTCTGTAAGGAATTTATATAATTTATCTTTTTCAAGAAGTTCTTTATTTCTATCTTCCTGCATTATTCCAGCTAAATAGCTTTGAGGTATTTCTTTGAAAACCATTAAATTGTTGGCAGATTGCAAGAATATCCCGTTAATATTTTTGTCATCCGCATCCATATATACAATACAATTGTTGCCACGGGCTTCGTCTTTTACTTTTAAAGATTTTGTGACAATTATTTTCCATTCTGTTTCAAAGATTTTAGAGTGAATCGTTATTATATCAGATTTTGCTAACTGTGAATAGTCTTGTGTAAAACAAAAATTTTAAACTATAATGGCAATAAGAAAATGAATACAGCTTGTTTTTTCATAAAAGTGTTTTAAAATGCTTCACTAATATAAATACATTAGTGAATGTACCAAGTGATTTTTCTTTAAAAAGGTTACGTTTTCCGTAAGAATTATTTTAAATCTTTTCATGGTTTCTTTAAAAATGAAAACATTAACTGAACATTTATAAGCTACTCCTATTATGGAAAATATTATTTGTCTTAGGATGCAATTGATTCAAATTTTGAAAGTAAAGAAACAAGATTACATATCCTTGAAAATCTCAAAGAATATGGAGCTACAAGTGTAAGTAGTCCTTGTAAATCATTTATTGTTTTTATTTACCCTAATAAAAACTTTTTCTTATATAGTTAAAGATGATTTCTGTTTTTCAATTTGTCTAATTGTACAAGATAATAAAACTTTTAATCAAGTTGAAAAACTATTTAAGAGCAAAAGAGTTAGATAATAATAAACTACAGAAAGAATGGGGTATTATTCTAATCAATAGTATCATCTAAAATCTCATAATATAAAATAAAAGTTTATAAAAGTTGCATAAATATTTTTTATCAAGTATAACTAATTTAGAGTCACTTGTTAAATCAATTGATTTAGGAAATCTCCGAACCACAATAAAATAATCTAAATAAACAAATAGCTTAAATACAAAATGATATAAGAATAACAAAATTTAGATAATTAGCTAGATTTTTTGCAACTTAATAAAGTTACGTTTTTAAATTTAAAAACTAGTTGAATTTAATCAAAAACAATATAGATTATGAAGATTAAATTCAACAGTAAAAAACAAATTACATGTACTTTTGACCATGGAAATGTTATTAAAGAGTCATCAACAAATTTTGAATTTAGTTATGAAAATAATAATACTAATTCAAGTAATTTTTCAATGATTAAAACTCTTACAACATTTGAAAGTTTGATCTCTCTCTTTCAATTATTCAAAGAACTTATTGTTTTAATTTTTAGTAAACTACTAATGTTTATACTATTTAGTATTAATTAAAAATTTGTATTTAAATATTATTTGTAATTAATAAAACTAACTTCATGTTTATAACACGTTGATTTCGAGCAGTAAAATGTTTTTTTTTTTAAAAATAGGCTTAAAATTTATTTTTCTTCATTGTCAGCCTCACAATTATTTAATAAGACAATAATTCAAAATAGTTTTAAATCAAAAGAAAATAAAGGTTTCATTTAACTAATATGTTAATCTATACGAAGGTTTTTTGTAAACATTTCTATCTAAGTATAAAATATGTTTTATAAAATCATTTATCGTTATTTGTGTATGTTTATCAATTATTAAAAAAAATGGCATTTTAATTGATTGATGTTTTAATGAAATCATATTTAAAACAAATAAATCTCAGTAGGGTAATTACTTTTATGTCGATTTTATTTTTTGAGTTTCCTTATCGTGTTGTTGTCAATTCTTATTCATTAACATTTACTAATTAATAAATTGCATATGAAAAAATCTAAAAATCCAGATCTTAAAACTGAACAATTGAGTCAGTTTACAGTTGATAACTCCAATCAAAAATTAACAACCAATGATGGAGTTTCTATACACGATAATAATAATACATTAAAAGTCGGAGATAGAGGACCTTCCCTACAGCAAGACCATATTTATTTTGACAAGTTGGGTCATTTTGACCGAGAAAGAATACCTGAACGTGTTGTACATGCACGAGGTAGTGGAGCTCATGGAATATTGGAAATTAATGAGGATATAAGTGAATATACATGTGCAAAATTTCTTCAAAAAGGTAAAACAACACCACTATTTATACGTTTTTCAACTGTTGCAGGATTTAAGGGATCTACAGATTTAGCAAGAGATGTTAGAGGCTTTTCGGTAAAGTTCTATACAGAAGATGGTAATTATGATTTAGTTGGAAATAATATACCTGTATTTTTTATTCAGGATGCTATGAATTTCCCTGATTTAATACATGCAGTTAAACCAGAGCCTGATAAAGAAATTCCTCAAGCGGCTTCTGCGCACGATACTTTTTGGGATTTTATTTCATTGATGCCAGAATCAGCACATATGATTATGTGGGCAATGTCTGATAGAGCAATTCCTCGTAGTCTGAGAATGATGGAGGGATTTGGAGTACATACATTTAAGTTGGTTAATCAAGAAGGTAAAGCAACTTTTGTTAAATTCCATTGGAAACCTAAATTAGGAGTGCATTCTGTTGCATGGAATGAAGCTCAAAAAATATCAGGATTTAATTCTGACTTTCATCGTCAAGATTTATGGGAAGCTATTGATGAAGGAAATTTTCCGCAATGGGATTTAGGTGTTCAGCTAATACCTGAAGAAGATGAATTAAAATATTCTTTTGATATTTTGGATGCTACGAAATTGGTTCCAGAAGAATTAGTTCCTGTAAAGATAATTGGCACAATGACACTTAATCGTAATCCCGACAATTTTTTTGCTGAAACTGAACAAGTAGCTTTTGATCCAGGTAGAATCATTCCTGGTATTGATTTATCTGATGATCCTTTATTGCAAGGTCGTATTTTTTCGTATATGGATACACAGAATTATAGATTAGGTGGAGGAAACTTCCATGAAATTCCTATTAATAGATCATTAAACCAAAAACATAATAATCAAAAAGATGGAACAGGGAGAATTGATATACTGAAAGGAGGAGTTAGTTATTTTCCGAATAGTAAAGCTTCTGGTTGTCCTTATCATGCAATGTTAAAGGGAGAAGAAGGTTTTCAATCTCATGAACAAAAGGTAGAAGGGAAGAAAGTGAGGGCTAGATCTGATTCTTTTGCTGATCATTTCTCGCAAGCAACTTTGTTTTTTAATTCTCAATCGGAGCCAGAAAAGCAACATATTGTAGATGCTTTTAGTTTTGAGCTGAGTAAGGTTTCTGATCCAAAAATTAGAGAAAGACAAACCGCGATACTTTATCAAATTGATAAAACTTTAGCTCAAAAAGTAGGAGATAATCTTGGTATAATACCTCCAAAAGAATTGGATGAGTTGACATTAAGTTTTGTAAGGCAAAATCACCCTAATTATCCCTTGAAGTCTAAAAAACAAGAACTAAAATCTTCAGATGCGCTTAGTATGAAGGTAAAAGAAGGAGAAGGAAATATTAAAACCAGAAAAGTTGCCTTTTTAGTGGATAATGGGGTTTCTAAAAAAAGTGTAGATCAATTAAAAAAAGTATTAGAAAAGGAAGGAGCTGAAGCGGTATTAATTTCATCTAAAGTGGGCGAATTAACCTATGAAGAAGGAAGTAAAGAAAAGATTTCGCATAGCTATCGTACAGATCCATCTGTTTGTTATGACGCCGTTTATACACCATCAGGTAAATCAATAGAATCTTTAAAATTGAATCCAGATTATTATGAATTTATTAATGATTCTTACAGACATTGTAAAATCTTATTATTTGCAAAAGGAACTGGTTCTTTAATGAATAATTCATTTGTAAGACTTGATAGAGGAGTAGTTTTAGAAGATGAAAATGAGGATTGGATTGCAGATTTTATTGAGGCAATGAAATTACATCGTATTTGGGATCGTGAAGAAAAAAGGAAGGTTCCCTCTTAATAAATGTATAACGTGATATAATTTTAAAATTTAGATGAATGATATTACAACTTAGTCCTACAATACTTGTTGATACCCCTATTGGTAGAGGTCATACTATTTTTATAATTGATTATGGAATGCATCAAAATTCGTGTTGGGTTGTGACGATGGAAAAAAATGGTATTGTAAAACATTTTGATAGCAATGACATTATAGTTTGTACAAATTTTACTTTTCATATCAATGAGGAGAAAAATTGTTTTAATCACAATCTAGAAATAAAAAAATAAAATTATGGGAAATGCACAGTCACCGACAGAAAATTTGAGCGGAAATAAAGCCATTGAAAAGATAAAATCTATTGCTGAAACTGCCCGAACTTGCTTTTTTACCACCAATATTGGCGGTAATACTACGAGCAGACCAATGGCTCTTCAAGAAGTAGATGAGGTTGGTAATCTCTGGTTCTTGAGTGACGTTCGTTCACTGAAAAATGATGAAATTGAAGCCAATCCTAATGTAGAACTGTATTTTATGAATAATTCTAAATACGAATACATCTTTATTAAAGGAAAAGCCAGTGCTTCACAAGATAAAACCTTAATTGAAAAATATTGGACCAATTTTGCAAATTCTTGGTTTGATGGCAAAGACGATCCTAATATCAGTGTAATAAAAGTTTCGCCGAACGATGGCTATTATTACGAAACCAAAGACAATAAATTTATTGCCATGTCGAAAATGCTTTTTGCCGCCGTTACGGGAAGTCCAGTTGAAGATGGAGGTGTAGAAGGTGAGTTAAGTATATAAGCTTGATTAATTATTGATCTTTCAACAAGAAATTATTACATCTATTTATTAACATTAAAATATATATTATGGGAATTTTAACATGGATTATTTTCGGCCTTATAGCCGGAGCAATAGCAAAAGCAATACACCCTGGTAACGATCCAGGTGGTTGGATAGTAACAATAATTATTGGGATTATAGGTGCGGTAGTTGGAGGTTGGCTTGGATCGATGCTTTTAGGTGTTGATGTAAGCGGATTTAATATTTCTAGTTTTTTAGTTGCAATTGCTGGAGCAGTTTTGTGTCTAGCAGTGTACAGAATGATATCGAAAAAATAGACTGTCTAATTAACGATTAAAATATTGTAAAGTCTCAGAGCTCTGAGACTTTTTGTTTAATATTACTATTTATAATTATGAAAAATACAGCCATTGAATTAATTACTAAAACAGCCGTAATTACTGGCGCTTCCAGTGGTGTTGGCTTAGCTACAGCACACTTATTTGCTCAAAATGGCTATCAATTGGTTTTGGCAGCACGAGGTGTAGAAGGTTTAGAAAAAGCGGTTTCAGAATGCAATGCTTTCGGTGGAAAAGCGGTTTATAAATCTACCGATGTGTCTAATAGAAATGAAGTAAAAGATTTAGTTGAATTTGCTCTGAAAGAATTTGGACGCATAGATGTGTGGGTGAATAATGCAGGCGTTATGGCAAGTGGAAAATTTGAGGAAATTCCTATGGACATAAACGAACAAGTAATCAAAACCAATTTAATGGGGTATATGCACGGAGCGTACTACGTTTTACCCGTTTTTAAAGAACAAAATCAAGGCATTTTAATTAATAATGTTTCCATTGGAGGATATATGCCAGCTCCATTTAGTTCGGTATATTCGGCAACTAAAACAGGAATAAAAGGGTTGATGAGTGGTTTACAAAGTGAGTATAGTGTGTATCCCGAAATTCATATTTGCAACGTTTATCCACAAGTTCAACAATCTACAGGAAATATGCATTCCGCTAAATTCTCAGGTTTAGATTTTAAAATACCTCCGTTTGCATCAGATCCTAAAGATACCGCAAAGGCGATTTATAATTTAATATACAAACCTAAAAATGATACCTTTCCAGATGCCACATCATTTATGTTAAAGCTTGCACATGGAGCTTTTCCAGAAACCTTTACCAATTTAACAACTGGGGTTTTAAGGCTGATGATGAAGGTGAAAAAAGGAAAGGCTGATGAAGGTAATGTTTTAGAACCTTCTACGGATCCACATGCTATTTATGGACAGATGGCTATTCCAATACCATCAAAAAGAAATCAAAAAATCATCGGAACATCGCTAGTACTCGCTGTAGGATTTTTTGTAGCGAAACATTTAAAAAATAAATCAAAAAAACTGAATTAATTTGAAACTGCTAAAATTCACATCCAAAGGTATTTATTGCATTCCAGGGAAGTTTTATATTGATCCTTGGCGACCTGTAGATCTAGCAGTTATCACGCATGGACATGCCGATCACGCTCGAAGCGGAATGAAAAAATATTTGTGTCATCATTTCACTAAACCTATTTTATTTTCAAGAATTGGTAGAAATATCGAATGCGAAAGTATCGGTTATGGCGAACAACTAACTATAAATGGGGTTAAAGTTTCATTACATCCTGCAGGTCACATTATCGGCTCAGCACAAATTAGGATGGAGTATAAAGGTTATGTAAGCGTAATTTCTGGAGATTATAAATTGCAAGATGATGGGCTTTCTACGGCTTTTGAAGCTGTAAAATGCCACGAATTCATTACCGAAAGTACCTTCGGTCTTCCTGTTTACAATTGGCTTTCTGTGGCAGAACAAGAAAAAAAAATGCGTGATTGGGTAGATCATAATAGAGCGAAAGGAAAAACTTCGGTTTTTATAGGTTATTCTTTAGGGAAATCGCAGCGTATTATGAAAGCATTGGAGGGTATTGGAGAGTTAAATGTACATTATTCCATTGCAAAATTGAATGAGGCGTACGAAAGTGTTGGTGTTACATTACCTGAGTACAAAACCATAGATTTACGTGATGACAAAAAGCATTTGGATGGAAAAATAATTTTGTTGCCGCCCGCTTTGGTGGATAATCCAGCAATGAAGAAAATACCGAATATGGCGTATGCCATTTGTTCGGGATGGATGCAAATTCGTGGTGCTAGAAGATGGCGAAGTGCAGATGCAGGTTTTGCAATTAGTGATCACGCAGATTGGCAAGGATTGTTAAGTGCGATCAAAGCTACGGAAGCCGAAAAAGTTTATGTAACGCATGGTCAAACGGCTATTTTTTCTAAATATTTAAACGAAATAGGTATTTATTCCGAAGAAATAAAAACCGAATATGGCGACGATGAAGAAAGAACGGAAATGGAGGAAGAGAAATAGATTTTCATAAAGATTTTTTGAGATTTTCCTGTCGTCGAAATGACAATACAGCATTGTCATTCTGAAAAAATAAAAGCGGATGAGAAATATGAACAAAACAAGAAGTAAATATTAAAATTGCTTTAAAATTTTTAAATCATCAATGAACGATTTTGCAACTTTAATTAATGCGCTCGACAGCACCAACAAAACCTCTTTAAAACAAGAGGCAATTATCGAGTTTCTGCAAGAGGCGTCTTCGCATGATAAATTATGGTTTCTAGCTCTATTTACAGGGCGAAAACCGAAACGAAATGTCAATTCTACCTTAATGAAAACGTGGGCGATGGAAGTTGCCGAAATTCCAGAATGGCTTTTTGTAGAGAGTTATTCCAGCGTGGGTGATTTAGGGGAAACCATTTCTCTTATTTTACCACCACCAACCAAAACCATCGACTATTCTTTGTCAGAATGGATGCAAAAAATCATTGATTTAAAGGACAAAACAGAAGATCAGAAAAAAGATTTTGTTCTTGATGCGTGGAACGGTTTAGATTATGTAGAGCGGTTTATTTTCAATAAGCTTTTGGGCGGCAGTTTCAGAATCGGCGTTTCCAGTAAAACTTTAATTAATACGCTTGCAAAATATTATAGTTTAGACACTAATGCTGTTACACACAGTATTATGGGTACTTGGACGGCAGAGGAAGTCGATTTCGAAAAGTTGATTAAAGGCGATTATACTGCGACCCATTTATCCAAACCTTATCCGTTTTGTTTGGCTTATGCGTTAGAAAAAGAAATTGAAGATTTAGGCGATACGCAAGAGTGGTTGGTAGAATATAAATGGGATGGTATTCGAGGGCAATTTATTAAGCGAGATGGCGAAGTTTTTATTTGGTCGAGAGGTGAAGAATTGGTGACGGATCAATTTCCTGAAATTCGTGATGAATTGATGCAATGGAAAGGTAATTTTGTTTTGGATGGTGAAATTCTAGCATTTAAAAACGATCAAGTTTTAAATTTTACTGCACTTCAAAAACGCTTGAATCGTAAAAATTTAACGAAGAAAATTTTGAACGAAATTCCCATTGTTGTTTATGCGTACGACGTTTTAGAGTGGGAACAAGATGATTACCGCGAAAAATCGATGATGCAAAGAAGATTAAAATTAGAGCAAATTTTAGAAGACAATCCTTCGGATAAAGTACATCTTTCAGAAAAAATTATTTTTGAAAATTGGAATCAACTTCCCGCAATTCGAGAAAATGCTCGAGAAATTAATAGTGAAGGTTTGATGTTAAAAAATGTACATTCTCCTTATCATACCGGTCGAAAAAAAGGCGATTGGTGGAAATGGAAACTCGATCCACTGACGATTGATGCAGTTTTAATTTACGCCCAAAAAGGAAGTGGAAGACGAAGCGGTTATTATACTGATTATACTTTTGCAGTCAAAAAAGAAGGGGAATTAGTCACGATTGCGAAAGCTTATTCAGGTTTAACAGATAAAGAAATACAAGAAGTTAGCAAATTTATTTCTAAAAATGTGTTGGAAAAATTTGGACCTGTCCGAACGGTAAAACCCGAATTGGTTTTTGAGTTGGCTTTTGAAGGAATTGGATTTAGTAGTCGACATAAATCGGGTGTAGCATTGCGTTTTCCAAGAATTTTACGTTGGCGACGCGATAAAAAAATGGATGAAATAGACGATATTGAAGATATTAAAAAATTAATCACGTGACCGAGAAATTTGAACAATCCGATGGCTATCAACTCATCAAAAATTGGATGCAAGCCAAAGATATGGAGGCTTTTAATTTTCAGAAGGATGCTTGGCAACGTTTTGCTAATGGCTATTCTGGGATGGTTGTTGCTCCCACAGGCTTTGGGAAAACTTATTCTCTTTTTTTAGCGGTTGTTATTGATTTTTTTAATCATCCCGAAAAATATGGAAATGGATTGAAACTCCTTTGGATAACACCACTCCGTTCTTTAGCTAAAGATTTGGCAAAAGCCATGCAAGAAGCGATTGACGAAATTGGACTTGATTGGGTGGTGGAAGTACGAAATGGTGATACCGATGCACAACAGAAAGCCCGACAAACTAAGAAAATGCCTGATATTCTTTTGGTAACGCCCGAAAGTTTACATCTTCTTTTGGCTCAAAAAAATAACGAACGATTTTTTACTCATCTCAAAGCAATTGCGGTAGACGAGTGGCATGAATTGTTGAGTACAAAACGTGGTGTGATGGTAGAATTGGCTTTAGCTGTTTTAAAACTACGGCAAGTAAACATCAAGATCTGGGGAATTACTGCAACCATCGGTAATTTGGATCAGGCTTTTGATGTTTTGATTCCAAATGCTAAAAAGAGAACCAAAGTTGTCGCTAAAGAGCATAAGAAAATTGAAATTCTCTCCGTTTATCCTCCTGAAGTTGAAATTTTGCCTTGGGCAGGACATTTAGGCGGAAAATTAGTACAGGAAGTCGTTCCCATTATTTTAAAAAGTAAATCGACACTTATTTTCACCAATACGCGAAGCCAGAGTGAAATATGGTATCAACTTTTATTGGAGGCGTATCCCGATTTTGCTGGGCAAATTGCATTGCATCATAGTTCCATTGATGCTAATTTGCGTCAATGGGTAGAAGAAAATTTGAGTTCCGGACTGTTAAAGGCGGTGGTATCTACGTCTTCATTAGATTTGGGTGTCGATTTTAAACCTGTAGATACGGTGATTCAAATTGGTTCCAGTAAAGGTGTTGCACGGTTTATGCAAAGAGCAGGACGAAGCGGACACTCGCCTTTTGAAACTTCAAAAATTTACTTTGTTCCCACTCATTCATTAGAATTTATTGAAGCTTCAGCGTTAAAAGAAGCCGTTAAAAATAAAGTGATTGAAAATAGGGAACCTTTTGTTTTGGCGTACGATGTCTTGGTACAATTTCTCGTTACTTTGGCTTTGGGCGGCGGTTTCTATCCCAAAGAAACTTATCCCATTATCAAAAATACCTATGCTTTTTCTGAAATAACGGAAGAGGAATGGCAATGGTGTATTTATTTTATCACACAAGGCGGAAAAATAGGTGAAAATTACGAAGAATTTCATAAAGTGGTGAAAAAAGAAGATGGAAAACTAGTTGTTGAAAAAAGAAAAATAGGCATGTTGCACCGCATGAATATTGGAGCTATTGTAAGCGATTCGATGTTACGAGTGAAGTTTTTGTCCGGCGGTTATATTGGGATGATTGAAGAATATTTTATTACTAAATTGAGGAAAGGTGATAAATTTGTTTTGGCAGGACGTGTTTTAGAATTCGTTATGCTGAAAGATATGACGGTTTTTGTAAAATTGTCGAGTGGTAAAGCGATAACTCCCAGTTGGCTCGGAGGTAGATTGCCTTTGTCATCTAATTTAAGTTATTTTTTACGTAAAAAATTAGCTGAATCGCTCTCACCAAATGCTCGTGAAAAAGAACTTCGATTTTTGCATCCTTTGTTGGTGAATCAGAATGAAAATTCGCACATTCCGAAAGAAGATGAATTTCTAGTAGAGCGCATCAAAACGAGAGAAGGTTATCATTTGTTTTTTTACCCTTTTGAAGGAAGATTGGTACATGAAGTGATGGCAACTTTATTGGCATATCGAATCTCTAAATTGTATCCTATCAGCTTCTCGATGGCGATGAACGACTATGGTTTTGAACTTTTTTCGGACAGAGAAATACAATTGATGGATACGGAATTGAATCAAATTCTTTCTAAAGTAAACCTAATGCAAGACGTTATTAGCAGTATAAATGCGACTGAAATGGCACGAAGAAAATTTAGAGATATTGCCGTAATTTCTGGAATGGTGGTGCAAACGATGCCTGGAAGACAAGTGAATAACAAATCTTTGCAGGCTTCATCGGGAATTATATTTTCTGTTTTGGAAGATTATGATCCGCAAAATTTATTGTTACGACAGGCATACACGGAAGTTTTTAACCAGCAATTGGAAGAACAACGATTAACTGCAGCATTTGATCGAATTAGTGAAAGTAAAATCATCTATGTAAAATCGGATCGATTTACACCTTTAAGTTTTCCGATAAAAGTAGACAGTTTGAGACAATCGCTTTCCAGCGAAGATTTGAGTACGAGAATTAGAAAAATGCAAGAGGCAAATTTGAAGAAAAAAGCAAGACGAAAATGATTTTAGCAGAAAAGACGATCAATATTAAGCAACACAACTTAGTTTTAACCAATCAACGAGCGTTGTTTTGGAAAGAAGCGGAGACTTTAGTTTTATCAGATCTACATTTGGGAAAAACAGCTCATTTCAGAAAAAATGGAATTTCTTTGCCTTCCGAAATTATTGAGAACGATTTGAAACGTTTGTCAGATTTAATCATTCACTTCCAGCCTAAAAGAATGATTGTTGTAGGCGATTTTGTTCATGCAGGAAAAAATTCTGAATTCAACCTATTTGCTGAATGGAAATCTCAATTTTCTGATTTAAAAATTATCCTAATAAAAGGTAACCACGACCTAATTGCAAAAGAAAAACTTTTGGATATTGGTGTTACAGAAGTTTTTGAAATTTACGAAGAAGAGAATTTTATTTTTTCTCATGAAAAAGTGGAATTGCAAGAAAAAGTTGTGATTTCTGGACATCTTCATCCAGGAATTAGAATGAAAACTCCAGTTGGGAGATTTGTTAAATTTCCGTGTTATATTGTGAGTAATTTCCAACTAATTTTACCAGCTTTTAGTTCGTTTACAGGTTTGGATACAAAAAATCATCCCAAAAATTCAAGCTATTATTTTTTTACGGAAGAGGATATTTTTACTATATAAATTTCTTTAATTTGTTTGATTAGCAATATTATTTATTTAACATAAATATTTGGCTTTGTATTTTCCTTCGTGTCGCCATTCGTCAAAACTATCTATCAATATCAAACAACGATTAGTAAAGGCATCTCGAAAATATGGTTTTTCATCAAGTGTTTCAATTCGAGTATTTAACGTATTGTTCGAATTAAAATCATTTCCTGCCCCATGTGGAACTAAACACGATTCCAGCAAATGAATGTAATCTTGTTTATGAGTGATAACTGGTAACTTGGGATGATCAAAAACCTTTGAAATGTGGATTTGGAGTAAATGAGGCTTCAGGCTTGAACTTCAATCTTGATTTCTTCTCAATTTGTTCCATTGAGTTAGTAACTTTAACATGAAAACACATACTATCTACTTTGGAATAAAGATAAGGATTTTCTTAAAATTTGAATTCTATTGTAAATCTATATTTTCTATAAAATACTAAAAAGTATTAATTAAAACAATAATAGTTTACTGATAAACATAATATAAATTGTAAACTTAACACTAAAGTATTATTTTATGGAACAAAGTTTTTATTTCAAAGTATTGGATCAAATACAGAATGAAGAAAAAAAAGTAGATTTATTAACTGGAAATGTAATTGATGCTTCATATCAAATGATTACGTTTTTACAGAATTTATTGTATGAAGTAAGGAGCACTTCATCAAAAAGAGGATTTAACAATCAAGAAGAAGAAATATACTTTTTCAAGAAAATTAAACCTCAAATTCTGGGTAAATTAATTTATTACAATAAAATTTATCGAATTGAAACAAACTGTCCTTTTCAAGAAGGTAAAATGTATTACAATTTTTTTTCTAAGCAATTGGTAAATCTCAAACGCGAATTTATGGAACATATATGTAGCTCTGATTTTTATAGGTACTATCGCTCAGGTAGAAAAGATCGAGATGAAACCTATTTTAAGAGAGGAAATATTAATTTTCATGAAGGGCTCAATAGCATAGTATTTGAAATTGATCCAGAATTCTCTACCTTTTACGATTATAAAATTGCTCGAATTCTTTCCTCCGAACTCTTATATTCTTACCTCATAACCAAAATAAATCCAGATGAAGATTCTAAAAATGAAGTATTAAAATCTGAAAATTCACAAAAAGATTTATCCTGGACAGACAGTAAAAATGCGCTTATCGAATTAATTTATGCACTTTACGCATCTGGAGCAATTTCTCATGGTAAAATAGGTATTAGAAAATTAAGTCTTGTCTTTCAAATACTTTTTAAAATTCCATTGGGAGATGTTCATCATTCTTTTCACCGCATGAAATCTAGAAGCGGTTCGCGCACTATTTTCTTAGATTATCTCAAACTCTCATTAGAGGAATATATGGATAGAGAAATGTAAATTCAATACCCATTTATGCCAATTGGTAAACCTTTTAATAATTGATTTACAACTCAATTTAAATAAAGTTTTCTACTATCAATCAGCATATTTTACTCTACTATCTAAAAAGAACTCTCTTTCCAATTGGCATTACTTGGCTTTCAAATCTTTTATTATATTGAACTTTTGTATCAAAATTTATTAATCTTAAAGTTTTTGATATGAATATTGACCGAATGGAATTTTTAGCGTGGATGGAACGTTTAATGAATCGTCTTGATTTATTGGGTGAAAATATGAATGATTTTCACAAAAATAAAACTTCAGTAGATGGCGAAGAATTATTGGATAATCAGGACGTTTTACAAATGTTGAAGATTAGTAATCGTTCCTTACAGCGATATCGCTCAGATGGGCGGCTTCCTTATTATACCATCAGTGGGAAATTATATTATAAATTATCAGATGTTCATCAATTTATTCGGAATAGTTTTAATTCTTCAGCCTTAAGAAAAAGAGACAAGTAATGACAAAATCGACCAATAAAGGTCAATTTTACTACACTTTTTACGAATCATTTATTTTCGAATTCAATTATAAATAATAGAAAAATGAGTGAGATTCAAACACAAAATTCAGAACAAACTGCCCAATTATCAGATATCTTATTGGTGTTAGATAAAGAAAAGATGAAGATTCAAGCGATAAAAAGTTTTGATAAAAATGGTCAAATGGAAACAGTTGATCCAACGAAGAAAAACCAAAATAAATTTATGCAAATAAATAAACACGGAGACTTTCTTTCCAATTTTTTCTCCAACTTCTACAATCAATTAAAGAATCCAACCAATTTCGCTTTTTTCAAAGTACCAGATTCAGTTGCAATTGAAAAAGCAAAAGAGTTTCAAAAACATTTTAATCATCCAATATCTGAAAATGAAAAAGAGGTTTTTCAATATGAAATACTACCAAACGCATTTCAGCAAAATCATTCAAAAAATAATAATATGGAAACAGAAAAAACAGAATACCGTTTCAATCCAGAACAAATTGATTGGGAAACGATGAATAACTTAGGTTTGAGCAAAGAACGATTAGAAAAAATCAATCAATTAGACCCTTTATTAAAAGGCTATAAAACCAATCAGCTTATTCCTGTCAGTATCAATTTTGGTTCAGCAGTTCTTCGTACCGATATACGACTCTCTTTACAACAATCGGAAAATGGAACAATTGTTCCTGCACTTCATGGAATTCGAAAAGAACCCAATTTGAACTATGAATTTTTTGGTCACAAATTTACGGATGAGGACAAGAAAAATTTGTTAGAAACAGGAAATATGGGAAGAGTTGTTGATTTAACGAATACTAAAACAGGCGAAAATATTCCATCGATTATCAGTGTAGACCGTTTAACCAATGAGTTAATTGCATTGAAAACAGAGTTTATTAAAATTCCAGATGAAATAAAAGGAGTTCTATTAAATAAAGAACAAAAACAAACCTTAAAAGAAGGGAAATCGTTGTATTTAGAAGGTATGACTTCTGTTAAAGGAACAGAATTTTCAGCAAATGTTCAATTTAATGCAGATAAACGATATGTAGAGTTTCAATTTGATAATAAGATTAATAAGGTACAAAATATAAAATCAAATCGAGAAGAATTTAAGAATTTTGAAGCGCCTAAAATTTTTAGAAATAAAGAACTTTCAGAACAGCAGCATAATGAACTTAAAGATGGAAAAACAGTCTTTATAGATGGTTTAATAGATAAAAGAGGACAGACTTATCAAGGCTACATTTCTTTCAACAAAGAATTAGGAAAAACTCAATTTATGTTTCCAAATCAATTAAAAGAGGCTGCTCAACCAAGTGAAGAACATAAAACGCAAGTTGCTGTAAATTCTGAAGGAAAAACGAATGAATCAACAAAACAAATTAAAACACCTTTGGAATCTAAACAACAATCGCCTAAAGAGAAACAGTCAAAAAAATCTACTGAAAGCCTTCCTAAGAATGCCAAATCGAAGGGTAGAAAAGTGTAATGTAAAGAAATGTATTATGAAAAAAGAGTTGAAAAATCAAACTAATGTAAAAGATGAAATTAACTCTGAAAATAGCGTTAAAGTAGGGAGAGAAGTTTTCATTTCAGCTTTGACGCTTATTTGTCAACGATACTTGGAACAGGTTAATTGTAAAGAAAAAAATATTTATGAGTTGGAGTTGTTGCATACCAAATCTTTTATTGAATTTAAAAGCCAATTAATACTTGAAGATGAAAAGCAAATAAAACCTGTATTAAAAACAATCCAACGAATAGGAAAAGCTGAAGTTGTTGATATTAAGATAGGTAATTGTATAGAAGAACCTCCTTTATTATTTAATCGTATTGATTTACAAGATGAAGTATATTCAAAATATAATATATCTTTTGAGGAAACATCAAGAATTACCGAGAAACTTTACGAAAACCAATTTATTACAAATCCTCAAACTGAGAGTGCGTTTATTAACAATCAATTTTGGACTACTTTTCCGAAACTCATCCATGCTTTAAATGAAAGAGAAAACTATAAAAAGATTACGAATGAACTTAGGAAAGGTGGCCTTAATAAAAGAGTTGTGAATGATGAAAAGGCAAAAGATCAGCATGGAATATTAATTACAGATAAAATACCATCTGCATTATCTGTAAAAGAAAAAATCATTTATGATATGATTGTATTTCGATTTTTAGAAGCAGTATCACAAGAATCTATAAAAGAAATTGTAATAGTTAACTTGGAAATATTACACTATGAATTCAAGGCCGAATATTGTAGAATTGTAGGTAGTGGCTGGCGATCAATACAGGGAAACTTTTCTAGAGATTTAATTATTTTACCAGAATTACCCTCATTAAAATTGGGTGATGAGCTAAAAATAAAACAGTTTTCGATAAACGAAAAGAAAACAAAACCTCCAAAATTATTAGATTTCATAAGTTTATTATTAGAAATGAAGGCTGTAGGAAAAGATGAGCAAAACGAAAAAGTTATTGAAGAATTAGTGATCAATAATTATGTTAGATTAGAGAATAGATTCTTAATACCTACAGAAAAAGGATTAAAATTATTTGGTTCAGTTTATCATCATAATTTACCTATTCAAATTGAACAATCTAACTTATTATCAATATTGATCTGCCCTAAATGTAAAAAAGCTCAATTGGCAATCGATGAAAATATGATTAAATGTACAGAGCCAGTATGTAATTGGATGCAATATAGAAATATTTGCGGTGTGCAACTTTCAATAAAAGATACCGAAAACTTAATCAATAATGGAACTACAACCTTAATAAAAGGATTTCAACTCAAATCAGGTAAAAAGTTTAATGCAATAATTAAACTCAACAAACAGGGTGAAAGTTCTTTTGTAATAGAACAGAAGAAATAACAATTATATTAATTCCTACTATAATTCTAATTATTGGTGTTCAATTTATTTTTTCAATTGTTTAATGTATTCATAAGGACGAAACGAAGTCACTTGAAAAAAAGCATCCGAAAAATGCCTAGCAGAAGAAAATCCTCCTAATTCAGCCAAATCTCTAAGAGAATGTTGATGATATTTCTTTGAATTATTAAGAAGGTTGAGAATATAATTCACTTTAAGTTGATTGATATAATTTGAAAAATTTGTTCCTTTTTGTGAATTAATAACTCTTGATAGATAAGCCGAATTAGTTTTGAATGATCTGCATAATTGTGCCAATGTTAAAGTAGGTTGTAGAAATAGTTGATTGGCTTCAAATTCGTCTAATTGTCTTGTAATATCCATTACAACTTCTGGTGGAATATCTATTATTGGTTGCGGAACAGATATCTTTTTCTTTATAGAAGTTTTCTTAAAAAGGCGTTTACAAATCCAAAAAGCCATAATTGAACTTATTAAAATTATTACTCCATTTAAAACTGGATATAAAAGAAGTTTGTATTCTACATTTTTCTTTAATTTCAATAATTCTTTTTCATCATATTCTTTTTGAATTATGGGAGTTATTTTTACGATATTTCGTTGAGTAAGACTATCTAATCTAAGCAATTGATTGATATAATAAAGCTGATTTTGAAAATCATTTTTATTTGCAGAATTATCTATTAAACCCTTATATGCAGGGCGAACTTCACTGTCCAAAAATTCATATTGATTAAAAAGTTGATCTATTTTTTCAAAATATTCAATGGATTTTTCAAATTGATTTAATTTCTCAAATGATTTTCCAAGATATAAATATGCTTTGCTTAATGTATAAAAATCCTCTTGTTTATTTACATAATGAATTTCTTTAGTTAATATGTAGATCGCTTTTTCATAATTTTTATTGAAATAGTAATCAATTGCTGTAGAAATCCAAAAGTAATGAATGAAATATATATTTTCTTTTTGTTGACTCAATCTCAAGCCATGTCGATTAAGTTGACTTGCTAATTTATATTTTTGTTGAAATTGAAGAACTTGAGTTCTGTAATAAATTGAATTCAAAAAATAAGCATGATGATTTTCATCGGAACTATTCTTCTCAAAATAGGAGGTGCATTTTTGAAACAATACATCCGATTCACTGAATTGTTTTAAATGAAATTTAATTAAAGCAAGATTGAAAATTACTTTATATGAGATATATTCTGAGGATTTGTTATTTAATTTCCTTTCAGCAATTAAATAATTTTCTAAAGCTGGTTGAAATTTTTTGAATTGAAAATGAATTAATCCCTTTGAAAGGTAGCTTTGAATAACAAAATCATTATTTTGTGTTTTCTGAGCAGTAACAATCGTACTATCTGCATATTTTAGCTTATTAGAATAATCATTTGAATAAAAAATACCTTCTTTATAACCATAAAATAACGTTTCGTTATCCTTTCTAATTTTAGCTTTTAAGATATAGGCATTGATATACTTCCATACCTGGGGATTATTTTTATCATATTGAAAGGAATCAATTTTTTGAACAAGATATTCATTGGTTTGAGCACTCAAAATATCAATTGCGAAAACATTTTCTATGCTTAAACTGAACAATATTAATCCTATTATTAGTTGTAGATATGTTTTCATAAGCTTAAAATTTAATGAAAACAGTAGCAGAATAATCGGTAAGGTACTTCAAATTAATAAATTAAACAAATAGAGTATAACAGATAATAGCTTTTTTAAACAAAGAAAATTTGTAAAAAAAATGCTCAAAATGAAGTATTTATAAATTCGTCATTCCCAAAAGTATATTTTTTATTCAATTTTTTAAAAAAATATAAAAATTCATTTTTCAAAATACTGTAATTCAGTTAATTATTTTACAAAAACAACGAATTTATAAATCCGTTATCCCATTTATGTATTTGTAGTACTTGTTTGCATTAATTCTCTTCTACAAGACATAATTTTAAAACACCAAACATTAAAACTTGTCATATGAAAACAAAAATCTATTTTTTAATTATAGTAGTTGTTAGCTGTTTATTCTATAACTGTGTTGAAGAAGAGGAACAACAAATTGAATCTATAAATACTTCGCTTTTACAGAGAAGAGATACGATTTCAACAAATGATAGTATATCAATTTATTCAGAAACACAAGTAAATGAAGCTGATCCTCCAAAGGAAAAAGATCCATATATCAAACGTACTGAAGAAGGAGGGGAGTAGTATACTTTAAACCCAAAACACATCAAGATGAGAAGATATTTTCTATTTATACAAACACTCATCTGCTACCTATTTATTGTGTTGTTTATTTACGCGGCTGTAAGTAAGCTGATGGATTTTGAAACCTTTCAAACCCAGCTGGGACAATCGCCCTTATTAGCCAGTTATGCGATTCCTATTTCGTATGGTATTATTGCCATAGAACTTACAACTGCGGTTCTTTTGATGTTTGATCGATTCCGAATAATTGCCTTACAACTTTCGCTTTTAATGATGGTGATGTTCACCACCTATATTGTGATTATTCTACATTTCACGGCATTTACACCTTGTTCTTGTGGTGGAGTTTTAGAAAAGATGGGATGGACGGAACATCTGATTTTTAATGGTGTCTTTGTAGGATTAGCTTTAATTGGCATTAGGATAGCAAACAATTCTCAAACATGGAAACGCTATATTATTCAACAATTCTTTCTTATTTTAATTGGAATTGTTAGTGTAACCATTTTATATGGTTTATCAGAAAAGAAATCTCAGTATAACAATGCGTTTACGCGTAAATACATTCCGCATTTAGCAGAAAAACAAACTACTCTCAATTTAGAATCAACTGGTTATTATATAGCAGGTATTGATAGTTGTTATCTCTATTTAGCCAATACAGAAACACCTTTATTTCTTAAAAGGTATGATTATCTAGCTAATCAAATGAAGAATATAAAACTAGAAATTGATCAATATAAGCTGCCTTATAAAAGAGTGATTGCTAAAGTACAAACACCATATTTTTATTTAGGAGACGGTTCGGTTGGTATTTTACTTCGAGGTAAAATTGATGATTGGAAAGCAAAAACCATTTCTAAAGGAGATGTATATTATAATCAATTTGTGGTCGCAGATTCTTCGAAGTTTGGGATAGCAACTTATAGCACCAAAGTAAAGGCAAATGTATTGGGATTGTTATCGGAGCATCAACTTCAGCTTAACTATAACAGTCTAGAAAAACAACTTGACGGTACATTTGAGTCAGACGGAACATTACTATGGAATTCCCAATTAGAAAAGTTTATCTACATCTATTACTACAAAAATCAGTACCTCGAATTTGATGCTGCGTTAACTGAAATGAAAACAGGACACACCATTGATACTATTTCTAAAGTTCAGATCGATGTAGGCTATTTTAAAAAAACAAAGCAATATAAATTAGGTCCACAAACCTTACTTGTAAACAAATTAGCAACTACTTACGATAACCAACTCTATATATCGACGGACCGACTAGGTAATTTCGAACAAAAAATAGAAGGTACAAGTGTCATAGATCAATATGATTTGGTGAACAAAACCTATACACATAGTTTTTACCTCTACTATTCGCCTAAAAATCAACTAAGAAATTTCACTATTTACAAAAACAAAATATTTGCAATTGTAGATCATGAACTTTATATCTATAACAAAAGAAAATAAATCGTTGCGCAACACAGGGGATGACCGAAAACCTGTACAATAGAGTAAGTCACCACATTAAAATTATACAAAATGAAAACAAATTTTCTAAAAAAAGCGCTACCTATTGGGGTAGGAATGATGGCTGTTGCTTTTGCATTTGCCACAGAAAGTAAAACTTCTCAAAATAATGAAGAAGAAGTATTAATGACAGGATATATTTATAATTCTGCTACGAATCATTGTGATGACGTAAAAGTTGATTGTTCAACAACAATTGGATTACCATGTACTGTGAATGAAAATGGAATTGAAAAAGATGTTTTTGAATTGAGAGATGTATCAGAAACTTCGTGTAGTATTCCACTATATCGTCAATAAGCATTTAAGTTTAATTTAAATAGGAACGGAGCATCATGTGCTCCGTTCTTTTATTTTAAATGTGTATCAAACCAATTTTTTATTTTAGTGGATAAAAATTGTTGATTGGTTTTATTTTTTAAGGCATGTCCTTCATGATCAAATAAAAGTAATTCGGCTTTTTTTCCTAATCGTTTTATTCCCATAAAAAAATACACACTTTGATACCAATTTACATTATAATCTTCTTTGCCTGTCCATATTAAGACTGGTATTTGTAATTTTTCGACATGATAAAGAGGCGAGTTTTTGTAATATTGATCTTTTAAATTATATAAACTATCACCCATTCTTAATTGGTAATTTTCTAATCGCCATAATTGATCTGACTGATTGTCTATATTATAATCATGGTAATAACTAATCAAATCGGTTATAGCTGAACCAACAACTGTTGTTTTGAAAAATGTTGATTGTGTAGAAATAAAGGCTGTTTCATACCCACCAAATGAATGTCCAATTAAACCAATTCTTTCTTGATCAATTGTCGATAGTTCTACAGCTTTTTTTACCGCATTTTCTACACTTACCAAAGCAGATCTGCCTGGGTTTCCAATTTCATATTCTATATCGGGTAACAAAACAAAATAGCCATCTAATACATAGTCCATGAAATTAAATCCGATAGGTGAATTTTTAGATGGTAAAGTAAATTCATTGACTTTAAACGAATTCTTTTCATAAATGTACACAACCATAGGATATGTTTTAGTTGAATCGTATTGAGAAGGGTATAAAAGAGAGCCATTCATCACGTTTCCATTTATAGATGTATAGTTTATATTTTTAGAAAAACCTAAGTCGTATTCACTTAGCTTAGAGTTGCTTTGGTAAATAATACGCGTTGTATGATTAGTGGAAAGTTCATGAATAGAGGGTGATTCATTGTACTTTGCTTTTCTATAATACAATTTATTTTTGTTGCTATCACTGTAAATTTGATTGACTTCGGCATCAGTTCTAAAAGAATGTATCACTTTTCCCTTTTTTAAGATCGCTATTCCATGCGACTGATCATCTTTATGGAGTTTAATAATCAGTGGTTTATTCATGTCAATACTACGATTTGATGAGTTCGTTAAATTGATAGATGCCAAACGATTGTGTTCTTCTTTTTGTTCTCCAAAGGTAATTTGCTTTACTTCATTTTTATCTATACTAAACTGCCACAAATCATAGGTTGACGTTAGTAGAATAGATTTTTCATCCTCTGACCAATAGGGCTGATCAAAAGGCGGTTTGTCAGTTTCTGCTTTAGTTCTATCATAAAAAACTTGAGAAAGAACTGTTGTTAGCTTCTTATGTGTTTGCTTTTTTACATCATACAAATTCCAATGTTTTGTTTTAAAATAAGCAATGTACTCCCCATTTGGTGAAACAGAAATAAAATTAGGGTTGGTATATAGACTATCAATTATTTTATATGATTTTTTTGATTGGTAATCATTTAAATAAACATCTGCAATTTCAAAATATCTATATTGTGGTTCATACTGTTTTCTATCAAATGTCAAGGCAAAGTGGATATTACTATTAAGTGCGAATTGGCTTCCTTTTCTTTCCGTAACAGAATCGTATTCATTCACAGTCCAAATAAACCGTTTATAACCATCTTTTTGTTTCATTAATTGTTCTTTGGGATAGATCCACGTATCGTTGGTAGACCACTTTTCAATTCCTTTTAAAGAATCTTCGGTGATTTTTTCATTTAGTTGAAATTCAATAAATTGTCCATTCGTTAAAACACGAACAGATTCATCCATAAAATAATGAGAAGGATTTATTTTCAACCAATCCTTTAGATTCAAAATATTCACCCTTTTTGTTTGAAATGCGTAACGAACTATTTTTCTCTTTGCGTTTTCTTTTTCAAGAAATGAAAAATACTGTCCATTTTTACTCCAATTATTTAGAGGAGATCGATCATTAAAAATGTACGTACCTGTATCACTTGATAGCTGATCAATAGCCTCTAATTTTGAGCTATAAAAACCAACTGTTTTTCCATCCTTAGAAAGAGTTGTCAATGTAGATGAAGCAGGGCTCCAACTAAAGTTGGAAACATTATGCTTTGTAACGAATTTTTCTGATCTGGTATCGAATAACGTCAAAACATCATCAGCTGATAAATAAGCAAGCTGTTGATTGGTCGAATCAAATTCTACTTTTCTAATTGGTTTATTCAAAACAAGAAAGCTTTTCGAATTTCTTAAATCGATTATTTCAAGTTTGCTTTCACTTAAAAGGATTGCAAAATGTTCGTTATTAGAAAATAAACTCTTTTTTGTATTTTTTCTTTCTATAGTTTTATAAGTAGAAGAATGAATTAATCGAATGATATTTTTACCTAAAAATGATTCAGAGGTTTCAATCCAATTCCCGTTAGTGCTAATGTTATTAATTGTAGTATTAGTAGACCATATACTGTCTAAATCATGTGTATATTTTTTCTTATTTATCTCTTGACTAAAGACGTTGTAGGTCGAGAGAACAAATCCCAATAGGATGAGGAATATTATTTTACTTATTTTTTCCATTGGTACTAATTCTGATATTTGTATAAATGCCTTTTTATGATGTTGTATTTGTAGAACAACTTCTTAATAGCCTTGGTTTTGTGGTAATAGATTTGGATTAATTAAGAGTTCGGCTTCTGGAATTGGTAATAATACGTCAGTTGCTTTCCAATTTGTTTTTATGGGACTTAAGACTTGATCTGCCAATTTCCATCGTTTCAAATCAAACCAACGATGGCCATGCTCTGTAAACAATTCATGTTGACGTTCCGTTACAATAGCTTCAAAAATATCTTGAGAAGATGAAGTTGTGATAGGTGTTAATCCAGCTCTATTTCGAATACTATTTATATCCCCTTTTGCTCCATTCAAGTTGCCTAATCTCAATCGTGCTTCAGCTCGAATTAAAACCTGTTCAGCAAGTCTAAAAACAATGGTATATTCTTTACTTGTTGTTGTCACATACTTCTCTTTGTATTTGAAGGGCATTACCCAATTTTTCCCATTAGTAGTAATTTGTTTTGTCCACTGTTGTTTTCTCAAATCAGTTGGCTCAAAAGATTCAAATAGGTGAGGGGATAAAGAAGCATTAGGTGGAGGGCCAGCCTCAAAAATATAAATACCACCTTCATTAGAATTTCCACCTTCTACTTTGGCTTTTAGTTGAAATAATATAGAACGACTTTCTTTCAAAAACTCTTTATTCAAATCATTCTCTAATTGATATTTACCTGAATTGATCAATTCAGTAGATTCGCTTTCAGCTTTTTCCCATTTCTCTTGGTAGATGTATAGACGTGCTAATAATGCGGTAATGATATATTTGTTCGCCCTAAGGTTACTTGTAACCGATGTAAGCTCACCTAATTGTTGTTTAGATTCAATAAGATCTTCCTCAATTTTAAGAAGTATATTTTGATGACTTGTTTTTGAACTCTTCTGATTAATCGTATAATCTGTTGTCGTAGTAAATGGAATATCTCCAAATAAATTGGTTAAATAGAAATAAGTTAACGAGCGGATAAATAGTGCCTCAGCTTTGTATTGTTTCTTTTGCTCATTGGTCAATCCTTTTGATTTTTCTACTCCTTCTATTACCGCATTGCATTCGTATATTACTTTATAGGAACTTGTCCAAAGCTCTTTCACACCACTATTTGTAGGGATAATTTGATGTTTGTAAAATAAATCCGTCACGCTGTTAGCAGTAGTATAGTTGTCTAATTCGTCTGAATAAATTCCCATGTAAAAACCAGCACTAGATAAATTCCCAGCAATTAAGCTGTTATCACGTAATAATGCATATAAAGTGGTAACGGCGGCTTGTGCTGTTTGGTTATTTTCAAATACATCTGTTTGATTCATTTGTCCTTTTGGAGAATCCAATTCCACAAAATTCTCACAACTTATTATCGTATTTCCTATTAGGAAAACGAATAAAGAATAGCTTACTATGTTTTGATATTTTTTCATAATTGTGTGATTAAAAATTAGCTTTAAACCCTATCGAAATTCTTCTCAAAGGAGGAAGAAAACCAGTTGTTTGTTCTGGATCACCGTATTTATACTTACTCCATGTCCATAGGTTTTGACCTTGAGCATAAATCACATATTGATTGGACTGATTTTTACTTAGAGGAAGTTTATAAGACAATGACACGTTTTTCAATCGAATAAAAGACGTATCGGTTACCATTGCATCACTGTTATTAAAGTTAGAATAAGCAACTGTCGCTGCGGAATTAGAGCCACTTGAATAATTCTGAATTACCCCATTTGGAAACAGATTTAATACAGAAGCAGGCTGATTATTCATTGTACCCGGCATAGTAGTCCCATAGAATTCATTAAATCCTTTTTTCTTGACAAATTGAAAAAAGAGCTCGATATTAAAGTTTTCATAGGAAACAGAATTGGAGAATCCACCATAAAAAGAAGGATCTAATGATACAACTTGTTGTTTATCTTCTATTGCGGTTATCTTTCCATCATCATTATAATCTGTAAACTCATACAAACCAGTTGTTGGATTTATCCCTTGCAGATGATACATTTTCTTGCTGTTCAATGATTTTCCAATCACATACATATTTGCATAGGAGGTGTTTTCTAAACCATCAAATGCCACCAATCTATTTTTAGGTATAGTAAGATTAAAAGAAGTTGACCAGTTGAATTTAGCAGATTTTATAGGAACAACTTGCAAATCCATTTCCCAACCTTTATTTTCTACTACAGCATTCAAATTTGCTTGTATAGAGGTAAAACCTGTTATAGCGGGTAAACTATAGCCAACCAATTGGTTATTTGATCGGTTTTGATAATAATTCAGCGTTAGGTTAATTCTATTTTTTAGGAATGCTGTTTCTAAGGCAAATTCCAACTTTTTATTTTTCTCCCACGAAAAATCATGATTATACAAACGTGCTGTTGTCAATAGTATATTCCCATCATATCCATTTTGACTGATGTTATAGGTGTTTAGGTATTGATAATCTCCAATCTGATCATTTCCTGTTACCCCGTAGCTTCCTCGTAATTTCCCAAAACTTAACCATGATACTTCACGTAGAAAACTTTCTTTCGAAAAAAGCCAAGCGGCACCAACTGCACCAAAATTTGCAAACCGATGATTAGGACCAAATCGGCTTGATCCATCTCTTCGTCCTGTTAAGTTGAAAAAGTATTTTTCGTGCAGATTATAATTTACTCTTCCATACAGAGCAGCATATTTATATTGCTCTTCAGTATCTTTGTATATCGTCACATTTTTAGCAGCGCTTAATACATTCATTAACTGGTTGTCTGTAAAACCACTTGCCATAATCACCAACTTAGTTGTTGTTTGGCTATTCAAAGTCCCACCAATTAATACACTTAGTTTACTCGAAGCAGTTAAATTAAAATTAGCATCCAATTGGGGTTCTATTAACCACCCTTCATGTTGCCCAGAATTTTTAGTCATGTTAGATTGTTGACTTGTAGCACCAAAAGAAGGATTGCGAATGGTATGTGGATTAAGTTGTATATCATCTAAATCTGATCGATTGTATCCTACATTAGATCGTAAAACAATATTGTCCATCAACAGATAATTTGTATTTAGATTTGTATTTAGATTACGTGTATTATTGCGGTAACTAGCATTCAGTGCCGCAAGTGGATTGGTCCAAGTATTGTTTTCCCAATTTAAGCTACCATCTTCATTAAACAACCGCGGAGCATTTGGAACAAGTGTTCTTGCAATTCTTGTCAAATCTTGTACAGGTAAATAGTTATTATCCTGTCCATAATTAGTTGTCCATTGCAATTTTAGTTTGTTATTCGCTGTTTTATGGTTTAGTGTCGAAAAAAAGCTGAATTTATTGTACGCATAATTACCATAGAAAACAGAAGACTCTTTCATTACATTGGCACCTATCATAAAATTAGTTTGCTCATTTCCACCATTTATAGACGTACGAATGTTGTGATTGAAAGCTGTATTCCCAATAAGTAGTTTTTGCCAATCCGTATATCTGGTCTGATCCCATGTTCCATTTATGTCGTAGGCTGTCGTAGGATACGTCGTTACACCATCGTTTGCAAAGGCTTTTTTCCTTATTTCTAGATATTGTTCTGTATTAAGTAGTTTAGGAAACTTAGTAGGGTTAATAACAGTGGTAGAAGCATCTATAGAAATACTTGTTTTAGTCGCTTTTCCTTTCTTTGTAGTAATCAATAGTACTCCATTGGCTCCCCGTGATCCATAAATAGCAGTAGCATCAGCATCTTTCAAAACTTCGATAGATTCGATAGATTGTGGATCGATATAATTTAAAGGATTTATAGTTGACCCATAAAAGATTTGTGCTGAGGTTGAAGTATCTCCCATCGAATTGGTATCAAATGGAACACCATCTACTATAAATAGAGGATTATTCCCCGCAGCAATACTATTTTGGCCTCTTATCCGAATGGTATAGCCACCTCCAGGAGTTCCAGAAGTTGGTGTAATCTCTAAACCGGGAACACGACCTTGCAAAGCATCTAAAACAGAATTCACGGGCTGATTCTCTATTTCCTTAGCCGTTACACGTGCTATAGAACCCGTACGTTCTTTATCTTTTACAGCATAGTACCCTGCATTTATCACCACATCTTTTAGCTGAATTTCGTCATCTTCTTTTGCGAAACTTACATTGATCACACTTCTATTCAGTACCTCTTCTTCACGAATAGGGAAATCCAATTGCTCGAAAATTAGTTTAGCATCATCATTTTGTAAGGTCAACGAATAGTATCCATTCGCATCAGTTCGCACACTATTCTGTGTACCTTCTTCTGTTACTACCACACCAGAGAGCAAATGGTTATGATCTTTCACCTTTCCAGTCACGGTTTTTCCTGTTTGTGCAAATAGGGGTGTAGCACAAACCAATCCCAATAGCACACTTATTGTATGCCTATTTAGTTTAAAGTAAAATATTTTCATAATTTTACATAAGTTTTTTAAAATTCAACATTAGTTTTAAAAGCCACTCCTTTTCCAGTACATCGCGCCAACTTTGTTTTTGGGAAAGGGGTTTTTTGTTATGTTTGACGTTCTACGCTTAACGTTTTACGTATTTTTCTTACTTACTGTCACATTGAGTGATTTTCGTTTCATAGAAAAAGAAAATAGTATCGAAATGTCTTTTCTTTATTTTCATTTTTTTCTTCTAACTTTTACCTTAATGCAAAAGTTACAAAACATCAAGTCTTTGATTTTCGACAGTCAAAATAAGTTTCAGACATTCAATGTTTTAAATCATTTGCTCCGCAAACAGTAAAACATTTTAATCATGACTTTCAACTTTTTGACACTCGCCTCCAAATCATATGACATTTTCTTCATCCTTTTTCTAATTCAGATCCACTTTTTATAACGGATTTTGTCATTCTGAGCCTATCGAAGAATCTATTTGTCACTTTTTTTAGAGATTCTATAGTTCAGTAAACTGAACCATAGCAATCTTCTTACTCTGTTTAATAGATTTATCTTCTCTATTGCTCTTTATTTTCTCCACCCAGTTCTATGTACCTATGTGGTAAAAAATCTTTTCTGTCATTCTAAGCTTTTTTCAGTAACACTCCCCAACCCCTCTCGAGAGGGGAATTGTCCCCTTGAGGGGACTGTAGGGGTGTTTTTTTTCTGCAAAAATCCCCCTCCGACAGTTTTAAAAATTACATTAATAAATGAAATAAAAATTAACACTAATCACTTTATGAAGATCATTTACTTTCTTCTTAGGGGTGTCTTCGGGGGATAACTGTGTGAGTATTTGTTTATGTTATATGTCTTTTCTTTTCTGTCTTTCTGAACTCGTTTCAGAACCTCATCCAATATGATATTCCAAAATATCTTTCTATCACTTTTCAATTCCACAAGAATTGAATAACCATCTGTGTATTTCTATTATAGAAATACATATTTATAAAGAGTTGTATTTTACTTGATTTGTAGAGGAATAAAACCAAGTGTATTTATTGTATGAAGTTCTGTGCTATTTGTAATGGAAGAAACGACCAAAACAAAAAGGCATGGAACTCATCTTAAAGCATTAGAGGTACTGCCATACCATAACCACAATAAGAGAGCCCACGCCTAGGTCGTGAGCAAATTTACTTATTTTCTTGTGGTTTCAAAAAATTGGCAGTTTTCTAATGCAAGAAAAAAGTATTTCTACTTTAATTTTTTATCTATCTGATAACAAATATAATAAAAAAAATCAACACAACACATATATGTGTTGAAATAATTTAAAATACTTTACAAATTTTACTTAATGGCTAAAAATAATGTTGAGTATTTAAAAATACAAGTGGGTAGAATTGTCTTACTAAATAGATTAAAGGCAGGGTTATCTCAATTTGAATTAGGTCTTAAAATAGATTTATCTGCTAATCAAGTAGGTAGGATAGAAAGAGCTGAGAGTAATCCTACACTTGAAACTCTTGTAAAAATTTGTAATTATTTTGAGATTGATATAAATAATTTATTTGTTAAACTAAACAAATTAGAAGAACAATCTATAATAACTGAAATAAAATCTTTAAAAAAATAATTTAATCACCATTACATATTAAAGAGAATAATCTTGATTTTTAGTTTAAAAAAATATAAGACATTAAGTAATTAAAAACGTTTTGTTTAAAATCAAATACCTAAATTAGTAAGATTAACCAGTAGGCATGGTTAAAGTTAGTAATAGTACTCTGGAGTTAATTTATAAGGTTTGATTAACTCCAGAGTTTTTTTATATAAATAAATACTTCAGATAAATATAAGGAAAGGGGTTCATATAGAACCTTTTGTTATTCTATAGTATTTTACACAACAATGGATATAGATTAGATTGTTTTATATATTTGTTGTTTACGAAACTAAAGCTATAGTAGTTTCGTAAATAACAATGTTACCTGCAATATTAAATCTAAAAAAGCAAAATGCCAACAAAAAATAATCAAGTAGATAAAATTAAAGAACGATTAAAAAAGTCTGAGGATAAAATAAAACTACTTAATGAAAAATTAAAAGTAAGAATTGAAAGACCAATCTTACAAATTAGCAAAAATGAAATAGTTTTAAAAAAGTGTCATCATAATCCAAATTTTACATCTAAAACGATTTTAACTGATTCAACTTGGAATTATGTTGAAATTTATTTGAAACAATTTAAAACTAGAGAATCGGAAGAGGCATTATTTTATTGGGAACAAGCTAAAAACTTTTATGAAGCTTCAAAATCTTTATCAATAGTATCATCTCCATTGACAATATATTATTGCTTTTTAAACGCAACTAAAGCTTTATTAAGATTTAAAGGCCAAAATTTCAATTTAAAACACGGTGTAACGGGTAAACGTAAAGATGGCCAATATGTTTTACAAAATGAAACACTAACCATAAAAGCGAAAGGAGTACTTTCTGGGCTATGTGCTTACTTAGGTGAACCAATCAAAAATAATGAACCTGCCCATTCTTTAAAAGATATTTTTTACAATCTTTCTTTTATACATCGAGCTTTTCAATTAACATTCCCAAGCCCCTCATATCCTGAGCTTTTTGTACCGATTATTAACCCTAGATATGTTTTTGATAAGTATAGAAAAGTTGGATGGTTTGAAGCTCAACTTGAATGTGAACATTCAAATAATAGGACAAATAATAATCTTATTGGTTTTGGTTTAGACAAGAACTATGAAAATAAGACAAACTATGTAATTCGTCGTAATAAAACTTTTAAATGGGATTGCTTTAGAAATAAACCAACAGATGATAGCCTAATAGCATTAAATAAATACCATTTTAAAATAAGAAAACAATTACGAACGATATATGGTCCTAATAATTTATGGTATATAAAGAGAACAAATCTTTCAACACACATAATAGATAGAAGTAATCTTGTGTTAATTTTTGCAACTATGCACAGATTAAGTGAAATGGCTAGATATGAACCACAGTCATTATTAAAACATCTAGAAAAAAATCATAGTTGGTTATTAACAGAATTCATAAATAAGTCTCCTTTACAATTCATTGACGAAATTTCAAGCGAAATTACAGGGAATGATTTTAGAGCAACAGGATTTAGAGAATAATACAGTAGGTAGGTAATTGTTGCACAACTCCTATTTTAGACACAAAGATACAATAGTATAAATAATAACCTCTTTAAAAGCATTTTTAGAGAGGTTTTTTTGTGTTTACAAAATAAGAAAAATAAAAAAAGCCCCGAAGATAGTCGAGGCGAAAATTTTCTAAAAATATCTTTCATTATAAATAATTAAGATAAAAAATTTAAATCAATTTACGGTTTTCCGTAATTAATCTTATACTTTACTATTTATATTTGATGTAATTAGGAGTTAAATAAAAATCCCACGGAGTACGCAGGATATAAGTTTTTACTTCGGCTTAAAGCCTTATTGTGAATTGATTTCAAAGTCAAATATAAGGATTTTTATTAAATTACAATATAATTAAGAATAAAATAAAAAATTTTGAGATATCAAAAACCAAGAAATATAAATTACTATGAGAATATTAGGAATTGACGCTGGTACGAATAGCCTTGGCTGGTCCATTAGAGATACAGAATTTATAAATAATCAAATCATAGATTTTGGGGTTCTTACTTTTGAAAAAGGAGTTGCTTCTGAAAAAGGAAATGAATTTCCTAAAGTTAAAAAAAGAACAGAGAGTAGAGGAAAAAGAAATAATTATCGAGCTGAAAAGTATAGGAAATGGGATTTATTATATTTTTTAATTGAAAATAATATGTGCCCACTTTCACATGAAGAGCTTAATAAATGGAAAAATTATAAAAAGGGAACAAAACGTAAATATCCACAAAATGATTTATTTTTAAATTGGTTACGATTTGATTTTGACGGTGATGGGAAACCTGATTTTCATTTGATAGGAAAAAATAAACATGATAGTTTATTTGCTTTTAGAGCTTTAGCTGTTGATCCTAATTTTCATTCTGTTTATAAAACTAATCCATATTTACTTGGAAGAATTTTCTATCAACTTGTACAAAGACGTGGTTTTAAAGGAAGAGATGAAGAAGAAGCAAAGACGATGTTGCAAGGTAGTGATAAAAATGGTACTAAAGGAAGAGATGATATTGCCGAATTTATCGAAAATCATAAAACGTTAGGAGCTGCTTTATATTATTATCAAAAAGAAACAGGTGAAAGAATTAGACAACGATACAATCTTAGAAAGGATTATGAAGCAGAATTAAAGCTTTTATGTCAGCTATATGATATTAATGATGAGGATTATCAAAAACTATGGAAAGCCATTATATGGCAACGACCTCTTCGTACGCAAAAAGGCTTAGTTGGTTATTGTATTTATGAAAAAAACAAAAAACGTGTACAGGTAAGCCATCCATTGTACGAGGAGTATAGAACATGGACTTTTATCAATAATTTAAAAATTATTCCTCCTATTGGAGTTGATAAACAGACTTATATTCAAGAAAAAATTTATCCTTTATTTTTTAAGTCATCAAATGATTTTGAACTAAAAACTATTCTTAATCAACTTAAAAAAGACGGCGGTAAAATAGATTCAAAGTTTAAAGAAAAAACAAAAGTAATTTCTGCTAAGCTATTAAAGTCGTTTCAAGATATTTTTGGAGATAATTGGAAAGAGCTTTTGCATTGGGATAATATTAATGAAAGAGATAGTCAGCCATCTAAAAAACAGAATTCATCTTTTAATTATGATGAAATTTGGCACGTTCTTAAAACTTTTGATAGCCAAGAAAATTTAAAAGATTTTGCTTTGAACAAATTAAATCTTGATGATGAGAAAGCTGAGAAGTTTTCTAAAATCAAACTAAATCAAGGTTATGCAACAATGAGTTTGTCTGCAATTAAGAAAATACTTCCTTTTTTGCGAAAAGGTATTCCTTATCATTATGCCGTTTTCTTGGCAAATCTTTATAAAGTTTTGGGAATGGAAACTATTTCTGATACGATGATCGATTATTTCATTGAGGAATTTAGAGAAGTTGAAAAAAGTAACGAACAAACAAGATTGTTAAATACAGTTGTCAATAGTTTGGTTTTAGATGAGTTAAACAGTAAATATCGTTATTCAATTGAAAATGACAGAGATTTAGACGATTCTGAAAAGAAAAATATTAATGCTAAACTAATTGAAATATTTGGAGAGAAAACTTGGCTTTTATTATCTGATGATGAAAAAACAGCATCTTATGATTATGTAGCCAAATATTACAAAGAGTTTTTGAGAAAATCAGTCCTGTCAAAGACTAATTTATTCATGGAGAATGAGAGAATTCATGATCAAATTTTCAATGTAATTGCTGAAAAATATGACATACCAGAGGATAAGAAGAAATTTTTATGGCATCCATCAGAACAAGAAAATTATACCCAAGCCGAAGAATATGATTATTTTACGCTAAATGGTAAACCTGTTTATATTAAACAAATTGATAGAGAGAATTTTATTAAAAATAATAAAGATGCTGAATTTCAAGGAAGAAGTTTAAAGTTATTAGGTAGTCCAGAACCTGTTACCAAAGGATTAAAAAACCCAATGGCTCTAAAAACAATGCACAAAATGAAGCAGCTTATCAATTTCCTTTTGCAAGAAGGTAAAATAGATGAGGACACTCGAATTGTGATTGAGATAGCAAGAGAACTTAACGATGCCAATAGAAGAAAAGCTATTGAAAAATGGAATAACGAGCGAGAAAAAGAAAATCTAAAGTTCAGTGAAACTATTATTGAAATAAATAAAGAATGCAACACCACTTTTAATCCAAGTGATAAAACGCTTCTTCGTAAGATAAGATTATGGGAAGAACAAAATGAAACTTGTCTTTACACAGGTAAATTGATTAAACTTTGTGATGTTTTAGATGGAAATAAATACGATTTAGAGCATACTATTCCTGCAAGTATAAGTTTTGATAATGAGTTACGAAATTTGACTTTAACTGATACGGAATTTAATAGAAATATAAAAAAGAAACAATATCCGTCACAACTTTATAATCATGTAGATATTTTGAATAATATCCAGTTTATGAAAGAAAAGATAGAGCATTTGGAAGATTTATATAAAGAATGGAAAAATAAAGCTTCGTATGCATCTACTAAGGAAATAAAGGATAATTGTATTCAGCGTTATCATTTCATAAAAATGGATTTAGATTATTGGAGTTACAAATACAATACATTTATTTTGGAAGAATATAAGTCAGGCTGGAAAAATAGCCAGTTGCGAGATACTCAAATTATTACAAAATATGCTCTGCCATATTTAAAAACCTTATTTAAAAGAGTGTCAGTAGAAAAAGCAAGTGTTGTAAATGTTTTTAAAGAAGTATATAATGTAAAATTATTAAGTGATAAAAAAAATCGTTCAACTCATAGTCATCACGCTGGTGATGCAAGTATTTTGACATTAATACCATCAGCATTTGATCGCGAAAGAATTCTTAAACTTTATAACGAAGAAAAAGACAATCATACGGGTAAAATTTATCACGAACAACCTAAAGATTGGAAAGATTTCTCCCCAAGTTATATTAAAGAAATCGAGAATGTTATATTAATTAACAATATAGTTGAAAATAGAACTACTGTTCCAACTTATAAAGTGGTACGCAAAAAAGGAAAAATCGTTTGGGAAGATAAATCACTTGATAAAAAACGAATTGCTCAAGGAGATACTATAAGGGGGCAATTACATGATGAATCTTTGTATGGAGCAATAAAATTACCATTAAGAAACGAAGAAAATAAAATTTTGTTTGATGATAATGGTAAAATGAAACTTACTGAAGAGCCAATTTTGGTTATTCGAAAAGATTTAGTTTATAAACAAAATGCAGATTCTCCAGGATTTAAAACGCTTGAAGAAGTTGAAAAGGTAATAGTCGATAAAGCTCTTTTTGAAATGATAAAAATGCAAGTGGAAGATGCTGTCGGATTTAAAGAAGCTTTAACAAAAGGTGTTTGGATGTTTGATAAGCAAGGAAACAAAGTAAATAAAATAAGAAGAATACGCTGTAAAGGTTCAATGAAATATAATACAGCATTGAAAGTGCATACGCATGCTTTTACTTCAAAATTCGATTATAAAAAAACAACATTAGCAAAAAGTGGAGAAAACGCACTTTGTTTATTTTATAAAAACGAAGATGGAAAAGCAATGGAGATATTAAGTATTTCTGATGTTGCTCAATTAAAATTTAAGAACGATCGTTCTTATTTTTTAGAACCAGAATACAATACAAAATCAATAGGAAAAGGAAAAAAAATAAAAGAAATACCGCTTTATGCTGTTTTACGTTCTGGGCAAAAAGTATTGTTTTATAAAGATAGTATTGAAGAACTAAAAGAATTAGATAATTCTGATTTAACAAAACGTTTATATAAAGTATATCAATTTGAAAGTGATGGTCGTATGAAGTTTAGAAATCATATGGCAGCAGGAATAGACACTGATTTAAAGAAAGAAAATAAGGAAGGGGCATCTTTTAACTTTGAGAATCCAAGTATCTTTTTAAGAATTAGACAAGGTGAATGGAATTTTGCAATTGACGGAGTTGATTTTGAAATGAAAATGGATGGCTCATTAAAATTTAAATAATATGCTAAAACGTACCATTTACATTGGCAATCCATCTTATTTGAAATTGAAAGACAATCAATTAAAAATAGAAGATGTGATAACCAAAGAAATCAAAGGCTCTGTACCTATTGAAGATTTGGGTTTTTTGGTATTGGATCATTATCAAATAACCATTAGTCATCAACTTATAGTGACATTACAACAAAATAATGTGGCAATTATTAGTTGCGACGATAGTCATATGCCTTTGGGCTTGATGTTGCCAATGAATGGACATGTAGAGCATAGTGAGCGATTGAAACATCAGATTAATGTTTCGGAACCATTGCGCAAACAGTTGTGGAAACAAACAATAGAAGCTAAAATTTATCAACAGAAAGCATTGTTGAGTAAGTTTGGTTTTGTAGAGGAGCCTATGCAGAATTATTTAACGAATGTAAAATCTGGAGATTCCACGAATATGGAAGGAATTGCTGCGCAATATTATTGGAAACAATTATTTGACAATTTTACGAGAGAACGAGATGGTGATGCTCCTAATAATTTTCTGAATTTTGGATATGCTATTCTTCGAAGTATGGTTGCAAGAGCTTTAGTGAGTTCTGGATTAAATCCTACCATTGGTATTTTTCATCGTAATAAATACAATCCGTATTGCTTGGCTGATGATATAATGGAACCATATTGACCTTATGTTGATGAATTGGTATTAGAATGGATGAATAAGCCTTTTCGACCGACTGAAATGAGTAAAGATGCTAAAGCACATTTATTACAAATAGCAACAAAAGATGTGAAAATAGATGGTTTGAAAAGACCTTTGTTGGTAGCGATAAGCTCTACAACAAGTTCTTTGTATAAGTGTATGACAGGGGAGCAGCGTGTGATTCGTTTTCCTGAAATGACATGAGTTTTAGTCGTTATAATGCTTATCGTATTATGTGGGTTTTAGTTTTGTTTGATTTGCCAACAGAAACAAAAAAGCAAAGAAGTCAGGCAACTCGCTTTAGAAAAGAGTTGATTGACGATGGATTTACTATGTTTCAGTTTTCGATTTATTTGAGACATTGTCCAAGTAGAGAAAATGCTGAGGTACATATAAAACGAACCAAATCTAAATTACCTGAATTTGGGAAAGTAGGAATTATTTGTATTACAGATAAACAATTTGGACAAATGGAAATATTTTTCTCCAAAAAAGAAACCGATTTACCAACAGGTCCACAACAATTAGAATTATTTTAGGAATAAAAAAATCCGATAGAAAACTCAACTTCTATCGGATTTTACTTTTTTTTTCATTTCTAAATTTCTTCTCAAACCCTTTATAATAATGGTT
>NZ_KB908300.1 GCF_000382425.1 Empedobacter brevis NBRC 14943 = ATCC 43319
AAAGTTTTTATTTTAACAAGTCGTTTTAACTTTACTCATCAATTCATAAAAGAATCGGATCGCAAAACTAAATACTTATTTATAACTCTCAAAATTTAGTTTTAACTAAATAATTTCCGGTATTTATAAGCTCCTATGTCAACTACAATACTACTCGTCTTTCGTATTGGGATTGCAAATATACAACCCATTTTTCCGAAACTCCAAACGAAATTTACATTTATTTTACACAAATACCCTAACTCATTGTTATATCGCTAAATATTTTTTAAAAAAACATAAATTAAAACCATAATGCAACCTGATTACTGATTAAACAAGGGCAAAATCTATAGAGGTTGGCCCGGAAAATCACTAGTGCTTTGCTCTTATTCGAAAAAAAGAAAGGAGAAAAAGAGGGGGAATTAATTTTATAGAATACTTAAGTATAAACTAAAATTAAAAAATATTGAATTGCTTTTTGTAATTTTGAAACAAAGCCCTCTCCTCTACTTCTTCATCTATCAACCAATAATTATTTACAACTATGAAAAAAATAATAACGTGTTTAATTTTAGTAACGACTCAAATGAATTACGCACAAAAAGTTTTGACAGCAGAGCAATCAGATCCGAAGAATTTTAATTGGATGAAAGGATTTCCTCCGTCAAAAGAAAATATTTTATCTGCTGTAGATGGCAGTTTCTTTAATTTTCCTGCTCTGCGTTACAGTGTTTGCCATATGCGCGAATTTTTCCCAACAGCAAACGTCCCTTCTGCTCAAGAGAACAGGTATAAATGGGTTACAAAATTAGACACTTCTATAGATACTATCACTTTCTCTCCATTAGGAAGTAAAGAAACGATGACATGGAAAAAATCATTACAAAAAAATTATACCGATGGAGTTCTTATTTTACATAAAGGAAATATTGTGTACGAAAATTATTTTGGAGAATTGAATCGGCACGGAACGCATGCATTAATGTCTGTTAGTAAAACACTTGTCGGAACTTTAGGAGGAATGTTAATTGCTGAAGGCATTCTTGATGAAAATAAACCATGCAGTTATTATGTGCCTGAGCTTAAAAATTCTGCTTTTGGTGATGCTACTATACGACAAGTTCTGAATATGACAACAGCTTTACAATATAGTGAAGACTATAGTGATCCTAATGCAGAAGTATGGACATTTTCTGCTGCAGGAAATCCTTTTCCTAAACCTGCAAATTATCATGGTCCTACAAATTATTATGACTACTTAAAGACTGTGAAGAAAAACGGAGTTCATGGAGAAATTTTTGGATATAAAACGGTTAATACAGATGTTATGGGATGGATCATCACAAAAGTTCTGAATAAACCTTTACAAGAAGTATTGGCTGAAAAATTTTGGAAACCTCTGGGAACCAATTTTGATGGATATTATCAAATAGACGGTGCGGGAATAGCTTTTGCCGGAGGAGGATTTAATGCTAATTTAAGAGATTTGGCAATGTTTGGAGAAATGATTCGAAACAATGGTTACTTTAATCATACACAAATTTTACCGTCAAAATTAGTAGATGATATAAAGAAAGGAGGAAATCAGGAAGTTTTTGCTAAAGCGAATTATAACTTGTTAAAAAATTGGAGTTATAAAAATATGTGGTGGGTAACACATAACGAGCATCAAGCATTTATGGCCCGCGGCGTACATGGACAAGCTATTTATATAGACCCAAAAGCTGAAATGGTTATTGTTCGTTTTGCTTCAAACCCAGTTGCCTCCAATAGTGCGAATGATCCTTATTCTTTACCTGCCTATCATGCTGTAGCAAAATATTTATTAAATAAATAACAATAAAAGCTCAACATTTGTTGAGCTTTTATTTATACTTCTAATCTTCAGAATCTTCTATTTCAGATTGGAGACTCTCTCCAAATTCGCTCATAGCAGAATTTATAGAAATCTCATTACAATATGGAGAACCTAAATCTAACCCTTTTTGCAAAAATTGTTCAGCTTTCTCTTTTTCTCCTGTAAAATAGTAATACGTATAAAATAGTCCATATCCATCCGGATTACCTAAATCAATTACTCGTTGTGCTAATTGTTCTAATTCTTTATTCGGTTTTAATTTTAGTTCGTCCGCAGCATTTAAAGTTTCGAAAACACCACCAGATTCTTCTGCAAATTTATAGGCAAATACAACTTTACAACTTTCATCAAAACCTTCTTTACAAAGTTTAGCATTTGCAGCTTCGTTTTCTTTCAATTTTTGAATCAAACTATTTTCATCTAAGTCGAAAAGAAATGTAGCATTATTCTTAAAATTGATATCATAATTTTGAGCCATCCAATTTGCGCGTTGTGCTAACTTGGAATCCGTTTGTGGTTTATTTTCTAAAGATTTCAAATTAGATTTATAAACTTTTTTATCCACCCAATCTGAAATTCCTTTCAATTGATTTTTTTCTTTTTTGAAGATAAAAACTGTTTTTTCAACAAAAATTACAACCGAATCATTGCGTTCGAAAAACTCGTATCCATCTTCGCCAAACTCGTTGATGGTTACTTTTCCTTTTCCGTCAAATTTGAATGGATTGTATAATTCGTCTTTTGCTTTGGTTGTAAAAACGCCTTCTAACGTATTGGTCGCTTGTTGGGCAAAAAGTGTTGACACCATAAATAATGTTGCCAATAAAAATAGTTTTTTCATCTTTTAGAAAGTCTCATTTAATATTGAGTTCAAAAGTAAAGTTTTTAAAATTTAGAAAACTCACTAATTATAGTTAAAAAATAAAAAAGTCGTTCAGTTTTCTGAACGACTTTGATTAAATATCTAAAAGCGAAAGATTACTCTTCCCACTCTTCTTTTATTTGTCTTGCTTCATAATCAGCAACCATTTCTGCTTCATAATCTACTTTTTCTCCTTTTGAGAAACGACGAATTGCACTATCGAATAATGAATAAACCACAGGAACAATAATTAAGGTTAGGAATAATGATGACACTAAACCACCAATAATTACCCACGCCAAACCGTTGTTCATCTCCGCTCCTGCTCCTTTTGCTAATGCAATTGGAATCATCCCGAAAACCATTGCAATTGTTGTCATCAAAATTGGACGAAGACGCGCATGATTGGCTTGCACTAAAGCATTGTGCGTAGTTTCCCCAGCTTCTTTTCTATGATTGGTAAAGTCAACCAATAAAATGGCATTTTTACACACCAAACCAATCAACATAATCATTCCGAGAATCGTGAAAATATTCAATGAATTATTTGTTAATGCTAAAACTACGAATACTCCGATTAATGATAATGGAATAGAAAACAAGACCACGAAAGGATAAATAAACGAGTCATACAAAGCAACCATTACCAAATAAACTAAAATAACAGCTGCTAATAATGCATAGCCTAACGTCCCGAAACCTTCTGATTGATTTTCCTCATCTCCACCCCAAACATAGGAAACTCCTGTTGGTTTTTTATTATCTATTTTTTTCAGGCTTTCTTTAAAATCAGTCACAATATCTCCTGTTGTACGTCCAACAGATTGAGCTTCTACTGTAACAGAAGGCGTTTTATCACGACGCTCTAAGAAACTTGGACCGGAACTTTGTGTAACAGTCGCAAATTGATCTAATCGAATTTGCTGTCCTTTATCATTTACAAAAATCAGGCTTCTGACATCATTGATATTCGATCGGTTAAAATCATTGTACTGAATATTGATGTCATATTCGTATTCACCTGCTCTAAATTTTCCATCTGTATTTCCAGAAAAAGCAGTCTGCATTGTCAATCCTACGGTTTGAAGATTCAATCCTAAAGCTGACATTTTATCACGATCAACCTGCACATTAATTTCAGGATTACCAGCTTCTGTCGTCAACTTCACTTCCGAAGAACCTTTAATCTGTTCTAATTCATGTTTCGCTAATTCAGCAAATTTCATTGCACTTTCCAAATTCGGACCAGTCACAACCAGCGCAATCGGCGCCTGTTCAGCTCCAATAAGTCCCACCGGAACAGTTTTCACTTTGACACCAACCAGTTCTTCTTGCAATTCGCGTTTTACTTTCGCTGCATAAATAAACGAATTATCTTCACGTTCAGACTTGTCATTCAAGATAACGTCAATTTCAGACTTATAAGCTGTCGCTTGAGCAGCCCCGAACCCTTCTGAACTCTGACCAACAGTGGTAATCATATCAACAACTTCTTTTTTACCTCGTAAAAACTTCTCCGCTTTTTGTGTTACAAAGTTAGATTCTTCAATTGTTGCATCTTTTGGTAACTCCATCTGCACCAAGAATTCTCCTTTATCTGTCTTAGGAAAAAATTCTCCACCGATATATTTTCCTCCCATCAGAATTCCAATCGTTCCGAATAAAACAATGAAAACACCAATGAATACTCCAATTCGACGCGATGTAGATTTTAAACACCATTCTAACATATCAGAAATAAAATGCGTGAATTTCGTCAATTGTTTTTCAAACCAAAGAATAAATTTTTCAAAAATATTTTTTCCCGTAATATGTTCCAATTTCCCAAAGCGAGATGACAACCAAGGCACAATTGTAAAGGAAGACAATAAAGACAACAAGGTTGCGATAACAACTGTAACACAGAACTGGGAAATAATATTTGATACCAAACCAGAACTCATTGCAATTGGCAAGAATACAACTACAATTACCAATGTAATCGCAGTTACTGTAAATCCAATTTCTTTTGCCCCGTCATATGATGCTCTAATTTTCGACTTTCCCATCTCCATGTGACGGTAAATGTTTTCTAAAACCACAATCGCATCATCCACCAAAATACCAACGACAAGCGATAATCCAAGTAACGACATTAAGTTTAACGTATAGCCCATTAAATACATTCCGATAAATGTTGCAATTAACGACGCCGGAATAGAAACCATGACAATAAAAGCATTACGGATACTATGCAAAAATAAAAGCATCACAATTGCCACCAAAACTACCGCTAAAACTAAATCGAAAATAACATGATCTGCAGCTGCCAACGTAAAATCTGATGTATCATTAACAATCTGAATTTTAAGCCCTTCTTTTTTATAATCTGCTTCAACTTTCTGAATTGTTTCTTTCATCAACTCAGAAACAGCCACTGCATTTGCATCTGATTGCTTTACAACCTGAACAATAATTGCAGAACTTTGATTAACACGGGCTATTTTTTCTACTTCTTTTTGAGAGTCCTGAACAAAAGCGACTTCTGACAAACGAACCTGAATACCATTCATTGATGAAATAACTAAACTATTCAACTCATCTACCGATTTATATTTACCCGAAAGACGAATAATTGTTGAATTTTCACGCGTTTTTACACTTCCCGTCGGAAAATCTAAATTCGAGGTCAAAATCGCTTGCTGTACCTGAGGAACAGACAAACCATATCCTTTTAGTTTTACAGGATCCAAACTTACCTGGATCTCGCGTTCTTGTCCACCAATCAAATTGACCTGCGCTACTCCTGTTACACGAGATAAAACCGGTTCAATTTTTTTATCCAATAAATCATACAAATCTTTCTCTGTCAGTTTACTCGATGTCACACCAGCTGTTATAATGGGTAAATCACTTAAAGAAAACTTTGTTAACGAAGGCGGATCAACATCATCCGGTAAATCTTTTTCGATTGCGTTAATCTTACGTTGTGCATCATTCAGTGCTAAATCAGCATTGGCATCCGAATTCAACGTCACCATCACAACCGATAAACTTTCGTATGATTTAGATTCTACTTTCTTTACATTTTCTAAGGCTGCAACCGCATCTTCTATCTTTTTTGTTACAGAATTTTCAACTTCATTTGGAGAAGCTCCAGGATAAACCGTTGAAATCGTAACAACATTCGTTTCAAATTTTGGGATTAATTCGTATCCCATTTGCGTATAACTAAACAATCCTCCCAAAGTCAAAATCGTGAATAACACGATAATCATCGTAGGACGTTTAATTGATATTTCTGCTATTTTCATGGAAAAACTACTCTTATTTTACAACTTTCACTTTCGTTCCGTCTTTCAGATTAATCTGACCACTTGTCACGATTTCAGCCCCATCTTTTAATCCGCTGATAATTTCAACTTCAGTTCCAACCGTTTTTCCAATCACAACTTTCGTTAATTTTGCTGTATTATTTTCAACCACGAAAACTTGTCCAGAACTAATTCCGTTCACAAAAGCATTTGCAGGAACAACTAATACATTTTTCCCTGCATTTACATCATCTTTTGTCGAGAAAACTGCCGTTCCATACATACCAGCTTTTAAACCAGAATTATTCGAAACTTGAATTTCCACAGGGAAATTTAATGAAGCATCTGCTTTTGGCGCAATAAAAGATATTTTTCCTGCAAATTCTTGGTCAGGAAAAACACTTGCTAATACTTTGATTGTTTGTCCAACTTTCAGATTTACAACTTCGGCTTCGGTCACTGTAACTTGTAGTTTCAACTTCGATACATTTACAATATCAAACATTTGTGAGCCCGGAGCTACAACAGATCCCGGTTCAATATAACGTTTATTAATCACCCCGGAAATTGTTGCTTTTACATTCGTATCACGTACACGCAAGTTTTGAGCAGAGACTGCTGCTCTCGCATTTTTTAATTGCAAACGCGAATTATCCAACTGCTGTTTCGTAACACCTCCTGTTTTATAAGCATTTTCATAACGTTGATTATCAATAATTGCATTTTGTAAATTATTTTGTGCCTGAGTTACATCAACCTCAATCGCATCTTTTTTAATGGTAGCTAATGTCTGTCCAACAAAAACATAACTTCCCTCATCAACCAATACACGAACTATTCGTCCGGATATTTCTGAAGGAAAACTCATTTCTTGAAATGGTGCAAATGTTCCGTTAGAAGTATACTCTGTATTTAGACTTTCATATTTTGCTTTGATCGTTTTTACAACAACCTCATCATTATTTGCGTTTACAATCGCAACTTCCTCTTCTTGTTTTGCTTTATTATTTTTGATAATGTAAATCGCGCCACCAATTAAACCGGCTGCAATTAATATATAAAGTAAAGTTTTTACTGATTTCATAAAATCGGTCTATTATTGAATTAATGTTTTTAAATCTCCTTTTGCTTTGATCAATGCTATTTCAGCAATTTTATATTCCAATAAAGCATTCGAGTAATTATTTCGAGCATCTGTCAACGCATTCTCAGCATCTAAAATCTCTGTTAGATTTGCTAAACCTTGTTGATAATTATTTTGTGTATTGTCCAAAACTTTTTCAGCTAACATGACATTTTCTTCCTGAATATCTACACTTTTCAATGTATTTTCTATTTGTGCTTTTGCATTTTGATATTCCAGATTCAAACCAAGTTTTGTATCATTCATTTGCTCTTCGATATCTAACAAATCAATTTCTGCCTGATTGATTTTTGCTTTTGTAGCTCCTCCTGAAAAAATCGGAACTTTTACACTCAAACCAATTGAAGCTAAATCTGACCACGTATAATTTTTTGAGGTAATAAATTTCTCACCAAAACCTTGTACGCCGTAATTCCCAGCCAAACCAACTGTCGGATAAAGATTTGCGCGTTCTGCTTCTTTTGCAAAACCTAGCAACTCCTTTTGTTTGGATAAAACTTTAAATTCTGTTCTGTTTTCTACATCAATCTGATCTTCTAATAAAACTAAATTAGGCGTAATTGTTTCTTCTGTTAAAAGAATGGGTTGCTCTATTGGGTACCCCATATAAAATTTCAAGGCATTTTTATTAATGTCAACGGCATTTATCAATTGCTGGCGAGAAGAAGAAATGTTATTTAATTGCACAATAATCCGATCCAAATCAATTGGTTTTGCCAATCCGTTATCAACCAGGCTTTTGATAACATTTCGTACTTTATTCGTGTTTTCGTAACTTTTCTCTATCGTTTTTAATTTTTCTTCCTGGATAAAAACCTGGTAATAAGCATTTGCAACACGTTCTATGATTTGTTCGTCTGTTAAATCTGCATTAATCTGATAGAACTCTCGTGTCGATTTTGCCGCTTTAAGACCTGTAAAAACGCGTTGGTCAAAAATATTTTGATTAACTGTAATACCTAAGCTTGAATTCCAAGGTTGCCCCATTTTAATTACAGTTGTTTCTCCTCCCATTGTCAAGGCCATTTCTTGTATAATAGGATTATACTGCAATCCCGTATTTGCACTAACCTGAGGTAAAGCTCCAGCTCTTGCTTCATCAATTTTATATTCCGCTTTTTTGATTGCTAAATCAGCTCGTTTTGCATCTGCTTTATGCTGTAATGCAAAATTTACCGCATCTTTGAGTGCTATAATTTCTTGAGCGTTTGTCACATTCATTAATGCTACAATCGTTATAGAAAGGAATAATTTAAATCTCTTCATCGATTTATGTCTTATTTAAAAAGTGTATTAAGGATAATTTCTTTTCTCTCGGAAAGAATTCGTTTAAATTCGGCATCGCTAAGTTTTAAATCTAATTGTAAAAGCGGGCGAATTGTAAAAGGGTAATTAATCAAAGAAATCATATTTAACAAAAACTGGATCGGTTCCATTTTTTCAATCGTTCCTTTTACCATTTCTTCTTCCAAACGTTCATAAAAAACAATCACAACCTCGTCCAAATCGTCTTTCATCAGTTTAGAACACATTGTGTTATTTTTATTCATCTCCGTTACAATATATGTTTCCAGATATGGATATTTTATTGAAGTTGCAATAGAATCTTCTATAAACTCACCTATCATTTCTTTTATATCGCGATTTCTATCCAGAATAGAACGAGACTTTTCATTACTTACACGCGTGGCTTCTTCATAAATAATACTAATCAAATTGTTTCGCGATCTGAAATAATAATTAATCAACGTCCTGTTTACTTTTGCCTCATCTGCTATTTCTTGTGTTGTCGCATTGAATTTACCTTCGGCAAAAAACATTCTCTTCGCTGTTTCTTTGATTAATTCTTCTGTATCATCTTTCATCGTTATATGATCATTTTACTTTTAACAAATTTGTCAAACAAAATTATTAATATTTTTTGTTAATCCAAACGGTTAAATATTTTTTTTATAATTTTTGAAGAAAATAATACAATATACCGGCTTGATTATCCGTAAATTTGCCCGATGAAAGAACAATATGATTTGATTATTGTAGGTGCCGGACCAATTGGTTTAGCTTGTGCAATAGAGGCCAAAAGAAACAATCTTTCTTACTTAATTCTTGAAAAAGGTGCCTTAACAAATAGTTTATACAACTATCCTTTGTATATGACATTTTTTTCAACTGCCGAACGCTTAGAAATCGGTGATATTCCTTTTAATTGTATTGCACCAAAACCTGGTCGACAAGAAGCTTTGGAATATTATCGAAATATTCATAAATACTTTAATTTCAATTTAAATCTTTACGAAAAAGTTTTAGAAATCAATAAAATTGGGGTTGCTGACTTTGAAGTAACAACATCAAAAAATAACTATTCATCAAAAAATGTAGTCCTGGCTACCGGTTTTTATGACTTTCCTAATCTGTTGAATATTGAAGGTGAAAATTTGCCAAAAGTTCATCATTATTACAAAGAAGCGCATCCTTATTCATTTCAGAATGTTATTGTTGTCGGAGCAAATAATTCTTCGGTAGATGCAGCATTAGAATGTTACCGAAAAGGTGCAAATGTGACCATGGTAATTCGTGGAGAAGGTTTTACGCATCGATTAAAATATTGGGTTCGTCCTGACATTGAAAATCGTATCGCTGAAGGAAGTATCAACGCATATTTTAACTCCACTGTTACCTCAATTGAAGAAAACAATGTAAACATCAAAACTCCTGAAGGTCACCTTTCAATAGAAAATGATACCGTTTTGGCTTTGACAGGTTATCACCCTAACTTTAATTTTTTAGAAAATTGTGGGATTACGCTAAGTAATGATGAATTAAAAACACCTAGCTATAATCCTGAAACAATGGAAACAAACATAGAAGGATTGTATTTAGCAGGGGTTGTTTGCGGAGGAATGTTAACGAATATTTGGTTTATTGAAAATTCGCGTATACACGCTCAACAAATTATTGAAGATATTTTAGCAAAATAAACATAACATGAGATTCTGAAAACAAATTCAGAACAATAAAAAAATAACAAATGAAAGACCTTTTCGGACAAGCTATATTAGATTATCAAACCAATAATTCTCCTGAAGATTTGTATACAGAGACATCTATCTCTGAATTGGATGTAATGCCTATCAATTATCTTTTTCGAGATTATGATGAAATGCCGCTTTTGGAACAAAAAGCATTGGACTTAACCAAAGGTAAAACATTAGATGTAGGATGTGGTGCCGGATCTCATTCGCTTTATTTACAGGAAAAAGAGGTAGAGGTTTCTGCTATTGATATCTCCCCTAAGGCCATTGAAACCTGTCGTTTACGTGGTTTAAAAAATGTAAAGGTTCAAAATTTTCTCGAATTAGACGAAACTGAAAAATTTGACACTATTCTATTTTTAATGAATGGAACCGGAATTTTCCAAAATTTAGTTTTAATCAATGTTTTCTTAGATAAAATCAAACAACTTTTAACTGAAAACGGCCAAGTATTAATTGACGGAACAGACATTATTTATATGTTTGATGAGGATGAAGACGGTGGAAAATGGATTCCGAGCAATGGAAATTATTATGGCGAATTAGATTTCACCGTTCATTACAAAGGAGAACAAGAAGAAACAATTCAGTGGTTATACTTAGATTTTAATACATTAAAAAACGCCTGCAACTATCATCAGCTAAAATGCGTAAAAGTGAAAACTGAAGAAGATTCTTATCTCGCAAAAATTACTTTAGTGTAATAAAAAATAAAAACGATGAAAATAAAATGTATCACAGCTCTTTTTTTAGTTTTTCTAAATAGCTTCTTATTTTCTTGTAGCAGTTACAAAATTGAGAATGTTGAATTTTCAGAATTTTCAACCAGTAGAGAAACTCATATAAAGAAAGTAAATAATCTAAGAGCATTGGGAAAACTAACAAATCGCGACGGGAGGTTTCTGAAAGATAGTTTACTTTATCGCAGTGCAGATCTTCACAAATTAAAAGATACAGACAAAATAAAACAGTTCGATATTCAAAATATTATAGATCTCAGGACTGATGATGAAATTTCTAAAAAGCCGGATGTTGTAATTCCTCATGTCAATTATAATCATTATCCTGCTTTTACAGACAAAGAAGATCAATTAAATCAAGCCAGGAAATTAGTTTTAAAAGGTAAAGTAAATGCAACTGACGCGTACAACCGGATGATCAAATTTTACCAGGAATATCCAATTGAGAATCCGGAGATGATCAAAACAATTATCACTAAAATTCTCGATGCTGATAATCCTATTTTATATCATTGTACAGCAGGAAAAGACAGAACAGGAATGATAAGTGCATTCATCCTAAAAATCTTAAATTTTGATGATGAAACCATTTATCAGGACTACCTTTTGTCCAATAATCTAAGAAAACATATTATCCAGAAACGGTTAAATAAAGCTAAGCATTTACATTTTTTATTTCCAAAGGCAGATTTAAAAGTTTTGGAAAAATTAAGCTGGATAGAATATGATTATTTAAAAGCTGCTTTTGACGAAATTGATGCGAAATATGGTTCGTTTGACTTATATATTAAAACCGTTTTGAATATTTCTGATGAAAAAAGAAACGATTACATCAATAAGTTTACCTACATAAAAAAATCGGAGACGTTGCGCTAAAAACAAAAGACAACCGAGCACAAGACGATTTTCTTGTTCGTGTATTGGATCCGATTGCCAAAAGATATGAATCAGTACACTTCGCTCGTTTTTAACAGATCTAGCCAGGATATCAATAAAAAGCCATCAATCTTAATTCATACTTTTTATTTTTACAAAAAATTAATCATGACATAAACTTAATCAATGATTAAACAAATCATTATCCATGAAAAATCTTTAAATTAGTGGGAATTAAACGCAATTTATGGAAGGTCACTTGCCAAAACTCATTATCGATTTAGGATTAATTCTTTGTGTAGGCGCTGTTACAACGCTTATTTTTAAACGCATCAACCAACCTTTAGTTTTAGGCTATATTATTGCCGGATTTTTGGTTGGTCCTCATTTTGAATATATCCCTACTGTTGCAGAAGAGCATAATGTTGAAATATGGGCAAAAATCGGTGTAATATTTTTACTTTTTAGTCTTGGTCTTGAATTTAGTTTCAAAAAACTGCTCAATGTCGGAGGTTCAGCGTCTATTACAGCGATTGTTGAAATTATATGTATTGTCACCGTTGGTTATTTTGTTGGCCGATTCATGAATTGGTCGACGATGGACAGTATTTTCCTCGGCGGTTTATTGGCGAGTTCTTCCACAACCATTATTATCAGAGCTTTTGATGAATTAGGCTTAAAGCGAAAAAAATTTGCGAACGTCGTTTTCGGAATTTTAATTGTTGAGGATATCGTTGTCATTTTATTAATGGTAATGCTTTCTACAATGGCAGTCAGTCAGCATTTTGACGGAACCGAAATGATCAATTCCTTTGTAAAATTGGGTTTCTTTTTAGCTGTCTGGTTTATTGGAGGTATTTTTATTATTCCAACTTTTTTACGTTCAATTAAAAAATATTTAGATGACGAAACCTTGTTAATTATTTCGATAGGACTTTGTCTCGGAATGGTTTACATTGCAGACAGTGCAGGTTTCTCAATTGAATTGGGTGCTTTTGTTATGGGATCTATCCTTGCTGAAACTGTCTATGCTGAAAAAATTGAACATAATTTTCAATCTGTAAAAAACCTATTTGCAACCATCTTTTTTATTTCAATTGGAATGATGATTGATCCCGTCTCGATGTATGAGCACAAATGGGCCATTTTCATTGTCACATTGTTGACCATTATTGGAAAATTAGTTTTTACAGCTTTAGGTGCTATTATCTCCGGTCAACCTCTAAAACAGTCTGTTCAAGTCGGTATGAGCATGGCACAAATAGGTGAATTTGCATTTATTGTTGCAGGTTTAGGACTTTCACTTGGTGTAACCAGTGAGTTCCTATTTCCTGTTGCAGTAGGAGTCTCTGCCATTACAACTTTTACAACTCCGTATTTGATTAAGTCATCGGATAAGGTATATTCTTTTTTGGAAAAAATATTACCTCAAAAATTTATTCAGGGTATCGAAAAATACTCATCTGATACACAGCACATTCAGAATGAGAACAAATGGAAAGAAATTATCAAGCAAACAATTTCTACTATTTTTATTAACGGAATTATTATTATCGCAATTACACTTATCGTAAAAAGTTATTTGTTGTTCCTACTTACAGATTGGTTTACCTATTTTGGTGCAAGTTTAGTAAGTCTTGTTTTAACTTTTGTGCTTTGTATTCCTTTCATTTGGGCAATTATTGGTAATCGTCCGAAAAGAGAAATCATCAGAGAATTCTGGGACGAATCGAATTACAACCGCGCTCCTATTATTACAATCATTTCAATTCGCCTGACACTAGTTGTTGTTGCGGTTATTTTCATTTACAATCAATTTTTCTCAAGTACAATTGCTTCTATTGTTTTAACAATTGGACTTTTGATTATGATGTATTTTTTATCCAAATATTTCAATAAGTTTTACAATTATATTCAGACAAAATTTATTTATAATTTGAATGAACGCGAAATTTTGAACAAAAAAATTGAAGAACGTCAAAAGAAAGTAAAGTTTCAATACACATGGGATAACACCCATATTTCTGATATGATTGTACCTCAGAATGCAAATTTTATCGGCGTTCCTTTAGGCGACTTAGATTGGCGAACTAAATTTCAAATTAATATTGCCTACATCAAACGTGGAGATCGAATTATTCAGACCCCTAATTCGGAATCTATTTTGTATCCTTTTGATAAAATTGGAATCATTGGAACAGATGAACATATTCAACGTTTTGAAAAATACCTACAAATTATAGGGGAAACTCCACCTGAAAATAATGATTTGAAAAATACAGATAATTTCACATTGGATAAAGTTGTGATTCCACACGATTTCTGCGTCTTAGAACATAAATCAATTGGATGGGTGAAAGATACAGCAAAAGGGATTGTTGTTTCCATTGAACGTGATGGAAAAATGATTCATAACCCCGATCGAAATGTCCCAATAGAATTAGGTGATTACTTGACAATTGTTGCAGATAAGAAAAATTTAAAAACTTTTATTCAAGATTATAATTTAAAATAAAGCGAGTAATTTTGCAGTATGCAGCGTAAGATTATTCACATCGATATGGATGCTTTTTTTGCTTCTGTAGAACAGCGAGATTTCCCTGAACTGAGAGGAAAATGTATTGCTGTTGGCGGAAATGAAGAACGTGGTGTAATCGCGACAGCAAGTTATGAAGCAAGAAAATATGGTGTTGGTTCTGCTATGTCTTCTGTTGTTGCAAAACGTAAATGCCCCCAATTAATTTTTGTCAAACCTCGTTTCCATGTCTACAAAGAAGTATCGGATCAAATTCGCGCTATATTTCTTGAATATACGAATTTGGTGGAGCCATTATCTTTGGATGAAGCTTTTTTAGATGTTACACAAAATCATAAAAACATTGAAATAGCAACTGACATTGCAAAAGAAATCAAACAAAAAATAAAAGATCGAACGAATTTAACGGCTTCTGCCGGAATTTCTTTTAATAAATTTTTGGCTAAAATCGCGTCAGATTATAACAAGCCGGATGGGCTTTATGTCATTACTCCAAAAATGGCTGAATCTTTTATTCACACTCTTCCCATCAAAAAATTTCATGGAATTGGAAAAGTCACAGCAGAACGGATGCAAATGATGGGGATACATACAGGTTTAGACTTAAAAAATCTAACATTGGAAAAGCTTTTACGTGAATTCGGAAAATCCGGGCAATATTATTATAACATTGTACGAGGTATAGATTTCAGAGAAGTAAATCCTGCACGGTTGCGAAAATCATCAGGTTCAGAAACTACTTTCAGTCACGATCTGGAAACTTTAGAAGAAATGCAAATTGCATTATTTCCTTTAATGGAAGATGTTTGGAATTGGTCTTTAAAAACAACCATTTATGGGAGAACATTAACTGTAAAAATAAAGTACAATGATTTTACAGTTTCTACCAAAAGTAAATCTGCTTCATTTCCAATCAAAAACAGAGTTCTATTTGATCAAATTTGTAACGATTTATTGGCAGAAGGTTACTCTTCTCAGAAACCCGTCAGACTGTTGGGAGTTTCAATATCTAATCTTGAAAATAACCAAAAAAGAATTGGAACGCAATTGGAAATTCCTTTCAAAGAAATGCTTTAATTTTTTAAACAGATTTTATATTTTTCCGAAATAACAAAATATAAAAAATACATTATCATAGATCTATACGCTTAAAATACTCTTTATAAATAAAGAGATAATGTAGATAGTTTGTATTATTTTTTTCTCTATTTGTAGACACTTCGTTAATGCATGAAGCTTTTGTTAAAAAAAATTAATCCTGACATTTGTATGGACAAAAAAGCAATGTTTATTTACATTACTAACCAACAACCAAATGAAAGCTATTTGAATTCTCAATAGTTGACACAACCTAATTAAAAAAGCTGAGTTAACCTACTCAGCTTTTTACTTGTATTTTTATTTTATACTTTGGGTTCTTGCTGACTCAAACAATGAAAAGACCCCAGTCCCCAAATAATATCTGTAGAATCAATTCCTACAACTTTACGATCCGAAAAACATTTTTGAATAATATCTAATGCAATCGCATCTTTCGCACAGCGGTATGTTGGCACAATAACTGATTTATTCGCTATGTAGAAATTTGCATAAGAAGCTGGTAAGCGTTCTCCTTCACAATAAACAGCATCCGGCATAGGTAATTCGATGATATTTAGTCGACGTCCGTCTTCTAAATACATTTCTTGTAATTGTCGAAGGTTTACTTGTAACAACTCGTAGTTATCATCAGTTTCATCAGTTTCAACAACTGTTAAAACCGTATCTTCATTTACAAAACGAATGGTATCATCAATGTGTCCGTCTGTATCATCACCGACTATTCCATCCTCAACCCAAAGAATTTGAGAAACACCATAGTAATTTCTTAAAAATTCTTCGATTTGTTGTTGAGAATATTCCGGATTACGGTTTTCATTCAACAAACAAGATTTGGACGTCAATAATGTATTTTTCCCGTTAAATTCTACCGAACCTCCTTCCATTATAATTCCCGGATAAAAAACCGGAAGATTGAATTCTTTTCCAATTTTTGTAGGAATAATGTCATCTTTTTCAAAAGGAGGATATTTTCCTCCCCAAGCATTAAATCCCCAATCTACAATTACTTTAGGATTTTCTTTATTTTCTGAATTTAATAAAAAAGCAGGGCCATGGTCGCGGCACCATGCATCGTTTGTTTCATGAAAATAAAATTCAACTTTTGTCAAATCTGCATCCGTTTTTTCAATAAAAGACAAAGCAAACGCTTTCATTTCTTCATCTTTTACATTAATACGAACTTTTTCACCTTTCGTTAATTCAGCAATAAATTCAGCATAAGCCGGATAAATCAACTGAATACGATCTGGCCAAGATTCTTCTTTATGTGGCCAAGACAACCAAGTTGCCTCATGCTCTTCCCATTCAGCAGGAAATCTATATCCTAACTCTTTTGGAAATTTGGATGTATCTATCGTGTTCAATTCTTATTATTTTCTAAAAGTTTAAACGTATTTTCAATATGCCCGGACGCTTTCCAGTTATCATGTCCCGGAATAACTTGTTTTATAGTAGGGTATTTTGAAACCAACTTCTTCATGGTTTCTGGCCATTCAGTTATATTTGCTTCTCCGGTATACCCTAAATTTATAGCATCCGCACCTTTGATTAAACAACCTCCATTCAAAACTTTATACTTTGGAAACCAAACTACAACATTATCTTCCGTATGCCCTTGACCAAAGTATTCGACCACAAATTTTTCTTTTCCGAATGTGTACGTTTTTCCCAGTTCAATTTCGAATTTTGAAGTCGCTTTTCCTTCTTTTCTCAATATAGTATTCGTTAAAGCAGAAGCATAAGTCGGGATATTCAAATCATTATAAAAACTTAAATCGCCTGCTCTATCTTCATGAGAATGTGTCACAAAAACTGCAATAACTGGTAAATTATATTTTTTTTCTAAAAGATCATTCAATGTTTGGTACTGTGATTTTTGCCAAGGTACATCAAACAAAACAATACCTTTTTTCGTTACCAAATACATTGCATTTACATTATATTCAACTCCTTGAAATGTATTGAACGTTTGATAAACAAAAAGATTATTACGAATAGAGTCTATTTGTATCGGCTTGATTTGACCAAATGCAAAAACACTGATTAAGGTTAAAAGAGAAACTATTTTCTTCATCTACAAAATCATTAATCTTCGTCTATGAAACGTTTCGTGATGGATTGATAAGAATCGATACGACGGTCTCTTAAGAAAGGCCAGTGTTTACGGAAGAAATCAGATTCGTTAAGATCTAACTCGACAACTTCAGTTTCTTCTCTGTCGTGCGAAGCCAAATACAACAACTTCCCTTGTGCATTTGTAGCAAAAGATCCACCCCAGAACTTCATCGCTCCATCCTGTTCAAACCCTACCCGATTTACAGAAACAACAGGTACACCATTTGCTACGGCATGCGAACGTTGAATTGTTTGCCAAGCATTGTATTGATCTGTATTTGTTTCCTCATCTTGATCGGTTGCCCAACCAATAGCTGTTGGATAAAATAAAATATCAGCCCCCATTAAGGCAGTAATACGAGCTGCTTCCGGGTACCATTGATCCCAACAAATTAAAACACCAATTTTTCCAAATTTAGTATCAAATACTTTGTATCCTAAATCTCCAGGAGTAAAGTAGAATTTTTCATAGAAAGCAGGGTCATCAGGAATGTGCATTTTACGGTATTTTCCTAAATATTGTCCGTCAGCATCTAGAATAGCGGTTGTATTATGGTATAAGCCTTGCGCTCGTTTTTCGAATAAAGAAGCAATAATAACTACTCCCAATTCTTTTGCTACGACTGATAATGCATCTGTTGATGGACCAGGAATCGATTCTGCTAAATCGAAATTATCATAGTCTTCTACATCACAGAAATATAATGAAGTAAACAATTCTTGCAAACATACAATCTGAGCTCCTTTCTCAGCAGCTACTTTTACCTGTTCTATTGCTTTGTCTAAATTTTCTTGTTTGTTATTAGTACAAGTCATTTGTACCATTCCAACTTTAACTTTTGCCATTTTATAAATAGGTCTAAAAATAAAAATGAATAATAATGACAAAAATAGGGAATTTAGTATGATATAATTAATTAGAGACAATTTTTAAGAATAATTTATACATCAATATTCTCTTTTAAAGAATTACTTCAATTCATCTGATAATGCTAAATAGCGAAAAAAATTAAGAAAATTTTAAATAAAATTTACCTAAATATTATAATTTTTAACAAGTCTTTATTAAACTGTACCTTTTATTTTTGCCAGGTAATAATTTATAACATGAAAAAATTAATTGCTCTTTCTTGTCTTTTTAGCGGAATTTTTGCTTCAGCTCAAAGTCAAGAAAGTTACATTTTAGCAGAAAACACTGCTTCTTCATCCACTTCTATCACAACAAAAAAAATTACGTATGATGACCATTTAATGGCTGCTGAATCGTTCAGCATTCCAATCATTAAAAGCTTTGATGATATTGAAGGTTTAGTTGTAACGAAAAAATTGGTCGCTGTTCCTGAAGAAGGAAATGGTTACACAATTGAAAAACTAACTCATAGTAAAGCTTTTTTAAACAACAGAGCTAAAAGTGTCTTAGAAAAAATAGCTTCTAAGTTTTTGGACGAAAACAACGCAACGATTACAGTTACTTCTTTAACCAGATCAGAAGAAAGTCAAGCTAGTTTGAGACGAGTAAACAGTAATGCAGCGAAAGGAGACAGTTCTCATAACTATGGTGCATCTTTCGATTTATCGTATACCAAGTTTAATAACAAATACACGTACAATAAAAAACATCGTGATAATTTAGAAGCAATTCTGAAACAATTACAGGAAGATGGAAAAATCTATTATATAAAAGAATACAGACAGCGTTGTTTTCATGTAACAGTGAGAAACCCTGATCAATTTAAATCAACAACGCTGTAATTTATTAAAGTTCTTTTCTATTTTTGCAGGAAAGGGTTGGGTCATGAAACAATTTTTAGTTACGTTTTTTATTTGCTGTTCTTTTGTTGGTTATGCTCAGAAACGAGTAATAATTGAACCTTCCGAGGAATATATTCAGCATTTGAACGCCGCAAAATCTCATAAACTAGAATTGATTGATGGTGATAAAAAATTGAATAAATACATCAATCAGGGAAAATTAGTCAAAATAAAGCAACGTGGTTATGGTTGGCGAGTTGGTGATTTAACACACAGTCACTCTTATCTTATACCAAAAGGACGTGATGTTTTAAGTAGTATTGCGCGTGATTTTGTAAAAACTACAGGACAGAATTTTTTTGTTGTTACCTCAATGACACGAACGCTTCATGATCAAAACAGATTAAGAGGAGTTAATAAAAATGCTTCTTCTAATGACAGTTCGCATAATTTCGGTGCTGCATTTGACATTTCCTATGTACGGTTTAATCACAAAATAAGACCGGATTCTAAATTAGAAAAAGAGTTAGAACAAATCTTAAAAACTTATGTCAAAACAGGAAAAATATATTTTGTAAAAGAATCTAAAATGAAATGTTTTCATGTAATCGTTCGGAATTATTAATTCTGAACGATTTTTTCATTTTACCACACCCCACCACCTATATAAACCACTATTATATTGGGTATAATTTTACCTTTATTTAATCTTTACTTATTCTTGTATTAATCTAAAAACAGCATAAAATATAGAATTTTAGCATCTACAAAACAAGAGATGCACACAATGAAAAAAATCGTATTATCGCTGGTATTAATGGGAGGTTTTTATACTTCTTTACACGCCCAACAAATTGCAAAAGGAATCGTTTTTGAAGATAAAAATCAAAACAACAAATTTGATAAATCTGAAAAACGCTTGGCGAATGTACAAGTGAGTAACGGGAAACAAGTTGTTTCTACCAATGAAAAAGGAGAATATCAAATCAGTATTGATAATGAAACAATTTTATTTGTCGTTAAACCTACAAATTATAAAACGCCAACGAATGAATTTAATCAGCCTCAATTCTTCTATATTCATAAACCAAATGGTTCTCCAAAATTAGAATATACAGGTTCTGCTCCGACAGGAAGCATTCCCAAAAGTGTTGATTTCGCCTTAATTCCTACAAAAGAAAATGAAAAATTTTCAGCATTAATTTTTGGCGACCCTCAAGCTTATACAGAAGAAGAAATTGACTATTTCTCAAAAGGTATAATCGACGATGTAAAAGGAATCAAAGGAATGGAATTTGGACTTTCCTTAGGTGATTTGGTTGGTGACGATTTAAACCTTCATCCCTCTTATATCAAAACTGTCTCAAAAGTTGGTTTACCGTGGTACAATGTCATGGGAAATCATGATATGAATTATGACGCGAAAGAAGATCAGTATGCGGATGAAACGTTTGAGAAAAATTTTGGACCAAATAACTATTCGTATAATATCGGTAAGGCTCATTTCATTGTATTGGATGATATTTTGTATCCAGATCCGCGAGATGGAAAAGGATATTGGGGAGGATTCCGTCCCGATCAATTGGAATTCATCAAAAATGATTTAAAATTTGTACCCAAGGATCATTTGATTGTTTTAGCATTTCACATTCCATTACGTGACACACGACCGGAAGACAGAAACAAATTATTCGACTTATTAAAAGATTACCCAAATACTGTTTCGATGTCTGCACATACGCATTTTCAGGAACAGATTTTCTATACTAATCAGGACGGTTGGGCACAGCAGAAACCTCATCATGAATATAATGTAGGGACTACTTCCGGTGATTGGTATTCAGGTCCAAAAGATGCAAAAGGAGTTCCGGCATCTACGATGCGTGACGGAACACCTAAAGGATATGCTTTTTTACATATAGATGGTAATCAATATAAGTTTGACTATAAAGTAGCTAATTCTCCTAAAGAGAAACAAATTGATTTATACCACACAAAAAAAGTAAAAGAAGGAAAACGTAACAGGGCATTTCTTTATGCAAATTTCTTCATGGGACACGAATCAAATAAAGTTGAATATAGAGTAAACAATGGCGAATGGAAAGAAATGAATTGGGATCCTACAGTCGATTACAACTATATGGAAACTATCATGAAAATCGATAATGCTGAGATTACAAATATTGGAAATAGACCTTCCGCTCCGGAAATATCAAAACATATTTGGTCGGTTCGATTACCAAATAAACTAAAAACAGGTACATATCAAATCGAAGTAAAAGCAACTGATTTGTATGGTCATACATTTACAGAAAAATCTTCTTTTGAAGTTATCAAATAACCGTTTTTACACATCTTGATTAGCCACTTCTTTACGAAGTGGCTTTTTTGGATAAGATAAATTACAATTTTATACTGTTAAATAAAAATCAATAAACCCTTTGTTTAATGTAAAATTATTTTCAACACCTCTATTTTAGTAATGTTTACTTAAAAATCTCTTAATCCTTATTTAAACTCACTCAAGAAAAGAACGGTTAGTTTTGTTAAAATTTTTAACACATAAACATATTTATACTCACAGTCATGAAGCAATTAAAATTACCACTACTTCTACTTAGTGGATTTTTAAGTTTACACGCCAATGCTAAAACTTATAGTAATACAATTCATAACTATACAATTTCGAAAGATCAAAACCCTATCAAAGGGCGAATAGTTGACCAAAATGGATTTGGAGTAGCAGATGTCGAAATTATCATCAAAGGAACTTCATTCAAGACTTTTACGGACAGTGATGGTAACTTTGAATTTATCTCAATTAATGTTACACATCCAACTCTACTGGTAAATTCTTCTCAACATAAATATGTAGAATATACGCCAAAAGATATTTCTCAAATTAAAATTATTTTACAAGAAGAAGCAAATCAACTAAATGAAGTCATTGTCACTGCTTTAGGAATAAAACGAGAACAGAAAAAACTTGGATTTGCGCAGCAAAAAATTGATGCAAAAGAATTGGCTACAGCCGAGGCAAACAACTGGTCATCTGGTTTGAAAGGAAAAGTTGCAGGTTTGAATATTATCTCCGGAGGAAACGGACCTATTAACTCTCAGCAAATTATTTTACGCGGAGCCAATTCTATTGATCCATCAAAAAATTATGCTCTAATCGTCATCGATGGAGTTCCTATGAGTACAGAAATGACCTCATCCGGAAACAACACGGCTTATATGGGAGATGATTCACCTATCGATTTTGGAAATGGTATTTCCGATATTAATCAAGCCGATATTGAAAGTGTTACAGTTTTAAAAGGTCCCGCTGCTGCTGCTTTATATGGAAACAAAGCTGCGAATGGAGCATTGATTATAACAACAAAATCAGGAAAGAAAGGAAAAAAGCTTGGATTAGAATATAAATCCACTGTTGCAGTTGATGTGGTAAATAACTGGCCAGATTTTCAATATGAATATGGACAAGGAACAGGAAAAAGTTTTGATAAGAATGGCAACCCTTATTATTCGTACCAGACTTCTGTAGACGGACCAAATACAGGTAGTACTTCTTCTGCTTTCGGGCCTAAATTTAATGGACAACAGTTCTTTCAATATGATCCAAATTTAGAAAAGCAAGGAACTGAAAGAACACTATGGCGTCCTTATAAAGACAATAGAAAAGGATTTTGGCAAACAGGATTCACATTCAGTAATTCTGTTACCCTTTCAGGCGGTAATGAAAAAGGAAGCATAAGAGCCTCTATTGGTCATCAAAAAAACAGTTGGATTATGCCTAATACAGGATACGAAAACTACACGGCTTCTATCAATGGAAACTACGAAGTTAGCGACCGTATCAAAGTTTCGACTGTTTTAAATTATACCCGAAAAACAAGCGATAATTTGCCCGGAACCGGATATAATAATGGGTCAATAGCTTACTTTATGATTTTCCAAAATCCAAATGTTGATTTGGCTTGGTACAAACCTATTTGGAAAAAAGATTTTGATGGAGTAAAAATGATTCGCCCTTATAGTTCCTATATGGACAATCCATACGCCATTGCATACGAAGCGGTAAATCCAATGAGTAGCAACCAACTTGTAGGAAACGTTAAAGTTGATTTTAAATTGACAAATAAATTAAATTTAATGCTACGCCCCGCTATCAATACCTATACCCAATTACGTGAACAAAAACGTCCTTTTGACATGAACCGTACACCAAATGGTTACTACAAAAGACAAGACATTTCAAAAACGGAAACAAATGTCGATTTCCTATTGACTTATACTGATAAATGGGGAGATTTTGGATTGACTGCAAATCTTGGAGGAAATAGAAAAAATTATGAATACCGTAATCTTACCGCTTGGGTAAATGGATTAGCTTCACCGGGCGTATATAAGCTTTCGAATGGATTAACTTCTCCTTTTACCCGTACATACGATTCTAATTTGAAAGAAAATTCATTATATGGAATGGCCTCTTTTGGATGGAAAGATATGATTTTTGTAGATATAACGTCAAGAAATGATTGGAATTCTTCTGTAGCGCTTAAATATAGTTCATTCTTCTATCCTTCAATATCATCCAGCTTTATTTTATCCGATTTATTTAAAATTAAAGGGCCTGTGAATTATTTAAAATATCGTCTGTCATTTGCAAAAGTAGGAAATGGTGGAACACCAGGCTGGACCAATAGATATTATGAGCAAAGTGATTTTACTGCTTCTGCAGTTGTTTCGGGAAAATTATTTAATCCGAATATCAAACCTGAAACTACGACCTCTTGGGAAACAGGTTTTGAAGCTTTGTTATTCAAAAAAAGAGTGAGTTTAGATTTTACAGTTTATCAACAAAGTACAAAAAATCAAATTTTCGAATTGCCTAACGATATCACAACAGGTTACTCTAAACGAGTTGTAAATGGAGGTGAAATAGAAAACAAAGGAATTGAATTAACCGCTTCGTATTCACCTGTTAAAAATAAAAATTTTGAATGGAGAATGACAGCCAACTGGGCAAAGAATGAAAGTAAGATAAAATCTTTAGTTGAAGGAATCGAAGATGATCAAATGATTCTTGACCAATCCGGAACGGTTTATCAAATTGCCAAAGTAGGGGGAGCTTATAATGCTTTATACGGGGAAAAATTTGTTCGTAATGAAGCAGGACAAATTATTTATGATGCTAAAACCGGGGTTCCAATTAAAAATGGTTTACTAGAGTATGTAGGAGATGCAACACCTAAATGGAAAGCCGGGTTCACAAACGAAATCAAGTATAAATCTTTTCGTTTTAGTTTTACTTTAGATGGTCAATATGGAGGAATTGTTTATTCTCAAACTTATCATAAAATGATGGAACAAGGCAAATTAGCCGATTCATTACCAGGACGAGAAGAAGGTTATATCATAGGAAATGGAGTTGTTTTAAATGCTGACGGAACATATTCTCCGAACACTACAAAAGCTGATGTAGCAACTTATTATGCAGAATACAACCGTCGGGCAAATGTAGAATCAAATTCATTTGAAGCATCCTATTTAAAATTAAGAGAAGTTAGTTTCACGTTTGATTTTCCTAAAAGATTATTATCCAAAACAGGTTTGGAAGCTTTATCATTAACTGTTTACGGGCGTGATTTATTCACCATCAGTGATTTTCCTTTATATGATCCGGAAACAGCTTCATTAAATGGAAATATGTATGTTCCCGGAGTTGAAATGGGACAAATGCCATCAACTGCTACCTATGGTATCACATTAAAAGCTTCATTATAATTTTCAATATTCAATTTATTAAAATGAAAAAAATTTCAATTAAAATAGTACTCGCTTTAACCATGATTTCAACCGTTTTTTCTTGCACAAATGATTTTGAAAAAACGAATGAAGATCCCAACTTAATCACAGAAATTAATTCAGGCTCTGTATTAAATCCTGTCTTATACGATTTAGCGGAAAATAATGTGCTTAAAAATTACGACATCACAGCTCAATTGATGCAAGTACACATTCCCTATCCAAGCAATGCAATGGGCCTTCATCGTTATGATGTGACAACAGGAACAGGTAATTCTACATGGAACAATGCGTATAAGAACCTTGTGAATTTAGAAGAAATGTTGAAGGTTTCTCAAAAAGCAGGCGATGTAAATTATCAAGCCGTTGCTCTAACGATACGTTCTCTCGTGATCTCTAACCTAACGGATATGTTTGGCGATGTTCCCTTCTCTGAAGCTGCAAGAGCTGAAGAAGGAATTACCAAACCGAAATTTGACAAACAAGAAGATATTTACAAACAGTTAATCAGTGACTTAGAAAAAGCAAATTCACTGTATGTAAATAATTTAGGACTGAAGTATGGGAATGATATCCTCTTTCCAAATAACAATGGAAACAACAATATTATTCGTTGGAAAAAATTTACAAATTCATTAAAAATGAGGCTATTGTTACGAATTTCGAATCGTAATGTCTCGGCATTAACTGAAATCAAAAAAATTATTGATAATCCAACTGTCTATCCGGTATTTGAAAATGAATCTGAATCAGCAATTCTTCAAATTTCTGGTTTAGCACCAAGTTTATCTCCATGGCCAAGAGAACAGGATTACAGAGACAGCAGAACATTTACCTCTTTCTTTATAGATCAAATGAACGAAACAACCGATCCGCGTTTACCAATTTTAGTTAACAAAGCTTCGAGTTTAGATGGTTCTTCTCTAGGTTACAAAGGGATACCCGCCGCATATGAAGGAAATAGTTCAGATTTCAAATTCAATCCTTCTTCTCCGAATAATGCAATCGTTGTCGCTCCAATGAAAATACCATTGATGACCTATGCTGAAGTTGAATTTATCAAAGCTGAAATCGCTCAAAAAGGTTTAGGAGGTGACGCAAAAGCTCATTACGAAAAAGCTGTTAAAGCTGCCATTCTGTTGTGGACAAACACTGAACCTACTACTGATTTCATGGAACAAGAAAAAATAAGGTACAACAATACGTTAGAACGTATTATCGAACAAAAATATTTTGCTTTATTCTTTACAGATTACCAACAATGGTTTGAGTATAAAAGAACAGGATTTCCAAAATTACCAACAACCTCTACCATGTTGAATAATGCTAAAATGCCTCGTCGTTTACTTTACCCTACCAGTGTAAGAAACTACAATCCTGAAGGTTACCAGCAAGCCATCCAACAAATGGGAGCTGATGATATCAATACGCGTGTTTGGTGGGATGTAAATTAATTGCATTTACATGTCACATTTTATAGAAAACGACCTTGTATACAAGGTCGTTTTCGTTTTATTTGTAACTTTCATAAAAAATTATCTCATGCACATTGAAGAATTAAGAACATACTGTTTAGGACTCCCACAAGTGGAAGAAAAGTTTCCTTTTGATCAATCTACATTGGTTTTCTATATCGCGGGAAAAATGTTTTGTTTATGTAATATTAATGAATTTGATTCACTCAATCTCAAATGTGATCCTGATCAGGCCTTAGAATTACGTGCTACTTATGAAGCTGTAACTCCTGGCTATCATATGAACAAAAAGCACTGGAATACCATTAAAATTCATCAAGACGTCAAAGATTCTCAAATTAAAGAATGGATCAAAGATTCTTATAATCTTGTCATCTTAACTTTACCAAAATCAAAAAGACCAGAATTATTAAAGGGTAATTAAAATTTAATTTCTTTCATTTCTTTAGGAAATATCTACAGATATTTTCATCTTTGCCACGCAATGGGGTGCTAAATATTGGCTGAGAATATACCCAAGAACATAAAAATGTTCTACACCTGATCCAGGTAATACTGGCGGAGGGATTGATGTTAGTCATAACTTCTATCTCCTCATCAAGAAAAAAAATTATGATGAAGGAAATTATTTCACAAACGACCTGGCAAGAATGGCTAGGTGTACTTTTTTCAATTTTTCAAGTTGTATTAGCAAGATACAACAATCCAAAAAATTATTTATTCGGAATTGCAGGTATTACCCTATCTCTTTTCGTTATGTTCAATTCTAAACTTTATGCAGAGTTCACTCTTAATATTTACTATTTAGTGATGAGTATTTACGGTTGGTTATATTGGAAGTTTGGAAAACAAAAACATGAAATCGAAATATCAAAAACAAACAAGCGAGAATGGAGTTTCGTCATTGGAATTATTCTATTAAGTTTTACCATTTTCTATTTCGCTTTAACTCATTTCACCGATTCCGATGTTCCTATCTGGGATTCAGCAGTTAGTGCATTTGCTTGGGCTGGGATGTGGTTAATGGCAAAACGAAAACTAGAAAACTGGATTCTTCTAAATATAAGTAACATCATCTCTATTCCATTGATGATACACAAGAATTTATATTTATACGCCTTTTTATCATTGATTTTGTTTTCTGTTGCAATTTCCGGGTATTTTAATTGGAGAAAAATTTTGAATGAAAAAAATGCTTGACAAAACAACTCTTCGAAAAGAAGTATTAAACAAAGAGACCTTTAATCAATCTGTTCTTGATTATATCCATACTCAAAAGTGGTTAAATATATGGGTTCCGAAACAATACAATGGTCTAGGATTACAATTCTCCGAAGGATTACACACCTTACAATCAATTGCTAGAATTGACGGGAGCTTGGGCTGGTTTATTACACTATGTAGTGGGGCAAATTATTTCGCAAGAAACTTAAAACCTGAAATTGCATTTAAGCTATTTTCATCTCGAAAAACATGCTTTGGGGGAAGTGGAATGCTTGGCGGAACTGCTGAAAAAAAAGGAGAAAATTATCATATAAATGGATTATGGCACTATGCAACAGGCGCTCCTTATCTGACACATTTTACTCTAAATGCAACAATAATTGAGGATGGTAAAGAAGTGTTAGACGAAAATGGAGAACCTAAATTTAAATCTTTTATTTTAGATAAATCTCAGGTCAAATTAATCCAAACATGGAAATCAATGGGAATGGTTGCAACTTCTTCTCACAGTTTTGAAGTAAAAAACCAGCTTGTTCACCAAGATTATAGTTTCGTTTACAATCATTTTTACAGCAATGATTCAGTAGAAAAAATTCCATTCAGAAGCTTTGCGGATTTAACACTTCTTGTAAATTACCTTGGAATGGCAGAACATTTTATAGAAAAAAGCCTTGAAATTATTTCAGTTGAACAACTCGTTATTTTTGAGGAATTTATAAAAATAAATACGCTTAAATCTACTGGTTATGCAAACATTATTGAAAATTTATTAGCGGAAGATTCTACTATTTCAGAAGATTTAGAAACTGAAATTCATACTTTCGGAATTGAAACTGTCACACAAATCACACAATTTATTATTCAGTTGTACCCTCAACTCGGAATTAAAGCATCAAAACAACAAGAAGAAATCAATCAAATCTTCAGGGATTATTTTACCGCAACACAACATCGAAATTTTAGAACGAAAATTTAGTTACAATTCGTCTATTTCTCTATATTTGCAAACCATTAGGCTGCGTAATTTAATGGATAGAATATCAGATTCCGGTTCTGACAGTAAGGGTTCGAATCCCTTCGCGGTCACTTTTTATTTTTTATTTTAAGTTTAATTCATTAATTTGGTGACAATTAAATTAACACTTATTATGAAAATAAAATTACTGTCTCTTCTATCGATAGCTATTTCGGCTATCTCTTATGGACAAACTTACACCACTCAGAACAGTGGTATTCCAGTACAATCTTTTGGAGCAAGAGAATATTCAATTGTTGATCCTACCACTGCATGGATTACATACTTTGACGGTGCCGGAACACAAACATATCCTAAATATGTCGGAGTAACCACAAACGGAGGAACAAACTGGAAAGCAAATTTAGTTTCTAATCTACCTTCAAATGCACTCATTTCTGATGTAGGGGCTATTAATGGAACTACAGCTTTCATCGTAACTGCACCAGCATCTGGTTCAGGAACTGCAAATGGTTTATGGAAAACTACAAATGGAGGAGCAAACTGGGCAAAAGTATCCGGTGTTTTTTCGAATGGATCTTTTGGAAACATTGTACATTTTTTCGATGCTAATAATGGGTTAGTTATTGGAGATCCGCTTAATGGAAAATATGAGATGTATAAAACAACTGATGGCGGTAATACATGGACAACTTTATCTACCGCTCCCTCTCCTCTAACTAATGAAGAATATGGTTATGTAGCAGGAAGAGTTTTCTTAGGGGAAGACTTATGGTTAACATCTAGTACAGGGCGTATTTTGCACACAAAAGACAGAGGAATGACATGGGATTCATACTTTTCTCCTGTAGATGATTTTTCTGGAGAATCTTCCAGTGCCAATATGTCATTTTCTTCTTCAACTTATGGACTATTAGTTGACAATACCGGTTTACTATGGTATACAGAAGATGGTGGTGAAAATTGGGACCTTAAAACAGCTTCAAACTATTATGATGGAGATTTATCTTATATTCCCGGTTCAGATGGAGTATTTATTTCTACAGGATTTAGTACGGAATCATCATTAGGTACGGGTTCTTCTTATACAAATGACAATGGTGCCACTTGGACAAAAATAGATGAAGATATACAAAGATTATTTATTGGTGCTTATGACTGTGAATCAATTTGGGTAGGTCATTATACTAGCGATACTTCAGGAACTGGAGGTGTTCTAAAACTAAATGGCATCCCTGGCTGTTCATTATCAACTAATGAGCAAACTGTCTCTAAAGTAGAATTAAAAGCCGTTGTAAACGGAGGAGTCCTGAATATGATTTCGAACAAAGAAATTAAAAGTGTTCTTGTTGGTGATTTAACAGGCACAAGATTAGCTGAAGTGAATGCTAAAAATGTTAATATTTCAGCGTTGAAAGCCGGAGTATATTTTGCACGGGTAGCTTATACAGACGGATCTTATGGAACCGTTAAATTTATTGTAAAATAATTTAAACATTATAAAATTGAATAAGGACAAAACCAAGGTTTTGTCCTTTTCTATTTCTACATTTGACAAAATTTTTCAATATTGGAAATCGAAATTCTATTTTATCTGTGTTCTGCCGCATTTCTAGCGGGATTTATAGATGCTATTGTTGGAGGTGGAGGATTAATTCAAACTCCATTATCCCTCGCATTTTTACCTAACTTACCTGTTTCAACAGTTATTGGAACTTTAAAAATTCCGGCATTTAGTGGCACAGCATTAGCAACTTTTCAATATCTGAAAAAAGTAAAAATAGATTGGAAACTTTTTGCCATTATGGCAATATGTGCTTTTGTTTCAGCTTTCCTAGGCTCGCAGCTGTTGACGATTATTAACAACGACTTTATGAAACCTGTTTTACTAATCATTCTTATTATTCTGGCTGTTTATACCATTTTTAAGAAAGATTTTGGGCAAGCTACAGAACGAAAGATTCCTTATCATATTGCAATTATCAATGGTTGTATCGTAAGTGTGGCTGTTGGTTTTTACGACGGTTTCATTGGTCCTGCAACGGGAACTTTTTTTATTCTAGGTTTTGTGACACTTTTGGGAATGGATTTCCTAAAGGCAAATACCAATGCCAAATTAATCAATTTGGCTACCAATTTCGGATCGATTTGTTTGTTTCTGATCAAGGGACAAATTATATGGAAAATAGCCTTACCAATGGCCGTTTGCAATGCATTAGGTGGCTTTATTGGAGCTAAACTAGCCATTAACAAAGGAAACAAATTTATTCGTTACATATTTATTTTGGTAATCATGCTCTCAATTTGTAGATTTGGTTATGAAGTAATTCTCAAATAAATGAAAATCATTTTTTCACTCTTTTTTATTTTGACATTTTTTAATGCTTTAGCTCAACAATTTGAGCTGAAAGATTCAATTTTGCTTGAAAATAAAATGACAAAAACCATTGATACTGATCTCAATAATTCCATTTATTTGATTTCTGATACGAAAGTTGAAAAAAGATTTCAGACCAAAAAAAATAAAATTGTGGATTTAAAAAATGTAATTACTTCTGTTGATACAACTAATCCGCTTCGCTCTTATGTTTATTCAAATTTTAATCAGCTTACCATTTTAGACGAAGACCTCAATCCTATTCAAGATATCATCCAACTAAAATCCACTGATTTTATGCCGGTTGCTTTAAAAGTTGTCGACAATCAATTTTGTTGGTTTTATGATATAATCGGAAATAAACTGATGTATTTTAATTACCAATTGCAAAAACCAATTTTAAGTTCGAAACAGATATATTTGAAAAATAGCGATCAATCCATCGATAAAATCCATGTTTATAAAAATTCCGTTTACTTAAAGGCGCAGAAAACGATTTATATTTATGATGATTATGGAAACTTTAAATCCAATTTTGAATTAGATACAGAAAATCAACCGTTCTATTTTTACAAAGATGTTATTTTCTATGTAAAAAACAACGAACTAATCTCAATAAATATGAATTCTAAGGTTTCAACAATTTTTATTGAGTTAAAAAAAGTAAAAAGTATGGCTTTCAACGAAACAAACTTTTACACCCTTGACGGGGATAAAGTAAATGTGTACGCTATTATAAAATAAGAAACTATTTATCCAATAAATTAAATCATAAATCATTCGATCCAATTTATTTTATAATGAAAAGTAATTGGTCTTTCAAACGGAATAAAAATACATAAATCGATCGGAATAATTTTTTTCTAAAAAAAGTTTTTTCTATGGGTTGCTCGCTTAGATTTTGTTTTGAAAATTAAGCTTTAGTATATTTGCAAACGTTAAAATAATTGGAAAATGCATATCGCCATCGCCGGAAATATTGGAGCAGGTAAAACTACTCTAACAAATCTTTTAGCAAAACAATACAACTGGACAGCTCAATTTGAAGATGTAGAAATGAATCCTTATTTGGATGATTTTTACAATGATATGGAGAAATGGGCCTTCAATCTTCAGATTTACTTTTTAGGAAGCCGTTTCAATCAAGTAAAAGAAATTAGAGAAAGTGGTAAAGATATTATCCAAGACCGTACAATTTATGAAGATGCGCACATTTTTGCGAGCAACTTAAATGATATGGGACTTTTATCTACACGAGATTACAATAATTATTTACGTGTTTTTAACTTAATGACTAGTTTTGTTGAAGCTCCGGATTTACTGATTTATCTTAAAGCTTCTATTCCAACTTTAGTCGCGCAAATACAAAAACGTGGTCGTGATTATGAAAATTCTATTAGCATTGATTATTTAAGTCGATTAAATGAAAAATACGACAAATGGATTTCAAATTACAAAGAAGGAAAAATCTTGGTAATCGATGTTGACAATTTAGATTTTGTTGAAAATAAAGAAGACTTAGGTTTCATCTTCAACAAGATAGAAGGAGAAATAAACGGGCTTTTTTAGTTCATCAAAATATAGTAACTTGCATGGCTTGATTAATAAAATATCAAGCCTTTTTTGTGAAAAATAATTATGGAGAATAAGAATTTATTGAAGGGGGTTTTGTTTGTCGCAATGGGCTCTAGTTTTTATGGAATGTTAGCAACTTTTGTAAAAGTAGCGTACGATCAGGGCTATACGACAGCAGAAGTTACCGCTTCTCAATTTGTTTTAGGGATTATCATTTTAGGGATTATTAATTTGATTATGTCTAAAAAGAATAAAAATACACCAGCAGTAAAACCTAAAGATAAAAGAAGACTTATGCTAGCCGGAACTTCCCTGGGTTTCACAAGTTTATTTTATTATTTAGCCGTACAATATATCAATGTTTCAATTGCAATTGTATTGTTAATGCAAACTGTCTGGTTAAGTATTTTAGTAGAAAGTGTATTGAGTAAAAAAATTCCTTCTGCTAAAAAATTAGTGGCTATGCTACTTGTGTTAGCAGGAACAGTTTTGGCTACAAATTTAATCAATCAGGAAATAGAACTCAACCCGAAAGGTTTATTTTGGGGATTCCTAGCAGCTTGTTCGTTTACAACAACTATGTTTACCTCAAATCGTGTCGCCACTTATTTGCCTCCGTATAAAAAGAGTATATATATGCTTTTTGGGGGTGGTATTATTGTCGCTTTATTTGTATTTTTCAGCCAATTGGGACCATACTATTTTAGTGGTTTAATGGATTTATACAGAAATTTTTCTGATGATGTAACAAGTATTCATCCTTTAAATCTTGAAATCTTCTTTACATGGGGATTGTTTTTATCTTTATTCGGAACAGTGCTACCTCCCATCTTATTAAATAAAGGTTTTCCAAATACAGGATTAGGACTAGGAAGTATTGTATCTTCAATAGAATTACCCGTTTCTGTTACGATGGCTTTTATTGTTTTACAGGAGCAAGTGTTAGCCATACAATGGACCGGAATTGCGATTATCATTTTTGCCATTGTAATCTCAAATTTGAATTTTAAGAAAAACTAATAAAATCAAAAAAAGGACAACTTAAAGTTGTCCTTTTTTTGATTTTATAGTCTAATTATTTCACAAGAATTTTAGTTGCTAATTGATTTGATCCATCAATTTTTTCTGTGATTGGTAAACCTAATAATTTTGCCAGCATTGGATACACCTCCGTATTTGGAAATACATTGATTTCTTTTCCTTTTTTAAAATTCGGCCCCCAAGCCATAAAAGTTGCTTTCATTTCAGGGGTTTCTTTCACATAGAAACCATGCGAACCTTTCGGCGCATTGTTATTCGAAAAATAATTTGGTGCATGCGCAATCAGGATAATATCCCCAATACGATTGTATCTATCGTTCTTTGTGTCAAAATGATATTTAGAAGGAACATTTGTTGTTTTATAAACATCGAACGTATGATTCTTCGTAGCTTTTATTTCTTTATAAATTGACTCAATATCATTTTTATTTTTCACAAACAAACTTACATACGAACCATTTGATGCAACCTGAACTTTCGAGTCATCTATTTTGATGGGCAACTTCAATGGATTTTCATTGTCTATTCTTGTCATTCCGTGATCAGAAACAAAAACAAAATTCACTTTCAAACCTGTTTTTCCAACGGCATCATTCAATTTTTTGATGGACTCGTCTACAAAATGAACCGCCTCTTTTGTTTCCTTTGCATCGGGGCCAAATGAATGTCCGGCGTGATCAACTTCCGGAAAATAAAATGTGATTAAATGCGGGCGTTTTTCTGCCGGTAATTCTAACCAGTTTACAACTTGTTGAATGCGGTAATCAATTGGAGACTTCTCAGAATATTTATATGAATAAGTAGGAAACATTCCGTTAATTGGTGCTTCAGAACCCGGCCAATAATAACAAGCAGCCAACATTTTATTTTGTTCTGCAAGATTCCAAATAGGTGTTCCTCCATACCATTTCGAATTGATCACTGCATTTCTATTTCCCAAAGAATAACGTTCTCCTGTTTCTCTATCATACATATTATTTCCTACCAAACCATGATGAATAGGTGTTAATCCTGTAACAATTGTGTAATGATTGGGAAAAGTAACAGACGGAAAAGATGGATACATCGCATCAGCTTTCACTCCATTTTTAGCAAATTCCATTAAGTTCTTTGCGCCATGTTTTTCGGCATAATCATAACGAAAACCATCAGCAGAAATCAAAATAACATAAGGTTTATCTTGTTGTTTGATATCATTTACGCGGTTTTCAATTATAATTTGCTCTTCGACTTCTTGTGCATTTGTTGTAACTGAAACAGTTAAAACAATTGCAGAAAATATACTAAGTATTGTTTTTTTCATGTTTCAAATTTAGAAAGTTTTAGTCTTAGAATGAATTAAAAAAATATCAAATCTAGCGGCAAAAGATAATTATTATTCATCGCTCCTAAAATTAGGTTTATAATAGCTCTTCTCAATCGTCCTCAAAAATAGTATGAAATAAAAAACTGGTTCAATTTGTATTAAACCAGTTTATAAATTTATTTTTTAAGCAAAAGCGATCAAATCTTCGTAAGCCTTTCTCGTGCCTTCAAAAACGAGTTGCTTTTCTTCTTCTGTCGTAAATTCTTGATTAATATAAGCGATAAATGTTTTCCAAATGTGCCCGAGATTTTCTCCATAATGCCCAAAATAATTGAAACTTTTATTTTCTAAGAAAGGATATTTCTTCAAGGTTTTCGCAATCACATTTCCTCCTAACATAGAGCCTTCGATAACATAAAGAGCTCCTATAGCCTCCGCTCTATTATGTAACTCGAATTGTTTCTGCGTTTTTATTTCTTCTAAACCTAACTCCTGAAGATCTCTTTCTATTAAAACTAATTTATCAAGTTTTGTTAAAGCTAAATTTTCTAAATCTTTTTCATTCAAAAACTGTTTAATCGAATCCTCATAGGATTTCAAAAAAATATGATTGACTTGCAGCATTTTATAGTAATTTTTATCTGTAAATGTGCTGTTAAACAGTTTATTCGATTCTAATTTCTCTTCAATTTCACTATGATAAGCTGCTGTTTTTTCTTTTAAATAATCAGATAACATCATTACATTTTTTAAACGTTAATACAAAGGTTGTTCCTTCTCCTTCTTTACTATTAAAAGTTATTTTTCCATTCATTCTATTCATCATTCGGTGTGCAATAGAAAGCCCTACGCCATTTCCTGAAATATTCCCGGTATTCGACATACGGCTAAAAAGTTTAAACATTTTACTGTAATCTTCCTGTTTAATTCCAATCCCGTTATCCTTTACTTCAAAAATAACATCTTCATTTTCAATTTCAGATGAAATCATAATTTTCGGATGTTGTTCTTGTGAAGAATATTTCACCGCATTTCCTATGATGTTTAATAACACTTCATAAAACATTGTTTTATCTCCTAAAACATTATGAATGCGCTCTACTATGACTTCTGTATTTTTTGTTTTATAATACAACAGAACATCATGTACAATTTTTTCGACAATTGGTTTTGTTTCGATTGTTGACAAAATAATTTCAGATTTTTTAGCTTTACTCAATACCAAAAGGTCCTGCATCATTTGAGTCATTCCATCTATTTCATCGATCACACTTTTCAATCGGTCATTTTTTACCTGATCCTCTCTCAAACTTCGCTGCAGCATTTGACAATTCAGTTTCATAATGGATAAAGGTGTTCTCAAATCATGAGAAACAGTATAAGAGAATGAATCCAATTCATCGTTTATCTCTTTTAATTGTTCATATAAACTATGGATTTTAAATGATTGAAGATGGAGTGTTTCAATAATTAATTTTACAACTTCTTTTGCAACATATTTCTCCCTTTCCAGCCAAATAAATGATTTATGTTTTATTTCTTCTTGCCATATTTTGAAAGAAGTTCTTGGTGAGAAATAAAGAATTTCTTTATCATCAACAATTTCCACTTTCTCAATTTTATTAGGTTCTCCGGCCCAATTCAATTTTTGAACCTGTTCTTTTTTGAACCAAATGATAAAATGTTTAAAACTTTGATCTAAAAAACAAAACATCACACCGGCAGCATTTATACTGAGATTCAACTTTTCTCCATAGTCGATGTAAAAGGAATTTGATGTAAACAATTGCCCCGACTTTTTCTTCGCAGCCCATTCTTTTATCCTTAAAATTTCATCTTCTCCCGGCGTTTCTCCTTCTGTAAAAACTTTATTAAAATTAACCAAAGCAATCCCATCTGCTTTTGTTAAGTTCAAAACCTGATTCAAATTAGTATTCATCGAATTCTCAAGGTTTTCTTCTGTTAAAAGATTTTCCTTGAGTTTGATAATAATTTCATTAAAATGATTTTGAAATTTCAACTGTTCACTCGATTTAAAATTCACATAAGTCAATCTTGCTAAATCAGTCAGCAATTCCGTTTGCAAGCGAACCTGATTCGGAATATATTTTGACAAGTGATTTTGACAGGCTACAATTCCCCACAATTTCTCATTAATTACAATTGAAATTGAGAAACTGGCCAAGCAGTCAGCATTTCGAAGATATTGGAGATGTACCGGTGAAAGCGCTCTTACAGAAGAATACATCAAGTCAATTTTCTGATTTTTGGAACTAATCAATGGAATTCTTTTTCCATCAACATCCGAAACCATTCGGCTCTTTTTCTTCAAATACAATTGGCGAGCTTGCTTCGGAATATCAAATTCAGGGTAACGTAATCCCAAATAAGGTTCTAATCCTTCGTTTATTTTTTCTCCTATTACGATTCCGCTATCATCTTCCAAAAATTTGTACAGCATTACACGATCATATCCAGTCAATTTTTTGATAGAAGAAATCAAATAGTTCCATGTATCATCAATCGTTTTAGAATAAAGTATTTGTTCTGAATAACTGTAATATAATGCGTTCTCTGATGTAGTAAATTTTTCTAATTCCAGGTAAATAAAATGGTCTGTATAAAATGTTGTTACATGGTAACTGTTGGAATTTATTTGAGTATGACCTCTTAGAAATTCTCCTTTTTCCTGATTTAAAATTTCATTGAAATCTATTTCAAAATTGTGAATTTCGTTTAGATCTAAACCTAATATTTCAGTCGGTAAAATCTGAAATACTTCATCAATATTTTGAGAAACAAATTCAACTTCATAAGTCTTCTTATGAATTCCTATCAGATAACCGAAGGATTGTATCTCATTAAGAAATTGAATTTCTTCATCTTCACAGTTTTTGATGATTTGGTTGATCATAAGGTGAGTTGCTTAGAGTATGATTAAACGACACAATAAAATCGTTTTGATTTAAAAAAGTGTCTTTATTCTTCTTGTCTTTTTAATTTTAAAATATAATTTTCTAACTCTAATTCATCTGTCTCTACCAATTCAAAATCATTGAAATGAATCATTCGAGATGCAAAAAAGTCGGTCACTTTATCTTTTTCGAGAGAAGGATGTACTTTGATTCCATTAAATTTTATATTCTTCATATACACATAAAAATCATAGTTAAAATCCGTTTCTCCTAAATATGTATTTGCTATTTTTCCTTTCCATTTGATATCAAAAACGCCAAGCTCATCTGTGTCTAAAAATGTAATTTCATGTTGAGCAATAGTATCATTTCCTAACATTGAAACCCCAAAAGCTAATTCTTCAGGTTGATCAAGATCAATTGGAAGAGGATCTACTTCATAAACTTTTTTATTGAGAAGAGAAAAATCTAATTGATCGACAAGCTCAATCTTTATTCCTTTGTTATTCCAATATGTACTCGAAATGATGGCATGATCATAATTAATCCAAAGTTGTTTTTCGGCATTTTCTTGTGAAATATCATCTATTTCATCCAAGTCGTCCTTGTATTCTTCTTCTTCATCGTAATTATCTGACTCTAAATGGAGATCCATCCAAAGATCAAAATTTTCATCCAGGCGAGCACTCCAAACAAAATCTATTACTTTGTGTCCGTTAGTAAATGGGCTATTTGAAAAATATATTTTGTTATTATCCTTACTCATAAATTGGGTTTTGACTTCTGTTTTTGAATTTACAACGTTTATTCTACTCTACAAAATTTTAAAAAATAATTGAATCGTTTATTAGATATTGTCATTGATTCTCAAAGAAATAAAAAAAGAGAAATTTCTAAAGAAATTCCTCTTTTAAATTTTAGTTATCATTGTAACTGATCAGTTCTTTTTTTATAAAAGGTTTTTACAATGTTTCTTTCAGCCATTTGAAAAACTCCGTGTGCCAAATTACAGAATTCTGTGGTTTCAATACCCAGTGATTTTCTTCCGGAAAATAGATGAAACGGGATTTTATTCCTTTCAATTGCAAAATCTGATACGCTTCTTGTCCTTGTCCCATTGGTACGCGATAATCTCGTCCACCAACATAAATTAACATCGGTGTATTCCATTTATTTACCAATTCTGTACTGCTTGGATCAAAATGAGTATATGTTTTTTGAGCAGCTTTGTTATTCGTTTCCCACCATGCTCCACCTGCATCCCAGTTTGTAAAGAAAATTTCTTCTGTTGTTCCATACATTGATTTCAAATCAAACACACCATTATGGGAAATAAATGATTTGAAACGGCCTTCATGAATACCTGCTAAATAATAAACTGAATATCCTCCGTAAGATGCTCCAACAGCACCACGTCGATCTTTGTCTACATAAGACTCTTTTGAAATATCATCAATAGCTGCTAAATAATCCTGCATCACCTGTCCTCCCCAGTCTTTCGAAATTTGTTCATTCCATTCTACTCCATGCCCCGGCATTCCACGACGGTTAGGAGCAATTACAATATATCCTTGCGCAGCCATTAATTGAAAATTCCAACGAGGAGAATAAAATTGAGTTAATGCAGATTGAGGTCCTCCTTGACAATACAATAGTGTTGGGTATTTTTTAGTTGGATCAAAGTTTGGTGGATAAACAACCCAGGCATGCATTTCTTTTCCGTCTGTTGTTTTTATTTTTCTAGCTTTTACATCACTCAATGCAATATTTTCGAAGATGTCTTTGTTTTCATTCGTTAATTGTGTTAAAGCTCCTGATTTCAGATCAACAACATAGATTTCTGCTGCATGGTTAATATCTGTTTTGGTTACAATTGCTTTATTTCCAACAATTTCTTTTACGTCAGCAATATCAAAATCACCTGTTGTTATTTGTTTGATTGCTGGCATTTTTCTCGCTTTGAAGTTTACATCAACTTCAAACAATTGAATGGTACCTCCAACCGGAGCATTGAAATAAATTTTTGTTCCGTCATTGTTCCATTTGTAACCTTGGACTGTTCCGTCCCAATGTTTTGTAATATTCAGCTCAACAGCACCACGACGAACAATCAAATCATTTTTATCCGCTTCATATCCATCACGTTCCATGCTCAAAAAAGCAAAATCTCCTTGAGAAGAAAAACTTGGTGTATTATCATACCCCATTTTACCTTCTGTAATATTTGTTGTTGTTTTCGTCCCTAAATCATACTGATAGATATCTGTATTTGTACTTAAAGCGTATTCTGTCCCAAATTTCTTTTTAGAAACATATAAGATCTTCGTACCGTCAGGCGACCACACAAATTCAGAAACTGAATAAGGTTCGTCTTTTAAGACATCAATTTTTGTTGCATTTTCTTTGTTTTCAGACAGCAATAAATGATCATAATTTCCATCGTTCCAAGTATCCCAATGTCTATAATTTAATTCGTTGTAAATCTGAACATTTGATTTGTCCATCTCAGGATAATAGTCTGACCCAAAAACTTTTTGTAATTTAATTTTTTCAGTTTCTGCTTTATATTTTTGCGTTTTATTTAGAGATTCGTCTGCTAAAAGAGTTTTATAGTCTTCAATTTCAGAAGCTTTACCTCCAGCCAACGAAATTATATAAGTCTTTGATGTATCTTCTTGTGTTTTAACATCTGTAGAAGTTACTTTGTAAATAAGATTTTTTTGATCTTTTGTTACTCCAACCGGAGCCACTTTTTTTACCTGCCATAACAATTCTGGCGTCATTACTTTTTGTCCCATTGCTGTTGTCGTCATCAAAATACTCGCGACCAATATCGAAAATCTATTCATGTTAATTTTATTCAATTTCCTTGTAAAAATAGTAATTCTTTATGGAGAAAGCTCAAAATTGAGCATAAAAAAAGACATCATTCAGCACATAATGTACACAAATGATGTCTCCGCTAATAATTTTTTCAAATCGTCTAATCGATGTTTAAAATTAAGCTATATATTTTATATTTAACCTTTTAATTAAAAGTTTAACTTATTTTTATGAGTAAAAACAGGAATGATTGCACCAAAAACTAAGTTTTGTTGAGAGAAGAAAAAATCTTGTTTCGCTTTATCCGATTTATTAGCTGTAGTACGAATATCATTCATATTGGCATATCCTCCCTTCATCTCTGCTTGGATAAAGAAATAATCCCAGAAAGTAAAGTTGATTCCAACCATTGCAGCAGTTGCAAATCCTGCTAAATGAAACTCATCGTAACGTTCATTTCCCATTAACTTCACATTAGAACGAGGGTATAAAACACCTGCTCCTAAACCAGCTGTAACATTCACATCAATCCCTTTTCCATTCTTTGTAATTGGAAAATGTTGAATGTTATCAAAACGACGGACTTCTAAATTAGCATAGTTTAAACCATCTGTGTGTTCAAAAGTTAAGAAATCTTCTGTTAATTTTTTATCTATTTGATGATAGTTTCCATCAAATTCAGAACCTGTATTGATTGATCCATTCATCTTAACGACCTGATCCTGATCCATTACATACTTCATGTGATCAATCCCGAAAGAAATGTTCCAATTATCCGAAACAAAATATCCTAAACGGAAGTTGTATTGAGGAATCGTCATTGAACCTGGTCGGAAATATTTCATTCCAAAAGAAGTTTGACGATCATGAGCAGCCACATTATCTAGTGTAAAATCGTATCCGTTACCTTTGAACTGAATATCCGATTTTGTATACTGAGCATGATTCCAACCCCAATAAATATAAAATTTTCCTTTATTATTTTTCCCTTGACCAAAAGTAGTTGCAACCAAAGCAACTAAAAACATTACACTTATATACTTTCTCAAAATTTAATTTTTTGCAAATTTATTCTTAAAAAAACTGAGTAAAAATGATTTATGATATCAATTGTATATTGTGTTCATATTTTTAATCAATAAACTTTGTTAAGCCTCATAAAATAAAATGATAAATATTTATTAAAAAAGTTTTCAAGTATTTTGTAATTAAAAATTAAAATATATTTTTGTGACATAATGAAGGACTACCTGATAAAACATACTATTGGAATTTTTTTCACGCTGCTTTTGGTGTTCAGTACGAACATGCAAGGGTTAGCGGGGTATTTGGATTATCAGATGAGATTAGAGCAAAATGTATGCGACGATACTACAAATGACAATTCAAAAGCATTGTTTTCTCAAACTTCAACAGAAGAAGAAAATAATCAACAAAGTTCTTCTAAGGAAATTACAGAAAAAATACATTATTTTCATGTTATAAATTTGTTTACTTTTTTTAAAGCAAAACAAAAAACATATTCAGTTTTTCATCATTCTAAGATATACTCATCTCTGAACAATGGTGTTACTACACCTCCTCCTGAATTTATTTAACTTTTTAATTCATCTTTTTGCATAATTTTTGTTCAGTTATTGACTTAGAAGTGCAATTTACCTTATTGTTTAAAAATTAAATAATTCATTTTAAAACTATATGAATCTTTTTCAAAATTGGAAAAAAGACATACCTGCGAGTATTGTTGTCTTTTTCGTTGCATTACCTTTATGTTTAGGGGTTGCGTTAGCTAGTGGTGCTCCATTATTTGCCGGTATTATTGCTGGTATTGTAGGAGGAATCGTTGTCGGATTAATTTCAAAATCAGAAATTGGTGTTTCTGGACCTGCAGCTGGTTTAGTTGTTATTGTATTAACAGCTATTACCGATTTAGGAGCATACGAATTGTTCTTGGTTGCTGTTGTGATTGCCGGTATTTTTCAAATACTCTTAGGAATTTTAAAAGCCGGTGTAATTGGTTATTACTTCCCTTCTTCTGTCATCAAGGGAATGTTATGTGCAATTGGTATATCTATCTTTTTAAAACAAATTCCTTTAGCATTAGGTTACAAAGAAGTTTTTAGTTTTGATAACATTAGCTTCGATTTAATCACGCCAGGAGCTATAATTATAACACTTATTTCTTTATTCATCTTAATTGTTTGGGACAACATTTTAGCGAAAAAATCTAATTTTTTCAAATTGTTACCAGGCTCTTTGGTTGCTGTATTAATCGGTATTTTATATCAAATCACAATTGGAGATACAAATCATGAAGTGTTTGCAATAGACAAAGATTTATTGGTAAAAGTTCCTGTTCCTGAAAGCGTTTCTGACTTTCTCGGACAATTCACATTACCTGATTTTGGAGCTGGTTTGACAAATCCTTTGGTGTGGCAAGTTGCATTTACAATTGCAATTGTTGCTTCATTAGAATCTTTATTATCAGTAGAAGCAACAGATAAATTGGATCCGTTAAAACGTCAAACACCTACAAATCGTGAGTTAATTGCACAGGGTATTGGAAACTCTTTATCAGGATTAATTGGAGGACTACCTGTAACACAGGTTATTGTTCGTTCTTCTGCCAATGCTATGAGTGGAGGACTTTCAAAACTTTCTACAATTACACATGGTGTTTTATTATTGGTGAGTGTTATTTCTATTCCGGTATTTTTAAATTTAATTCCAAATGCCGTATTAGCTTCAGTTCTATTAGTCATTGGTTACAAATTAGGGAATCCGAAGCAATTTTTGGACATGAAAAAATTAGGAAAAGATCAGTTAATTCCTTTTGCTGTAACAGTTATCGCTATTCTTGCTACCGATTTATTGAAAGGTATTATTATAGGTTTAATAGTTGGAGTTGTGGTTTCGTTAATTAAATCTTACAACAATTCTCACGTCATGTTAGTAAAAGAGGGAAATATTTTCCATATGAACTTTGCTGAAGAGGTTACATTTGTTAACCGCGGAGCTATTGTAAAAGAATTGGACGGTTTGAAACCTGGTTCTAACTTAGAATTAGATGTTCGTAAAACGAGAATTTTAGATTATGATATCATCGAATATCTGGATGAATTTAAAGTAAAAGCAAAAAATAATAATATTAACATTCGATTGATTTCCGAACGTGGAACAGTCGATAATCCACCATCATTTAGAGAATTCTTCGGTTACGTTTTAGTTTCAGGAGCTCATTAATCTAATAAAAAATATAAAATTAAACCACTCACATTAAAATTAAATATAATGAAAACACATACATCAGAAACTCAATCAACAACTACTCCGGAGAAAGCTTTAGAATTTTTAAAAGAAGGAAACCTAAGATTTGTTAAAAATCTGAAAGCAAACAGAGATTTGCTTTCACAGGTAAATGATACAAGAGAAGGCCAATGGCCGTTTGCAGTAGTTTTAAGCTGTATTGATAGCCGTACTTCTGCCGAATTAATTTTTGACCAAGGTTTAGGAGATATTTTTAGTGTACGGATTGCAGGAAATTTCGTTAACCAAGATATTTTAGGTTCTATGGAATTTGGTTGCAATGTCGCCGGGTCAAAATTGATTGTTGTTTTGGGACACTCTAAATGTGGTGCATTAAAAGGCGGATTAGATGCTGCTACAATTCATACAACGGAGATGAATAATTTATGTCATTTAGTAGATCATTTTACTCCAATTATTGATGAAATTATTCAAGAAGGAGAAGAACGTTCTTCTAAAAATGCTGATTTATTAGAAAGATTAAATCATCAAAATGTAAAGAAAACAATAGAAGATATTCGTAATCAAAGCACAACCTTAAATAACTTAGAAAAAGAAGGAAAAATCAAAATTATTGGTGCAAACTACTGTGTAGAAACAGGTGTTGTAAATTGGTTATAAAACACATTAATTCTTTAATTCTTTAGATAAGATTTTAAATAACAAAAAGCCACTCTGCGAGTGGCTTTTTGTTTTATTATTGTTAACCTCACTTAACTTGCACCAAAGGGTATTTTCTGATATCATTTACAGAACACGAATGAATAGAATTCTCTCGTATTTTTTCTATTATAAAAGAAATTCATCGTTGTTTAGTACTCTTATTTCTTTTGTGTCAACTCCAAGTCTTTCATAGAAAGGTTGATAATTTCCATCTGGAATCGAAATGGTTAACTTATTCTTCTGGCCAAAGCCTTGTTTTTTTAGTCCTTATATATTTCTTCTTAAAGGATTAAACATATCTCATTATTTATAGCTTATAAAACTTTTATTTTCTGGGCAATTCTTTCAAAAAATCATACCGTTTTTCTTCAAAGTCCATCTTACAATAAAAATGATTCAAACCATTCGTTACCATTAACAACTGGCTTCCTAAAACGATATTATAACGAGCAATTTGATCAAAAGTAGCTTGTGAAATTGTAATATGAGGTGCTTTACACTCTACCATAATCCATGGTGTTTCTTGTCGGAAAACTACAATATCGGCACGTTTTCGCATTCCTGTTATATCAACCGGAACTTCCAAAGCTATAGCAGAAACAGAATAGCCTAAATCGTTTATCAAATAATTTAGAACGTGCTGCCTAACCCATTCTTCAGGCGTATAAACCAACCATTTTTTTCTAATTAGGCAAAAGATATACAGTTTATCTTGGGCTTGTTTCAATCTTATTTGGTATTTTTCGGAAAAATTTAATTGTACTAATTCAGTCATTGTATGAGTCCTGTAGAATCTTTGATCAAAGATATAAAAAACAAAAACTATAAACCGATTTACTTCTTAGCGGGCGATGAGCCGTTTTTCATCGATCAAATTACTGATTTATTGGAAGAAACTATTTTACCGGAAGAAGAAAAAGGATTTAATCAAACCATCGTTTACGGGCAAGATATAGAAATTGGACAATTAATCGGGATGGCACGTCAATATCCTATGGGAGCAGAAAAAGCGGTTGTTATTGTAAAAGAAGCGCAACACATGAGCCGTACAATCGATCAATTGGAAATGTATGCCAATCAAGTACAAGAATCGACTGTTTTAATCATTAATTACAAAGGAAATTCTCTTGACAAACGCAAAAAAATCTATAAAATTCTAAATGAGAAAGGGTTTTATTTTGAGTTTAAAAAGATTTACGAAAGTGAGCTTCCTGCCTGGATCGAACAAAAAGTTTCGGATAATCAATTTAAAATTGAACAAAAAGCCAAATTTCTTCTGACAGAATATGTTGGTGCAGATTTATCTCGTTTAAATAACGAATTGGATAAATTATTTACAATTGTGGGAGCAGACAAAACAATTACAACAAATCACATCGAAGAACATATTGGAATTAGTAAAGATTATAACGTTTTTGAACTTCGAAATGCCATCGAAACAAAAAACATTGAAAAAGCGTTCAAAATCATCAAATATTTTGAGAAAAATCCAAAGGACAATCCGTATGTTGTTTCAATCACTACAATTTTCAATTTGTTTACGAATATTATTCAGGTTCATGTGACGGCAGATAAATCGAAGCAAAATCTAGCAAAAGTCTTAGGTATTAATCCTTACTTTGTCCAAGGAATGATGACAGCTGCGAATAATTATCCACTCAAAAAAGCAACGAGAATTATCTCTTTCATCCGCGAATATGATTTGAAAGGAAAAGGTGTTGGAACAACAGGTAATGTCACACCAAGTCAATTATTGATTGAATTAGTATATAAAATTATGCATCTATAATTTTCATCTATTCAATCCATCAAAAAAACTAAATAAGAAATACTAAATTTGTAAAAAATAAAACAAGACAATGGAAAATAACGTAAGAGATGTCATCATTATTGGGTCGGGACCTGCAGGTTATACAGCTGCAATCTATGCAGCGCGTGCAAACATGAATCCTTTAATTTTAACAGGAATGGAACCAGGTGGGCAATTAACAACAACTACAGATGTTGAAAATTTTCCAGGTTACCCGGAAGCCGTTACCGGACCAGAATTGATGGCTGATTTACAAAAACAAGCTGAACGTTTTGGGACAGAGATTAAATATGAATATGTAACAGAAGTCTCATTTGGAGAGAAAGAAGGCGATGTACATACTGTAAAATCGAATAACGGTGAATACACAACTCGTTCTATTATTATTTCTACTGGAGCTACCGCAAAATATTTAGGTTTAGATGATGAAACAAAATATGCTGGTAGCGGAGTTTCTGCTTGTGCCACTTGTGACGGTTTCTTTTACCGTGGAAAGGATGTTGCTGTTGTTGGTGGTGGTGATACCGCTGCTGAAGAAGCAACTTATTTGTCGAAACTTTGTAATAAAGTCTATTTATTGGTTCGTAAAGATGAAATGCGTGCTTCTAAAGCTATGCAGGATCGTGTTGCCAACACACATAACCTGGAGGTTTTATACAACCATGAATTAATTGGATTAGAAGGAAATAATGTCGTTGAGAAAGCTAGAATTATCAACAATGTTACAAATGAAGAAAAAGAATTAATAGTAGATGGTGTTTTCATCGCTATTGGACACAAACCGAATACAGAACTATTCAAAGGGAAATTGAATATGGATGAAACAGGGTATTTAATCACACAAGATCGTTCTTACAAAACAAATGTTCCTGGCGTTTTTGCTGCCGGAGATGTACAGGATTCAGTTTACAGACAAGCAATTACTGCTGCCGGTTCTGGTTGTGCTGCTGCATTGGACGCAGAACGTTATGTTGCAGAGTTTTTTGACTAATTTTAATATTTCATGATATAATAAAAATAGCGGACACTTGTCCGCTATTTTTATTTAAAAGAAATCTGTAAAATGACTATTCGTATTTATTCCGATAGGTATAATAAAAAACAACCGGTAGAATTGTAAAGGATAAAATCAAACAAATAATCAACCCTCCTACAATCATAATAGCCAATGGTTTTTGAATTTCTGACCCCATTCCGGTGGAAAGAGCTGCTGGTAATAATCCCATCGAGCCCATGAGTGCAATCATTACAACTGGACGAATTCTACTTTTGACTCCACTAATAATAGCCTCCTTCAACTTTATCTTATGTTTTATATTGTCGCGAATCACACCGATTAAAACTATTCCATCAATAGTCGCTACTCCAAAAAGAATAATAAATCCTATTCCGGCAGATATTCCGAAAATTGTTCCGGTTACCCAAAGCGAAATAAATCCTCCAATAAATGCGAAAGGTAAAGTCAAAGCTGCAATAGCTGTATCTTTTACATTCCCAAAATTGGTGTATAATAATAGTAGAATCAAAACCAATGAAATAGGGACTACCAGCATCAATTGTTTCGCTGCCCGTTCTTTACTTTCGAACTCCCCTGCCCATTCCATATAATTTTCTTTGGGTAGCTTAACTTCTTTTGCTACAACTTTTTTTGCTTCATCAATGGTACTTCCTAAGTCACGCCCCTCTATACTGAAACCAACTCCAATGTATCGACTATTGCCTTCTCGGTAAATAAATGCCGGCCCTGTTTGATAACCAATTGATGCAATTTCCTGCAATGGTACATTTTGTCCATTACTTGTGGGAATTAATATATTCCCGATTTTCTCTGGAGTGTCGCGATAAGCTTCCTGAAAACGGAGAATTACATCGAATTGTCGATCATTTTCATAAAATTTCGTTGCAGCGCGACCTCCAATCGTCATTTCAATCACTGCCTGAACATCTGCTGTGCTAATTCCATACTTTGCCATTTTGGTATCGCTCAATTCTATTCTAAGTTCTGGTAAACCTATATTTTTATAAACATTGATATCTGTAATTCCATTCACCTTTTCTATAGATGCGGCTACTTTATTCGCATATTTCTCTAAATCATATAAATCGTCGCCAAAAATTTTTATGACCAATGAACTTTTAACCCCTGCTACATATTCTTCAACATTGTCTTGAATTGGTTGAGAAAAACCAAATACGATCCCCGGATAATGATTCAGTTTAGCTCTCATTTCCTGTATGATCTCATCCTTGGATATCTTTCGTTTCCAATCTTTTTCATCTTTTAATTGCACATTGAATTCAATATTAAAAAAACCAGTAGGATCTGTTCCGTCATTTGGCCGTCCAGTTTGTGTCAATATAAAATCGATTTCCTCACAATCCTTCTGCATCAATTCTTTCATCTCTTTCGTCAAGCGAGTTGATTCTTGTAAATTGACACTATTGGGTAAAGTTGCTCGAATATAAATAGCTCCTTCGTTTAACTTGGGAAGAAATTCTGATCCATAATGAGAGAATTTAAACAAACAAATGGCTAATATTCCCAAAAATATTCCAATCGTTGCTTTTTTATAGCGGAATGCGGTTGCATATAAACCAAATATGGTTTTTTGAAAAAATCGGGTGATAAAATTCTCCTTTTCATCCATATTCTTTTTGAAAAGCAGTTTACACATCGCCGGTACATAAGTTAAACTCAAAATCAAAGAACCTAGTAATGCGTATCCCAATGTAAATGCCAAAGGAGAGAACATTTTTCCTTCTACTTTTTGGAAAGAAAAGATTGGCAATAAAGCAACAATCAGAATAATTAAAGCAAAGAAAATATACGATGCCACACTACCGGCACTTTTTTTAATGACGCCCATTTTGCTCATTTTTGCAAAACGTTCGGCTCCTACTTTATGCTGCATAGTAGCCAACGCCACAAAAACAGTTTCCACAATAACTAAAGTCCCTTCCAACAATAACCCAAAATCTAAAGAACCCATTGAAATCAGGTTGGCAGGTAACCCCTGTATCTTTAACATGATAATAGCAAAAAGAAACGATAATGGAATAACCGAAGCCACAATAAATGTCGATTTCCAATTGTATAAAAAGATAAATACAATTAACGAAACCAGTAAAATTCCTTCAATAATGTTCTTCGATACAGTGTGTACGGTATTATCAACCAATTTAGTCCGGTCAACTACAGTTTCGATCTTGACATTATCAGGTAAAGTCCTGCTATTTAGTTCTTCTATTTTTGCTTTAAGGTTTGTAATTACTTCTGAAGGATTTTCTCCTCTTAACATGATCACAATTCCTTCTACCATATCATCATGTTCATTATAACCAACCTGTCCCAATCTCGGTTTATTTGAAACGACTACGTCTGCTACGTTTTTGATTAAAATAGGTGTCGAACCATTTAATTTGATTGTAATATTGCCTATATCTTCAATCTTATCCAATAACCCAACTCCGCGAACCACATAAGCCTGATCTCCTTGCTGAATAACATCTCCTCCTACATTGATATTCGATTTAGAAACAGCTTCATAAACATCCAATGGTGATAAATCATAATTCTTTAATTCAGTCGGGTTGATTTTAATTTCAAAGGTTTTCTCTTCTCCTCCAAAACTAACCACATCAGCCACTCCCGGTACAGCTAGTAACTCTCTTTCTATTACCCAATCCTGAATTGCTGTTACTTCTTTAATCGGAAGGTCACTTTTTATGACATATCTAAAAATTTCACCTGTTGCTCCTGAAGGCGGTTCTATATCAGCATCAGCTCCTTCAGGGAGATCAACTCCACTTAATTTGTTGGATACATATTGTTGAGCATAAAAATCATCTACTCCATCTTCAAATTGAACCGTTACAACAGATAATCCAAAAAGAGAAATTGAGCGAATATTTGATTTATGCGGAATACTATTCATCACCTTAGAAACCGGCAGAGTTACCAACTTTTCCATCTCTTCTGCACTCCTTCCCGGCCATTGTGTAATAATACGAGCCCTAGTATTGGTCACATCAGGAAAAGCTTCTATAGGTGTATGTTTCAAAGAAAATATTCCTGCAAAAAGAAGCGTAAAAGTTGCAAATAAGATAAAGGTGGTATTGCGTAACGAAAAAGTTACGACAGCTTGAACTAACTTTTTCATTTGTTATTTATTTAATTCTTCATAGATCATCAAGGCATTACGTGAAATCACTTTTTCATTTGACTTGAACTTCTCACTAACAAATGTATATGTTTCATTCTGTCCTATTTTTGTTATCCTTCTTGCCTCCATTGTACAATCGTCTTTATAAACGACAACATACTCTTTATTGTTTTCAAAAACCAACGCCTTATTTGGAACCGCAAATGCATTACCGATTACATTTTGTTTATTGATTATAATATCAGCACTCAAACCAGGCATTAAATTCAGGTCCTGATTATCCAAGACAACACGTGCTTTCAGTACATGCTCATTGTCATCAAAAACATTATACACCTTATCTATTTTACCTGTATATATACGATCCGGGAAAGCAACAGTTTTCACTTTTACAGCATCACCTGTTTTAACATACTGTAGGTTATTTGCATAAATATTAACCATTACCCAAACTTGTTTTAAATTGGAAATAGAAAAAAGATTATCGTCTGAATCAGCTGTAATTGATTGTCCTACACTCATATTTTTTTGTACGATATATCCATTTTTAGGAGCCAATATTTGAAATTGTCCGTTTCCTACTGCGCGAAACATTTTCAACGTCGCATTGATTTTATCAATTTCAATTTGTGTTGATTGCAATTCATGTTCAGCTTCTGTCACTTCTGGTAGTGAAGCCATTCCATCATTTAACAATTCTTTTTTCGTTCTGATTTGTTTTCTAATCAACTCCATTTGGTTTTGATAATAGCGTTTCTGTTGGGTCAAATCTAATACCTCGTTCGATCTCACGACAGCTAAAACTTGTCCTTGGTGAACATAATTACCCAATTCAAAATTAACTTTGTCAATTACTCCTTGTAAAAGACTTTTATAAACAACCAGGTCATTATCGTTGTATTCAATTTTACCTGATAAAGTTAATTGCTCATGAATTGGCTGCTCAGAAATCGAAACAATTTCTGTCGACTTCTTTAGTTGATCATTTAAACAAAACTTTGTTTCCTGCGGAATTTCTTCTTGTGTTTCTTGTTGATTACAACTGCTTAAAAACACAGTAAAAGCGGTTAAAAAATAAAATGTTTTTTTCATCATATTATAAATCTTGTCCAACGATATAATTCAATTCTTCAACTGTCAATTGATAATTTTCCAATAACTCTAAATAAGCCTGCTGGGATTCGCGGTAGGCTTGAATAAAATCTATAAATTCGAGAAGTGTTACCTGCTTATTTTGCAAATGTTTTTTATAATTATCGATCATTGTCAATTGATCATCATCATTCAGTTCTTTCCATTTCAATAATGATTTATCTAAAAGAACAAGTTGGTTCTGAATACGATCAATTGTATTATCCAACTCAAAATATGCAGCATCCATTGTTATTTTCTGCTGACTAACAGTGATTTCAGCTGCTTTTATATTCCCTTTATTGGTATTAAAAATCGGTAAATCGACACTTAAACCAATTCCTACAAAATCACGCATAATGTTTCCTCCCCGATCATAATTGATTTGAAAGGCCAAATCAGGAACTCGTTGTGCTTTCTCCAAAACCAATTGTTTTTCAGCTAAGTCAATTTCATTTCCCTGCCTTTTTACTCCAATATTCTGATTGACTGCCTGCTGCTTGATGTCCAATGGAATTAACTTAGAATGCTGTTCAAAAAGAGAAAAATCGATATCCTCTACCTTTAATTCAGTATTTTGAGTCAACAGTTTTAATTTGTTCAACAATTCAACACCTTGATTATTCAATTCAATTTGATCTTTCTGTAAACCGATCAATTCGGTCTGAAGCCTATAAAAGTCGGCTTTCGGAACATTTTTTAAGTCTGCCTGCCTCTTATATTGCGTATTCATCTGTTCAAACAGATCGATGCTGTTTTGAAGTTGTTGCTTCGCCAATTGTACATGTGCCAAAGAAAAATAGGTCTGTCTTAATTCTTTTTTCAATTCACGAAGTAGTTCCTCGTAATCAAAAAGAGCTGATTTTTTTTCCAGTTCTTTAAGCGCTACTCTCTTTTTTCGTTTACCTGCAGTTTCAATCAATTGTTCCAATTCAACCGAAATCTGTTGATTTCTCCCATATTTACCAATCAGATAGGGTTGTTCTTCAATATTGTATGTTTTCCAAAGATTAACTTCAGAAATACTTAAAGTCGGATTATTCCATACTTTCTCTTGAACTATCTCTGCATCAATTCGATCGATGTTAAACCTATTGGCAATTAATTCATAATTTTTTTGAAGAAATGCTGCTTCTAAATTGTCTAATGTGACAGTTTGTGCCTTTGTTTGTATAGCCAAAACAAAAGGGATTGCAACTAAATAAATCGTTTTCACTTTGTTCTAATTTCAAAGTTCAAAAGTAGTTTCCTCAAATTAAGGGAACTTTTAAAACAAATTAGAAATAGATTAGAAAAGCAATTCAAAGTAGAAAACCATCTTATTCTTTGCAAAAGCTAACGAATAAGATGGCTATTTAATGCTATTTTAGTCGACTAATGACAAAAGCATTCATTAAAAAACAAAAGAATAAAAATAAAGGAAAGGCAATTGCTGACGTTCCATGAAGCATACTCATTATTATGGTTAATCCCCCTACAATACAATAGTAAAATAATCCCAATAATGCTCCGGCAATTCCTAAATATGCCTTATGATTATTCAACGCATTACTTAAGCAAATTGGTAATATTACCGATAAGCCAAACATCATTAAGAAAATTCCTGCCAATAAAAATGAGACATTAACCTTCTCTTTTAATGGAAGAAAATTGAGAATAAATAATCCAGCTATTCCTGTAAAGAAAAACAAATTTCCTTTGTTTAAAATTTGTTTTGCATCAATTAATCCTATCTTTTTTCTACAATAATTAGCCCCTGAAAAACAGGCCGCAGCCACAATAAAACCGATACATCCATATTCAATAATTGAAAAATGATAATCTTCAATAAAGATAAATGGTGCTTCTCCATAATAACTAAAAATAACACCGTTTATCGTGCCGATTAGAGTACCATAAAGCCAAAAATAACGATCTTTACAAATAGAAATAACAATTGATTTGTAACTGTCTGTTATTTTTATGTCACGATTTAACGTTTCTTTCAAACTTATACTCGACCATAAAAAAGCAAGCACTCCAATTAGAAGTAATAATTTAAAAACCATCGATACATTCCATATTTCGGCTACTACACTTCCTAACAATGGACCAATAGCCGGAGAAAAAGCCAAAACAGCAGAAATTTTGCTAAAAATGACCATTCTTTCTTTATCGGTACATACATCTCTTAAAATGGTTTGGCTGACATTAGAACCAGCTGCTGCACCAAAAGCCTGAATAAATCTGGAAAAAAGTAGAAATTCCAATGATTTTGAGATTAAACATAAATAAGATCCCAGTATATACAACAGTATTCCGCAAAGCATACTGCTTTTTCGGCCAATAAAATCTGAAATAATTCCCCAGCAGAAAACGCCAATTGCAAAACCTATAAAATAAATGCCTAAAGTTTGCTGAATTTGATTTCCACTCACATGAAACGTCTTAGCTAAATCTGCTAATGACGGGGTATAAATGGTTTCACTTATTTGAGGAAACCCAATAAGAAATATGATAAGCCATAAAAATGACTTGTTTTGATTGTTCATTATATTTAAAATTTAGTGAATAGATATTCTGTGGGAGATAGAAGTAACTCCCATTTAATTTAATTCTCCATAAATTGAGAATTTTAAAATGAATACGTTCAGCTAATTTTTAAATAAAAAAACATTTTTCTCTAGAAATATTAAACAAGTAATTTTACAATAGTTCCTTTTGGTTGATTTGCTGTAATTACTAAATCAATCTTATGCAAAGTTAAAATTATATTGGCCATTGACAAACCAATTCCCTTTCCTTGATATTTTTCCGTATTCTGACCTCTATAAAAGTTGTCTTTGATTTGCATTAAATCCGATTCGACAATCCCGATTCCTTGGTCGATAATATGTAATTCTAATTGATTATTGTGTTCGATAAACACTATTTGAATAGGTTGATTGTCGGAATACTTAATTGCATTACCCAAAATATTGTTCAAAGCAAGTTCTAACAGTTTTTCATTTCCTTGAATTGAAAGCAATGCATTGTTTTCAACGTTAATTTCAACATTAATCTTGGCTTGATGGTACATAACAGCATTTTCAATCACTTGCCACACTACCTCATCAATGCGAATCTGACTAAATTCAAAACTGGTTTTGGCACCAGATAACAACATCATCTGATCTAGTGTTTCCTGAAGATCGTTGGTATATTGTTTTAATTGTTTAATGACCTCTTCATATTCTTCAACTGTACGCTTTTTATGATCAGTCACCTCCAAAGTTCCCAATAAAGCAGCTATAGGAGTTCTCAATTCATGAGAGACATAATTGATAAAGTTCTTTTGTATATTAAAAACCTGTGAAATCCGCTCAATAAAATGGTTGTATGTTTTCAATAAATCTTCAATTTCCGAATATGATTTTTTTAAAATGATGGGTTCATTAAAATTTTTTGTATCCCTTTCATTTATATGATGAATGATGTTAATAATAGGCTCATACGCGATATAGCCCAAGTAATTTGAAAAAAGATAAACAAATAAGAGCCCTACTAAAGAAACAGTGATTAAAATATGCAACAACGATTGCATTTGATCATTGAATTCGTCTTTTGGTTCACGAACTATCACGACAAAATCTCCTTGATTATCTTTATAATAGATTCCATTGTAGAAAAAATCTTTGGACGTTTGGAAATCCACATTATTGCGACGTATTCGTTCAATAAAATCTGTTGAAATCTGCTTATCAGTTTTCATATGACCATTGTACATCTTATTTAACGAATCATAAACAACTATATTTTTTCTGGAAAGCGCTTTTTGTAATTGATTGGCTATATTTTCATGTTCAATTTTTGACAACTCATCCTCTTCCAGATAATAAATAGCAGCTATTAAGGTTTTATTCTGCAGTGATTGCAATTCCTTTTTCTCCATCAACTTATAAAAAGAAAAATAGACAACTGAGGATACAATCAATACGATTACACCAAACAACAGGACAGAATAAATTGATAATCGATGCTGCAGCTTCATTTTAATCCGCTTTAAACATATAACCAACCCCTTTCACTGTGTGAATATATTTCGTTCCGTTTTTCTCTATTTTATTTCTCAAATAGGAAATGTAAACATCCACTACATTTGTATGATTATCAAATGTAATTCCCCAAACTGCATTCAAAATTTGAATTCGCGTAACCGTCTTGTCACTATTCTCAATTAAATAATTCAGTAATTTAAATTCTCGTGGAGAGAGTTCAGTTTCTTCTTGATTAACATACACTTTATATTGATCCAAATCAATTTCCAATGAATCAAAAATCAATTTGTTTTCAGGTTTTTCTTGAGAACGAAATTGATTTCTACGTGTCAACGCCTTAATCCGTGACAACAATTCGTCAAAATGAAATGGTTTTGTAATATAATCATCTGCACCGTAATCCAAAGCTGAAACTTTATCCTGCACCGTATTCAAAGCGCTAAGCATTAAGATTGGAGTGAATATTTTCTTGTAACGAAGTGTTTGTACCAATTGAATTCCATCCATTTTTGGTAGCATAATATCGCAAATAATCAAGTCAAAATGTATGTTGAGAAATTTTTCTAAAACTGTTTCGGCATCTTTGCAAAGTGTAACCAAATGACCATTCTCTTCTAATCCTTTGATTAAGAAATCACTAATTCGTTTATCATCTTCAATCACTAAAATTTGCATAATTCGTTCAGTTTTTCCAAAATTAATCATTTTAACAGCAAGAAATAAATACAATTGATATTCTAATCCTATTTTAATTCATAAAAAAAGAGCTTTTTACAAGCTCTTTTTTTATATGTCCTAAATAACGACTGATGTCGAACGTGTTTTTAACCAACCTGTTATACTATATCTTGGACGGTTTACAGTTTTTACTTCATGTGGAATTGTTTTACTGTCAAAAACAGCCAAACGTCCAGCTAACGGAAGAATATCCAACTCTTTTTCTTCCTTATCTTCACCTGGTAAAAACAACGTTAATTGACCTCCAAATTCATCTTTCCATTGTTCATCATTCAGATAAAGAACAATAGAAAGTGTTCGACGATCGTCATTCTTGAAGGCGTCAACATGTTTTTGATAGAAAGTTCCTTCAGGATAAATCGCATAATGAAACTCACTTTCCTCAATTCCCATATAACATGTTTTATTCAAATAATCAATAAAATCATTGATTTTAGAAAAGAAAATTTCTTCTGTTTTTGTTTTATTCATTTCATCCATCCATTTAATTTTATCTCCTCGTATAGACTTTATGACTTGCTCATTTTGAGAATTTCCAATGGCTGCTTGATGAAAATCGTGTTTATCTTCCGTTCGAATAATTGCTTCGCGAAGTTGTTTTGTTTCCTCTACCGAGAAAAAAAAGTCTGAAATAGAGTATTTTTGATTTGATAAGTCATCAATAATCTTTTCATAAATTGGGTTTAATGTAATATTACTCATTCATTGTTATGAAAACTTTAGTAAAAGTAATTTTTATTGAGAAAAACATAATCATGATTTTTATTTTTTTTATCCGTTATTTTAACGGAGTGACTTTTTTAATTGTTTCTCAATTGTTTCACCATCTTTCTTGGTAACCTTTTACCATTTTTTCAAACTTCACAACAAAATATAAATCACTAAAAATGAACATCTAATAAAGATTGCTGAGAAAGTGATTAAGACGTAACTATTCTCATGTCAAGATTAAAATTTTAGCAAGAAACACTCTTTTCAGATAACTCGTTCTGATTACCATGTAAATAGCTATGAATCTTATAAGATACTAGATTCGAAGAGGTATTTAAGGATTCATAAAATTGCTGTACACTTTTATGACGGATCGAAAAAATACGGTTTTAGAATGTCTTCAAAATTATAAAGCCCTTTAGGTTTATCTTTTATATTTTCGGCAACAAACAAAGCCCCACTTCCAAATGCTTCGCGGGATATTGATTCATGAACTAATCGGATAGTTTGATAAGGAAATCCAAAAATAACTTCGTGTTTTCCCACAATACCGCCTACTCTGACAGAATTAATATTTTCAGTTTCAATCTCTAAAGTTTCTGCAATTTTCACAGCAGTACCGGAAATTCCCGGTTTAGTTTTGAAATGTTCCTCAATCACTTCGATATCAACTTGTGGAGCAATATTTTTTAATAAGGATGCAGCAAATAATAAATAATTTACTCCTAGCGTAATATTAGGTGACCAGAAAACAACAGTATCGGCAGAAAGCAAGCGCAGGTATTCTTTTTCTTTTTGTCCATAATGCGAAATGGCTGATATAATTTTGATCTCTTTTTCAGCACATGTTTTCCCATATGAATAAATATTTTCCGCAGTAGAGAAATCTATAATAATATCAACAGGATGTTGAGACAATAATTCATCTATAGCAGTATTTTGTGATGAATAGATGAAACCTGTATCAGTACTAGAAATACCCAAAAAGTCTTTTACAGATGAATGTTCTGTTATTTTTCGGTTTCTCAGTACCCATTCCAAGGAAAAGTCTGCATGCTGCAATATTACACTAGCGACTGCCTTTCCTGCTTTTCCAAATCCCATCAAACCTATTTTCATGATTATAATTTTTGTACAATTATTAATTATTTTTACGGTCGTTGAAAACGTTATAAAATGTAATAATTAAAAAAAAGAGTTTTCCTCTTAAAAATTAAAACCACCAAAAAAGCAGCAAATCAAAACCAGCATAACGTTAATTATCAAACACATACATAAAAATGTAAATCGTTCAGTACCGTTTATATGTTGTAATATAATGAAAAATAATGAGACTTACCCTGAGAAGTCTTTTCTGTTATTTCTAATATAACACTAATCTGTCCAAATCTAGCAACAAATAATTAATGTTTTGGTTTATAGTTCGTGTAGCCGATTGCATTTGATTTAACATGCGTGAGCGGTTAAATAAATCTGAAGCTCTATATTCACCTCCATCTCCAAAATTTACAGACCGATTCGCTTCTTCTATATTATTTTCAAAATTAAATTCGAGCCAACGATTCTTTATATTTCCTATAATTGATTTCCCATCTGTATGATTCGAAAACTTTTTCTCGGTGTACATGTACCAAACGAACGGAGGGAAATTCTCTGATTCTAACTTTTGTGTCCAAATATCTCGTAATAAATTTCTCTGATGGATAAATTCCACTTTTCTCCCTTTAGGATTTAAAGTAGCGAAACCAAGCCCTGCCCCTACAACTCCTCCTCCGATGTCTACGGCATTTCCCCAACTATCATTGCTAATAATTCCACTTGCAACAGATGCTGCAGCTCCTGCAATAATTGAATAAATGACTAATTTATTATTGCGATTGTCATTGATATTTTGTAGATAGCTTGCCATTTGTTCTACCCGTTCCCCTTCGCAATCAAACTCAGCAGCTACAGCATCTAATTCGGTTAATGCAATTGTAATTTTATTATTGATTGAATTTTTAAGTTCTAAAACTCTCACTCTTGACTCTAAAGATGAATCTTTTTTCAATTCATTGATTGTTTTCACTTCATCCAAAGATTCTAGTGCATTTAAAATCAATATACTTTGTTCTGAAAAGGTCGTTCTTAAATCTGTATTTGCGCTTAAAATAGAATCCGAATTATACGAAGGCAATTCTTTCTTATAATTGTAATGATGAGGAGCTTTACAATAACTATTCTTTAAAGTCAAAATATGCTCGTTGATATGTTGATTCTTTTGAGAAACACAAGAAGTTATTAAAGTTAAACAGAATGATATATAGATGAATAATTTCATAAAATCAAGATTAATTGCGTAAACAAAAATAAGATAATCTTTGTGTTCTTCATTTTTATGACACAAAATATCAATCCACCTTTTAAAAATATATTTTTACAACATCAACATTCTTATAAGTTTAATCAATTCATTCATGTAATCCACTATTTTTTTCCTATCTTCAATAAAAAATAAACGTATGTTTCTAAATTTTGAAGATAAAGCTGATGTTATTTCAAGGTTGAAAAGTTTAAAAACTGATCAACAGCCGGAATGGGGAATAATGACTCCTCAACATATGGTTGAACATTTAATTGTGACAACAAAAATATCGAACGGGGGATTATCGATTCCTTGTCGCATTCCGAAAGAACAAATTCCTCAATACAAAGCATTTTTATTGGAATCTGATCAAGAAATGCAAAAAGGAATAAAAGCAAATGGCATGGAAGGTTTATTAGATCTACGTTATCCTTCTTTGGCTGCTTCTATTGAAAAATTAGAACATGAAATTGATCAATTTCATGTGTACTTTGAGCATAACCCTGAAGCAAAAATTGTAAATCCTGTTCTTGATGAAATTGGTTATGAAGATTGGAAAATATTTCATAAAAAACATTTTACTCATCATTTTAAACAATTTGGTTTATTTTAAATAGATAAAACTCTTTTTGATTAAACAAAAAATAGTGATGAGAGACGAAACTAAGTTGTTTCTCACCATTATTTTTTTATTCTCAAAGATCATTTAATCTTTTACCTTCTTGAGCTGAAAATCGTCTATGCTTTGCTTCTCCTATTATTTGTTGTCCATAAATACTGTTGTGTCCTGAAATAAAATAAGAAACAATACAAGCCACTGCTGCATAAACACCACACTCTACTCCAAATAATTCTATTGCCATAATGGTACACGCAATTGGTGTATTTGTAGCTCCTGCAAAAACGGCAACAAATCCCATCCCTGCTAAAAGTCCTGTTGGTAAAGGAATAAAAAGACTTAAAGCGTTTCCCAACGTTGCTCCTATAAAGAATAAAGGAGTAACTTCTCCTCCTTTAAAACCTGCTGAAAGTGTTATAATGGTCAACATCATTTTTAAAGCAAAATCATATGATGGCAATTGTTCATCAAAAGCCTGAATTATCGTAGGAATTCCTAAACCAATATATTTTGTGGTACCTATTGCTAAAACAATACAAGCTACAATAATTCCTCCCACAAATGGTCGTAATGGAGGATACGAAATTTTAGATTTAAAAATATGACTTGCTTTATGCATTAATTTGCTAAAAATAGAAGCACATAAACCAAAAAATAAGCCTGCAAAAATAGCATACGTAATATTTAAAATCGAAACATTAGGCACGAGATCTATCTGATAATGCGTATGAGGTGTTTGCCATAGCTTAGTCACTATATCTGCAAATATTGCAGTCATAAAAGCTGGATAAAGTGCATTGTAACGTATGCGTCCAATTAGAAAAAATTCTAACGCAAAGACAGCTCCTGCAAGTGGCGTCCCAAAAACAGAACCGAATCCACCTGCAACTGCTGCTATAATTAAAACTTTTCTATCTGCTGGAGAAAGCTTGAGTGGTTTACTAAATTGATCTGCAATAGCTCCTGCCATCTGCAAAGCTGTACCTTCACGTCCGGCCGAACCTCCGAAAAAATGAGTCACAATTGTTCCGATATAAATAAAAGGAGCCATTCTGAAAGGTATAATTTGTTTCGGGGTATGAATCGTATCAATTAATAAATTATTTCCTCCTTCTACTTCTTTTCCATATGAATAATACAGCAATCCGATAAGAAAACCACCTATTGGTAAAAAGGCAATAAGCCATGGATGATTTTCTCTAAAATCTGTCGCTAAATTTAAAGTTTGTAGAAAGCCGGCTGAAGCCGTTCCGATAAGAATACTCATAAACAAACAAATAAATGTCCATTTTAACATATAAAGAGATGCCGGATACTTTCTGAAAAAAAATGTAAAATAGGTATTTTTTTTTAAAACTGAATTTTGCTTATTTTTAGACATAGCTCTCCTGATTAAATGTTATACTTTTAATTAATCAGGCGTCATCAGCTTTTGAAGCGGTTGGGTAAGGAAGAACACCATTTCCTTTCTTGTCTTTTGCAAAGGTATTATTTTATTTAGAAAAAACAATTATAATCATTTCTTATTTATACCAACTACTATACATCAAATAATTATTGGCGATTCGTTCTATTTCGCCTTCTTTTAATTCTTTCGGAACATCTTTTATTTTTTTTGCAGGAATACCTGCCCATAATTCACCTTCCTTTACATGTGATCCTTTTGTTAGAATTGCACCTGCAGCGATCAACGAATTCGATTCTACAATACAATCATCCATTACGATAGCTCCCATTCCAATCAACACATTATCATGTATTGTACAACCATGAACAATTGCATTGTGTCCTATCGAAACATTATTTCCAATTGTCGTTGGTGACTTTTGATAAGTTGCATGAATTGTTGCATTATCCTGGATGTTTACCTTATTTCCCATCTTTATATAATGAACATCACCACGCACAACAGCAGAAAACCAAATGGAGCAATCATTTCCCATTTCCACCTCTCCTACAATTACTGCGTTATCTGCCAGAAAGCAGTTGTCACCGAACTTCGGTGCGTGTCCATTTAATTCTTTAATTATTGCCATAACAAAATCTATAATTCTAATGATAAAGATACGTTTTTATAGCTTATTTTTGCAGTATGATGAGAGTATACGAAGAAATTACACCAAATAATAATGTGATGAAGTTCGTTTGTGACGTGACTTTGACACAAGGTGGCGTAGAATTCGATAAAGAATCTACAGCTGCAGAATCTCCTTTAGCACAAGTTTTATTGACAATACCATTTATTCACAAAATATTTATCACGGCTAATTTTGTTGCGATAGAAAAAATAGATGGAGTTGATTGGGCTGATGTAACAGAAGATTTGAAAGAAATTATCAATGATCATTTAGAGGAAAATGCAATTTTAGCTCCTATGAAAAAGGCTCCTATTTCTATTTATGCAGAAATGACGCCTAATCCGGCTGCTATGAAATTTGTCTCAAACTCAATGCTATCACCGGAAATCATCGAAATTAAATCGAGCGATAAGGCAGCAGGAGTTCCATTGGCTGTTGCTATTTACAAAGAATATCCATTTGTTGAGGAAGTTTTTATTGTAGATAATTATGTTTCACTTACTAAAAATGAATCTGAAGACTGGTCCCTTTGGGCAATGGATGTTCGTTCTTTTATTACAAACTATCTGCAAGCTGGGGGTATTGTTTTTGATGAATTCTATGAATTTACAACAGAAGCACCGGAACATGTTGTGGTAAAATCTGCTGAAGAATTTTCTTCCGTAGAGCAACAAATCAAAGCTATATTAGATGAATATGTACAGCCAGCAGTTGCGAACGATGGTGGAAATATCGAATTGATCGAATTTGATGAAGAAACTCGTACAGCTAAAATGTTATTACAGGGTGCTTGTTCAGGCTGCCCGTCTTCAACAGCTACACTTAAAAACGGTATCGAAGGTATTTTAAAACAAATGATGCCTGATGTTGTAGACAATGTAGAAGCTGTCAACGGATAAACTTAAGTTTAATCACTTTAATTCAAAAAAATAGCGCCTTCCAATTGGAAGGCGCTATTTTTTTTTGAATACTTTAATTATTGAGTAAAAGAAAGTCCTCTATATCTAAAATACTATTCATCAAAAAAATCAATCGAACGACGATAATTGTATAAAAATAGTCTTCTACGAGCTTCCAAGTCATTTACTCGGATTGATGAAATATCATCAATTTGAAAATACAAAAATCCTTCATCAGTTCCTTCAGAACCAATACATTTTAATTCGAAATCATTTTCTGTTAAATTTCGGATAAAACCAGAAAAACGACTATTGTTATTGAATTGAATTCTTGAAACATAGTCAGTCTGGTTATTTAACTCGTTTAAAATTTGATTTATCCAGTTTTCTTCACTTGTAACATTGAAAGTGACTAAATTTTCTTCATCTAAATCCGTATGACGTTCTTTCAAATAATTCAGACATTTGCAGTAATCATCTACATCTATTCGGCTAATTCTGAAATAAGGTTCAATGAGTATTCCATCTTTTTTCCCATACTTCGAGATATGTTGCATCGTAAAAAATTCGTCATTAAAATCTAAAATATAACCCGCCCAAAAATTATCTCCTTCCGGATCATTATAAATAGCTATAATAGACTGATTTTCTTTAGAATGCTGTAAAATTTTATAGAAATTAGAGTTCATATTGTTTTCAGTTAAACACTGAAAGTACGAATCTTTATTAGCAAAAAAAAGGTTCTTGAAAGTTCAAAAACCTATTCTTTTATTTTTAATTCTCTTTTCTAAAAATTGAAGCTTCATAACTCAATGACTGCCAATCTCCTTTTTGTAAATGATCTAATTTTATTTTTTTGTAGATATTTTCTTCTCCTGCGATTGTCATTGTAAACTGAGTACGATCTAAAATATTTTTTTCTGATAAAGAATAATTGATATCATATTTCTTTTTTGTCAATTTATCAACAAGAGGTTTTAAATAAGCCATCGCTGCTTCAGGATTTTTGAATTGTTCGTTTTGAGGAAATTGAACTTCAAAATATCCTTCATACGTAAAATCAGGCTCAGTAACAATCAAATTATAAGGATCTGAAAATAAAGCCTGACGTTGTTTCTGGTATTCTTTTTCATTTTTATATTGACGTTTTTCTTCCTTATAAATCAATGGATACTTTTCTGCAATAAGCGCCAGTTTATCTGCATCATAAGAATAAGGTGTTCCGTCATGAAAAGTATTGTAAAAAACAGGATTTACTAACCATTGGTCTATAATTTTTTTGTCTTTCACCATGTAAATCATCAACCCGTTTTCTTGTGCCTGAAAATTAGAAGATTGATACCCATATTCTAAAAGAGGCTTTGCAAATTGAATAGCTGCAGAGTTTTCAAGTATAAAATTAAATTTTTCATAAGCTTTCGTTGCATCACTTAAAGGAGCCATTCCATAAACCTTTGTAGATGCATCTACATTTTTCTCATTAATCATTGATGTTACCTGAGCTGTTGCAAAATTTGAAAGAATAACAGTCGCTGTAAGTAAAATTTGTTTTATCATGTAGTGTATTTCTTTTATTTTTAAAATGGTCTCAAATTTATTGATAAATTTCGATAGTTATCTTACCCGACTGTGTAATACTTCCGCGATACATTCCTGCTGTATTAAACGGAAAACTTGCCTGCCCGTTTTTATCTAAAACTATCATTCCACCATCACCTCCTAGTTGTCCTATTTTTTTGATGACTTCTTCACCGGCTTGCTTAGACGAAAGATTTTTATAATTCATTAAAGCGGCAACATCATATGCGGCAACAGCTTTTATAAAATATTCTCCCCAACCTGTACTCGAAACTCCTACTTCCTTATTCGCATAAGTTCCTGCTCCAATAATAGGAGAATCTCCTACACGCCCAAAACGTTTGTTTGTCATCCCTCCTGTAGAAGTTCCTGCAGATATATGTCCTTGATGATCTAAAGCAACCGCTCCTACTGTTCCAAATTTTTCATCGACAAAATTGAATGGAACATAAGCTTGAGTTTTAGTATCGTGATCTAATTCCGTCTTTTCTTTGTCTTTTTCTAATACTTTCTGCAAAGATTTCCAACGTTCTTCTGTTTTAAAATAACTTGGAGCTACGATTTCCAAACCTTGCTTTTCTGCAAATTCCTCTGCCCCTTTTCCTATCATCATCACATGAGCTGAATTATGTAAAACTGCATTTGCTGCTAAAATCGGATTCTTGATTGTCGTTACTCCTGCTACAGCACCTGCTTGCATAGTATGGCCAATCATTAAAGAAGCATCTAGTTCATTTTTACCTTCATGGGTAAAAACAGCACCTTTTCCTGCATTGAACAAAGGAGAATCCTCCATTACTTTTATTGCTTCTATAACCGCATTCTCACTTTCACCTCCTCTTTGAATCACTTCATAACCTTTGGTCAAAGATACTGTTAATGCATCACGATAAGCTTTTTCTTTTTCCAAGGTCATATTTTTTTTCAGAATTGTTCCTGCTCCTCCGTGAATAACTAAAACAATTTTATCTTCTTTTGTTTGAGCATCTATTGATATCGTCAAAATAGATAAAATCAAACCTATTATTTTTTTCATGTATAAAATTTTATTCCAAGGCTTAAAAATAAAAAAGTTTACAGAATTTAACTATTTTTAAAAAATTTTAAGAAATTAAAATTTTTAGCATTGAATTTGATAAAATCAAATATCAACAACTGTTATTAAAACAAATGAATCGCTATGAATTTAAATAAACACTATCTCTCTAACAATATTTTGTTACAGCTGGCATTTATTGCTATTATCATTTTAGTTTTTGGCTTAATTACCAAAAATTTATTGGCTTTTTTTCCTGGTTTTCTCGGAGCGTTATGTTTATATGTGCTACTTCTAAATCCATTACAATGGATGGTTAAAGTAAAAAAGTGGAACAAATTAGCTAGCGTCATTCTATTAATGTTTACCAGTTCTATTTTAATTATTGGACCATTGTATTTACTAATTCAAATGTTAACAAACAAGGTTCTTGTCTTATTAAATGATACTGCTCAAATCAAAACAGATGTAAATAAAATCATCGAAATGCTGCAAACAAAATTTCATATCGATATTTTTAGCGCAGCAAATATTGAAAAAATCACTCAGGTCGGAGGAAAATTATTAGAAAAAACATTGAATGCTTCTATGGACATGACTATTCAGCTTGGTGTTGCTTTTCTTATTTTATATTTCATGCTGATGAATCATCATAAACTGGAAAATTGGTTTTATAAAACGATTCCTCTCAATACAAATAACCTAAAAAAAATGAATACAGATCTTAAAGATTTGGTTATTTCAAATGCGGTAGGAATGCCGTTAACAGCTTTTCTACAAGCAATTATTGCATATATAGGTTATCTTATTTTTGGTGTAGATGATGCTTTCACTTGGTTTATTTTAACAATTTTTGCAGCAATGCTTCCAGTGGTTGGTGCTGCTTTAATTTATGTTCCATTAGCGCTGTTCTTACTTGCAAGCGGAGATTCGGTAAATGCAATCGGATTGTTAATTTATTGCTTTGTTATTGTTGGCCTTTCAGATAATTTAATTCGTTTAGTTTTGCAGAAAAAAATGGCCGATGTTCATCCATTAATTACTATTTTTGGTGTGATCGTTGGATTAAATTTATTCGGATTTATCGGTATTATTTTTGGTCCCATCTTATTTTCAGTCTTCTTTTGGTTAGTTAAATTGTACAAATACGAATTCATTGATCCTAATCCTGAAGATTAATATATTATAAAACCCAATTAAAAAATGAGCTTAGAAAAATTTAAATTCTTTAAACCCTTAGAGCCTCGTTGGAGTGATTTTGATCCAATTGGACATGTAAATAACGTTTATTATTTCGAATATTTTCAGATAGGCCGCGCCTATTATATGATGACTTCCAGCAAAAAATGGCAATGGACAAGACATATGTTTGTGATTGCTCATATAGAAGCCAATTATCAAAAAGAATTGCGTCCAAATGCTATCGATCCACGTATTGGTGTACGAGTAACCAAATTAGGAAACAAAAGTTTTGATTTTGAATACATCGTTACAAGTAAGAGTGAAGATGGAGAGGATTTGATACATTGTATCGGAAAAAGTACGCAGGTTATGTATGATATGGAAGAAAAAAAATCGATGGAATTACCTGATTGGGTAAAAAATGATTTTAAGCATTACGAAGGCAATCTTTAAAAAATAGCATAAAAAACTCAACAGTAGTTAGGTCTTTTCGTTAGATAATGATTAGATTTAACTACTTTTTCTTTTTTAATTAATTGCGTTATGAAAAATTTATTTTTAATGCGTCATGCAAAGAGTAAGTGGAATGAAAATGTCTCAGATCAATTTCGTTCTATTACAGAAATTGGTGAGTTTAAAACTAAAAAAGTTGCGCATTTCCTTAAAGATAATTTGGATTTAAAGTTTGACAAAATCTTTTCAAGCAAAGCTGTTCGCGCAAAAGAAACATCACAAATTGTAAAACCAATTCTTTTTCCTGCTCAAAATATTCAAATTGAAGATGAACTGTACACATTTTCACATTATCTGTTGGATAAATGGATTCGAAAATTAGATAATCAATTCGAAAATGTTCTTATTTTTGGGCACAATCCTGCTTTTACTGATATCACCAATCAGCTAGGAAATGAAATGATTTACAATCTTCCTACATCAGGATTTGTATGGATTCAGTTTGATATAGATAACTGGAAAACGATTGGAAAAGGTAAAACCATGAAAATTATTATACCTAAAGAAATTAAATGAAAAAATATATAAACCGTGAAATCAGTTGGCTTTCTTTTAATGCACGCGTGTTGCAAGAAGCTTCTGATGAATCTGTTCCGTTGTTAGAACGAATTCGGTTTTTGGGAATTTATTCCAATAATTTAGATGAATTTTATTCCGTTCGATATTCTACCATTTTACGCTCTATCCAGTTCAAAGATGTTGAAATTGTTTATCAGAATATTGTACCTGACCAAACCGATGAAGAATTAATTGACGAAATCAATGAAATTGTCCGTCAACAACGTGTTCAGTACGATGATTTGCATAATCAATTGTTCAAAGAATTAGAAAATCACAATATTTATGTCGTTGATGATACATCAATCCCTAAAAATTATTTAGAATTTATTTCCGAATATTTTTACAACGAATTTATTCATACAGTGGGTGTTTTTATTTTAGATGATATCAAAAAAGCACCACCTTTACGCGACGGATCATTCTATTTGGCTGTAAAAATGCAATTGAAAGATAAAATTCAATATGCCCTTTTAATTGTTCCTACACATTTATTTCCTCGTTTCATTGTTCTACCCAAATTCGATGAAAATACATATGTCATGTATTTGGAAGATATTATTCGTTATCATTTGAAAGATATTTTCAAAATGTTCGATTTCGAATCAATAGAAGCACATTCGATTAAAATCACGAGGGACAGTGAATTAGACTTTGATAATGACCTAGAACACAGTTTATTAGAAAAAGTGATCCATAGTTTAGAAAATCGAAAAAAAGGAGTACCTGTCCGATTAGTTTATGATGCTGAAATTGCAGCGGATACATTGAAATTTTTCTTGAAAAAATTGCGATTAGATGAATATGATAGTATAAATCCAGGTGGAAAATATCACAACAAACGTGATTTGATGAGCTTCCCGAGCTTTGATATTCCAGGATTAACTTATGAAAAAATAAAACCAATCATTTTAAAAAAGCCTTTCAAATACAATAGTTATTTTCAAGCGTTTTCCGAGAATGAGGAAATGATGATGGCTCCTTACCACGATTATTCTTTATTGTTAAAATTTTTACGGGAGGCTGCAATAGATCCTAAAGTAACCAAAATAAAAATCACCATTTATCGTGTTGCAAAAGATTCACAAGTCATGCATTCATTAATTAATGCTGCAATGAATGGAAAAGAAGTAACTGCTATTTTAGAACTTCGTGCACGTTTCGATGAATCGAACAATGCTATGTGGTCGAAAAAATTACAAGAAGCTGGTGTAAATGTCATTTTTGGAGTGCCGGGACTAAAAGTTCATTCAAAAATTGGTTATATCGAACGCAAGCCGGAAGGCAATCTCGCCCAAAAATATGTATTTATCAGTACAGGAAATTTCCATGCCGGAACAGCCAAAATCTATACCGATTACACTTATTTCACTACAAATCCCGGAATTATAAGAGATGTAGAACAAATTTTCAAATTCTTCGGAGCCAATTATTTAAACTTAACCTACAATCATTTATTAGTTTCGCCATATGGAACGCGAAAAAAAATAGTCAAAATGATTAAACGGGAAATCAAGAATCAGCAAGCCGGTTTACCTGCTGAAATCAATATGAAATTGAATAGCTTAAGCGATAAACAAATCATTGATTTGTTGTATAAAGCTTCTCAAAAAGGAGTAAAAGTTCGTTTGGTTGTTCGTGGAATAAACTGTTTGATTCCTGAAGCAAAAAATCTATCCGAAAATATTCAGTGTGTGAGTGTCATTGATAAATTCTTAGAGCATCCACGTGTTTACTGGTTTAAAAATGCAGGAGATGATAAAGTTTATATTTCTTCTGCTGATATGATGGAACGAAATTTAGATAATCGCGTAGAAGTTGCTTGCCCTATTTACGATCACAAATTTAAGAAAATTGTCATGGACACTTTCAACCTAAGTTTTGAAGACAATGTAAAAGGGCGCCTAGTTACGGCTGAATCTTCTTTGGATTATAAACGCAATAATAAAAAACCAAACCGCTCTCAATACACGACCTACGAATATTTAAAAAAATTAAACGAACAAGAAAATGAAGATTAGAAAATTAGGAGCAATAGATATTGGGTCGAACGCAATGCGATTGTTGATTAATTATGTTTATGAAGAAGATGGCCGTACACCTATTTTCAATAAAACAAGTATTGTCCGAATGCCCATTCGTTTAGGACACGATGTTTTTATTGACGGACAGATTAGTGAGAATAATATTAACCGTATATGTGATGCAATGCTATCTTATGCTCTGATGATGAAAGTTTATGACATCGAGCTATATAAGGCTTATGCAACATCTGCCATGCGCGAAGCAAAAAACGGAAAAGAGGTTGTAAAAAAAGTCATGAAAAAATCAGGAATTAACATTGAAATTATTGATGGTAAAACTGAAGCTGAATTACTTTTTAATACCGAATTAGGTTCTTTTATAAAAGATGAAAAAACCTATTTATATGTTGATGTTGGTGGAGGTAGTACAGAATTGACCTTATTAAAAGATAACAAAGTTTTTACATCTAAATCGTTTGAAGTTGGAACTGTCCGGTTATTAGAAAATAAAGTTTCACCTACTACATTTATCGAAATGAAAAATTGGATTCATGAAAATATTGGACACGATGAAATAGAATTAATTGGTTCCGGAGGAAACATCAACCATGTTTACAAATATTCTGGTGTCAAATTAGGAATGCCTTTGAGTAGTGTTTATGTTAAAAAACATTATCAGGTTCTACAAACTATGACAACAGAGGAACGTATGCAAAACTTTAATATGAAACCAGATCGTGCGGATGTTGTTGTATATGCCTTAGAAATATACAATAATGTCTTAAAATGGTCGCATGCAAAGAAAATACATGTTCCAAAAATCGGACTTTCCGATGGCATTATTCGAAAAGTTTATAAAGATTTAAAATAAAAAAATACATCAAGTTTAATTTAAGGTCAGAAGAGATTTTGACCTTTTTTAATTGAAAAAATATGCTAAGAAAATAGTATATTCATTATTTAAATCCCTCTAAAAATGAAAGATCACTGAATCCTTTTTTATTTTTAATCTCCAATTTTTTTCTTCAAAATCTAATCCCTATTTTAGTTAAATAATTAACACAATATTTAAAATGAAGAAAAATTTTACGCTGATATTTTCTGCGTTTATTTTGTCTATGACTGTTCACGCCCAAACGGCAGAACAAATTGTCGACAATTATGAAACGAAAGCAATCGCAAGCGATGTTGAGTATAAATTTGCTCAAACGATTCACGATAATCAAACACAACGAGTTTATACTCAGAGAACCTTTCAGGGAATACCTATTTATAATAGTTATGCTACTTATATCATTAAAGACAACCAAGTTGTTTCAAAGACCTCTTCTGATAGCTTTTATATTTCTTTAAAAAGAGCAAATATAACTCCATCTCTTAGCTTCAATCAAGCAGTCAATATGATCGCGCAAAGCGAAGGATTAAATATCATTTCTGACACAAAAATCAATCAGAAAGGAATTTACGTTTCGAATGAAGACACTCAAGAAATTGTATATTATATTAGTGAGAATCAAGAACCTCTTTTAAGTTATGCGTTTAGTTATCAGCTGGTAAAAGAAAATCAAAATGACATCATACATGTTGTCGTTGATGCCAATACCGGGAAAATATTAGAAAAACATAACAATACATTAAGTTGTAGTTTTGATCACGGATCATTTTATAACGAAAATTTAGCAACATTTAATCAAGAAGATTGGAGCTGGTTATATACAGATATTAGCAATACAGCTTCTCCACAATATAATGTTTATCAATTACCTTTAGAAGCACCCAACCGAGGAGGTAGAACATTTGCAGATCTATCTGTATCCAACACAACAGCTTCTCCAAATGGCTGGCACAATACTTCTGAAAGTACCATAAAAACAAGAACTGAAGGAAATAATGTAAGAGCTGTACGAGATCACGAATCTAAAGGCTATAATTCGTATAACTCTGTGTTGAATACTGTATCGATAGATAACAAGGATTATGTTGATGGAGGAAATTCTTTAGCTTTTGATTTCCCTGTCGATTTCACAAAACATCCTTTTGAATCATGGCAGGCAGCAACAACAAATCTATTCTATATGAATAACATGATGCATGATATTTTCTATAATTACGGATTTACTGAAGCGAACGGAAATTTTCAAAAAATTAACTTTGATAAAGGCGGAACAGGTAATGATGATGTGATAGCCTTAGCTCAAACAAGATTTAATGAAGGAGTTTTAAACAATGCCACTTTTGCAACTCCTGCCGATGGTCGATCTCCACGTATGTCAATGTTTTTATGGAGTAAAACTCCGGAATCACTTATTGTTAATAGCCCTTCCAATATAGCCGGAAGCTACCAAGCTTCAATTCCTACTTGGGGAGGAACCTTGACTTCTACTCCATTAACAAAAGATTTCTCTTTAACTTTAAAAAGTGAAACTACAGGAACACCTTATGATGGATGTGGAACAATTACAAATGCCTCAGAAGTTAACGATAAAATCGCTATCATTTACCGAGGTGATTGTTCTTTTGCAATAAAAGCTAAAAATGCACAAAATGCAGGTGCAAAAGCTGCCATAATTGTAAATAATGTTGACGGAATGATCAATATGTCTGGAGATGATCCAACAATTACCATTCCTGTAATAGCAATTCGTAAAGCTGATGGTGATGCTATTATTAAAGAATTAGAAAACAAAAGAATAGTTAATGGTTCTTTGGTTAAAACTGAAGATACGTATATTGATGGAAGTTTTGATAATGGTATTATTGCACATGAATACGGACATGGAATTTCTAATCGTTTAACAGGACCAATAACAAATGCAAATTGTTTAAATAACCTTGAACAAATGGGAGAAGGCTGGTCAGATTTCTTCGGATTAATGATTACGCAACTTCCAAATGATACAGGTACAACAAAAAGAGGAATTGGTACATTTGCTGCAAATCAAGCTATTGATGGAGCAGGAATTCGTGCCACTGCCTATTCAACTGATATGAATGTTAATCCGGCAAAATATGGATTCTTAAAAAATTATGGAAATGCAGATTCGCCACATAATACAGGATACGTATGGGCCTCTATGATTTGGGATTTAAATTGGAAACTGGTTGATAAATATGGTTTTTCTCCAGATTTATATCATGGGAAAGCGGGTAACAATATGGCTTTACAATTGGTAATGACAGGACTTAAATTACAACCTTGTTCTCCCGGATTTGTGGATGGTCGTGATGCGATTCTTAAGGCAGATGAACAACTGAATGAAGGCGCGAACAAATGTGATATTTGGGAAGCTTTTGCCCGCCGAGGATTAGGATATAGTGCTAAGCAAGGGAGTTCAAATAGCAGAACTGATGGAACTGAAGCTTTTGATATGCCGCCTGCAGATATTTTGGCATGTAAGTTATCAACTTCAGAAATCAAAGAATCAACTTTCCAAATGTATCCAAACCCTGCGAAAGATATGGTTTATATTGTAGACAAATCAATCAAAAATGATATCAAAGTTGATATTGTTGATATGACCGGTAGAAGTGTTTCAACTAAAACTGTAAAATTTGATGGTCAAAAAGGAAGTGTTTCTACAGAAAATTTACCGAAAGGAGTTTACATCTTAAAATTCGAAACAAATAACGGTATCGTTACAAAAAAATTAATCAAAAACTAAATTAGTTTTTGATTAAAAAAACTAATCCGAGAAGTAAAAACTTCTCGGATTTTTTATTTCTCAACTCTTCATAGAATACCATCAAATAAATTTAATCGATAGGCATCTTTCGTAAAAAAAGAAAAGTTTAACCATATTCTTCTTCATTCAATTATCTTTGCCGCAATTATTCGATAAAACATATGGTTACAGTTAATGATATTTCCGTTCAATTTGGCTCTACAGCACTATTTAGTGGAGTAAGTTTTGTGATAAACGAAAACGATAAAATTGCTTTAATGGGTAAAAATGGGGCAGGAAAATCTACCTTACTCAAAATTGTCGCTGGGATAAATAAACCTTCATCAGGAAATATTTCGGCTCCTAAAGAAGCCGTTATTGCTTATTTACCGCAGCATTTATTAACTGAAGATAATTGTTCTGTCCGAGAAGAAACGTCGAAAGCATTCGACGAATACCTTTCAATGAAACAAGAGATAGATGATATAAACGAACAATTAACTGTACGAACTGATTATGAAAGCGATGATTATATGAAATTAATCGAACGTGTATCAGAGGTCAGTGAAAAGTTTTATTCAATGGAAGAAGTTAACTACGAAGCTGAAGTTGAAAAAGTTTTGAAAGGAATGGGATTCTTGCAGAAAGATTTGGACAGACCTACATCTGAATTTTCCGGTGGTTGGCGTATGCGAATCGAATTGGCAAAAATTCTTTTACGCAAGCCTGATTTAATTTTGTTAGACGAGCCAACCAATCACTTGGATATTGAATCGATTCAATGGTTAGAGGATTTCCTGAAAAACCAAGCCAAAGCCGTAATGGTTATCTCACACGATCGTACCTTTGTCGATAATATTACCAATCGTACAATTGAAGTAACGATGGGACGTATTTATGATTACAAAGCAAAATATTCCGATTATTTAGTTTTGCGTCAAGACAGAAGAATTCATCAACAAAAGGCATATGATGAACAACAAAAATTTATTGCCGAAAATAAATTATTTATCGAACGTTTTCGCGGAACATTTTCTAAAACAGAACAAGTACAATCGCGTGTTCGAATGTTAGAGAAATTAGAAATTATTGAAGTAGATGAAGTAGACACTTCTGCGCTTAAACTAAAATTTCCGCCTGCAGCTCGTTCAGGGCAATATCCGGTCGTAGTGGAAAATTTATCAAAATCTTATGGTGAACATATTGTTTTTAATGAGGCTAATATGGTTATTGAACGTGGACAGAAAGTTGCGTTAATCGGGAAAAATGGTGAAGGAAAGTCGACAATGATTAAAGCCATTATGAATGAAATTGATTTCAATGGTAAATTAGAAATCGGTCATAATGTTCAAATCGGGTATTTTGCACAAAATCAAGCTTCATTATTAGAAGAAGATTTGACAATTTTCGAAACTGTAGACCGTATTGCAGAAGGAGACATCAGAACACAAATCAAAAGTATTCTGGGAGCTTTTATGTTTAAAGGTGATGATATCGACAAAAAAGTAAAAGTGCTTTCGGGGGGAGAAAAAACACGTCTGGCGATGGTAAAATTGTTATTAGAACCCTATAATGTATTGATTTTAGATGAGCCAACGAATCATTTAGATATGAAAACAAAAGATATCATCAAAGATGCGTTAAAAGAATTTGAAGGAACGGTTATTTTGGTTTCGCACGACCGTGATTTCTTAGATGGTTTAGCGGAAAAAGTTTTTGAATTTGGAAACAAACGTGTGAAAGAACATTTTGAAGATATCAAAGGCTTCCTGGCCACAAAAAAAATGGAGAGTTTAAAAGAAATAGAAAAATAAACACGAAAAAATATGAATAAACACAAATTATTTGCATTAGTTTTTTTGATTATTTCAAGTTTTACCTTTGCTCAAAAAAGGTATGTAGATGTAGAATTAATCAAAAATAATAACGACACAATTCATTCTACAATGATGGTAATTGTTAATCTTTTTAATAAAAAATTAATTAATGATGCTAGTTTTTACAAAAAAGCCATTTTAGTTGATACCAACAAGAAAAAAACAGCAAAAATTAAAGCAAGAGAGATTAAATCCTTATCTTTTACCAATCTATATGATCGTAAAGTGACTTATGTAAACGATGGAAGTCAATTAAAAGTTTTAGTTTTTGATGGAAAAATAAAATGGTACCAAAGAATCTCTCAACATTTAATGGATGGTTCGATAAGTTATCATGATTATTTAGTAAATGAAAAAGGAGAAGTTTTTCAATTAGGTTTATTTAATCATAGAAAAAATCAGCTAAGTAAAGCAATTGCTGATAATCCTGAATTATTGAAAGAAATTGAAGACCAACGTATGGATAATATCGATTTAGTAGATATTCTGACAAGATATAATGATTCAAAGAATTAAATAATAAAAAAGCTACTCAATTGAGTGGTTTTTTTATTGTTTCAAATTAACTTTAAATTCAATAAAATTACAGACTTTAATCAATGAATATTGAATACTACAAGCCTAAAAATGATATTTTAAAAAAATATGTAGACGGCTATTATTTTATACAAAAAGATAAACTATCTGGAAGTGTAGAATATGAAACATTTCCGAATAACAATATCTTTTATACAATCAATAAAAACACAATTGTCAAGGAAGAAAAAGAGAATATTTTTCTTAGTTCTTCTGAAAATAATATGATTATTTGTTCTTTGGTTTTGAGTTATTCTAAACCAATGAGAATTTTCTATACACATTTAATAGACGAAATAACAATTTGTTTTAAACCATTAGGAATATTTCATTTTGATATAACTGATTTTAGTTCAAAAAACAAAAAGACGTTAATTGATTTTAATTTGTTTAAAGATATAACCGATTTTTCTGCTAAATTATTTGATTTAACTATTAATGAAAAGACTGTTGCATTGGAACAATATTTAATTTCAAAGTTGATCGAAGTTGATTTATCTTTTCTGGAGAATATAAGTAGAGATGTTGAAAAAGAAATTAAAATTGAAGATATTTCAAAAAAATATTCTGTTTCAAGACAATATTTGAACCGAATTTTCAAAAAACATTTAGGAAAATCTCCTTCTGAATATAGAAAAATCTTCCGATTCAGAAATTCTTTACTTAATAAAAAAGAAAGTAAAAATTTAACTGAATTATCATCGAAAGATTATTATGATCAATCACACTTTATCAAAGATTTCAAATCAATTACAAAACGAAACCCAAATCAATTTTTTAAAGAAGTTGATTTACAAAACGAAACAGCTTTGAAATTTTTTGATTAGTTTACATTCTTACAATTTTGAATCTATTTATTAAAATATTTTAGCCAATAAATTATTGTTACATGATCAATTGGAAAAAGATTCATTATTTTACTTATACATTTTGTCGCTACTTTTTAGCAACCATGATTATTTCTTACGCTTTTGCAAAAATTTTTGAAACTCAATTTATATCGCAACCAAGTGTTTATGACAAGCCAATTGGAAATCTTTCTGGATTTGAACTTACGTGGTTTTATTATGGTTATTCATATTGGTATGGTTTAATCATTGCTTCAACGCAAATTATCAGTTCTTTGCTTCTATTTTTTAGACAAACAACAAGAATTGGCATCATCATTTTCTTAACGTTTATGATTAATATTTTACTGATGGATTTTGCTTATGATATTGATGGAGCAAAAGGAATGGCTGTAGTTTTAACCATAATGGCATTATTCGTTTTTTTCTCTGATTATAACGAATTAATTAAATATTTTATAAAAACGCCTCCACTATTTGAGAAAGAAAGAACTATAAAAATCAATAAAATAAGTAAACTGAAATTTATCTATATCCCTCTTGTTTTCATCGGGTTATTTGTTTTGATTACGACACTAAAAGATAAATTTTTAAGTCAAAATCAATTTTTTGGAGCTTGGGAAAATGTAGAAAATAATGAAAGAATTTATTTTGAATCTGCTAATACATTTCAAAAAGTGAATAATTCTACATTTAAACCTATTAATTCAGGAACATATACTTTTGAAAAAGATTCAATTTATTTAAAAGGAACGCAAGAAGAAAATCGAACTCCCGAAATTATTCTTAAAGGAAAGTTTAATATCAATAATAATGAGTTGAAAATAGAAACAACGAAAGGAGTCAAATTCTATAAAAGAATTAGATAAAACGAAAAATCCACTCAGTTGAGTGGATTTTATTTATTTCTTTACAAACTTCGTTAAAATAACGATTAATTGTCCGTCAACTTTTCCTTCAATCTGTTCTGTATTATCATGTACCAAACGAATATTTCTTACAGCAGTTCCTATTTTAGCGTTAATAGAAGATCCTTTTACATCCAAATCTTTGATTAAGGTTACGGTATCCCCATTCACCAAAATATTTCCATTACTGTCTTTGTGCAATTCAACACTTCCATCACCTTCGTGATCTCCCGAAGCTTTTGCCCATTCCATATTCTCGTCATCCAAGTACATCATGTCCAAAGCATCAGCAGCCCAAGATTCATTTCTAAAACGATTTAACATTCGCCAAGAAAGCACCTGAACCGCAGGAACTTCACTCCACATTGACGAAAGTAAAAATGATTCCCAAAAAGTAGCATCTAATTCCTCTTTCTTCTCAATCTGATTGATACATTTTTGAGTGATGTAAACATTACGATCAGGATTACTACTCGCTTCAGGATTTACTTCGTAAATCGATAAATTTTCTGTAACTCCTGTCAATTCACATTGGTTACCGCTTCTTTCTTGTAAAAATGCTTCTAATTTCATGTATTGATTTTAAAACTTTTGCAAAGATAACTTTTATTTAGAATTTAAACTTTTATCGTATTTGAATAAACTTTTATTTAAATTCGTTTAGAATAAAAATCAATCTAAATATGTTAGTAAAAAAGAATTCAGGTGAATTAATCCCATATAATCCCAAAGCTTTAAAGCGTTCATTAACAAAGTCAGGAGCAAAAAAAGAAGAAGTTGAAGAAGTTTTTGAGTTGGTTTCAAAGGATATTTACAATGGGATTCCAACCAAAGAGTTGTATCGTATCGCCTTTTCACACCTCAAACACTACAGAAGTTCTTATGCGGCACGTTACAGCCTAAAAAGAGCATTGAGAGATTTAGGTCCGGAAGGCTATTATTTCGAAAAGTGGATTGGAAAAGTTTTACAAGCTGCGGGGTATCAATCTTTACATTCGGAAATTGTACAAGGAAATGCCGTAACACATGAAATAGATGTTGTCGCATCTAAAGGAAATCAATTGATTTTCTGTGAATGTAAATTCAGAAATGATGAAGATGCTAAAATTAGTGTAACAACACCGATGTATTTTTTATCCCGAATGAAAGATGTAGAAGATCACACCTACCATTTTTTCGGAAGAGAGCTGAAACCGACCAAAGGCTTTCTCGTGACCAATGCATACCTGACAACAGATAGTATAGATTTTGCAAATTATTATGGTATTGGCTTAATTTCATGGGATTATCCGGAAAAAAACAGCATCAAATATTTGGTTGATAATGCCGCTTTATATCCTGTTACTTGTTTAACGACTTTAACGCCTGAACAAGAAAAAGTTTTGTTATCAAAAGAATGTATTTTAGTGAAAGACTTGCAAAATAATATCAAAATATTAGACTCATTAAATTTACCTCAAGATCAATTGAAAGAAGTTTTAGAAGAAACAAATGAATTGCTGGAAATAGAAAATTTCACTTGTGTAATAGAATAAATAAAAAAGAAGCTTAATTAAAGCTTCTTTTTTATTTATAATTCTTTAAAGATCTCAAAACTATCTTTATGATCACACCAAAATTCATCCAGGTTAATCATTCGGTCTTTTAGGAACGAAATAATTTGAGGCCAATCTGTTTCTCTAAAAATACTGATATTATCTAACCGGATTTTGATTGTCGAAATCATTTTTCCATCATCATCATAATCTTCTTTTGTCCAAATCCATTTCTCGTTAAGATAACTCTCCAAAAGATTTTCATATTCTTCAAACTGTTCATACATCATCCATTGAACTGAAGCATCAGGATGCGAAATTTCTATCGACACTTCTGCATACTTCCTTTCAACATCAGTTCTAAAACTAATTCCTTTAATTGTTGTTTTATAATTAACCCAATTTATCGGTAGTCCCTCAGCATTCATCTGCAATTTCATGTACGATCCGTACGAAATCCAAAAATCTTTTTTTATACGATAAGCTTCTTCTTTTGAAAACAAAGTGAATAATTTTCTACAAAAATCGGTTTAATATTCTATTCGGCAAAATTTCATAAAAAATACCTTGGATTGATTCTTGTTCTATTAAATTTGAAAAAATATTTAAAAAAGTAAATATGAAATTATTTTCTTTCCTTGGTTTAATAGGAACTTTAACTTTCTCTACTGTGAATGCACAATCTGTGGAAACTGTGAAATATGAAGCTTTACACGAAAAAATCACAACTTATAAAGATCAAGTTGTTGTCGTTAATTTTTGGGCAACATGGTGTGCTCCTTGCGTTGAAGAGATTCCTGCATTTATGGAAGTTAATGGAAAATACAAAGACAATCCTAATTTCAAAATGCTATTGGTATCTTTGGATCGACCAAAAGTATTGGATAAAGTAAAGAAATTTATAACAGATTATCACATCAATACAGAAGTTGTTTTGCTAGATGACACCAAGCGGATGAATGAATGGATTCCTTCTTTCGATTCCAAGTGGGGTGGAAATATTCCCGTTACAATTATTTACAATAAAGGAGAAAAAGTTGCTTTCCATGATCAAGCCATGACCAAATATGAACTGGAGGATGTAATCAATGAAATTCTTCCATAAAATCACATGTGATATTTTTTCAATTTAACTTCCATTTCTGCAAACTATATGTACCTGTAAATTGTTTTATTGTTAAAATATGATTTTATTCATGTTTTCAATAAATATTATTGTATTTTTAGTAGACACTAATTAAATAACAATAATATGAACAAATTTATCTTTACATTAGCTACACTTGCTGTATTAACAGCTTGTAGTGATGACACTAAAAACGAAATGGATCCTCAAGCAGAATCTGCTAATCAAAAAGTTGCAAGTCGAACGTGCGCTTCTGATGAAGTTTTAAAATTACAGCTATCAGAAAATCCTAATCTGGCCTCAAAAATGGCAGATATTGAAGCCCATGCCCAAAACTTTGAAAAAATGCAAGGAAAACTAGTCAACGGAACTATTGTTATCCCTGTTGTTGTAAATGTTTTGTATAAAACGGCCGCTGAAAATATTTCTTTAGCTCAGATTCAGTCTCAAATTGATGTTTTAAATAAAGATTTCAATGCACAGAATGCTGATTTTTCTCAGGTGCCCGCTTTGTTTTCAAATGTAAAAGCAAATGTTGGGATTAAATTTGAATTAGAAACGGTGAACAGAAAACAAACAACAAAAACTTCTTGGGGAACAAATGATGCCATGAAGAAAAGTACAGGAATTCTGCCAACTTCCCCTACAACAAAACTTAATTTATGGGTGTGTACAATCGGAAGTGGTATTTTAGGTTATGCACAATTTCCAGGAGGTAGTTCTGCAACAGACGGAGTGGTAATTGATTCAAGGTATTTTGGAAATACCGGAACTGCAACTTACCCGTTCAATTTAGGGAGAACAGCTACTCATGAAGTTGGTCACTGGATGAATTTACGTCACATTTGGGGAGATGGAGGTGGATGTCTAACAGATTATGTAGACGATACGCCTTATCATAATGCACCAAACTACGGTGTCCCTGCATACCCTCATTATAGTACATGTTCAGGATCTCCTGTCGAAATGACCATGAATTATATGGATTATAGTGACGATAGAGGATTATATATGTTCTCTGAAGGGCAAAAAAGCAGAATGTTATCTATTTTCAGTCCGGGAGGTGCGCGCTATAGTTTCGCTCAATAACATCAGGATAATTAAATATAGTAGTAAAAAACTCTTGAATGAATAGTTCAGGAGTTTTTTATTTTTTGTAAGTTTATCTAAACTTAAAACTACAAAAATGAATAAAAAACATATCAGAAAAGATGTCATTCAGCATCTTATCCAACTTAAACAAGATGAAATAAACGCCTTAAAAGAGTCGGAACGAATTTATACTGAAAGCGCTGATTTAGATGAAGAATCGAGTTTAGAGCTGGATGATTTTGCACAGCAAAGTCAATCTACAGATTCCGCCAGAAATCTACAAATAAGAATTAATCAAGCAACAGAAGATTTAAACAACTTCAAAGTGCTTCGTCCTGAGTTGATTGATGAAATAACGGAAGGAAATGTTGTTTTGACTGACAAAGTTAATTTTGTCATTGGTTTATCTTTCAAAGATTTCGAATGGGAAAATAAAAAGTTTGTAGGAATTAGTACACAAGCTCCTATTTTTGAAGCGTTGGTTGGAAAACGAGCCGGCGATAAAATAGAATTTAATGGAATAAAATATACCATAGAAGAAATATTATAGCATGCCAAAAATACATACAATAGACCTGAATTTTCAAAATGAAAAGGAAGCCATCGCAACTTATTTAATCGAAACAGAACAGGGACCGGTTTTAGTTGATCCGGGTCCATACTCCACTTTCGAAAAGCTGAAAACAGGGATAGAAACTTTAGGTTGGCGGGTAATTGACATTGAAAATATTTTAATTACACACATTCATTTTGATCATGCCGGTGCCGCTTGGAAATTTACAGAACATGGTGCGACAATTTTTGTCAATCCAATTGGTTTACTTCATCTTAAGAATCCGGAAAAATTATGGGATTCAGCTAAAATGATTTATGGTGATGATATGAATCGTTTATGGGGAGAAATGAAACCGATCAATGAAGAATATTTAGTTGGTTTGGCAGATGGACAGAGTGTCGAGTTTGGTGATGTTGTTTTCCAAACAATTTATACCCCCGGACACGCAGTACATCATAATGCTTATGTTTTAGATGATGTTATTTTCACAGGAGATGTTGCAGGAGTTAAAATAGAAAACGGACCTGTATCCCCTCCTTGTCCACCACCTGATATCAACATCGAATTATGGAAAGAATCGATCGCTAAATTGAGAAAAATAGATGCAAAAGGAATTTATCCCACACATTATGGTTACCATGAAAACCTTGAAGCTCATTTTCATCAATTAGAAAAAACGTTGGACCAATGGGCAAATTATATAAAACCAATGTATGATGATCAAATCCCAACAGAAGATGTTGTTCCTGTTTTTGTTGATTTTGTAACGAAATCCTACAAAGATGAAGGACTCTCAGAAGATCAGATTCAGGTATATGAATATGCTAATCCATGCTGGATGTCTGTGAATGGATTACTCCGGTATTGGAAACTGAAAGAACAAGGAAGATTATAAAAAAAGAAAAGCTGTCAGGTACTTGACAGCTTTTCTTTTTTTTATTCAATTCTCAAGTCATATTTTTTAACACGTATATTTCCGGTAGAATTTAAAATTTCAGTTCCAAATTCAAATGATGATAAATAAATATTTTCTCCGATGAGATGATGTTTATTCATTGCATTGATAAATTCCATCACATTTACTTTTCCTGCAGTTCGTTTATCTTTTCTCACAAAAGCAACGTAATCCCAACTTGAATTTAACTCTTTTTTGATCAAATGACCTTTGTAAATATCATACTGACCAAAGGAAGTAATTACATTTCCTACTTTTTTACCAAAAGGTTTAAACTTATTGTAATCTTCCCAAATCATAACCTCTACTCCAATTGTTTGCAAGGCTACTTTTGGAGAATAATGCAACCAAAAATCAAAAGCTAAATTATATTTTTTATTGTTCACTTCTAAAATCGTTTCATAATCAACCTCAAAAATTTTAATTTCATTGATATTTTTGAAGTAATTATCCGATTTAACATCAGTCAAATTCAACCAGGCACTTTCTCCAAACCAAATTTCAGGATAGCCAATAACACCATATTTTCTGCCAGAAGTTTGCCATTTCCAACCTGCTATATTATCGTTTGTAAAAATCGTTTGGGAATAAATACCTTTTTTCACTTTATTTTCACCCCATTTATTGTTGTTAATTTGATACCCCTGCCATTCTATAGTTGCTCCTTTTTCAGTTTTCTCTTGATTAGTATTCTGACCAAAAATAAAAACAGACACGGTTGTTAGTATTGTTACAAAGAATTGCTTCATAGATTATTATTCAAAAAAAGGATGCTTTTGCATCCTTGTAAAAATATAAAATTGTTGTAATTATAATTGCAATAATTTTTCTTTTGCATGTTTATAATCAATTAATAAATCATCAAACACTTCAGCAACCGTCGGAATTGAATCAATCAAAGCTGAAACTTGGCCAATCTCTAATTCTCCATGAATTAAATCACCTTCAAACATTCCTTTCTTAGAGCGTCCTCGACCCAAAAGTTCTTTTAATTCTTCTGCATTTGTTCCTAGTCGGTATTTCTCTTGTATTTGATCAAAAAATTCATTTTTAATTAACCTGACAGGAGCCAATTCTTTTAATGTTAATTGCGTATCTCCCTCTTGCGCTTTTACAATCACCTCCTTGAAAGTTTGATTTGCAGAAGATTCTCGTGTTGCGGCAAAACGGGAACCAATTTGTACTCCGTCTGCACCTAGAGCTAATGCTGCCAAAATTTGAGAACCTGTTCCTATACCTCCCGCTGCAATTAACGGAATATCTATTTGACGTCTGACATTCGGAATTAAACACAATGTTGTTGTTTCTTCTCTGCCATTATGTCCGCCAGCTTCAAAACCTTCTGCCACGACAGCATCGACACCTGCTTCTTGAGATTTCAGTGCAAATTTAGCACTACTCACTACGTGTGCTACAGTAATTCCTTCTTTTTTTAGAATTTCAGTCCATGTTTTTGGATTTCCTGCAGAAGTAAACACAACTTTTACACCTTCTTCTAAAATAATCTGCATAATTTCTTCAATATTAGGATAAAGCATCGGAACATTTACTCCAAAAGGATGATTTGTAGCAGCTTTACACTTTTGAATATGTTCACGTAAAACATTGGGATACATGCTTCCTGCACCTATTAATCCTAATCCTCCTGCATTACTGACAGCTGAAGCTAAACGCCATCCACTGTTCCAAATCATACCACCTTGAATAATTGGGTATTTTATTGCAAATAATTTTGTTATATTCGTGTCCATTTTCGTTATATTTAGGCATAAAAATAATTAAATATAGAGAAGGAAAAAATTTAATTTTAACATAAATACTGACAGTTTGACTTTGGCAAATTATTTGATTTGCAAAAATCAAATTTTTAGAAAATAATTTAGAGTTTAATTATCTCTACTAATAATAAAAAAAATATAAGCTATGTATTGGACTTTAGAATTGGCATCTTATTTAAGTGATGCGCCTTGGCCAGCAACAAAAGATGAATTAATTGATTACGCAATTCGTACTGGTGCACCTTTGGAGGTGGTAGAAAACTTACAATCTATAGAGGATGAAGGAGATTCTTACGAAAGCATTGAAGAAATTTGGGCGGACTATCCAACGGATGATGATTTCCTTTGGAACGAAGACGAATATTAAAAATAAAAAAGCCCAAATTGGGGCTTTTTTCAATTCTATAATCTATAACTAACATAGTTAACGTATATTTGCATCTAAATTAGTCATCAAATATATTGTAGCTAATTTGGACGAAGAACGCAGAAAAATATGAATATTTTAACAAAAATTTTACAAGGATTCTTAGGAGATAAGAATGCGAAAGATGTAAAAGAATTACAAAAATATGTTGATGCAGCTAACGAAGCTGGTCAATCGTTTGGTTCATTAACAATTGATGAATTAAGAGAAAAAACGACAGGCTTTAAAACAAAATTAGTTGAAGCAACAAAAGACCTTAAAGCTCAGATTGATGAGTTAAAGCAGAAAGTTGAAGAAACTGAAGATTTTGGTGAAAAAGAAGAGTTATATTCTCAAATCGATAAAATCAATAAACAAGCTTACGAGATTGAAGAAAAGATTTTATTAGAAATTTTACCGGAAGCTTTTGCGGTTATGCGCGAAACAGGTAAACGTTTTACTGAAAATGAAACATTAGAAGTAACTGCTTCTGAATTTGATAAAACATTAGTGAATCGTGGTCACGATTTCGTATCTCTAAAAGATGATAATACTGCAATATGGAAAAATTCATGGGATGCAGCAGGTCGTCAGGTTACATGGGATATGTCGCACTATGATGTTCAGTTTATTGGAGGTTCTGCCTTGCACTTAGGTCGTATTGCGGAGATGCAAACAGGTGAAGGTAAAACGTTAGTAGCAACATTGCCAATTTATTTAAATGCATTGACAGGCCGTGGTGTTCACTTAGTAACGGTGAATGATTATTTGGCAAAACGAGATATGGCATGGATGCGTCCGATTTTCTCTTTCCATGGGTTATCTGTAGACTGTATTGATAACCACCAACCAAACTCTCCGGGTCGTCGCGAAGCTTATGCTTGTGACATTGTTTATGGTACAAATAATGAATTTGGTTTCGATTATTTACGTGATAATATGGCCAATACGCCTGACGCTTTGGTGCAACGCGAACTAAACTTTGCGATTGTCGATGAGGTCGATTCTGTATTAATTGATGATGCCCGTACACCATTGATTATTTCCGGGCCTGTTCCACAAGGTGATCGTCACGAGTTCGATGTATTAAGACCAAAAATTGATCGTTTATACAATATGCAACGTGAAATGTTGGGTAAAACATTGAACGAAGCAAAAACATTATTTAAACAAGGTGATTTAAAAGAAGGTGGTTTCAAATTGTATCAGGTTTACCGTGGTTTACCAAAATACAAACCTTTAATTAAATTCTTATCACAAGACGGTATTCGTGCTCAATTACAAAAGACAGAAGCTCATTTCATTCAGGATAATAACCGTGAAATGCCAAAAGTTGACGAGCATTTATACTTTGTAATTGATGAAAAACAAAATCAATCAGATTTAACAGATAAAGGTATCGAGTATTTGTCTAAAGGAATGGAAGATGATCAATTCTTCATTTTACCAGACGTTTCTACAAATATTGGGGCAATTGAAAACTCAGGAAAAGAGAAAGAAGAGATTCTTAAAATGAAAGAAGAATTCTTCCGTAATTTTTCTATTAAATCTGAACGTATTCATACGCTAAGTCAATTATTGAAAGCATATACATTATTCGAGAAAGATATTGAGTATGTTGTGGTAGACGGAGAAGTAAAAATTGTTGACGAATCGACAGGTCGTATTATGGATGGTCGTCGTTATTCAGATGGTTTACACCAAGCAATAGAAGCGAAAGAGAATGTAAAAATTGAAGCTGCTACACAAACATTTGCAACCATTACATTACAGAATTACTTCCGTATGTACAACAAATTAGGAGGTATGACTGGTACAGCGGAAACTGAAGCTGGTGAGTTCTGGGAAATTTACAAATTAGATGTTGTTTCTATTCCTACAAACCGCCCAATTTTACGTCACGATAGAAATGATATTGTTTTTAAAACAAATCGTGAAAAATATAAAGCCGTAATCGAGGAAATTGTTCGATTATCACAAGAAGATAAACGACCTGTATTGGTTGGAACAACGAATGTTGAGATTTCTGAGTTATTATCGAAAGCTTTAAAGCTACGTGGAATTGCACACAATGTCTTGAATGCAAAACTACACAAAAGTGAAGCTGATATTGTAACAGAAGCTGGTAAACCGGGAGCTGTTACAATTGCAACAAATATGGCCGGTCGTGGTACCGACATCAAATTAACCCAAGAAGTAAAAGAATCCGGAGGTTTGGCTATCATTGGTACCGAACGTCACGATTCTCGTCGTGTAGACCGTCAGTTACGTGGTCGTGCCGGTCGTCAAGGAGATCCAGGATCATCTCAATTCTTTGTCTCATTAGAAGATTCATTAATGCGTTTGTTTGGTTCTGAAAGAATCGCTAAGCTAATGGACCGTATGGGACACAAAGATGGTGATGTCATTGAACACTCGATGATTACAAAATCTATCGAACGTGCACAGAAAAAAGTTGAAGAAAACAACTTTGGTATTCGTAAACGTTTGCTGGAATACGATGATGTTATGAACAAACAACGTGAGGTAATTTACAAACGTCGTCACAATGCTTTATTTGGAGATCGTCTTGAAGTAGATATTGCAAACATGATTTATGATGTTGCAGCTTCTATTGTAAAATCGAACAAAGATTTTGAAGATTTTGCTCAATACGAATTAGATTTAATTAAATACTTCACAATGGGTACTCCTGTTACAGAGGATGAATTTAGATCTAAATCAATAAAGGATTTAACAAATATGACATACGATGCGGCAATCGAAGATTACAAAGCACGTATGAAATATGTGGCAGAAACAGCTTTTCCTGTTATTTCGAATGTTTACGAAAATCAAGGACATATGTTCTCTCGTATTCAAGTCCCATTTACAGATGGAATTCGTCAAATGACTGTGGTTTGTGATTTAAAAGAAGCGTATGAATCTCAAGGTAAAACATTAATCAAAGATTTCGAAAAATCTGTTGTATTAAGTTTAATTGATGACAATTGGAAAGAGCATTTACGTGACGTTGATGATTTACGCAAAACATCTCAAAATGCGGTTTACGAGCAGAAAGATCCGTTAGTAATTTACAAACAAGAATCTTTCCATATCTTCCAAAGAATGTTAGACACTGTAAACAAAGAAATTATTTCATTCTTGTTCAAAGGTGAATTGCCAAATGCTCAAAAGGAAGAATCTGTAGAGGAAACTGAAACAGCGAACTAAAAGATTTATTCATATAATTTTAACCCTTTCTGAATATTTTCAGAAAGGGTTTTTTCGTATTTTTACATTTCTTGTCATACTGAATATCTTTCAGTATTTTATTTATTAAATAAATTTAAAAACAAATGAAATTTGCATATTTACATGGCTACCAAGGATTTGTAACAGATGAAAAAAGAGAATATTTAAATTCTTTGGGAGAATGTTATGCCCCAACAATAGATTATGACAACTCACCTACATTGATTCAGGATTTAGTGCAGCAATTTACAAATGAACCAATCGAATTTATAGCAGGAACAAGTTTAGGCGGAATGATAAGTTATTATTTGGGATTAATGTTAAACATCCCTGTTCTGATGTTCAACCCTGCTGTAATTGCTGTAGAACGGTTAAAACCATTTATTCCTGACCAACTGTTAAATGGTATTCCACAGCAACGCAACTTAATTTTTACAGGTTTAAAAGATGATGTTATCGAACCAAAATTCCAAATCGAATTTGTTGAACGTTTAAAACAACAAAACGCAACCATTGATCAAATTTTTGATGCAGAAATGACACACTTAATTACACTCGAAGAATTTGAAAAAGCATTTGAAATGTTCCTTGAATTGAAGAAGTCAGAATAAGTAAATATAGTTTTAACGTTTTTTGGTATAGTTTATGAAGTTCTAAAGAAAATCAAAATAAATATTATGAAAAAACTAGTTTTAACACTTTGTGTAGGTATGCTATCTGTATTTTCTTATGCTCAAGAGATAACAACTCCTCAAACTTCAGCCAATGTCGGTACAACTCCAATTAAACAAGGAAATTGGATTGTAGGTGGGTCGATAGGTTCTATAGGTTATTCTTTTGAAGGTGAAAATTTTAATATCAATTTAAGCCCTCAAGCCGGATATTTTATTTCTGATGGGATTGCTATTGGTTTAACGACTGGTTTTGGTTTGCAAACCGTGAAAGGAGGTGATAATATTTATCAATACAAATTAATGCCTTTTGCTCGTTATTATTTTCCTGAAGGAGCTAGTTCGACAGGACGTTTCTTTGGACAAGGAGAAGTTGGTGTAACAGGAGCTAAATCAGGAGGTGTCTCTGATACTTCATTTGGATTTGGAGTAAATGCAGGTTATGCTCACTTTATTTCCCGAAATGTAGCATTAGAAGGAACGGTTGGATACAACTATTCAAAATCTAATTTAGCCAACGCGCAAGCTCAAAACGGTTTAGGTGTAGCTGTAGGGTTCCAAATTTACTTGGGACATAAATAAATTTACATTCTTACTAAATAAAATAAAAGCCACTTTTAAAAGTGGCTTTTATTTTATCAATAGTTTTTTATAATCCCAACATTTCAGGTCCTTGTTCAAAAACAACATCAACCGGAATGTTTTTCGTTTTCAAAATATCTAAATCATTTTGTAAATCAGTATGAATAGTTCCTTTATCTGCATACAATTTTTTTACTCCCTCGTAATCTCCATTTCCCTGTAATGTCAAAATCAATTCTGATAAACCATTCATTGCTTTTTCCATTTTAACAGCATTTACTTTGTAACGTCCGCTTGCAGTTTTCTCAAAAGCACCTTGTTCAGCAAAATAATTGAAGGCGATCATATTTGCTTGTCCATGAGCAGAACTTGCTCCAAAACGAACAGAACGTAAAATTCCGGCCAAGAAGGTCACAAAATAATCTTCCTGAGCACCTGTCAATTCCCCTTTCTTCAATAATTGATTCACCATATACAAACCAAGAATATCTGCTTTTCCTTCTTCTAAAGCAGAATTTGCTTCTTTCAAAGCATCTCGTACAGTTCCTTTTCCATTGACTGTATTTTTGATTCCTAAACCATGTGCTACTTCATGAAACATCACATTTGAGAAAAATGCATCAAATCTAACATTCTTTTGTTGGCTCTCATCGATTAAAGCTGTCGAAATCGGAACTAAAATTTTATCAAATTTTGCTTTCATCGCATTTTTTAATTGCAAACGACGTGTTCCTTTTTCCAGTTGTACACGCTCATCATTTGGTAAATTAATGGCGATTGTTTTTCCTGCAGCATTACAATCTCCCGCATAATAAACCACATCGTACGCATTAAGATCAGAGTCTGTTCCGGGAACTTCTTTTTTATAATTTGCAGAAACGGGTAAATTCTTTTGTAGTTCCGGTAAATATTGAACAAATTTTGCCAATCTCTTCGACCATTCGATGTCTTTTACTAAAATGTACGCTGAATATGAAGTTTTGTATCCGAACAATTGATCTTCATAATTTTCGATCGGGCCAACCACCATATCGATATTTGCATTTTTCATATCCATCCAAGCCAAATCACTTGCATAGAAATCATCGCTCATCAAAGCGGCAGCACGTAATTTTAAATATTTTTTAAGCCCAGCATCTTCTGCTAATTCGGAAGCTTGAGTCAAATATTCGGCTGCTTTTTGCAATTGATTTTTAAAGTTTTCATGATAAGCAACTGCATACAATTTTCCCTCTCTATTGCGACGAACAATTGTATACGGAGATTTTCCATCTTTTAAATCAGCTTGTTCAAATTCTTCCTTGGTCATATTTGTAGGATAGAAAGTTGCTCCAGCAGGTTTTGTTCCAACACCATTAATAAAAGGCACTTCGTTATTCAATCGATCCCAAGGGCCATAGTTTATTTTTGCATATTCTCTGGCTTTTCCTTTGGTTTCGTCTATCAAATCTATCTTAGCACCATAAGCTTGCTGCCAAAATAAATCATCCATAATATCAGCCGTTTTAAACATCAAACGTAAAATTTCTTTTTCGTTTTTTGTTAAATGCGAAATATCTGTTGTTAATGGAACTTGAGCATAATATTGATAAGCATAATCTTTTGTCATTTGAGTTGAGGTTTGAGTCGATTCACTTACAGCTTTCTGAGTTGAACAAGAACTCAAAACTCCTGCAAAAGCAATCAATCCCAAGAATATTGATGATTTTTTCATTTCGATTGTTTTGGTAAATTTAAAGAGAAAAAGAGTATATTTATAAATTAAGTTCATACATAAAATTTGTAATGCTTTTTGATAAAAAATTTATAATCCTAATTATACTTTTCTATATTATTTATTTCATTCTTACTTTATTTAGAATTAGGAATAATAAAAAAAATAATCATAAATTAAACGTCAACTCAGATGTATCAATATTTAAATTAAAAGGGCTGGTAGTCGAAAAAGATATTATTCCAAAATTTAAGCTAGACTTTTCAACGTATAATTTATTTATTAGAGAAAATATAATTTACATTACATCTCAAAAAAATTTCAATCCCTTGAAAAGTTTGATTTTATCAAGTTCTGGATTTTTTGAAAATCAAGAAACAGAAACTATTAACGAATTGTATTTTGACAAAAAGGAAAGATTAGTGGTTGTTTATTATCCATATAATATTTTTTCATTTTTCTTGGGTAGTAATAAAACAAAAATTATTCTTACGGGTTTTACTGAACAAGAGAAGTTTAAACTTAAAAATTTTATTACAACTTATATTAGCATTGACTAATTATCATTATTATATGAAATAAAAAAATCTCAACTTCTATTGAAATTGAGATTTAATGCGGGTGAATGATGGGTCTCGAACCCACGACCTCCGGAACCACAATCCGGCGCTCTAACCAACTGAGCTACAATCACCATTTGGTATGAATTTCTTTTGAAACGAATTCTAACGTTTTTAGGGTGAATGATGGGTCTCGAACCCACGACCTCCGGAACCACAATCCGGCGCTCTAACCAACTGAGCTACAATCACCATTTTTCATTGAGAAATTAACTTTAAATTAATCTCTCAATTGGATTGCAAATATAGCCTATTAATCGGTACTTGCAAATAATTTTGATAAAAAAAATAAAGGTTTTTTACACCTTTATTTCTAAATTAAAGAATCTAAATTATTTACACCAATATAACTTCTCGAAATAAATCCTTCTCCTCCTTCTGTTCCGATTAATCTTCCCAAATCATATGCTCTATATCGAATAGAGTCTGTAAAGTTTTTCGACGAAATGGGTGTTTGTGGTTCGCTTGAATTTGGATCAAAGAATTGCGTCTTATAGGCTAAACAAGCTTCTACTTTTGTATCAATAAATCCGGAGATATCAACTACAAAATGAGGTTCTAAAGGCAACCATTGAATATAATGAAAGTGTTTTTTCGGACGCCAGGCAGGCCAACCATTCTCAATTTTTGGTAAACCTGATAAGAAAATAGCCGTATTTACTAAATCAGATCCTTTTCCATGATCCGGGTGTCTGTCATGAGGAGCATTACTCAAAATGACATCTGGTTGATATTTGCGAATAATTTCTACAATTTTCAATTGATTTTCTTTGTCATTTAAAAAAAATCCATCTGGGATTCCAAGGTTTTCTCGAACAGCAACTCCCAATATATTCTTTGCATCATTCGCTTCTACACGACGTGTTTCATCAGTACCACGCGTTCCCAATTCTCCTTTTGTTAAATCGAGAATTCCAACTGTTTTACCGTTTTTAATTTCTTTTGCAAGTGTTCCGCCACACCCTAATTCAACATCATCAGGATGTGCACCAATTGCAAGAATATCTAATTTCATTTATTATTTATTTAACCAATCAATTATTTCTTTTGAATCCGGTGTTACTTTAGAAGGATAAGAAGCTTCTAAAGTTCCGTCTTCATTAATCAAAAATTTAGTAAAATTCCATTTTACCTCATTATCTGATTTTCCGTTCAATGATTTTTTTGTTAAGAATTTGAAGATCTCATTCTGGTTTTTCCCAATCACATCACTTTTTGACATCAAGGGAAATGTTACACCATAATTTAATTTACAGAAACTTGCAATCTCTTCATTGTTATCAAATTCTTGCCCTCCGAAATTATCAGATGGAAAACCAACGATAACCACTCCTTGGTCTTTGTATTCCTGATACAATTTTTCCAAAGCATCATATTGAGGTGTATAACCGCATTTTGAAGCAGTATTCAGAATTATGATTTTTTTTCCTTTCAAATCAGCGAAATTAAAATCGTCATCATTGATGTCCTTGAATGTATAATTGTAAATTTTGTTCACTTTTTGGGGTGTTTTTGTGTTTTGATGAATAGATTGCTTTTTAGAAACAGATTTCTTTGTTTCTTGCGCATTGCAAGCCATAAACAGGCCTAAAAATCCGATGAATAAGTATTTCATTGCGTATTATTTTAAACAAATTTAAACAAATTGTCTCGATTTGTAAGTTAAAGAAGGTTAAAATAAGAAAGCTCATCTGTTGATGAGCTTTTTGTTTATTTAGAAAATTATACTAAACTGTTAAATCTTCTCCTATATCCAATAAAATCAATTGAATATGGCGCGAAAAGAAAATTGATTTAGCTTCAGCTTTATCAATTTTAATAGGTGGAAAAGTATCGTAATGGTAACCTAATACTTTTGTAGCTTGTACATATTCTGCAGCAATTGAAGCACTTTTAGCTCCCATTGTAAAATTGTCACCAATTGGTAAGATTGCCAAATCTAATTCTCCGATGGTATCCGGAATCAATTTCATTTCGTACGTCAAAGCGGTATCTCCAGCAATGTAAATTCGTTTTCCTTCGCTTTCGATAATATATCCATTAGGATCTCCTCCATATGTTCCGTCTGCAAAAGAACTTGAGTGAAATGCTATTGTAGACTGAATTGAACCAAAATCAAAATTAAATTTACCTCCGGTATTCATTCCGTGAGCATTTAATCCTTTTGCACTATAATAACCTGCTATTTCTGCATTCGAAATAATTAGAGCTCCTGTTCGTTTTGCTAAAGTTTCTACATCGTACACATGATCTTGATGCGCATGTGTAATTACAATATAATCTGCTTTTAAATTTTCAAAATCTATATTTTTAGCTAATTCATTTGGCGTAATAAACGGATCGACAACAATATGTTTTCCATTTGCTTCGACTGCTAATGAAGCATGACCTAAGTATTGAATTTTCATTGTATATTTTTTTGTGATTAACGCGTTAATGTATCAATAAAATCAAATCCGATTAAACTATAGCCTAGTAATACCGCAAAGAATAAAGCTAGCATAGCAACTTGTTTTAAGAAGGGATCATAGTCTTTCGGATCTTTTACAGCAAATATCTGGCGGCGAATTGCATTTGCAAAAAAGATTAATATTAAAAATACCAATCCGGATAATTTTCCTGATTTAGCAGGTATCATGGTTACATAAAGTGCACTTAATAGAAAGGGTGCTGTCATTAATGCCATTTGGTAATATTTACTTTTTTGAAATCCAAGCTTTGATGCTACTGTTATTTTATTGTTTTTGACATCATTTTTAACATCACGCATGTTATTCAAATTTAGAACCGCCACACTCCAACATCCCATAGAAGCTGCCGGTAACAAAATTTGCCATTGAAAAACTTTAGAATACAAAAATTCTCCTCCTGCGACTGCCAATATCCCGAAAAATAAAAATACAAAAAGATCTCCTAACCCAATATATCCATAAGGTTTTTTCCCCATTGTGTAAGCCATTGCTGCAAAAATAGATGCAACACCCAAACCAAGGAAAATATAAATATAGTTCATCTCATTGGGATAAAATGACACATACAATAATGCTGCAACGCATACTAGCGAGACTGCAACCATAATTGCGATGGCTATTTTCATTTGTTTTTGTGTAATTAAACCTGAAGCTACAGCACGTTGTTCTCCCACTCTATTTGCATCAGTTCCTTTTACCGCATCACCATAGTCGTTGGCAAAATTTGATAATATTTGGAAAGCCAATGTCGTTAAAAGTGATAAGAAAAATATATCATTTCGGAAGATTCCTTCTGATTTTGCAATAAATCCTGCTAATAATAATCCACTCAAAGAAAGTGGTAAGGTGCGAAGCCTTGCGGCTAATATCCATTTTTTCATACTGAACAAAGATAATGAAGATTTTACTTTTTTTATCATCGAAAATTGAAGTAATATTGCATAGAATTTATCTACCAAAATGCCTCGTAAAAAAACAAAACAACACGCTTTTTACAAAAAGATTAAACCTTCGACGTATTTTATTGCGTTTGTTATTTTATGTGTTATCTATTTTACGTACCGTTACCGGCATGGCATTCATTATTATTTTGTCATCGTCGAAAAATCATTGAAAGGAGAAAAAATAACTGATGATAAAGTCACAAAATATGACATTCGGAATATAGAGGTAATGGATAACTATTATCTCAAAACTTTTGGTGTCGATGTTTCTCATTATCAAGGAAAAATTGATTGGACGAAGATGCATACGATTTATCAATTGTATCCGATCAATTTTGCTTTTATACGTTCTACAATGGGAACATCATCTATTGATGAAACTTTTGAATACAATTGGAAAGGCGCAAAAGAGAATAATATTCTACGTGGTGCCTATCACTTTTATCGCCCTGATGAAAACTCGACTTTACAAGCCCAAAATTTCATCAATAAAGTAAAATTAGAAAGTGGTGATTTACCCCCTGTTCTGGATATTGAAACTTTACCAAAAACACAATCAATGGAACGCCTGGTCGAGGGAATCAAAAATTGGTGTAAAATTATTGAAGAGCATTACGATATAAAGCCTATTATCTATACATCTGACAAATATTTTGAAGATTATTTACAACATCATTTCAAGGATTACGTTATTTGGATTGCGAATTACAATTTTTGGGTAGAGGAAATGAAAGGTCATTGGGATTTTTGGCAATTCACTGAAAAAGCAACTATAGAAGGTGTTGAACGATACAAGGTTGATGTCAATATATACAACGGAACTATTGATGATTTGGAAAGTCTGACCTTATAAAAAAAGCGAATCAAATGATTCGCTTTATATTTTAAAAAGTATAGGTAAAATTCAAGTTGAATGTTCTTCCACGTCCAGCATAGTAAAACAATTCAGGAACTTTATACGCACTGTATAACACTTGAGATTTCGCACTCCAAATTGTTTGATAATCGGTATTAAAAATATTTTGTACCCCTAAATTAATTTTTCCAAAAGGCAATTTGTAAGCCACCATCAAGTCCGAAGTCGTGTAACTTTCAATCACATTCTCTAAACCATCTGTGTAGTTGAAGCTTTGCAAAGTCTGAAATCTAAAGTTCCAATTATCAAAACCATAACCTGCATAAGCGGTAAGTTTAGAAGGTCCTGAAGTTGAAACATCTTGCTTCTTCCAACTCCCCTCCTTTTCAACTTCTGATTTGATTAACAATGTATTCGCCCCAATATAAAATCCTCCGGTAGCATATGAAACCTCAGCTTCAACTCCCATATTTCTCAGCTTTTGATCAATGACTTCTACCCAAAGATTCAACCCATCTCTTTTCAAAGCAATGTTTTTATCTGAATTACTAATAAATCCTGATAATTGTCCTTTAAATCCATTCGCAGTTTTGAATCGATATCCCAATTCAAATTGCCCTGTTTTAACACCAGAAAGAGGAGAGTCTTTTACATTTACACTTGAACTTAAATCCCAATTATTTGTAGCAGAATTAAATTTATAATTTCCATATCCATAAAATTTAGACGGATCTGCTAAAGAAACTCCTTGAGAGTAAGTTGTCCATACTTGATTGGATGCATTGATTTTATACAACAATCCTGCATTCAGCATGGTCATGTTATAACTACTTTTCCCTCCGGGAATATAATCTGCCGTCTTTCCATAACCATTGGCAATTTGCAGCTGTTGTGTAGAACCAACGAAATCATCTAACTTAATTGAAATATCCTGATAACGAATTCCTCCTGAAACTTTCAATTGAGGTAAAATGTCATATTCTGCTTGTGCATACCCTGCAAAACTAGTGGAACGATTTGTAGGATAACGATCAATTGTTAAAACGGTTTTATTAATCATTCCTCCACTAGATAATGATTTTTGAGAATCAAAGACATTTTGCTGACCTTCAAATTTTTCGAAATCAATATCAGCTCCGTATGTCAATTTAAATCTCCCCCAATCTTTTACTAAAACAGCTTTTAATCCCGAATAGTAGGTATCTTGTTGAGAAGCGGACATATATGGACTAGTACCGGAAGGTAATGTCAAACTTCCCGGAAAAGGGTAAAATCCTAATTTTTCGACACGAGAAGCAAGTTGAACATACACATCTTGTCCTCCTAAAATATTTGTTCCGTTATAGCTTAATGTTCCCATGATACGTTCTGTTCCAGGATTTTTATCAGTGTCAAAACCGTCTCTCATCTCTAAAACAGAAGCATCTCCTTTAGTTAATACACTAATATTTTCACCTAAATATAAACTTCTGTCTCCACTATATTTTGAGCGGTAATATTGCACAGATCCATTCAGTTGATGTTTCGAATTAAATTTATAACCCGCTGTTGCTAAAACATCTATCGACTGATTGTATTGAAGATCTAACTGTGATATATCTGCAAAAATCTGATCACCATCTGCATCATAAGCTCCTCCATTTTGTTGAAAAGCAACGGCTAATCTTCCCGTAAATTTATCATTTTTATACCCCAGAGATTGTGCTGCACGCCAATCATGATCATCTTTTCCTGCAAAACCTGTTCGTAAACCAAGTTCGGTTTCTCCGCTGATTCCATTCTTCTGAGCTTTCTTCGTCACAATATTAATGATCCCTCCAGTAGCATTCCCTCCGTAAATTGAACTTGCACCAGACAAAACCTCAACTCTTTCTATGTTGAAAGGATCTATTGCATCTAACTGACGGCTGATATTTCGGATACTATTCAATGAAACACCGTCAATCATAACTAACATTGAACGTCCGCGCATATTCTGTCCATAATTGGAACGTCCCTGCGATCCAACATCCATACCTGGAATCATAATGGATAAGGCCTCTTTCAGAGGTACTCCATTTTTGGCCTGTTGTGCAATTTGTTCTTGATTAATGATCCAAACAGTTCCTGCTAAGTCAGATATTTTAGTCGGTTTTCTTGAAGCTACAACGACTACATCATTTAAATCTGTACTTATGCTGTCATTCGTTTGGGCTGAAGACAGCGAAGCTGTTCCAAGTAAAATTGCTAAGCAGATTATATTTTTTTTCATGGTGTATTTTTAAAAATTCTATATTTGCTGCAAATATAATTTTTATTTGTTCTAAATTAATTTTAATTCATGAAAAAATTTTTCATCTTTCTTCACAAGTGGCTAGGATTGTTTACCGGGATAATCATCTTCATTGTAGCTATTACAGGTGCCATTTTTTGTTTTCAAGATGAATTGAAAGATGCTTTGTTTAGCTATAGAAAAATTGAGGTAAGCCATCAATCATTTATACAACCTAGTCAAATCATTCAAAACGTTCAAAAGAAAAATCCTAAACATCAGGTTTTGCGTGTGATGTATATGGATAAAAACCGCTCGACTGTTGTGATGACAAAAGATGACAAGAAGGAATCATATTTTATATATGTTAATCCTTACTCTGGCCAAATCCTGCATCAGGAAAATATGAAACAAGATTTCTTTTTGGTCATTCAATACATTCACATGAATCTTTTACTAGGAGAAATTGGTAAAAATATTATTGGATTTTCGACAATAATTTTCATCATTATTATAATAAGTGGTTTGATTTTATGGTGGCCAAAGAAGAAAAAACAAACCAAAAATGCACTGACAATAAAATGGAGTGCAAAGTGGAAGCGTGTCAATTACGACTTACACAATGTTTTAGGTTTTTATGCATTCTCTATAGCCATAATCGTTGCTTTATCAGGATTAGCGTTTAGTTTCAAACCAGTTAGAAACTCGTATTCACAAATTGTGAATTTAGGAAAGTCTTATCTGAATGAAGAAAAAGGATATGTTTATCATCCTACCGAAATTTTAGAAAATAATTTTTCAAGTGTCGATAAAGCATATCAATATAGTTTAAAGAATAGCCCAACTGCTGCAATGCATTGGATTTATCTTCCTGTTCCTGACAAAAATCCGTTGGCGATTAGAGCTTACCACAAAAGTTTACGGTATTATAGTGTTGATGAATATCAATTTGATTCCGAAGAATTTCAAGTTTCTCAATTAATGGACAAAGATTTATCGAATGGTAAAAAGTTCTCTAACGCTATGTATGATATTCATACAGGGCAAATTTTAGGATTGCTTGGAAAACTATTGGCTTTTACTTCTTCATTAATTGTAGCTAGTTTACCAATAACAGGCTTTCTTATTTGGCGAAACAAAAAACGTAAGTATAAAAAAATCTCAGTTAAATAACTGAGATTTTTTTTATTTATTTTAACTCAACCTGCCTGATCTGCTTGATAAATAATGCAATTAATATTACAGTTAAAATAGTCATTGATCCTCCAAAAACAATCCCCGGAACTAATCCCAAAAATGTAGCAGCAATTCCACTTTCTAATGCTCCTAATTCATTAGAAGAACTCACAAATATTGAATTGACAGAAGAAACACGCCCTTTTAAATTCTCAGGTGTTTTAATTTGTAATATACTTTGACGAATGACCATCGAAATGGCATCAAAAGCACCTCCGAACAGTAAAATTGCGAAACATATATATAGATTTCGGCTCAATCCAAACGAAATAATGCAAACTCCAAACATGGCAACAGCACCCAATAATTTTGGACCAACATTCCCTTTTAATAAACTAGGAATCATGGATAAGAAAAACATCATAATTAATGATCCTATGCCATGTGCCGAACGTAGCAAGCCAAATGCTTCGGATCCTTGATTCAATACTTTTTCTACAAAAGCAGGTAACAAAGATTCTGCTCCACCAAAGAAAACCGCAAACATATCCAAACTCAAAACAGCTAAAATAATCGGTGTTCCCCAAATAAATTTCAACCCCTCTTTGATACGTGTCATAGGCGATTCGGTAGACTCTGATTCAGAAGCCTCTGCCGGTTTTTTCGAAATCATAAAAATCATGATCATTGAAATACACATGATTGTAAAAGCTGTTATTAGAGCTGCTTCTATCCCAAATTTCGCTAAAATTACTCCTCCTGCTAAAGGCCCTAAAACTGAACCAATCATAAAGGCAGAAGAAGAAATCGGAATTGCTTTTGTATAATTTTCTTTACGAACAACTAATGCCAGAAGTGCGAATAAAGCTGGTCCACTGAAAGATCGTGTTAATCCCAATATAAAAAAGGCAAAATAACAAACGCCTAAATAAACAGGTATTCCAATCGCCTCTCTAACGGAAGGGAAATTGACAATCATCAAAACAAAAGAAGCCGTCATCAGACTACCGATACTTCTTATCAAAATCATTCGTTTATCTAATTTATCAACCAACTGCCCCGCATAAAAGGCTGTCAAAAGAATCGGAAAAAATTCTGCTAAACCTATTAATCCCAGAAAAATTTCTTTCTGTGTCACTTTAAAAATTTCGTAGGCTACTGAAGTACTCTGAATAAATAAAGCAAAGATTAATGAAAATCTTAAAAAGATGAATGGAATAAATTCTTTATTTTTCCAAACGGACGGAATTTTCTCCTCTGTCGTCATTTTCTAAATTGAATTTTTAAGGTTTAAATGTACATTGATTTTTATCAAATCATCTTGATTTTAGATAATAAATTTTTGAATGCGTACAAAAACAATCAGCATTCCTATCAGAATATTTAAAAAAATTAACAAACAAATTTCTTTCTTAGTTTTCTTGAACTCTTCTTTATTTTTCTAGCTTTTATACCTGATAAATATTATGTTCTAAAGCTGTAAAAAAATTTGTCAGGTTTGATATATTATTTAATTTAGACTAAATAAAAATAATATAAGATATGAAAAAATTTACCTTTTTATTAGCACTATTACCATTGGCATTAAATGCTCAAAATTTCAAAGAAATAGAAACTCCCATGGCTGATTATTACTACTCTTCCAGCGATGTTGCAGATTTTGACGGAGATGGTCTTTTAGATATTGTCTATAATGGGGCAATTGATTCTGATAAAGATGGAAATGTTGATGTTACCCACAATGAAATTTACAAAAATACAAATGGAGTTTATTCGGTTTACGGAGATTTAGGAATGAATTCTACTCACCTAGGGGATATAAAATTTATTGATTTTGACAATGACGGTTTGTTAGATATTATATCTACGGGGCTAAGTTATAATGATATTGTTAATTATCAACAATACAAATTCAGGAATACAGGAAGCGGTTTCGAATTGATTGACAATACACCTGGAAAGATTTATGGCTCTTTAGATGTTTTTGACTTCAATAATGATGGAAAACAAGACTTTGCCTTGAAGGGAACACAATATGTAAAAGGGAAAGGATTTACTTTCGAACTAGATTTGTATAAAAACAATGGAAATGGTTTCGATATAAAAAATGCGTGGTTGCCTGGAACTCAAAATGGAAACTTCAAGGTACTAGATTTGAATAACGATCATCTTCTTGATGCAGTTGTTTTTGGATTTGACGCTGATATGACACCTACTTTTAAAGTCTATTTAAACAACAATGGTCAATTGGAGTTTTCTCAGGATTTACCTGCAATGAGCGACGGAAAAATGGCTTATGCAGATTTCAATGCTGACGGATTTTTGGATTTGGTCGCTTCCGGAGTTGATGAAAATTTCAATGAATATTTAACTATCTTGTGGAATGACGGGAAAGGAAATTTTACCACAGAAATTATCGAAAATGAAGGTCTTTCAGGATCTAGTGTTCAAACCGGAGATTTAAATAATGATGGTTATTATGATTTTATAGTAATCGGAAATGATGAAGATTTTAACGGATGGGTTAAAATTTTTCTTTATAATCCTTCTACTCATACTTTTACAAAAGCAGAAGATACAGGATTGTTTAATCTTGGAAGCCAAGGAAATATAGTTCTTTTTGACTATGATAATGACAACCACCTAGATGTATTAATGTCTGGATTCGATTGGAGTCATGAAGGTATGCCATCTCTAACAAAATTATTTAAAAACATCGCAACAGAGGAAAATAAAAAACCTCTTGCACCTACTGAACTTCATTTAGAGAAAAAAGAAAACAGATTTAATTTTTCTTGGAATGGTGCAAGTGATGATAAAACCCCAACTGAGGCATTACGATACGAAATTAAAGTAGGAACAACAACTGGTGCACAAGATATTGCAAAATACATTGTCACTACTCCTTCTTGGTTCTTAGAATTAGAGAATGCGCCTGCAAATGTTTACTGGAGTGTAAAATCTATTGATGCTTCTAATACGTACTCTGATGCTTCTAAAGAAGAAAATCTTGCGCTTACAGATTACTCGCTTACAAATCATTTACAACTTTACCCAAATCCTGCATCTGATAAAGTTTTCGTAAAAGCTGATAACTTGAATTCGGTTGAATTATACGATTTGCATGGAAGAAAAATAACTTTCCAATTAAACCCGGATCATTCTATCGATGTTTCGTCTTTACCAAAAGGTGTTTATATTGTTAAATTGAATATTAACGGTCAATCAATCACTAAAAAATTAATCAAAAAATAATTTATCACTAAAAACTAATCGATGTAAACAAAAGGTGAGCTGAAAATGCTCACTTTTTTGTTTTCTAATAAAAAAATCTTCAAGCATTTCTACCTGAAGATTTTTGAAAGTTTACAGCCTGATTTTACATTCTGATTTAAGCTAATTCCAATTCTTTTTGTTTTTCCAATTGAACACGATATTCATAGATATCCTCAATCGTTAAAACTGTCATTTCATGTTTTTCAGCAAAATCTATAATTTGAGGAACTTTTGCCATTGTGCCATCAGGATTTGTCAACTCGCATAAGACAGCTTCATTACCCAAACCTGCTAATCTCACAATATCGATACTTCCTTCTGTATGTCCGCGACGCTCTATTACGCCTTTTGGACGCCCTATTAATGGAAAAATATGTCCGGGACGATTAAGATCTGATGGTTTTGCGAAAGCATGAACCGCCGTTTTAATCGTTTGAACACGATCTGCTGCAGAAACACCAGTCGTGACACCTTCTTTTGCTTCTATTGTAACTGTAAATGCTGTATGAAAACGTGAATTGTTATTTTCGACCATCGGATTCAGTTCCAATTGGTTTGCTTTTTCTGGTGTTAGACACAAGCAGACAATTCCGCTGCATTCACGAATCAATAAAGCCATATCCGGTGATGTAATTGTGGAAGCAGGAAAAATGATATCACCTTCGTTTTCTCGGTTTTCATCATCAATTAATAAAATTCCTTTTCCGTTTTGAAGTTCTTTGATTGCATTTGCAATTCTTTCATTGGCATTCTTACCAAATTGTGTGATTGTTTTCATTTGATTTTTTTTGTTTGATCATGAAACATCACTTCAGGGCGAAACATAAAAAATCGTCCTCCGAAACTCATAAAGCATCACACCACAAAAGGTGCGATACTCAACTTTGTTCAGTACGACATGATTATGTTCAATTTTCTTCTCTCATCCAGACTGTAACTGTCGGTTTTGGATTTTCACCAAATCAGTCCAATAACAAGAGTTAAAGGAGTCGCGGACTATAACCGCCGGTAAGGAATTACACCTTGCCCCGAAGAAAATTTCGTTTAATTAATACTAATTTGTTTTGAAATAAATTACTATAAACTTTCAAACACAAAGTTACAAAATAGAAATGAGTTATTTATAATGAGTAAAGATAAAATCATATCGACTATTTAAAGTTATATTTATTTAAATTCGTTATAAAATAGATCAACTTTTCAATTGGAAATATTATTTATATTATTTATCTATTGGAATTAAACCTTTTTTTACCTCTGTCACTCTCTTATTTTATTCTCTCGAGCAAGAAGTTATTTGTATAATATTTGTATACCCTTAACTTAATCGTAATAGAAATTTTCAATTCTAAAACTAATATTACTTTACCCTTAAATATTATTTAATTAATATCTTCGTACGAATTATAAACAACTTTTCTATGAAAAAAATTTTATTCTCTGGTGCATTATTAGCTTCATCTTTATTATTTAGTCAGATTAATTTAGAAAAAACATTTTCTAATAACGAAAAAGTTACTGCAATTTCCAACAATAATGATATTGCATATATTTCTTCAACAAAAGATAATAAGCTTGTCTTGTATAATGCTGATTATTCAATAAAAAAGATTATTAATGTGGATATGCCTGCTGATTATTCATTAAGATTTATTTATAATACAACTGATACTTGGTATTCAGTTTCGAAACAGATCTTTAACTCTGATGATAATTACGAATTTGTTGTAGAAATCAGAAATAATCAACAATATAAAACTTTAATTATAGATGAAAATGGTAAAGTATTAAAAGATTTTCATCCAAATTACTCAAACTTTATTCAATCAGTATATTATGATAAAAAATCAAACAAGAACAAATTAATTGTTGATTTTACGACAAGCAATTTTACAGAGAATTATCAAGAAGTTTATGTTTTACCAACCTCATCTTTATCAATAGAAGAAGTTAAAACAAACTCTAACTTACAAGCTTTTCCTAATCCTGCACAATCTACTTTAACTATTGTTAATCCTAAAAACGGCATAAACAATGTAGAAATTTATGATATATCAGGAAGATTGATTCTAAAAAAAGAGTTTAATCCTTATGAGAATAAAATTTCTATAGATGTTCAAGATTTATCTAATGGAAACTACATTTACAAAATAGGTAATTCTTCGGCTAAATTTATGAAAAAATAAATCCTAAAAAGCACCTTAAATGAGGTGCTTTTTTTACAAATACTTCTCAAGAATAGGTTTAATCTGAGTTGCGATAAAATCATACCCTTTTTCATTTGGATGAACACCGTCTTTTGAGAGAAAAACTTCTTTATTGGCATTAAAACTTGAGAAAATATCTATAAATTCAATATCATTTTGAGCAGCCAATTCTTTTAATTTTTGATTATACAATTCAATTTTTTGAGTAGTACGAAATTTACGTTCAGGAACGTTTATTCCATCAACAGTTTTAGAAATTGGTAAAATACTAATCAAATAAACATGCTTTGTAAATTCTTTTGCATGAGAAATCATTTGAGAAAGATTCGCTTCAAAATCAGATAACGAAACCAACTCTACATTATTTTTCTCAGCCAAGTCATTTGCTCCATACAAAAAGAAAATCAAATTTTCATCCGGTGAATACCGGGCTTGCACTTCAATTTCAAATCGTTTTATTAATCCTTCTGTTGTTTCTCCTCCTATTCCAAGATTAAAACAATTGATTTCATTTGTATTGTTTTGATAAAATTCGGCATGGCAATAACGTTTTAAAATATCCACATAACCTCCTAAAATTCCATCGTATTCTCCATAGGTAATACTATCACCAAAAAATAAGCAGTTTGTCATTTCTTTAAAACTTCAAATTTAAAACAAAACTTTATCCTCTTTCCTCAATTGCTCTAAATATTGAGCTTTATCATCACGATAAAATAAATTCATGGTCTCAAAGGGAATCAATTTCAACTCTTTGTTGACAATATGCACACACGATTTTTTAACTGCTCGAACATCAAAATCATGTGCGTCCATAAAATTCATAATAATTATTCGAAACAAATTATCATAATCCAAATCCAATTCAGGCGCACAAACTTCCGGTAAACAGCAAAGCAACTGATTCACTTTTGGTTGTACTTTATCCACAGAAATTCCTGTGCTAAAAATATCCAACAACTGAACTTTCAATTCTTCATCTTGTTCGTAAACAATTGTATTTTTTGATTCGTTATTCAATAAATCGGCAGGATTTATATAGCGTGTTAACGGAATTACCTCATCATTTAACTTTAACATATATCCCATTGCCAAAGCATCCGGGTTACATGGAACGGGAATAATATCATTTTCATTGAAAAGAGAATACTGATTCAGAATCTCTTGACGAACTTCCGTTAAGGTAATTTTTTCATGAATAGAGTCTTCTCTGTTTCGACCTGCAATTTCTACAGGTTGAAAAGTAACTCCACGTACACATTTTTGTTTTAAAGCAAAATCGATAATTTTTCCAATTTCATCCGTATTTTTATCCTTTTGCAAGACGACAACTAAAGTCGTTGAAAGGTTTAATTCATTCAGTTTTTCTAAAGCTTTCATTCGGATATCTGTCAAATCTTTTCCTCTAAAATCTTCTAAAACTTCTTTTTTAAAAGAATCGAACTGCAGATAAACCTCAAATTCAGGTGCATAAGTTGCTAGTTTTTCAGCAAAACCAGGATCATTCGCAATTCTAATTCCGTTCGTATTTAACATCAAATGTTTAATCGGTTTTGATTTGGCAATATCCATTATTTCGAAAAACTGTGGATGAATTGTTGGTTCGCCACCACTAATCTGAACAACATCCGGTTCGCCTTCATTCTTTACAATCACATCAAACATTGCTTCAATCTGCTCTAAACTCCGGTGAGAACCATAATGAGGCGACGACATGGCATAACAAGTTGGACACGTTAAATTGCACCGATCTGTCACCTCGACAATAGATAAACACGAATGTTGTTCGTGATCTACACACAAACCACAATCATAAGGACAGCCATATTCAACATCAGTACCGAAATGCAAGGGCATTTCCGACGCTTTATTGTAGTTTCTAATGTTTTTATAGTAGTCAACATCCGACGCTATTTTCGTCTTGAAAAATCCATGATCGGGACATCTTTTTGTCATGAAAATATTTTCATCTTCAATGATTATTTTTGCTCCAACACGTTTCAAACATTCCGGGCAAAGACTAATTGTATAATCGTAATAGGTATAATTTCTAATGGGCATAGTAAAAGTTTAGTGTTTAAAATCCTCCAAAAATGAGAAAGATTAAAGCTATTGATAAAGAGAATAACCCCATAAATAAACCAAAAAATAAGATGGTTAATCGTTGTAGATTGATTTTTTTCTGAATTGATTGATAAAGTAAACTAATAAGAGTAATAAGACTTGCGCCTATTAAAGCAACAAAAAGTAAAAAAAGAATTAATCCTTCTGTTGTTATAAAATTTTGTGAAAAAATAAATGCTAACATTCACAAAGTTTTACATCGATCCGCAAACAAGTCCGGAAACAAGAAGAGATGAAACTGCACAAATTGCAAATATTGACCAATAATATTTAGCTGATCGTTTTTCGTTGTTAAATGAGTTCACTGCATAAGCAATGATTACACTAAACAATCCAAATCCCATGGCAAAAGCTGCTAAAATAAATATTACCACATAAATAAAATCATTACCTAAACCTCCTTCGGCAAATATTACAGCTAAATTATTCATGATTTATAGTTTTGTATTTTGATTGATTGATCTTAAAGATATAATAAATTACAATACAAATACAGGTTAATTGAATAGAACTTAATTCTAAAAAAAGCGGATGTATTGGTTTGATAAAATCCAATAAAAATCTGAATGAAAAATACGCAAGCATAAAAAGTTGAAAAATAGAACCTGATGGATAAATATATTTTTTTTGTATTATTCTTAATACTGTCCAAAGTATAATAAGGTAAACAATTTCGTACAATGCAACCGGATGTCGATATAATCCATCACCCAAATCCATTCCTAAAAAAGAACTCGTTTCTACTCCATACGTTTGTTCGTAAACTCCCGTCAAGAAACAGCCAATTCGTCCGATAATCATGGCGAGCATTAATGGGAAAACCATTAAATCGCCGGTACTCTCTCTGTGGTCAATCAGTTTTTTTGTTAATTCAACTCCGATTAGACCAAAGGTTAATCCCCCAACAATTGTATTGCTCATCCAGAAATAGATCAATGGATTTTTAACTTCAAAAAGCGCTTGGGGATGTTCCAATGTTCCAATAATTTTAGAACCTAAAAGCGCTCCAATCAATGCTCCAATAATTATACTGAACGATTGAATCATTGTTAAATTTGATGTGCTTCTTTTTTTCAGAAACATATAATAGCGCATCGCAATAAAAATTCCAATCGATTCGAGAATCGGATGCGCTAAAACCGAATGTCCAAATAATTCTACCGTTACAGGGAAAGTAATTGTCACTGATAATATCTCTATTTTTTTAGTTAAAAGAATAGAGAAGTGAAACTATAATCACTATAACTAAACATATCAGTAGTGCTATTCGTTCTCTTTTATTTCCTTTCGGATATAATAGTATAAATCCTACTATAAAAATAAGATATAAAACAATTAGTTTTAATTGTTGTGCTCCATCCATTCTTTATTTTTGTCTTATCTAAACCTTGAAAAATCGCGTTTACGTTTTTCTAAGAAGGCATTACGGCCTTCTACAGCTTCTTCCGTTCCATAAGCAAAACGCGTTGTTTCTCCTGCAAATATTTGTTGCCCTACCAAACCATCATCTACTAAGTTGAAAGCATATTTCAACATTTTGATAGCCGTTGGCGATTTTGTTAAAATTTCTTGCGCCCAATCAAATGCCACCTGTTCTAATTCTTCATGAGGAACAACTAAATTCACCATTCCCATGTCGTAAGCTTCTTGTGCTGAATAATTCAATCCTAAGAAGAAAATTTCGCGTGCGCGTTTTTGTCCCACTTGTTTTGCTAAATAAGCCGAACCATATCCTCCGTCAAAAGAAGCTACGTCGGCATCTGTTTGTTTGAAAATAGCATGTTCTTTAGACGCCAATGTCATGTCACAAACAACATGCAAAGAGTGTCCTCCTCCTACTGCCCAACCATTCACTACAGCTACCACAACTTTTGTAGAAAAACGAATTAATCGCTGAACTTCTAAAATATTCAACCGTCCTATTCCATCTTGTCCTTCGTAACCTTTGGTTCCACGAACACGTTGGTCTCCGCCTGAACAAAACGCCCAACCGCCATCTTTAGGCGATGGTCCTTCTCCTGTCAATAAAATCACTCCAACTTCACGATCCTCTTCAGCTAATTGGAAAGCATCTAATAATTCGAAAACTGTTTTTGGGCGAAACGCATTGCGAACTTCAGGACGATTAAAAGCGATACGCATTACACCATCACACTTTTTGAACGTAATATCTTCGTATTCTTTTACTGTTTGCCAATTTATTGTTGTCATTCTATATCTTTTTTATTTTACCATTTTAACACTTCGAAAATACTGCTTTTCTAATAAATTATCGAATTTTAATCAAAATCAAAATTTATCTACCCATCTGATAAAAGTCTTACTTTACCTAATACTATGTTTAAGTGTTTTTTATCTCCATCAACACTTATAAAACAGACGAATTATGTTTTTTCGTTTGAGTCAATTAATAATTCTCCTATTGTTTTCGATTTCAATTCAGTTTCTCGCCATTCATTTTCAGCAATAGAATCAGGCATAATTCCGCCTCCAACATATAAATTCACTTTATTCGAAAATATTTTAGCACAACGAAGGTTCACAAAATACTCTGATTCCGTTTCATTTTGATATCCCATAAATCCGGCATAAAAAGTTCGATCGTATCCTTCATTTTGAAGAATAAAATCTTTGGATAAATCTTTAGGCATTCCACCTACCGCTGGTGTAGGATGCAGAGCTTTCAATAAATTATAAAGTTTCGATTTATCTTTAATTTGAGCGGAAATAAATGATTTTAAATGTTCAAAGAAACCTGCATTAACTGAAAAAGGCCCGTCAACATCTATGTAAGAAGTATAAGGTTTTAATGTTGATGTTATATAATCTGTTACAACCTGTTGTTCGTGATATTCTTTCTCGGTCCAAGTATCTTCTTTCGCTTTGGTTCCTGCTAAAGAAACGGTTTGAATGAATTGATTCTTTTCTTTTAACAATAGTTCAGGAGATGCTCCGATCCAACATCCTTCTTTCGCATCATAACGCAGATATACATACGCATTGGGATAATGCTGATGCAAATTTTTAAAGGTCTCCGCTAAATTTATTCTTGTCTTTTCAAGCGTATTGATCCGGCTAATGACAATTTTCTTAGTTGGCGAATTACTTCGCAACTCATCGACTGTTTTGTGTATTAAAGCGGTATAATTTTCATAGGAAATCGCTTCATCAGACTTTGATTCCGGCAATAAAAGTTCAAAATACGGTAAGTCTTCAACCGAAATTTCTAGTACCTCATCATCATTAAATTCAATTAATCTTGAATTATCAAAACTATTGCAAATAAACGTATTCACTGATTTATTTTTTTTGTTTTCCCATAATTCAATTTGAGTTGAACTGGGTTTACGAAAAAGAACAAAAGCTTGTTGATTCTGAATTAATCTTTCAAGTTTTTCTTGAAAATGTTTAAGCATGTTTCTTAGGAATAATAGCGTTTGTCAAATGTGTGTAACAAATTAATTTATCGTTTTCATCTTTGATTTCAATCTTAATTAAATGCGAAGTTCGACCTTGTTTCACGATTGTTGCATGACCAAAAATCGTTCCTTCTGACTTTGGACGAAGATGATTTGCATCAACATGTTGTCCTACGGCCACAAAGTCATCTGACTGAAGAATTATATTCGAAAGCGTACTCCCTAAGGTTTCTGCCAAAACGATAGAAGCGCCGCCATGCAACAAACCAAAAGGCTGATGAACTTTGGACGTAACAGGCATTTTTCCTGATAAAAAATCTTCTCCAACTGCCGTAAATTCTATATCTAAAGTTTCAAGTAATGTATTTTTCGACATATCGTTAAACTTCTGTAAAATATCTTGTTCATTCATGATTTAATGTATTTTTGGGTTATAAAGTGCTGGATGTTTTGCCGTAACATCTTTGTAAAAATCTTGAATTTCATCCATTACATCTTCTAAAGTTCTGTTTTCTGTATCCACAATTTTTGAAATTCCAGCTCGTTTTTTCTTGAAATCACAATAAGCCAAAACAATCGGAACATCTGCTTTTTGTGCTATATAGAAAAATCCATTTTTCCATTTTTCTGCACGAGAACGCGTTCCTTCCGGCGTATTGATTAAATATAATTTATCTGATTTTTTCAAAATATCTGAAGCAAAATCAACCATATTATGTCGTTGAGAGCGATCAATTCCGATTCCACCCATTTTCTTGATAAAATACCCGTACCAAGGTTTTGTCCAAGCATCTTTGATGAACATTTTCATCGGAATTCCCATTTGCCAAAAAGCCAAAATAGTATAGTAAAAATCCCAATTAGAAGTATGTGGAGCGCAAACTAAAACGCATTTATCTACTTTTGATAAATCGAGATGGTTATCTAATTTCCAACCTCCTAATGAATACAAAAGTTTCCCTATTTTTTTTTTCATACAATGATGCTTTATGCATTTGCAAACATACAAAACTCAACACGGATATTTATAAATGTAACCAAAAATAAAAAGAGACGTTCCGAAATGAAACGTCTCTTTTGAATATGATTAATTAAAATACTTCTTAAGTCTATGCAAAGAAATCAACGATTATTTGAATGATTTCTGTAGTTAATGTTAATAGAATCTGTATCATCTTTATAGTGTATTTCTTGGTTTGATTTTGCTTTTTTGTTTTCTGTTTTTGGTAAATTTATTCCTATAGAACCATCTTTACTTTGAACTCGAATACCATTTTTATCAATTCGAACTCTCGCTGAGTCGTTTCCGTCATTAACATTTATGTTTAGATTCTCAGAATCAAGATTGATATCATCCTCTGAATCTTTTTGACAATTCAAACATACGAATTTTTTTCCATTATATCCAATAAATTTATTCTTCAAATCATATAAATAATCACGGTCGTTATCATTATTAATAATTGTCATTCGATCAGTGTTATTTGTGTGAATTAATTTGTTCTTAGGAATATATAATTTAATATCAACAGTTTGATTTCTAAATTTACCATCTTTAGGAATTTTAATAAATTCATCTAAATAAAGTTTATTCCCGTTTAATTCATAATTATACCTAATTGCTTCTAAATTACGTTTTGCTTCTTCTTTGCTACCACCTTTAGAAGAATAAGTTACTTGAACATGAAGTTTTTCGTCTGTACTTTCTTCAATCTCAAAAATATCATCAATTGGAATAATTAAGTTTCCATCAGCATCAATTAATTGATCTAAATCGTTAAAGGTTTTGAACTTCAAGTTTCCTTCATTATTTTCTCTAAAATAAACTTGTAATGTATCAGAAGGAATAACATAACTTTTTTCTTGCGTCATTTCAACTGAGTTTCTAAATTTACTAGCTGTACTCACCGAAATTCCAATGATTGCAAATAAAGCAACAAACCAAAGAGCAATTGCTCCAAATATTACAGCTTTACTAACTTTTACTCTATTCCAAAAACATTTCACCCCTAAAATTGTCAATAAAACACCTGGAATTACCATTAAAATTCCTCCAAATATTTTAGCTGCCATACTCATCCATTCCTCTTCTACAAGGTAACCGAATAATTCTGTGGGCATTTCGGTCCAGGTTGTAAAGAAGAAAAAGAATCCTCCAATGATTAGACCAACTCCTGTACTTAGAATGATAAATCCAATGAACCACAGTAAAATTCGACCAAAAACACCAAAGGCTCCTCCTAGTTTATTACTTAATTCTTTGCTTCCACTTACAACAGCTTCACTGGCTTGTTCTACGTTTTTTTTTAACGTATCAATATTCGCTGGTTGTCCATACATTTGTAATTTTTCCGATGTTGTTTTTGCTTTCGGAACAAAAATTAACAAGATAAAATAACAGAACACCACTAACAAAAACGATACGCCTGCTGTGAAAATCCCTAAAACTCCCAGAACTAACCAAATAGAGCGTACAAACCAAGGATCAACACCCATATAATGTGCTAAACCAGCAGATAATCCTGTTACAATTGTATCATCCGGATCACGGTACAAACGTTTCGCACTTGTTTGTTGTCCTCCATAGGATTGATTATTTGACGAATAATTGTACGATGAATTTGTAGATGTTTTTTCGTTCTCCTCATCCTCTTCAACTTTGTATTGATCTGGATGTCCCATTGTTGCAATTACAAAATTAATATCATCTTCGTTGACAACTTCTCTGAATTTTAATCGTTCACGGAACAATTCAGAAATACGGATTTCTACATCTTCAATAATATCTTCTACACCTTCTGTACCTCTCAACGAAGTTTTTACATCTTGTAAATAGGTCTTTAATTTATTATAGGCGATTTCGTCTAACACGAAAGAAAATCCTCCTATACTTATCGATACTGTTTTATCCATTTTTGTGCGTTTCTGTGGTTACTTTATTCACGGCTTCGATTAACTGTTCCCAAGTTTCAGCTAATTCATTTAAAAAATTTTCACCTAACTCTGTAAGTGCATAATATTTGCGAGGTGGTCCCGACGTTGATTCTTCCCAGCGATACTGTAAAAGGTCATCATTTTTTAGTCTTGTCAAAAGCGGATATAATGTTCCTTCAACAACAATCATCTCTGCTTTTTTCAATTCGTCTATGATATCAGATGCATATGCATCTCCTTTTTTGATAATGCTGAGAATACAATATTCCAGTACACCTTTTCGCATCTGAACTTTTGTTTTCTCTATATTCATAAGAACGGCTTGTTTTATTTTGTTATACAAATATATATAAATATTTTAGTATTATGCAAAACAAAGTACTGAATTATTTTTAGTATTATAAATAAAACACAACAATCGGTCTATTTATCGTGGTTTGTTGAATTAATATTTTTTAAAAGTTTTTTAAGATTATTTTTAAATCTTAAAAAAATGAGCTTTTAAAAGGCTATTTTTATTAAATTTATGAGATAATTAAAGCCATTAAATGAATCAATTCTCTTGGATAAAAGATTATAAAAACAACGAAAATTAATATTTCAATATCAAAATATCTTGATTTTCAGAAAAGCTCAAAATTCGATTCTAATTCATTTCTCTTTCCTGAGAATTTTACTTGGTGTTTAATGACGTTAGAAAATTTGCCTCTAATTTTTTGCACAAATTCCAATAATTCTTTTGATTTAGAAATGTTTCCTATAAAATATAATCAACCTTTTTTTTAATCGTATTAATCATATTCATCAACAATTAACTTTGTTTATCTTTGCAAAAAATCGAGCTCACACAATGAAAAAAATTATAGGAAGTGCAATGCTTTTAGGTGCATTTTTAGCTTCAGAAAATGCTTTAGCTTGGGGATTAACAGGCCACCGAGTAGTTTCTCAAATTGCAGAACAACACATTAGCAAGAAAACTCGTAAAGAAATCACAAAAATTATTGGCCCACAAAAGTTGGCGTATTGGGCAAACTGGCCGGATTTCATTAAATCTGATGATTCTTGGAAACATGCAGATTCTTACCATTATGTTAACATTCCTGGAGATTTAAATCGTCAGCAATTTGATATTGCATTAGAGCAAACTTCAGAGGATAACATGTACAAAAAAGGATTGTTTTTAATGAATGAATTAAAAAACAATAAAAACCTTACAATCGAGCAAAAACAACACGATTTATACTTCTTAATTCATATTCTTGGTGATGCGCATCAGCCACTTCACGTAGGACGTCCGGATGATTTAGGAGGAAACCGTATTAAAGTCGAATGGTTTCGTGATAAAGTAAATATTCATACTGTATGGGATTCTAAACTGGTTGACTACGAAAACTATTCATATACAGAGTATTCAAATTTATTGGATATTGCTACAAAAGAACAACAGAATACTATGAAAGAAGGGACATATGCCGATTGGATTTATGGTTCCTATACTATCGCCAATAAAGTGTATGCAGGTGTAAAAATGGACGATAAATTAGGTTATCGTTATCATTTTGATAATAAACATATCGTAGAAGATCAATTGTTAAAAGGAGGAGTTCGTTTAGCGAAAGTTTTAGATGATATCTTCAATTAAAATAGATTTTTTAGATTCTCAAAATAAATTTAAAAACCTGAAAAGATAACTTTTCAGTTTTTTTTGTACACTTTACTTGAATAATTCAGACTTTTTGACATGAATTTAATTCAAAATAGGTCATTTTGTCTTGTTGTTTAAATTTGCACACAATTTGAAAAAGACTAAGCATGAACAATAAATTCAAAAATTTAAACATACAAGACATGAATACAGTTAGAAAAAACAGCGCAAATTATTTTCCTTTTGGGTATGAAAATGCAATGCGTCCAAAATTTGAAACATTTGTAAACTCTCAAAATCAGTTCCCTGCAGTTAACATCAAGGAAAACGAAGATAGTTTCGAAATTTTATTCGCTGCTCCAGGTTTAAAAAAAGAAGATTTTGAAATTGAAATTGAGGAAAACATTTTAAAAGTTTCATCAGAAATAAAGCAAACTGAAAATATAAAAGAAGAAAAATTTTCGAGAAGAGAATTCAACTTTACAAGTTTCAAACGAGCATTTACTTTACCTGAAACAATTGATGAAGATAAAATAGAAGCTTCTTATGTAGACGGCATTTTAAAATTATCGTTACCTAAAAAAGAAGAAGCTTTGCCAAAAGAAAAACGTAGTATACAAATTTCATAGATATAGTTAATTTTAGTTGGTTGGTTATCCTCGATTCTTCGGAATTGAGGATTTTTTCATGAAATATCTTATCGTACTTATATGTATCTGCTTTACAAAGCAATCGATTTATCAGGATGATAAACAGTAAAAAAACAATATTATATTTTCAAAAAAAACATAAATAATCTCAAGACATCAGGTGATGTCTTTTTTTATTTCTGAAAATAGCCTATTTTAGACCCAATTTGTAAAATTTATCACACGAAATTAGATTAATTATGAAATTGATTAACACATTAACCTACTCTACTTTAGTTTTATCATCGGTAGCAGTGCATGCGCAAGTACAAGAGAAACTAGATCCAACTGTACAAAGTTTTGTAAATGAAATTCAAAACAATTCTCAGTTAAAGAAAATTTCTCACGAATTATTGGACGGAATTGGACCTCGTTTAGTTGGTTCTCCTCAAATGGATCAGGCTGGAGAATGGGCAATTAAAACATTAAAAGCTTGGGGAATTGATGCTCGTCGTGAAGATTATGGTACCTGGAAAGCTTGGGAACGTGGTTTAACTCACGTTGACATGACTTACCCAAGAGCAAAATCTATCGAAGCAACTCAATTGGCATGGTCACCGGCAACAAAAAAAGCTGTAAATGCAGATGTCATTGCAATGCCAGTTTTCAAAACAAAAGCAGAATTTGAAGCATGGTTACCAAGTGTAAAAGGAAAAGTTGTTTTGATGTCTCAAAACCAATCTTATGGACGTTCAGACTATCAATATAAAGAATTTGGTTCTGATGCTTTATACAAAAAAGTCACTGAAAATAGAAAGGCTGAAGCAGAAGCTTGGTCAAATTCTATTCAAGTCACAGGCTATAATAACAATACCCTTCCAGAGATTTTAGAAAAAAACGGAGCAGCAGCTGTAGCCATTTCTTATTGGACAGGAATTATGGGGGCTAATAGAATTTTTGGAGCAAAAACAAAAACAATTCCAATGTTAGATATTTCTAACGAAGATTATGGAATGTTGTATCGCTTAGCAGAAAACGGAACAGCGCCTAAATTAACGGTGAATGCTCAATCGAAGCATAATGGTACAACTAAGACATTTAACATTATTGGAGAAATTAAAGGAAAAGAAAAACCAAACGAATATATTATTCTTTCTGCTCATTTCGATTCTTGGGACGGTGCACAAGGAGCCACAGACAATGGTACAGGAACAATTGCAATGATGGAGACTATTCGTACAATCAAGAAACTGTATCCAAATAATAAACGTACAATTTTGATTTGCTTGTGGGGAAGTGAAGAACAAGGACTGAATGGTTCTCGTGCTTTTGTCGAAGATCACCCTGAGATTGTAAAAAACACACAGGCAGTTTTCAATTTAGACAATGGTACTGGACGCGTTGTCAACATTAACGGTTCAGGTTTCGAAAAATCGTACGAGTATATGACGCGTTGGCTTTCTGCTACTCCATCTTTTATTCGTAACGAAATTAAAACCGATTTTCCGGGATCTCCAGGAGGAGGTGGATCTGACCATGCTTCTTTTGTCGCAGCCGGAGTACCAGGTTTTATGTTAAGTTCTTTAAACTGGGGTTATGGAACGTATACCTGGCACACAAATAAAGATACATATGATAAAATTGTATTTGAAGAAATACAAAGTAATGCCATATTAGCCGCCACATTAACCATGATGGCAGATAAAGAAGCTGAATTGGTAAATCGGGATCGCCGAGTTCTACCAATCGGTAGAGATGGTAAACAACAAGAATGGCCAGGGATTAAAAGCCCTCAAAGAAATTCTGATACTTATCTGAAATAAATTATTTATAAAAAAAATCCACTCAAAATGAGTGGATTTTTTGACTTTTATATTTAAAGAAGTTGAAAACTAAATCTTACAATATTCCTTGTAAAAAAGCTTGGATTAAATTAAAGAAATAATTCATCTAATTTGAATCAAAGAAATAGACCTGCTCTTCCCGATTCAAATACCAGATTAGTATTTTGATGTTATTTTAGCATGATTTAATCAGTTCAGAAAATGGAATAATTGTTTCATACCCTTTCCCTCTAAAATATTCTTGCATTCCTTCTCTATATGTCACCAACACAAAATCTCCTCCCCAAGCTCCAAGGCTTTTAACGACACCTGAATAATCAGGAAAATATAATTCTTTTGGTTGTGAGATTTGCATAAAATGACTTAATCGTGATTGATATTCATTTAAAATATGCTCCAGATCTGATAAATATTCGACCTTTGTAGCTTCAACAACTAAATTGGATAAATCATTTATCATCTTCCAATCTTTAGCTTTGTTTTTATAATGATTTCCGACGACTGCTTGCGTATCTTGTTTTTGATTTAAATAAACGAAATAAAGTTGATCTTTAAAATTCCAATTCAATTCCAGTTCTTCAACTTCTATCAAAGGTTGATTTGAAAACAAAATTGGACAATTATGGTGTGCACAGGCAATATCATAACCGCTTGTATTAAAGGTGAGTTTATTTAATTCAAAAGGATTTACTTCAACCCATTGACTAATCAAATCGATCAAAGTAGAACTACTTCCCAACCCCCATTCTTGTGGATATTCTAACTTCGTGAAGCATGAATAACTTTTATTAGAAGTGAAAAAACTTGGGTTTAAGTTTTTTGCTTGTTTCAAAATCCCCTGTAAAGATCGACTTAGTTTATCATTTGTTGAAGAAATAATGTCCAAATTATCTAAACTAAGTTGTGTTTCAAACCAAATTGAATCATCACACTTTAACGCTTTCCAACGAATCAAATTGGTGTTTTCTGATGAATCTTCTACAAACAAACATTGCCCATATTTCGTGGGCAATGCAAATGCTTTCGCTCCATCAATCACAATATATTCCCCAATAAGGAATAATTTTCCATTGGAACGGTATGTTTTCATCTGTTTAGATTTGAGCAGAAGAAGTTGTCACTTCTCTATTTATTTTTTTGACTAATCCTTGTAATGTATTCCCCGGTCCAACTTCAATAAATTCAGTTGCTCCGTCTGCAATCATATTCTGTACAGATTGTGTCCACTTTACAGGAGCAGTTAATTGAGCAATTAAGTTTTTCTTTATCTCTGCAGGATCTGTAATAGCTGTTGTTGTAACATTTTGGTAAACCGGACAAATAGGCGTATTGAAAATGGTTTCCTCTATCGCTTGTGCTAATTCCTCCTCAGCAGGTTTCATTAATGGTGAATGGAAGGCTCCTCCAACCGGTAAGACCAACGCTCGTTTGGCTCCTAATTCCTTTAATTTCTCACATGCTAAATTAACAGCCTCAATTTCTCCAGAGATTACCAATTGACCTGGGCAATTGTAATTTGCCGCAACAACCACACCGTCAATTTCTTCACAAGCTTTTTCTACTATTTCATCTTCTAATCCTAAGATTGCAGCCATTGTAGATGGATTAGCTTCACATGCTGCTTGCATTGCTAGAGCACGTTTGTAAACTAACTTTAATCCTGATTCGAAATCTAAGGTTTCATTTGCAACTAAAGCAGAAATTTCCCCTAAAGAATGCCCTGCAACCATTTCCGGTTTAAAATCCGATAAAGTTTTCGCTAAAATGACAGAATGTAAAAAAACTGCAGGTTGAGTAACTTTAGTTTGTTTTAAATCTTCTGCAGACCCTTCAAACATAATTGATTTTATATCAAAACCTAAGATTTCGTTTGCTTTGTCAAATAATTCTTTTGCTAGTTCAGAATTTTCGTACAAGTCCTTACCCATTCCTGAGAATTGAGCGCCTTGTCCTGGAAAAACATATGCTTTCATTGTATTATTTTATAATCTTAGACAAATGTATAATAAAATCTTAAACTTCTTTATTTAACCTAAATTTAGATTTTCTTTCCTATAAATTTCGTCTAAATATTTGTATCGATTTGCGACAGAAATAGCATGTAGTTTTGCAATTTTATAACCTGACACTCCATCCAAAAAACCAAACCGTATGATAAAATAGTTAAAAAATCGATATGCCGGTTTTATTTTATAATGAAAAAAAGTTGGAACTAAATTTTTTAAGCGTAATTCTTGAGCACGTAATTTAGAATAACTGTTCAATTTATCTAAATATTCTTGTTCATTATCATATGTATAATGATCTAATTTATTCTTTAAAGCTCCTACCTCACCTCCGCACTCTATAATTTCATGCACCATACGATCTAATTTATATTTCGATTTAGATTTTCTGAAAATACGAATTGCTTTATCACTTTGCATACCTGAATATTTAATGTGCTTATTTTTGAAAAAAAACTTTCGGTACACATAATAAGCGTCAAATTTAGGCTGATTATCAATTATTGAAACAATTTCTTCTTTCAATTCGTTCGAAATTCCTTCGTCGGCATCAAAAAAAGTGATCCATTCATTATTTGCCAAAGAAATCGCATAATTTCGTTGATTCGTAAAATTATCAAACTTACGTTTTACAAATTTAACTTTCGGATTTTGTAGTGCAAACTGTTCTGTTTTATCCGTGCTATAAGAATCTACTATAATTATTTCATCAGCGAAACTAACGTCATTCAAGTAACGTTGTATATTTTTTTCTTCATTAAAAGTAATTAGCAGTGCTGAAATTTTAGTAGACATTGATTCTATAGAGTACTCTTTTTGTGTTTGAATCTCAACGTAATTATTATGCTTTAATTGTCGATTTAAACCATTTTTATCCAGAAAACCTCTCAGATCATCCTTAAACAACTCAAAATCAAAGAATGAGTAAAATTCATCAACGCGTTTTTTTATTTGACGATTGTTTAAATTTTTCAATTTGTCTGGAAAATAATCTTTCAAATGAACACTTGCATGGTTAATCCCATCTTCGAAAGTCGCCCAAACATCTTTATCAATCCAAGGTGAAAAAATTATAAATGATTTTTTACCAACGGCTTTTGACATATTAATTGCCCCACCATCATTTCCGACAATTAGTTCACATTCGTTTGCAATAGCTATAAATTCACGCAAGTCTTTTCCTAATAATTCAAAATATACTTTTGATTGAGTTTCATGAGATAATTGATTATAAACTTCTTTGGCTTGATTAATTTGCTTTGGAAAATAATTAAATAAAATATTAACATTATAATTTTGTCCGATAAAATCAACCATTCTTGCCATCTGGTTCAATGGATATGTTTTAGACGAATCAGAACCAAGCAAACTGATCAATACTGTTTTTCGAGACGTATCAACTTGATGTTGACAAAACAATTCTTTCGCTGTTTGAATTTCCTTTTCTGTCAAATATAATTTAGGTTCCGTAGCCAAGGGATTCTCAATTCCCAGAGGTTTTAATAACGATAAACGATGTTCTATTGCAAGACCGAGATGACTGTTTGGCTTGTGGTGCTTCACAACATTATCTGTATACAAAAAGGTTCTGCCTGATTTTCTATATGAAATCTTTTTGGGAGCATTATTAATAAAAACATCTATCCAACTTTGAAGTTTAGAATAAGCATCAATCACAATATCATATTTATTTTGATTGAGATGCTTAGAAAATGTTATCAATTTTAACAACCCTTCATTTTCTTTCTCATCAAAAACAATTTTGTGATCGATATAAGGATTATTTTCTAAAACAGGTAAGGTATTACTGTTAATTAAATAATCAACAACAGCATTTGGATACGCTTTTTTGATATTTTCACACAGCAATGAAGTGAGTAATACATCGCCTATCATCTTGTGTTGGATAATCAAAATTTTCATAAAACATAGTTATGAAGCAAAACTACTAAATTCTGTTTGAATCAAAATAAAAAAATCCTTACCAAATACTGATAAGGACTTCCAATTTTTATATAACTATCTTAAATTATACAGCTACATTATGTTCACGTAAAGCATCATTTAAAGACGTTTTTTTATCTGTTGATTCTTTACGTTTTCCAATAATCAAAGCACAAGGAACCTGATATTCTCCTGCCGCAAATTTCTTTGTATAAGAACCTGGGATAACAACTGAACGAGCCGGAACATACCCTTTGACTTCGATTGGTTCTTCACCTGTTACATCAATAATTTTAGTTGATGCTGTCAATACAACATTTGCTCCCAATACAGCTTCTTTTCCAACACGAACACCTTCTACCACAATACAACGAGATCCGATAAAAGCATTATCTTCAATAATTACCGGAGCTGCTTGTAATGGTTCTAAAACACCTCCAATACCTACACCTCCTGATAAATGAACATTTTTACCAATCTGGGCACAAGACCCAACAGTAGCCCAAGTATCGACCATTGTTCCTTCGTCTACATACGCTCCAATATTTACATATGAAGGCATTAAGATAACACCAGAAGAAATGTACGCACCATAGCGAGCAACAGCATTTGGTACCACACGAATTCCTTTTTCAGCATAGTTTCTTTTCAACTCCATTTTATCATGGTACTCGAAAATTCCTGCTTCTAACGTTTCCATCTTCTGAATTGGAAAATACATTACGACTGCTTTTTTTACCCATTCATTCACCTGCCAATCTTCACCAACTGGTTCTGCACAACGTAATTGCCCGTTATCAATCAATTCAATTACCTCACGAATCGCAGCTTGCGTTGCTTCTTCTTGTAACAACTCCTTATTGTCCCAAGCTTTTTCTATGATTTGTTTTAAATTCTCCATTTTTATTAATAATAGTCACAAATATAAAAATTAAAATGAAGGCTTTCCATAGAGATTGTTTATTATTGAATCGTTTTTTTAAATTTGCCAAATGTCACGAATATTAGCATTAGATTACGGAGGAAAAAGAACAGGTGTAGCTGTAACCGATGAATTACAAATTATAGCTTCTCCATTGGACACAATAGAAACATCAAAATTGATGGATTTCTTGAAACAATATATAGAAAAAGAAAACGTTTCTGATCTTGTTGTCGGATTATCTGTCCGTTTTTCGGGTGAATTGAATGAGATTGAAAATCAAATTCAACCTTTTTTGAAAAAATTTTCTGAACAATTTCCTTTGATTAAAATTCATCGTGAAAACGAAATGTTTACATCAAAAATGGCATCTCGCGCGATGTTCGAAGGTGGAATGAAAAAGAAAAAACGACAAGAAAAAGGAATGGTAGATAAAGTGAGTGCAGTGATAATTTTACAATCATTTTTAGCACATAAACTGTAACAAATTGTATCTTTGCCGTCAAATTAATAAAAAAAGATCAAAAAATGGTATTACCAGTTGTAGCTTACGGAGATCCTGTCTTACGTAAAGTTTCACAAGAAATAGATCAAGATTATAAAAATTTACATGAATTGATCGAAAATATGTTCGATACCATGTACGACTCTAACGGTGTTGGTATTGCAGCTCCACAGATTGGAAAAGATATACGTTTATTTGTTGTAGATTGTTCGCCTTTCGAAGAAGATGAAGATTATGAAGATGTAAAAGATGAATTGAAAGATTTTAAGCGCGTTTTTATTAATCCAAAAAAAATCAGTAGTTCTGAAGGTGACGAATGGACGTTTGCCGAAGGTTGTTTAAGCATTCCTCATATTCATGAAGATGTTACACGTCCGGAATCCGTTACTTTAGAATATTTTGATGAAAATTGGGTAAAACATACCGAAACTTTTTCGGATATTCGCGCTCGGGTTATTCAACACGAATACGATCATTTGGAAGGAAAGCTTTTTATTGACTATATTTCGAGCTTTAAAAAGAAACTAATAAGTAATAAATTAAAAAATATAACAAAAGGGAAAGTAAACACGAGTTACAAAATGAAATTCCCTTCATAGACCCTTAAACATAATAGAATATGGATTTATCAAGAGTTATCGCAATTTCAGGAAAACCAGGATTATACCGTTTAATTTCTCAAACAAGAGGTGGTTTTGTTGTTGAAGATTTAGAAAAAGGTAAAAAAATCTCTATCGCATCTAACTACAATGTTAGTTTATTAGACAATGTTGCGATTTACGGTGTTTCACAAGAATATCCTTTAGCAGAAGTTTTCTTCAAAATTTACAAAAAAGAAAACGGAGGAGAAACGATCGATCACAAATCTTCTGGAACAGAATTGCGTAAATATATGGAAGAAGTTTTACCGGAATACGACGATTCAAGAGTGTATGATTCTGATTTGAAAAAATTATTCCAATGGTATAATATCTTACACAAAAACGGATTATTAAACATTGACTTAGCCGCTGTAGAAGCTGCATTAGCTGCTCAACAGGCACAAGATTCTCCAGTTGAAACTCCTGCTGAAGAAGTTGTTGCAGAAGAAAAACCAAAAAAGAAAGCACCTGCTAAAAAGGCTGCTGACAAAAAAGACGCTGAAGAAAAGCCAGCGAAAAAAACCGCTGCAAAAAAAACAACAGCCAAAAAAGATAAAGACGCTGAATAATTAAAAGATGAATACACGTAAAGATCAATTACAGGCTTTCGAGAGATTGTTAGATATAATGGATGAATTACGTGAAAAATGTCCATGGGATCGTAAACAGACAATGGAAACGTTGCGTACGTTATCTATTGAAGAAATTTATGAACTTTCAGACGCTATCATTGAGAAAGATTCAGATGAAATAAAAAAAGAACTGGGTGATGTTTTTCTTCACCTGGTTTTTTATGCTAAAATTGCATCAGAGCAAAAGGACTTCGATATTGCAGATGTATTAAACGGAATTTGCGAAAAGTTAATTCACCGCCACCCTCATATTTATGGTGAAACAAAAGCAGATACAGAAGAAGAAGTTCTTCAAAATTGGGAACAAATTAAATTAAAAGAAGGCAATAAGTCTGTCCTTTCAGGTGTTCCTACTTCTCTCCCGGCAATGGTAAAAGCTTACCGCATTCAGGACAAAGTAAAAGGTGTTGGATTTGAATTTGAGAATTCTGATCAGGTTTTTGATAAAATTATTGAAGAGATAAATGAATTTAAAGAAGAACAAAATTCAACAGCTAAAGAAATGGAATTTGGTGATATTTTATTTTCATTAATCAATTATGGACGATTTATCGGAATCAATTCTGAGGATGCTCTAGAACGATCGAACAAAAAATTTATCTCGAGATTTCAAAAATTAGAGGAAATCGCAAAAGAAAATGATCAAAACTTAGCTGATTTAACCATTTCCGAATTAGATAAATTATGGAATTTAGCGAAAATACGCTAGTGTAAACTTGACACTATAAAAAGTATTCAAATTTACGAAAACGTTAGAATCAGAGGTTTTAACACTATTATAAATATCTTTTATCGACACCAATAAAACAAAGTATTACAAATTATTGTGCGTGCACAGAAAACCAGCCTATATTTGCAATGGTTATAGCGGGCAATAGCTTGTAATAATGGAAGGAAGTTTGTTTACTAAGTAAACAGTTTTCTCATTTTTTTGTGGTTTTGATGAAAAGGTGACTTAAAGTCGCCTTTTTATTTTTTTATCAACTTCTTCTTTCTCTACACTTCACAACATTCATTTTTTTATCTGAATAATTTGTAAGTTTGTGAAATGCAGTTTCAACTAAATTCTGAATTCAAACCAACTGGTGATCAACCAAAAGCTATTGAAGAATTATCCAAAGGAATTCTCAACAATGACCGTTTTCAAACACTTTTAGGTGTTACCGGTTCCGGTAAAACATTTACAATAGCAAATGTCGTACAAGATGTACAACGTCCGACCTTGGTTTTGGCACATAACAAAACGCTGGCGGCACAATTGTACATGGAGTTTAAAGAATTTTTCCCGAATAATGCTGTTGAGTATTTTGTTTCGTATTACGATTATTATCAACCGGAAGCTTATATTCCTTCGTCAGGAACTTATATTGAGAAAGATTTATCAATTAATGAAGAGATTGAAAAATTACGTTTAAGTACGACTTCTTCACTTCTTTCCGGACGCCGTGATATTTTAGTTGTCGCTTCTGTTTCGTGTTTATACGGAATTGGAAACCCTACTGAATTTCATAAAAATGTGATTCAGATAGAAATTGGACAAATCATTTCTCGAACGGCTTTTCTCCACAAATTAGTTCAAGCACTATATTCCAGAACAGAAGGTCTTTTTCAACGGGGAAATTTTAGAATAAAAGGTGATACATTAGATATTTTTCCTGCTTATGCAGATGATGGAATTCGAATTAATTTCTTTGGAGATGAAATAGAAGAAATTTCAGTTTTTAATGTTGACACAGGAAAGACCACATCTAAATTGGATAAACTTAATATTTACCCGGCTAATCTTTTTGTGACATCTAAAGATACATTGAATGGAGCTATTGCTGATATTCAGTTAGATTTAGGAAAACAAGTTGAGTATTTTCAGGAAACCGGAAAACACCTGGAAGCAAAACGTTTGCAAGAACGTACCGAATTTGATTTAGAAATGATCAAAGAATTGGGGTATTGTTCCGGAATAGAGAATTATTCGAGGTATTTAGATGGTCGTGATCCCGGAACCCGTCCTTTCTGTTTGCTGGATTATTTCCCGGAAGATTACTTAATGGTAATCGACGAATCACATGTAACTGTTTCACAGGTTCATGCGATGTATGGAGGCGATCGTTCCCGAAAAGAGAATTTGGTGGAATATGGTTTCCGACTTCCTGCTGCTATGGATAACCGCCCATTAAAGTTTGAAGAATTTGAAGCCCTACAAAACCAGGTAATTTATGTTTCAGCGACTCCTGCAAATTACGAATTAGAAAAATCTGAAGGTGTTGTTGTTGAACAAGTCATTCGTCCTACCGGGTTATTAGATCCCGTTATAGAAATTCGTCCAACTCAAAATCAAGTGGATAACTTGATGGAAGAAATCAATAAACGTGTTGAATTAGACGAACGTGTTTTGGTTACAACTTTAACAAAACGTATGGCCGAAGAACTAACCAAATATTTGACAAAATATGGAGTTCGATGTCGTTATATTCATTCTGATGTTGATACCTTAGAACGTGTTCAGATTATGGCTGATTTACGTGCAGGTTTATTCGATGTTCTGGTTGGAGTAAATCTTTTGAGAGAAGGATTAGACCTACCTGAGGTTTCTTTGGTTGCAATTCTGGATGCCGATAAAGAAGGTTTCTTAAGAAGCCACCGTTCCTTAACACAAACTGTTGGTCGTGCTGCAAGAAATATAAATGGTTTAGCAATAATGTATGCAGATAAAATTACGGACAGTATGCAGTTAACGATTGATGAAACGAATCGTCGCCGTGAAATTCAAATGAAATACAATCAAGATCACAATAAAGTTCCACAAGCATTAAATAAAAAAATAACAAAGCTAAGCCTAGCTGCAGCTGAGTTTGAAGAAAATCCTTACGAACAAAAACATTTGATTCAACAAGCTGCTGAAATTAAGGAAACCTATTCTACAGAAGAAAAAGAAAAATTGGTACAAAAATTGCAGAAAGAAATGGAAAATGCTGCAAAAAATTTAGATTTTATAAAAGCAGCAGAGTTGAGGGATCAGATTCAACTTTTAACCCAAGATTAGCAAGATTTTCCTAAGTTTCAATGAAATTTTTAAGTTTTACATTTTTATTATTTTTTACTCTTTTATTCTCATGCAATACACATATCCTTAAATCGTCTACGAATAATGAATTAGTAGAAAATGAGGTATATAGTCTTGTTCATTCGCGAGAATTAAAAATTTTTAAGAGATTCGATACTCCTCCAAATTTTAGTAGGAATCAACACAATACAGAATTTGGAAAATGGTTAAATAATCTTTCCCTTAAAAGTCACACTACGCCTGTTTATACATTTGATGGCCAAAAGAAATCTAATCCTAATATCTATGTTGGTGTTTTAGATTTAGATCAGCCCAAAAAAAATGTTCAGTTTAATGCAAATGCTGTTATAAGCTTACGTTTAGAATATTTTTATCGTGAAAAAAAATACAGTGAATTGGATAAATTGGCTAAAATTTCAACAAAACCAACTCCTTATACAAAATTTGTAAAAGGTGATTATTCTTATTCTAAGTACATCGAATATTTACAGTATTATTTAGAAAATACCAATTCAAATACAATCACAGAGCTTTTAAAAGCTATACCACTCAAAGAGTTGCAAATTGGTGATGTTTTTTTTCAAAAAGGAAGTATAAAAAGTCATGCTGTAATTGTAATGGATCTCGCACAAGATGAGATGGGAAATAAAATTTATATATTGGCACAAAGTTATTACCCCAGTCAAAATATTCAGATTCTCACCAATCCAAGTAACGATCTAATTTCTCCTTGGTACATTGCAAAAGAAGGTGTTCTATTAACTCCTGAATGGCGATTTCTATCTTCAGATTTAATGCGTTTTAAATAGCAATTTACTTTCTCAATCAGTTGATTTTACTTAAATTTGTTGTTCAAAACCTCAATAGTAAACAACAATCAGTAAAATAATCGATAATGCAAAGAGTATATTTAGACAATGCAGCAACAACAGCAATTCGTCCAGAAGTAGTTGACGAAATGGCTCATGTGATGAAAAATGTTTTCGGTAATCCATCATCTACACACGTATTCGGTAGAGAAGCCAAGGCATTGATTGAAATGTCTAGGAAAAATATAGCTCAACGATTAAATGTTTCCCCTGCCGAAATTTATTTTACTTCTTGCGGAACAGAATCTAATAATACCATTATCCGTTCTTGCGTAAACGACTTAGCTGTCACACGAATCATTACAACTGATATGGAGCACAAATGTGTACTGGAAAGTGTAAAAGATGTAGAACATAAGGGAAATGTAGAAGTAATCCGATTAAATATCCTAAAAGATGGAAATATTGATTATTCTCAATTAGAAGAATTATTGAAAGATCAATCTAAAAAAACATTAGTTTCCTTAATGCATGCCAACAATGAAATTGGAAATTTAACCGATGTAAAATACATCTCTCAACTTTGTCAGGATAACAGTGCTTTATTCCATTCTGACTCTGTACAAACGGTAGGTCATTATAATTTAGATTTTCAAGAATTGGGAATGGACTTTGCTTCTTGCTCTGCCCATAAAATTCACGGACCTAAAGGTGCCGGATTCTTATATGCTAAAAAAGCCTCTCATATCAAACCTCTAATTTCAGGAGGAGGACAAGAAAGAGGATTACGCTCAGGAACAGAAAATGTATACGGAATTGTAGGTCTTTCTAAATCATTAGATTTAGCCTTAGATGAATTAGATGCACATGTCAAACACATCAAAGAAATTAAACAATATACGATTGATCAATTAAAAGAAGCCATTCCGGGTGTTGCTTTTAACGGACTTTCTGAAGATTTGGATAAAAGTTTATATGCTTTACTGAGCATCAAATTACCTTTCCATGACACATTAATCGGTTTCGAATTAGAACTGGCTGGAATTGCCGTTTCTCAAGGAAGTGCTTGCAGTTCGGGAGCAGCAAAAGTTTCATTAGTTATGCAGACTTTATACACTGAAGAAGAAATCAATCAAATGACGCCATTACGTGTTTCTTATTCGTATGAAACAACAAAAGAGGATATTAACATCTTAGTCGATACATTGAAAAAAATCGCAGAAAAACACCAGTTGCAAAACGCTTAATGACTGATTTTAATCAACTTGACATTCTGATTTTAATCGCTTTAGCTTTTGGTTTTATCAATGGATTTTTCAAAGGTTTTATCTCTCAATTAATTGGTTTAGTCGGTTTTTTTGTAGCCATTTGGTTAAGTTTCAAATTCTACCAAATCATTGAAGTTTATGTCAATTCTTACAATATCGTTGCAGATAGTTTAACCTCATTAGCTGCATTGGTTATTACATTTGGAATTGCTTTTTTTACAATAAAATTAGCATCAAGTTTAACACAAAAAACAGTAGAAGCAATTGGATTAGGAATTGTAAACCGATTTGGCGGAGCAGCTTTAGGATTAATGATTTCTCTATTATTATCTTCAAGTATTTTGTATTATGTTGATCCAATTTTAGAAATAGGATTTAAAGAAACAAAAGACAAAAGTCAAATTTTACCGATTCTGAACGAAAGTTCACAACTCATAAAAAATTCAATTTTTGAGACAAAACATCATCTAAGAGACGAATTACAAGATTCTATCAAATAATCTTAAAAAGGATTTACACAAGTAAGTCCTTTTTTATTGAAATAAATATTCGATAACGTCATATGATGTCGGATAAAATTGTTCCTTTGTTTAAATTTTCAAGATCATGAACAGTGCAATTATTCTGACAGCCATCCTTTTCTTTATCATTGGAGCAGTTATTAGTTTTTTATATTCAAAATCAAAAGCTAATGCAGCAATTATTGGAAATGAAGTAAAATTCCAAGAACTTCAAAAACAATACGATTCGTTGAAAAATGATTTTTTAGAAATAAAAGATGATGCCAATTTCAATTTGGATCAATGGCAAAAAGAGCGCGAAAAAAATACAGAATTGACTGTCCGCCATCAAGAAGCAATGAAAGCTGTTGAAGAACAAAAATCGTTTATACTCGAAACCAATGAACGGTTAAAAGAACAATTTGAAGCACTTTCTGCTCAAGTTTTACGAAGTAACAATGAACAATTTCTTGATTTAGCAAAGACAACATTAGACAAACATTTTTCTGATTCGAAAAACGATTTGGAAAAGCGCCAACAAGCAATCGATTCTTTAATCAAACCATTAAATGAAAGTTTAAATAAATTTGATGGAAAAATTTCTGAAATAGAAAAAGCACGTGAAGGTGCCTATTCTGAAATTAAAGTTTTTTTGGATGCTATGCGTGGAACAACTGACAAACTACAAAAAGAAACCAATACATTGGTCTCTGCACTTAAAACGTCTCACACCAGAGGTAAATACGGTGAAATTGGCTTACGCCGGGTTGTAGAATTTGCCGGTATGTCTTCTTTTTGCGATTTTGAAGAACAAACTTCTGTTCAAGCTGAAAATGGGTTACTTCGCCCGGATTTGATCGTTAATCTTCCTGGAAATCGAAAAGTTATTGTTGATTCAAAAGTTCCTTTAAATCAATATATGCTTGCTTTTGAAACCGAAGACGAAGGTCTAAGAAAACAACATTTGCAATTGCATGCGAAAGCCGTACGCGAACATCTAAAAAATCTGAGTTCTAAAGCTTACTGGAATCAGTATACTGAAGCGCCGGATTATGTGGTGATGTACTTGCAAATTGAAAGTTCTTTTGGTGCAGCGTTAGAATTGGAGCGAACTTTGATAGAAGATGCATTAAACAATAGAATAATTATTGCAACACCAACTACTTTAATTACAATGCTTCGCACAATTGCATTTAGCTGGCAACAATTAAACGTTGCTGAAAATATTTATCAAATGCGTGATGCAGGAATCGAATTATACAATCGTGTGAATGTTCTGATACAACATTTAGCCACTGTTGGACACAACCTCAATCAAGCAACTCAGAGCTACAATAAAGCTGTTGGTTCGCTTGAAAACCGCTTTATCCCTCAGATTAAAAAGCTGAAAGAAATTGGTGGTACATTGATGGAAAAAGAAATTTCGGAAACGAAGCCTATTGACACAATGATTCGTTCAATAAATAACGTAGATATTCAATAATCATTCTATATTTGTACAACTATTAACGAGAATGAAAACAAGTCTATTTACCTTGATTTTACTATATTCTCCTGCAATTTTTGCGCAGGTAAATTTCGAAGAAAAATCTGTTCAGGTAAAACCAAATTTAGAATTAAATAAAATCTACAACTATTCTTTTACTGATCGTAATTTTTCGATTTCGGTAAACGATACAGTTTCTAAAGTTATCAACCAATCCAATAAATCGATGGAATTGATTGATAAAAATGATTTTGCCAATAAATATACCTTTATAAACGGGAAAAATCAATCCAATGATCCGGACGAATTTTACCGTGATTTTATCAACAACTCTGAAGGAATAGAATATCAATTTACAACAAATCCTTCCGGAGAATTTTTAGAATTATTGAATATTCCCCAAATTGAAGAGAAATTACTTAAGATAACCGATAGGCTTAGCAAGCAACGCAAAAAATCAGACGATTATAAGGCTAATATTGCCTACATTGAAGAAATGGTAAAATCGAAAACATATGTTCCTTATGTTTTTGAACAGGAGGTACATGTATTCAATTATTTCAATGGGCAATATTTCAGATTAGGAGAAAATTATGAAGGGAAATCTGTCCAAGAAAACATTTTTGGATTCCCTATTTCTTCTACCACAAACACTTATCTAAAAGATATCAATAAAGATAAAGGAACTTACACCATTGTTTCTGATCAAAATCTGAGTAAAGATGATTTTGAAAAATTATGGGAGGAAATGGCGTATTATATGCTGAATGATGCAAAATTGAATCTTTCTCAAGAACAAGTAAAAAAAGAGATTAAAAAATATTCGGAGACTGTAGAATTAAAAGTAAAATTTGAAAACACCTATAATTTAAATTCTATCCTATTAAAATCTGAATATTTATTCAGTTTAAATATTGGTGCTAAAAAAACAGTTAATCATTTAAGTATTAAACTATTAAATAACTAAATTTTTATTTTTTAATTATTTCAAGGCTGGTTTAAGATATTTTGCTTTATTTTTGATTAAGATTGATCGCATTTAAAATGAAAGTTAAATTTACATATTATTTCCTTTTTCTATTTTTTTCGATAAGAATCTTCGCTCAGACCCCTGTTCAAGACAGTATTTCACCTGTGATTAAAAATGATTCAATTTTTGAAACTCCACGAGAAATTATAATTTCTCCAAAAATTTATTGGAACATTGGAGATGAAAAAAGATACAACGTAACGACAAGTGAGGTAAAATTAGAGGATGATACGATCGCACATCAAGAACAATATTCTTATCATGTACTTATTCAGGTCGAAAATATTTACCAGAATGAGACAATTGTAAAGTGGAATTTTAGAAATGTTCAGTTCAATTCTAAATCATTTCTGAACAACCCTTTTTCGCTAGTCAACAACGTTTCCATTTCTTTTAAAGTAGATCAAGATGGAAGATTTTTGAGTTATACCGACCTGGATAAAACTTTAAAACAATTAATTTTATCTGCTGAAGATGTAGAGAATAAATATTTGGATAATCCTACAGCGATTGCAATTATTAAAAAAAATCTTCAACAATATTCATCAGAAGAAAATATCGTCAAATTATTTGACAAAGATATTCGTCAATTTCATCATTTTTACGGAAAAAGTAATTTTACGTTAGAAAGTGCTCCTTTTGTTTATCAGTCTTACATGGACAATTTGTTTAGCACTTCTCCTACTCCTGCTACAACTGAATTGAAATTGAATGAGATTGGAATCTCTCAAACCAATTACATTATGTCGAGCTTTCAGGAAGCGGATAAAGAATGGTTGGCTAATTCCTGGTACACTTATTTGAAAGACTTAGCAACAAAATTAGGAACTGAACAACCTTCTGAAAATAGATTAAAAGACGATATCAAATATTACGTAAAAACAACTTCTCGAATCAAAGACAACGGTTGGATTTCATATAGTATCGAAACAAAGAAAGTGAAATTTCAAGATACTGACTACACATTAGAGCGTCGTTTTGAACTTATAGACTAAAACTCGCGTCGATACTGATATTTCTTACAATTATTAAATCATAAAAACTTCGTGAATCAAGATTATTTTTCATAATTTTGCATTCATTTTATATAAATTATATTCACTATGCAATTGTCTGAACAAGAAATTATTCGTAGAGAAAAACTACAACAATTAAGAGACTTAGGCGTTGAGCCTTACCCTGCCGAAGAATTCGTGGTAACTTCTAATTCGAAAGAAATTAAGGAAAAGTACGAAGAAGGAAAGGTTGTCAAACTTGCCGGACGATTGATGAGTGTTCGTGTAATGGGAAAAGCTTCTTTTGCTGAATTACAAGATAGCGAAGGACGTATTCAAGTTTATATTTCGAGAGATGACATTTCTTCATCTGAAGAAGGAATTGAGTACAATACAATTTTCAAGAAATTGATGGATATCGGAGATTTTATCGGAATTGAAGGATATGAATTCAAAACTAAAGTTGGTGAAATTTCTGTTCACGTGACAAAATTAACGTTGTTGTCAAAAACCTTACGCCCATTGCCAATTGTAAAAACGGACGACGAAGGTCACGTATTTGATGCTTTTACAGATCCAGAATTGCGTTACCGTATGCGTTACGTAGACATGGTTGTTAATCCTCACGTGAAAGAAATTTTCTTGAAACGTACACGTTTATTCAACGCTATGCGTAATTTTTTCAATGATCGTGGATACATGGAAGTCGAAACACCCATTTTACAATCGATTCCTGGAGGTGCAGCAGCTCGTCCGTTTATTACGCATCACAATGCATTAGATATTCCATTATATTTAAGAATCGCTAACGAATTATATTTAAAAAGATTAATCGTCGGTGGTTTTGAAGGTGTTTACGAATTTTCAAAAAACTTCCGTAACGAAGGAATGGACCGTACACACAATCCAGAGTTTACAGCAATGGAGATTTATGTTGCTTACAAAGATTATAACTGGATGATGGATTTCACAGAACAATTATTAGAGCACTGTGCAATTGCTGTTAACGGAACTTCTGAAGCTACTTTCGGAGAACATAAAATTGATTTCAAAGCACCTTATAAACGTGTTACAATGCGTCAAGCAATCATTGATTTCACGGGATTTGACATCGAAGGAAAATCTGAAGCCGAATTATTTGAAGCTGCGAAAGGAATGGGAATCGAGGTGAATGAAACGATGGGTAAAGGAAAACTAATTGACGAAATTTTTGGCGAAAAATGCGAAGGAAATTATATTCAACCAACTTTCATTACAGATTATCCTAAAGAAATGTCTCCATTGACAAAACAACACCGCGATAATCCAGATTTAACAGAACGTTTCGAATTAATGGTTTGTGGGAAAGAGATTGCAAACTCTTATTCTGAGTTAAATGACCCAATAGATCAACGTGAGCGTTTTGAGGAACAATTAAAATTATCTGAAAAAGGTGATGATGAAGCAATGTTCATCGACCAAGATTTTTTACGTGCTTTAGAGTATGGAATGCCTCCAACATCAGGTTTAGGAATCGGAATGGACCGTTTAATTATGTTCTTAACAAATAATCCATCTATTCAAGAGGTTTTATTCTTCCCTCAAATGCGTCCGGAAAAAACTGCACCGGCTTATGAATTGACAGCGGAAGAAACTCAAATTATCAAAATTTTAAAAGCAAATGAAAACATTGATTTGAACGAGTTAAAATCTCAAACTGCATTGAGCGGTAAAAAATGGGATAAATCAATGAAAAATTTAGCAAAATATAACTTGACTAAAGTAACTGTAGACGGCGATGTCAAAACGGTTGCATATTTAGGAGAGTAAATTATACCCTTTCATCTATTTAAAAAGTCCAATATTCTTAGAATATTGGACTTTCTTTTTTTAAGAATACTAAATGACTAATAACCTCAAAAAGATACTTCAACTCTTATTTAATCAAAAATAGATCTGTACTTTAAAATCATTTATTCTGTCCTTAAAATAAAAAGGATAGATGAATAACAGTAAATATTTTTTCTGATAATTTCTGAAGACCAGTAAAGAAATAGCTTACATGTAAGAGTACCGTTAAATAACATTTAAGATCATTTATACAACTCTTAGGAGAAGACATCAGGTATGTGAGTAGTGAGAGTGAGTAGTGAGTAGTGAGTAGTGAGTAGTGAGAGTAAAGTTAATTACTAAGATTCCTTATCTAAAACCTTTATTTTATCCCATAAAAAAGCCTCAAGTAATTCACTTGAGGCTTTTGATTAAAAACTGGCGACGACCTACTCTCCCGTAAGTAACAGTACCATCGGCGCAGGCAGGCTTAACTTCTCTGTTCGGAATGGGAAGAGGTGAGCCCTGCAGCTATAGTCACCCTAATATTTTTAAATAGGTTTTAGTTCCTATTATTTCTTTGACATTATTGTTTTATTTATTCACACAACCGGTATACTACCATAATCCAAATAAGATTAACTAACCTTCTCTATGACGATTAAATCAATATTAGTATTTAATCTTTTTATATCTTGTTGGTATCGCTACCAACTAGCTTCTGATTCGTTTTACTTTTTAGAAAAAGTCTATGGGTAATTAGTACTACTCGACTATGACATCACTGCCTTTACATCTATAGCCTATCAACGTTGTAGTCTACAACGACCCTTTAAAGAAGTCTAATCTTGCGGCGAGTTTCGCACTTATATGCTTTCAGTGCTTATCTCTTCCAAACGTAGCTACTCAGCGGTGCACCTGGCGGCACAACTGATACACCAGAGGTTTGTTCAACACGGTCCTCTCGTACTAGAG
>NZ_KB908301.1 GCF_000382425.1 Empedobacter brevis NBRC 14943 = ATCC 43319
TCAAACGGAAGTGCCATTTGATCGGGATTTCCTTCAAAACGCTCACGCTTTTGACCAAATTGCATACGTTTGTACATCTCAATTTGAGCTTTTAGATATTCGCGCTCTTTTAAAAGGGAATCATTTTCCTGAGAAAGGGAATCATTTTCCTGAGAAAGGGAATCATTTTCCTGCGAAAGAGCATCTTTTTCCTGCGCAAGGGAATTTATCTTTTGGTCTTTTTGGGAGTTGTTTTGAGAAAGCGAATTTATCTCAGAATCACGACTAGAAAGCAGCTCTAAAAGCGCTTGTTTTGACAGGTTTTCTAGTTCGTTTTTCATACTGTAAAAGTACCATTTTTAAAGCTTTTGTGCAAGAAAGTAAGCTGATTTTAAGGTAATGAAAATCGCTTTTTTTGAATACTTTTTATTACTTGAATGCCTTCAATCATCAAAATAAGATGGCTCCAACTCAGTTCATTTTTCTGAGTTTTTGGAATCGGAAAAGTACCTTGTTCCAAACGTTTGTAATACAGCACAAATCCGCCATTTTCCCAATGCAACAGTTTTATATGAGTGCGATTTCGGTTTAAAAACACAAAAACCTCACCACTTGTGGCTTGCCGTTGCATCACCGAACTAACCAATCCACAAAGCCCATCAAACGATTTTCGCATATCGCAATAACCGTCGTACAAGTAAAATCGGTGCGAAGAACCAAGCGAAAACACCTTAGTAAAGCTTGATTAATTGCGATAAAAGCGCCAAATTGTTACCTACTTTTAGCCGCACGCCGTTGGGATAAATTAACTCTATCTCATCTTGCGAAGTTTCTTCTTTGATGGCAATGAATTTCCCCGTTTTGGATTTTTTTTCATTGCTTCGTTCTAACCAATAATAAAAAACAGCTTCGCTAATTCCGTTTTCTTTGCAATAAGCGCGTTTGCTTTTTCCACTTTGTTGCCAATGGGCTATCATAGCCAACCTTTGAGTTCTGTTGTCTTGTGTTGTCATGCTACAAAACTAAATCAGCTTTTTAATTAACGCAATATGGGGTTCGTCGGGGGGATACTTCTTTTCTACCCTTTTCCAGATCTGTAGTATATTCATATTCAGGGAAGCAATCAAGTATTGCTGTGTCTAACTCCCATTCCTCATAGTCACTGGTGAAATTTATTTGATAACTAAATTCATATTCACGAATATAAACAGGGAACCGAATTTTATTTTCGATAATTTTTTCCTTAATTTGGTCGATATCTGATTTGCGATTTATTATTATTGATATGTCTGTTTCTATCATTGAGTTTTAATATTAACTATTAGGGTATAGTCAGAATTTGCTAATAGGTTCTTATGTTTATAGTGGCATTCTATAAAAACTCCAAGTCATAAAAACCACTTAAAGAATTCTGGACATTAGACGCTATAGATGGAACAGAAATAAACAGCCTATTCTTTGCTCTGCTTAGTGCAACATAATTTATTCTATGCTCTTCGTTAGCTGCCAAATCACATTCAGCTAAAAAATTGATATCTTTTTCTTCATTTAGAACTAACAGTACATTGTCAAATTCATCACCTTTAGACTTATGAATAGTCTTGTGCAGGCTTATGTCTTCAGGTATAGAAACACATAAAAGTAATTGGTTCAGTGTATGAGTTTCATAAAATGTCTTAATATCCCCACTTCTAAAATTAGCTAAATCAGATACTAAATTTTCTCTTATGAAAGCTGCAAATTGCAACAAAGATTCTCTTTCTAATTCGGAGTGCTTTTCAAGTAAAATGGTTAGGTATTTCAGAGCTTTTTTCTTGCCCTTGAATTTATCGAATTTATAATTAAACTGTTTCTCTAAGACTTTAATCGCATCTTTAAACTTGTTTTCTTTCCCGTAGGCAATTGCTTTTACACAGCAATAAATTATGTTTGAACGCTTAGGGTTGGTATCTACTTCTTTCTGCTTCTCTAATAACTTACTATCTAATCCAGACCCGTTGATCTCTACTTTCATCGCATTTGAGGTTATGTTATCCCTTGAAAGCGTATAAATGCGTTCGTCACTACATTTGGTTTTTGCAGCACGCAATGCTAATATCATATCACCAATAAAAATTATTGGTTTTGCAATTGATACATTCCGAATTTTACTTTGATTTATGTCTTTTCGAAGGTCATTCAAAGAGTCAATGATTTCATTACTACTTCTTCTGTTCTCATTTAAAACAAACTCTTTTATATTGGGCAAAGAAAAAGCTTGGAATTGTGTATGATCAGCTCCTTGAAACTTGTAAATTGATTGGGCCGTATCTCCAATAATACCTATTTTAGTTTCTCCTAATCCAATTTTCTTGAATATTTCTACCTGTATAGGATTACTATCTTGAAATTCGTCAATATAGATATAAGGAAATTTGGTATTTAAGATGTTTACCACAAACGGAAATTTATTGATTATCTGAAAACTAAAGAAAAGAACATCATCATGATGAAGCAAGCCTTTTTCCCACATCATTTTTTTGTATTCCATATAGGAATCGTTTCTAATTGGATATTTTCCAATTTTAAAAGGATAATCAGTTTTAGCTTTCAAGTCGGTATTTTCAAATTTCCATTTTAGATTATTAAATGCTTTAACAACAGTCTTATCGTCATTTATTCTTTGTTGTCCTGTACGATTTTTCCACTCGCTTAGAAAGCCATAATTTGATAGCACTATATCATCATGACCATCCATTTCAGCAATATTAAGACCATATTCAGTCGCAACAAATGATGCATATGGTTTTACAATATTCTTATACAGAAAACTATGAATTGTTGAAACTTCAACTTGATTTGCAGACGTACCTAATCTTTTTTGAATTGTTTCAACAGCTATATTTGTATAAGTGATACAAGCTATTTTTCTTGTCCTGAAAAGATTGCTTGAATTATGTAAAACATTCTTTATGTGATTTATAAGCCAATAGGTCTTACCTGCACCTGGTCCAGCAGATACTTTAAAATGACTTTCAATATCTGCTATAACGCTATCTGAGTTGATAATGATTACTGACATAATTCTTCTATTGCAGATTTTATATAAGGTGGAACATTGAAATCCTTAAAGTCTGGCGTTCCTTTTTTAGACAGGTTTTCTTGAAGAGCATAACATAATTCGAGTGCATTTTCTCCTTTTCCAACTGAATTAAGATATCTTGAAGCAATGATAGCTTTCTTTTTTTCTTCATCTGACATACTTGTATTAGCAATTATGCCCTCATTGATTCTTTTGTTTTCTTCACTGGTTGATAATCTGTTTAGCAAATCTTGAGAAGTTTTACCTGTTGTAGAATACAATGTCATTAAATCATTAATTTCTTTAGCGTTACTTATAGATTCAGTGATTAGAATATCAAGGTTTGGATTACTTAATAGAATCTCATACTCAAAAGTTTTTCCCGTACCTATAGGCTGACTATAAAATGTAATGTTAGGGTGAGTTCCTGTTTTAAATAAATCGGCATTAGGATTAGTTTGGTAATCATAATTAGCGATATCCTGATTAAACTCGAATGGATAACATTTTTTAAATTTACCATCTGGCTTTTCTTGTCTTTCAGGGTCTCTGTCAGTAAGACAAATTACTTTTTTAGGAAGGGTAAAGTCTTGTAAGCTGTTGAAAAGATATAGAAAATGATTAAAATAACGACCCCCAACATTTATTATTGCAACATGATGATCTTCTAATGATTTTTCCATGTAGTTGGCAAAAATTGAAATCAAAAGTTGTTCTGCGATGCCTTCTACCAAAATTATTTTTTGAGCAAACAACATGTCTGATTTTGTTGCATCTAGAAACCGCTGGACGTACTTCTTACTCTTAATATTTTCAGATCCATCGGGCTCTATGAAAACTTTCTTTGGATATCCAATAGTTGTATTTCCTTCTTCATTGTGTAAGCATATTATTTCATCCAATGAAACTGCTGATGTAATATGAGTTGAATGAGTTGTTACAAAAATTTGCCTAACTTTTTTTTCTTTCATATTCTCATTGAGAAACTTCAAAAATTTATACTGCATTGCTGGATGAAGATGTGCTTCCGGTTCTTCAATTGCTAATGTATTAAACACTTTTGCATTTGCGTCTAAATATTCTACATCAGCATTGACTTGCATTTTCGCCAACAACAAAGACATAAAAATCAGATTGTTATAGCCAAGTCCATTGTGTGTGGCAGGAATTTTTATGCCAGTCTCATATTCAACTATAAGCTTTAGAACTGAATACATTTCATTTTCAGAAACACTCCCTTCGAAATTGGGTGTTGCTTTATTGAATGATGCTCCTGTATTTTTGGCGTAAGAAAGAATTTCTTTTTTACCTTCATCTATTCTTTCACTTAGCTCTTTAATAAGCGTATCTGCCTTTTCCGAGAATTGTATCTTTTTGCCTTTTATTTCTAAATGCTTTTGTTCGTTTGTTTTATCAGGATCTTTTTTTATCTCGTAATCCATAAAAAAATCAAAAACTTCTCTCAAAAGAGTATTTCGACCGGTTAACATATCTCTTTCGACATCCCTAATTGCGTTTAGAAATTGAAAATCAAATTTAGACAACGACTCATTATCAGCAATAGATTGATTTATCGGATCACCTCCCCAAATCTTGTATGTATAAAATCTTATGAAATCATGCTTAATAATTTTCCATACTTTATCAATAGCTTTTTCATCATCGTCCGAAACCGTTGATAATTCGGTTATATAATCTTCGTGTTTTTTCTCAGGTAAGAAAAATTCATAAGTAAGGAGTGCTTCATAATCACTCTCAAGTTTAGTAAGCCAATTAGAAATTGTAACCAGATCATCAGGTTCTTGTTCTTTTCCTTTTTCAATGGTAATTGCAATGGTTATCTTTGGTGGATTTGCTTTTAATTCAGCTAAAGTCAAACTTTTATTGAAATCATCTGTATCTAATCTTTTATGATTTTGAGTGTCAATAACTAAAGATAATGCTTTAATAAGATTAGTTTTCCCTGCATTATTATGACCAATTATGACATTTACTCCATCGTTAAATTCAATTTCTTTTTCTTTGAAGTTTCTGAAATTGTTGATTTGTATTTTTGATATGTACATTCAAGAAATAGTTATGGTTTAGTTTTTTTTAATGAATTTGTTTTCACTTTAAACTCTAAGCAAATTTAATAAATTAAAAATTTCAATAACAGACTATCTTAATCAAGCGACGTTCTTTTGCTTCTTTTCTTTGGTCGCTATGTGAAAAGAAAAGAAGTCATTACCAAATACAACAAAAGGGATAAAGAATATCCCACGAGAATAATATCGCAACCTGTTTGGTAAAATGTAGAGAAATGGAATTGTGTAGGGGTGCGTTTTGCAAAGTGGTTGCACCTTTTTAAATGCGAAAAGGCGGTTCCGACCAACGGAAGGATGCGTCTTTCGCCGCCCGACTTTTTGGGGTCAGGCGACTTTTAAGGGTTGGGTTTGGAAATTTTTCAGATTGAGAAAAAATCCCCTGTTTTCTGTCATTCCAAAGCGAAACATATTCCACAACAGCGAACAACCCATTTGAGCCAATGTTGCATTGACATATAAATCCTGCTTTTCCAATGCTTCTGCTAAACTGCAACTTGGCGTGTCGTCTGTTTGTTCGGACTGTTTCAGCAGTTCGCCAAATTCATCTGTAACCATTGGCAGGCTTGCCACCGTTTCATACTTTTCAGAGTCGGGTTGTTTGATTGTTCCGATAGTAGATAGTATCACTTGCCCTGTATCTCTACTGTTTCCAAAATCCAACCAATATTTGGGTTCATCAATGTTGGCTCTGCGTTGTTTACTCATTGCGGTGAGCATTTCAGCAATAGCAAACCTTGTCTGTACGTTATCCACGCAGGAAATATAAATCGTAGATTTTGTGTTTTCGGGCAGTCCTCCTAAAGAATTACGTTCAAACTTTTGGGTTTCTGCTTTCCAATTTGTTCCCATAAAACGATTGACACGGTTTATGAGTGCTACCGATTTGTACAGTCCTGTTTCACTTGGTGCAAATCGCTGTCTGCCCAAATTGGCTTCCGTGATAATGTCATCATCCCACAAACGAACCTGCAATCCTGCGTGTCCCAATTCGGTTAGACTGTGGCTCATTTCCATTAAAGCGGTTAGCACTTTTGAACCTGTGCCACCTGCACCAATCAAATTGACTTCAATCGGGTTTGTCGGACTTATCAAATAATTGTCCGTAAAATGAACGGTTGTTTTTACTGTATTCATCACAATAGATTTTTAAGGATTTTGTTATACGGTTTCAATAATTCTTTCGGAAAGGGTTTATCTGTGTTTATAAGGTCTTTCCATACTTGTACGCAATTGCCTTTTGTGGGATTGTGTTTGCCCAATAAATGGCTGAAATAAGAATTGAAAAAATAGTGTTCCCAAGCGTGAATAAATTCTTCTACCGATGCGGATTTCTTTATGTCTATGCTTACCGTTCCCATACAAACTTTACCATCTTCGTAAATATTGAAAAACGGAGCGTAATGCAGTTTGGTTTTATCGTTCGGTCTTCTATCACTCGCAAGGGCATAAACGGTAATACTGTTTTTACTTGCTTTCCAAATCATTGGCGGTACATAGGCTTTACCGTTGGGTATTTTCAGACTGTCCACAAAAAACAACTTTCTTTGCTGTGCTTTGGTGTACCAAATTACCGTACCTTTTTCCGCACTCGGATTAAGGTGCAAAATGTTTGTTGGTAAAATTCCGTTTGGTTTTAAAAAGGCTTTATCCTTGTCTTTTTCGGTGTTGAGTGACTTTGCCAATACGTTTGCTTCTCTCACGGTCAATGGGTGGGCATTGATAGGGTTTCCGTTATTATCCATATCAAAATGTTCCACATAAACATCCGTTGTCCGTCCTTTGGTTTCATAAAATACCAAAGCCGATTTGGGGTGGTATAATGTCCCGAAATCCTGTGATATATCGTTTATTGTTTCCATATTCTTGCGTTTAACATTGGTGTAAAATATCGCTTAGGTTGTGTAATAATTGAAATAACCTGTTTTCAAAACAAAGGTTGTTGGCGGTTATATCCCTGCCGTCAAACTGTTTTAGTATAATGGGTTCTTCCATTTGTCCGTATTCCTGTATATCGGTGTTTACGGATTCTATTAAGGTTTCATTGAGCCAACCTTTGTGGTCTGCATAAAAGGAAATGTACTTTTCCATTCCAATAACATTATCCATATCTTCTTCAGATGCTTCTCCATTAGGTTTGGCATTTCGGAATACATTCTCATTCGGGTAGGTCTGATACAGGGAAAAGGCTTCCTTTGCTACGGTTAAACATTCCCTGTCAAAATCATTTCTTACTTTGAACTTTTCAATACGCTGTTCAAATACGGTCAGATTGATACGGTTATAAATACTTTGTTCAATAAAATCCCCGATAAATTCAGCTTTTTTTATCTCTGATAAATAAACTTCGGTTTCTTCCGTATAATCGTCCTGTTCCACCCAATCGTTCATCATTTCGTACATCCAATAGAGGTAACTTGCTTCCTGCCTGTAATACGGAATGTCGGCTATATGGTACAGATAAGCACAAACTGACAATAATAAGTGTGCGTTGGCTTTTCTCTTTTTATCGTGCAAAAGGCGGTACAATGGCGAAATAGGAATATAGAACAATGTCGCTCCTGTATTGTAGCGTTCTTCACTAACAAAATAGGTTTTATTGCTATCCTGCACCAAACGAATTTCTTCCCAATCCAAAACTTTACTCTTTAACTTTTCCTCTACATCAGCCATCGCCAATGCCATATTGTAGGGATAGGCAAATTGTTTGGTCTGTGCAGGTTCAATGTTGTAATGCTTTGCCAATTTGGAAAGGGACTGAAAAAAGTCCCTTTCCGTTTTGTCTGATTTCCTGCAAGCCTGTACGGTTTTCGTTTCTTTCAGTTTAGGCAGAAAGGAACATTTTAGAAAACCATTGGCAACATCGCTGTTGGAACTGACCTGCATTTGTCTTTCCGTACTTCGTTTGCATCCTTTGGCTTTTGCATCCAATTGGCGAACTCGTTTAACTGGCGGTGCAATTGTCGTTGCCTTTGCTGTTCGGGTATTGCGATAGTTCCCGATATGATTTTGCGTTGCATAATTCATCGTTTTACATATTTGGTTTAACCTTTAGTTCCCATTACGCTCTCAAATCTGTACTCTACTGCATCATCCTTTATCTGTGGTGCAGATGCTTTTGCGGTGGTCAGTATGGGATACATATTGGCGTAAAAATTCATTACCGCTTCCACGCTCCAACGTGGTTCGGGGTCGGTCAGTCTGATGTCCTGTCCTTTATCTTTGAGTATAAACACTCGTTCCAATTGTGTTGCTAATAACATAATGCTTGTTTTTAATGGTTAATACTCGTTTTCTTCTTCGTCCTCGTCCGTTATGTCTGTCGAACAATCGGCAGTAACCTCTGCCACCTTTGGCAGTTCGGGTGTGGCTTCTTCCATTGCTCCGAAAAGGCTCGGTGTGGCAAACTTGTTTGACAATTCCGTTTTGCGTTTGCGTATCTCGTCCGCTTTTTCGGGGAACTCGGTTATGTCGGGAACTTTCATCCATGCTTCACGGAACTTGCCCTCTTTTTCGAGTTCGTCAGCCTTTGCCATTCCATCTTTAAATTTCTTGTCTTTGGCTTCTTTTTCCTTTTTGTCTTTCTCGGTCTTTTCTTTCTCCATTGCCGATTGCTTTTTGACTTCTTCCATTTGTTTTAAGAATTTTTCCATATCCACCATTACACCCGAAACGGTTTTAATAGGTGCTTTTATCTGCTCAAAAAATCCCTCGTCAAATTCCTGTGGTGTGGCGTTAAACGTCAATGGGGGAATGAGGTTTTTGGCACTATCTCCGCATTGTTCGTTGTTGAGCAGTACCGATACGATAAGATTGTTTTCTGCTCCTTTGGAAATGTTCAGTTGTAATACTCCTGTAAAGTCCAAAGCTTGTATCTGATTGAAAAAATTGGTGTTCATCGTTCTGAAATTTTAATTGTTAACTATTCGTTTTTTGATTGCTGTGAGTTTCTCGTGTATGTCCACCCAATAGGCTTTTTGTCTTTTATCGAAGTCTGAAAAACTTTTGTCCTCGTGGCTGTACCCTGTATTTCTTTTAGCTATTTTGATAGCTTCTTTTAAGTCGGTTATTTCAATTTCACAACCGTTCTAATCGGTTATATACATACCTCTGTAATTAATTGTGATAATGGAAATTCCTCTGACCAAAATTCTTCGCTCGTGTGCTTTCCGTAGGCTTTATACATTGCTGTTCCTGTCTTATATAGTACAAGCCTGTAACAGTCCAAGCTATTTTCGGGTACGGATAATGTTTGGAGTTCTTCTTTGTCAATATCCACGTATGCCATAGGCTTACTTTCAAGCCATTTGTATAAATCGGGGTTGTCGTCCTCGTCAGCCGTATAAAAATCTACTGCCGTATCGTAATAGTTCAGCGATTGTAAGAAGTAATCTTCTGCAAACGGCTTAACCATTTCAAGCCTTTTTTGTTGTTCCTTTTTCCAATCTTCCGTAATGTGGACTATGGCAAAATTGCAATTGTCCCATTCGCTGTTTGTACCTGCTTTGAGTAGTACGTATGCTGTTGGTTTATCTGATAATTTCATCGTTCTGAATGTTAGTGTTGGTAAACTGATTTTCGATTTTACGTTCCAATAAGGTTTCTAAAATTTCGTATTCGCTGTCGTACTCTTCGCCCTCGAAGTGATAGGTATCTGTTTCTTCGTTAAACTCGAACTGCTCAAAATCTTCGCACTCCAAAAAAACATCTGTGAGTAACTTGTCAGCAAATGTTGCCCTGCCACATACACAGTTACCTAATTCCTCATAGTCCTGTGTGAAGTTCACGTTATAGTGTTCTGCTATCTTTTGTACTTCTACAATATTGGGCGACCATTTTGTTTCATATTGGAATAAGCCTGTAACATCATCGTTTTGATAGATTTCAAAGAAATAACCACCGTTATGCTCCGAAACAAATTCGGGTAACTGTCCGCATTCTTCTTCCTGTTGTTTTTCAGCCATTGATTTGAATAGCTGTTGTATCTGTTCGATTGCTTCGGGTTCTCCCTCGAAAACAACCGTATTACTGCACCAATTAGCCATAATCGTTTATTGTTTAAGGTTATGAATGTGATTTTTCAGCGGTGTAAACGCCATATACATAGTAGCCGAATGACTGCTCCCAAAGGCGTATTAAACCGTTCGTGTCTATGTAGAAATACTCTGTACGATTGCAGTAGATAATATGTACTGTTTCGTTCTTGTGCTTCTTTTCAAGGCTCTCGCCTTTAGCCATTTCTTTTGCTTCCTCTATGGTTTTTGCTTTCATATCCTGCTGTCTTGTATCGTTAAAAATTTCTACTATATCCACAATGGCACATTCGGGACAACCCTCTGCGGTTGTAATCTGCTGTATTGCTCCCTGCTTTCCACTTAATGAAAATACTCTTAGCATTGTCGTACCTGTGTCGTGCTTCAGCGTTGCTTCATATATTCCTATTGTCATAGCTTTTGCTTTTAGTAGGCTACCACCGATTAAGGCGGTAGCCTGTGGTTATTTAATTAAGGTTTAGGATTTCCGCACCATCCAAAGCAAAGGCGGTACACAATTCAAATGCTTTCTGCGTTTTCTGTTGAGCCGTTCCACCTAATACAATGCTCTGCAACTTGGCTTCATCATCTTTGTAATTTCTTACGTTCTGATAGTAGCCTGTTACGGCATTATATGCCCCGAACAATGTACCTTTGGTGGTGTCCATTTGCTGTGTGTCGCTTATCATCGCATAGGTAAAAGCATTATCAACCACGTTTTTGAATACGGTTGAAATTTCATCTTCCGCACCTTTGTTGATTAGCTCTAAAGTTTCCTTGTTCGGGCAAAGTGCCAATTGGATTAGCTTTCTTACTTCTCGGTCAGACACTTTTACCTTTGTCCAATTGTTGAAAATGCCCTCTAATTGGTTGCTCAATGTGTTGGCAAGTCCCATAATCTTATGAGCGTTCTCGATACGCTGTTTTGCTCCCGAAGTATGTTTGATACGGACTACATTGGTCATATTGCGTAACGAAGCGTTTAAGGTGTTTTGGCAAACGATACGGATAGGTGTAAACGCTGCGGTAATACTTCCGCTACCATCGTGCGAAGTGGTTAGGAAAATGTACTTTTCCGTAACATCATCGCCATTGCCCACTCGGATATAATCGGGCAGTTTGGCTGTGATAAAAATACGTTCTCCGTTACCCAATGCTCCTGCGGTTTCGTAGAGAATACCCTCGCCACCGCCTACAATGGCATCAAAGAAATTAAAGGCTTCACGGTTTTGTACGATGTGGTAATCTTTACCGACTACTCCCAAAACTGCGTTATTGTCGGTGCGTATGTTAGCGAAATAGTTAGGTACTTCCAATTCACTACTGCCTATCTCAATACCCTGTGCTGTTTCGATGATACCCGAACCTTTGGTAAACAATGGGGATTTTACGACTTCGTAATCTAACCCTGCGTGTCGGATAGCTTCCTCACTCGTTGGGTATTGCTCCACGATTTGCCCCAAACCGTGCCACGCCTTTTGCTGTACTGAAAAAAAACTATGTTTTCCTGTTTGCTCGTTGAAATTGATATTATGTGCCATTTTGATAAAATTTTGATGTTAAAAAATGATTGAATGTTCTTGATTAAAATGGGAGGTCGTCCTCTGTCCCCTGTGCTGTAAATCCGTTGCTTTCAGATTGTGCAGTAGCCTGTATGGTTTCGGTTCTTTTGATACCTCCGTGAAACTTGATGTTTGAGGTATGGAAATTCAAACCTGCTTTCGGCTCTCCGTCTTTGCCTGTCCACGCTCTCGTGCTTACCCTGCCTGTGAGTTCTACCAATGTGCCTTTGGTCAGTAATGATGCTACCTTTGCAGATAGCCAATAGGCACAGTCGAAGTAGGTCGTTTGCTCAATGCGTTCGCCCTGTTTGTTCTTGTAGCTTTCGTTGGTAGCTACTGAAAAGTTTACTACTTGTTTGTCCTGTGACGTTGTGCGTACTTCCGCATCTCTTGTCAGTCTTCCGATGATGTTCATAATCGTTCTTGTTTTAAAAGTTTTACATTTTGTTACGTTCGCTTTTCTCGTTTCCTGCTTCCTGTTGTGGTTTGCTTCGCTTCGCATAATTTTTTCCAAAAGAAAAACCGGAAAAAAGAAAGCAGACTATCAAGGCGGTCAAGAGGAAAAGCCAAAAGGAAACGGAATAATTGGAGGGTACCTTTAGGGAGGAAACCGTTTATGCCGTAGTCTTTTGGCTGGGATTGAGCGTGGGGTGACCGCCGTACTTTGGCTGCCTTTTTACCGGTTGATTATGGAAATATTTTGTCCTAAATTTTTATTGTAATTGACCAGGCTATTAAAGCCTATCCAGAGAGATTTGAAAAATGAAACTGAAAGGGTAATGGATAAGGAGTTTATTTTTCAATTTTCTATTTAGAAAACAGCCTTAAAAAGCTCTTTTATGAGAGAGGGAAACAAAACGCAGGGAGATAAATGTGCTTTGGCTGTAAAAAAGTACGGGCATAAAAAAAGCAGAACCTATAAAGTTCTGCTCTGTTAAAAGGAAGTGTAATAATCTAATCAGACGATTGCTAAAAATGCTTCTTCCATTTCTTGAAATTTCGGAGCCACCAAATCCATATCCTTACTGATTTTCTGGCTGGTTATTTTAGCATAAATCTGTGTGGTGGAAATGTTTTTGTGTCCCATCATTTTACTAAGGCTTTCAAGCGGTACGCCTTCGGTTAAGAACATCGTACCAAAAGTGTGTCTTGCCGTATGAAAGGTTACTTTCTGTTCTGTAATGATCTCCGCTGTTTCAATCAATTTACTGACGTGATTGTTACAGGTTACATTTGTAGGAACCGGGAAGATAATTTCGTTCCTCGTCGTACCTTGATATTTATCAATGATACGTTTTGGGATTTCCATCAACCTAACATTGGACGCAATATCCGATTTCTTTCTCCTGCTGATGATCCATTGATGACCATCAAAGAATGATTGGATATTATTCCGAGTTAATTTCTTAATGTCTGCATAAGCAAGTCCGGTGAAACAACTAAAGATAAAGAGATCTTTTACAAGCTCATATCTTGGGTGTGACGGTACGCATTTCATCAGCTTCTCAACATCTTCTTTCAAAATGTAACCTCTGTCGGTTTCCTGCATATTTATCTCATAATCCTGAAAGGGATTATCACGTATCAAGCCTTTTTTGATAGCCAATTCAGCGAGACTTAACACCGGCATCGTGTAAACCCAAACTGTATTATGAGCTGATTGCAAATCGTATCGGAGATAAAAATCAAATTCCCTGATAAACTCGGCAGTCAATTCCCGGAATGCCATATCATCACGATGATAACGTTCTTTAATAAAATTGGTAAGATGGTTGTAAACCGTGATATACTTGTTGTAAGTGCTTTGTGAACGTTCTTCTTTTTCGACCAATCTTTTAAAATCTTCGTTTTGATCGTTGAATACTTTTAGTATTGCATCATCCATGACACCGACACCAAGAAAAGAAAGCTTTACTTTCTGTGCGGTGGCAAAACCTTCGTGTTTCTGCATATCTTCGTATATCTTGTCGATACGTCCACGTATGTTATCCAGTTTTTGGTTAATGTTCAATGCAACGGCACTTTTGCCCTCAACTCTTCCATACTTTAAATCCCAATTATTGGGGTTTATTTCTAACTTTGTACCCAAAGTCTTAGCTGTTCCGTCAATGGTAATACGTGCCATAATCGGTGCATTACCGTTCTTTTTCAGTTCGTTCTTTTTCAAATAGAAAAGCAGTTTGAACGTCGATTTTTTTATCTGCTCCATAACTCAAATGTTTGATGTTTAAAATTAAATTATACTGAGTTACATGGAAATGGAGAAAGTAGAGCAAAATACTGAAATATAGTCAGTTAAGTTATATCATTACCTTTGTTAATCGGTAACGAATTAGTAACTTAACCTTGTCATTTTAAGCCCAAAACCTATCAGACACCGAGTTCCAAACTAAGACTACTGTTTTATAAAGCATTGTATAGCAAAGGCTTTAACCGTTTTGCTTATCTTTGCTTTTTATTAATCTTTTTTACATAAAAGATATTGATTCTTATTCAATGATTTTAAATGAATTAAAAAAAATAATATTGAAAAAATTCAAAATTGGTAAACAATATGGATGGAAAGATAACACAGAATTAGTTTTATTATTAATGGATATTCTATCTTGTCCTTATTTAAATTTAAAGATGAACAATAAGGAGATAGATGACTTAAGGAGTATAGCTATTAGAATACACGAGAACTTAATAAAGCCTTCTGAAAATCAACAATTATATTTAAAAGTTCTCCGAAAAAGCATAGATGATTTTAAAAATCATAGTTCATTCTATAAAATTGATAAGAGATCCCAGAAAAAAATATTGTCACGCTCAGAAAAATACATACTTGAAATTCAAAAACCAATTTTCGAAAGAAAAAACATTTATTGTTATGAAGAAGAATTTTCAAAATCATTAAAAGATTTCGAATATTATTATGAAATAAAAAGTATTGACAAGTACTCTTTTAAAAAAGAATTATTAACTTTACTCGAAATTAAAGATAATCAAATTGCACTAATTGAACAGGAAAGATTTTGGTTTACAAAATGGACTGAGTTTGATTTTGGTTTAGAATTGCAAGCCAAAAGAAGTCAAGAAGTGTATTAAAATATACCGTAACTGACAGTCAGAAATGACAACACACACAAACGGTGTAAGTAAACTCTACAATTGAGTTCTTACTAAAAAGTAGTCTGAGTTCAGGGACTACTTTAAATTTTAAAAATAGTACTGGCTATAACATCGTATTGGCGAAATGGCGGTTTAAGGGAGAAATTGAAAATTTCTCTTTTTTTTGTCGCAATAGCCTTTTATATTTACTTTTATCCCTTTTTTTAAAAAAAAATAAAATCACAGTTTATCCAAAAATGTCAAAAACGACATTAAATGTTCGACAGAAGTATCTTTCAGCCCGCAAAGACAAATGGTACCTTTGGAAGGCAAAGAGTACCATTTTTTATTTATTCTTAAATCATATCATTTTCTTCATTATGTTTTTATAGAATTATTTTTGAAAAACTGAAAATCAAAGTTTATTTAAAAACGTCAAAAATAACATCAATGGTTCGACTGAAGTACCTGTCAGCCCGCTAAGAAACCTCAATAGAGAAATCTATTGGGGTTTTGTTTTTTCTATACTTTTTAAGTCATATTTCAAAGAGTAGAAGAAAAACAAAAAAACATAAATGAAGTGTGTAAGATTTCTTAGGATCACTTTGTATTACGTGGGATAATGAAATAATCCTCACTCTCTACAAAAGCTTCAACAATTTGTTTGGAGCTTTTAGTATTCTTATTCATTAAAAAAGTAATTCATTACTTTTTTGTATCTTTGCACAATAATATCAATTAAAGGCTTCTTAATATTTGCTTTTCTGTACAGGTTTTTTACTTCAGTTTATGCTTCAGCTGCCAAATTTTATTATCACAACACGTACATTTTTTATTTAAATGCAGACTTTTCATTTTTAGAAAGTAATTTTAGAACATCAAAATGTGCGATAAATTATTTTTTAAATACCCAAGTTAACGAATGAAATTTTCAGATTTAAATATCATACAACCAATTTTAAATGCAATTGATTCGGCTGGTTACGAAAGTCCAACTGAGATTCAGCGCCAGTCTATTCCTTTAGTTTTAGAGGGGGACGATATGATAGGTTGCGCACAAACAGGAACAGGGAAAACAGCATCTTTTGCTATTCCAATTTTGCAGTTATTACACGGAAAACCGAAACAAAATAAAGCAATAAGAACATTAATTATAACACCAACGAGAGAATTAGCGGTGCAGATTGATGATAATTTCAAGTTATATAGTAAAAATTTGAAGTTAAAAAGTTTAGCAATTTTTGGCGGAGTCTCTCAAAATAAACAAGTCGGATCTATAAAAAATGGAGTCGATATTTTAATTGCAACTCCCGGTCGTTTATTAGATTTGATGTCGCAGGGTATCATAAAATTAAACCAAATTGAAATTCTTGTTCTTGATGAAGCAGATCGTATGTTAGATATGGGATTTGTGAATGATATTAAGAAAATTCTTAAAAAAGTTCCGGAAGAAAGACAAACATTATTCTTTTCGGCTACGATGCCAAAATCTATTCGAAAATTTGCGAATACGATTTTAAATCAACCCAAAGAAATTAATGTAACACCTGTTTCTTCAACTGCAGAAACAATTCAGCAATCTGTTTATTTCGCAGAAAAAGCAGAAAAGGAACTCCTTTTAGTTAAATTGCTAAAGGAAAACGCTGATAGGACATTGGTTTTTACGAGAACCAAACATGGGGCAAATCGATTGGTTAAAAAATTAGAGAAATCTAAAATCCTTTCGGCTGCAATTCATGGAAATAAAACACAGAATGCACGGCAGAGAGCATTGAATGATTTTAAAGACAATAAAATACAGGTGCTTATAGCAACGGATATCGCTGCAAGAGGAATTGACATTGATATGTTGTCTAATGTCATTAATTATGAATTACCAAATGTTCCTGAAACCTATGTACATCGTATCGGAAGAACAGGACGAGCAGGTAAAGAAGGTGTTGCGAGATCTTTTTGTTCAATTGAAGAAAAGAAAGATTTAAGAAATATTGAAAAGTTAATCGGAACCAAAATTAAGGTGGAAAAAGTGAACTTGAAACCGGTACAAAAAGTAGAAAAAATAAAAACAATATAAATATGGCAGATTCGTATTCTAAAAAAGAGAATATTAAGAAAAAAGAGAAAAAAAGAGAAGAAAAACGTCTTCAACGAGAAGAAAGAAAAACCAATAACAACAAAGGGAAATCATTGGAAGAGATGATTGCATATGTTGATATTAATGGAAATTTGACAGATGTTCCTCCACATTTACAAAATAGAGAAGAAGATTTGTTGAGTCGTCAAGAAAATCCAAACGAAGTAGTTGATCCTGCAAAACTGTATACAGGAATAGTGAATTCTTTGAATGAAAAAGGATTTGGATTTATCACAGAAGAAAAAACAAATGACAGTATATTTTTTCACCAAAGTCAATTAAAACAGGAAGTGAAAAAATATGATAAAGTAACGTACAAGAAAGAAGTTTCTGAAAAAGGATTCAGAGCGATCGAAATTAATAAAAAGTAAATAGTTCCTGAAACTATTTCAAACTTAAAGCACCGGAAGGACATTGAGAAACTTGTTTCTTGATTTCTTCGCTGGTTGCATTTTCAGCGGTTATCCACGGTTTGTCTTTAGGATGATAAACTTTTGGTAACATTTTTACGCAAATCCCGGCATGTTGGCACAATTCCGGTTTCCAAATTATGGTTACTTCACCATTTGTATATTCATGCTGATTCATTATAGTAGATTTTTGATAGTTTTAAATTACGTCAAATTATTCAATAATCAAAGTTAAAATAATTTTAGTTCCTTGATGTTGTTGGCTTTTTATGGTCATTTTAATGTTCGACATTTTTGCTAATTGAGTTGCAATGGCTAGACCTAGTCCTGAACCTGAAGTATGTAGGGTAGAATCATTTTTTACACGAAAAAAACGTTCTTGTACAAATTTTAAATCTTCTTCACTCATTCCAATTCCATTGTCCTCAAATGTTAAGTGGTACAAATTATTTTCACTACGGGAAGAAATAATGATCTCCCCATTTAATTTAGAATATTTTATGGCATTCGATAAGAGATTGTCAATGATAATCTCAAAAAATTCGTGGTAATTATCGATCTTTTGGGAATGTAGATTTCTGGTGGAAACACGAATTTGTTTTTCATTTAATAAAACATCAAAACGATCAATTGATTGTATTACCTCATTCTTAATTTCAAATAAAGATGTTTGTAAATTTAGACTATTGTTTTCAACGCGAGAAAGCAGTAAAAACTGTTCAACCAAACGATCCAAACGATTAACTTGTTTTAATGTATAATCAATTTTTTCATTGTATTGCTCTGGTGTGCGCTCGCGTCGAATCAAAATTTCTAATGTTCCTTTTATAATAGCTAAAGGTGTGCGTAGTTCATGAGAAGCATCCGCTGAAAATTGCTTTGCTTTCACAATTTGAATCTCCAACCGGTCCAGAAGCGAATTTATTGTCGTAGAAAGTTGATGTAACTCGTCTTTGTTTTTAGGTAATTGAATACGTTCTGAAAGGTTGTTTTCAGTGATAGCTTGTGCTGTTTTAATCACATTAAAAATAGGCTCAATCGATTTTGCTGCGATAAAACGAGCGAAAAGAAAAGTCAATAAAACTGAAATCGGGAAAATAAGGGTTAAAGCTGTTTTGAGATAATCTAAAGCCAGTTGGTTATGTTTTGTTGAGACTCCAATAACTAAATAACCGACAACTTCACCATGATGAATCAATTTGGACTGTGAAATCAGTAATCGGATTGAATTGTACTCTGTATAGAAAGGTTTTCTTTCAGGTTCGTCATTGTTCCAGTCCAATTTATTCTGTACCAAATTCGGAGAGCTTTCAACTAAGTTGAAATTTTTATCATAAATAGAGATAAATACAGGATTTAAAGCAATGTCAGTGTGTTCTACTTCTTCCCATTCTCGTGGTTGTACAAAATTTTTTAAGGTAGGTTCATGTAAAACATAGTCTGCGTGGCTATTAATTTCTTCTTCCAATGTTTCGTACATTGTTTTGTTAATGCCTTGATTAACGGAAAAATAGATGAAAGAAAAAATAATCAGTAAAATAACCGAAAATGTAAGGCTATAAAAAAGGGCGATTCTATTTTTTATGGATAAATTTTTAAGCATCTTTAGAAATATAACCAACACCACGAATCGTATGCAAACGTGGATCGTCTTTTTTTAGGTTTAATTTTTTACGAATCGCATTAATAAAAACATCAATCACGCTTGTGTCATATTCAAAATGAATATCCCAAACGTTTTCGATAATCTCTTTGCGTGTACAAATTCGGTTTTTATTTTTAAATAAATAGACCAAAAGCTGAAATTCTTTCAAGGTTAAATCAACGAAATGATTCTCTAAAAAAGTTTGATGTGTTTCTGTATTGATGGAAATATTCCCGAAAGTTAAAATATGAATTGATTTGTTTTGACGAAGATAAACGTTAATTCGAGCAACTAATTCATTAAAATCAAAAGGCTTTTTGATGTAATCATTTGCTCCGGCATTTAAACCTTGAATAGTATCCTGAACAGTATCTTTCGCTGTAATAAAAATAATTGGTGTTTTTTTGTTTGGGTTATCAGTTGATCTTATCAGTTGACAAACTTCTAATCCCGAAAGATTCAAGATCATCCAATCTAATAAAATGACATCAAAAGTTTCATTGTTTATTTTCAACAAAGCCTCTTCGCCAGTTAAACAATGTATAGGTAATAGATTTTCTTCCTTTAAACCTTGTAGTATAAAATTGGCAATTCCCAATTCATCTTCTACAATCAAAATTTTTGCTTTGTTCATTTCTCTAATTTGGAACAATTACATTCAAGGCATTTGGCACTATACAAACATGAATAGAGTTTTCGTTAAAAATAACAGTTTCTCCATCAATTTGAGCAATAGTTCCGGATTGCTGTGTACGAAATTTTATAGAATCAACTTGTAGAACCTTTGCCTCATTCATTTTTTCAATTCGTTTTCCTAACACATAGGCCGAAAATTGAATTTGTTTTATAAAATTAAGCTTTTTTACAGCAAGAAAATCCAATTTTCCATCATTTAGTTTTGCCTTTGGTGAAAACGAAATTCCATAACCGGCTTCGTTCGAATTGGAGCAAAATAAAAAGTAGTAATTATCCTCCAGAAAATGTTGGTGATCTAATTCAATGCTAAATTTTTTCGGACGATATTTAAAAATAGCTTTTGTGCTTGCAGCAATATAACCCAAAAGATTTCTTGTTTTGGTATGGGCATAATGATTAATCACATCCGCATCAATACCGAATCCTATATTACTGAAAAAATATTTTTCGTTTATTTTTCCTGCGTCAATTTTATTCATGTTCGCATTTAAAATGGTTTCAAAAGCTTTTTCAATTGTTTTGGGAATATGAAGATTTGCAGCCAAGCCATTTCCGGAACCAATCGGAATAATACCTAACGCAATAGTGCTGCCAACCAATGCTTGTGCAACTTCGTTTATAGTTCCGTCACCTCCGCAAGCTACAATTATTTTAGGATTTTGCGCAATGGCTTGATTGGTGAGTACGGTTGCATGTCCTCTTTTTTCTGTTAGAAAAGTTTCAAAATGAACTGATTTTAAACGGAAATAATTTCGAATTTCAGTTTCAATAAGTCGACCTTTTCCTTTTCCTGCAATTGGATTAATGATAAAAATGATTTTATTTTTCATCTAATAAATGATTGCTAAATAAATAATCGGCTGTTTGGTAATTTGAAATAATAGAACGTTCAAAGACCGGGTCTATTTGTGTATCGATTAAATTCTTATTTATCCATTTGTATTGATTGATTTTCTTTTGATCTGAAAGAATCATAACATCTTCACCTTTTTTCATTCCTAGTTTAATGTAAGTACCGACAAAAGAACGTGATTGGTATTGCGGATCAAAAATATCTTTTCCATAAAATTGAGAAGTATATTTCCAATTGAATAACGAAAATAAGGTTGGGAAAATATCAATTTGAGAAACTTCTTTCGTTACATTTTCATTCTTATGAGATTTTAAATTGTAGATAAATGCCGGAATGTGATGATTTTTTACATCAATAGCATCTTTACCTGCACTGCTGGCACAATGATCCGCTATAAAAACAAAGACCGTATTATTGAACCAAGGCTTTGTTTTGGCTTTGGCAATTAAGTCTCCAATGGCGTAATCCGCATATTTCACAGCACCGGGACGCCCTGTTCCTGAAGGAATATCAATTTTTCCATTTTCATAAGTATATGGCTTATGATTAGAAGTAGACATAACAAATGCAAAAAATGGTTGTTTTGTTTGATATTTTTCATCAGCAACTTTTATCACTTTCTTATAAATATCATCATCAGCAATTCCCCATGCATTTTCAAAAGTGACTTCGTTGTCATTGATGTTGTAACGTTGTGTATTGATTTTATCACTTAAAACACTTCCACGGCCACGATCATAAATGTCAAAACCATTTCCGCCATAAAAAGCATTCATATTATCAAAGTAACCATCTCCGCCATAAAAAAACATATTGTGATAACCTTTTGCTTTGAAAACATTCGAAATTGTATAGAGATTTTGATTGTCAACACGTTTTACAATACTGTTTCCCGGAGTGGGAGGAATGGATAATGTAACAGCTTCCATCCCGCGAACTGTACGTGTTCCATTTGCATACATATTGGAGAAATAAATGCTGTTATTTGCTAAGTTATTCAGGATTGGAGTGATTGGTTTTCCGTTGAATTGCTCTTGCATAAATGAAGCACTCATACTTTCCATCAAGACAAAAATGACATTTGGTTTTTGTTCTGGTTGCGATGGATCAGAGGCTAAAATTGTTCTTCGTATTGGATTTTTGAATTGTTGATCGAAAACTGTTTTCGAATCTTTCAATTCGGTTTTCATTACAGCAAAAGCGCTTTCAATCGGAATAGATGTATAATGTTCATCGTATTTTAAATGATTGTTTCTGAAAGCAGAAAAGAAAGAGAAAATTCCGGCTTTTGAAATTTCATTGTTGTAACGATTTTCAGAAGTTGAGCTTGTGTCATTATTTAAGAAAAGTAATGATAAAACTGCAACGAGCAGATTAAAACTAAAAATGCTTATTTTTTGACTTGTTTGTGGTTTATTGTGAAAGGTATTGTAAAAAATATAGCCTGTCTTCGCAGTGAAAACAGTTAAACCTGTTATTAAAACAATTCCTCCGATTAAAATAGGCAAAGGATAAGATTCTTGTATATTTTTCACCACTTCATAGGTGTAAATTAGATAATCTACAGCAATAAAATTGAATCGACTTTTAAATTCGTCCCAAAATGTAACTTCAGCAAAAAAAGTGAAATAAATAATAACCAAATAAAGAGTATAAATGAAATACACAAAAATTCGATCGAATAAAGAGTTGACGAACCTATTTGGTACAATCATAAAATAGAACGATAAAAATAATGTAAAACAGCTTACGACGCTGATATCATAAATGAAACCGTAAAAAAAAGTATGGAGGAACGAACCAATAGTCCAGTCGAAATCGTTTTTCACCCAAAATGCAAATACGAGGCGAAGAATGAATGAAATTAAAATGAATAACGAACTGAAAGATAGTAAGGTACTATAACGTCCTTTTAGATGATTTGTCAACATTTTTATAAATTATTATCCAAATGTCTTGATATTTAGAGGATTTTTAATGTGTTTTAATCAATCTTAAGTGAATCTTAAGTTTAAACGTTGCGAGTTGAACCACTCAACTGAAAACGTTAATAATTAATAAAAAAAAGGATTTACATAGAAATAGTCGTAAATTTGTAGTTGGTTTATAAAGTAGGTAAAAGATGGAAGAGATATTAATTAATGAAAAAGAAGAAAAGTTTTTAAATTATTGGGAACAACGATTCACAAGAATATTTAAAGACAATACAAGTTGGACAACTTTGTTTATGACAGTTAGCAAAGCTACTTTTCCGGATTCATTGAATATTGAAACGTTTTGCAAAAAGTTTATGCAGGATTTTAATATGAAATTGTCATATAAATATGATGAATCAGATAATGAATATGATTTAACAATTACAAGATAATAAAAAATCCTTATCAAATTGATAAGGATTTTTTTATTGAAAATTTCGACATTTGATTGAGAATCACAGTTAAATTTTGAGTGAAAAATTTAACTAAAAAATTAAATGAAATATTGTTGATTTAGATTTGATTTTACTAATTAAAATGTTTAATTTTGCCATTCACTTTTAAAGGTGATTTAGTTTTTAAAGTTTACAACATTTGTATAGCTCATAATAGGGTTGAGCGTCTCTACGGCAGACCATAAATAATTGCCACTACAAATGAATTTTTTTCTATCATTTGAGTCTTGAACCACTCCAATAGAAAATAATTTGTTTGTTGATGTAGATGATACAAATGGTTTAAACAAATTAAACCAAATAGTACAGCAAACAATACAATGAACCAAAGACTTTTCATTCAGAAGAAATCGAATTTTGACGTTATCAGTCAGAAGACTACAATAGAACTCAGAAACCTTGTACCTCAAATAGTGTGCAAGGTTTTTGTTATTTATGATCTATTTAATATAGAGGAAAATCAATTGCAAGAGGTTCTGCATAAAGTGTTTGTCGATCCTGTGACGGACAATGTTTTCAAATATGTTGAAGATGCGGTAAATGAAAGTATTCCTTATTCTAAAAACTATTTTGCAACAGAATTTTTACCGGGTCAGTATAACCAACGCGACGATTCCTCTGAACAATGTCTAGTGTTGATGAATGTGGAAGATGTGACGGTAAAATCAGGTTTACTTTATGTTTTCAATAATGATTTGTCTACGGAAGATTTAAAAAAAGTAAAAGATTACTTAATCAATCCAATTGAATCGCGTGAAAAAGATCTTTCTAAAATGGAAATTCCGGCGAATCCGGAAGCTACAGAAGTTCCAATTATAGAAGGTTTTATTTCTGCTGACGAAAATAAACTACAAGGCATTTACAACCAATTCGGATTATCGTTAGAGATGGATGACTTAGCTTTTATTCAAGACTACTTCAAATCAATCAATCGTAATCCGACGGAAACAGAATTGAAAGTTTTAGATACTTATTGGTCTGACCACTGTCGTCATACAACTTTTGAAACAGAAATTACAGACGTCAAATTCAATTCTAAATTCAACGAAACGCTTCAAAAAACATTTAATTATTACCAAAAAGTTCGTCAAGAATTAGGTATCAGTAAACCAATTCGTTTAATGGATTTGGCGACTGTAATGGGGAAATACCTTTCACGTACAGGAGTTGTAAAAAATATTGATGTTTCAGAAGAAATCAATGCATGCTCTATTGTTGTTCCAATTGATGTAGACGGAATAGAAGAAGAATGGTTATTGCAATTCAAAAATGAAACACATAACCATCCAACAGAAGTTGAACCTTTTGGAGGAGCTTCAACATGTGTTGGAGGAGCTATTCGCGATCCTTTAAGTGGACGTTCATATGTTTTTCAGGCGATGCGTATTACAGGAGCTGCAAATCCTTTAGAAAAAATTGAGGATACGTTACCGGGTAAATTACCGCAACGTAAAATTTCGAAAGAAGCAGCAAATGGCTATAGCTCATATGGAAATCAAATTGGTCTAGCGACAACTTTTGTAAAAGAAATTTATGACAAAGGTTACAAAGCAAAACGTATGGAAGTAGGTTTTGTGGCTGGAGCAGTAAAAAAAGAATATGTTCGTCGTGAAGAACCGATTGCTGGAGACCGAATTATTTTATTAGGAGGTGCAACGGGGCGCGATGGAGTTGGAGGAGCTTCAGGCTCTTCTAAAACACATGATGGTCTAAAATTAGACGATTTATCAGCAGAAGTTCAAAAAGGAAATGCAATTGTTGAGCGTAAAATTCAACGTTTATTCCGTAATCCGGATGTGTTGGCATTAATCAAAAAATGTAACGATTTTGGTGCAGGAGGTGTTTCTGTAGCAATTGGTGAAATCGCAAGAGGAATTAATGTTAATTTGGATTTAGTCCCTCTTAAATATGCAGGATTAAACGGAACAGAATTGGCAATTTCTGAATCGCAGGAACGTATGGCTGTTGCAGTCGAGGCAAAAGATGTGGAAACATTTATTGCGTTAGCAAAAGAAGAAAACTTAGATGCCACTTGTGTGGCTGAGGTAACGGGAGACGATACAATGACTTTGGTGTGGAAAGGAACGAAGATTGTTGAGCTGGACCGTAAATTTTTAGATACAAATGGTGTTCGTAAACAAGCGAAAGTTGAGGTTACGGACGAAGAATATACAAATCCTTTTGAGAATAAATCCTTCAATAAACAATCCTTTATTGAAATGATGCAGGAGCTAAATCATGCTTCTCAAAAAGGTATGGTAGAAATGTTTGACAATAATGTTGGACGTTCTACTGTCTTGAATGCTTTCGGGGGGAAAACAATGGATACTCCAGAAGATGTTTCAGTGCAAAAATTCCCAACAGACGGATTTACAAATGCAGTTTCAATTGCGTCATTTGGGTATAATCCAATAATTTCTCGTTGGTCAAACTATCACGGAGCTTATTTCGCTGTAATCGATTCAATGACAAAGATTGTTGCAGCTGGAGGAAATTATACTGATATACGTTTAACATTTCAAGAATATTTTGAAAAATTGCGTGATGAAGCAGCTCGTTGGGGGAAACCTTTTGCTGCTTTACTAGGAACAATTGAAGCACAAAAACAATTTGGAATTCCTGCAATTGGAGGGAAAGATTCGATGTCCGGTTCTTATCAGGAGATAGATGTACCGCCAACTTTAATTTCTTTTGCAGTAGCACCTTCTAAGGCTGAAAAAATTGTACAAGGAACTTTAGTTGAAAAGAATTCAAAACTTTCAGTTTTTATACCAACATTAACAGAAGATTATTTAATCGACGAAAAGAATACGAAATCTATTTTTGATTTTATTGGAACGATTAATTCTGAAGTAAAATCAATGATGACGGTTAAATTTGGTGGAATTGCTGAAACTGTAGCGAATATGGCGTTTGGTAATGAAATAGGATTTGAAGTTAAAACAGGATTGGATTTAGCAAAATATTACCCTGCTTCAATTGTAATTGAACATACAGAAGATTTTAATGTTCCTACTGAAATTGCTCAAAATTATCATGTTTTAGGTCAAACAAATGATTCGGTAATTTTCAACTTTAACGGAGAAGAAATCAATTTGAAAGAATTGAAGCAACAATGGAAAGAAACATTTAATTCATTATTCCCGTACAAATCAGATACTGAAACAGTTGTTGAAGAAAAAGATTTGAAAGCAGAACAAATTTGTTTTGCCTTTGCCGATCATAAAGTAGAAAATCCAAAAGTTTTTATTCCTATTTTTCCGGGGACGAATTCTGAATATGATTCTGCAAAAGCATTTCGTAGAGAAGGAGCAATTGTTTCGACTTTACCTTTCCGTAATTTAACACAACAAGACGTTGAAGAATCGGTAGAAGCTTTTGTAACTGAAATCAATCAAGCAAATATTTTATTTATTCCGGGAGGATTCTCAGCTGCTGACGAACCAGACGGATCAGGGAAATTTATTGCGACAGTTTTACGAAACGAGAGAATAAAAAATGCGATTCATAATTTATTAGAGCGTGATGGTTTGGTTTTAGGAATTTGTAACGGGTTCCAAGCTTTAATCAAATCAGGATTATTACCTTACGGACGTATTCAAGATTTAGAGGAAAATACTCCTACCTTAACGTTCAATGAAATTGGGCGTCACATTACACAATTAGCGAAAATAAAAGTGAATAAATCACATTCGCCTTGGTTGAAAGGAATGGAAGCTCAAGAATTTTGGATTCCTTTTTCGCATGGTGAAGGTCGTTTTGTAGCCAATGATACTGAATTAGAGAAATTAATTGATAAAGGACAGATAGCAACTCAGTTTGTAGATTTAGATGGAAAGCTGGCAGGACAAATGCCTTATAATCCAAATGGCTCTACATTCGCAGTAGAAGGAATTGTATCCCCTTGTGGAAAAGTTTACGGACGTATGGGACATCCGGAGCGTTATGAGGAAGGATTATTCAAAAATATTCCGGGAAATGGATATATGAATATTTTTAAAAATGCGGTGGAGTATTTTAGAGGGTAAAAATTAGATAGGAAATATTAGAAGTTAGAGATGAGAAAAATCTAGATACTAACATCTTAAATATTAAAGAAACAAACAACAAACAAATATCGATTTCGATCCTGAACCAATCGAAATTAAAATTCGAAAGTTAACCTTGAACACGTTAATTTTCAAACAAAACAAACAAAAGGAAGTGGACTTTTTCATTTCAAACAAAACAAAAAAACAACGTTTTAACAACAAACAACGATGAGCTTAACAAAAAAGGACTTCATTTACGAAGGAAAAGCAAAACAAGTTTATTCAACAGAGGAAGCAGACAAAGTAATAGTTTATTACAAAGATGATGCGACAGCATTTAATGCACAAAAGCGTGGAACTGTTGAAGACAAAGGAGAAATGAACAACAAAATTTCGACTTTAATTTTCAACTATTTGATTGAGAAAGGAGTTAAAACTCATTTTATTGAGCAGTTGAATGATCGTGAGCAATTGGTGAAAAAAGTCTCTATCATTCCAATTGAAATGGTTGTGCGCAACTATGTTGCGGGTTCTATGGCTCAACGTTTAGGATTAGAAGAAGGAGGAAAATCTCCGGTTACAATCTTTGATATCTGTTACAAAAAAGATGAATTAGGAGATCCATTAATCAATGATCATCATGCAGTACTATTAGGAGCAGCAACCTATGATGAATTAAAAGAAATGTATGCACAAACTGATGTAATTAATGAAGCATTAAAGGAATTATTTTTAAAAGCAGGATTAATTTTAGCTGATTTTAAAATTGAATTTGGTAAAGATGTTGATGGTAACATCATTTTAGCAGATGAAATTTCTCCGGATACATGTCGTTTGTGGGATGTTGAAACAGGTAAGAAATTAGATAAAGACCGTTTTCGCCGCGATTTAGGTGATGTGTCGGAGGCTTATCATGAAGTATATAACCGTTTGTCAGAAGTTTTAAAATAATCATTTTTTTCATTCGAAATGATTGATAAAAAATTACATAAAAATCAATTGAAAGCTGAGTATTTAAAGAATTTCTATCAACGAAATTTATTCAAAAAATACGCAGTTGACACTGTAGATAGTGTCAATGAAGAGTGTGGTGTTTTTGGAGTATACTCTCCTCGAAATATCAACACATATTCTATTGCACAATTTGGTTTATTTGCGCTTCAGCACCGTGGTCAGGAAGCGTGTGGTGTTTCTTTCTTGAAAGATGGAAATATCAAAACAGTGAAAAAAACAGGTTTGGTATTGGATGTTTTCAAGACCATGGAGTCTGAAATTGAAGAATACCAAGGAAATGCTGCGATTGGGCATACACGTTATACAACTGCCGGAGGTGGAAGTCGTCGTAATATTCAACCATTGTACACTTACAATATCTATGGAAAACCTCATTTCTCTATTGCACACAACGGGAATTTGATCGAAGTGGAACAGTTGCGAACTGAATTGGAAGCAGAAGGATTGCCATTTTTAGCAACTTCGGATACGGAAGTCTTGTTGCGTTCTATTCAAAAATATTCGCATTTAGATATAGTAGAAGCAATTCAGAAAGGGACAGAGAAGGTAAAAGGAGCTTATTCGGTTTTATTATTAGCAAACAATCAGATGGCTGCTTTTCGTGATCCAAATGGAATTCGTCCATTGTGTTTAGGTAAATTAGATGATGCGTATGTTTTTTGTTCTGAGACGTGTGCATTAGATGCTGTTGGAGCTGAATTTATTCGTGATGTAGAACCAGGAGAATTGATTGTGGTGAACGAAGAAGGGTTGAAATCGTATTCATTAAATCAACCCAAACATCGTAATATTTGTGCATTTGAGTACATCTATTTTGCGCGTCCTGATTCGAATATTGAAGGAAATGAAATCTATGATTTACGGGTAGAATCTGGTCGGAAATTATATGAACAATCTCCGGTTGATGCAGATATTGTAATTGGTGTTCCGGATTCCGGAATTCCTTCTGCAATCGGATATTCAGAAGCTTCCGGAATTCCTTACGAACCAATCTTGATTAAAAATCGTTATATGTCGCGTTCGTTTATCGTTCCTTCTCAGGAAATGCGCGAACGTGTAGTGAATTTGAAATTGAATCCAATCAAAGAAAAAATCAAAGGAAAACGTTTGGTTGTATTAGATGATTCGATTGTACGTGGAACAACTTCAAAACTTTTAATCAAAATTTTGAAAGAAGCCGGCGCAAAAGAAATTCATTTCCGTTCTGCTTCTCCACCGATTATAGCGCCTTGTTATTTAGGAATTGATATGCCTTCAAAAGCAGATTTAATTTCAGGAAATAAATCAATTAAGGAAGTTGAAGAATATTTGAATGTCGATTCGTTGGATTTCTTAACCGTTGATAATTTAATTGATTTGTTAGGAAGTAAAGAACATTGTTTTGGATGTTTTACAGAAAAATATCCGGTAAATTATTCTAATAAAGAATGTGAAGGAGTTAAACCTTTGCATATTGACTAGTTAATTATTAATTATAAATGATGAATTATGGCGAATATTTTGAAAGAAAAATCTTTTGATTTAGCTTTAAGCATCATTCAATTATCAAAAAAATTACAAAGTAAGTAATGAATATGTTTTGAGTAAACAACTTTTAAGAAGTGGTACAGCTATTGGTGCTTTAGTTAGAGAATCTCAGAACGCTGAAAGTTCTAAAGATTTTATACATAAATTATCAATTGCTCAAAAAGAATGTGATGAAACACTTTATTGGTTAGAATTATTATTTAAAAGTAATTATATTGAAGAAAAATTATTTTATAAAATATATAAAGATTGTATCGAAGTGCTTAAATTATTGAAAAGTATCATTCTAACAAGTAAACAAAAACTAAATTCATAATTCATCATTATCAAATCATAATTAAAAATGAGCAATACATATAAACAAGCCGGAGTAGATAAGGAAGAAGGTTATCAAACGGTATCGAAAATTAAGAAGGCAGTTGCAGCAACACACAATGAAAATGTGTTGAATGGAATTGGAAGTTTTGGTGCATTTTATCAATTAGGAGGATATAAAAATCCTGTATTGGTATCAGGAACTGATGGAGTAGGAACGAAACTACGTGTCGCTTTAGATTCTAAAGTTTATGATACTGTTGGTATCGATTGTTTTGCGATGTGTGCAAATGATATTTTGTGTCACGGAGCAAAACCATTATTTTTCTTAGATTATTTAGCTTGTGGAAAGTTAGATTCTGATATTGCAGCAGAAATTGTTGGTGGAATAGCACAAGCATGTAAAGAAACAGGAACTGCATTAATTGGAGGTGAAACTGCCGAAATGCCGGGGATGTACCAAGTAGGTGATTATGATGTTGCAGGATTTTGTGTTGGAGTTGTTGAGCGTGACGAAATTATAGATGGATCGAAAATAAAAGCCGGACAAACAATTATAGCTTTACCTTCAAGCGGATTCCATTCAAATGGATTTTCGTTGATTCGTAAAATATTCCCTGATTTTAATGAAGAATTTGAAGGAAAACCTTTGTTCGAAACATTATTAGTTCCAACAAAATTATATCAAAATGATATCTTTAAAATCAAAGATGCCGAAATCGAAATGTCTGGAATTGCTCATATTACAGGAGGCGGATTAATCGAAAATGTTCCTCGTATTATAAATGACGGATTAACAGCTGTAATTGAAAAAGCAAAAATACATGTTCCGACAGTGATGCAGGAATTAGCAAAACGAGGAAATATTGCTGAAGAAGAAATGTTTGGAACATTTAACATGGGTGTGGGTATGGTTGTTATCGTTGACCAAACTGATGCTGAAAAAGTATTGAATATTATTGATGGAAGTGCAGTGATTGGAGAAATTCAAGAGGGTGCTGACAAAATTATATTGAAATAGTAGATTAAATAGTTTAAGAAAGTCGGATAAGTTGATTCTTATCCGGCTTTTTTATTTATCCTTTCTTTACTTCATTCAATCTTCGTATCTTTGTCATCCATTCAAAAAAACTTCAAATTCATTCATAAGTTATGCAACAATCAAAGGCTTTGGCAATTCTAAAATCTGGCCGAAATGTATTTTTAACAGGTTCTGCCGGTGCCGGAAAAACTTATGTACTTAATCAATACATCAATTACCTTAAACAACACGGAATTCCTGTTGCGATTACGGCTTCTACAGGAATTGCGGCCACGCATATGAACGGGCAAACCATACATTCATGGGCTGGAATTGGAATAAAAGATTATGTCTCTGATCGGTATTTGGCATCACTTCGAGATAAAAAGTATTTCCGAGATAAAATGGATAAAGTAAAAGTCCTGATTATCGACGAGATTTCGATGTTGCACCGGAACCAGTTGGATGCGGTTGACTATGTATTGAAATTCTTTAAACAAAATGATGAGCCTTTTGGAGGAGTTCAAGTGATTTTTTCAGGAGATTTTTTTCAGTTGCCTCCCATTGGAGAAGAGTGGGAAGAATCGAAAGATAAGTTTTGTTTTATGTCAGATGCCTGGGTGCAATCTAAAGTCCATATCTGCTATTTGACTGAGCAATATCGTCAAACAAATAATGCGTTAAACGATATCTTAAATGAAATTCGTTCGGGACATATTTCTCAAAAAACAGTCGATTTACTAGAATCCCGAATCGAATATTTTATGGATGAAATTGATTCGCAAACACGCTTATACACACATAATATGGATGTAGACAGAATCAATAAAGGTCAATTGATTAATATTGATTCTTCTTCCAAAACATTTGAAGCAAAAGTAGCCGGAAATCCTGCACTAGTAGAAGTGTTGAAAAAATCTGTTTTAGCAGAAGAGGTTTTAGAACTTAAGATAGGAGCGAAAGTAATGTTCGTTCGAAATAATTTTGAAGTTGGTTTTGTAAACGGAACACTAGGAAATGTTTCGGGGTATACAGAAAAAAATGAACCAATTATCAGAACGCAGGATGGAGAATTCTTTGTTGCAAAGCCAGAAACCTGGGCAATTGAGGATGAAAGCGGAAAAGCATTGGCTTCATTTACTCAAGTTCCGTTGCGTTTAGCTTGGGCAATAACGATTCATAAATCACAAGGAATGACTTTAGATTCAGCTTTTATAGATTTATCAAAAGCTTTTGAAAAAGGACAAGGGTATGTTGCACTTTCACGTTTAAGAGATTTGAATTCGCTGATGTTACATGGCTTAAATCAAACAGCCTTAGAAATTGATTCGCTGGCAATGAAAGCAGACAAACGTTTTCAGGTATTATCGAATGAAGTGGATGAATTTTTAGACGAAAAAGAATTGCAAAATTCTTGGGCAGCATTTATTCGATATTCAGGAGGAACACTAGATAAAAAGCAGATTGCAAAGAATATCGAAAAAAATAAAACCAAAGAGAAAGGACAAAAAAAATCGACTTATGAAATCACTTTAGGATATGTAAAAGAAGGTTTGTCTTTGGAGCAGATAGCAGAAAAACGAGGTTTAACAACTTCAGCAATTGTAGATCATATTGGAAAAATAAAGGAAATTGAGCCAAATTTAGATTATTCAAAATTTAAACCTTCTGACAAAATTCTTGATAAAGTTCGTTTTGCTTATAGTGAAATCGAATTTGAAGAGAATAAAGTTTTAAAACCAATTTACGATTACTACAATGGTGAAATTGGTTATGAAGACATCAAAAAAGCATTACTTTTCATTGATTAAAATAGATTATTGTCAGTTCGAAAATCTAAATAACTGACAAAATTGGTTAAATTATTCGAAAGGAATAATTGTTGTTAAAAGATAAGTATTAAAAATGAACGCTTTTTTAAAGCATCCATAATTTACAATTTATGTCAATAGAAAACAACAATGTAGTTTCAGTAAACTACTCATTACATACCATCGAAGCGAATGGTGAAAAAGTATTTGTAGAACAATCAAATGCACAAGAACCATTAACTTTTTTATTCGGAGCCGGAATGATGATTCCAAAATTTGAGGAAGAATTAAAAGGATTAACTATCGGAGAAACAAAATCTTTTGTAATTACTCCGCAAGAAGGATATGGAGAACGCAATGAAGAAGCTGTGGCTCAATTACCTTTAGAAATGTTCAAAGAATCCGGATTACCTCCTGTCGGAGCTATTTTACCTTTAACAGATGACGCTGGAAATCAATTCCGTGCATCAGTTGTTGAGGTAACGGATGCTGCAGTAATAGCAGATTTAAATCCTCCTATGGCTGGGAAAACGTTAGAATTTGAGGTTGAAATCTTAAATGTACGTCCTGCAACAGAAGAAGAGTTGTCTCATGGACATGCACATGGAGTTGATGGAACTCAAGGTCACTAAAAAATATTTTCAAAAGGCTATTTCGATAAGAGATGGCCTTTTTTGTTTTTAATTGTGAATAAATCATTAATAAATAGATTAAATCCAAGTTATATTTTTATACCTTCCTCCAACTAAAATCTTATCTTTGTAAAACAAACAAGATTACTTACAAACAAACATGAAAATAGCTGTATTTGTTTCCGGTGGCGGAACAAATCTTCAAAATATTATTGATGCAGTTGAAGAAGGAACTTTACCAAATGTCGAAATTTCGATGGTAATGGCAGACCGCGACTGTTATGCAATAGAGCGTTCGTTGGATAAAGATATCCGAACGTATGTGTTAGACCGAAAAACTTTTTCGGAAGATGCTGAACATAATTTAGAAGGAGAGGAAATCGACTTAATTGTTTTAGCAGGTTTTTTAACCATATTAACGCCGGAATTTACTTCAAAATGGGGTTCAAAAATGATCAATATTCATCCTGCATTATTACCAAAATTCGGAGGAAAAGGAATGTATGGCGCTAAAGTTCATCAAGCTGTTTTAGAAGCTGGAGAAAAGACATCAGGAGCAACAGTACATTATGTAACTGCTGGTGTAGATGAAGGGCAAATCATATGTCAAGGAACTTTTGAGATAGAAGCAGGTGATGAAGTAGCAGATTTACAACGTAAGGTTGCTGAGGTAGAAAGCAAAATCTATATTCAGGCCATCAAACAAATTAGCGAAGCATAAATAGAAAATGCCTCAATGTTTTATACATTGAGGTTTTTCATTTCCGATAATATATAAACAAACAATAAACTTTAAAACTAAAACAAAATGCAAAAACAAGCGCTAATCAGTGTTTCGGACAAGTCGAACTTGTTAGAATTTGCAAAATTCTTGGTTGATCAAGATTATAAAATCTTATCAACCGGAGGAACATACAAACATTTACAAGAGAACGGAATTGAAGTGACTGAAGTAAAAGATGTCACTGGTTTTCCTGAAATTTTAGATGGTCGCGTTAAGTCTTTACATCCAGCAATTCACGGAGGAATAATGGCTCGTCGTTCTGATGAAAACCATATGACAACGATTGCTGAACATGGAATTAATCCAATTGATATCGTCATTGTTAACCTTTACCCTTTCTTTGAAAAGATGAACACGGGGCTTTCTGAAGCAGAAATGATTGAATTTATTGACATAGGAGGACCTTCAATGTTACGCTCTTCCGCAAAGAACTTTTATGATGTAACTGTTGTAACTGATGTCAACGATTATGAAGTTGTGATGAATGAAATTCGCGAGAATGGATCAACTACAATCGAAACACGTAAATTATGCGCGGGTAAAGTATTTAATTTAACTTCTGCTTATGATGCAGCAATTTCAACTTATCTTTTAGATGAAGATTTTCCTCAATTTTTAGAATCTTCTTATGAAAAAGTAATGGATTTGCGTTATGGAGAAAATCCACATCAAAAAGCAGCTTATTACGTAGATAAAACGAAAAACGGAGCAATGAAAGATTTCGAATATTTACAAGGGAAAGAACTTTCTTTCAATAATATTCGTGACATGGATTTAGCTTACAAAGTAGTTTCAGAATTTGAAGAAACAACTTGTTGTGCAGTTAAGCATTCAACGCCTTGTGGAGTGGCAATAGGAGAAAATGTTTTGGAAGCTTATGAAAAAGCTTACGAGTGTGATCCAATGTCAATTTTCGGTGGAATTATTGCTTTCAATAGAGAAGTAGATGGGAAAACGGCTGTTGAATTGAACAAAATTTTCTTAGAAATTATCATTGCTCCCTCTTTTACTGAGCAGGCTCTAGAGATTTTTAAACAAAAGAAAAACTTGCGTATTATTAAAGTGAAAAATCCCGTTTCGGATAAAGTAACGTACGTAAAAGTTGATGGAGGATTAATTGTTCAATCGACAGATAACCAATTTTCAACAGATCTTAAAGTTGTAACAAATACTCAACCAACAGATCGTCAAATGACAGATTTAGTTTTTGCTCAAAAAATCGTCAAATGGGTAAAATCTAATGCGATTGTGGTTGCGACAAATGGCCAAGCTTATGGAATCGGTGGTGGACAAACCAATCGTATTTGGGCAGCTCAACAAGCAGTTGCACGTGCAAAAGAGAAAGTAGAAGAAGATTTAGTATTGGCTTCGGATGCATTTTTCCCTTTCCGTGACGTGGCAGATTTTGCAGCCGAGAATGGAATAAAAGCAATTATTCAGCCAGGAGGATCAATCAAAGATCAGGAGTCGATAGATGCTTGTGATGAACGTGGGATTCCTATGGTTTTCACAGGTATGAGACATTTTATGCACTAAAAATCAAGAGATAGGTTTGAGGTTATGAGTTGAAAAATAATTCATAACTTCAAAATTATTTTAATAATTTAAACAATACGAATGAATAATATATCCCAAAACTCAAAACTCAAAACTCAAATTCTCATTATCGGTTCTGGTGGTCGTGAACACGCTATCGGTTGGAAATTTGCTGAAGATTTCAAACAAAAAGGACAAGATTTGGAATTATTTTTTATTCCAGGGAATGGAGGAACGGCTCAAATAGGGACAAATGTTTCTGTTTCGTCGATTGAAGACATGAAAGATTTTGCAAAAGAAAATAAAATTGATTTAACTTTTGTAGGCCCTGAAGCTGAATTATCAGAGGGAATCGTTGACATTTTCCAAAAAGAAAATCTAAAGGTTTTTGGTCCTCATAAATCTGCAGCGCAATTAGAAGCTTCCAAAGCTTTTGCGAAAGATTTTATGGATAAATATGGTGTAAAAACAGCAAAATACAAGAATTTTCAAGGACCTATGCTGGCGATTGATTATTTGAAAGAACAAGAGTATCCTATTGTTGTAAAAGCTTCAGGTTTAGCAGCAGGAAAAGGAGTCATTATTTGCCAGGATTTCGAAGAAGCAAAGCAAGCCGTATTGGAAATCATGGAAGATAAAACTTTTGGTGATGCTGGAAACGAAGTGGTTATTGAAGAATATTTAGAAGGTTTTGAAGCGTCTATTTTATCTTTTTTTAATGGAAAAAAAATTGTTCCGTTTGTTCCAGCAAAAGACCATAAGAAGATAGGTGAAGGAGAAACTGGTTTGAATACCGGTGGAATGGGAGTGATAGCTCCAAATCCGTTATTCACTGAAGAACATTTCAAAATGTTTGAAGAAGAAATTATGGAACCTACTAAATGTGGGTTAATCAAGGAAGGGTTAGAATTCTCGGGCGTAATTTTCTTTGGACTAATGATAACAACGAAAGGAGTTTATTTGTTAGAATATAATCTTCGTATGGGAGATCCGGAAACACAAACGACTTTACCTTTATTGGAAAACGATTTATTCGAAGTAGTGGATAAGACGATTAAAGGTGAAGATTTTGAGTTGAGTTTCAAAAATCAACATGCGTGTTGCGTCGTGATGGTTTCAGGAGGATATCCTGGAAATTACGACAAAGGTTTCGAAATTCGCGGACTAGAAAATGTTACTTGTCCTAACTTTATAGCCGGAGCTATGTTATCAGGAGACGAAATGGTAACTTCGGGTGGTCGTGTTATTAATATAGTCGGATTGGGAAATACATTAGATGAAGCGCGTGAAAAAGCGTATGAAAACATCAAGAAAGTACATTTCGATTACGAATATTACCGTAATGATATCGGAGTCATCCAATAAAAATTTCAGTTTATATAAATAAAAAATAGGTTCCATAGAACCTATTTTTTATTTATTCTGAAAATTCGATGTGATAAACATCGCTTTTATTTCGTTTTATTTTTCTGTATTCAAATCCACCGGCTTGCGGAATAATTTCGACTAAATCAAATGATTTACAACTTTTTGGTAAACCATTAAAAATTAATGTAAAGTAAAGAGAAGACCCTTCTTCAATATAAGTCCAATTCGGATACATGGTAATTCCTTCTACAAAGACCAATTGACAACGTTTTCTGGATTGATTATCAATAATAAAAGTTGAAGGCCAAATACGTGCTGCATTCGCATACTCGTCCGCATTCATACAACAATGTATAATGACTTGACTTTCTTCTTCTATAGTTGTTAACAGTTCAGAATCAATATAAATTTTTTCTTTAGGAATTGTCATATTCATTATTTTGCAATTTTTTTGATATACAATTCTTCCACTTTTTTCCGGGCCCAATCCGTTTTTCTAAGAAATTTCAAAGATGATTTCAAGCTTGGATTATCATTAAAACATCTGATATTGATTTGATTTCCCAAACCTTCCCAACCACCATAATAAATCACCAATTCTTCGATAATATCATCTAATCGTTTTCCGTGTAATGGATTATTTTTTTGACTTTCCATTCTGCAAAATTACGAAAATGTTTTGGTGATATTGATGAGATTAATACTCATATTTTTTTTCCAGTTGCTCCGCTAACTTGAGAATATCATTTACGCGAGCCAATTGTTCAATCCAATGAGTAGGAATTGTCTCTGTTCCATAAAAAATACCAGCGATGCCTCCTGCAATACAGGCAATTGTGTCAGTGTCATGTCCTAAGTTTACAGCTTTCAAAACACAATCTTTATATGAGCTGGTATGCAATAAACACCAAATAGATGCTTCTAAACTGTGAATAACATAACCAGTAGACTGAATTTCATTGTGAGTCAAATCAATTAATTGACCACTTAAAATTCGTTCAAAATAAGGAAACTCATTCTTATACAATTCATTTTCTTCTAAAAATAATTTTAACCAGAAATTTGTATTCAAATATGCTTCTTCGAGATTTTCTGCATCCAATACATTTAAAGCAAATTCAATGTAATAAATGCAAGCCAATACCGATCGATTGTGTGCATGTGTAATAGAAGAAACTTCTTTTACGATTTCGCAACGTTCATCAATTGATAAATCTTTTGTAAAGACTGCTAAAGGTAAAATCCGCATCAATGCTCCATTTCCATTATCAGATTCATCTTTTGAACCTGCTTCGATAGGATTTTTTACGACACGTAAACGGTTAATTGCTTTTCGTGTAGCAATTCCAACATCAAAAACTTCTCCGTCCGCTGTCCAGTACCCTTCGTGCATCCACATCTGAAATTTTTCTCCAATATCATTGACATCGTATCCATTGCAAAGTGATTCGACTAAACAAAACATCATCGAACTGTCATCAGAAAAAGTTCCGGGAGGCATATTGTAAGTCCCGTAACCAATCATATCTGTCACAGGATTTATTTGTAATTCCTGCCTGCTTTTAAATTCAACAGGAACACCTAAAGCATCACCAACGGCAGAACCGATTAATATATTTTTTGAAAAATTTCGTCTATTCATCTTCTAGTTTTATAAATGAAAAATACTTGTTTTTTTTGAATATTTACAAATTAATTTCAATGTTTTATGAATTAATCATAATAAATTTATTTATGAAAGATTGAATATTTAAAAAAACACAAAAATAAGAAAGTCTAAGCCGTATTGTCAGTTGTAGTAAAATTGGAACTGATTTTGATTAAATTAGGAGGAAAACTTATAAATTACTATGGCTTTTATAGATTATTATACAACATTAGGTCTGCAAAAGACTGCAACACAAGATGAGATAAAAAAAGCTTATCGGAAATTGGCTCGTAAGTATCACCCGGATCTTAATCCAAATAATGAGGAAGCTGCTCAAAAATTTAAGGAATTAAATGAAGCGAACGAAGTGTTAAGCGATTCGGAAAAACGTAAAAAATATGATAAGTACGGAGAGAATTGGCAACATGGAGAAGAATATGAGAAAGCTCGTCAACAGCAGCAACATTATCAATATAATGATGTTAACGGAGCAGAAGGTTTTGATGATTTTGATGGGTATTCAGATTTTTTTAGTTCAATGTTTGGACGTGAAGGAAGAAGTCGCTCAACGGGATATAAAGGACAGGATGTAAATGCCAGTTTGACACTGAACTTAACAGACACGTTAACATCACATCAACAAACTTTTACAGTAAATGGGAAGAATATTCGAATTACAATTCCTGCAGGTGTAGAAGACGGACAAACGATTAAGATAAAAGGTCACGGAGGAAAAGGATACAACAATGGCCCTAATGGAGATTTGTATATTACCTTTCATATTGAGAATAATACAAAATTTGAAGTGAACGGAGCAGATTTGTCGACAACAGTTGAGATTGATTTATATGACTCGATTTTAGGTGGTGAAGCGATGATTGATACGCTTTCTGGAAAAGTAAAAGTTCCGATTAAAGAAGGAACAGAAAACAATAAAAAGGTAAAATTGAAAGGAAAAGGTTTACCCATTTATAAGAAAGACAACCAATTTGGAGATTTGTATGTCACTTTTTCGGTAAAAATACCAACGAATTTATCTGCCGAAGAAAAAGAGTTATTCGAGAAATTACGTTCAATTAAAAAAGCTTAAAACCATGAAAAATATAACGATATCAGTTGTTCAGTATTGTCAATATCATCAGATTGAACCTCAGTTTGTAATCGATTTGTATAAAAATGATTTGGTTGTTTTGCATGAACATAACCAAGAATATTTTATTGAAGAAGATGATTTAAAATTAATTGAGCGGTTTATTCAATTTCACTACGAATTAGGGGTAAATTTAGAGGGATTAGAAGTGATTCATCATTTGTTGAAACAGATTGAAACATTACAAAAACAACGAAAATAAACGAAATCAAAAACAACCTTTGCTGAAAAATGCAAAGGTTGTCTTATTTTTGCATAAATAGTTTTGTATGGATACTCCCGAAAAGAAGAGTAAATTGAAAAAATTACATTCGCGCAACCGTCATTTAGCGCCTTATAATTTCGAAAAATTGTGCGCTGTTTATCCGCCACTTTCTAAATATATTAAACCGAATAAAGAGAATGAACCAACAATCAATTTTTCTGATAGAGATGCTGTAAAAGCATTAAATAAAGCTTTGCTAAAAACCTATTATGATATTGATTATTGGGAATTGCCAAAAGATAATCTGTGTCCGCCAATTCCTGGTAGAGCCGATTATATCCATTATGTTGCGGACATTTTGGGAGAAAGTTATGATGGTGTAATTCCAAGAGGAAAAGAAGTGAAAGTACTGGATGTTGGTGTTGGTGCGAACTGTATTTATCCGATTATTGGAAACTATGAGTACGACTGGAATTTTGTTGGAGCAGAATTGGATTACGCATCTTTTAAAAATGCAGAAGAAATCGTGAAGAAAAATGCACGATTACGCAATAAAGTTGAGATTAGAATGCAATTTAATCCAAACAATATTTTCAAAAATATTATTAAACAAGGTGAAAAGTTTGATATTACAATTTGTAATCCACCTTTTTTCAGATCAAATCAAGAGGTGATGGAACAGACAATGCGTAAGCTGAAAAACTTGGGCCAAAAAACGGATCAAAAACCTGTTCAAAACTTTGGAGGAAACAATTCAGAGCTATGGTGCAGAGGTGGAGAACGTTTATTCATTACCAAGATGATAAAGGAAAGTGCAGAGTACAAACATCAGGTAAAATGGTTTACGACTTTGGTCTCGAAAAAAGAAAATGTTCGAATACTGGAGGGGATTTTGAAACGTGAAAAAGTAAGAGATTATCGAATTGTCAATATGCAACAAGGAAATAAAATATCGCGCTTATTGGTTTGGAGATTTTAATAACTTCATCTCAAAAATGATGAATCATTTTATTTAAAATTATTCCAAATTTATCTGAGTTGATCTTTCAATTTGATTATTGTTTTACCTTGTGTAGGCAAATAATAACACAAAATGAAGACAAGTAAAATTATAGCTTCGTTAGGAGCTCTGGCATTGATGTTTAGTATTTTTTCGTTCACAACTTCTCGTCAAATTGATGCGGGAAAAGAAATTTCAAATTCACAGTGGAAAAATCTAAAGGTTCTTCCTCAAACGATTTCAGAAGATAGTTTAAAAGGTTTGATGCGCGGGTACAATGCAGCATTAGGAGTAAAATGTAATTTTTGCCATGCTGAGAATCCTGAAACAAACAAGATAGATTTCTCTAGTGATGCAAAAAAAGAGAAAGAATTTGCACGTCATATGATTGTGATGACACGTGAGATTAATGCAAAGAATTTCAATTGGGAGAATGCAAAAAATCCTGAGATGATAAATGTTGTAACTTGTGTAATGTGTCATAGAGGAAATGAAAGTCCAACAGAATCATTAAAGCAAACGACTGAAATAAAAAGTATTGCTGAAGTTACTAAGCCATTGAAGGAAGCAACGAAGAAATCAAAATAAAAAATATTTTATGTATAAAACTCCTCCGATAGAGGAGTTTTTTTATTACCTTGTTTTTAATTAATCACGACACATGAAGTTGAAACAAGTCTATACATTGATGTTTATATTTTGTGCAAGCATACTTTATGCACAAAATGTTTTTAAAGGTATTGTAACCGATGAAGGTTCAAAACCGATTGTTCATGCCATAATTTATGTAGATGGATCAACTTTGAAAACGGAAACGGGTGAAAATGGAGAATTCGAAATTAATTTGCCAAACGGACAGTATAATCTCATTGTCAGAGCCGATTTGTTCGAGAATTTTATTCAATCTGTAGATTCTAAACAAAACCAATTCATTAAAATAACACTGGAATCCGAGAAAATTTTACTGCAGGAAACTGTTGTTCATTCAATGTCAAAAGAAGATTGGAAATATTATCTTCAGATTTTTTTAAAATTATTTTTAGGAAGTAATGAAGCTGCAAAAAAATGTAAAATCGAGAATGAAAAAGATTTACGGTTTAGCTACGACAAAACAACAAAAGAGTTAAGGGCATCGTCTAAAAATCCGCTCATCATTAAGAATAATTATTTAGGATACAAGATCGAATACGATTTGGTTGATTTTAATTTAAGTTACAAGTCTAATTATGTTTTGACGCTTGGAACAGCATTCTATACAGAACTTAAAGCCGGTACAAAACAAACTAAAAAGTGGCAGGGAAATCGTAGAAAATCGTATTTGGGTAGTGTAAATCATTTTATAAAAGCTATTTATGATAACAGATTGCAAGAAGAAGGATATGATGTGAAACGTTTAATACGGAAAGAAAATCCTGCTTATTTGAAATTTAAAGAAGAAATGTTACCAGGTGGTCGAATAGAAGGCAAAGTTCCTCCTAAAATTATAACCTATTTAGTGAATGAAAAAGTGCCGTATGATAGTTTAAAAATTACAGAAGGAAAACATCAATACCTTCATTTCAAAGGACTTTATTCAGTTGAATATACAAAAGAAAAAGAAGATATGGATTATGCTAAACAGAATGGGCAGCATTATATTTCGAATCAACTTTCAATTTTTGCATTGAAAGATGATTTGCTTAAAATAGAAGAAAACGGAACGTATTATCATCCTGCCAATCTTGTTGTTGAAGGTTATTGGAGCTGGGAAAAAATAGCAAATATGGTTCCTATGGATTATAAAATAGAATGAAAAAGGGCGCTCATTGAGCGCCCTTTTTGTTTATTTAGATGTTTCTGTTTTATTTACAATTAATGACCAAATGATTGTGGTTAATAAAACTCCGCCAATTATAGAAAGTGAAACAGTCGATTCAAAATGATAAAAAGGCATAATAATCATCTTAACTCCGATAAAACTTAAGATAATTGCTAATCCATAATGAAGTTTATTGAATTTATCCATTGAATTTGCTAATAAGAAATACAGTGAACGTAAACCTAAAATCGCAAAAATATTTGATGAATAAAGAATAAAAGGATCGTCGGGAGCAACAGCAAAAATAGCAGGGATACTATCTACAGCAAAAACTAAATCTGTGACTTCAATTACCATTAAAGCAACAAAAAGTGGTGTTGCCATTTTAATTCCGTTTTGAACACTGAAAAATTTATCTCCATCAAAATTAGGTGTTACTTTGAAAAATTTATGAACCAATTTAACCCCAAAATTTTGAGATAAATCTTGGTTTTCATCTTCCTCATTAGATTTCCATGATTTGATTCCGGCAACGATTAAGAAGAATCCGAAAAGAGTTAAAACAACATTTGGACGGAAAAATTCTTTTGTAGCAAAATTAGCATGAGTCGCTTCGTCACCTAAATTAAAATGCCAATCACCAATTGAAAATGCAGGTAAATAAGTCATTTTAATTAATTCTACTCCGGCAAAAATAAAGATTGCTCGGAAGAATAAAGCACCTAGAATTCCCCAAAACAGGACTTTATGTTGGTATTCTTTTGGTATTTTAAAGAATCCAAAAACCAGAATGAAAACGAATAGATTATCAACTGACAAAGCTTTTTCTATCCAATAAGCGGCTTGAAATTGTGAGAATTTATTGATGGCAAATGCATGCCCATCAGCTTCTTTGAAAACGAAATAAATTACACCACTAAAAATCATGGCTAAGGATATCCAGACGATTGTCCAAGTAAGTGCTTCTTTATTAGAAACAACATGTGCATTTTTGTTAAATACACCCAAATCCAGCAATAACATGATGATTACTGCGATTCCAAAAACAGTAATTAGTCCAGGATGATTTAACATACTATCCTGCACAACACTGAAAATACTCATATAATTTTTATTTAATTTGACAATTTACTATAAATTTACCAATCCTAACTGATTAGCTTTAAAAAATGTTTCTAGAAAAGAAAAAACGCACAAAATTAATTTATTCCGGTATGAAAAGAGTAGTCGCATATGTATTCTTAACAATTATTTTACCTATTGCATCAAAAGCGCAGCAAATCTCGCCATTGTATAAAGATTCTATTCAAATGAAATGGGTAGATGAGAAGTACAACGCAATGTCATTGGAAGAAAAAGTAGGTCAGTTATTTATCGTGGCAGCTTACACAAATAGAGACACAGTTCATGAAAATGATATTTTAAAATTAATTGAGCAAGAACATATAGGAGGATTGATTTTCATGCAGGACCAAGCGGTTCGCCAAATTGAATTGACAAATAAATTCCAATCAATTTCTAAAGTTCCATTATTGATTGGAATGGATGCTGAATGGGGATTGGCAATGCGTTTAAAAGACGTTGAACGTTTTCCTTGGAATATGACACTTGGCGCATTGCGAAATAATAATTTGGTGTATCAGGTTGGGAAACAGATTGGTGTACAGGCGAATAGAATGGGAGTACAGTTTAATTTTTCACCTTCTGTAGATGTGAATGTTAATCCAAATAATCCAATTATCGGTAATCGTTCTTTTGGATCTAATCCTTCTCGTGTAGCCGAAAAAGGAATTGCTTATATGGAGGGAATGCGGGCGCAGAATGTATTGTCTTCTGCTAAACATTTTCCAGGACATGGTAATACAGACCAGGATTCGCACAAGACATTGCCTTTGATTCCTGACAATAAAGCTGATTTAGAAAAATATCATATTGCTCCGTTTAAGAAAATGATTGATGCCGGAGTACAGTCGATTATGGTAGCACATTTGAATGTTCCGGCTTTAGAACCGGATGCAGGGATCCCATCTACTTTGTCGAAAAAAATTATTACAGATTATTTGAAAGGCGAATTGCAATTTAAGGGAATTGTAATTACAGATGCGTTGAATATGGATGGTGTAGCAAAAATGTTTCCTGCGGGTGATGTCGATTTCAGAGCTTTTGTTGCGGGAAATGATATTTTATTGTTCTCACAAAATGTACATGTAGGAAAACAAAAAATTATTGACGCAATAAACAAAGGAGAAATTTCTGAGGAGCGATTGGAAGAGAGTGTAAAGAAGATTTTAATGGCAAAATACATCACCGGATTGAATGAAATAAAACAATTGAATCCTGTAAATGTGTTAGAAGATTTAAATTCTGCTGAGAACTTAGCTTTAACAACATCGATTTTTGAAAAATCTTCCACAATAGTTAAGAATGAACACAAGACATTACCGATTAAAAAAATCAATCAAAAGATTGCGTTTGTTCCTCTTGAACAGAAAGATTACGAGCAGTTTCTAACTTATTTACAAAAATATACAAATGTCGAATTGGTTAAAATTGCTAACCCGACTCAAGTTAATTTATTGAATGATTATGATGTTATTATTTCAGGAGCATTTTTATCAAACGAAACAGTTTACAAACCTTATAAATTATCTGATAATTCGAAAGCAATCTTGAAAGCTTTACCAAAAGACAAAAAGAATATCTTTTCACTATTTACAAGTCCTTATGGATTAAAAGATTTGGACTTATCTAATCTGGATGCTGTTACTGTTCATTACCAGAATACAAAAGATGCACAAATTTCTGCGGCACAAGTTATTTTTGGCGCGATTGATTCAGACGGAACTTTACCTGTAGATATCAATCAACACCTGAAAGAGGGACAGGGAGTTGAGACAAAGCAGATCAAACGTTTAGGCTTTACAGCACCTGAAAATGTGAACTTAGGAAAAAAAAACTTTTAGAAATAGATCGACTTGCAGAAGATGCACTGGCAAATCATTATACACCCGGAATGCAAATTTTGGTAGCAAAAGATGGTAAAGTCGTATACGACAAGAGCTTTGGAATGCAAGATAAAAATTCGATCACAAAAGTGAAGTGGACAGATTTGTATGATGTCGCTTCTGTAACCAAGGTGACGGCAACGTTGCCTTTGTTGATGTTGGAAGTTGGTGAAGGAAAGTTAAGCCTTGACCAGACACTTGGTGAGATTGATGCAGAAGCTAAAAATTCGAATAAATCTTCTTTAAAAATCCGTGAAGTTTTGGCACATCAGGCAGGTCTGAAACCATGGATAGGTTTTTACAATGAAACGGTGGATGTCAAAAATGCCCGTTTGTATTTGGATTTTTATTCGAGAAAACAGGATGATGAACATCAAATAAAAGTAACGGACAATATTTATATTATTACTTCTATAAAAGATACGATTTACGAGGATATTTATAAATCTGCACTTGGTCGTAAAACGTATGAATATTCTGATTTGGGGTACTATATTTTCAAGAAGAAAATAGAACAAGATTTTGGAAAAGATTTAAATCAAATTGCGCAAGAAAAGTTGTATCAAAAACTAGGAATGTATAGAACAACGTTTAATCCTAAAGATAAATTCAGTTTAGAAGATATTGTTCCAACCGAATATGACAAAACGTATAGAAATCAACTGATTCATGGTTTTGTTCACGACCAGGGAGCTGCAATGATAGGAGGAATAGCCGGACATGCCGGTTTATTTTCGAATTCGATTGATATGGCAAAGTTGATGCAGATGTATTTGAATGGAGGTGAATATGGCAATGAGGTTTATTTGAAACCGGAAGTTGTAACTGAATTCACTAAACAGCAATTTCCGAAGAATCATCGTGGAGCAGGATTTGATAAAATGCAAAATGTATCTGTTAAAGGACCATCTGCCGAAAGTTTCGGCCATACAGGTTTTACAGGAACAATGGTTTGGGCTGATCCAAAATACAATATAGTTTATATTTTTCTTTCTAATCGTGTCAATGAAACTGTGGAACCAAATTATTTGTCAATAAAAAAAGTGAGAGAAAATATTCGACAAGTTATTTATGATGCAATTTTACCTTAAATTTGTCTAAATAAAAATCGCAAATGAAAATAGGAATTGTGTGCTATCCGACCTATGGAGGAAGTGGAATTGTAGCAACAGAACTGGGAATGGATTTAGCGGAAAAAGGGCATGAAGTACATTTTTTTAGTACGAATGTACCAGCAAGATTAAATATAAAATTACCAAAAATATACTTTCATCGTATTCATGTAGAAACATACCCATTGTTTCAATATCAGCCTTATGATTTGGCGTTGAGTACAATTTTGTATGACAAAGTTTTACACTATGAATTAGATTTGGTACATGTACATTACGCAATTCCGCACGCGTATGCTGCATATTTTACAAAACAAATGTTAGCGCAAAAAGGGTATAAATTACCTATTGTAACAACTTTACATGGGACAGATATTACATTGGTAGGAAAACATCCGGTGTATAAAACAGCAGTTGAATTTTCGATTAACGAATCGGATGCTGTTACCTCAGTTTCTGAAAGTTTAAAACAAGATACACTATGTGCTTTTGATATTACGAATGAAATTGAAGTTGTCCCAAACTTTATCGATAATGAACAATACTTGCCGGAAAAATGTGTGTGTTGTCGGGATAACTTTGCTCAGCCAAAAGAGAAAGTGATCTTGCATACATCTAATCTGAGAAAAGTAAAACGTATTCAGGATGTTATAGAAACATTTAATCTGATTCAGAAACAAATCCCTTCTAAATTGATCATTGCGGGGGAAGGCCCGGAATGGGAAATGGCGGATCAAATGATTCAGGAATATGGAATTCAGGATAAGGTAAAGAGTCTTGGAATGGTAAGTGATCTGAACGATGTTTTGAAAGCAGCAGATTTATTCCTTTTACCGTCAGAACAAGAAAGTTTTGGATTGGCCGCTCTTGAAGCAATGGCTGCAAGTGTTCCGGTTATTTCATCAAATGCAGGAGGAATTCCAGAAGTGAATATCGATGGAGTCACTGGGTTTGTTTGTCCTGTTGGAGATGTTGAAATGATGGCTGAAAAAGCAATTTATATCTTAGGAGATGAGAAGCGCTTGGCAGCATTTAGTCTTCAGGCAAAAGAACAAGCGATACGATTTGATAAAACAAAGATTCTTCCACAATATGAAGAACTGTATCGAAAAGTAATCGCAAAATCTAAAATCGGGTAACCCCCGATTTTTTATCTTCCTTTTAAATCGTTTGTGAAAAGCTGACAATAGATTTTATTGGCATAAGGTTTGTCTTATTTATACTCGCTTTTTGAAATGGTTGAAATCAGAATAATATCTTGTTTATTCTAACCAATTCAAAAGCTTCCGTCAGTTAAAAATAGTTTTACTGACACATTGAACGTATAAAAAAATTATGAACATAGACAATTTGTCATTAGCACAAGTAATGGAAGAAGAAATCGAATTAATTCCCTTGATGAGTAAAGACGAAGAAAGTAAGCTGAATAAGCAAGACATTTCTTCGGTATTGCCTATTTTATCATTAAGAAACACTGTCTTATTTCCGGGAGTGGTTGCTCCGATCACAGCGGGTAGAGATAAATCTATAAAACTTTTAACACAAGCATATAAAGAAGATCGTGTAATTGGCGTGCTTTCGCAAAAAGAAATTTCTGTTGAAGATCCAAATCAAGATGATTTGTATAAAATAGGAACAGTCGCTAAAATTATGCGAATGATAAAATTACCGGATGGTAACATTACGGTAATTTTACAAGGAATGAAACGTTTTAAAGTAAAGAGTTATATCACTGATGATCCATATTTTAAAGCAGAGGTAGAAATCTTAACAGAAAAAGTTCCAACTTCTCGTAACAAAGAATATCCGATTATTATCGAATCAGTTCGGGATCTGGCTTTTCAGATTGTAGAAGAAAATCCGATGTTACCTTCTGAAGCAGCTGGAGCAATTAAGAGTATTGAAAGTAACACATTTTTAATCAATTTTGTTGCGTCTAATTTGACGTTAAGCCTTGATGAAAAACAGTTGCTGTTAGAGATTTCTGACATGAAACTTCGTGCAATGGAAGTGATGCGTTTCATGAATGTTGAGCTGCAAAAGTTAGAATTGAAGAATACAATTCAAAATAAAGTTCGCAAAGAACTGGATCAACAACAGAAAGAATACTTCTTAAATCAGCAAATCAAATCAATTCAGGAAGAGTTAGGAGGAAATTCGACAGAAGAAGAAATCAATGAAATGCGTAAACGTGCTCTTACAAAAAGTTGGAGCGAGGATGTCGCAAATCATTTTGATAAAGAAATTAATCGTCTTTCTCGTCTAAATCCACAAATGCCGGAACATAATATTCAACGTAACTATTTAGAATTTATGTTGGATTTGCCATGGAATACATTGACGAAAGACAATTTTGATATTAAACATGCAAAGAAAATCTTAGACCATGACCATTATGGTTTGGAAGATGTGAAAGAACGTATTTTGGAACATCTTGCCGTTTTAAAATTGAAAGGCGATATGCGTTCACCGATTCTTTGTTTATATGGACCTCCGGGAGTTGGGAAAACATCGTTGGGAAAATCTATTTCAGAAGCGATTGGACGTAAATATGTGCGTATGTCTTTAGGTGGATTACACGATGAATCAGAGATTCGCGGCCATCGTAAAACGTATATCGGAGCGATGCCGGGACGAATTTTACAATCAATCAAAAAATCTGAATCTTCGAATCCTGTATTTGTCTTGGATGAGATTGATAAAATGACTGCAAGTGCTCATGGAGACCCTTCATCAGCGATGTTAGAGGTATTAGATCCGGAACAAAATTCAACATTTTATGATAATTTCTTAGAAGTTGGTTATGATTTGTCCAAAGTATTTTTTATTGCGACTGCAAACAACATTGGAGATATACCAAGTCCGTTGCGCGATCGTATGGAAATGATCAACATTGCAGGTTATACAATTGAAGAAAAAACAGAGATTGTAAAACGTCATCTTTTACCAAAACAATTGCTGGACCATGGTTTGAAAGAAAAAGACGTTGTATTGGGTAAAAAAGAAATTGAATATCTAATTACCGGGTACACGCGTGAGTCAGGCGTTCGTAAATTGAATCAGAAAGTAGCTAAATTAGTTCGTTCTGCAGCGAAACATATTGCATTGGAAGAAGAATTTAATGCAAAATATTCGATTGAAGATATTTCTAAAATTTTAGGACCATCCATTACACCGGATCAGTATGAGAATAATGAAGTACCTGGAGTTGTAGTAGGTTTAGCCTGGACAAGTGTCGGAGGAGATATTTTATTTATCGAATCAATTTTATCAAAAACAAAAAACGGAGGACTTTCAATTACCGGTAATTTAGGTACAGTAATGAAAGAATCTGCAACGATTGCATTGGAATACATTAAATCTCATGCAGATGAATTAGGAATTAAACCCGAAGTTTTTGAAAATTATAAAGTTCATATTCACGTTCCGGAAGGAGCAACACCAAAAGATGGGCCATCTGCGGGTATTACAATGTTGACTTCTTTAGTGTCATCTTTTACACAACGCAAAGTGAAAGCTAAACTAGCAATGACCGGAGAGATTACGCTACGAGGAAAGGTATTGCCTGTTGGTGGAATTAAAGAGAAAATTTTGGCGGCGAAACGTGCAAATATCAAAGAGATTATTTTATGCGAAGACAACCGAAAAGATATCGAAGAAATTAAAGCAGAATATGTAAAAGGAATGACGTTTCATTTTGTAAAAGAAATGAAAGAAGTTTTGGATATTGCTTTAACCAATCAAAAAGTAAAAGGAGCAAAAGTTTTAGAATAAACAAACGTATTTTTTATAGACAAAATTCATTCATTTGAGGTAGTAGTGGTCAGAGAAAATTCTGACCACTTTTTTATTAGTTCTACTTTTAGATCTTTTCTTAACGACCTGATAAAATAAAAAAACATAAATTATAGCGTATAACAAGCTTAATAATTTTAAGTAAAAAAATGGAAGTTTTTATTTTCTGATCATGTACATTATTAATTAAGTTTCTTATATTGATGTATATGTTTCAAAAAACCCGACAATTTTTTCAGCAATTAAGTTTTTATGTATTGTACTTTTTAATATTTCAGCATCTTTTTCATTGCTTACAAAACCTAGCTCAATTAAGAAAGTTGGAACTTTGGCATCCCTAAGAATCTTAAAATTAGCTTTTTTTAGTCCTCTGTTTTCTATAGAATTTATACTGATTAATCCAGTTAATTCGTTACCTAATTTTTCAGTTTGAGTATCTGTATTATCTTTTTTTATGTAAACTTCTGCACCTTTCAACTCTTTACTTGTAGAACTGTTTAAGTGTAAAGAAATAACGAGATCAGGATTTAATTCATTGATTTTGTCAACACGAGATTGTAAATCCAAAAAATCATTTCCATTTCTTGTTAAGATCACATTTATATTCTTTTCTTTTGCTAATTGTTGGATTTTTTGTGCAATTTCTAATGAATATTCACTTTCATTGATTTGATTATTTTTTGACCCAATTTCGTGACCGCCATGACCGGCATCAATGATAAAAGTTTTAGGCGTTTGAGCGAAAATGGTAGATGTAGCAAATAAACTTGCAATAGCAAATAGATATAGTTTCTTTTTCATACAATATATTTTAACCGTAAACAGAAAACGCAAGTAATGTATAATTAATGTTTGTTAATTGATTATTTATGAAATAATTAACAGATTTGGTACAAGTGTTTTTATAAAAATGAATTAAAATAGGTGATAAAAATTTGAAACCTTTTGAAAGTTGGTATTTATCGTATCAACTGAAACGATCAGATAAATGGTCAACAAAAATTGGTTTGAGAGGAGAATATACACCGTCAAAAACTAATTTAATTGCTGAAAAAGAATATTTCAATTTGTTTCCGATATTTTATATAACAGAAGATCATTCGTTTAAGGTTAATTTTGGTCGGAGAATTCAACGTCCTATTTTTTGGGACCTAAATCCAAATAAATGGTACAATAATCCAATTTCTTATATAGAAGCAAGAAACGACAGACTTCTAATGAAGAAGAAGCAAATCGAAGTGGAGGAAAATAGGAAGTTATCAAAAAAACTCAGAACAATTTGTTCTGAGATTTTTTGTTTATCTAATTCTTCAATGCTTCAAAAATCTTATCTGCAATTTTAGGATAATTATTTTCGTCTGCTAAAAATTTTCTATCATCGTCATTTGTCAAATAACCAATCTCAATCATTAGAATCGGAACTTTAGCATCGCGTAAAATTTTCGAATTAGTTTCGACTATTCCTAAGTTTTCTAAACCCAAAGAACTTATCGTTTTACCAATTTTTTCACCAAGAATTTTTGATTTTTCGAAGAAAGGATTCATTGGTGAAAGATGGATTTCAGTACCTTTTTTAGAATCTTTCACATTGTAATTCGCATGAATTGATAAAACCAGGTCCGGTTTTAATTCATTGATCATGTTTGCGCGATTCGTATTGATAATCTGTTCATCACCTTCTCGTAGCAAAATAAAATCAATATCTGTAAAAGGATTTTTTTCTTTGATGACAGTTGCAATTTTCAACGCAATATCTTTTTCTTGAAATTCATCTTTTTTAACTCCTGTATCAGTCCCGCCATGACCGGCATCCAAAAGAATTATACGTTTGGAAGAAAAGGTAGAATCAATAGTATCAGTTTGAGCAAGAAGACCGGTTGTCAGTAATAAACAAAAGATCTGAATTAGTTTTTTCATGGTTATTTTTGATTAATTTGATCAAATTTTAGCAAGAATTGTGCTTGTTTTTCTAAAAAAATGGTTAAAATTATTTTTAAAATAAACCACGTGCTTTTATCTCTAAATATTTATTAATTAAATGAATCGATAATTCTTTCGGTTCGCAATAAATGGTTAAAATTCCAAATTGATGTAAACGATTTATGATTAATTCTTTGTCATAATTAAATTTTTCTGCAATTGTTTGGTCATAAATATCCGTTGTGGTTTTTGCTTTTTGCTCATTTAATTTTTTTAATGCTGAATTTTTGAAAAGAATGAGAACAACAACATGCGATTTTTTAATCAATTTTAAATAAGGTAATTGACGTTCTAAACCGTCAATCGTCTCAAAATTGGTGTAAATAAACAGGAGGGAACGTTGTGTCAATTTTCGTTTGATGTAAGCGTATAATTGCCCATAATCGCTTTCAAGATAATCCGTTTGAACATTGTATAGTTTTTCTAAAATCAACTGCATTTGATGATTTTTTCGATCTGCAACAACATGATCCTGTATTTTTTTATTGAAAGTAATCAAACCGGCTTTCTCATTTTTTTGTAGCGAAATATTTGCTACAACTAGGCTGGAATTAATAGAATAATCCAATAATTTCAATCCGTCAAATGGCATTCGCATGGTTCTTCCTAAATCAATCAAGGAATAAACAGGTTGTGATTTTTCTTCCTGAAATTGATTGACCATCAAACGGTTTGCTTTTGCAGTTGCTTTCCAATTAATTAACCTGTACTCATCACCGATGGTGTAATGTTTTATATTCTCAAATTCAGTATTTGTTCCAATTTTTCGAATTCGTTTCATTCCAAATTGATTCTGTAACTGAGCAGCAGAATGCAATTGAAGTTGTTTGAGCTGAAGATAAGAAGGGTAACAAGCAATTGAGGTTGGCTCGTTAATTTTTATTCTTTTTTCGATAAAACCAAAAACAGAGATAAAAACATTTGTTTGTCCAAATGTATACAAACCACGTTCAGTTGGACGAATTTGGTAATTAAATTTTATGTTTTGTCCACTTTTAAATCGCTTCTTGAATTGGAAATCTCTCAATTGCAATTGAACAGGAAACTCTTCGAGAATTCGTACATTTAAAGGAAATTGATACTGGTTGGAAACAGCTATTTTCATTTCATTATCATCTCCATTTGAAAGACGTTCAGGATAAGCTCGAATGACTTCTATTGAATTTTTAGGGATGTAAACCAGAAAAATTTCGATGAGAACGGCTAATATAAAGGCTAATACAAGAATCTTCGCAACAATGAAAATTGGAGGCATAAAAAAGCCGATCACAAAACAAAATGCAACAAAAAGTCCCGCATAAAAAAAACGGTCTGTAAGAAATAGGCTTTTGAAAAATTTCATTAACGAGGAATTTCTACACGGTCAATAATTTGCTGAATAATATGTTGTGTGGTAAAACCTTCCATCTCTTTTTCAGGAACCATTACAACACGGTGCCCTAAAATGGTATGTGCAATTTGTTTGATATCTTCCGGAATAACAAAATCACGTCCATTAACAGCAGCATTCGATTTTGCAGCATCAAGAATAGCGATAGAAGCTCGTGGCGAAGCGCCCATGTATAAGGTTTGATCTATTCTGGTTTGATGGACAATAGAGGCAATGTAATCTATCAACGTTTCGTGTACAAAAACCGATTTTATACGATTTTGAAATTCAAGAATCTCATTTCCTGAAATAACTTTTTCAACCAGAGATTCTTTGTCGATATTTTTACGTTCTTGTTGTTCTTTCAGTAATTCAATTTCACTTTCAAGCGACGGGTATTTTACATAAATCTTGAACATAAAACGATCTAATTGAGCTTCAGGCAAACGATAAGTTCCTTCTTGCTCAATTGGATTCTGAGTAGCAAAAACTAAAAATGGAGGTTGTAACGGATAAGTTGTTCCATCTACAGTAACTTGTCTTTCAGACATCGACTCGAACAAAGCCGCTTGTGTTTTAGCTGGAGAACGGTTGATTTCATCAATCAGAATAATGTTAGAAAAAATAGGCCCCGGTTTGAATTCAAATTCATTTATTTTTGAATTTAAAATAGAGGTACCAATGACATCAGAGGGCATTAAATCCGGTGTAAACTGAATTCTGCTAAAACCGGAATCAATCGTTTTGGCTAATAATTTTGCCATCATTGTTTTTGCTACCCCTGGTAAACCTTCAATTAACGAATGCCCATTTGACATTAAAGCCAAAATCAATTGATCAATTACATCGTCTTGGCCTACAATTACTTTTTTTAATTCGTCTTTTACGGCCTGCATTTTATGTTGAACATCCGAAAAATCGATTCTATTTTCGAATGGTTGATATGTATTTTCGTAACTCATGAGATATTTGCTTTTTGTTTATAGTTTTCAATGATTTGATACACCATTTTTAAATCGTGTTCATTTGGTTGATCTTTCTGGTAAATATTTTTTAAAAGTGTAAAATTTTGAAGACATTCCTCTTGTGTTAAATTTGCTTTCTGGGAGACAATTTCGATGAACTGTTTTTTGGTAATATCAGTTGTTTCAATCAAAAAGGTTTTTCTTAATTTATACAAAAAGTAATCAATTTTCTTCGAAATAATATCTTTTATTTCACCATTTTCTTGGTACAAAGAAGAAATTGTTTTGGCAAATTCTACGGTGTGATTTTCTTCTTTTGTATACACAGGAATCATACGTTGTTCACGTTTACTTCTAAAAATTAAAAAGAAGAAAAGTAAGATGAGTAATGTAATCCAAGCTGCTCTTAAGGCGGGCTCAGATAGAATAAAACGCATCATCGACGAACTTCCTGCATATGTTTTCGACGTATTGTACCAAAAAATCGTTTTCCCCTTTAATGGCTCTAAAACCGATTTTGTATAGAAATAACTGTCTTTATTTAATAAATAATAGTTGGTGAAATAAAGTGGTTCTGCATGATACAAGTAAAATCCTTTGTAATTTTCAGGTCTTATTTTTAAATAGTTCGGATACGCTTTGTCTTGATACGTTATTGTGCCTATTATTTCAGAATCATTTGTGGTTTGACTAAAATAATGATGATCTACTTCTCTTTTCTTTTTTATTTTAAATGGCTGCTTTGTTCTAAGTTCAAAATTAGTATTGATGGTCAGTGTTTTGTTATACAGCATATTTTCATCAACTCCGGGAGAATCAGAATAGGCAGTATCAATAGTAAAAACTTCATCAGAACCGTTAGAATCGTCTCCAAAATTATCGTAATAATCAGCAATCATTACAATTCCTCCATTTTGAGCGAATTTGCTTAAAAGATTTTTTGCAACGGTATCAAAATAGATTTCTGATCCAATGACAACAACAGCATAATTTTCTGCTTGTTTTGGATCTATTTTTAATTCAGATAATTTTTCCAAATCCTGCATGCTACCATTTGATAATTTACCAAGTTCTTCATGTGCAATAAATAATCCATAAGGATCTTTATTGTTTTGAAACAAATTTACTTCCCATGATTTTGGAAGGTTGTACCGTAATTTTGCTGCTGAAAAAATAAAAATTCCAACCAATAAAATACTTCCTACTATAATAATCAATTTAGTTTTCATGAGGCTACAGATTGATTAAATTGATTAAAAATAGTTTTAAGCTCTTTGTACTTTTCATTATCAAGAGGGAATTCTCCAAACCAAACCTGATTGAAAATTTTTGTGTTCTGATGAAAAGAAGTTCGTGTTTTTTCGTCTTTTATTTGATTGATAAATTGCTGATTTGTTTTTTTAGAATCCCATTCAATCCAGCCTTTTTTATCCAAATTTTGTAAATTTTGATAATGTAGGTAACGAATAGCTAAAGCATAATTTTGTTCGCTTTCAGCTTTATGGATTAATAAATTCAAATTGACTTCAGTTAAATTTTCTTCAATAAAATCAAAGTCAGATTCATCATATAATTTTTTTGAGTTTCGTTTTAAAATACCGCCATTGTTATAAATACGAAAGGCGATAAAAATGAGAAATAAACCAACCGCAAAATAAAAAATAATTTCCCACGGTAGAAGAGAAAAAAATCTCATAATACCTTCTATTATTTTAGATAAAAAATTAGTATCTACTTCCTTTTTAGGTTTTGGAAGACTAGTGTAGTCAAATTCTTTTGAAGAATATTTTTCTTTAAAAACGTTAAATTCTTCTGTTTTTGTTTGGGCAAAAGCAAAAAAATGAAACAATAAAAATAGAAATGTATAAAGTAATTTATGCTTTTTCATTAGACGGTATAGTTTGATGAAACGAAAAAGCTTTTTGCTTGTTTTTCTGAATAGGATAAAAGATATAGTACCACACGATTAAAATCAATGAAAGTAGAATAACAGCAAGACTTAGAAAGATATTGACATCATATAGACGTGTAATAAATCCTTCGATGAAACCTGCAAGAATAAAGAGAGGAACTGTGCTCAAAAGAATCATTACCGCTTCTTTCGCTTTTTGAATGAGTGATTTCTTTCGTGACAATGTTTTGGGGAACATGAAACCATTCCCTAACATTAAACCACAAGCTCCGGCAATGATAATAACAGAAATTTCAATTGTTCCATGCATCCAAATGGCAGACATCGCTTTGCCTAGAACACCTTCTTTGAAAAACATATAGTGAAAAGCTCCCAGCATAATTCCGTTCGAAAATAAAATGTAGCCCGAACCAATACTAAAAAATAATCCTAATGTAAAAGCTAAAAAAGCAACACGAATGTTATTTATTGTGATTGCAAGTGTTGAACCTGTTTGGCTACCGGATTTATAAATAGCAGCAGGATCCCCTTTTTTGATGTTCATCAAGGTTTCATCAACATATTGGTTTCCTAAAATTAACCGTGTAAAATCCGGATCGAAATGAGAAGATAAAACGCCGATTAAAACTGCAAAAACAAAAATTAAAAATGAATACAACAGCATTTTATGATTTTGATACACAATATTCGGCACATCTTCTTTGAAAAATTGAACAAATTGATTACTTGAAGTACGTTGGTCTTTATAAACCGACTGATGAGCAAATAAGGCCAATTCGTTCAGATAATCTTTTGTTTTACTTTTTGGGTAATAAGTTTGAGCAAATGCTAAATCATTTGTAATTTCGATGTAATTATTTGCCAAAATATCTGGATGAACATCAATTTTATTTTTCAAATTATGTTCAATATCAGACCATTTAGCTTTATTTTTATCAATAAAATGCGCTTCTCTCATTGTAGAGTAGTTGTTAGTGAACCAAATATATGAATAAACTTTTAGTCAATACACCTCAAAACGTGCAAATTGCTTATAACATTGCACCGCTTGGAAAACGATTGCTGGCCTATATTATCGATATGATTATTCGAATAATATTGGTTTATGCCTTGTCTTATTTTGTGGATTTTATTCCAAATAAAGACGAATGGTTCCGAATGGGAATATATAGCGTGGTTGGTTTTATATTTTTACTTTATCCGGTCATGCTCGAAATTTTGATGAAAGGGCAAACTATAGGAAAATGGATCATGAAAATTCGTGTTATACGGATGGATGGCAATCGTGCCAATAATTTTGATTATTTTTTACGATGGGTAATTGGAATTGTTGAGTTGTTTTTATTTTTTGGTTTTATTGCGCTGATTACAATGATTGTCAATAAAAAAGGACAGCGTTTAGGCGATATTGTGGCCAATACCTGTCTGATTGATTTGAATCCGAAGCTAGACCTTTCACAAACTATATTTGCAGAAGTTTCGGAAACCTATAAAATTCGTTTTCCCGAAGTATATCGGTTATCAGACCGGGATATTAATATTGTAAAAGAGAATTTTACTTCAGCTTTACACAATAATAACTACGATATTCTTTTAAAATTAACGCGAAAATTAGAAGAAATTATGAATGTGAAAAGTGATGGTTTAGGAAATATAGATTTTATACAAATGGTGATTCAAGATCATTATCATTACCACAAAGACAAGTAAACAGTATCTTTGTTTAAAATAAAAATAAGATGAATTGTCCTTGTTGTTCAGGTAAAAATTATGAAAATTGTTGCGAGCCCTTTCATTTAAAAAAAGAAACTCCAAAAACTCCGGAAGAATTAATGCGTTCCCGCTATACAGCGTTTGCTAAAGTTTTGACAGATTATTTGGTAGAAACTACACATTCTTCGGTTCGAAAATTACATTATCCAAACGAAATTGAAGAATGGGCAAAATCGAACAAATGGTTGAAGTTAGAAATTATTTTTGCAAAAGATGATAAAGTTCGTTTTAGGGCATATTATCAGGATAAAAAAGGAGAAATCTACGAACACGATGAGCTTTCTGCATTTGTACAGGAAAATGGAAAATGGTTTTATGTAGATGGAGAATTTTATTAAATATAAAAAGCCTCCAATAAAAGAGGCTTTGTAATTTATTTTTTTAATTGAGCAACTTTTTCCCAAGAAGGATCAATATCTAATTTTACGGCAATGTAAATATGATCTCCTTTTTGTTTGAATGCTGTTCCTTGAGCCATTTCTGCTTCAATTTGTTTTGGTGTAAGTCTAAACATAGCACCTGTAGCAGGGTCTACAATAAAACCAATAACTCCTCCAAACATAATGTTTCCTAAATACCATGCATTAAATTTCTTTGTGATTTTTGTCTCAAAAGGTTGGTAACCATCCAAAACAATTTTTACATCGTAATTGTTTTTACGCGCTAATTTGGTTTCGATAGGTGTTTTTCCCAATTCTGTTTCATTAATGTAAACTGTTGCTTCAGAAGGTGTGCTTGTAAAACTAACTTTCTGTTTAGAACCTGAAATAATTGTTGCACAGCTTGTTAATAATAATAGTCCACCTGCAAATAAAGCAATTGTAAATTTTTTCATGTGTAAAAAAGTAATAATGTATATACGTTAATTATTTCTCGCAAAAGTAAATTATTTTTGTTTCTACACAAATTTTATTTTAGGGATGACGATTACGTTCAGTTTTTTTAATTTATTTAAAATATTGTTCCGCTTCTATCACACTTTCTGGGCGTCCTACATCAATTAAAACTCCACCTGAGTGGTCAAAACCAAGGATCGATTCAGTTTTCATCAGATCCATATAAACTTTCATAATAGAAAATTTACCTTTTTCAGTAATTTTATCAAATAGATTCGGATGAATAACATGAATTCCGCTAAAAGCAAGATTTCGTAAATTATCTAAAGAATTGACAGCTTTTATTTCTTCTTCTGTTTTTAAATTCCGCCAACCTTTCAATTCATTTTGTTCATTAAAATATAATTTTCGGGACGAATTTCTATCTGAAACAGCTAATGTAACCAAAGCGTTGTTTTCTTGATGAGATTTTATTAATTCTGTCAGATTCAAATCAGTTAAAATATCAACATTCATTACCAGAAAATCTTCATCAAAATTTGCTTTAGCTTTAACTAAGCCACCGCCAGTTTCAAGAACTTGATCCGTTTCATCAGAAATAGTAATTTCAATTCCGAAATAATTATTTTCTTCCAGAAATACCATGATTTGATCTGCAAAATGATGTACATTAATCACGATTTCATTAATTCCGGCAGCCCGTAAATATTCAATATTACGTTGTAAAAGGGGTTTTCCATTTACAAGAGCTAGCGCTTTGGGATGGTTTTCTGTAAACGGTTTTAAACGAGTTCCAAGACCCGCTGCAAAAATCATTGCTTTCATCTTAATACGCTTCGTTTACCCAATTCTTTGCTTCCTGAACCACATGATGCAATGTAACTTGTGCTTCAGGAAATTTTTCTTGAATATGTTTTGCAGTAGCATCGGCAGAATAAACTGAACGATGTTGTCCTCCTGTGCAACCAAAATTAATCTCTAAATTTTCGAAATCACGATTCAAGTAATCTTCAATTGAAATGTCAACAAGTTGAAAAACTCCTTCCAGGAAAACGGCAATTTTAGTTTCGGTTTCCAAGTATTTTTTTACTTCTTCATCGCGACCTGTTAAGGTCTTGTATTCTTGTATACGTCCCGGGTTTAAGATGCCACGACAATCAAAAACAAAACCTCCTCCATTTCCGGTCGGATCTGTGGGAATACCTTTTTTGTATGAAAAACTACGAACGTTGATGTTTAATTTAGCCATTTATTTTATGATTTATGCGCTCTAACGTTTCTGGAAGAACAAGTATTTTTATAATATGTTTTAATTCAGGATAATTTTGTAAAATAGGATAATCGATAATCGATTCTAAGTTTTTCAGACCAAATGAAATACTTTCTATAAAATGTTTTTTATGTTCAATCAAACCTCTGAAACCATAAGTTCCCAAAACTTGTAAAAGCCTTGCTACGACACAGTATTCATAGGATTGGCGGAAATCAATTGGCACTAAAGTCGGAATTTGCTTTTTTAGTTCTTCGTAATAAAATTCGTACAGCTCTTTCTTAAAAGTAAAGGGTAAATTTGCTTTTGCCTGCCAAATTAATGAAACCAAATCGTAGACAACAGGTCCGTATAAACCGCCTTGATAGTCGATAAAATAAGGTTTGTTTTCATGAATCATGATATTTCTGGTTTGAAAATCTCGAAAGACAAAACCTTGAGGCGAAAGTTGATCAAATTGAGATGCAAATAAATCAAAGTCTTTAATTAATTTTCCTGCATTGTAATCGATTCCAAGAACATCCAAGAAATAAAAATTGAATTGAAATAAATCTCTTAGAATTAGTGTTTTATCTAGTTTTGGGTAAGAAAATGTATGATTAAAATCGATACTGTTCTTCCCTTGGATTTGAGCTACAGCTAATTTTTCTAACGTCTTGAAGTAATAGGGTTTAGCATTTTCGAAATCATTTAAAACCATATTCATTAAGGTTTCGTTACCTAAATCGGATTGCACGTAGGTTTTGAAATCATCTGAAACCGAAATAATTTCCGGAACGTTGTCAATAACTTTTTTTAAATCAGAGGTAAATTGAATGAAAACTTTGTTTTCTTCAGTATTTGTACTTTCCGCCAGAATATAGGATTGATCTTGATCAAAAAACCTCGAATAAATCCGCGAAGACCCACCACCTGAAAGTTGCTGTAAACTATCAATGGATTTTTGGGTGAAATTTTCCTGTAAAAATTGAATCGTACTTTCAGTCATCAGAATATTTTGCGAAAGTTACGCATATCGAGAATGATTTAAAAATATTTGTTAGATGTAACTTTTTTTTAAAATCTGCATCTATTTATTAAATGAAATTAATATGAAGAAAATAGCACTTATTATCGCAATGATCTCATTGCAATCTTGCATTACTGTAAAAGTGAATGCAGATATAGATTCGACTAGCTTTTATTCGAAAGCAAATAATCCCAACATGAAAGCCCAAGGTACTTTTTTTGAAAAAGGAGTAGGAGATTCCAAGTGGTCAAATTCAAACGGAGATAATTGGACAAAAGCCAAGTTTGAAGATGCTTCAGGAACGAGCTATATTAAACTGAATATAGCAAAGAGTTTAACGGCGAATTTTCATTCAAATATAAAAACGGATGGTGAAATTCATTTCGAAATTATAGATGAAAATGGAAAAGCTTTAGTTACTCGACATTTAGCAAACTCGAAAGAAGAGAATTTTACAGTTGATTTACCTGTTGGTGAGTACCAAGTTCGTTGGAATTCTACCAATGCGACAGGAAGTTATTTTTTGGAATGGAAAGAAGAAAAATAGGATAAAATTTAGCATATTTTTTAGGATTAGAAATTTCTTTTTGATGTAAATTTAGAAAGATTTTAAATAAACAATTATGTCATTAATAGATGATTTGAAATGGCGCTATGCCACTAAAAAATATGATCCGTCATTACTTGTTGAAGAGGAAGACGTTAAAAGAATTGTTGAAGCTGCTCGTTTAGCACCTACTTCATCGGGTTTGCAACAGTTTAGAATTATAGTGATTAAAAAACAAAGCGTTACAACAAAAAATTGTTCCTATAGCTTATGATCAACAAATTATAGCAGATTGTTCTCATTTGTTGGTTTTTGTCGCTTGGGATCGTTATACGGAAGATCGCATTGATGCCATTTATGATTACACAACTGACGAACGAGAGTTACCTAGAGGTCGTTTTGGTTCGTATACAGACAGATTGAAAGGGATGTATTTACCTCAAACCTCTGATGAAAATTTTGCGCATACAGCCAGACAAGCTTACATTGGTTTAGGTTTTGCATTGGCACAAGCTGCAGAATTAAAAATTGATAGTACACCAATGGAGGGTTTTGATAATGCTGAGTTGGATGATTTGCTAGATTTGAAAGAGAAAGGAATGAAGAGTGTTTTGTTACTTCCTTTAGGATACAGAGACAGTGAAGATTGGTTGGCGCCAATGAAAAAAGTTCGAAATCCGATGAAAGATTTCGCGACTAAAGTATATGAATAGTGAAAAAGGATTGAGTATTTCTCAATCCTTTTTTTATTTAATATCATTAATATTAAATAAAAGCGCTGAATCCTGTAATAGATCGTCCGACAATTAAAGAATTAATTTCTTTTGTTCCTTCGTAACTATAAATTGCTTCTGAATCGGCAACGAATCGAGCAACATCATGTTCTAATAAGATTCCATTTCCCCCCATTACTTCTCGAGCTCTTGAAACGATATCTCGTGTTCGCATGGTGCAAAAAACTTTGGCAAGAGAGGCGTGCTCATCCAGCAAAATACCTTCATCTTGCATTTCAGATAATCTGAAAACTAAAGTTTGCATCGCTGTTAGATTAGATAACATTTCAACTAAATGCCCTTGTATCATTTGAAAAGACGCAATTGGCTTTCCAAATTGTTTACGTTTTCTTGTATAATCCAAAGCACTTTCATAAGCTCCTCGAGCACAACCGGTAGCCATCCACGCAACTCCGGCCCGTGTCATTCGAAGAACTTTTGCTGTATCTTTGAAAGAATTTGCGTTTTGCAAGCGATTTTCTTCCGTTATTAAACAATCTTTTAGTGTAATTAATCCATTCTGAACGATTCGTAATGCCATTTTCCCTTTAATTTTTTCAACAGAAAAACCGGGGTTATCTTTTTCAACAATAAAACCTTTTACTTCTCCATCTTCTATATCTCTTGCCCAAATAATTACTAAATCAGCAAATGTTGCATTTCCAATCCATTTTTTTTGACCATTTAAAATCCAACCTTCAGAAGTTTTTTTACAAGTTGTAGTTAAACCTCCTGCTGCGCCGGAACCAACTTCGGGTTCAGTTAATCCGAAAGCTCCTATTTTTTCAAACTTTTGCATTAGTGGTAACCATTTTGCTTTCTGTTCTTCAGAACCACAAATGTAAATAGAGCCCATTGACAAGCCGGATTGTACACCGAAAAATGTTGCAACAGAAGCATCTACACGAGCCATTTCCATCGCTAAAACACCTTCCATGATAAAAGGTAAGTTGGGGCAACCATAACCATTGTATGTTACACCGCAGATGTTTAATTCTTTAAACTTTGGAATTAATTCAAAAGGAAATTGATCGCGAAGCCAATAATCATTTACAATAGGCTTTACTTCTTTTTCCATAAAATCCCTCACTTTTAGCTGTAATTCGCGTTGTTCTGAAGTAAGGGTATGGAAAACATCATAAAAATCTCCATCGATAGGAGGAAGTTCTTTGTGTTTTCTAGTTGGATCTAACATTTTCATCATTCCTTGAAGCTGTTTATCGTCAAGTTTTGAAAATTTTTCCATTAAAAGAGGAAGATCTACTTTCTGAGAAATTTTATTTAGTTGTTCTAAATCGACAGATTTTAGAAGGTGAAAGATATTTTTTAAATTAGAAAATGCTCCTGACATAATTTGTGGTTTTAGCCAAAAAAATATCAAAGAGCATTCCTAAAATATTGTATTGCAAGAAAAAATTAAGCCTTGGCTAATTTTATTTTTAAATTTTCTAACATGGTAGTTGTCATTTTATCGATGTCGAATTTAGGTGCGAATCCCCAATCAGCTTTTGCAACTGTATCATCAATAGAAGAAGGCCAAGAATCAGCAATCGCCTGACGGAAATCGGGTGCATAATCAAGTGTAAAACCTGGAATATGCTTTGTGATTTCAGCAGCCAAATCTTCCGGAGCAAAACTTAAACCACCTAAATTGTATGATTTGAATTCACCTAATTTGTTTGAATCAGTTGACATTAATTCAATAATTGCATCAATTGCATCATCCATATATAACATAGGCAAATATGTCCCTTCCTTTAAGAAGGAAGTATATTTTCCGTCCTCTATGGCTTTGTAATAAATATCAACAGCATAATCTGTTGTTCCGCCTCCTGCAGGAGTTTTCCAAGAAATTAAACCAGGGAAACGAACAGAACGAACGTCTACGTTGTGATTTTGTTGGTACCATTTGCACCAGTATTCGCCTGATAATTTTGAAATTCCGTAAACAGTGGATGGTGTTTGAATTGTATTTTGAGGAGTATTGTTTTTAGGAGTATCCGGACCGAAAACACCAATAGAAGACGGCCAAAAGAGTTTATCGATCACTTTATCTTTCGCTAATTCCAAGAAAGTTAATAAAGTATCCATATTTAATTTCCATCCGAACATTGGATTTTTTTCTGCAGTACCAGAAAGTAGTGCGGCTAAATGATAAACAGTTTTGATATTGTATTTAGCAATGACTTCTTTTATTTTTTCAGCGTTCATCACGTCAATGACTTCATAAATCCCATCGTAATCAACATCTTTAGGATCGCGTATATCAGAGATAATTACATTGTTTTTTCCATGAATGGTTTTTAATTTTTCGGCTAATTCAGAACCAATTTGTCCCAATGCGCCGGTGATCAAAATCGTCTCGGTTTCCATTTTAAAAGTTACTATTGTTTGTTCCATCAAAGGTAAAATAATCTGTTAAATTTTTAAACTTATTTTAGTAGATTTGTAACACACGTCGTAGAAGTTACGACAAATGATATCAAAAAATACTTAGTACAATCATGAAAAAACAATTATTTGTTGCTGCTTTTGCATGTACTTCTATGCTGGCAATGGCACAGGAAGCTTATCAGGCTTTCAATCCAAATTATATGGATAAGACAGTTCGTCCACAGGATGATTTATATAACTATGTCAATGGAAACTGGATGAAAATTACAGAAATTCCATCTGACAGAGCTCGTTGGGGAAGTTTTGATGAGTTACGTGAAAACACAGATAAGGTAACATTACAATTGGTTAAAGATTTAATTAAGCGTAAACATGCAAAAGGAACTAGTGAACAAAAGATCGCTGATTTGTATGATGCTTATATGAATGTGGATGCTCGTAATAAAACTGGTTTAGCACCTATTCAGAAATATTTCAAACAAATTGATGCAATTAAAGATTTAAAAGGATTGCAGGATTATTTAATAGAAGTTGCTTCTATTGGTGAAAATCCTTTTTATGGAGCATATGTGTATACTGATTTAAAAAATAGTAAACAAAATGCAGTTTATCTAGGAGATATAGATTTGACATTAGGAAAAACATATTATCAGAAAGAGGACGCAAAAAATACAGAAACATTAGGTAATTTGACAAAATTTGTTGATCAATTGATGCCTTACACCGGTTCTAAAACAAGAGATTTGAAAGGTCCAAAAATTGTTGCTTTTGAGAAAATGATGTCGAAGTACATCAAAACTGTTGAAGAAGACCGTGATCCGAATAAATCGTATAATCCTGTAAAGTTATCAGAAGTTAAAAACTTAACAAAAAATATTGATATAGAGCGTTATGTGAAAGCTTTAGGGATTAACCCTGAAACAGTAATTATAGGAGAATTAGATTACTATAAAAATTTAGACAAAATCTTAAATCAAGAAAATTTACCATTGATTAAAGATTATTTACGATTCAAATTAATCAATTCTTTTGCAAGCTATTCGACAACTGACTTAGATAAAATAAACTTCGAGTTTTATGGAAAAACATTATCTGGTCAAAAAGAGCAGCGTCCAATGGAGAAAAGAGGATTGGCATTTGTAAATGGAACTACTGGAGAGTTATTAGGGCAAATCTATGTGAAAGATAATTTTCCACCAGAAGCAAAAGCGAATGCAGAGGAGTTAATCAGTTATTTATTCAAATCATTTGACAAACATATCAAAGAATTAGATTGGATGTCGGCTGAAACAAAAACAAAAGCGCTAGAAAAATTAAATAAGTTTACAGTAAAAATCGGTTATCCTGATAAATGGAAAGACTATTCAGGTTTACAAGTGAAGTCTTTAGCAGAAGGAGGAACTTTGATTGATGATGTGATAGCGATTAGTAAATGGCGTTCTCAGGAAAATTTAAAAGATTTTGGTAAACCTGTAGATAAAACGCGTTGGGGAATGGCTCCTCAAACAGTGAATGCATATTTTAATCCAACAAATAACGAAATTGTATTCCCTGCAGCTATTTTACAACCACCTTTTTATGATTACAGAGCAGATGCTGCTGTGAACTTTGGAGGAATTGGTGCTGTAATCGGACACGAAATTTCGCATGGTTTTGATGATTCAGGCGCTAAATTTGATGGAGATGGAAATTTAGTAAACTGGTGGACAGCAGAAGATGAACAGAAATTTGCTGCAGCTACTAAAGCGTTGGCTACACAATATGATGGCTACGAACCGGTAAAAGGAACACATGTAAACGGAACGTTTACTTCAGGAGAAAATATTGGAGATTTAGGGGGAGCTTCAGTGGCATTTGATGGATTACAAATGTATCTGAAAGATAAAGGAACTTATGGAAATATTGACGGATATACGCCTCAACAACGTTTCTTCTTATCTTGGGCAACAATTTGGAGAACGAAAGCAACAGAGGAAGCTTTGGTGAATCAAGTGAAAACAGATCCGCATTCGCCAGGATTCTATCGTTCTTTTGGACCAATCATAAATATAGATGCATTCCATGATGCGTTCAAAACAAAACCAGGAGATAAATTGTACAAGGCGCCAAAAGACCGTATCAGAATTTGGTAATATGCTTGGCAAAATTATTGATTGGATAAAAAACAGAAAAAGAATTATTAAAATGACAACAGTTGAAGCAATAAACAATGCTAATGTAACCTTAGTAGATGTTCGCGAACCTTATGAATTGGATGTGGATGGATTTGTTCCAAATGCAATTAATATTCCATTAGGAGATGTTCCGACAAAAGTGGAAGAATTTAAGGCGATGTCTAGACCGATTGTAGTATTTTGTAGAAGTGGAAACCGCTCAGGTCAAGCTGCACAATACTTGCAATCTCAAGGGGTAGATGAAATTTTTAATGGAGGAGGTTTTCAAGATGTTTTAGACATTTTGGAAAAATAATTCGTAAAATGAACATTATTTTTTATAAAACCGATAAATTTTTATTTGTCGGTTTTTTTTTATATTTCACTGTAAATTAAATAGATAATTACGTGTGGTTAAAATATTACAATAAATTTTAAAAAAATGAGTGACCAAATAGTAGTTGGTGTGTCTTAATAAATGTAAGCAGTTAAAATGTCAAAAGATCTTTTAGAAAATATTGCAGATGACATTTTGGTTTATAAGATTGTTGAAACAAAAAATCAACATTTGTTTGGAATATTGTATGATCGATATGCACATGCAGTTTATAATAAATGTTTGAGTTTTGTAGAAGAACAAGAAGAAGCACAAGATATGACGCATGATATATTTGTTAAGTTATTTGTAAAACTTAAAACATATCAGTCAAAATCAAAATTTTCAACTTGGTTGTATTCTTTTACATATAATTTTTGTGTCAATCATATACAACGCAAAATTAAAGAAGAAAGGAAGAATTATTCAGTTACGGATGATTTGATTGATAACTATAATGATGAACTAATTGATGATAAAGAAATTTTTGAATTAAAAATCGAAAAACTAACGCAATCTTTAAAAGAGCTAGATGTAGAGGATAAATCTATTCTACTGATGAAATATCAAGATGAATTTTCGATTAAAGAAATTTCAGATACTTTGGAGATTGGTGAAAGTGCAACTAAGATGAGATTGAATAGAGCAAAAAATCGTTTACTAAAAATCTATAATGCTTTGTGAAAATGGAAAATCCTTTTAAGACTATGCTAGCCGATGAAAAGCTTCCAGATACAATAAAGCAAAAAGTAATGGATGATGTTGCTTTGATAAAATTATCATTGGAAGTGGCCGATTTGGTGTCAGTAAAATATCCAAGTACAATTGGAAATTTCTTTGGAATTGGTAAAAAAACAACCAATGACAAACCAAATAAGAAAGAAAAAGAAGATTAACGAGAAATAGAATATATGAATATAGGTTTGAATTTTAGCTTGTTAGAGAGTTTATACCAAGAATTGGTACTGATATTTCCTAAAATAGTAGGAGGTATCGTATTTATAATACTGTCTTATATTTTGCTAAAATTGATCTTAATATTAACAAAATACATTTTAAAATTATCAAAAATTGATAAGTTGAAAAATGCATTAAATAATAGTGAGGCGTTGAAAAATTCTTCCATAGAAATTGACCCTTCTAAGATTATTTTACAATTTGTGCGGTTGTTTATTATTCTGCTAATCATTATTATAGGATCTGATATTTTTGGATTAACAGTCGTTTCTAACCAAATAGGAAGAATTGTAGATTATCTGCCACAATTTTTTAGCGCAGTGTTAATATTTGCCGGAGGATTTTATTTGGCAAATTACATTAAAACTTTTTTGAAAAGTTTAATCAAATCAATCGATTTAAATGGAGCGAATATTATAAGCAATATAATTTTTTATATCATCCTTATTTTTACGATAATCACTTCATTAAATCAAGCAGGAGTTAATACAGATCTAATTACAAATAATCTGTCATTAATTTTGGGATCAATATTTTTGACATTGGCAATAGCTTTTGGATTAGGTTCCAAAGATGTTATTTATAGATTGTTATTATCTTTTTACACAAATAGAAATTTTGAAATTGGACAAAAAGTAATTATAGAAGATGAGACAAAAGGTGTGATAATTGCAATTAATAATATATGTATGACGATACAAACTGAAAATGAAAAAATTGTATATCCGATAAAAGTAATCACGAATAAAAAAATACGTATTATAGAAGATTAATCTTGCCTACCCAAACCTATTTTTAAATAATTATTAACCAACCTATTAATTACTTATTGAAAAATAAGCCGACTTTAACCTATCAACCAACAACCGTGAAAGCTAGTCTTTTACAACCAAACAAACCTTTTCGATTTAATAGAAATATGATATCACTTTCTATGTCTATTAGATCAAACTAAACCAAATTTAAAAGAGACCAAACCAACCAAATGGTCTCTTTTTTTATTTTAATAAATAATCAATTAATTATAAAATTAGTTGTACATTTGCACCTCATTACATAATAATTATTAAATAATATTGGCATGTACTTAACATCAGAAGTAAAAAGCGAATTATTCGCAAAGCACGGTAAATCTGCAACAGATACAGGATCTGCAGAAGGACAAATCGCATTATTCACATTTCGTATCAACCATTTAACTGGTCACTTAAGAAAGAATATTCACGATTACAACACAGAAAGATCATTAGTGATGTTAGTAGGTAAGCGTAAAGCGTTATTAAACTACTTAAAGAAAAAAGATATCACAAGATACCGTGCGATTATCGCTGAATTAGGATTACGTAAGTAATTTTAAACACAATATAAAAGGGCAATTACATTTAAATTGCCTTTTTTTTTGTTATAAATTAAAATAAGATATATATCTTTATATAATGCAGTTAAAGCAAACGGCTTTAACTTTAGACGAATTAAATATTAAGAAGACGAATGATTCCACAGGCGATCACAGAAAAAATTACTCTTTCAGACGGAAGAGAAATTACAATCGAGACAGGGAAATTAGCGAAGCAAGCTGATGGATCTGTGGTTGTACGCATGGGTGATACCATGTTATTAGCTACAGTTGTAGCAAACAAAGAAGCCAATCCAGGTGTAGACTTTTTACCTTTAACAGTAGATTACAGAGAAAAATTTTATGCAGGAGGGCGTATCCCGGGGAACTTTTTCAGAAGAGAAGCAAAACCATCAGATGATGAGGTGTTAACAATGCGTTTGGTAGACCGTGTATTGCGTCCAATGTTTCCGGAAGATTTCCATGCTGAAGTTCAAGTGATGATCTCACTTATTTCTTATGACAAAAATGTAATGCCAGAAGCTTTAGCTGGTTTAGCTGCGTCAGCAGCCATTGCAATTACAGATATTCCTTTTACATTAATTTCAGAAGCTCGTGTTATTCGTTTGAATGGTGAGTTAATGATTAATCCTTCATTAGAACAATTAGCTCAAGCAGATATCGATATTATGGTAGGTGCTTCTAAAGATTCTGTTGTAATGGTTGAAGGGGAAATGAGCGAAATTTCTGAGCGTGAAATGTTAGATGCTATTGAGTTTGCTCATGCTGAAATTAAAAAACAAATTGAAGCACAAGAAAGCTTAGCTGTTAAAGTAGGAAAAGCATTACCAAAACGTGAATATAATCATGAAACACATGACGAAGAAATTCGTGAAAAAGTGTGGGCGTTTGGATATGATAAATTCTATGATATTGCTAAAACTCCATCTGATAAACATGAAAGAGGGGAAAAATTTGCTCAAGTTGAAGCAGATTTCTTAGCCCAATACGAAGAAGATGAAGAAGAATTGGCACGTGTAACACCTTTTGCTCATGTCTATTTCCACGATGTACAAAAGGAAGCTGTTCGTCAATTAATCCTAAATGAAGGAATTCGTTTAGACGGACGTGATCCAAAAACAATTCGTCCTATTTGGAGTGAAGTTGATTATTTACCATCAACACACGGTTCTGCAATTTTTACGCGTGGTGAAACTCAAGCATTAGCGACTGTTACTTTAGGTTCTTCTAAAGATGCAAATATGGTAGATGGAGTAGTCACAAACTTTGACGAAAAATTCTTTTTACATTATAATTTCCCTCCATTTTCTACCGGTGAAGCTCGTCCGCTAAGAGGAACTTCTCGTCGTGAAGTTGGTCATGGAAACTTAGCACAGCGTGCATTAGCTCAAATGTTACCAGACGATTGTCCTTACACAGTACGTATCGTTTCAGAAGTATTAGAATCAAATGGTTCTTCTTCTATGGCGACTGTTTGTGCGGGTACATTAGCAATTATGGATTCCGGGTTACAAATGAAGAAACCAGTTTCAGGTATTGCAATGGGATTAATTACAGATACTAAATCTGGGAAATTTACAGTATTATCTGATATCTTAGGAGATGAAGATCACTTAGGAGACATGGACTTTAAAGTCACTGGAACTGCAGATGGTATTACGGCTTGTCAAATGGATATTAAAGTACAAGGTTTATCTATGGAAATCATGGAAACAGCATTGTTACAAGCGAAAGAAGGCCGTGAGCATATCTTAGGTAAATTATTAGAAACTTTACCGGCTCCTCGTCCGGAATTGAAACCAAATGCACCGAAAGTTGTTGTAGTTGAAATTCCGAAAGAATTTATTGGAGCAGTAATTGGTCCTGGAGGAAAAGTAATTCAAGAGTTGCAAAAAGAAACAGAAACAGTTATTGCAATTACAGAATTAGAAACAACAGGTCGTGTAGAAATCAACGGAGTAATTCAAGAAAACATCGACCGTGTTGTAGAAAGAATTAAGCAAATCGCATTTGTACCTACAGTTGGAGAAACATACCATGCAGTGGTAAAATCTATCAAACCATTTGGTGCATTTGTAGAGATTTCTAAAGGGGTAGAAGGGTTAGTTCATATTTCTGAATTAGAACACAGACGTCTTGAGAAAGTTGAAGATTCTGTAAACATTGGTGATAAAATTGATGTTAAATTTTTAGGTTACGATGATAAAAAGAAAATGAAATTATCTCGTAAAGCTTTATTGCCTAAACCTGAGAGAACAGAAAAACCTGTTAAACAAACAGAAAAGAAAGAGGAGAAGCCTCAAGAAAATAAAGAAGCTTAAAAAAGCTAAGCAATCAAAAAAAACCACTCAATATTGAGTGGTTTTTTTTGATTAAAATGATTATTTTTTTACAATTTTCAGGCTTTTTTCTTTTCCATCAATCGTTTTTATCTGAACGAGGTAAACAACACCAGTATTTAAATTCGATAAGCTAACAATGTGTTGTTTAGCAGTTAAGACAAGCTGACCAGCTAAATTGTAGATGCGCACATCTTGTATTTTTTTTGGTGAAAAAAGTTTTAAATTATTTTGATCGACAACTGCTTTTATATTATTTACATCTTTTTCAGTATCGATTGTATTCAATTTGGAAGATTTATTAACGCAACGAATAGAATAACCATGACTTTTGGCATCACCACCAAATCCTGTTGTACTAAAAGTTGAAGTTCCTAGGTAAACATAGCGATAGAAATTAGGATTTGTACTTGGAGATTTTGTCCATATATAAGCACGATTCCCTACAAAACTCCAACTATTGTCTTTTCTTGCTCCAGCCCCGGCAATTTTCAGATTACTGTTAAAAGCTCTTTGCATTCCGACAGTTTCTTTATCTGGAGCAGGAAAAATATTTTCTTTTCTCATGACGTTGTCCCAATCAAGTTCAGATGGTATTTCCCATTCGTTACCAATGGCTTTACAAGGATCAATTCCATTATTTGGAGTTATTTCTGTTTTATCCTTTGCAGTCCAGCTGTCATCTTGTAAAGGATTCGCAAACCATCCTGTATAATTTGCTTGCCAAGGTGATCCTCCATTAATAAAGAATAGCGGACTTCCATCAATAATTCCTTTAGGATTATTAGGAGTAGGATATATTTCGCTTACTTCAGAATCAATCAATTGATGCCCGTCATCCCAACGCCCCCATTGAAAATAATGACCAAAAGCTTTTTCATCTCCGATAGCTTTTGCTACCTGCTCACTTCCTAAATTTTGCTGTAACCATTCATTTCCATCAGCAGCGCGTACAGTAGTATAATTTACTTTTTGGTTTTGATAAATAAATTCTACTTGTCCATTATCTCCAATATTATTGCCTGCTTGTTGCGCATTTAAAGTCATTGAGCTGACTAAACTAATTAATAATAAGTATCTTTTTTTCATATAAAGTATTTGAACAAAGATATTATTTTTAATTAATCTAAATAAAAATAATTTAAATAAAAAAAAGTATTTTTTAGATGAAAAAATGAATCTGTTTTAATTATTCAATCTTTAATCCAAGATGTTGTACCAAACCAATGAGATTTTCTTTTGAAAAAATAGCGCCTTTCAATTGATTTTCATTAGGATTAATTCTAAAATTATAAGATGTTTTCAGGTTTGCTTGTTTTAAAATAGTTTGGTCAAAAGTAGCATCAGAAAAATTACAATGATCGAAGAAGCAGTTGCTTAAATCGGTATATGAGAAATCAACATTTTGTAACGAACATTCGATAAATCTTGATTTTTTTAGTAACAAATGATAAAAAGAGGAATCATTCAGAACACAATGAACAAAATTAACGTTTAATCCAAATGGATTGCATGTCTCCAAATTGAACCCAATCATTTTACAATTTTTGAAATCAACCTGTTGGAAACATGCATTGTTTAGAATAGTATTGCTCAAATTACATTCGATGAATTCACATGCAATAAATTTCAAATCACTCAAATCTAAACCATTTAATTCGCAATTTATAAATTTACAATTTTCATAATCCCCGCTTAAATTTTGAGTTTCAGTAAAATTGAGTTTCAAAAATTCTTCTTCACAGTGATAATTTGTTCCCATAGTTTATCTTTTCACAATTAAATTTTTCAACGCTAACCAAAAAATCATCACAATCATATCGATATAAATAGAAACCTTTAGTTGATCAATTCGCGAGCATAAATTTTTCCCTGTTACAGAAGAAATACAGGTTTCAATACCATCTGTCTCATATTTTATACTGATCATTGTATTAATAATCAGATATAATAAAATAGGGATAAGGAGAATAATGATGACTAAAATAATTGTATAATGTTGTTTTTTCAAGAGACTAATCTTCAAATGTTATGTTTATTTCTTCTCCAAATTGGAGAATATAACCATTGTTGTCATAAATAGCAAATTCGCGCATATCCCACTCAAAAGTTTCAATTTCGTACACAATTTCACAATCACCTTTTACTTGTTTCCATAATTCGTCCACATTGTCCACAACAAAATAAAAGGAGCCTGTAAAGTTAGCTTGTTTAAAATCTGCTCCTTCATTGGGATAAGCAAGCATAATTTCTACATCATCTTTTTGCAAACAAGCCCAAATCCAATCTTCATTCTGATCTGCAATTTTGAATCCTAATTTTTTATAGAATTTTGTCGTTTTTTGTAAATCTTTCGTCCAAATAATTGGGCGCAAACTTTTGAAAGCCATGTTTTATTATTTTCTTAAAAAATACTTTAATTTTTTCAAAATTTCTACTTCGTATTCTCGTGATTTATTTCCTTGACAATCCGTGGTAAATAAGATTTTTTTGAATTTTTAATGCAAAAAAAACTCCTAACAAGTAGGAGTTTAAGTTCAAATATTTTAATTGATTATGGGTTATATTTTTTGTTCAAAGCTTTCAAAATTGCCCATGTTTCAGCATCTACAACACCATCGTATTTTTCCGGACGGAAATGCATCTGAAATGCAATAATGGCATTTTTAGTCTGTGTATCAATAATTCCATTTGTCGGAACATTGTAACCGTACTTTTTAAGGTCAGTCTGTACTTGTGTAATAAAAATAGGACTTGTTGTATCCCACGGGTATTGTAGCATAAAAATATATTTATCCGTTTCGTCGTACCAAGCGCCAACACCATAATCAGTGTACAATTTTTTCCAAGGAAAAAGCGGACCCGGATCTGGTTTTCTACCCGGTGCTATATCTGCGTGCCCAACCACATTGAAAGGGGAAATATTATAACGTTTGATAATATCTTGTGCTAATTCACCTACTTTCTTAATTTGGTAATCAGGATAAGGAGTGTAATTTGGGTAAGCGTCAGTTCCTTTGTTTCCAAGGTTGACGATTTCTATTCCAATCGATGAAAAATTTAAGTTATCTAATCCTTTCCAATTGCTTACCCCTGCATGCCATGCACGTTTTGTTTCGTCAACTAAAAGATTAATTGTTTTATCATCGTAATCATTTACCAAATAATGTGCACTGACATCTTTTTGAGTTAATACTTTTAATGATAATTCTGTGTTGATTGCTGTATAGTGCAAAACTAAAAATCGTACACGTTCATCCTGCGAAATAGATGGATAATAATCTGTTGTCACTTTGTACTTTTCAAGCTTTGCAGCTCGCGTCATTTCCGGTTGGTCTGTTTTTGAATTGATAATGACTGTGTCACGAATTACCTTTGTAATTGTTTTAGGTGGAACTGTTTTAGTTGCACAACTAGCCAAAATAAAAAAACAAGAAATTGTCGAAAATACTAATCCTTTAACATTCATTCTTTTAGTTCTAAATAGTCTTTAAAGTAGCCAAAATTAAGCCAAAAATTTTAATTTTTTTTCAAAAAAGACTTGTTTTGCAATAAAAGTCAGGTTATATTTGCAACCGCTTTATGAGACTAAATTAGTCTTATTTTAAAAGTTAGGAGAGGTGCCAGAGCGGTAATGGAGCAGATTGCTAATCTGTCATCGGGAAACCGATGCCAGGGTTCGAGTCCCTGTCTCTCCGCTTTTTTAAAGCTTGAAAAATAATTACACCAATCGGGGTGTAGCGTAGCCCGGTCATCGCGCCTGCTTTGGGAGCAGGAGGTCGCAGGTTCGAATCCTGCCACCCCGACAAATTTTAGCAATAAAATTTTGGATTGGTCCAGTAGCTCAGCTGGATAGAGCAACTGCCTTCTAAGCAGTAGGTCTCAGGTTCGAATCCTGACTGGATCACAATCAAAAGAAAAACCCATACTGATGATCAGTGTGGGTTTTTTGTTTATTTCTGCTCAATTGCAATCAAATTCTTAAGTAAAATTGTAAAACCCTATTTTTTCAGCACGATTTTTTCAGTAAAGTGTATTTATGTTGATTTAAATAAATTTTATGAGTTAGCCTACCTAAATCAAAATCTCCAGAATATGTTTTAGAATTTATAATTTTATTACTTATATATACATTGTTTTATTTCGGTATTGAAAAGATTAAATTTTTGTAATTCAGTGTATTATTAATTAGTTTATAGCTGTTTTTAGGGGTTTGATTCTTTTATTTTATGTGCAATTGTTTCAATACTATTAATCATTTTGAACTAGGAAATAGTTTTTTATCTCTTGTTTTGGAATGGTAAAACTATTTTGAAGATCCTATTTTGGTAGAAACTTTTAAAGTTTATATTAAACTTTCTCTTCCTTTTTCACTCAATTGCTTAAAATTAATCACAGGAATAGTTGGATTTAAATCAGATTTGAAATCACGAACGTTTGGCGTTTCAAAAAAATCCAAATCGTATAAACCATCTTCAATGAACTGACAATCATCAGTTAAAGTGTATATTTTAGGAAAGCTTGGTTTACGTTCAATCTTTACTTTTTTGATATGATATTGGTCGGTAAAAACTTTACCTTTCTTTGTGTTGGCCATAATTTATTGATTAAAGTAACAAATTTCTGAATAAATAGGAATATTTAAAAAATCAATTTGACTTATTTAAAATATTTTTACCTTCGTTACAAATAAAACCACGTGAAATATACAATACAAGTACTACTTTTGGTCTTTTTTACAGGACTTACAAGTTGTTTACCGACCAAAATAGTTTCAGAGCCTAAAGTAACGACTCTTGAGATAAATGACTTGTCGGGAAAATGGAGTGTTGATCAAGGAACCGATTATATCATGTTTGAAGACACAACAAAAAAAATGGTGTTGAAAACAGCTTGTGGAATAGTGAGTGCAGATTATACGAAAATTAATCAAGCTCTTATTTTTAATCAGTTAAAACAAGTGAATACCGACTGTGAAATCTCACAAAATTTGATTCAAAATTTACAAAAAACCGCTTATTTTAAGATAAAATCATCAAATCAAATCACTTTTTATGATGAAGCTCATCAAGAAAGGTTAACTTTGAATTTACTGAAATAAATCATCCTTTGAAAATATATTATGCTTAGCATAATTTTTTATTAAATTTGTCTAAATTTCTAACATTGAATAAAATTTTAAGTTACCCGTTATCGATCATTTTTTATTTATTATATGGTTTAACGTTATTGGTGATGCATGTGGCACAATGGTTGTGCTACAATTTAGGAGGCTATCAAGCTCATCACAAAAGTGTAAAAATAATGAATGGCCTTTTGGTTTTTTGGACAAAAATACTGGGGACAACTTATCATTATTCTGGTCGTGAAAATTTGGTTAAAAATGTTCCGTTAATCTTTGTAAGTAACCACCAAAGTATGTACGATATCTCGCCTTTAGAATATGATTTGGCAGATTATCATCCGAAATTTATTTCTAAAATAGAATTAGGAAAGGGAATACCAAGTGTTTCTTATAATTTGAGAAAAGGAGGATCGGCTCTTATTGATCGAAAGAATGGAAAACAAGCAATAGAAGAAATAAAAAAATTAGCACAATACATTCAGAAAAACAATTATTCAGCCATTATTTTTCCTGAAGGAACACGTAGTAAAAACGGAACTCCAAAGGCTTTCAAAGAAAATGGATTGAAAGTTTTAACCAAATATGCCAAAGACGCTTATATTGTTCCTGTTACGCTTAATAATACATGGGAATTAACAAAGTATGGGAAATTTCCATTGAATGTAGGTACAAAAGTAACGATACAATATCATCAACCAATAAAGGTGAGTGAGTATAAGTTCGAAGAATTATTTGAACTGACTGAAAAAACTGTTAAAAGTAGTATAACCGCATAAAATAATTATATGTCAATAAAAAATGTTCGCCTGGAAGTGATGCAATTTCTTGAAAAAGATATTGATACTTATATGGATAAATTCTTAGTTCCAGCCGATAAAATTTGGCAACCAACTGATTTTTTACCAAACTCTCAAACTGATTCTTTTTTTGATGAAATAAAAGAATTACAAGAGCTTTCAAAAGATTTACCAGACGATTTCTGGATTACATTGATTGGAGATACAATTACGGAGGAGGCATTGCCAACGTATGAATCTTGGTTGATGCAAATGGAAGGAGTTGTCAATGAAGATGGAGAATACCTGGAAAATGGATGGGCAAAATGGATTCGTCATTGGACAGGAGAAGAAAACCGTCATGGAGACGTTTTGAATAAATTTTTATATTTATCAGGACGTATCAATATGCGTGAAGTTGAGGTAACAACACAACATTTGATTAATGATGGATTTGATATTGGTACAGCTCACGATCCATATAAGAATTTTGTATATACCAGTTTTCAAGAATTGGCCACATATGTTTCACACAATAATGTTTCAGCAATCGCAAAAAAATACGGAGCAAAAAAGTTATCTCGTATGTGTAAGATTATTGCGGGAGACGAAATGCGTCATCATTTAGCTTATACAGAGTTTGTTCGCCGTATTTTTGAAGCTGATCCTTCAGAAATGATGTTAGCAGTTCAACATATGTTCAAGTTAAAAATTGTCATGCCTGCACACTTCTTAAGAGCTTCAGGAGAAGAAAGAGGAACATTGTTCGATGCGTTCTCTGACGCAGCACAGCGTATTGGAGTGTATACAGCGTTTGATTATATCGATATTATGAGAAAATTGATCAGCGCTTGGCAATTAGATAAAATTTCAGGACTGAATGAAGAAGCTGAAAAAGCACGAGATTATATCATGAAATTTCCGGAACGAATGGAAAGAATCTCGCAACGTATTGTAATTCCGGAAAGTGGACCGCAATTCAAATGGTTAATTCCTGCAACAATAAAATAGAGTTTTCTAACCAAAATCATATAAAAAAAGAGGCTATTCAAAATCGAATAGCCTCTTTTTATTTAGTAACTTTAACCAACAAATAAATTATAAAATAATCGCTTATGGACGATTTTATTGCTGCTCGAAGTCAAATGGCAATGTCATTAGCTTTTCACATTGTTTTTTCGTGCGTCGGGATGGTGATGCCTTTTATGATGGCAATTGCTCACTACAAATACCTCACAACAAAGAATGAAATTTATAAGGGATTAACAAAAGCTTGGAGTAAGGGAGTTGCAATTCTTTTCGCGACAGGAGCCGTTTCCGGAACAATGCTTTCATTTGAGTTGGGATTATTATTTCCTAAGTTTATGGAACATGCCGGCCCTATTTTCGGAATGCCGTTTTCATTGGAAGGAACCGCTTTCTTTATAGAAGCGATTGCATTAGGTTTTTTTCTATATGGATGGGATAAATTTAACAAATGGTTTCATTGGATTTGTGGTGTAATTGTAGGGATTAGTGGTTTAGCTTCCGGTATTCTAGTCGTTGCAGCCAATGCTTGGATGAACTCTCCTACAGGTTTTGATTTTGTGAATGGACAATACCTTAATATTGATCCTGTAAAGGCAATGTTCAATGATGCGTGGTTTTCGCAAGCTTTGCATATGACGATTGCCGCTTTTTGCGCAACAGGTTTTGCTGTGGCAGGTTTACATGCTTATCTTATTTTGAAAGGTAAGAATGTAAACTTTCATCGGGAAGCTTTCAAAATTAGTTCTGTTTTAGCAATCTCTGCTGCTATGTTAGCTCCTATAAGTGGAGATATATCTGCGAAAGATGTTGCAAATCGTCAACCAATTAAATTGGCAGCAATGGAAGCACATTTCAAAACAGAAGAAAGTGCGGCATTTGTATTAGGAGGAATTGTAAACGAAGAAAAAGAAGAAATAAAGTATGCAGTTAAAGTTCCTGGTGTTTTAAGTTTCTTGGTTCATTCGGACTTTAAAACACCTGTAAAAGGGTTAGAGGAGTTTCCAAAAGATGAGTGGCCACCAGTAGCGATTGTTCATTATGCTTTTCAAATTATGATTACGTTTGGAATGTTGATGATGGGCATTGCAATTATTTACTTAATTGCTCATTTTTTCAAAAAAGAATGGCGGACAAAACGATGGTTTTATAAATTATTTATGGTAGCAACACCATTTGGATACATCGCTTTAGAAGCAGGTTGGACTGTAACAGAAGTTGGACGTCAACCGTGGATTATTTACGGAATTATGCGAACAGTAGATTCCATTACACCAATGCCTGGAATTCAATACTCTTTTTACATCTTTACATTTGTATTTATTACATTATCTATCATTTTAGTGTTCTTGATGAACCGTCAAATACAAATGGTTGCTAAACTGTATGATCCGGAAGATCCTAATTATAAACCAGAAAAACATTAAATATGATATACGTAGTAATAGCATTTTTATGGGTTGCAATTTGCTTATATTTAATTTTAGGAGGAGCAGATTTTGGTGCCGGAATTGTTGAATTATTTTCTGAAAAGAATTACAAGAAACAAACCCAAAAGATCATGTACAATTCGATTGGCCCGATTTGGGAAGCGAATCATATGTGGTTAATTATTGCAATTGTTATTTTATTTGTAGGCTTTCCAAAAATTTATGCGGATGTTTCCAATTATTTACATATCCCTTTGGTGATTATGTTGTTGGGAATTATTGCGCGTGGAACTTCATTTACATTTAGAAATTATGATGCAATCAATGACAAATGGCACAATTTATATGATGTAATATTTACTTATTCTAGTGTTGTTACACCTTTATTTTTAGGAGTTATTGCAGGTTCTATTGTTTCTGGAAGTATTGATGACAATGCGCTTTCATTTCAAGATGCTTATATTTTTTCGTGGTTGTCCTGGTTCAATTTTTCTGTTGGAATTTTTACAGTGGTAATATGCGCATTTCTTGCATCGGTTTATTCAATTCAAACCGTTAAAAATGATGAAGATAAAGTGAAATTAAGAAAAAGGGCTAAGCTATATACAGCTTCAATTTTTGTTGCCGGAGGTTTGGTTTTCAGCGTTTCAGTTTGGAAAAATATTCCTTTATTTAGTTGGATTACTTCTGAAATATATGGATATATCGCCGTATTATTGGCTTCAATTGCAATTGTTTTATTATTAAAATCTTTAAATCAGGCAAAAGATAAATTTATAAAATTTTATGCCGGATTAATTGTTATGATGATTTTATTTGCAGCATCTTATTCACATTTTCCTCATTTGGTTTTGTTTAAAGATGGTTCCACGTTATCCTTATTAAAAGATTACGGAGCATTAAGTACAATTGAAATGTTGGCTTGGGCATTATTACTTGGCTCAATATTTATTTTACCATTTTTATTTTATCTGATTTATTCATTTAATCAGAAGCAGAAGATATAAAATAAATTCTCATCAAAATACATCAAAGAAATTGCAACGCTAGCCGCAGAATTTGAAAAGAATTATCTGAATAAAGAGTAAGGTTAAAGTCAGTTCCACCTAAATAGGTAGTTGAGAGATATTTGTAAATTTATAAAAATTCAAACTATGGGAAAGATAACATACTGTTTAATTCTGTTTGTATTAATCAATAATATAGTAATGGCACAAACAAACGAATTTTATAAAAAGGAATATTTTATTGCATCGACAAATAACGTTCAACTTCAAATAAAAGAGATATACGATATTAATCATTTGAATACAAGTATTTTGCCTTTGCTTATGGTTCACGGGGGAGGTCCCGATGCGATTACTTCTTTTGATTTAGATACAAAATTTGCAAGTTTAGCAGAGGAACTTGCTTCAAAAGGACTTCATCTTTTTCTTCTCAATATTCGTGGGTGGGGAAAATCATCATTACCAGAATATGACTTCTCCGATAAAAATCTGATTATTGGAAATGTTGATGAAGCCAGTGATGATATTCAATCTGCATTGAGTTGGATAACTTCTAAGTTTAAAGTTAATAAAGTCAATTTATTTGGTTGGGCGACAGGTGGGCATTGGATTAGTTATTCGGCTATAAAAGATCCTGCAAAGATTAACAGTATCATTAGTTTAAATAGTTTATACGGAGTAAATGGCGATTGGTCTTCACACGACTTCTTTGCTTCTTCGGACGATAATTTGAAATTTAATAAATCATCGTTTTTCAGAGAAAGCTCAAAAGAAAGTCTTACAACTTCGTGGACAAAAACAATTCCTGTTGAGGATAAAACACAATGGAGAAATCCTGTTATTGAGGAAGCATATAAAAACCAAGCGTGTAAATATGGAATAGATGCTAATATTTTCAAAGTTCCGGCTGGTTTTCAAGAAGAGAGTTTTTATATGGCATCGGGTAAAAAATATTGGGATGCAAAAAACATTACCGTGCCAACTATGGTTATAAGGTCTGAATATGATTTTTGGTCAAGAAATATAGATTTGATTGCATTCAAAAGTGATTTTCCTAAAAATATCCGTTCAGAATTTAAAACTATAAAAGGAACGCATTATCTATTTCTTGACAAAGATGATAAGGGAAAAAATGAATTGATTGATTTAATTGTAAAATTTATTGAATAACCCAACTTGTGTGCGTATACACTTGTCACAAAAAAGACTAAGCCTTTCAGCAACTAAACTGAAAGGCTTTTTTGATAGGGCTTTTCTTCCGGGAATTACTTTCAAATACAATAAAGAGGGAGGGAAGGATTATTAAAAGGAAAGACAGGCAGAATAATCACAACGGCAGGTGATTTATCCATTAAGAATTATGAAGAGGTATACAAGTCAAGCGGACTTTGTACAGTTAAAAAAAGGTAGCGGGGTATCTTCTATTCAAAGTGATTTTATCGGACCTCTTTGTGAGTTGGATGAAGAAGATAGAAACAGAATAAACATTAGGATATCAGGCTACTGAAAGGATATTCGGTTAAAGGAGTATAAAAAAACAGAAATACAGAGATAATAGATTAAGTAGCAGATAAAGTATATCTATATCCTTTTAGACTTAATCCCTTATGTCTTTTGAAGAATTTGTTTATATGACTTTCATCGGCGAACCCAAACTCATCGGCTATTTCATGAACTCTTTTATCACTGAAACGTAGCCGGTGTTCAATCAATCGAATTCGGTAAGAAGAAATATAGTGCTGTATAGATTCATCGCATTGCTTACGGAAATAACTACCAAGGTAGGTCGGAGACAATCCAAAGTTTTCTGCAATTACAGCAATCCTTAAAAGTTCGGGTCGACGTATATTTTCCTGTATATAATCCAATATTTGCAACAAACGAACGTCTGTATTCGGAGTAATGTTTTGTGGTTTGATGATGGCAATATTTCTGGCTGAAATAACAATGACAGCATTTACCAAATGACGAACCAGATCCTCCGAATACACAGATTCATGTTCAGTTGCCTTTCTTAAATGCACTATCAATGAACCCACCATATTTTTGTCGTCATTATTTACAAGCACAGAACCCGATAAGTGAGATGCATAATACAACAAGCATTCGATATGGTCTATGCTTTTCCATTGATATTCTCGTATATATCTTTCACCGAAGCGTATGACCATAAATTCGCATGTCCCCTCCAAATCGAATTCGTGACAGTCTTTAGGTGTTATAAGAAATAAATCTCCTGCGAGATAAGCAAGCTTATTGCCGTTGACAGTATGATGACCCGTACCAGAAATCACGTAAACTAATTCAAAAAAATTAAATTGCCTATCACGTAAAGGGCATTCGTCTACTTTCTCGTAGAAAACTTCAAGTGATTGATAAATATTTTCTCTTGCCATAGAGTAAAGATACCTAAATAAGCTCTAAATGTACCTGTTTATAGCTTATTTTTCGGTCTATTTTTACTAAATCAAATGGATGACAAAATGAAAGCAATTGTATTGAAAAATTTTGGAGGTGTCGAAAACCTTCTTTACAAAGAAATTGAAAAGCCTGTAATAAAAATAAATGAAGTACTGATTAAGGTGAAAGCCATCGGTATTAATCCTGTTGATATAAAAGTTCGCAATCGACAAGCTCCATTAGCAGAAGATTTAGCAAACTATAATCCGTTGATTTTAGGTTGGGATATTTCGGGAACAATAACAGAAATCGGAAAAGAAGTTAAACAATTTAATATCGGAGATGAAGTATTTGGGATGATTAATTTTGTGGGACACGGAAGAGCCTATGCCGAATATGTAGCTGCTCCGATAGAACATCTTACTTTAAAACCTAAAAATATCAGTCATGTGGAAGCAGCAGCCAGCACATTGGCTGCGCTAACTGCTTGGCAGGCTTTCGATAGTTATGGTAAGTTAAGATTTAAGGATAAAGTTCTTATTCATGCTGCTTCAGGAGGTGTTGGGCATTTTGCTGTACAGATAGCTAAGCATATAGGAGCTTATGTTATTGCTACTTCATCAAGCTCTAATAGAGCGTTTGTGATGGGATTAGGAGCAGACGAATTCATTGATTACAGAAATGTTTACTTTGAAAAAACCGTACAAGATATTGATTTTGTATTGGAAACGATAGGAGGCATTAATTTCCGGAAATCAGTACAGGCACTAAAACCTTTCGGAACTATTGTCACATTGCCATCCGGACACACCAAAGAGGATGAATTAAAGGCTCAGGAGAAACACCTGCACGCTTGTTATTTTATGTCTGTTTATTCCAGTGGACGAGATATGCAGCATATCGCATCTCTATTGGAAAAGGGAGTGTTAAAACCACATGTATCCCATGTATTTGATTTTGATGAAATGGCACATGCTCATTTGCAAATTGAGACAGGACATACAGTAGGAAAAATAGTGGTCAAACTGTAAAATATTTAGCGATGCAAAGAATAATTAAAAATATAGATTCAGCACTTTGGGAGGCTGTCTCGAATAGCCCGTTTAATGTTATAGATTACGAAAACCTGTTAAAAAATAATCCTGCAAAAATTAGAGAAGAGGAAAGGAGGGTATCCTTAAATGAAGTACCTGCTGGTATTCCGAAACAGCTTGATGTTAAAAATATCGAAATTTCTTCTTCTGAAAAATCAAGAAAAATAAGGTTGAGAATATACAGACCTAAAGGGGGGAAAAACCTACCCATATTGTTATATTTTCATGGAGGGGCTTTTATATATGGCACACCTGAACAATACGATTTTATATTCTTCAAGTTGGCTCTGGATATTGGTATGTTGATTGTTTCGGTGGATTATCGACTGGCTCCTGAACATCCATTTCCGGCTGGGATAGAAGATGGTTATGAAGTGTTATTGTGGCTATCTAAATATGGCAATCAAATCGGTGGGAGTAAAAACAATATCCTTATAGGAGGAAGCAGCGCCGGAGCTACAATTGCTGCATCTATCACCCATTTGACGAGAGACAGAAAGCAAGCTGTAATTCGACATCAGTATTTACTGTACCCTCCTGTAAGCCACCTTTTGACAACTCTGTCTATGGATCAATTAGCGAACGCTCCTATGCAGACAAAAACATCAGCAAAATGGATGTGGAAGTATTACCTACAGGAAAAAATAAGTAATCCTCCAAAATATGGCGTTCCATTACTGGAAGACAATTTCAAAAAATTACCGGATGCAACTATTATTGTGTGTGAATTTGATCCGTTAAAAGATGAAGGAAAATTGTATGCTCAAAAATTAAAGGATGCGAATGTATCGGTCAACCTACTGGAAATAAAGAGAGCTGTACATGCTTTTGATTTTTTCCCCTGTCAGTTATCAGACACTTTTTATGAAAAACAAGTAAAACTATTTAAACAAATTTTAAATCAAGGGAAATGAAAAAGATAGTCGTTATTAATGGACATCCCAACAAAGAAAGTTTTAACAGTGCTATTGCACACTCTTATATAAACTCGGCTTTAAGTCTCGGTTCGCAAGTACGATACATTGCTATCGGAGAGCTGGATTTTAACCCAAACCTACAATTTGGTTATCAACAGAGAATGGAGCTTGAACCGGAACTGGTAAAGGCATTGGAAGACATACAATGGAGTGAACATCAGGTTTGGATACATCCTGTCTGGTGGCTTGGTATGCCTGCAATTATGAAAGGATTTTTTGATAGGGCTTTTCTTCCGGGAATTACTTTCAAACACAATAAAGAGGGAGAGAGTGAAGGATTATTAAAAGGAAAGACAGGCAGAATAATCACAACGGCAGGTGATTTATCCATTGAGGAGTATGAAGAGATATACAAGTCAAGCGGACTTGTACAGTTAAAAAAGGGGATTTTGGAATACTGCGGGGTATCTTCTATTCAAAGTGATTTTATCGGACCTCTTTGTGAGTTGGATGAAGAAGATAGAAAAGAATGGATTGAAGAAATGAAGAACCTGGCTTCGTTGGATGTGATATAAGAAAGTGTATGGTAAAAAATTGCTGACATGTTTGAAAAGCAAAAGTAGTAGACATCTTTTCTTGAAAATTTTAAAATGAAAAAACCACTTCATAATTGAAGTGGTTTTTTCATTTTAATTATATTTCGTTTGCCATTCAGCAATCTCCTGTTCATTTAACAAGCAGGAATTTAACTCTTGTGTGATTTTTTCTTTCTCCAAACCTTGTCCTATGAAAACAAGTTCGATAATTCGATCTCCCCATTCTTTCGACCACTTTGCATCTATTTGTTTTTGGTTAAATTGATAAGCCGCAAACTGAATACGTTCGTCATACGGCATCGAGCACCACCATGCTCCTGCAGGATCAATGCGGATACTTCCACCGGCTTGACTCAAGAAAATAGCTTCATCCGGACGGTTGGCTAACCAAAATAAACCTTTAGAACGGTAAATAGTTGCTGGAAAATGATCATTCAAATACGTTAAAAAACGTTCTGCGTGAAATGGAATTTTTTGACGATACACAAAAGAAGTCATTCCATATTTTTCTTCTAAATGATCGTGATGTTCATGAGTACAATGCTCTCCACATTCGTGATCATGATGGTGGTGATGTTCTTCATTTTCTTGCTCTTCCAGTAATTTTACCCAAGCATCCATATCCTGAATTTTTTCGAAATCGAACAGATTTGTATTTAAAATTTCGGATAATTCAATATGGGCAAAACTTGTCGGGATAATTTTAGCCGTAGGATTTAATTTTGAGACAAAGGCTTCAATATTTAGTAGAGTTTCTTCCTCCACCAAATCCATTTTATTTAAAATAATCACATTCGAAAACTCGATTTGATCAATTAAAAGATTTACGATAGGGCGATTATCTTCTCTGTTAGCGGTAAACCCACGATCAAAAACATCTTCGTCAGTTCCTAAATTTTTAAAGAAATTGTAGGCATCAACAACTGTCGCTAAAGTATCTAAACGAGCAACTTTTGGCAAATCGATAGTTCCATCAGGAGAAACAAAATCTAAGGATTGAGCAATAGGCCCGGGATCAGAAATACCGGAACTTTCAATGACTAAATAATCGTATTTTCCAGATTGAGCTAATTTTTCAATTTCAACAATCAAATCTTCACGCAATTCACAGCAAACGCAACCATTACTCAATTCGACTAACTTTTCATCAGTTTGAATTAAATCATTTTCACGTGCAATCATTTGAGCATCGATATTTACAGCGCCCATATCGTTTACGATAACGGCTACTTTTAGGCCTTTTTTATTGTGTAATATATGATTGAGAAGTGTTGTTTTTCCGCTTCCAAGAAACCCGGAAAGTACCGTTACAGGTAGTCTGTTTTCCATAATTTATGCTTAAAAATGTTTGACAAAGTTACATCTTTCTCCTACAAAGTTTCGCGCTGAATCATTTATAATTTTTATAATGTTCTGTTAAGAATCTGATGAAAAACTATTTATCTTGGGAATTGTTTTATTTTTGTTCAAAATCACTCAAAAAATGTTCATAAATAGTGTCATAACGCTAATTATCATTTCAATCATACTTGAAATTTATTTGTTTTTTAACTTCAGAAAATTTATCAAGAATAAATTTTTTATTTGGTCCAATGTTTTAGCTTGGATTGCTGTTTTGTGTAATTTTGGATATAATTTGGTCTTTTTTGATCGAAATGTTGGACAGACTCAAACGACGATGTGGGCAACTGGCTTGTTTATGCTGTTCGGATTTCCACGTTTAATTCAATTTATATTCTTTTTAATCCAAGATATTTTCAGAGGTTTAGGATGGTTTGTAAATCGAATTGCAAACCGCCAATCGGAAGAAGATTCTTATTTACCGTCTCGACGAAAATTTGTCATGATTTCTGGATTGACAGTAGCTTCTATCCCGTTTTTTAGTTTGATTTATGGAATGACATTAGGAAAATATAATTTCAAAGTCATCAAAAAAAAACTGGTTTACCAACGTTTACCCAAATCTTTTGATGGTTTTAAGGTGTTGCATATTACCGATATACATTCGGGAAGTTTGGATAATCGTGAAAAAATTGAATATGCTGTTGATTTAATTAACCAGCAAGAATTTGATATCTTATTGTTTACGGGAGATATTGTGAATAATTTTCATTGGGAAATGGAGAAATGGTATGATGTTTTTTCAAAAATAAAGCAAGCGCCATATGGAAATTTTGCAGTGTTAGGAAATCATGATTATGGTGAATATTCGGATTGGAAAACAGAAGAAGAGAAACAAGAAAACTTTGAGAAAATAAAAGCCATTTTTCCAAAAATTGGAATGAAATTACTTCTGAACGAAAGTAGATTTATTACAAAGAATAATGAAAAAATAGCACTGATTGGTGTTCAGAACTGGGGAACACGATTCAAAAAATTAGGAGATATTGATTTGGCATCTCGTCAGGTTAATTTTGATGATTTTAAAATAGTCATGTCGCATGATCCTTCGCATTGGAATGAAATTATAAAAAATCATCCCAAACATTACGATTTAACTTTATCAGGGCATACACACGGCATGCAATTAGGAATTGAAGTACCGAAGATTGGTTTACGCTGGAGCCCGGCACAGTATATTTATCCTCAATGGGCAGGTTTTTATGATTTTGAAGGAAAAATTATTAACGTAAACAGAGGATTCGGCTATCATTTTTATCCTGGTAGAGTAGGAGTTTGGCCGGAAATCACACTAATTGAATTAAAATCTGTGTAAAGTTTAAAAAGTAGAAGTAAAAGCAATCAATTTTTTGGTTGCTTTTTTGATGTATGTCAATCATCTTATGAGGTATTTTACGGATTATTGTACTATAAAATTTTAAAACTATGAATGAAGAATTAATTCCTTTACAAGTTATAAAAAATGAATCGACATCACGATTTGAATTAGATGTTGACGGATTTATAGCTTTTATTGATTATAAGCAAGATGCAGATATCATCAAGTTAATTCACACTGAAGTTCCTGAAGAGTTAGGAGGAAGAGGTGTCGCATCAGCTTTAGTAGAGAAAACATTGGTTTACCTGGAAGAGCACCATAATTCGTTATTTCCTTATTGTCCTTATGTTTTTGCTTACATTAAGAAGCATCCGGAATTGAAAAGAATTGTAGATCCAAAATTTCCGAAGTACAACGAATTGTAACATAAAAAAAACGACTTAAAGAAGTCGTTTTTTTTATGTTATATTCTAGATGTGTTTATCTTCATTATGAATGTATTCTTGCTCAACAGCAATATGTCCTTCCCATTTATCAACAGCTACTGTAGATAAAGCATTTCCAAGAACATTTGTCATCGAACGAGCCATATCACAAAAATGGTCGATAGGTAAGATTAAAGCAATACCCTCAGGTGGAATTCCGAACATTGAACAAGTTGCAACCACCACAATTAAGGAAGCTCTTGGAACACCTGCAACCCCCTTAGAAGTTAACATTAATACAAGTAACATCAAGACTTGCTTTTCTATTGGCATATGGATGCCATAAACTTGCGCAATGAACAAAGACGCAAATGTCATGTACATCATAGAGCCATCTAAATTGAAAGAATAACCAAGAGGTAATGTAAATGAAATGATTTTCTTTTGGGCACCGAATTTTTCTAATTCTTCCACTAGTTTAGGGAATACAGCTTCTGATGAAGTTGTAGAAAAAGCAATTAATAAAGGAGCTTTAATATGTCTTAACAAATCGAACAAACGATTTCCTAAAATAAAGTACCCCACGATACATAATACCAACCATAAAAGAGCAATACCTATGACGAAAGCAATTAAATATTTTACATATAATGCAAAAATTCCAAATCCGTAAGTTGCAATAGCAGCAGCAATTGTTCCTAAAACACCTAAAGGTGCCGTCCACATAACATAACCAACCATGATTAAAACGATATGTGAAATTTTATCCAATGCTTTCGTAATCATTTCTCCTTCTTTACCATATGCAGCCATAGCTACACCAAAGAAAATTGAGAAAACGACAATTTGTAAGATTTCATTTGTAGCAAAAGATTCAAAAACAGATTTAGGAATCATATGTGTAATGAAATGTTCTAATGTAAGAGAGGCCTGACCTTTTAGTAAGTCTTGAGCAGAACTTGCATCCATTTCGATGTTGATTCCTTCTCCGGGTTTCATAACATTTACAACAATACACCCGATGACCAAAGATGTTAATGAAGCAGTTATAAACCATCCTAAAGCGCGTCCTCCAACGCGTCCTACCATTTTCATATCCCCCATTTTAGCAATTCCTACAACCAATGTTGAGAAGACTAAAGGAGCAATAATCATTTGGATTAAACGAATAAATACAGTACCAAGAAGTTTGATATTAGTTGAAAATGTTTTAATAAATTCCGGAGATGTATTATAATGTACATATCCACCAACAGCAACACCAATTAGTAAGGCAATAATAATAGCTATAAAAAGTTTATTGTTTTTCATTATGCGATTTTAAACTTTTCCAAAACTACTGTTTTTTAATAAAATATTAAGAATATAAATGAATTTATACGCCAATTAAATTATAAAACCCTTTATATCTAGCCTTTACAAAGGGTAGTAATATGGTGTATTGAGTACTATTCCGGTTGTTTGAATGGAATTTCTTGGTTTAGAATTTCTTCAATTAATTTTGACATTGGCTCGGTTGAGTTTTCTACAATCGAATAATCAATGGTAGTATTTTTATCAACAGCAAGCTTTATCAGTTCTTTGTTCGGAAATTTTATGGGATAAATGCACAATTCAATTTCTTTATCCAGATTTTTTTTATCGGCATAAAACAAATGAGCATAAAAGATCAATTGCAATTGTTTAGCTTTCTCTTCTTTTTGATACACTGTTTCAATTTCTTCTGTTTTAACAGAAATTTCTTTTGCATACCCTGTTTTATAATCTATAATCCGCAATTGATCATTCACCGAATCAATTCGATCAATAACTCCTTTTAATTTTACAAGTTGACCATTTGTTAGCGTAAAATCGACATCGTGTTTGCTTTCCAAAGCCCGAATGATGAATTCATTTTCTTTTGCTGTTTTAACATCTTTGGATAACACACCGTCAACAATTCGCTCAGCTATTTTGTAAATCAAATAATTGGGACCTTTATCCAGATGACCGTCTTTGTATTCTTTTCGGAAATGCTCTTGAAGCGTTTTGTTTTTTTCTTTTTCAATCGATTTAAAATCATTTTCATGTAGAATACGATTCAAATAAGGTAAGTACAGCTCTTCTAATGCTCCATGCACTATATTTCCCAAGGTTTTTGCACTAACAGTTTCCTCTGCTTCTTCCACTTCATTTACATTGAAAATTCGTTGTTCATAAAAATCCAACGGATTTCGTAAATAAGTAGAAAGTGAAGAAGGTGAGATTCCGTAATTTGCCCAATCCCAAAGTTTTTTCATTGTTTCGTCTGTTTTAGGAACAATGATATCTTTCAATGGTTTTGTAATGAAACTTGGTGCGGCAAATGATTCTTTTATAGGATGTTTACTTTCAAATTTTATTTGGGCCAAAAAACGCGATTTTTCTCCGGAACCCATTCCGTCAGCTTCTGTATCATAAACAAAATAAGCATTTTTAGCGCGTTGAATTAAACGATAAAAGTGATACGCATAAATTGAATCATTCTCTGTAAAGGTATTCAATTTCATTTGTTTGCGAATGTCATAAGGAATAAACGTATTATTTTGCCTTCCCAAAGGTAATATTTCATCATTCACAGAAGTCATGATGATGTGATCAAAATTTAACAAACGTGTTTCCAACAGCCCCATTAATTGTAAACCTTTCAAAGGTTCACCAATGAAGGAAATAGATTCTGAAGAAACGATTTTGTTGTACAATAAAAACAATGTTCTATAGTCTTTGATATCATTTACCTGCAGGAGGTTTTCATGCAGTTGATTGAATACTTTCTTAAAAAAGAATAAATATTCTTTGGTCAACAAATCATTCATTGTAGGATGATGCAATAACTCATCAGTCCAATTTTTTAAATGATGAATAAACGCAGTTATACTTGCAGGGATATGGAACAGGCTTTTAAAAATAGATTCGTCTAATGAATTTTGAACAGAGTTTGGAGAATTGAAAATACGATTCTGTGTGCGAATATCGTGTGCTAAATCCCTGCTTTTATCGGAGCTGTATTGAGATAAGGTTTTATTTTCGAGAATTTGTAAAACATTTTTAAAATAAAATAATGTTCCCTTTCCTAATTTCTCACTGTTCATCTGTAATTCGAAAATAGATTTAAAGAATTGTGCCAAAGGAACTGAACGTAATGGAATTCCCATTGAAATATTCAGGTGTGTAATATTTTCGGGTAAAGAATTAAGAATAGCAGGAAGAATAGACTCATCAGCTAAAATTAAAGCAGTATTTTTAATTTCCTCTTCATTTAAATGACGGATTAAATCAGCAACATATTTCGCTTGCCCAACTTGTTTTGCAACTCCAATGGTATGTAGATTCTTCGGTTTTGAAAATTCATCTACAATCCAGTTAATTGGTTTTATTTTTTCTTTATATTTTCTCAGAAAAGATCCGGCTTCTTGATTTGGATTTTCGTAATAATAGGCATCAACGTCCCAATACAATGTTGCTAAATTTTCTTTTTCTAATTTGAAAATAAGCGCTTGTTCGGCTTTTGTCAAGGCATTGAAACCGGCAAAAATATAATGAGAAGTACTGTTTTCGATAATTTCATTTACTTTTTCGCTTGCGATTCTAAAAACCATTCCGGCATATCCTTCTTTCGAATCAAGTAAATCTTGTTGCAGTTGGAAATATAACTTAGAAACGATTCCCCAAAAAGTTAAATGATTTTGAATGATTTCATTTTTACCAATTTCAATTTTTCCATCTCCCCATTGGTTAATTCGTTCAACTGAAATCAAATAATCCAAAACTTTGTGAGCAGGCTGTAAAGAAGCATCAATGTCGTCAAAATCTTTCAGGACAGTTGGTCCCCATTTGATGAAGTCTTCAAAAGAATCAGGCTTTTGGACTACTTTTTTGTAAGCTTGATATGCCTTGAACCAAAGGTTAATCCCCGAAATAATTTCTAAACCGGAAAGCTCACTCATCAGTTCCTCAATACTTTTCATTTTAGGAAGGATAATATTTTGCGATTGACGCTGAAATGCTTCTCTAAAAAATAACATCGGACGTTTGCCCGGTAAAACTAAAGTGGTTTGAATAAAATTGGTCTGATTCTGTATTAAATCCCTTACAACATTTTCGATGAATTGAGCCATTTTGAAATTTTCTTTCGTTGAGTTGTTGTAAAAATAAGGATTTTGAAAGACAATTCGTGGCGCTGCTATTTAATTTGATGTATTTTCGTTTGAAATAGTTTTTCAAGAAAATTGATTGATTCATTCTTGCTATCAGAAGTGTTAACTTGGTAAATAAGTACACCAAAAAATAAAATAGGAAAAGGAATCAGAATAATTGCTTTAGGATGAAGATTGTCATTTACAATCATAATTGAGGCAAAGATTAGAAAAATACTCGTTACAAAAATATAAAGGCTTATGAAAAATGTCTTCGGTTTTGTAAAACGCATTAATTGTTCCTCTGTTGTATTATATCTTAGAATTCTAAAAACCTCTTGTTCAGAAAGATTTGTCGTTAATTGATATGTTTTGTTTTTGAAAAGCATAGATTAAGTATATAAAAAAAGCGACTAAAAATAGTCGCTAATATAATATTGAATAAAAGAGATTCTTATTTAATCACTCCTAATTCTTTACCAACTTTTGTAAAAGCAGTAATCGTATGATCCAATTGTTCTTTTGTATGTGCAGCAGATAATTGAACACGAATACGTGCCTTATCACGAGGAACAACAGGGAAAAAGAATCCGATGACATATACACCTTCATCCAATAATTTATCTGCCATTACTTGAGATAATTTTGCATCGTACAACATAACTGGTACAATTGCAGCATCACCTTCCGGAATATCAAAACCAGCAGCAACCATTCCTTTACGGAAATAGTCGGCGTTCCACATAACTTTATCACGTAAAGAAGTGTCTTTTTCTAACATTTCTAACACTTGTAAAGCAGCACCAACAATTCCAGGAGCCAAAGAGTTCGAGAATAAATAAGGACGAGATTTTTGGCGTAACATTTCGATTACTTCTTTTTTACCGGAAGTAAATCCTCCCATGGCTCCACCTAAAGCTTTACCTAAAGTAGATGTAATGATATCTACACGTCCAATTACTTCATTATGTTCGTGGGTTCCACGACCTGTTTTTCCAATGAAACCTGTTGCGTGAGAATCATCTACCATGACCAAAGCGTCATATTTATCAGCTAAATCACAAACTCCTTTTAAGTCAGCAACAATACCGTCCATAGAGAAAACGCCGTCTGTTACAATAATTTTGAAACGATGATTTTTTTCAGAAGCCGCAATTAACTGAGCTTCTAAATCGGCCATATTGTTGTTTTTGTAGCGGTAGCGGGCAGCTTTACATAAACGAACTCCGTCAATAATGGAAGCATGGTTTAATTCGTCAGAAATAATTGCATCTTCTTCTGTAAACAACGGCTCGAAAACACCTCCATTTGCATCGAAAGCAGCAGCATAAAGAATAGTATCTTCCATTCCTAAGAAGTCGGCAATTTTCTTTTCCAATTGTTTGTGAATATCTTGAGTACCACAGATAAAACGAACCGATGACATTCCGTATCCACGGTCATCTAACATTTTTTGAGATGCTGTAATTACTTCTTTGTTATCAGATAGTCCTAAATAGTTGTTGGCACAAAAATTTAATAACGTTTTACCGTTTTCTAATGTAATTTCGGCACTTTGTGGAGAAGCAATGATGCGCTCTTTTTTGAACAACCCTTGCTCTGCCAAGTCATTCAATTGTGTTTGTAAATAGTCCTGAAATTTATTGCTATACATAATAAATCACTTTTTGTTTCGATATGTTTCATACAAATATAAAGGATTCGCTTATATTTTTTGTATTTTTGTAAGACATAAAAATTAAATAGAGTGATTACTATACTTATCTTAATCTTTCAGTATTATTTTTTAGGAAAACTATTCAATAAAGATAAACTACAGTTGATTTTAAAAGTGATTGGATTGTACTTCTTAGGAGTGTTTGTTATTGCAATTAATATAGCTTTGTTAATGAGTTTTGGCGTGATAAAATCTACACTTCCAGAGCTGATGGAATCAAAATGGATGATGGTTCCTGATTTGGTGCTATTTATTCTTTTATCCTTTGTCTATTATAATTATTTGAAACGTAAGTGGACAATGGAAATGTTTTCAGCTGATCTTGAAAAGCGAAAAGAAGAACTTCTTGAAAATATTGCAGTTAATCAAAAAATAAACCCCGTTAAACTGGACGTATATTGTCATTTTCATACGGTAAATGAAAAGAATATTCATTTGGTTCAGCCCTTGGCAAAAGAGATTTGGGACGAATGTTACAAAGATTTATTATCGCAGGATCAAATCGATTATATGATTGATATGATGTACAATAACGATAAAGTAAACGAAGGAATCAGCAATGGAGAAATCTGGGAAATCTTAAAAATTGATAATGTTCCTTCTGGTTATTTGCATTATAAATTGGATGAAAATAATACGGTTTTCTTGTCAAAAATTTATTTGAAAGAATCTAATCAAACCAAAGGAATTGGACAATTGATGCTGAATAGAGTAGTAGATTTTGCAAAAGAAAAAGAGGCAAAAGCGGTTCATTTAACAGTGAATAAACACAATGCGAAAGCCATTCGTTTCTATGAAAAAAATGGTTTCAAAAATATAGAATCGAAAACATTTGATATCGGAAACGGCTACATCATGGACGATTACATTTATCAGAAATCAGTTTAAAGTGATTGTAAAAAGAGAAAAATAAAAAAGGTGGATTTTTTAAAATCCACCTTTTTTATTTTTCTCTTTCGATAACATATTTCACCATTGTTTCCAATGAATTTCGATATTCATTTTCCGGAAATTCGTAAAGTATATCCAAAGCCTCCTGGCTATATTGTTTCATCATTTTTTGAGTGTATTCAATTCCGCCATGGTCTTTCACATATTGAATAATCTCACGAACACGCTTTTTATCGTTGTTGTAACGTTTGACAGAATTGATCAACCATTTTTTGTCTTTTTCAGTTGCATTGTTAATGGAATAAATCAAAGGCAATGTCATTTTTTGTTCTTTGATATCAATTCCAACAGGTTTCCCAATCGCATTAGAAGTGGTATAATCAAATAAATCATCTTTGATTTGAAAAGCAATCCCCACCAATTCACCAAAACGATGCATTTTTTTTGCAATTTCTTCCGAACAACCAACTGAACGGGCTCCGGCTTCACAGCAAGCAGCGATAAGCGTAGCTGTTTTCATTCGAATAATTTCGAAATAAACATCCTCTGTAATATCCAGTTTTCGGGCTTTCTCAATTTGTAATAATTCTCCTTCTGAAATTTCTTGGATTGCCACAGAAACAACTTCTAATAAATCGAAATCTTTATTTTTAGTTGAAATAATCAATGTTTTAGATAAGAAATAATCGCCTACTAGAACAGCGACCTTGTTTTTCCAAATTGCATTCAAAGAAAAGAATCCGCGTCGTAAGGTACTGTCGTCCACAACATCGTCATGTACTAAAGTTGCTGTATGAATAAGCTCGATAAAAGAAGCCGCACGATATGTACGTTCTTGTACTTCTCCATTCAATTTTGCAGTTAAAAAAACAAACATTGGGCGCATTTGTTTTCCTTTTCTGCGCACAATATAATTGGTGATACGGTCAAGAAGAGAAACATTACTCTTCATTGATTCGAAGAATTTCTGTTCAAACAATTTCATTTCCTCCGCAATAGGAGCTTTAATCAAATCTACCGTGTTACCCAAAATTTAGTTTTTTAATTTGTAAAATTATTGATGCAATGTACAACCTGTTTAGCATAGAAATCTTTGTATTTAAATTCTTCTCCGCTAAAACAAACTTTATTTTCTGTTGGTAAAACCGAAATTCCTTCCAGTTGTCCCAATTGTGTCGTGAAGCCCAAAGGTAAACTTATTTTTTTAACTTGAGAAGTGAAGAATAACTGATTGTTATCTTCCGGTAAATCGAACCAGCTGATAAAAGCTAACGCTTCTTTTGTATACCCCAATAAATAAATTCCTTTTGTCGGACTATTCTTATCCGTATCTATAAAAGCAGCTGTTACAGCATAATTAGTTTTGAAAGTTTCTACTTTTTTAGCAGCGTGCTTTTTAGCAGTGTCAATTGGAATAATATAATGTGTTGTCGCCAAATTGGACCATTCTTTTGTAAAAATATGCAATTGGTTATCGCAAACAAAAAATGCTTCTGCATCCCAATTTGTCGTCATATTCTTGAATTGAAAAGTTTCTTGCTCAGGATAATAAAATTCTATTTTTTCAGCTTTTAGTTGTTGATAAGATTTTGAATAATCGATGTTCGTTTTCTCGATGAAATAGATAGCCAAGTCTTTTCGTTTACCTAAATTATTTCCGAAATCAGCAAAATAAATTCGATGATCGTCTGAAGAAATTTCTTCCCAATCTATATTTGGAGCATTTGAAATGAAAATGGTATTGATAATTTCTCCTGTTTTTGCATTGAAACGATAGATTTCCGGTTTGGAATCAGAATCGTTTAAGCCCCAAAAAGAAGCCATACTTTGATCTTCTTTTTCATATTCTAAAGTCGAAATTTCGTTTAAAACAGGAGGTAAGTAAATACTTTCCATTTTATACTCATCAATAGAAATTGTATCGATGTTTTGTACCTGTTGAGCGAAAGTGAATTTAGTCAGAATCAAAAATAAAAATATGGCTAAATATTTCATTTGATTATTGTTTAATCATTTCCTGTCTTATTGGCTAATTGTCCACAAGCAGCATCAATATCTTTTCCACGGCTGCGGCGTACATTCACGACAATATTATTCGACTCCAATGCTTTGATATAGTGATCAATTGCTTGCTCTGATGCTTGTTTGTAGATTCCGTCATCAATTGAATTATATTCGATGATATTCACTTTAGAAGGAATTTTTTTACAGAATTTGATCAACGCATCAATGTCTTCTTTCTTATCATTAACACCACCCCAAACAATGTATTCGAATGTAATTCGTAACCCTGTTTTTTGGTACCAATACTGAAGACTATCCATTAAATCTGTTAAAGGGAATTTAACCGAAAAAGGCATAATTACATTACGAACTTCTTCACGAGCGGAATGTAAAGATACCGCAAGATTAACGCGTAAATCTTCGTCAGCCAGTTTTTCGATCATCTTAGGAATACCTGAAGTGGAAACTGTAATCCGTCTTGGAGCCATCCCTAATCCTTCTGGTAATGTAATTTTTTTGATGGCAGAAATCACTTCATTATAATTCAACAAAGGTTCTCCCATTCCCATGAATACGATGTTGCTTAAAGGGCGATTAAAATAACGTTTACTTTCGTCATCAATAATTACCACTTGATCTACTATTTCGGCAGCCGTAAGGTTACGCATACGTTTTAATTGCGCTGTTGCACAAAAAGTACAATCCAAGCTACACCCAACTTGCGAAGAAACGCAGGCTGTTGTGCGAGAATCAGTTGGAATTAAAACAGATTCCACAACGTTACCATCATGAAGCTTAACAGCATTCTTGATGGTTCCGTCATTAGATTTTTGTAGAAGGTCTACTTCAACAGGTTGAATTTGGAAAGATTCTCCTAATTGTTCACGAAGAGCTTTAGAAATATTTGTCATGTCATCAAATTGATGCGCATTCTTTTTCCATAACCATTCGTACACTTGTTTTGCGCGGAATGATTTTTCTCCAATCTCTTTGAAATAATCTTCAATCTCAGCCTGTGAAAGCTTTCGTATGTCTTTTTTTGTTGTATTCAAACTTTTCTTATAGAATTAGCATTGCATCTCCGTAAGAGTAGAATTTGTATCCTTCTTTTACAGCTTCGTTGTACGCTTTCATTGTTAAATCATGTCCGGCAAACGCAGAAATCATCATAATTAATGTCGATTTTGGCGTGTGGAAGTTTGTAATCATACAATTTGCGATAGAGAAATCGTAAGGTGGGTGAATAAATTTATTCGTCCAGCCGTCAAATGCATTTAAATGTCCATCAGCAGAAACTGAAGACTCGATAGAACGCATAGAAGTTGTCCCAATTGCACAGACTTTTTTCTTTTCGTCAATTGCTCTGTTTACTAAATCTGCTGTAGCTTGAGGAATAATTACTTGTTCAGACTCCATTTTGTGTTTAGATAAATCTTCTACTTCAACAGCCTGAAAAGTTCCTAAACCAATATGTAAAGTTAATTCTGCAAAATCAACACCTTTTATCTCTAAACGTTTCAGTAAATGTTTCGAAAAGTGTAAACCAGCTGTAGGCGCAGCAACAGCCCCTTCGTGTTTTGCATAAATTGTCTGGTAGCGCTCAGCATCTTCTGGCTCTACGTCACGTAAAATATATTTTGGAAGCGGAGTTTCTCCTAATTCTTTCAATTTTGCACGAAACTCTTCGTAAGATCCATCGAATAAGAAACGTAAAGTACGTCCACGAGAAGTCGTGTTATCTACAACTTCTGCTACTAATGTATCATCATTGTCAAAAAATAATTTATTTCCGATACGAATTTTACGAGCTGGATCAACCAAAACATCCCATAAACGAGTTTCAGCATCTAATTCTCTTAATAAGAAAACTTCGATCTGAGCACCGGTCTTTTCTTTATTTCCCATTAAACGAGCTGGAAAGACTTTCGTATTGTTACGAATCATCACATCTCCTTCATCAAAATAATCGATAAGATCCTTAAATTGTCTATGTTCAATTTCTCCGGTGTCACGATGAACAACCATTAAGCGTGCTTCGTCTCTGTTTTCTGAAGGACGATCTGCTAAAAGTTCTTCTGGTAAAGTAAAGTCGAAATCGGAGGTTTTCATTTTCATAATTGTACAATTTTTTGCAAATATACGATGTCAGAACCCCCTTTGTCAAGTGAATTGAACTATTTTATGAAATTGATAACTTTTAAATGGTTAATTTTGATTTAATTCGAATAAAATTTAAGGATGAATAATTTTGAAAAAGTAAAAAATTATATAAGTACACATAATTTAATAGGGTTAAAAGCTGGATTATCCAGGGAAAGTTTTTTAGATATCTGGATGGTTATTGTGGACAATAGAATATTTGCTCGGTCTTGGGGATTTGCGGAGAAAAGCTGGTATAACACTTTTTTAGTTGAGAATGAAGGAGAATTAAGATGCGGAGATTTGATAGTGAAGATTAAGGCTCAAATTCCAAATGACCTGAATCAGATTTCAGCTGAAATAAATAAAGCCTATTTAGATAAATATAATTATGGAGATAATTCGGTATATGCGAAAGGCATTACTGAACAAGAACATGTAGACAAAACGATGGAATTTATAGTTGCCGAATGAAAAAAGAGTTAATTATATTGTCAATGATTTTTACACTTTTTAGTTGTAATAAATCCGAACAAAAAATTGAAGAATCTACTGAAATAGAAAAGAGTGATTCTTTTGTAAAAAAAGATTCTCTAACAACAGTTACATCGAAAGAATTGGTGAAAGCGCCGGATTTTTCGTTAGCTGATATTAATGGAAAACGATTTAACTTAGCTGATTTTAAAGGAAAATATGTTTACATCGATATTTGGGCGACTTGGTGTGGTCCTTGCAAAGTTCAAATTCCTTTTATGAAAGAATTAGAAAAACAATTTCATGATGCCCCAATTCATTTTGTAAGTATTTCTTTGGATAAAGAGGAGGATAAACCTATCTGGAAGAAAATGATAAGAGAGAACCAGATGTCTGGTGTACAATTATTTGCCGGGAAGGAAAATAATTTCGGGTATGATTATCAAATTCAATACATCCCGACTTTTCTGATTTTGGATAAGGAAGGTAACATTATGATTGATCGTGCACCCGCGCCAATGGATTATCAAACCGGGGAAATTAATCAGCAACTGGTCGATATTTTAAAGATGATGAAATAAAAAAAGCTTCCAAATGGAAGCTTTTTTCAATAATATTAAAAATTTTATGCTCTGACTTTTGTCTTTAAGTTGATTCGTTGCCCTACTTTTGGTTGATCACCAGGTTCCATGCGATTGAGTTTGTACAAATTGTTTACTTTTACACCAAATCGTTGAGAAATGGTGTACATATCATCTCCTTCCTGTACTTTATAAGAATAATCAGACCCCTTGGTTTTCTTTTTTCCAAAAAATACAATTTGTCCATCTTTTAATTTAGACCCCATTTGAATTTCATTGAAATTTGCAATTTCAGAAGGAACTTTATTATAAGTTTTCGAAATTGTGGCAATAGTTTCGCCAGCTTGTGCAACGATATAAGGAATATTATTTTTGTGTTTTTTGATACGCATTGATGGATTTTGCGGGCGAGTTTCATAAACAATTGTTTTGCTATTTACTGCTTGCTCATTTTTTTCCACCTTATCACTTTGGGGTTGATAAGAAGCTAAAATAACTTCTTCTTTGTTTATTTTTTGTTCATTTTTCGATTTCTTTTTCGAAAAATTATTCGCCATTAACATGTCATCTTGATTGTTGTATAATGTATACAATTTAGCATAAACCTCTTCGGTTGAAATTTTATCAAATTGGTCTAAATTATATTTTTCGATTCGCGAAATGAGTTTGTAGGCATATTTAGGATCTGTTGCATATCCAGATTTTTTTAATCCATGTGCCCATGCGTTATAATCAGTCGGATCTAAGACAAATAAGGCTTTGTAATAAGGTCTTAATGCTAAAAATTTTGAGTGATCTCTGTAACTTTCTTCAACAGACGTATATTTTCTAAAACATTCGCCCTTTGCATCATCATCATGATAAATTCTTGGTTTGTCCAAAGACCATTCTTCAGGGCCTTTACATTTTATACCAAAATGATTATTTGCTTGATCAGCTAATTTACTCTGTCCTCCTCCGGTTTCTAATAAACCTTGTGCCAAAGTAATACTTGCAGGAACTTTGTAAAGTTGCATTTCTTCAACAGCTAAAGCAGCATGTTTTCGAATGTAAGTAATGTCTCTGCTTTCTTGTGCCTGGGTTGAAATTGACAACACAAAACTAAAAACGTATAACAATTTTTTCATTCTATAATATTTTTGTTCTTCTTCTTTAAATGTTTGTTCATTCCCTCAATTCCTTGCAATCCGCCTGTATGAACTAAAAGAATTTTAGAATTATCACTAAAATAATGATTTTTAATTAATTGAAAAATTCCAAAAACCATTTTCCCGGTGTAAATAGGATCCAATTGAATTTGGTTAATTCGTTTGAAATCATTTACAAAAGTAATTAATTCATCCGAAACTTTTCCATAACCGCCAAAATGATACTCATTAAAAATAGTAAAGTTTGTTTTTTCTGTCAGTTTTTCAACTTCGTTTTGGATAAAATCTCCCTTCAAACTAGGGAAACCTAAAATTCTCTGATGAGGTTGAGCACTTTCAATCAAACCGGCAATCGTTCCTCCTGTTCCAATAGCCGAAACAATAAAATCATAGTTGAAACAGTCGTCGTACAAAATTTCTTTACATCCTTTTATTGCAAAATCATTTGTACCTCCTTCCGGTATAACGTAAGTATCTGGATATTTAGTGTTTAAATCGGTTAAAAAATTGAGATCATCTTTTTTACGATAAGTTTCTCGCGAAATAAAATGAAGTTCCATTCCGCATTGTTGAGCGAAACGTAAAGTTGGGTTTTCATCTATTTTATGAATCAATTCTTCACCGCGGATAATTCCGATTGTTTTGAAATGATATATTTTTCCGGCAGCAGCAGTCGCCGCAATATGATTGGAAAAAGCGCCTCCAAAAGTCAAAAGTTTTTTGAACCCGAGTTTTTGCGCTTCTAAGAAATTATATTTTAGTTTTCTGAATTTATTTCCTGAAATTTCCGGGTGAATCAAATCTTCTCTTAAAATGGAGAGTTGAATATTTTGAGAAGTTAACTGTTTAATTTCAATATGTTGTATTTGAGCTTTATAATCGTTCCAAATCATTTAGATGTAGTTTAAAAAACTATAGAATTTCCGTTCTTTCAGATAATGTAGATTGTGTTCGTTTGCATAAGCTTCACGTTCAAAACTAATGTTGCGATAAGCTTTGTGCTGATCACGGTACTGAATCAATCGAATTCCATATTCTATCAAATACCAAGGATAAAAGAAGGCGACAAAAAGTTCAAGTTGTTGTATAAGATGAATGGTTTCATGATTGATTAAAACCTCATTGTTTTTCAATTTTTTGTCTTTCAAAAAAATGAAAGGAAAAATGGTAATTCCAATAAAATTTTTACGAAATAGATGGCTTAAAACAACAATAAACATTAATTTAGATAATTCTATTTTGTTACAAAATTAATCATTAATATCAAGAAGTTGATTTAAAAAGCATTAAAAATCATAATTTTATATAAACGAATGTTTATCATGGATTAATAAATGACTATGTAACAATAAAAGTTGTAATTTCACCACATTAGAAATGAAAAAGTTTGAGGAAGGAGATTATTATTTATCTCCGGAAGGATTCCGGATTTTTACGGCTCAATACCTAAAAAAAAGAGGATATTGCTGTAAAAGCGGTTGTAAACATTGTCCATATGGATACGATAAAAAAACAGATAAAATAAAGAATAAGAAATAATTTTATGAAAATAACATCAACAATTTTAGCTTTATTAATAGGAAGCTGTGCTTTTGCTCAGATGAAATTTCCTGCAGTAAGTTCGCATGCAGAAATAGAACAAAAAGTTGGATTAACAGAATTTGAAGTTGAATACAATCGTCCAAATGTTAACGACCGAAAAATTTTTGGAAAATTAGTTCCCTATGGAGAAGTTTGGCGTACAGGTGCCAATGAGAATACAATTATTAAGTTCAATCAGCCCATAAAAGTGAATGGACAGGATTTGGCGGCTGGTGAATATGCATTGTATAGTATTCCAAACAAAGAAGGTTGGGATGTGATTTTCTACAAAGACACAAAGAATTGGGGAAATCCCAAAGAATGGAAAGAATCGAATATCGCATTGAAAGTGAAAGCTAAATCAATGAAATTAACAGGAAACAAAACAGAAACGTTTGAAATCCGTTTTACAAATGTGACGCAAAAATCAGCAAATTTAGTATTGGCGTGGGAGGATGTAAATGTTGCTTTAGCTATCGAAACGAATACAATCAATACAGTGATTAAAATGATTGAAGAACACTTGAATGATACTTCCTCTGCAAGAGATTTTTATAATTCAGCTAATTTCTATTATTCAAATAAATTGGATAGAAACCAAGCATTGAAATGGGTGAATATTGCATTAGAAAAAGATCCAAATGCCCCGGATTATTATAAAGAATTGAAAAGTAACATCGAAAAAAGTAAATACTAAATAAAAGAATCCCTTTCTTATCTGATAAGAAAGGGATTCTTTTATTGGGCAATATTTTTCTTTAAGATGATTTGAAGATAAGAGAACATTAATGCAGTGGACCAACCAACCATCATAATGCCATTTATAGCTTCTAAGCCAGCCAATATTTTCCATTCACTATCAATCACAACATCTCCATAACCAACAGTTGTAAAAGTAATTAATGAAAAGTAAATAGCTTCTTCGAAACTGTATAAATTATCAATGTTTGGATTGAAATAAAAAGTAGCCGCCCAAATAGTACATTGCGCACCATGTAATAAGGTAAGCAAAGAAACAGATAATGCCATTTGCCACAAGACTTGGCTAATGGTTAACCGGTGTTTTTTGAGATTGAATTTATGCAGATACCGTAGAGAGAATACAGTAACCGTTGACTGTAAGATCACATTCACACAAATTATCAATACTCCAAAACATATAATTAGAAACATATTAATATTATCTTTTATTGATTACGATTAAATGGAAATAAATTGAGCTTTTTAAGATTGTTTTTTACCTGAAAATTTAGTAAATTTAGGAACAAAGCGTAAAATGAATATGCTAAATGTTTGCAAAATTCCAGATTGATGCAGCTTTATTACTAATTTTGTAACGCTAAAAATACATATTTCAACTGATGAAAATTAATTTTAAATACATTTTGATGTGTGTTGGGGTAGCTGCTCTCAGCCTAACTTCTTGTGCAACAAATAAAAGCTCAAAAAAAATAGTGTACAAAAAAGTGGAGACGAAACAGCCTGTAAAACCTGTAGAATCTACTAAGCCTACTATTCTTACTACACCAAAAACTGAAATTTCAACGAAAAAAGAAGAACTTTTTACTGTGAAATTGCCAGAAGTAAGTCGTGAATTTCGTGCGGCTTGGGTTGCTTCTGTAGCAAATATTAACTGGCCTTCCAAAAAAGAATTGACGACTGCTCAACAAAAAGACGAAGCAATAAAATTGTTAGATATGTTAGAAGCTAATAATTTTAATGCTGTTATTTTTCAGGCTCGCCCAGCTGCAGATGCATTGTATAAAAGTAATTTTGAACCTTGGTCTTACTTTTTGACAGGACAAGAGGGAAAAGCACCTTACCCTTATTATGATCCATTAGAGTTTTGGGTAGAGGAAGCACACAAGCGCGGAATTGAACTTCATGTTTGGTTGAATCCTTATAGAGCCCATCACAGTAGCGGAGGACCTGTAACCAGTGAATCGATGGTGAAAAAATCGCCGGGTAATGTGGTGAAATTAAAAAACGGGATGTATTGGTTTGATCCTGCTGATAAGAGAACGCAAGATCATGTTTCGGAAGTTGTTCGCGATATTGTTTCACGTTATGATATTGATGGAATTCATTTTGATGATTATTTCTATCCATATGCGTCATATAACGGAGGAGCCGATTTTCCTGATAACGCTACATGGAATGTGTACAGAAATAATGGAGGAACATTAGCAAGAGCCGATTGGCGTCGTCACAATGTCAATACAATTATTGAACGTATTTATAAAGAAATCAAAGCTGAAAAACCATTTGTTAAATTTGGAATCAGTCCATTCGGAATTTGGAAACCTGGTTATCCTTCAGGAATTACAGGTTCTTCTCAGTATGATGAATTGTATGCTGATGCTAAATTATGGCTAAACAAAGGGTGGGTCGATTATTTTTCACCTCAATTGTATTGGCCGATTAATTCAACAGGACAAAGTTTCCCTAAATTATTAGAATGGTGGAAATCTGAAAATACACATAACCGTCATCTATGGCCGGGGTTGAATACTGTTGAGGTAAAAGTTTCTGACAGGACAACTGAAATTACAAATCAAGTAAAGATGGCGGGTGAAATTTTACAAAATAATGTAGGTGTTATTCACTGGAGTATTGCCGGTTTAACAAAAAATCCATCAATGTTAAGCTATTTGAAAGAAGGACCTTACAAAACGAAAGCTTTGGTTCCGACAATGAATTGGATAAAAGCGGATCATTTAGCTAAACCAAGTTTAGCTGTAAATGCTAAATCATCAGAAGTTGTCATGAGTTGGAACGAGAATAAAATGTCTTCTAATATTTCGAAATGGATTTTATATACGCGTTACAACAACGATTGGGAAACAGCTATTTTAGATAGAACGAAAACGAATCAAACGGTTTCTAAATATAAAAATGGTAAAAACCTGACAGCTGTAGCATTAAAAGCAGTAGACCGTTTAGGAAACGAAAGTGAGTATGTTGCTCAAAGAATCAATTAAAAATCAACCTATTTTAAAATATAAATCCTCAACTAAAGTTAGTTGGGGATTTTTTTTATTCTCGTCTTTTCAAAATATAATAAAGTGCGTCATCATCATTTTCCTTTGACGTGTAGGCAAACTGAAATTCATAGCCATTTGCAGACATAAAATTTAGAGCATCAATCATCGAATTGAATTTTACCGTATTTCCTTTCTCGTCTTTTATTTTCAAACCATTCTTAAAAGAAATAGATTTTGTTTCTTGTCCAAAATCTAGCCGAACATTCATTTTCGTACTTAAACCTCTTCCGGTTCCTATAATTTGGACATAATCAACATCAATATCTTTTATAGGAACATCATTCACAGTCTGTGCAAATGAAATAGAACTGATAAAAGTTCCAAGAATTACCATTATTTTTTTCATAGGTTTTAATACTTACAATATTTAAATTAAATTTAAATAAAAAATACTTGAAATACAATCTTATCAAATGGTTTACAGTTCTTGTGTAGTTTACAAATGGTTTATTTTGTAAAATTTTAGGTTTTGTTCCTAGACATGAACAGATTGTTGGTGAAATCTTAGGAAATCAGCACGCCCATGTTTTCACTATATTGATTGAAGATCGTAAACAAATCAACCTAATTAAGTTTGCTTCAAAAACAGAAAAAAACACTCAATTAGAGTGTTTTTTATAGTTGATTCTTTTTAATTCTTATTTTTCCTTTATGTTCATGGTACATCATACAGGTTACTTTGTCATCAAGTTCTTTGCACGTTTTTTCAAAATCATAAATAACACTTACTGTTTCACCTTCTTTCTTTTCCTGAAGCATTTCAGCATTACAAACCAAATAATCTTCTTTGTCATCAATGCGAATGTAAGTTCCTGTGCAATCTCTAACAACTGTTCCGGTAAATAAACGGTCATGTTTGATTGTTGTGCTGCAAGATGATAAAATTAAGGTAAAGAGAGTTGTTAAGACGAATGCTATTCTCATATTGTATGATTAATTAAATAAGTCTAAATATAAAGCTATTTTATTTATATCAACAGAATTTAAATCCTTTTTTAGAGTTCTTTTAATTTTTTTATATTTTTAACTAGAGTAGATCAGTGATATGATTTTTGGAAATGCAACTAAATTTTTTTCTCACTAAAATTTAGAATGACCAACATCATTGCATCTTGTTTTGACGTAACTTGATGAATCACTTTTCGTGGAATTTCGTACTCATCATAGGTTTTCAAGTTTACAACTTCAATTTTCGAGTCGATTTCGATTTCGCCTTTGAGCATCATAATTTTTGCATCAACAGGCAATTGATGATCAATTAATTTTAATCCTTCTTTTAATCCAAAAGCAACAACACGAGTATTGTCATTTCTGAAAATAATTTTGATAATGGGTTTTTCTAATTTCGAGATCTGATCTACTATGGCATGCAACATAACTTTATGATTTGATTTGCTTAAATTTACGACCAATTCTGTTGTCTTTTCTATTTTTAAGATTAAATTAATTCAATTTATGATATTCTTAAAACTTGATTTCGCAAAATCCTTTTCTTAACTTGCCGGCATAATTCTATAAAATGGTCACAACTTATTTTGCCGAAGTTATTTTGCCTCTTTCATTAAATGGAACGTTTACGTATCACCTTTCCGAATCAGATTTACAGCAAATAAAAGTTGGACAACGTGTGGCCGTTCCATTCGGAACACAGAAATTGTACACAGGGATTGTACATTCAGTTCATGAAAATGCACCGGAACTTTACAAAACCAAAGCAATTCATGCGTTTTTGGATAATGAACCTTTGGTGACCCAAGTACAGATTGAATTTTGGGAATGGATGGCAAATTATTACATGTGTTCGCTGGGAGATGTATTTCGTAATGCCTTTCCTTCTGCATTAAAATTAGAATCACAAACATTTGTCCGGTTGATTAACCCAAATTATGAAACAGTTGAAGAATTAAATGATTACGAATTTTTAGTTTTTGAAGCACTTAAATTACGGGAGATAATTTCGGTGGAAGAAGCTGCTTTAATTGTCGATGAGAAATCTGCAATTCCGACTTTAAAACTATTGATTGATAAAGGAATTATTCGTTTGGATGAAAAGCTGAATGAAAAATATACACCAAAAATAGATAATTATGTTCGGTTGCATCCGAATTTAAAAGGAAATGAGATCGCGTTTATCGAAGTTTTAAATCAATTAAATAAAGCGCCAAAACAGCGCGAAACCTTATTGCAATTGATTACTTTAGAAACACAATTGCAAGATAAACCTTTAAAAGTGGCTGATTTTGTGAAACAAGGCGCTACGAATGTGGTAATAAAATCTTTAGCAGAAAAAGGGGCGGTAGAAATTTATCAAAATCAAACATCTCGTGTCGATGAGGATGAAAAAGATGTAATAGAGATAGCAGAGTTGACAGTGAAACAAACGGTTGCTTTCAATCAGATCAAAGAAGATTTTAAAGAAAAATCAACCGTTCTTTTGCATGGAGTAACATCAAGCGGTAAAACGGAAATTTACCTAAAATTGATACAGCAAGTGATTGCGAAAGGCAATAAGGTGTTGTATTTATTACCTGAAATTTCAGTAACAACACAGCTTGTTCATCGAATCAAAAAACATTTTGGCGAAAGAGTAGGTGTTTATCATTCTAAATTTAACCAAAATGAGCGTGTAGAATTGTGGCAAAAAACGTTGAAAGGTGATTTTGATGTGATCATTGGTCCGCGAACAGCTTTGTATTTACCTTTTGATAATTTGGGAATGATAATCGTTGATGAAGAACATGAATCGTCTTATAAGCAAATGGATGTAAAACCATTTTTCCATGCCCGTGATATGGCAATGTTACTTGGAGGTATGATGAATGCAAAAGTTTTACTGGGATCAGCGACACCTTCGGCGGAAAGTTATTACAACGCTAAAAATAAAAAATACGGTTATGTTGAGCTAAATGAGCGTTTTGGAAATATTAAGTTACCGGAGATTAGTCTGGTCGATTTAAAAAAAGCACAGAAAGAGAAAGAAGTGACAGAAGATATTTCGCACACGCTTCGTGACGAAATATTTGAACAATTGAATCGTAAAAAACAAGTGATTTTGTTCCAGAATCGTAGAGGTTATGCGCCAATTATGGAATGTAATACGTGTGGTCATACGCCCGAATGTCCAAATTGCGATGTAAGTTTAACCTATCATAAATTCTCGAATCAACTAAAATGTCATTACTGTGGTTATGCACAAGCAAAACCTTTGCGTTGCCCAAGTTGTGGCTCGCATGAATTGAATACAAAAGGAATTGGAACAGAGCAGATTGAGCAACAAATCCAAGCTATTTTTCCGGAAGCGAAAGTCAGAAGAATGGATGTGGATGCAATGAGAGGAAAATTTGCTTATGAAAAATTGATTGAAGATTTTGAAAACAATGAAATAGATATTTTAATCGGAACCCAAATGATTACGAAAGGGTTTGATTTTGGAAATGTTAATTTTGTAGGTGTCATTCGGGCGGACTCTTTGTTGAATTTTCCTGATTTCAGAGCACATGAAAAAGCTTTTCAGTTGTTAACACAAGTGGCAGGACGAGCTGGTCGTAGACAAGAACAAGGAAAAGTATTGATTCAGTCCTTTCAGCCGGAACATCAAATTTTACAGCATGTAACGACTTATAGTTATGCCCCGACGATGAAAGATATTTTGTATGAACGCAAGGAGTTTTTGTATCCGCCTTATTCGCGTTTAATAAAATTGCGTTTCAAGCATAAAAATAAAGAACGTTTGGATAAAACCGCTGCTCAATTAGTTGTTTTGCTTCAACCAAGTTTTGATACTCGTTGTTTACTTGGTCCGGAAGCTCCATCAATTGGTCGAATCAATAATTTGTATATCACAGATGTGATGATAAAAATAAGACCAAACCAATCTCCACAAAAAGTAAAAGAATTAATTCAGGCAAAAATAGATCAACTGCATACAATAGCTGCTTTTCGCTCGGTGCGAATAGATATAGATGTAGATCCTGTTTAAAAAAGTAATTAATATATTGGAAGATTTTTTGTAAAAAAAGTTTGCTTTTTTAGGATGTATACTTAGTTTTACAAGACTAATCGTATGAATGATATTTTAACTTATAGATTTATTTGAAAATGCAAAACAAATGTTTGAATTGCGAACAATCAATTCAAGAAAATTATTGTTCGAATTGTGGACAAGCCACGTCTACTCATAGGTTTTCATTGAAACATTTTTTCTTGCATGATTTTATCCATGGAATTTTCCATTTTGATAAAGGATTTATTTTTACAATTAAAGAATTATTTACACGACCGGGACATAGTATAAGAGAATATATTCAAGGTAAAAGAGTCAAACATTTTAATTGTTTTACAGCGATACTTTTAATTTTAACAATAGAGTATTTTTTCACAAAAGCTTTTCCAGTTGACAAATCAGTTTTTTATTCTAGTTTCGAAGGATTTTATAAGGTTTATAGAGATTATTCTAAGTTCGTAGTCTTTTTAGCGATTCCATTTTTTTCTTTTTTCAGTTACCTTATTTTTCGAAAAAGTAACCAGAATTATACTGAAAATTTAGTCTTAAATACGTATTTAGTTTGTGGCTGGTTGGTGATTAATTTATTGCAAAAAATAACATTAACATTTGTGTCAGAAGCTTATTATGAATTGGTGAAAATAGTCACAATATTTATGACGATTATTTATGTTTATCTGTTTTATTATCAATACTTTTCAGTCTTTAAATTTAAAGTGCCATTATTTTTAAAGGTTTTAATCATAACCTCTATAATCTTAATACTGAAACAAATCATAAATTCAGGCTTGAATGATGCAGGACAATATTTTTTACATTAATCTTTATAGTCAAAAAAGATAGTTCTCAAAAACTATCTCTTTTGACTTTTTCTGTTGTATTAAGTTCTAAATATTGTTCGTTTGATGAGTGTCTGAAAAGATTTTATTTAATGAGAATAAGAGAATAAAAGACTTACATCCTATTTTTCTAATGTCATTAAAGGATCTTGTCTTCTTCTGTAACATTTTTCAGATAATTTCGACTTATCTGTTATCTTTATTGAAATTTACAACAATCTATGATATCTATTCGAGATCTAAATAAATCCTATATAATGGGAAAAAATAAACTTCATGTATTGAAAGGAATCAACCTTGAAATTGCAGAAGGTGAATTTGTCGCAATTATGGGGTCTTCGGGGTCTGGTAAATCAACTTTATTGAATATCATTGGGATGTTAGATGAACATGATACTGGTATTTATGAATTAGATGGTGTCAGAATAGAAAAATTGAACGAAACAAAAGCAGCTAATTACCGTAATAAATTTTTAGGATTTATTTTTCAATCATATAATTTGATCAGTTTCAAAAATGTATTGGAAAATGTAGCCTTGCCTTTATATTATCAAAAAGTAAAACGCTCTGATCGAAATAAAATAGCACTGAGCTACCTCGAAAGAGTAGGATTAGAGCCTTGGGCCTCTCATATGCCGAATGAACTTTCAGGAGGACAAAAACAGCGTGTTGCCATTGCGCGCGCGTTGGCGGCGAAGCCAAAACTATTGCTAGCAGATGAACCGACCGGAGCTTTGGATACGAAAACTTCCCAAGAAGTGATGCATTTGATACAGGAGATTAACGATGAAGGAAAAACAATTGTTATGGTAACCCATGAAGATGATATTGCCAATATGTGTAAACGTATTGTTCGTTTGAAAGATGGTGTGATTGTGAGTGATGAAAAAGTAGAACAGGTAAGAGTTTAAAAAAGAATAATCGATTTTAATTGTGAGTTATTTTTGAAGAAATCATCTCATAGATCATATAATTTATAATTAACAAAATAAATATGTTTGACACAGACCGTTGGCGGGAAATATGGTCGTCTATTACGAGTAATAAATTGCGTACAGCATTGTCCGGATTGACAATTGCTTTGGCGCTTTTTGTATTTATTACATTGTATGGATTAGGGAATGGATTGCAGAATGGCTTTCAACAAGAGTTTTTTCAAGCAAATTCATTGAATATTACTGTAAGCGGGGGAACAACAACAGTGCCTTATAACGGATTCAAACAAGGGAGAACAATTGAATTGGATATAAAGGATTTTAATTTTATTAAAAACTCATTTCCAAATGAAGTCAAATACATTGTAAGTACAATTGCAAAAACAGATACAATCCGAAATGAGGCAAATTCAGGAAGTTACTCCATTACCGGAGTTTATCCGGAGTATGAGGGGATGATAAATGAAAAAGTGACGTTAGGTCGATTTATCAATCAAAAAGATATGGACAGCCAATCTAAATCGATTGTAATCGGGCGTTTAGTAGCAAAAGATTTTTACCCGAACCAGATTGTAATTGGAAAATATTTGCAGATAGGTTCCGGTATGTATCAGATTGTTGGTGTTTTTGAAAGTAAAGATGGGGGAGATAATGCCGAACGTGCTTTATATACTCCTTTCACAACATTCAGAACAATTTATGCAACAGATAAAGTTTCTTCAATCATCGTAACACCAAAGCAAGGAATGGAATTGGCAGACATTACAAAACTGGCCAATGCAATTGAATATAATATGAAAGGTCGGCATAATATTGCGCCTTCAGATTATGGAGGGATTTGGGTTAGAAATGCAGCAGATGCGATGGAAGACACAAATCAATTTTTTTTAATTTTAACAATTATTGTATTCGTGATCGGAGGAGGGAGTTTGATTGCGGGAATTGTAAGTATTGGAAATATAATGGTGTTTAGTGTGAAAGAACGGACAAAAGAAATTGGTATTCGTAAAGCTTTAGGTGCCACACCTGCCAATGTTTTAAGTTTAATTTTACAAGAGGCTATTTTGATTACACTTATTTTTGGAGCAATAGGAATTGCATTAGCAGCACTTTTGGTCGAGAATATTGGAGATAGTTTAGAAGAGTATTTTATTTATAATCCGGGTGTAGAAACCAATTCGTTGGTAATGGCTTGTATTATTTTGTTTGTTGCAGGAACTGTTTCGGGGTTAATTCCGGCACTGAATGCGGCACGTATTAAACCTATTGATGCTTTAAGAGACGAATAATGAACTTTATTAAATTTGTTTTTGATCCAGATGCTTGGAGCGAAGTTTATGCAGCAATTCGCAAAAATAAACTGCGCACAATTTTGACGATGATTGGTGTAGCATGGGGAATGTTCTTATTTGTATTATTATTAGGTGTGACACGAGGTTTGCAAAATGGATTTGATCGTAATTTGGCAGATGCGGCAACTAATTCTTTATTTGTTTGGGGAGGAACAACATCTATGCCTTATCAAGGTTTTCAGAAAGGGCGTACAATTGAATTAAAAATGAGTGATGTTCGCCAAATTCAAGCTCGTTTTCCTCAAATATCATTATTAGCCCCACGTAACTCTAAGCCAAGTTCTATTCTGACTTATGGGACAAAATATAATTACTACACTGTAAATGGAGATTATCCGGATCAAAATCGCATGTTTGGGAAAGATATTATTCAAGGACGTTTTATCAATGAGGACGATATCAAAACAGAAGCAAAAGTTTGTGTGATAGGCATTGAAGTGGCGGAACAGTTTTTTGGCAATAACCCAAGACCTTTAGGGAAAGAAATTAGGATTAGTGATAGTTATTACACAATTGTCGGAGTTTATGATGCACCATCTTCTCCTGTAGAAAGTAAAGATCAGGTATTTATTCCGTTTACGACATTTCAAAAAATATATAACCAAGGAGAAATTATTCAGTATTTGAGTTTGAGCTTGCCGAACAATTACGATATCGTTGCGTTTGAAAAAGAGTTGAAAGCTTATTTGAAGCAAATTAAAAATATTGCACCAGAAGATGATCAGGGAATAGGAGGTTTCAACCTAGGGGAAATGCTAGGGAAAATCATGAAATTTGTAAAAGGAATGCAATTTCTGGCAATTGTTGTAGGTGGAATGACATTGTTTTCAGGAGTGATTGCAATTGCAAGTATTTTATTGATTACTGTTTCGGAGCGAACAAAAGAATTTGGTATACGGAGGGCATTGGGGGCGATTCCTGCTCAAATTCGTGGACAAATTCTTTTAGAATCGGTTGTTTTGACATTAATTGCTGGTTTGGGAGGAATCATTTTTGCAGCTCTTTTATTGATGGTCTTAAATGAATTAATTATCCCTTCAAATAAAAATATACCTTTATATAATGCCTCAATCGATTTATTTACGCTATTTACGGCTTTAGCTGTTATGGTGATTATGGCTACTTTGGCAGGATTGATTCCTGCTCAACGCGCTATCCAAATAAAGCCAATTGATGCTTTGAGAGATGAGTAACTAAAACTTAACAGATATAAAAGAATGAAAAAAGTTCTAAAAATTTTGATGATTGTCATTTTTATCGGTGCTGTAATCGGTGTGATTGCTTATTTCGGTAAAAAGAATAGCCAAGATAATCAGGTTTATGAGACAACGACACCTTTTATGGGAGATATCGAGGTGAAAGCTGTAGCGACAGGAGAAGTAAAACCATTAGAAACGATTGAGATAAAACCCAATATTTCGGGAGTAATTAAATCCATTAATGTTTCTGAAGGTCAATATGTGGAAAAAGGTCAATTGATTTGTGAATTGAAAGTTGTCCCAAATGTTCAATCATTAAATGCAGCTCGTCAAGCAATTCAAGCTGCTCAAATTACAGTAGATCAGGAACGTCGTAATTTTAGTCGAACGAATACCTTGTACAATCAAGGGGTATTACCTCGTGCAGATTATGACAACTCAAATGCTACTTATAAAGCTGCTTTACAACAATTAAGAGCAGCAGAAAATGATTATAAAGTGGCGCAAACTGGTATTGCTCCTGGTTTGGAAGCATATGCGACAACACGTATTCTAGCTACAACTTCAGGAATGATTTTGGATATTCCGGTTGAGGTTGGAAATATGGTACAAGAGATTAATAATTTCTCTACAGGTACAACAATTGCAACAATGGCCGATGTGAAGAAAATGATTTTCCAGGGAAAAGTAGATGAAGCTGAAGTAGGTAAATTAAAAGAAGGAATGAAAATTAATGTATCAATTGGTGCTATTCCAAACAAAACATTTACAGCAATTCTAGACTTTATTTCTCCCCAAGGTGTAGCTAATAATGGAGTGGTGCAGTTTGAAATCAAGGCACCGGTTCAGTTAGATGCTGATAATTTTATCCGCGCAGGATATTCAGCAAATGCTGAGGTGGTCACTCAGGAAGCGAAAAATGTATTGATGATAAAATCAGCTCACGTACGTTATGATGAAAAACAAAAGCCATATGTAGAGCTCTTAACTTCAGGTAAAGGTCAAGATGCCAAATATGAAAAAAAATACATTACACTTGGAATAACAGATGGAGTAAACGTTCAAGTAAAATCTGGTTTACAAAAAATAGATAAGATCAAAATCTGGAATACCGATTTAGGAAAAGATAAAAAACCGGATGAATCAGCATAAAAACGATAACAATAATTACTATCAACTATAAAAGGAGAACTTCATCGTTCTCCTTTTATAGTTAATAGCACGATGCTTCCACGATTCAATAACCCGAATTTCTCCTCTCTTTTCGTTGAATAATCACAAATCGCTAGACATTTTTTGGTTTTACCCTCTATAGATTTCGCGCTTGTTTTAGCAGGGATCCGGCCACTTTTCGGTTTTAATTTATGATTTTTTAAAAAATATTTAGCGATATAACAATGAGTTAGGGTATTTGTGTAAAATAAATGTAAATTTCGTTTGGAGTTTCGGAAAAATGGGTTGTATATTTGCAATCCCAATACGAAAGACGAGTAGTATTGTAGTTGACATAGGAGCTTATAAATACCGGAAATTATTT
>NZ_KB908302.1 GCF_000382425.1 Empedobacter brevis NBRC 14943 = ATCC 43319
AGCGGAGAGTGAGGGATTCGAACCCCCGGAGGTGTGACCCTCAACAGTTTTCAAGACTGCCGCATTCGACCACTCTGCCAACTCTCCAATAACGCTGTATATTGCGGTATTGCGAGTGCAAATATAGAACGCTTTTTTATTTTTCCAAACTCTGAAAACAATTATTTTGAAAATATTTTTTAACAAAATGATTATCAGTATAGTATTTTTTATTATTTTTTTAAATGAGGTAGCTTTATCTTTGTTGTAATATATATTTAATGATGATTAGAAGGATAGAAGAGAAAGATTTCATGCAATTGAAAGAAATTTGGGAAAGTGCAGTACTCAATACACATGATTTTTTAACAAAAGAAGATTTTGAATTTTATAAAATAAACTTACCTAATTATTTCCCTCACGTATTATTATATGGATTTGAAAACGAGGATAAATTAGTTGGATTTGTTGGGGTAGCAGAACAAAATCTGGAGATGCTATTTATTCATAATGATTTTCGTAGAAAAGGAATAGGAAGAACGTTGTTAAATTTTTCTATAGATAAGTTAGAAGTGAAATCTGTGGATGTGAATGAGCAAAATAAACAAGCTGTTGATTTTTATTTGAACCAGGGTTTTAAAATAATTTCTCGTTCAGAAAAGGACAGTGAAGGAAAAGACTATCCGATTTTGCATTTAAGTTTATAATGTGAGATTAGCGCCTTAAATTTGCCAATCATTACATTTTAGCCATGCATACAGCTACAGAACTATCATCATCTCAAAAAAAACGTATTCGTTTAGCGGTTTCGTTATTCTTCTTTTCACAGGGCTTAGCATTCTCTTCTTGGGCGAGTAGGATACCTACTATTAAATCAGATTTAGGAATTTCAGAAGGACAATTAGGAACATTATTGTTGTTAATGCCAATAGGACAGTTATGTACAATGGCACTTTCAGGAAAACTGGTTGCTAAATTTGGAAGTAAAAATGTTTTGAAGATTGTTGTTTTGATTTATCCTTTCATTCTTTGTTGTATTGGTTTAGCTCAGAACTTTTATCAATTGGGAGCTGTATTGTTCTTATTTGGGGTGGTCGGAAATATGTGTAATATTTCAGTGAATACGCAAGGGGTTGAAGTGGAAAAAATATACGGTAAATCAATTATGTCATCTTTTCATGGAGCATGGAGTATTGCAGGTTTTACAGGCGCTTTGATTGGTTTATTGATGATGAATTTACAAGTGAACACATTGTATCATTTTGTAATTATTTATGGATTAATTGTATTGAATTGGTTAATCAATAAGAATTATTTGGTAAATTCTTCACCAGCTCTAACAAAAGAAAAGAAATCTATTTTCTCGAAACCGGATACGGTTTTAGTTCAATTAGGAATTATAGGTTTTTTGAGTATGGCAACAGAAGGAGCAATGTTTGATTGGAGCGGAGTTTATTTTCAGGATATTGTAAAAGCACCTCAGAATCTGGTAGTTGTGGGCTATGCTTCTTTTATGATTATGATGGCCACAGGACGATTTGTAGGCGATTATTTTATCAGTAAATTTGGAAAACAACGAATCATGCAAATGAGTGGGATATTTATGTTTTCTGGTCTCATGCTTTCTGTGTTTTTACCTCAATTTATTGTGTGTACACTTGCTTTTATGATGGTGGGTTTAGGTGTAGCATGTAATGTTCCGATGGTTTATAGCGTTGCAGGAAAAAATAAAAATGTAAATCCGGGGGTTGCTTTAGCTATGGTTTCGAGTATTTCGTTTTTAGGATTTTTAATGGGCCCTCCTTTGATTGGGTACATTGCGGAAGTATTTGACTTGAGATATTCTTATGCGTTATTCGCTTGTTTTGGATTGATTATGGTTTTTATGGTAGGAAGAATGAAAATCTTTAAGGGTGAGTAAGTTTGGAGGCAACGTATTGCTTAATCAAATAAGGTTTATGTACTTTTAAATAAAAAAGGATTCCAATAAAATAGCAGCCAACATCAACAATATCGGCAGTGTATTTTGACGAAAATTTTGGCATAATAAATTCTAACAAAACACTTAAAACGAATGCCGTGATGACTAAATATGTTGTTGGATAAATGTATAATTGATTGTTGTATTTTACTTTTGAAATGAGAAAGCTCCCAAAGTGAGTCATGGCAGGAACAGCAAAAATATCTGTTAAGTAATGATTTAGATAGTCAATTTCGATGGAATAAATTCGAGTAAGTTTGATGAAAAGCCAACTCAGCAGGTAAAAACAAAAATAAGTGTCAAATAGTTTCATAATTATACCACTAAGAGAATAATTAATAGACAGAAAGCACCAAGAATCATCAGAAATAAAAAGAAAGCATCATCTATTAACTTTTGTGTGCGACTTCGTTTATCTTTATTTTCCTCCATTTTCACAAAAAATTTGAACAAAAATAGAAGTATTAGTTAAATAAAACCGAGACTTAAATCATTTTAAATCAACTTATTTATTATATTAGAATTTTATTAACTAAATGAATAAGTTTTTTAATTCTAAATTATTCGATTTTATTGTAATCTCTGCAAGATTCCTTTCATGTATTACATTTCTAAGCTATGGTTGGGGAAAATTGAATGGCGGACAATTTGGATTGAATTCTGACGAATTAAATACTCCAATAAAAGACTTGTCTTTATTTAAGATTGATTGGTATTTATTTGATCATCAGCCTTTCAAGTTTTTTATAGGGGGGGCACAAATCCTATGTTCTTTCTTATTATTGTTTAATCGTACAGTTATTATTGGAGCATTATTTTTTCTAGTTATTATTAGTAATATCATAATCATTGATGAGACGATAATGCCAGAGACTTTAAAACTTGCATTTAGATACAGATTACTTTTTTATATATTTTTATGTTTATTGATATTGTATCATCATAGAAATAGATTTTTACCTGCATTGAATATTCTAAAAGCGAAATATCAACCTATATTTAAACACAAAATTTGGATTTATTTATTAATTCCCATTGGAGCAATTTGTTTAGAATTATTTATACCTTGTGTTAAAATTATATATTTTTTAATAACTGATTTTCAGGGAACAGTTGAAGCGCTTAGTGATTTTTCAAAAAAAATATTAAGTAATATGTAAAATGTTATGAAAATAATTTTATTGTTTTTGTGTTCTACTTTTCTTCTTGCTCAAGTTGAAGTTCAAAATGATGAGTTAAAGAATAAGTTGATGATGAATTTTAATCAACAATCTGGTTATTTTGATTTTAAGTATAAACAAGATTTATCGTTAGCAAAAAATAACGAGCTAATGAAAGTTGATTTGACGAATTATACGGCTCAGGCAGAGATTCCATCTTTGAATAAACAAGAAGAACGTATTCCGTACGAATATGACCCGTTAAAATCGAATGGACAAAATTTCGTACAAAGTGTCATTCATGAATTATTTTTAAGTAAACCGATAAGGCTATAATAAAGAAAAGCTCAATCTTAAAGACTGAGCTTTTTACTACCTATAAAATACTATATAAAAAATTCTGAGCTTAGAACTTGATATCTTCTGTTGTGGCAATTAAATCTTGAATGGTTTCACGACGGCGGATCAAATAGTCTTTGTCGTCTATTAACAAAACTTCTGCAGGTCTGAAACGAGAGTTGTAATTAGAAGCCATAGAAAAACAATAGGCACCGGCATTGTGAAAACATAAAACATCACCTTCGCTGATTTCATTTATTTTACGATTCGAACCAAATGTGTCTGTCTCACAAATGTATCCAACAACTGTGTAGTAACGGCTACGTCCTTCCGGATTCGAAATATTTTCAATTTCATGATGAGCGCTATAAAACATTGGGCGAATTAAATGATTGAAACCTGTATCAATTCCGGCAAATACGGTAGACGTTGTTTGTTTTACGACGTTTACAGAAGCTAAGAACATTCCGGCTTCAGAAACCATATATTTTCCGGGTTCAAACATTAAGGTTAAAGGTTTTCCATAAGCCTTTTCAAATTCGTTGAAGCGCTCAGATAAACGTTCTCCTAAATAGTCGATATCTGTTTCATCTGCACCTGGATAATATGGAACTTTGAACCCTGATCCAAAATCGATGTAAGATAAATTTTTAAATTCTGCCGCAACCTCGAATAAAATTTCAGCTCCTTGTAAGAAAACGTCAATATCCAAAATATCAGAACCTGTATGCATATGAACACCATCCAAGTGCAATCCTGTATTTTTAACAACACGTTTGATATGGGGCAATTGATGAATAGAAATTCCAAATTTAGAATCAATATGTCCTACCGAAATATTTGCATTTCCACCAGCCATTATATGTGGGTTGATGCGAACACAAACCGGATATTTAGGAAAATCTTGCCCAAATGTCTCTAAAACAGAAAGATTATCAATGTTAATACGAACACCCAATTCTATTGCTCTTTTTATTTCTGCGTACGAAACTCCATTTGGTGTATAAATAATTTCTTTTGGTTTGAAACCAGCCATTAATCCTAATTCTACCTCTTGAATAGAAACAGTATCCAATCCTGAACCAAGTGACTTGAAATACTTTAATATGTTAAGATTCGTATTTGCCTTGCATGCATAATTTAACTTTAAACGTTTGACTGTAGAAAATGCAGTTGTCATCTTTTCATATTGCGATTTTATTTTATTCGCATCATAGACATATAAAGGTGCACCATATTTTTGCACCAGTTCCAATAGACGTTCTCTATTTAGTTCCATTTTCTTTTAATTTTTTGTTTAAAGTTAAATTTCAGTTGGCAAAAATACGGAATACAAATGGTATTCTGAAGAAAATTCAAAACAAACTTATTATAAATCATTATTTTAGAATATTATTAAAAAATATAGAGTGTATTTTGAATATTATTCAAGAATAAGCCTTTTAATCTTTCCACCATTCTTTGAAGTTGAACACCGAATCATTCAAATTAACAGGTTCTCCAATCATTGGTGTTAAAATATTGAAATGATTCCGTTTACCATTCTCTATAATTTTTTCCAAAGGTTCATCCCAGGCATGCTTTGCTAAAGCAAATTTAGCAGCATGGACTGGAATTATATGTTTCGCTTTCAGATCCCTGATAATTGCAGGTAGATCTGTTGGTAATGCATGGATATATTTCCAAGCATCGTTGTATTGACCATTTTCAAGAATTGCATAATCAAAGGGACCATATTGCGCTCCGATTTCTTTGAAATGTGTATCGTAACCACTATCACCACCTAAAAATATTTTTTGTTTAGATGTTTCTAAAACATAAGACGTCCAAAGTGTAGTGTTTCGTTTGAACTTTCTACCGGAGAAATGACGAGCCGGAGTAAAAGTAATTTTTAAATTATTCTTTAATTCTACACTTGTATTCCATTCTTCCTCAATAATTTGTTTCGGTGTATATCCCCATTTTTCAAAATGAGCACCAACCCCCAATGGCAAAATAACTTTATCCACTTTTGGATGTAATGTTTTTACCGTTTCATAATCCAAGTGATCATAATGATCATGTGAAATAATCAAATAATCAATTTTTGGAAAATCTTTAGAATGATAGGTGTTAGCTCCTTTAAAAGCTTTATTGAAAATAGGAAGAGGCGAGCCATGTTGGCTGAATACCGGATCAATTAAGAAATTAACTCCATCAATCTGGATATAATAAGAGGAATGTCCCAACCAAATAAAAACATTGTCAGATTTCTCTATTGATTTGATATCAGTTTGAATATGTGGAATAGAATCTTTCGGATTTAGTTTCGGGTCTTTTTTACCAAATAAAAATGACAACATTTCTTTTTTCATATCATAACCTTCTGCCAAAGCTGGAGTGTGATGTATATTATGAAATTGTCCATTTTTGTAATGTTTCGATTGTTTCATTCGTTCCAACCGTTCTCCGGTAGGCTCTGCACCGAAAGTATTCATTTGTAGAACAGCAAAAGTTATTATTCCAATAATAACAATCAGACTTAAAAGGAAGTAAAGCATGCGTTTAAAAACTTTTCGTTTATTGTTTTTTTTCATTCAGAATCAAAATTAACTAAAAATGTGTTTGTTTTGAGAGAGAATTTTGTTTTAAATTGCTGAAAACCTATATAAAAATGCTTAGAGGACTGACCAATCTAAAAATGTATTATTTAATTCTATTTTTTTTGATGCTAGCAAGTTGTTATACACCAAAAGAAAAAATTGAAGGTGATAAATACCCCGAAATAAAATCATTTGATCAGGTTTTTGAAAAACAAAAAATCCTAAACTTAAATTCAGACAAGTTGGAAATGTTTTATCAAATAGGAGATTATAATTTTATTAATTATCAAATTGCGAATGAAAGATATAAGTTGTCAATTCTTAAAAATGGTGAAGAAATAATGAGATTAGACTATTCTACACCATTTTTAGCCACTGATATTATAGACAATAAATTAATTGGGCTCGCGAATGAAAAAGTTATTTCTATGGATTTAAATAATTTGAAAAATCAAAACAACTTTTCGATTATAAAAAGTAGAGAAAATGACTCCTTGTTTAATGATTCTATTGCCAAAAAAATAAAAACCATTTACTATACGGATACGATTGTGAGTCATACAAATGCAGATCTTATGAAGGGAGATCGGATGCAATGGTATTTTTTGGTAAAAGATAGTTTGTCAAATAAATTTTACATAGAACGAAACATGTTTAGAGACTCAATCTATTTTAATCCAAATAATTTTGAGTGGATAAAGCAAACTTCAGAAAATATATATGGGAATTATGCGTCTTATGAAAACAATAATTTTACACCATATGATAAGGCTGTAGTTGATAATAAGTGGTGTTCTTCCGGGAATCATTTTGTTGGCAGCTTTGGCTATTGTCCGGTTTTTATAAAGTATTATACAACGAGTTTCAATAAGAGAAATTATAAATTCAAAAATGATGAACGCGATGAAACTCCATTGCAATTCATGAATTTTGATGACGGATTGTATATCCTTTATGATAAAAATCTTTACTTTTTTCCAACTCAAAAATAACCGTTGTGTAACAATTGTAACGTTCAGCGTGTATTAATTTTATCAACTTTGTAAAAAAGAAAAAATAATCAAATTTATTTTAGAGCCTTGATCTTGTTATATTAGAGGCTATATAATCGCAATAGGTATGCTTTTGTTGATTTTAAAATCCCAGAGATGGAATTTGTTATTTTTATCAGACCATCAAATTCCGGTAATTAAGGAGGTCACCCTTTCAAAATAGTATTTAATGGAGTTTGAAAGTGCAGAAAAAACTATTTACAAATAGAAATTTTTTAAATGGTTAATTTCTATTGTTCAACATGTACGGATTTATAGGCTTTTGCGATTGGTTTGTTTAGAATACAAGTAATAAATAAAAGATAGTGATGATCAGAAAATTGTGATTCAACCCAAAACAAAATTTAATTAGAGGAATACTTCTGGGTTTAAGTAGATATTGGTAGGAGCATATCTAGGTTCGTTATTTGTTTTATAAAGAGTATTATTTTTCCTGCACTAATTGCAATTTTAGGACGATTAATCGGTACCTTTATATACGAAAAAATTAGAAATAAAATCCCATATTAATCATGATAAAAGAGAAAATAAAAGCAACTTATCCGGATCAATTTGAAGAAGAATTATTAAATGAAATTGATGAGTTAGGTTCTTTGATTGAATTTAAAGCAAATGATGTGATGATTGATTTGAATCAATTCATCAAAGGAATGCCAATTCTTTTGAGTGGTGCAATTAAAATTATGCGCGAAGATTTTGATGAAGGTGAATTGTTGTTATATTTTCTTGAAAAAGGAGATACCTGTGCGATGACGATGTCGTGCTGTTTGGGAGATAAACAAAGTAAAATTCGTGCCGTTGCAGAAACAGACGGAGAATTGGTGATGATTCCTGTTGTAAAAATGGACGAATGGTTAGCAAGATATGCTTCCTGGCGACGGTTTATTTTTGATAGTTATCACAACCGTTTGGATGAAATGTTAGTTGCTATAGACAATTTAGCTTTTAATAACATGAATGAACGGCTGAAGAAGTATCTTTTGGATGTTGCGAGTATCAATAAAGGAAAAGTTGTGATGAAAACACATCAGGAAATTGCTTATGAATTGAATACTTCCCGTGTAGTGATTTCTCGCCTTTTGAAAGCGTTGGAAAAAGAAGGTTTTCTTCAACTGAACCGAAATGAAATTACGATTCATTCTTAACAATTGTTGCAAAAAGATAAAAGGAACCTAAAGAGGTTCCTTTTTTAGTTCATATATGTTTTGAAAAATCTTCTTAAAAATTACTTTTTCGTTCTATACTTTTTCGGATTTTTTTTAAATTCTGTTTTGCAGTTACTGCTACAGAAACCGTAAATCTTCTTCTGGTAAACGGCAGTGTCTTTTAGAAACTGAGCTGTATTCATACCACAAACAGGATCTTTTTCATTAACGACTTTTACCTTTGATTTTTGTTGAGCAAATGTTGTCAATGAAATGATTATCATGATTAAGGAGATTATTTTTTTCATTGTTGTTGATTTTTTTAGTTTTAAAATAAGCTATAATTTACGAAAAATCCAATTCGGTTTTTCACTTCAATTTCACCGGAGTTCAAATTCGAATGCAGAGGTTGAAAATATTCTACACCAAAATTAAATCGTTTGGCAGCGGCTTCCAATCCGATTTTAGCAAATTGGGCATCACCTTTTGATTTTGGAATTGCTTCTCCAAACTGTTCATTTTCGAAGTAAAGTTCGTTTTGAAAACCAACTTTTCCAACCAATTTGAATTCATTGTTTATAAAAAGTTGCTGCAATTGAATCAATTGGTTCCATTGATCCCCAAACTTATATTTCTTTTTATTCTCTCCTTTCAGATTATAGTCTGTGACCACTTGTAAGGCCGTATTTTTATAAGCCAATTGATAATTTAGAGCAAATTGTGTGTCCCAGCTTCCTGTTCCTAGCTGAAAACTTGGATTGGTGGTTTCAGCATTTGTTTGATCAAATTTAGCGATAGGAATTTTTAAACCAACTGCCGCGCTTAATCCATGTTTAAATTTATTTGTATCTTGAGTAGGTTTGACAAGCTTGACAACACCCATTACATTTAAATCTCCAATTCCCGAAATAGAAGTTGAGTTTTTGCCATCTTTTTGATGGAAATGATACGGAATGCTGGCATTGACGTCTATTCTGTTATGTACAGGGATTCTTGCCCACAATTGAATTGTATTGAATTGCTGCTTTTGTGTTCTTTTATTGGAAAAAGCATCTTCTTTTGCTTTATAATATTGATGCAGATAGCGAACACCAATAAAGTTCGAGTTTAAAAGATTTTCAATTCCATTAGAAGCAGATGTAGCTGAACAGCCACAAGCATCGCAGTCTAATTCTACTTCCTGAAAATAAGGAGAGCTAATAGAATCGTGATCAGTATGTGCCAAAAGTAGAATGGGACTAAAAAATAGGACTAAAAATAATGTTTGATATAATTTCATTAGAATAGATTTAAAACTCTGCATAAGCAGGGTTATGAATAAATGTATAATCGGTCAGTGTTTTCAGAAAAGCTATAATGGCCTTTTTTTCTTGATCGGTCATAGGAATTCCTCTTTGTCCATTTTGTTTCAAGAGAGGATCCAGTCGTTTATCATTTTGTACATTGTCCGAATAAAAATTCAAGACAGCTTCTAAACTGTAGAAGCGTCCATCATGCATATAAGGTTTAGTCATCTCAATATTTCGTAAACTAGGAACCCGAAATTTCATGAAATCAGCTGAATCCAGGGTCACACGATATAGCCCACCATCTTTGTATTGCTTGTCGTAATACATTCCGGTATTTCGAAAAGATTCGTCAGTAAAAAGTGCTCCCTGATGACAGCTAGAACATTTTTGCTGGAAAAGTTGCATTCCTGTTTTTTCAAGTGTAGTCAAATCAGCTTCTTTTCGAACATATTGATCGTACTTGGCATCTTTTGAAACGACAGAAGCCATAAATTGTCCCAATGCACTGAGGATCCGATTGGCATTAATCGATTCGTCACCGAATGCATTTTTAAACATTTTTCGATAATTAGAATCGCCTGAAAGTTTTTTGATGATTTCAGGAAAGGTGGTGTCCATTTCCTCTTCTGCTGTAATAGGCGAAATAGGCTGTTGAGCTAAATCGTGTATCACGCCATCCCACATATATCGATTTAAGAAAGCCAGATTTTGAATCGGAGGTGCATTTCGAATTCCTATTCTGTCCTCAATTCCATGACTCACAGTATGGCCATGATGCGTAAAAGCATTTTCCTGAATGTGACAAAACGCACACGAAATGGTATTGTTACGGGACAATCGGCCTTCGTAAAACAGTTTTCTACCTAGCTCTACTCCATTTTTTGTAAGCGGATATTTTTCGGTATCAAATGTCATTTTCGGAAAGTAAGAGGGTATGTCTAATTGATAAGGTTCATCAATGATTTTTCCATAATCAATCTCATCATCATTGCAACTTGACAAGATGAATAAACTGAATAGAATGAGTATGATTTTGTTCATTTTGCATGGAATTAAGCGGTGTTTGGATAAACACCGCTAAGATTAGTTTATGGTTTCATTATTATGTACATGATCGACACGAAACATTTTTTGCATATTGTCTGTTACCAATTGAGCAAAACCTGAAGATCCCATTACATTGTTGGTCGACTTATCCAGTGTTAATTTATTGACTCCGCTTAAATAAGTGTTCAAGTTTGCCATGATATGAATTGAAGGTTTGATTTTAGAAGTAACTCGTGCAGATGTTGGTAAATCAAGGGTAACTTCTCTGTAAAGATCCGGTACTTCGTTTTTACTGATATCTCCCATATTACCTGTATGAGTCAAGAAAAAATTATCGGTTGTATTTGTTACATAGAAACCTTCAAGTTTTATAAAAACATAACCGGCAGCCCATGACCAGGTTAATCCACTTCTTTTCGCCTTTTCCCAAAATGTAGCTTGTCCGGTATGGCCTAATAAATAGGCTTTTTGCGATACACCAATCCCAAACCTCACTTTGGTATATTTATTTTGAGGAATATTTTCCAAATCTAAGTAGACAACATTGGCTACTGCAGAATCCTGATCAACAACAAAAGCTCCTTTATCAGGATCGTTTTTGTGATAATCAAATTCATTTCCTTTTTCGTCTATTAGTGTAATGTTAGAAATAATATATTTTAACGTTGTGAATTTATGCTTTTGTCCGTTTGATGAGGTCTGAGTGGTTTGGTCTAATACAATACCTCCCAAATTATCGAATCCATTCTCAAATTTTAACTGAATTTTTCCTGGTTCAGAAGTATTGATTTCTGAAAAGTCGTCATCATTGTTACATGAAGTAAGTAAAGTGAACAGTGCAATAAATGAGAAATTGATAAAATATTTAATTGTTTTCATTGTGATAAATTGTTTAATTTTTTTGAATAAAAATGCTGTTGAAAAACATTCATTGTTTTTCAATACAAGTACTGTCGTTAAGATTAAACAATTGGAGGTTTCAATTGTTTGAAGACCCAATTGATGGAATAGGTCGAATGCCAAAAGAATCTATGTTTGATTTGTACAGTAAAATCCAGGATAAATGGTATGCTAAAACATTCGAAATACAGACAATTTTCTGCAAACCGGATATTTTTTATTAAAAGCTGATGAGATTGTTGTTCAGTTTCTTTTAATTGTTTAGATAAATAACATTTTCCATTACATTGCATTTCAGGACGTTCTTTATTGATACAGTATTCATCAACGATTCTCTCTTGTGTACTGATAAACACAGTAAAAGGAATCAATGAGCGAAAACCAATTAAAAGCACGAACAATGCAATCAACAAACAATTGATACTTTTGAGCATTCGTATATAGAATGTCAAATCGATTATATGTTAGTGATACATGATAGTTTGATAAAAAAGAATTGTTTATCCGATTGGAGGTTGTAGTTGTTGTTTCAACTGATATTGAGGATTGAGGTTTAACTGGAATGTAGAAACCTTTTTAATAAATGATAAAAATACAGGTTCATTAATTTCAAGAGAAGATTGATAAATGAAGTAATCAATTGAACGCAGTGTAATAGGAATTTGATCGTTTCGATTGTCGTCCACCGTTTTTGAAACTTGTTCTGTTAAATAGCAGAAACCATTACACATCAATTCAGGACGCTCTAGATTGATACAATATTCATTTGAAATCCGATCATAATTTACCAAATAGTCGACTACCGGTAGCAAAGGTCTACATGTAATTAGTACGACGGTTAATATGAATAGGAAAGATTTCAAGTCTTGAAAATTTTTTATAAAATTAAAACGTTTCAGTCAATTTGAAAATGAAGATTGTCAGTTTTGTGAATTATTTATATTGAAAAAAGAGAACGAAATATTTCAATTCGTTGTTTAATTTCTATATGAAACGTTTTGAGTAAAAATCTTCAAGGGATATATTTTTTATAAACAGAAAGATGTTGTAGCTTTGATTCATCATTTTTAACATGAATTATGGCAAATTATATCGACATATACAGAAGAAACAACCAATCGTGGTTGCTTTTGTCGTTAGCCTATTTACATGATGATACTTTCTTAAGAAGCTCGAAAGAGTTTATCAAGTAGTCCCTGTTACGATCCAAGACAGGGAACCTCCGTTTTATTTCAATTATCAATTATTTTCAACTTTCTGGAAGGAGATTTGTATCAAATTGTAGCGTTTTAAACTTCGCTATCATTTGATATTTGGGTCTTTAAAAATCTATTCCAGAAAATAGTATACAACAAACGAAGAGTTTATCAGAATGACAACAACTATAATTTTAACAACCGGTTTATACGATTTAATTAAAGATCATTTAAGAAGAAAAAAAGTAACGATAGAACAAGAAGAAATTTTAACAAAAGAATTGAGGCATGCCGAACAAATTCTTCGCCGTGATTTAGCAGATGATATTGTGACAGTTGGTAAAAAGGTAACGATTAAAGAATTGAATTCGAACCAGGAATATCAATTGAATTTTGTAAGTCCGGAAAAAGCTAAACCTAAAAAGAACCGCCATTCTATTTTAATGGACGAAGGTTTAGCGACAATTGGCTATAAAAAAGGTGATGTTATAGAATGGCCGACGAAAGAAGGTGCAAAAAAATATGAAATTTTGAAGGTAGAAACTGTCGCTTAGCTTCTGAAAACAGATAAAAACCGGGGAATTTCCCCGGTTTTTATCTGTTTTTATATTACAAACTTATATGTGAAGCTGTAATCTGTTTTCCATAAAATATAGTTGTGTTGGCTTCGAAATTCTTGGCATCATCTGTTGTGTAAAATATTAAGGTACCGTTTTTCGAACATTGTGTTTCCACTTCGGGATGACGTTCTAAATAATGAATTAATTTATTTGCGACTAATTCACCTTGAGAAAGGATGGTTACATAATCCGGAACATATTCTTTTATCACAGGTAATAATAACGGATAATGTGTACAAGCTAATACAATTGTATCAATTTCAGAAGATTGAGAAAATAACCGTTGAATATCTTTCTCAATAATATCGTGTGCTGCTTTGCTGTCAATCTCGTTATTTTCGACCAAAGGAACCCAAAGCGGACAAGGATGTTGAAAAACCTCTATAGCAGGATGAAATTTATTGATTTCAATTTTATATGATTCAGACAAAACAGTTCCCTGTGTGGCTAAGATTCCTACTTTACCATTGACAGTGTATTCGTTGATTGATTCTGTGGTAGGACGAATGACTCCTAAAACTTTTTTACCTTCAGGTAAATCATGTTGCTGTATGCTTCTCAAGGCTTTTGCAGAAGCTGTATTACAAGCAAGAATGACCAAATTGCATCCTAAGTCGAATAATTTGAAAACACATTCTTTTGTGTATTCATATACCGTTTCGAACGAACGAATGCCGTACGGAACACGTGCATTGTCACCTAAATAAATATAATCGTATTTCGGAAGTTGCTTCTGAATTTCTTTGAAAACGGTTAACCCTCCATAACCAGAGTCAAAAACACCAATTGGTCCTTGCATTTTTTGTGTTCTTATTTGTTGGCAAAATTACGAAATGTATTGGAAGTACATTTAAAATTACGCATTCAGAAAATCATTTTTTGACAGTTTTAAGAAATTTAAACAATATGAAAAATGATTGATTCAATGGTAAAAATAACAATTGTATATTTTCATACAATTAAACTTTCAAAATTCCTCTAAAACCTCGTGAAGCATAGTATGATTGTGCACCGTTGTGGTAAATAAAAACTGTTCCATAGCGATAATCGCCAAAAATGGCTCCGCCTAATTGTCGGATACTTTCAGAAGTTTTTAACCAACTTGATGTTTTTTGATCCACAATTTCTATACTTTGTAACAAGCGATATTCTTCTTCATTTAACAATTCAATTTTCATACTTTTAGCTACATCAACAGTATTGTCTTTAGGTTGATGTTCCTTACGTGAAGTTTGCCCATCGTAATCATAAGCCAAACTTCTACGACCTTTCGGACTTTCGGCAGCGCAATCTACAAAATAGTAACCATCTGATTTTGATTCATAAAAAATTACATCAGGTTCACCTTCTGAGAGTTCCATTTCATTCAACGACCATATTTTTTCAGGCTGATGAATTAACCTTTCTTCTATTTTTTGCCAATCAAGTCCCGGATGCCGGTGCATATTTTTCTCAAAACGCTGTTTTAAAATGGCTAAACAGTTTTGTTGTTCAGTGGAAGATAATTTATTTTTTTGCATGAGTTTTTATACTATTTGATGAAAATTGTTATCTCTAATTTAATTAAATTTTTAGAAAATAAATATCTCTCATTATAATTGGAATAATAAAAATGATAGAAACTGGTGACAATATGGAGTTTTATATTTAAGAAAGAGTAACCGATGTAATAGGATTCTGACAGTAATTATATTACAAATAGTGGAATAGATTCAATGTTGGATTAACGTTTCTCATTTTTTCTAAATTCTAAAGGATTCATTTTGGTTTCTCTTTTAAAAAATCGTCCCATATACGATGGATCTGAAAAATGAAGTTTTATTGCAATTTCATTTATAGTAGTATCAGTATAAATCAAGAGGTTTTTAATTTCTAAAATGACTTGTCTGTTAATTAATTCTTTTGGGCTGTAGTTCAAAAATTTATGACAAATCTGAGCTAAATAATAAGGTGTGATATGCAATGTGTCTGCATAAAAAGAAACATCTCTTCTGCTTTTAGCATTTTTACCAATTAAATCCCAAAAATCCCAGCACAGTTGTTCTTGTCGGCTGTATAATTTATTTCCGGCTAGTGTATTAAGATTTATTTTTTCGGATAACAATAAAAAAATATTTTGAAAATGGTTGCAAAGTATCCGTTCTGTATAGATAGAAGATTCTTTCATGATGGATATGACAGAATCCAACCAATGGTTGAAAAAAGAAGAGTTCCCGAAGTTTAAACGTACTATTGGAGAATAATGCAGATGAGTAAAAAGGTCGTTGGATAAAACATACGCAATACTACTCGCAAGATGTTTTTCTATAAAAAAACAATGTATTTGTATGTCCTCACTAAAATTTTTAAATAGTAAAATATTGTCCTCACTTAAAACGACAAAATCATTTTTTTTCAAATGCTCTTCTTTAAAATCTAACTGAATTTTAGCAGAACCTTTTTCTATATAAAATATAGAAAGGTAAGCTAATTTTATAGGATAGTTTTGTAATAGGTGACGACTATTTTGTTCATAAACATACCCAAAATCAAAAGAGATGTAGCGTTCTAATTTCAACTAATAATTTTAATAAATACATAAAATTACTTTTTTTGGTTGGATAAATGATGATTTAGTTTCTAAAATGACATATTCTTCTAAAATAATCATACAATCTTTTATACGATTCGATTCTAATTTTGTCTTGTTATAACTTATAGACAAGAAAAATGGATAAAATGAAATTAGAAACAGAACGATTAATCTTACGTTCATGGAACGTATCAGATGCAGAAAATTTATTTCAATATGCAAAAGACGAAAGAGTAGGACCTGTAGCAGGTTGGCCGCCTCATAAAAGTATTGAAGAAAGTAAAGAAATTATAGAAACTGTATTTTCCTATCCGGAGATTTATGCTGTTACGTTAAAGGAGACAGGTGAAGCAATAGGGTGTATAGGTTTGCTAATAGGAGAAAACAGCAATTTTGATCTGCCGGAAAATGAAGGCGAAGTTGCCTATTGGGTCGGTGTCCCGCATTGGGGAAAAGGATATATACCGGAAGCGTTAAATGAATTGATAAAACATGCGTTTGTAAATCTCGAATTAACAGATTTATGGTGCGGTTTTTATGAAGAGAATATCAAATCGTTACGGGCACAATCAAAATGCGGGTTTACTTTTTCTCATAAAACAGAGAATAAATTTGACAGGTATTTTAAAGATGAAAGAATTGAAGTGATAACAAGATTGCGTTATCAAGATTGGAAAAAGAATCAATAATTGTAAACTTACTTCTTAACGAGAAGTAAGTTTTTTTTATGGAGTAAGTTTTATTTAACAGAATAAAAAGAAATCAATTCATTTTTTGGTAAATTATATATATTATCACGTAAATTATATAAACTTTTATACCAATTATACACGAAATTTGTATAAAATTAATTTCTGTAGGAAAAGATATTAAATGACTTAATCTCAAAAATAAAATGGAAAATATTTCAAAATTATTTATTAAAAATATGGTTTGTCATCGCTGTAAAGTGGTTGTAGGTCGAATTTTGAAGATGAATAACATCGAAGCAAATCATATCGAATTAGGAGAAGTTGAGTTGAAAAATCCAATCGATTCGAAGCAGTTAGAAATGGTTAGAAATGAATTGGAAGAGGTTGGTTTCGAGCTGATTGATGATAAGCGTAGTAAGTTAATTGAACAAATAAAGACATTAATTATCCAATTGGTTCACCAGGAAAATAATGAACTGAAGGTGAATTTATCCGATTATTTAAGTGAGCAAACGAAATTGGATTATAAATACATTTCGAATCTTTTTTCGGAAATGGAAGCACAAACAATTGAAAAATATTTTATCCAGCAAAAAATAGAAAAGGTAAAAGAGTTGATGATTTATGATGAGTTATCATTGAGTGAAATTGCTTTTCAATTGAATTATTCGAGTGTGGCACATCTTAGTGCACAATTCAAAAAAGTAACAGGTTTGACGCCTTCTGTTTTCAAACAATTGAGCAAACATACGCGTAGGGCTATTGATAAAATTTAAATTTTAAGTCATGAAAAAATACAGTCTTTTATTTATCGGAAGTTTTCTTGCATTTTCGGTAAATGCACAGTTTAAGAACCAGGAAACACAACAATTTCTGATCAAAGGAAATTGCAGTAATGCCAAAGAATTGATTGAAAAAGCAGGGAATCAATCTAAAATATCCAAAGTTGATTATAATGCTGCGACACAAACAGCGTCAATTTCGTACAATAAAACAAAAACTAACTCGAGTGAAATTTTAAAAAAAATCGCTTTAGCAGGATTTGATAATTCAGAATATATGGCACCTGATGAGGCTTATGCTAAATTAACAAAGGACTGTCAATATAAACGTGATAAAAAAATGACAATGAATCATCAAGAAATGGATCATTCGAATCATAATCATCAAGTAGAATCTGCTCAAAATAAGAATCAATTGTCTCAAGTTTTCGATACTTATTTCTTGTTGAAAGACGCATTTGTAAAAGCGAATGAAAGTGAAATTTCAAAACAAATTGCAACATTCTCGAGAACTGTTTCTGCTGTGGAAATGGGAAAATTATCGCAAGAATCTCATCTTGTTTGGATGGAAGTCCTGAAGGATTTAGAAACAACTTCGAACCAATTGATACAAGAAAAAAATATCGACAAGCAGCGCGGAATATTTGCAAAATTAACTGAACCCATATACAAATTAGCGAAAAAATCAGCTTTGGGATATCCCGTTTATTATCAAAATTGTCCGATGTTTAATGGAGGTTCAAACTGGTTGAGTAAAGAAGAGACGATTAAAAATCCATTTTACGGAAATATAATGCTGACATGTGGAAGTACAGTTGAACAATTGAAATAAGAAATTGAATGAAAATGAAGAAATTAAAAATAGTACTAAGTGTTTCGATTTTGAGTGTTTTTGTTTTAACATCTTGTCAAAATAAAGAGGAATCAAAAGAAGTTACTCATGCAGAGCATGCAACTGAAAAGAGTCAAGAACCACAAGTTTTGGCTTATAATGTTGGGGATAAAGTACCCAATAATCAGGTTTGTATGGTGAATAATGCATACATGGGAAAAGACCAATTTGAAGTTCCTTATGATGGTAAAACATACTATGGGTGTTGTAATATGTGTGTGGAACGAATTCCAAATGACGAAACTGCCCGAAAAGCAACAGACCCTTTCACAGGAAAACAGATAGACAAGGCGAATGCGTATATCGTGTTGAAAGATCAGATAGGAAATGTTGATTATTTTGAAAATGAAGATAATTACAAAAAGTTCAGTCAACTAAAATAATCATTGGATATGAGAAAATTACTTTGCCTACTTTTTGTTTCTTCGGTTATTATTTTGCAAGCTCAGAAACGCGTTGAATATGATTTGTATGTCCGTGATACAATTGTTAATTTTTCAGGAAAAGAAAAAAGAGCGATTGCAGTAAACGGGCAAATTCCGATGCCTACGCTAGAGTTTACAGAAGGAGATAATGCTGTAATTAGAGTACATAATGAGTTGAAAGAGGAAACGTCATTGCATTGGCATGGTGTATGGTTGCCGAATAAGGAAGATGGTGTACCCATGTTAACGCAAATGGGCATTAAACCTGGAGAAACGTATACTTATTCTTTTCCGATTATTCAAAATGGAACACATTGGTATCACAGCCATTCAGGATATCAGGAACAAATCGGGATGTATGGATCGATGATTTTAAAGAAACGAGAAAACGACCCCACTTTTCGAAAAGGAATTGATGATTTACCAACGATTCCGGTAATGTTAAGTGAATGGACAGATCTTAATCCAAAAAATATTCAACGAATGTTGCATAATGCAAACGATTGGGCCGGAATAAAAAAAGGTTCAACGCAAAGTTATGCTGAAGCAATTAGAGAAGGTCATTTCAAAACAAAGTTAACCAACGAATGGAAGCGAATGTTGGCAATGGATGTGAGTGACGTTTACTACGAGAAATTTCTGATAAATGCTGAAAATGAAAGTCAGTTAAAGCAATTTAAAGCCGGCGATAAAGTTCGTTTACGAATTTCAAACGGAGGAGCATCTACGTATTTCTGGCTGCGTTATGCAGGAGGAAAAATTACGGTTGTTGCAAACGACGGAAACGATGTAGAACCATTGGAGGTTGACAGGTTGATAATTGGTGTTTCTGAAACATATGATGTTGTGGTAACAGTTCCGGAAGGAGGATTGTCATACGAATTTCAGGCGACTTCTGAGGATAGAACAGGTTCGGCTTCGTTATTCATCGGAGAAGGAAAGAAACAATTGATGGAGCCACTTCCTAAATTGAAATATTTCGAAGGAATGAAAATGATGAACGACATGATGAACATGGATGGAACGATGAATGAAATGGGAATGAAAATGAGTTTGCAGCAGATGGATATGAATACGGTTATGTATCCTGAAATTACGGGAGAGGCAAAGAAGAAATCCAAAAAATCTCCAAAGCAATCATCAGAAATGACCGAAATGGATCATTCTACACATGGAAATTCGTCTTCAACGATTACGACTTTAAATTATGGAATGTTAAAAGCTCCGGAAAATACAGAACTTCCGAAAGATGCTCCGGTTAGAGAATTGCGATTTGAATTAACGGGAAATATGAACCGTTATGTATGGAGTATGGACAATAAAGTATTTTCTGAAACAGATAAAATTCCGGTTAAAAAGGGTGAAATTTTACGCATTACCTTGTATAATAATTCGATGATGCGCCATCCAATGCATTTACATGGCTTCGATTTTCGTGTCATCAATAAAAATGGGGAATATTCACCATTAAAAAATGTATTGGACATTATGCCAATGGAGACAAATGTAATCGAATTTGAAGCAAACACAGAAGGAGACTGGTTCTTCCATTGTCACATTTTATACCATATGATGGCAGGAATGAACCGTGTTTTTGAGGTAGGAGATTACAAAAATCCGAATTTACCGAATAAAAAACACGCCTATAAAATGTTGCAAATGGAAAGTAATATGAAACATATGATGGCTGAAAATGATTTTGCTACAAATGGTTTGGATGGGACATTTATGGTACAAGATGCACGTTGGGCACTAACTTCGGAATGGAGTATTGGCTATAAACCTGAACATGGGTATGAGGTTGAAACACATTTGGGAAGATTCTTAGATAGAAATCAATGGTTTCAGGTTTTTGTTGGATTTGATTGGAATCAACACACAAAATTGGCAGAACATGGAAATATAGAGAAAAATATTTTTGGACAGCAAACGGATCGAAACAAAGGTTTATTCAGTGCGGGATTTGTGTATAAATTACCCATGTTGATTGATTTCCAGGCCGAAGTATATCATACAGGAAAATTTAGATTGCAGTTTATGCGAGAAGATATTCCAATTTCTAAACGAGTTCGGGCAGGTTTTATGTGGAATACAGATAAAGAATATATGGGGGAATTGAGTTATATCCTCAATAGAAATATGCATATCCGGACACATTATGACAGTGATATGGGATTTGGTGTAGGACTGAGACTAGTTTATTAATAACAAAGAATAAGGGAATGATAGATTGTATGTAAAACAACGTTCAACTATATTACAAATGTCGAGGTTGACTTAATTTTTAAGTCAATCTCGATTTTTTTATGAAAGAAAGTTTATAATTGGTTTATTTTGTGCGACTTAATATTTTTATAAAATATGATTTATATCTTATTTATATAGATTTAGTCTAAATAAATTATTATTTTATTTAGAATTATTCTACATTTGCCATCTTCAAAAATAGGTGGATGTCGTTTTATTTTATAAAAAATAAATTATTAGTGGTTGTATTTGGTTGTTTATCAGCTGGTTTGTGTGCGCAGGAAACAGATAAACAATTGACAATTCATGTAATGGATACAGATAGTATTTCTTTACAACAAGTAACTATTTTATTGGACAATAAAAAAATAATCACGACTGATGAAAAGGGGTATGCAAAAGTTAATTTGCCGGAAGGGAAGTACACTTTGCAGCTTTCACATGCAGCCTATGAAAATAAAGAGATTCCTGTAGATCTTTCCAAAGATCTTTTTTTAACACCAGTACTTGTTTCCAATAATATAGCGTTACAAGAAGTGGTTTTTACAGCAAAAGAAGACAAAGGACTAACTTCAAAATCTGTTATAACGAGAAAAGCAATGGAGCATTTGCAGCCATCTAGTTTTTCTGATTTGATGGAATTATTACCTGGAGGATTGGCTAAAACGCCAAACCTGACTTTGAGAAATAGAGCGTTAATAAGGGAAAGTGGTGGAGTACCGACTAATTATGGCTCTTCTTCATTAGGAATTCAATTTATGGTAGATGATAATATTCTCAATACCAATTCGGATATGCAACGTTCGTTAAATGAAGGGCATATGTCTTATGCAGATAAAGATCGTACCAATATTTCTACAGGTATTGACATGAGAAGTATTTCTACCAATGATATTGAAAAAGTTGAAATAATAAGGGGAATACCTTCTGCAGAATATGGTGATTTAACAACCGGATTAATAAAAATAGAACGAAAAATAGGACAATCTCCTTTACAAGCTAGGTTAAAAGTAGATGGCTATAGTAAACAATATTATATTGGAAAAGGTTTTAAGGTAAAAGATAATTGGAGTGTGATGACTTCTTTTGATTTGATGAATGCAAAATCAGATCCAAGTGATGAAACTCAAAATTATCAACGTATATCGGCTTCTGTTCGTTCAGATGTAAAATTAAAACTGTTTGATTATCCACTAAGATGGAAGACCAATCTTGATTTTTGGGGAAACTTAGATAATGTAAAATTGGATCCGGATAATGCAAATGCAGCAACAGATTCGTATAAATCCTATAGAAGAAGAATAAGTATTGCAAATAATTTTGTTTACACTTTGCCAAAAAGTTTTTTCTTCCAAGATGTAACATTCAATACTTCTTTGCAACAAGGGTTAGATCGAATAGAACAAACCCAGTTTATACAATATTCAGGTCCTCGGGCACTGTCAATCTCAACACAAGAAGGTGAAAATGTTGGTATTTATGCCAAACCAAGTTTTATTGCAAATTATATGACTGATGGTAAACCATTGGACATGAATGCGAGATTTCGTGCAAGTGGAAAACGCGCTTTGTTTGGAATAATGCAACATACCTACGAATTTGGAGGGGATTGGCGATACAGTAAGAATAATGGTAAAGGAGATGTATATGATGTCACCCAACCACCAAGCCCAAGTATGTCCACTCGTCCAAGAGCATTCAAAGATATTCCGGCAACACAAAATTTAGCACTTTTTCTAGGAGATAGAATTGATTATAAGTTAGATCAACATAAGTTTACGTTATACGGAGGTTTGAGGGTTAGTAAATTACTTGGTGTAGATCGTTCTTACGCAATAAGTGACCAAGTGTTTGTAGAACCACGTATTAATCTTCAATACGGATTACCGCAATTTATGATTGCCGGGAAACCTCTTCAAATAGATGTTACGATGGGATATGGACAATTTTATAAACAACCAACAACGTATTATTTGTATCCTAATCGACAATTTAAAGATTATGTACAATTGAATTATTATCATAACGATGAGCAATATCGTTATGTTAACTACATGACATATGTACAAGATTTGGAAAATAAAGAATTGACAGCAGTTAAAAATATCAAGAAAGAAATTCGAGTAGATTTTAGTTATAACCATCATAATTTCTTTGTCTCATATTACAATGAAACGATTCGAAATGGTTTTAGATCAACGAAGGATTATATTGTTAATTCATACAAACGATATGATGCGACAAAAGTTGATATCAATAATTGGACACCTAATGGACCAGATTTATCCAATGTACCTTACTCTGTTGTGAGAGAGCATTCTGCTTTTGCACAGACAGAAAATGGTTCTGTGACAGATAAACAAGGAATAGAATTTCAGTACAGTACCCCTCGGTTTAAAGGGATTAATACACGTTTTACATTGAGTGGTGCTTGGTTTGAAACAAAATATTACAACGATTATCCAATTTATGAGAAACCTGATGTTTCCATTGGAGGAGTAATAGGTTCGTTCCCTTATGTAGGAATTTATGAAAATGATGACAGTTATAAAAATTCCAACCTTAACTATAACTTGATGATGGATACGTATGTTCCGAGTTTAGATTTAACTTTTTCGGCATCAATACAAGGGTCAATTTTTACGCATCAAATTCGTAAAAAAATAATTGATACTCCAATAGCCTATATTGATTTAGACGGACAAAGTCATCCATTTTTGGATGCAGATAGATCAGATCTTTATAAACAATGGTTAATTAGAAGTGTAGCAAAATCGAATCCTTTGTCTCGTAAAGCCAGCTATGATATAAATGTTAATTTCAAAGTGACAAAAAGTATTTACAAAGATTTGAGAGCTTCTATGTTTGTGACACGTATTTATAGTTACGATCATCCATACTATTTTAACAATATTAAGGTTGACACAGCACAAAAATTAGCGCCCTATTTTGGAATGGAAATCAATTATAATTTTTAAAAATAAATGAATCAAATTAATATAACATGAAAAAAAGATTTTTAATACTAAGCATCTTAGCTCTATCCTCTACTTATACGTTCGTCTCTTGTTCTAATGACGATAATTTTGGAACAGAAGTAGTTCAGAATAGTACATTGACAATTTCTTTTAAAGGAGATAACATCAAAACATTTAAGAAATTAGAAATTGAAGTACTTGAATTAAACACAGGTGCAAAAACAACAAAAACTGTTGAAGATGCAAATGCGTATACATTGGAACTTCCTCAAGGATCATATAAACTGACAGTAAACGGAACAGTTGTTACAACGGCGAATGAAGAAGTGAAAATAGGAGGATCTGCTGCAGTAGATGTGAAGAGCGCTGCAGAAAATGTAACAATTTCATTGTTCATTAAACAGTTTAATGAAGATTTTATCATTGAAGAGGCATTCTATACAGGTGTTAAAACGCCTGAAGGAAAGCCTTATAATTCAGGTCGTTATTTCAAAATTACAAATAATACAGATAAAGTATTGTATGCAGATAAATTGATTTTAGCCCAGTCAGAGTTTGTTTCTCAAGTAAATAATAATGTAACGCCTTATCACCCGAATACAGCATTTGCAGTAAAAGGAGTAATGGTTTTACCAGGAAACGGAACTGATTATCCTGTGCAACCGGGTGACTTTTTTGTCATTGCAGATAATGCAATTAATCATAACGCCATTACAAGTACAGCATTTGATTTAAGTGCAGCTAATTTTGAGTTCCCTTCAGAAAATCCTGCATTGGGACAAGTAGATAATCCTGCTGTACCTAATGTTTCTGTTATATATTCTCAGATGAACTTTAATATGTTTTTCTTGCATAGTAGTGGGGTAGAATCTTATGCTCTTGCCCGTTTTCCGGAAGGGGAAACATCTACGACTTTCTTAGAAAAATACAAATACGATTACCAATATGTAAATTCAGCAGGTAATATTACAAAGAAAAGTACATACGAGATTCCAAATACGTGGATTGTAGACGGAATGAATAATAGTGTACCAGATCGTTTTGCTCAATTATTATTAGGAGCTTCTATTGACGCAGGTTGGACAGGTGTTGGTGAATTCTGGAATGACGCAAGTCGTTTAGGAAAATCGGTTCGTAGACATATTTTAGGTAAAATGGAAAACGGAAAAAACGTGTACAAAGACACCAATAATTCTACTGTCGATTTTATCAAAAATGCTGAACCAAGTTTAAAAAACGGAATTGTTCACTAATCAAAATCAATTAATGTTGAAAACGCGGAATATCTATCAGATTTTATTGATTATGCTTTGCTTGTGTCAGATTTCAAAAGCACAAGATAGTGTGTCATTTTTTCAAGACTTTAAGAATCAATACAATACTGAAAGAGGGTTTAAACAACAATATTACTATAATCCGGCGAATATGCTGGATTATAGTTTTTCTTCTTTTTCAGAATTACGTTTAGACTATTTCGAGCAAAAAGATAAAATTTATCGCCAACAAAAAGGTTCCGGAGAACAAGGAATAGGAGTTTCTACACGTTCTTTCCAGAAGCTAAACGATCGAAAAGTTCTTTGGGGATCCGCATCTTATCAAAATTTAAAACAAAATAAGATAAAATGGAATGAAAACTTAGATTATGATCGAGTTGCACCTTATATTTCTTCAGATTCAGTTGGTGGAGATATAGAGATAGAGCGTTATAACTTTTTGGGTGGTTACGGACAAAAATTTAATCAGTTTTCGATTGGGGCTCAACTAAGTTATCAGGCTCAATTAGGTTCTCGTGCTCGTGACCCGAGGTTAAATAATACGACCTCAGAATTAGGAATAAAAATAGGAGCCGGGTACAATTTTTATAGAAATTTATCTGTTGATGTTTTTGTAGAAGGAAACAAGTACCAACAGAATAGTACGGTTCGTTTTGTGAATAGTTTAGGGCAGCCCCTGGTGTATCAAATGACAGGTTTAGGAATTTACAATAGTTTCTTTACAGGAGGAGCATCTGTTCAAAGTTCCGTTCATGAAGAATATAGTTATAAAACAGGACTGAAATTAGGAGATAAAACAGGAAGAAATTTTTATGTTTTAGCAAATATAGGTCAATCTAATATGGAAAGAAATTTTAGGGGAACCCTGAATCGTTATCTTGTCATTTCTGATTTAGATAGAAATTATATGGAAGTAGAAGCTGCCAAATTTTTTCAATTAAATGATCACCGTTTGGGGGTAAAAGCAAATTTTTTGTCTACTAAAACAAAAGGAACTGAATTTGGCTATAGTAATAATGAAAAATTGACATCACTAATTTATAAACGCCTATCTTATAAAAAAGAGGACGAAATAACAGGTTTATCGTTATACTATGCTGTGAATAAAGAAAATTTTAGTTTATCATTTGCTCCGTATTATAATTATCAAAAAACAACAGAACAACGAATTTTACCCTATAGTGGTCAAAAATTTGAATACAACACGATGGGAGTAACGATAGATTATACGCATAAAATAGCAAAAAATCAAATCGTATCCTTTCATCCGTTTTTTGATTATAAGTCTGTTGTCTCTGCAAAAAATGTACTGAGTACAAATGCAGTAAATGCGATAAACAATTGGATCATTGAAGATTTTAATTATCTATCAAGTGATATCACAACAATTGGTGCTAACTTGCGCTACGATTTAAAATTGGAAAAATTACCTGCATTTTTTGTAAGTGGAAGTTTTATTCAATCAAAAATTCAATCAAAAAATAATAATTATTCCTCTGTTTCATTAGGAATAACGTTCTAAAAAAATGAAGTTTAAAATAGTACTATCAACCTTAGTTTTAAGTCTTTTTTTCTTGGTAAGTTTTGCCCCTGCGGTAAAAAATGATCTCAATTATTTGCAGGATCCAACGATACAAGATATTATTAATAGTTATAAAAATAACATTAGTCTTTGGCCAAAACCAGTTATAGATAAAGGAGTAGAGTGGAAAGAGTTTAGTTCTATCAAACGAGATACAGCATATTTTACAACACATGCTCAACCAGAAGTGATCTTGGGGAAGATGTTATTCTTTGATCCTAAACTGTCCGGTTCAAATCAAATCTCTTGTAGTTCTTGTCACGATCCGGAAATGGGATGGACTGACCGAAGAAAAGTTTCTTTAGGAAATAATCATTTAGAAGGAACACGTAACACCCAATCTTTATTCAATATTGCAGAAAGAACTTCTTTTTTCTGGGATGGACGAGCACTGACATTAGAGGACCAAGCAAATGGACCACTTTCTGCTTTTCATGAAATGGATATGGATGTAACGAAATTGCCGGAAAAATTAAAACAATACAAAGGGTATTTAAAATTGTTTAAAGATGCTTTCGGAGATGAAAAAATAACGAATACCCGAATCAATCATGCATTGGCAGTTTTTCAGAAATCGATAAAAAGCCAGCCAAGCCGTTTTGATCGTTTTATAGATGGTGATTATAAATCTTTGACGGATCAGGAAATTTACGGCATGCATTTGTTTCGTACAAAAGCGCGTTGTATGAATTGTCACAATGGAACATATTTAACAGATGAATCTTTTCATAATATCGGCTTAACCTATTATAAAAGAAAATATGAAGACCTGGGACGTTATGAGTTTACGAAAAAGGCAGATGATGTGGGGAAATTTAAAACGCCATCCTTACGAGATTTATTGAATACAAGACCTTGGATGCACAATGGTTTTTTCGATGATTTGGATGGATTGATCAATCTGTATAACAGTGGAATGCATATGATAGACCCTACACCGGAAGAAAAAGCAAAAGATCCGCTTTATCCTTATACAGACCCATTGTTACAACCACTAAATCTTACACAAGAGGAGAAGACAGCTTTGAAATCTTTTCTTGAATCGATGAATGGGACAAAATATAAAATGGACCGTCCTAAATTTCCAACAGAATAAAATATAATGAAAATAAAATTGTTATAAATTTTATAACTATAACCAGAAATCCCGTTGAATGATCTCATTCAACGGGATTTTTTAATTGATCTATAATCAAAATTTTTAGTTCATTGTTTTCAATTCATTTAAGAAATCAACAATGTCCTGACCTGAATAATCTGCCATGCCCATTGTCGTATGCGCAATATTGCCTTTCTTATCTAAAATAACAGTTGTTGGTAAGGAACCATTGAAAAATTCTGTCGGAATAGAAGAATTGGGATAAACCACTGGCAACGACAGTTTTTTACGCTCCATAAATTTGGCAACTTTATCTCTTTTTCCCTCGACTTCAACAGTTAAGATAACGATTTCCTCATCATCTTTTACTTTGTCATAAAGTTGTTGAATTGAAGGCATTTCTGCAATACAAGGAGGACACCAGGTTGCCCAAAAATTCATAAAGACCACCTTGCCTTTCAAATCTTCTATATTCACTGATCTTCCATCTGCATAAACCATTTCAAAAGTATAATTTGCTTCTGATTTAGATTGAATAACTGGTTCTACTTTTTCTAATTTAGGTTGAAATAAACCTAATTTCATTAAACCCTGTTGCATCATGGCTTTTGCTTCCGGTACAAAAAGTAAGACCAAAGCCAATGCACCTACGATTATTGTTGAATAATTTCTTTTTAACATTGTTATAAATTTGTTATTGTTTGTTCCCATTGTAATCCGCTTATGTCAGTTAAAACTACTTTGTGAATTTTGTTTTCTATGTGAAAATTTAAATTAGCTTTTGCACCCAAAGGTAATACCAAACTATGTTTATGTGGTGCAACTTTTGCTACATAATAATTTGAAATCTGCTGATGATCTAAATTAGCCAGCGCTTTCATGTCAAGAGATTTTATGATTTCATTTTGGTGATCATGAAAATCAATTTGAATTAAAAAAGAACCATATACATCAGCACCTTCTATTCGCATGACATCAAATGAAACCTTATTTTGTTGTTGTGTAAGATTCGAAATTTCTACTTGAGGTTTTACAGATTTATTATGCAAAGTGCCATAAACACCGCCATGAAATACTTGATTGGTAAATAGGGTAACGAATAAAATGAAAAAACTAAACCCCAAAAAATAAGGTGAAAATTTTTTATATGATGTTATATTCCACTCGTTTTCTTGTTGAATGTACTGGTTTTTATGGAAAAAATAATCCAATGATATTTTTCCTGACCCTGCTTGAAACAAACTGAAACCTCCGGCTAAACCTAATACACCAATTTGCCATTCGTCTAAACATGTTGTACCAATCCAACCTGAACCAAGTAGAATTCCCATTGCTAAGAAAAAAACAGCAATACTCATGAGACGGGTTTTATAACCGAGTATTAAAAGGAGTCCTACAATTCCTTCAACAAGTGTGAAAATCCACATGTTCCAAAATAAAGCTTCGGGATTTTCTACTAAATATTGAATAAGAGGTTTGATGAAAAGAGCATTTGGTAAAAAATGATTGAATTTTTCACCAATATAACCGGCTGCTTCAGGATCCAGTTTATTTTCTAAAATTAAACGCCTCCAGAAAGCTGAAAAGTAAGTCCAACCAATGACCAAACGTAATGCCAAGACAGCATTACCCATTGAGAGAACAGATTTATTTTGCATAAATAATTGTATAAGTTATTGAATAATTGTAATCGGAATAATTGTAAATAATTATGACGACAAGGAATATTTCAATTGCTTATATAAAAGATAGAATGGAATTTTTGATGATTGAATTTCAATTGAATTTGAATCTTCTTCGATCAAAGAAGAGCGAGCAAATGGAATGAATTGAAATGATGTTTGAGGTAAATCAAAATTCGAAAAATTAAGTTGTTTCGTTGATTTTTTAATTGTTTCAAACTTAACAACAGTACATGGGTTTGATTTATTTTGAATTGTTTTGGACGGAGAAGTTTTCGTTTGCTGAACATTCTCTACGTCCAAAATAGTATGAATAGAAGCTTTGATGCTACACGGTGTGAGTAGCACAAAAATTGAAGAAATAATTAAAACAAAACTTCTAACATTCATGGAACGAAACTAATCATAAATTCTCAATAAAAACCAATCTGCAATTAAACTTTAAGAAATTATTAGATTTTCTATCTTTGTCTTAATGAAAGAAAAACCACTATTTTTTATACTGATCATTCTGACACTTCTCCTTTTTATTTTAAGTTTAAGTGTCGGCAAAGTTTCAATTTCTTTCACTGAAATTTTTAAGGTATTTTCAGGAAACTCAGATGAAATGCTCCATAATCTTGTGCTTAACTTTCGTTTACCAAAGTCGTTAACAGCTCTTTTGGTTGGAATTTCATTGCCAATTTCTGGCTTTTTGATGCAGGAATTATTCAAGAATCCATTGGCAGAACCTTCTGTTTTAGGAATTACATCGATGGCAAGTTTAGGCGTTGCCATTGTGATTTTTCTTTTCTCCATGATTGGTTTGGATGAATTTCTGAATAATCCTTGGATTACCATTGTAGCTTCTTTTATGGGCGCAATCATCGCTTTATTTTTGGTAATTTCACTCTCCTTTCGTGTCAAATCTTCTGCTTCTCTAGTCATTATTGGCTTTATGATAGCGGGATTAGCCGGTGCATTAATCGGAATGATGCAGTATTTTGCTCCTTCTGATAAAATCAAAGCATATTTGGTTTGGGGATTTGGATCTATAAGCGGATTGTCTTGGGAACAATTGAGCATTTTTGCATTGTTTGTTTTGGGAGGGATTATCGTTTCATTATTTACGTTGCGTGGAATTACAGCTCTATTATTGGGAGAAAAATATGCTCAATCCTTAGGAATAAATATCAAAAGATTACGATTTATAATTCTGGTTTCAACAGCTTTGTTAACCGCTTCAGCAACGGCTTTTGCAGGGCCGATTAGTTTTATCGGATTAGCTGTACCACATATTTGCAGAACTTTATTGAAAACAGGAGACATGAAAGTTCTTTATCGATGGATTTTTATTTCAGGTATCTTTTTTATGCTGTTATTTTCTATTTTGACAGAAGTTTTTCCGTTTGGAACTTTACCAATTAACATCATTACAGCTTTGTTTGGAGCTCCGATTGTCATTAGTATTTTGTTGAACAATAAAAATGAAGTACGATGAAAAATACTGTTTTGAAATTAGAAAATGTTTCGGTTGGATATGGTTCTAAAACAATCGTTTCGTCTATAAATGCAACAATTAATTCGAATGAATTAATAGCAATTTTAGGAAAAAACGGAGCTGGGAAATCAACATTGATTAATTCAATTCTAGGTTTTCAAAAAGTATTAAATGGAGAAATTTACGTTGAAAACGACGCGCTTAAAAAGTTATCTTCCCAAGAAATAGCGCAACAAATTGCGGTTGTTTTGCCGCGTTTGTCTATTGTTCCAAAAATTAAAGTGACTGAATTGGTTGCAATGGGACGTCTGCCTTATCACAATGTCTTGAAAAAGATGTCCAAAGAGGAACAATATCTAATAGAGGAGGTTTTGGAATTGGTTGGCATTACAGATTTATCTTACCAGTTTGCAAATGAAATAAGTGAAGGACAGTTGCAGTTAGTGATGATTGCCCGTGCTTTATGCCAAGATGCGAAATTGGTAGTTTTAGATGAACCGACGTCTAATTTGGATTTAGCCAATCAATATAAGATTTTCAATTTATTGAATGAACTGAAGTCGAAAACAGAGAAATCGTTTTTAATGATTACACATGAAGTCGATTTTGCATTAGAAAGAGCAGATAAAATTTGGTGGATTGAGGATGGGAAATTTTATGAAAATATACCGGAGGAACTAGCTTTTGAACATCGGATTATTCAAAAATTATCCAATCAAAATTTGATATATGATCAAAAAAACAACCGTTTTTCGACGCGGAAAGACTTTTCGAAATCAATCGGTGTTCGAGGTGATTCTGAATTGGCTTTTTGGGTAAAAAATGCGTTGATTCGTAATGGGATTTCTGTTGAAAATAATGCTGAAAATCATATTGAAATCACAGAAAATAACATCATCTTTGAAGGAATAAAGTTTGAATCGATAGATCAAATTGTAAATTTTGTGCAACAGTATGAAAAATATAATCGTAACAGGAGCGAGTAGAGGAATAGGTTTTGAATTGGCAAAACAACATTTAGAATTAGGAAACCGAGTGTTGACAATTTCTCGAAATGTGGATAAATTGAAAGAATTGGAAGCTTTTGCAAACGAAAATCAATACCAATTTATTGGAATTGACTTGACGAATTTTGATGAAATTTCAAAAGTCTTAGAAGCTGTAACATCTTGGAAAAAAGTAGATATTCTATACAATAATGCCGGAATTTGTATTAATAAACCGTTTGAAGAAATACAGCAGGAGGATTTGTTAACTTCATGGCAGGTAAATTTTATGGCACCATACCGATTGATACAATTATTGATGCCTAAATTTGATACTTCTTCTCATGTGGTTAATATCTCGACGATGGGAGCAGTACAAGGTTCGGTAAAATTTCCGGGTTTATCGGTTTATTCATCCTCGAAATCAGCAACTGTAAACTTGACGGAGTTGTTGGCTGAGGAATTGAAAGATCATGGACCACGAATTAATGCAGTAGCTTTGGGAGCTGTTCAAACAGAAATGTTAGAAGAAGCTTTTCCCGGGTATATTGCACCTCTTGAACCGGATGAAATGGCAGAATATTTAGTCGATTTTGGGTTGAACGGATGGAAATATTTTAATGGAAAAATTCAACAGGCTTCTATTTCAACCCCATAAATAAGTAGAAGAAATTAAATCATCAATAAAAAACAGTGTTAAGACATGTCTTAACACTGTTTTTTATTGATGATTGCTTAAGTTATACTATAACTAAAAAACCTATTTTTGTAGTATGCATATTTTAGTTGTAGAAGATGATCAAAGAATGTCTGAACTAATTCAACGGGGATTAGAAGAGGCAGGATTCGAAGTAACTGTAGTTTATGATGGAGAAATGGCTCTTAAACTTGCGCTTCGTACAGCATATGATTTGATTGTATCAGATATTATCTTACCAAAATTAGATGGGTTAGATTTCTGTCAGGAAATCAAAAAGTATAAACCTTTTTTACCCGTTATCATGTTAACTGCCTTAGGTACTACGGATGATAAAGTAGAAGGATTTGATGCCGGGGCAGATGATTATATGGTGAAACCATTTGAAATGAGGGAGCTTATAGCGAGAATTGGTGTTTTATCCAAAAGAAATTTCAATCATACATCGAAACTGTTTTTATTGAAATATGATACATTAGAAATGAATCTTCACACGAAGATTGTTAAACGGGAAGAAAAAGAAATCGATTTGACTCCCAAAGAGTTTCGATTATTGCAATATATGTTGGAAAATAATGAACGTGTTTTACCGAGAAGTGAAATTGCAGAAAAAGTTTGGGACACTCATTTTGATACAGGGACTAATTTTATCGACGTATACATCAATTATTTGAGAAATAAAATTGATAAACAATTTGAAACAAAGTTGATTCATACAAAATCAGGACAAGGATTTATATTGAAAAAAGATGAAAATAAGAGTTAGGTTAACAATTCTATTTACATTACTTACAGCTGCAATTTTATTCCTTTTTGCATTTGTTATTTATTATTCTGCAAAAAAAGACAGGGAAAAAGAATTTTTTGAATTGTTGAAGAAAGAAGCAGTTACAAAGTCTAATCTTTTTCTAAAAGCTAAAGTTTCTTCAACTGTTTTACATAGTATTTATCGAAACAACAGGCAAACAATCAATGAAGTAGAAGTTGCGATTTATCATGATCATCAATTGCTTTATCATGATGCAGTTGAAATAGATTTTGTAAAAGAGACAGATGAATTATTTGCTCAAATTCAGAAAAAAGGAAATGTTTTTTTTTATCAGGATAAATGGCAGGTGATAGGAATGAACTATAAAGTTGATGGGACGAACTATATTGTGACAGCTGCAGCTTTGGACGAATATGGATACAGTAAATTAGATAATTTATTTCGAAACATTGTGTTCATTTATACCATCTCTTTGTTATTGATTGTAGTATCGGCTTTTTTTTTCACCAATAAAGCAATTAATCCTGTTAAAGAGATTATCAACAAAGCGAAAAAAATTTCTGCTTCAAATCTCGATCTGAGAATTGAAGCAAAATCAGAAGGAGACGAATTAGCAGAATTAACGTCTACGATAAATCAGATGTTACAACGCCTGGAAAATTCCTTTGAATCACAAAAAAGTTTTGTTTCAAACATTGCGCATGAACTTCGTACACCATTAGCTGCAATTGTAACGGAACTTGAAATGGCTCTGCATAAAACGCATTCTTCCGAAGAATATCAAGAGTTAATACAAAATGCGTTGAATGATACAAAAAGAATTGTTCGTCTGTCAAATAGTTTGTTTGATATGGCAAAAGCAAGTTATGATCCCTTAGAAATAAAATTTAAAAAGACGCGAACAGATGAAATACTTTTAGATGCTGTAAGTCAAATTCAAAAACATAACGGAAAGTACAAAGTAAATTTAAGTTTTATTCGAATACCTGAAGAAGAAAATGAAACTGTCGTGAATGGAAACGAATATTTATTGAAGGTTGCTTTTGTGAATTTAATTGAAAATGCATGTAAATATTCGAACGATCAAAGTTGTATTGTTGAAATAGATTTTGATGAGAACGAAGTCAAAATTAAGTTTATTAACAAAGGAGAAGGAATTCGTCAGGAAGAAATGAAATCGATTTTTGAACCTTTCTTTAGAGGGCGTCAATACAAAAGTGTTGAAGGACAAGGAATAGGCCTTCCTTTAACAAAGAAAATTCTCGATTTACATCAAGGAAATATAAAGGTTCGTTCAGAAAAAAATAAAGAAACTATTTTTGAAATAGCATTGAAGAAATAACAACAAATATATTAATCAATTGAAAATAAAAACCTGCATCAATGCAGGTTTTTTCGTTCTAATAAAATTCTAATATTTTTCTAAAAGGTTTCTAACAAGGAGAAATTTCAATGTATTGTAGCTTTGCCCCAGAAAAAATCGAAATGGAAATAGATTCCCAATTAGTTGAATAACAAACCCAAGATTCATTTGCTTCTTTTAAAGTAATAGAACCTCGGTTTGTTTTTAAAAGAAGAATAAAATGAATACAATGAATTTTGCAATGCAGCTTAGTCTAGCTTTTTTACTGGGGGCTGCAATAGGATTAGAGCGTGAATACCGTCAAAAGAGCGCAGGTTTAAGAACAAATGCTTTGGTTAGTGTCGGTTCTGCAGCGTTTATTTTAATGTCCTATTCAATCGGAGGTGATGCCACAGGACGTATAGCGTCTTATGTTGTTAGCGGAATAGGCTTTTTAGGAGCGGGTGTTATTATGAAAGATGGAGTGAGCGTAAGAGGTTTGAATACAGCAGCCACAATCTGGTGTTCAGCAGCAGTAGGTTCATTTGCAGGCTGTGGACTTTCATTACAAGCTGTTGTGCTTACTTCTGCTGTTATGTTCGCACATTTATTATTACGACCTGTAAGTCATCATATCTACCGCTATTCATTTAAAAATAAACAGCATAAAAATACGGATTATTTATTGGTTATTAAGTGTAAAAATGATGTTGAAAATCATTTGAGAGTACTCTTGATGCGTTCTATAGAGAATAATGATCATCTTATGATGAAATCGCTTTCAAGTGATGATGATTTACGAAATAATTCTGTCATGATTTCTGCTGAAATATCCACTCTTTTTCAACAGGATAGTCTTTTAGAAAAAATTGCAAGTCGATTAACGATTGAAAAGGATGTTCAAAAAATTCGATGGGAAATTATAGGAAAAGAGGATTAAAAAACTTTAAAAACAAGACAGAAACCCCTTATGAAAACAATAAGATTGTGCCATCCTTTATTACTCTTAACAGGAACTGTTCTGCTTTTGATGAATAATTGTAAAAGTAATGTTGACCAAACAAAAATTGCGGATTATCAGCTATTAAATGATGAGATAGAATTGACAGAAAATTCTGTGATAGAATCAAACTTAAAATGCAGGACAATAGAATTTCAATACCTAGAATCAGAATTGAAAACAACAGGAATCGTTAAAATAATTCCGGACAGATTTGCTCAAATTGCATCCCCTTTTCCCGGGCGGGTAATAAAATCTTTCGTGAAATTAGGTGAATTTATTCGAAAAGGAACTCCTGTCTTTGAGCTGAAATCTTCAGACTATTTTTCTGCACAGCAAGACTATTTTTCCGCACAACAAGAATTAAAACAAGCAACGGTTAATTTGAACCGACAAAAAGAGTTGTATGCTCATAATGTAGGAATAAAAAGAGAACTGGAAGAAGCCGAAACAGTTTATAAATTAAAGAAAATAACACTTGATCAAATGGCTGCATCATTACAGGTTTTTAATTCGTCACTTCAAACAAAAATAGGAGAATCTCTAATTGTTCGATCACCTATTTCGGGTACAGTCGTAAACAATGATTTGATTGTAGGGCAGTATCTTAAAGAAGATCATGAAGCTTTAGTCGCTGTAGCAGAATTGTCGAAGGTGTGGGTCTCAGCACAAATAAAAGAAAATGAAGTAGGATTTCTAACGAATTTGAAAAATATGCGTTTTACAGTTGATGCTTTATCTGGAAAAGTATTCAATGGAAAAATAATAAACATTGGACAATTATTAAACGAAGAAACCAGAAGTATTGATGTCTTGATTGAAGCGGAGAATTTAGAATCGGTACTAAAACCAGGGATGTATGTCAATGTAGTACTGAGTGATGTAGGAAAACAGGAGATCTTACTCCCTAAAAAAGCTGTTTTCCAAGAACATCAAAATCAGTATGTTTTTGTAAAAACAGGTAAAAGAAGATACCGAAAAACGAAAATGAGAGGAATTACAATTTCCCAAGATAGTCAGTTTATTCGCGTTACTGAAGGTTTAAAAGCAGGAGAGGAAGTTGTAGTTGAAGGAGGAATATTTTTAATGGGTGTTAAATAAGAAATGAAAGAAGAGTGATGAATAGACTAATAGAAATAGCAATTGCTAAAAAATGGTTGGTTGTAGCTATGTTCTCGTTGGCGGCACTTTTTGGCTACTATTCTTGGAAACAACTGGCAATAGAAGCTTATCCGGATATTGCAGATGTCACGTCACAAGTTGTTACGCAGGTTCCCGGATTGGCTGCAGAGGAAATAGAACAACAAATTACAATTCCGATAGAACGTGTTTTAAATGGTTTACCTGGAATGCATGTTATGCGAAGTAAAAGTACATTTGGTTTATCTATAATTACAATTGTTTTTAAGGATGGTGTAGAAGATTACTGGGCTCGTATGAGAATTCAGGAAAGATTGAATGAAATTGAATTGCCCTACGGGGCTGAACCTGGGTTAGATCCGTTAACCTCACCTGTTGGAGAGGTTTATCGTTATATTATTGAAAGTGAATCGAAAGATTTAAGAGAATTAACAGACTTACAACGTTTCGTTATTGTACCAAGAATCAACCAAGTTCCAGGGGTAGCTGAAGTAACAAATTTTGGAGGAATAACAACTCAATATCAAATAGAAATTAATCCACATAAATTGGTTCAATACAATTTATCATTAAATGATGTTGTCACTACGATAGAAGAAAATAATATTAATGCAGGAGGAAGTACATTGCCTCAAGGGGATATAGGTTATGTAATTAGAGGAATAGGTTTAGTAAAAGATTTAGAAGACTTTGGTAAAATTGTCATCAAATCGGAAAAAGGCGTACCTGTTTTATTAACAGATATAGGCGAATTAAAATATGGGAATTTAGAGCGAAAAGGTATTTTAGGTTATACGGATAAAACAAGAAATCACAGCGATGGAATCGAAGGTATTGTACTTTTGCTGAAAGGAGAGGATCCTTCTACAGTATTAAAAGAAATTCACAACGCCGTAGATGAATTGAATCATGAGTTATTGCCAAAAGATGTAAAAATTCATGCTTTTTTAGACCGAACAGATTTAGTAGAGACTACGCTTAACACTGTTTCCCATACATTGATTGAAGGAGTTTGTTTGGTGGTCATTGTATTGATTGTTTTTTTAGGTAGTTGGAGAGGTGCTCTTTTAATTGCGATCACAATTCCAATTTCATTATTAATTGCATTTATTTTAATGCATTTTACCGCCGTTCCGGCTAATCTGTTATCATTAGGTGCGATAGACTTCGGAATTATTGTCGACGGGGCTATCGTAATGATGGAAACAATCTTGAAGAAAAGAGAAGAAAAACAAGGAGAAAAGCTGGAAGAAAAAAGTGTTTCAACAGTTGCAAAACAAGTTGCCAAACCAATATTTTTTGCCACTATAATTATTATAACAGCCTATCTACCATTATTTGCTTTTGAAAGAGTCGAACGAAAACTTTTTACTCCAATGGCTTTTACCGTTGGTTATGCATTGTTTGGAGCTTTACTGGTCGCGTTGTTGTTAATTCCAGGGTTAGCTTTTGTTGTGTACAAGAAACCAAGAAAAATTTATCATAATAAATGGTTAGAAAAATTAACCAAAAACTATTCAATTGCCATTGAAAAAATTGTCGCTAAACCAATAAAAGTCATTTTGCCTATTGTGTTGGTTCTTGTCAGTACAATAATGTTATCTATAACAGTAGGAAAAGATTTTTTGCCAACCTTAGACGAGGGTTCTATTTGGTTGCAGGTAGAATTACCATCTGGGTTATCCGTTGAAAAATCCAAAGAGATGAGTGATTCTTTGAGAAAAAATACCATCAAATATGATGAGGTAACTTATGTCATGGTACAAGCAGGTAGAAATGATGACGGAACAGATCCATGGACGGCATCTCATTTTGAAGTTTCAATAGGATTAAAACCTTATAAAGAATGGTCTAGAGGAAAAACTAAAAATGATTTGATTCGTGAATTAGAAACTGAGTATGCAAAGATGCCTGGCTTTACAGTTGGTTTTTCTCAACCAATGATAGATGGAGTGATGGATAAAATAGCAGGAGCACACAGTGAGTTAGCAGTTAAAGTGTATGGAAAAGATTTTACTCAAACAAGGCAAATAGCTGAAGATGTCATGAAAGAATTGAAAAAGATAAAAGGGGCAGTTGATGTGTCAATTGACCAAGAACCTCCTTTACCCCAGCTCCAAATTCATGCTAATCGGGATAAAATTGCCCAATATGGATTGAATGTTTCTGATGTTTCTGAATTGATTGAAATTGCAATTGGAGGAAAAGCTGTGTCCCAAATATTTGTTGATGATAGAGTATATGATCTTACTTGCCGATACAAGGAAGATAGTCGAGATACACCAGAAAAGATAGGTCAATTAAGTTTGACCAATGTAGACGGGATAAAAATTCCACTAGCTCAAGTTGCCGATATAAAACTTAACACAGGAGAAAGTACAATCACGCGCGAAATGAATAAGCGTCATTTGACCATAAAATTGAATTTACGCGATCGAGACTTAAGTTCTTTTTTAAAAGAAGCAGAAACAAAAATAGAACAGAATATAAATTTTGATCATAATCTGTATCATATTAAATGGAGTGGGCAATTCGAGAATCAAAATCGGGCGTATGACAGACTTTCATTTATTATACCAATTGCAATTTTAGCCATGTTTATGCTTTTATACGCAGCATTTGGAAAATTAAGACAAGCTCTTCTGCTAATCGGAATTATTCCATTAGCCGTATTTGGAGGAATGTTGGCTTTAAATGTAAGAGGAATGACATTGAATGTCTCATCTGCAGTAGGATTTATTGCATTATTTGGTGTTGCAATACAGAATGGAGTAATTATGATTTCTCATATTAATTTCTTGAAGAAGAAAGAAAGTTCACTTTCAAGAGCTGTGATAGAAGGAGCAAAAGATCGCTTCAGGCCTGTGTTGATGACAGCCACTGTAGCCATTTTAGGTTTACTGCCGGCTTCATTAGCAACAGGAATAGGTTCAGATGTTCAACGACCACTGGCAACAGTGATAGTATATGGATTATTGTTTTCAACGATTATAACACTTTTTGCTCTGCCGGCTTTGTATTATATGGTAGAAAAAAAATGGGGAAAAGAAACGACAAAAAGTTTGAGTGGTGAAAAATAAGGATAAAATGAAAAAGTATTGGCTATTACTGGTATGGAGTTTATTCATTGTTGATACTCCATCATTTGCTCAGGGAGATGATAAATTGGATTACAGAAAATTTATAGAAGCTGTTCAAATAAATAATCTTGCTTATGCTGCAGAACGTTTTAATATAGAGATAGCTGAAGCAGAGGTTTTGAGTGCCAAAGCATTTATAGATCCTGAAGTAGAGTTTAGTTATTTTGATAACGGACAGAACAAAAGACAAATGGGAACCGGATATTCAGGAGAGTTAGGATGGACGCTAGAATTAGGAGGAAAAAGGAAAGCTCGAATTAATTTAACTAAAAGTGAAGTAGAGCTGACCAAGTTAATTCTTCTTGATTATTTCAAAAATCTGAAAGCAGATGCGACAGCTAGTTTTATCCAGACAATTTATCAAAGAGAAATACTAAACGTAAAAAAGAATTCTTATGAGATGATGGATCAACTTGCAAATTCAGATGAAATCAGGTACCGGTTAGGTGAAATTTCGGAAACAGATGCAAGACAAAGTCGATTGGAAGCCCAATTTCTAAAAAATGAAATTATACAAGCAGAAGCAGATTTTATAGCGTCTAAAATCCGACTATTACTTTTTATGGGAATCAATCAACAGACAGATTTGTTTTCGACAACTGGTAACCTAAAGAGTTTTGAACGAGATTTTAATTTGATGGATTTAATTGAAAAAGCATTGAATCATCGGACCGATTTATTGGCTCTTCTACAACGTAAAGATGTCAATCAGCGTGTTGTGGAGCTAGCTAAGGCAAATCGAGCCGTTGACTTAGGACTATCATTGGGTGTAGAGTATTCAACAGCCATTCGAAATGTACAGGCTGAAACTCCTCAATTTACTCAAATTAAAGGTGGAGTTAGTATTCCGTTGAAATTTTCGAATAGATTGAATAATGAATTGAAGATTGCACAAATAAAGTTGAAACAAAATGAATTGGAATATCAACAGGTTGAATTGGAAATTAAAACTCAAGTAAAGGAAGCATATAAATTGTATGAAAGCTATAAAAAACAATTGAGCCAATTTGACTCCGGATTGCTGGAAAATGCTCAATTGATATTAGAAGCCAAAAAATATAGTTATAAAAGGGGAAATTCTTCTTTATTAGAAGTTTTAAATGCTCAACGTACGTACAACGAAGTTCAAAATCAGTACTTGGAAACACTTTTTAAATGCGCTTCTAGCTTGATCGATTTAGAACGAGTCGCAGGAATTTGGGATATAGCATTTTAAAATAATTTAAATCATTGAAAGAGTAGAAGATTATTTTTTTGGATAGCAACTTTGAAATAATTTAATCCACTATGTCAATAAAAAATCCAACCCTTAATAAGAGTCGGATTTTTTTTATTTCAAACGCTTCGATAATGATTATTTACTATTTAGTTCAATAGAGAAGGGGATTTAGAACGTTAAATTTATTTTCTTAAATATACATTTCCATATTTTGAAGAAAATTCTTGTAATACACCATTTCCAATTGAGGATGTAATAATGGTATGAAAATCATCTTTTTTAACTGTTTCTATGGGTAAAGTAAGATTTGTATAGAATTTTCCATAAAAATTTTCAACATTTATTTTTCCTATTTCCTTTTCATTTATTTTTGCATCCACGCTTCCGTAAGTAGATTTTGCTACGATTTGTCCATTAAACTGATTTATTTCAACTGTTCCATATTTTGCTTCAATTTGAGTTTTTATATGTTTCGGAACTTTTATTTCAAGTACGATATCAACTGATGCAGAATACTGTATTGTTTGGAAATTTACGTTATATTTCTTCGTGTACAAATTCAATTCTTCTTTCGATTTGAATGCAATTTTTTCATCTCCATTTATTGCAATAATGCGCTGAGGTAAATCGCTGTAATTCTCGATTTTTCCTTCAATAATTTTTCCGGATTCGTTAGAATTTTCTGTAAGAACGAAAGAAGCGTTTTGTGCTCCGTCTGAAATATTTACTTTTCCGGAAATTTCAATAGTAGGTTGATCCCAAGTTGTAATTTTAACTAATTGTGGATAATCAAATTTCAAAATAAGATTTTCCTTGTCCCGAATGGAAAAAGTCTTTTTATAATTATTTTGAGCACAAAGTGCAACTGAGAATAAAAAGAGAAAGATGTTTAGTTGTGTTTTCATAAGGCTCTTAAATAAATTGTTTCATAATCTGATCTAAAACTGAAATTATTCCCTCCGTTGTTCAACGTTGCAGTTAGCTGATCGTTGTATCTTATCATATCCGAATTGGTTTCCATTTTTAAAGGTAATTTTGGATCAACTAAAATTTCACCATATTTTGTTGTGATTTTTAAATTTGCATTAACATTCTTCGGAATACTCACATCTACTTTTCCATAAATAGAAACAATAGATAACGGACTTTTTATTCTTTCGCCAAACTTAGCTGTTATATTACCATAAATACTATGAATGGTAGCAGGTCCCGTTACATTTTCAAATACTAAATCGTTGTAGTTTGCTGAAACTTCGATCTCATTTTCAATATTTTTAAATGTAATTTTATCTCCAAATTGTGATTCATGATCAAATTTTATAACGACTTCTTTTGGAACAAGAATTTTAATATCCGGAGGACTAATTCTTTGAAGTTGATTCACTTCAATTACGCCATTTTTTTCAATAATATTAATTCCTAAGCCAGTGTTGTCTTCCAGACCCATTGCATTAATTGCTCGCAGTCCTTTTGCACGTTCATCTGTTTCATGTCGTTCTTTGCTGTAAGAGAAGATAATTTCTTTTCCGTCGTACCCCTCTATTTTAGCCTTACCTAAATTAATTTGAAGTTTACCTTTACTTATCGGAAGTTTGTAAGTTAGTTGCTCTTGTCCGTATAGTGATATTGTAAATATGGACATCATCGTTAATAATACTTTTTTTATCATAATTATTCGGTTTTTATTGTTTGATTTCTTTTTTTTAATAATACTGCATAAGCTTCATCTTTTACAAATGGTTGAGTTTTAGGATTAAGGATTATTTCGTGCAGTTTAGAAATTAATTCTTGATTAGGTTGTTTGTTCAGATGAGAAATAATACCAATCAATTCCATCTGAACCATCGGATTATCTTGCTCAAGGAACAGGGAGGTCATTTCTTGTTCAACAGATGACTCAGACAATTTTGAAGTTAGAACTTCAATTGCGTTTAATCTCACAATTGTATTTTCATCATGTAAAGCCCTCTCTTTTAAGATGTAAATTTCTTGTTCACTTAAAGTCCCTGCTTCTCCAAGTTTAGCAATCGCATTGATTCGGTTACTTGTAGAATTTTGATCTTCCAAAAGTTGAATGATCTCACGGTCTTGATGATCAATTTTTGAAGTGTTATTTTCCTGAATCTGATGAGGCGTTGTTGTGATAACTTTTTCCTCATTTTTAACTAAAATAACGTCTTGCTTTTTCGCTACTTTACCTTCTGTTGCAATAACTTCTTTTTTTTCTTCTTTCTTTTCTTGGCGAGAAGACTTTTTTGAATTGTTGACAACGATAGGTTTAGTACTGATTGCTGGATTATTTTGGGTAAAATAAACTGCGGTTCCAATCAAAATAATTGTACTGGCAGCTATACCCCAATATTTTACGTTCCATTTTTTTCGAATTGGAATTGTTGCTGGTTGCGGTGAAGGAATTGTTGTACGAATTTTATTCCATAGTTCATCACTTGGCTCTTTGTTATCGAAAAGCTCACGATGTTTATCCACATATTTTTTTAATTCATCACTCATGATAAAGTTGTTTGTTGCATTAGTTCTGAAATCTTCTTTTTTGCACGATGATATTTGCTTCTTACAGTTGTATGGCTTATTCCTAACAGATTTGCAATTTCTTCATGCGGGATATTCTCGAATAAATAAAGGTTGACAATTGTTCGTGTTTCGATAGGTAAGCTGTCTATTGCTAATAATATTTCATCTACTTTATTGTCCCAGTTTTGTTTTTCATTCAATTGTTCTTCGCTTTCATCCATAATTGAAACACTTTCGATATCGGAAAAATAAATCTTCTTTTTTCTTAACAGGGAAATCGATTTATTAATGGCGACTCTATTCAACCAAGCTCCAATATTTTCAATGTTTTTTAATTTCTGCAAATCAGAAAAAACCGAGATAAAGATCTCTTGTGTCAAATCTTCTGCTTCTGAAAGATTGGTAATTAATCGAAAGATTGTGTTAAAAACTGATTTTGAAAATCGATGATAAAACTGAGAATAGCCCAGTTCTGAACCTGATATGCACAGGTTCAGTAATGCTTGGTCGCTAAATTTTGTTTTATCTACGTTTAACATAAATTGGTACAGTTATCATATACAGTTTAAATATAAATTTATTCATGGTATATGGATTGTTTATTGTGTTATTTTCTGATTCCTCCTCCTATATTTTGTCCATTTTGTGTCATTTCCATCTTCATTGTTCCGTCATCGTTTTCTATGAAAGTGATTACCCCATCTGCACCACCATGTCTTATCGCCTGAAATGTATATGTTGATGTCGGAAAAAAACGCATGTCCCAATCTGTTTCGTCTGTATTGTAAACCAGATGATTGTCTAAATAGGTGATAATATGTTTTTCGGATGGATTTTTAAAATCAATGTATTCGCCTGTAAATTTTTTAATATCTTCTTTAGGTAAATTTATCTTTTTTACAAATTCATTCGTAGATGGTGTATGATCTAAAATTTCCTGAATTGTAGTATAAGGATATACGCCGTTTTCAAAATTATTCAAAACAATGATTGTTCTGTCATTTTTTGAATTATAGTGCATAAATGTTATATAACCATCCCAACTTCCGGTATGCCCATAACTCATATTATCTCCACTTTTTCTAACATCAAATCCGAATCCGTATTTTACGTCTTTTTTATCTTCTGTCTTTGAGATATTCATGACCTCATTCAATTCTTCCTGACTTAATAAAGTATTTTTTTGAAGGGCGTTCATCCATTTATATAAATCTTCAACGGTTGAATTTACTTTTGCATTGCCTACGATTCCGTCCATATAGTAGGACATCATATTCCCGATTTTTGCATCGTCTTCAGTTGCTTTTTCAAAAGAATTTTTTATCCAGAAGTATCCATATGCATAGTTTTTAATCTTTTTAGGGTTCAACCTTCTGTTGTAAATAAAAGTACTGTTCATTTTAAGCGGTTCAAAAATTTTATCAGATAAATACGTATTAACATCTTGTTTGCTCACTCTTTCTATTATTGTGGCTAAGAACGCATAATTTGTATTGCTGTATTTATGTTTCGAATTGGGTAAAAATTCCAATGTTTCTTTTTTCTTTGCGTAATAGTCGATAAGATCTTCATTTGTCGCAATTCTTTCATTTTTCCAATTTTCTCTGAACTCACCCAAGAATTCTGGTATTCCACTTGTGTGTCTCAATAAATCATATAGTGTAACCCCTTTGAAATTAGATAACTCGGGGAGATAAAGGGAGATATCATCGGTGTAATTTATTTTATTTTCCCTATGTAATAATGCTATTCCAGCCCCAATAAACTGTTTGCTGCAAGAAGCTAATTCAAATACTGTAGCAGGATTATTTTTTTCCTTTGTGATGACATTCGAAAAACCTTTGCTTCCTTTATATATGACTTTTCCTTTGTCAGCAATTAGCACACTTCCATTAAACTGGTTTTGATCAGCAAGAGCACTGAAAAGAGAGTCTAATCTTTTTTCAGTATTTTGCTTTTGTGCTAAAGTGAATACAGACAGTAATAGAGTGAATGAAAAAATAATTTTCTGAAACTTCATATGTGTTTAATTTTAATTCCTTACTGTGTTTAAAACCCAAGGAATTACCCTTTCTTATAGAATAGACGCAAGAAGTAAAAGGATGTTGCATCATTTTTATAAAAAAATTAAAAAATGATAGAAGAAGTTGTTGTTTTGAGTTTATTCGGCTGTAACTCGTTTTCTAAAAATATACATTAAAGGAAAACTACGTAGTAACATCCAGATGCCGAACGCAATCCAAATTCCATAAATGTTCAATTCGAAAAAATCTGTTAAGAAGATGGTTGGTAAGAAACCAAAAAATGTAGCTATTATCAAATTGTTTCGTAACAATTTTGCATCACCCATTCCCTTGAAAAAACCATCAAAAATATAAGCAAGTGTGTTGATCGGTTGCATCAATAAAACCATCCAAAATACAGAATTGAAAATTTTCTGGACATTTGCATCTTGATTAAAAATGGTGCCAATCTGATTGTAAAAAGTAAAACAAACTGCAATTAAAACGAAAGCGATTAAAACAGAGTATTTAGAAATGTCTTTACTTAACAACCATAGTTTAGTGTAATTTCGTTCGCCTTGTAATCGTCCTGCCATTGCATTACCGGCACCGGCATATCCATCAATAAAAAAAGAAAAGAATAACCAAATATTCATCAAAATGCTTTGTGCAGCGATGTAATCTTTTCCATAATCGGTGGCATAAGAATTAGCAAGGAAAAAAGCAACATTTAATGAAGCTGTACGTAAGATGAAGTTAAAACTTAAATTGATGTATTTCTTAAAAAGAGGATGAATCTCATTGCCGGGATGTAAGCCAAAAGGAGTTTTGGTAAAATAATAATAAAATGCCATAACAACCATAATCAATTGAGCAATTAAACTTGCATAAGCCGCTCCTTTGATATGAAAAGCAGGAATAAATCCATCGATTCCAAAAATCAAAATATAATCCAAAAAAACATGAATGAAGGCAGCTGTCAGGCTACATTTCATGGCCCATATTGTATTTTGTATTCCTCTAAAAGCACCAAAAAGAGTCAATGAGATGAGTGTGAGAGGAAAGCCAAAAGCTCTAATTTTGTAATAATCTATTGAAAATTGGAGCACCAAATCTTTTGCGTTGTAGAGTTCGAAGAGGTTCTTGGCGAAGAAATAGGTAGGAATAAAAATAATGATACTCAAAAAAATATTGAAGTACAAGGCTTGGGGAACTAAAGTTTTTAAATGTTCTACTTTATTTGCTCCAAAGCTTTGTGAAACCAATGATGAAATTGAAGTTTTGGTTTGCGCGACAATCCAAATAATTCCGGCTAAAAAAGATCCAACCAGCCCTGTGGCAGCAAGAGCTTCTACCGAATATTCTTTTACATTCCCAACCATTGCGATGTCGGTTAATGTGATTAACGATTCAGCTATTCCGGAAAATATAGCTGGAATCGCCAATTGATTAATTTGTTTGAATGTAATTCTATCCGAAATTGAATTCATTTCGCTACCTTATTTCTTTACCCGCTTGTAGATAGGTTTGTTTTTGATAATTTGATTTAACATGAACAAAGTAATTCCGACTAATGTGAAATAACCTAAAAGTGGTAAACCTGGAATGTGGTAATCGTTGTATTTGAACATAAAGATACAGATCAAATAACCTGCAAAAATCATGTAATAGAAAACTTTTTTTAAAGAACCATAAGTGAATTTTCCACGGATGAATTCAATTAAATTCAAAAGAATTAAGAAAAAATAAAGACCAAAAAAGATATAACGCAAAGGATTTATCGGGCGGTCTGTCATTCTTACATTGATCATGAGGTTGTAGTTGTAAATTCCGTTATAAATCAACAGCAATAAAATAAGAACGATTAATATACGAAGTGTTTTCATAAATGATTTAGTGGTAAAATAGTTAGAATAACATTATTTAATAGTAAAAAAGCTGTCGAAACAGCTTTAGAGAATTATTTTTGAGGTTTAAAATCCAATGATAATGAATTGACACAATAACGCAAACCTGTTTCTGTAGGGCCATCATCAAAAACATGTCCCAGATGACTTCCGCAATTTCCACACAAAATTTCAGTTCTTGTCATTCCGTGCGAAGTATCAATACGTTCTATGATTTGACCTTTTTCTATTTCTTTATCAAAACTCGGCCAGCCACAATGTCCATCAAATTTTGAACCAGATGAAAATAATTCTTCATCACAAGCGGCACATGTATAGACTCCGTTTTCGAAGTGCATGTTAAACTTTCCTGTGAAAGGGCGCTCTGTTCCAGCTTCTCTTAATACATAATATTCCTCTGAAGAAAGTTCTTTTTTCCATTCTTCTTCCGATTTGTTTACTTTAAATTGAGGTTTCTCATTCATTGCAATTGTAGTTGAAGATTCAATTTTTTTTCCTTCATCTTTTTTGTGTTGAGATGTACAAGAAGCAATTAAGCTGAATAACATCGCAGTGACGAAAAAAGAGTGGTATTTTTTTAAGCAATCCATTTATTGTATTTTTCAAAAGCTTGTCTGATTTCATCTTCAGTACAAACGACATCGTAACGACAATTTCCAATTTTATTAATCAAACTGAAGTTGATAGAGTTATTTTGATTTTTCTTGTCGTGTTTCATCCATTCCATTAAGTTAGGGAAAATTTTCATGTCAATTGTATTTAAAGCATACATTGAAGAAAAACTTTCGCAAACTTCTTCTAAATCTATTTTAGAAATTAATTCCTGATCGTAACTAAGGAATGTTTCAATAATCATTCCGATTACGATTGCTTCTCCATGTAAAAGAGGAAAATCAGTTTCCAATGACTCGCTTTCTATGGCATGACCAATCGTATGACCGAAATTTAAAATTTTTCGTTCACCTTTTTCGTATGGATCACTCTCTACAACATTTTCTTTAAGATGGATAGAATCCATAATAAATGGAGCTAAAGATTTGGCATCATGTGAAGGCAATTGAACCAGGTTATCCCAATGATCACGGTTTTTAATTAAACCATGTTTTAACATTTCGGCCAATCCGGATTTTACCTGGCGTTGTTCTAATGTTAATAGAAATTTTGGGTCAATCAACACCATTTCAGGTTGATTAAATGTTCCGACCATGTTTTTCATTCCTTCTAGATCAATCCCATTTTTACCTCCGGCAGAAGCATCAACCATTGATAAAAGGGTTGTTGGAATATTGATAAATTTGATTCCACGCTTGAATGTAGAAGCCATAAAACCTCCCATGTCCGTTAAAACACCACCACCAACATTAATAACCAATGAATGACGATCAGCACCCAATTCACTCAAAGCTAACCAAAGATTTGTTACTGTGTCAATGTTTTTATTTTCTTCTCCTGCGTCAATTTCAAGGATTTCATAAGCAGAAATATTGTCCAAATCGGCTAATAAAATTGGTAAACAATGCACATGAGTGTTTTCATCTACCAAGAAAAAGATAGAAGAAAAAGTGTTTTTTGCAAGGTAATCGTCTAATATATATGCGATTGAACCAAAATGGATCGGAGCTGATTTCAAAATGAAAATGTTTTTTTAAAATGTGCCTAAAATTACGGCGACCTTTTTACATCAACCAAATAAATTGAATGATTTATTTTAGGCATGTTATTGGATAAAACTAGATTGATTGTATAGGCTAATAGAGAATTATTTTTAAATTTGCACAAATTCTTAATTAATGAATATAATTCTTTTTGATGGGGAAGAGTGGGAAAATCTTTTGCCTCTTACGTTTACAAAACCAGTAGCGTCATTACGAATGGGAGTTTTAAGTTTTGCAGAACGTTGGGAAAAAATTCTAAATACAACCATATCTTATCAGACCCAATCTTATTTAGAAGAAAAATTTTCAACCAACTATCAATCAGAAAATATATTCATCAATCCTTCATTTTTTCCAACCACAGAATTAATCCACTATATAAAAGAATTAGAATTAAATCAATCCATTCTTTTTAATGACCGGCTTGTAGCTGTTAAAACGACTGAGGAATCTCCACATATAACATCAGAAATATTAAGTCTTGATAAGATAATTCATATCAAAAACTCTTGGGATTTATTTACCTATAATTTTCAAGCGATTGAATTTGATTTTGAAATTTTGACAAAAGGAAGAGCTTCACAACCTATTTCTGAAACAAATAACGTTTTGCATCCGGAAAAAATATTTATTGAAGAAGGAGCCAAAGTTGAATTTTCTATTTTGAATGCATCAGAAGGACCAATCTACATTGGCAAAGAGGCTGAAATTATGGAAGGTTGTATGATTCGTGGAGGATTGGCTTTGTGTGAACATGGTAAAATTAACATGGGAGCAAAAATTTACCCAGGTTGTACAGTTGGGCCATATTGTAAAGTTGGAGGAGAATTAAATAATGCTATCCTAATGGCATATTCTAATAAAGGGCACGATGGTTTCTTAGGAAATGCTGTACTAGGAGAATGGTGTAATTTGGGAGCTGATACAAATAATTCTAATCTGAAAAATAATTATGCAGAAGTAAAACTATGGAATTACAAAGAAAAACGATTTGTAAAGACCGGTTTACAATTTTGTGGCTTGATTATGGGAGATTATGCTAAATCAGCAATAAATACGCAGTTTAATACTGGTACGGTTGTTGGTGTTTGTGCCAACGTTTTTCAATCAGGTTTTCCACCAAATATGATTAAACATTATAGTTGGGGAGGACAATCAGATGCTCCTGTATTTAGTTTTGAGCGGGCATGTGAAGCAGCAGAAAAAATGATGGAGAGAAGAAAAGTAGAGTTTACTCCTACTGATAAGAAGATTTTAGAACATATTTTTAATTTAAATAACTAACTAATTTAATAAAGAGTAATACTAAGAATTAAAGGGAAAAATTGCAATATGATTAATTTTACGTGTTAATCTTTTAACAATTAATTAAAAAATCCTTAATTTTGCTTTTTGTTAGAAAAGAATATTTGTGAAATGACTGGTAAATATAAAAACGTTTTAGAGTTAATTGGAGATACTCCATTAGTTCAATTAAACAGAATTAACCAAGACATTCCAGGCGAAGTTTATGCAAAGTTAGAATGTTACAATCCTGGACATTCAACAAAAGACAGAATAGCTTTACATATTATAGAAGAGGCTGAAAGAAAAGGTCTATTAAAACCTGGTGCTACGATTGTAGAGACAACTTCAGGTAACACTGGATTTGCTGTAGCTATGGTTGCTATCGTAAAAGGGTACAAATGTATCTTAGCGGTATCGGATAAAACAAAAGCAGAAAAAATTTCATTTTTGAAAGCAATGGGCGCGAAAGTATTTTTATGCCCTGCAAATGTACCTGCTGATGATCCTAGATCATATTACGAGGTGGCAAAACGTATTGCTGCTGAAACGCCAAATTCTCTTTATATAAATCAATATTTTAATCAAGGGAATACAGAAGCTCACTATTTAACAACAGGTCCTGAAATCTGGAAACAAACCGAAGGTAAGATTACTCACCTGATTGGTTGTACAGGAACAGGGGGAACTTTGACAGGTAGTGCTCGTTATATAAAAGAACAACATCCGGATGTGAAAATTATCGGAGTTGATGCATATGGTTCTATTTTAAAAGGTTATCACGAAACCGGTAAAGTAGATCAAAATGAAATTTATCCGTATAGAATTGAAGGAATGGGGAAAAATTTAGTTCCCGGAGCTTTAGATTTTGATATGGTAGATAAATTTATAAAAGTTACGGACGAAGAAGCTGCATATTGCACAAGAGAAATTGCTTTGAAAGAAGGAATTATGGCAGGTTATACTTCAGGTGCAGCAACGAAAGCTTATAAACAGTTAGCAGAAGAAGGTGAATTTGATGAGAATTCATTCGTTGTTATTTTGTATCCGGATCATGGATCTCGCTATATGACAAAAGTATTTAGTGATGATTGGATGGCAGAAGAAGGATTTACAAATAGCAGGCTCAATGGTTTAGAAGCTCGTGCTACTGTAGAGCGAATAAAATAATACGTATATTTGTAAAAATTAAATAATAAAGTAGGTTGTGTTTGTTCACTTTCTACTTTTTTTCAATTAATAAAAAATTAAACTAGAATAAAATGGACATTTTTGAACGTTTAAAACAAAACCCTGGACCATTAGGTCAATTTGCTGATTATGGTGAAGGATATTATGTTTTTCCTCAGTTAAAAGGAGAAATTGGACCGGTAATGGAATTCCAAGGTAAAAAAGTAATTACGTGGTCAATCAATAATTACTTAGGTTTAGCTAATCACCCGGAAGTTCGTAAAACTGATGCTGATGCAGCTGCAGAATATGGAATGGCTTACCCAATGGGAGCTCGTGCAATGTCTGGACAAACAGATTATCATGCACAATTAGAGCAGGAATTGGCTGATTTTGTTCAAAAAGAGTCTGCTTATTTGATGAATTTCGGATACCAGGGAATGGTATCTACAATTGATGCCTTAGTATCTAAAAACGATGTAATTGTTTATGATGCCGAATGTCATGCTTGTATCGTTGACGGTGTTCGTTTACACTTTGGTAAGCGTTTTATTTACCAACACAACAACATCGAAAGTTTCGAAAAAACAATTGCCCGTGCGCGTAAATTAGCTGACAAACAAGGAGGCGGAATTTTAGTGATTACAGAAGGTGTTTTCGGAATGACTGGTAAACAAGGTATTTTGAAGGAAATTGCTGCTTTCAAAGATGAATATAAATTCCGTTTATTAGTAGATGATGCTCATGGTTTTGGTACATTAGGTAAAACTGGAGCCGGAGCTGGAGAAGAGCAGGGATGCCAAGATAAAATTGATATTTACTTCTCTACTTTTGCGAAGTCTATGGCTGGTTTCGGAGCTTTTATTGCAGGAAATAAAGACATTATTCGTATTCTAAAATATAACTTACGTTCTCAAATTTTTGCAAAATCATTGACAATGCCAATGGTGATCGGTGGTTTAAAGCGTCTTGAATTATTACGTTCTCAACCGGAACTAAAAAATAAGTTATGGCACAACGTAGAAAAAATTCAAAAAGGATTAGAAGAAAGAGGATTTGATATCGGAGGCTCTAATACTTGTGTTACACCAATCGTATTAAACGGTTCTCCTATTGAAGCAACTGTATTAGCGAAAGAAATGCGTGAAGAGTATGGAATATTTGTTTCTGTTGTGGTTTATCCGGTAATTCCAAAAGGAATGATTATTTTCCGTATTATTCCAACTGCAGCTCACGAGGATGAACATATCGAATATACTTTAAATTCGTTTGCGGAAATTCGTAGTAAATTAGAAGATGGTTACTACAAGAGAAAAGCAGAAGAATTGAATGTAGATTTCGTTCAATACTAAATCACAATTAAATTAGAAGATATAAAAACCCTAAACTTTTTCAGTTTAGGGTTTTTTGTTTGTATTCTGTTCAAAAGTAAAGCACGTTATCACGAATTACACCATTTGATTTACTATATTTGTTTACAATTAAAAACACACAAACACACAACAATTTTAATTTATGAAAATTCACAATTTTAGTGCAGGACCATGCATTTTACCACAAGTCGTTTTCGACAAAATGGCACAAGCTTGTTTAGATTTCAACAATTCGGGAACATCTATCCTTGAAATTTCTCATCGTAGAAAGGATGCTGTAGAAGTAATGGATACTGCAAGAGCATTGGTAAAAGAATTGATGAATGTTCCGGAAACACATGATGTAGTATTCATGCAAGGAGGAGCATCGTTGCAGTTTCCTACTGTTGCTTATAACTTATTAAGAGAAGGAGGAAAAGCTGCTTATACACAAACAGGAAAATGGGCAGAGAATGCAATAAAAGAAGCGAAACGTTTTGGAGAAATAGAAGTTATCGCTTCTTCTAAAGATAAAAACTATAATTATATTCCAAAAGGATATCCAATTCCTGCAGATGTAGATTATTTCCATTGTACCTCAAATAATACGATTTTTGGAACACAAATGAAAGAATTCCCAACTTCATCAGTTCCTTTGGTATGTGATATGTCTTCAGATATTTTATCACGTGATATCGATGTATCAAAATTTGGTGTAATTTATGCCGGAGCTCAAAAGAATATGGGGCCTGCCGGTTCTGCAGTTGCAATTGTTCAAAAAGATTTATTGGGAAAAACAGGACGTAATATTCCTGACTATCTAAATTATGATGTCCACATCAAAAAAGAATCTTCTTTCAATACCTGGCCAGTCATTGCGATATATGGTGTTATGCTGAACTTACAATGGCTGAAAGAACAAGGTGGAGTAGAAGAGATTTCAAAAATTAATACAGCTAAGGCAGATGCAATGTATCATGAGATTGATCGTAATGGATTGTTTACAGGAACTGCTGCAACAGAAGATCGTTCTCAAATGAACGCTACGTTTGTATTGAATAATGAAATTTTAAAAGCTGATTTTGATGCGATGTTGAAAGAAGCCGGAGTTGTTTCTTTAGCAGGACACCGTGATGTAGGTGGTTATCGTGCATCTATGTACAATGCCTTACCATTAGAATCTGTAGAGGTTCTGATAGAAGTAATGAAACAATTTGAACAACAATTTGGATAAATCTTTTTGTATTAAGTAGTATCTACAATAATGACTTAATACATTTTACAATTTACATTTTACAATAAAACAATGAAAATATTAGCGAACGACGGAATTTCTAAAGCAGGACAAGACGCTTTAGAAGCAAAAGGTTTCGAAGTAATAACTGCTCATGTAGCACAAGAACAATTAGAAAATTATATTAATAACAATGGAATTGAAGTACTTTTAGTGCGCTCTGCAACAAAAGTTCGTCAACCATTAATTGATGCGACAAACCTGAAAATTATTGGTCGTGGAGGTGTTGGTATGGATAACATTGATGTTGATTATGCACGTAACAAAGGAATCCAGGTTATCAACACACCTGCTTCTTCTTCTCAATCTGTAGCAGAATTTGTAATGGCACATTTATTCTCTATCGTTCGACATTTGCATAATGCCAATCGTACGATGCCATTAGAAGGAGATTCTAATTTCAATGGATTGAAAAAAGTGTATGCAAAAGCCATCGAATTGAGAGGGAAAACAATGGGTATTATTGGTTTTGGTCGAATTGGGATAGAAGTCATTCGGGAAGCAATTGGCTTGGGAATGAATATTTTAGTTTATGATAAATTCCCGGCGACACATGATATCGAATTAGAATTTTTTGATGGGCAGAAAGTGAACTTTACAATTACTTCTGTCGATTTTGATGAAGTGATTACAAAAGCAGATTTTATTTCATTACATGTTCCTGCACAAAATGGATATATTTTAGGCGAAAAAGAATTTGCAAAAATGAAAGATGGCGTAATTGTAATCAATACAGCGCGAGGTGGAGTCGTAGACGAAAAAGCATTGGTTGATGCAATAGAAGCCGGAAAAGTGGCAGGAGCTGCTTTAGATGTATTTGAAAATGAACCAACGCCTGAAATGGGATTATTAATGAACGAAGCTTTGTCTTTGTCTCCCCATATTGCAGGTTCTACGAATGAAGCTCAGGATAGAATAGGGACAGAATTGGCAGCACAAATCGTAGAGATTTACGGAAAATAATTTTGGTTTTTATTCCATTTAAATTTACTTGAAATGCCACAATTTAAACCATTCAAAGGAATTCGTCCGACAGAAGAAACTTCTCAAGAGTTTGTGACCCTTGCCGTGAATCAATATTCGAAAGAAGAGGTAGATTATTATATCAATACAAGAGAAAATTCTTTCTTGCATATTATTTTACCAACGTGGGACGAATCGATCACGGATTCGAAAGACAGATTTAGAAAAGTTCGCCAGAATTTGGAAGAATTTATTGAAAAGAAGATCTTGATTCAGGATAAATCATCATTCTATATCTACCAGGTTATCCAGTCTGATGGTCGAGAAACAAAAGGTCTTTTGGGACTTGTAAGTATAGAAGATTATCGGAATAACAAAATTAAAAAACACGAAGAGACATTGGAACGCCGTGTCGAATTGTTTGCTGAATATTTAAAAGAATCTCATTTTCATGCTGAACCTGTTTTGTTGACCTATCCACCTGCTCAAAGGGTAGATTTGTTGATAGATACAGAGATGAAACGTAAACCGATCCTGAAAATAGAAGAAGCTAACGGAACGCAACATTTATTGTGGAGAGTTGACAATCGATTAAACTTGAAACAACTGAAAGATTCCATCGAAAAATTAGACGAATTGTATATCGCAGATGGACATCATCGAATGGAAAGTTCGGAACGTTATACAAAATATGCAACAGAATCTTCTAAAGAGAAGGTATACGGAAATGAAGCGTTTAATTATACTTTGGCGCTACTGGTTTCGAATAAAGAATTGATGATAAATGATTATAATCGTTTGATTCAAGATTTGAATGGCTTATCACCGGAAGAGTTTATTCAGCGTTTGGAAGCGTATTTTGAAATTATTCCGAAAAAAGAGGAGCTAACTGTTCCCACGAAAAAACATCATTTGGTAATGTATTTAGATGGTCAGTTTTATAGCCTTTATGTTAAGAATAATCTGCTTCATACAGAAGGTTTAAGTGAATTGGATACCTATATTTTTGAAGAAACTGTTTTGAAACCAATTTTAAATATTCAAGATTCTAAAAAAGATAAACGTGTTCATTACGAATGCGGAACGCGTGATAAAGCAGGAATAGAAGCATTGAAGAATAAAGTGGATCATCACGATTATGTGGCCGCATTTGCTTTCTATCCTGTCGATGTAAAGGATTTACAATTGATCTCAGATTTAGGGCTTAAAATGCCTCCTAAAAGTACGTATATCGAACCAAAACCATTGAGTGGTTTTGCCGTATTTGATTTGAAAGAATAAAATAAAATGAGTATTCAAGATAATTTAAAAACAATTGAACCGACAATCCCTGCTCATGTAACACTTGTTGCGGTTTCTAAAACAAAACCAGTTGAAGATGTACAGGAAGCTTATGAAGCAGGAATCAGAGATTTTGGTGAAAATAAAATACAAGAAATGTGCGATAAATACGAAGTTCTTCCAAAAGATATTCGTTGGCACATGATTGGACATGTACAGACCAATAAAGTAAAGTACATGGCTCCTTTTGTACATTTGATTCACGGAGTTGATAGTCTGAAATTATTAAAAGAAATTGATAAGCAAGCACAAAAAAATAATCGGGTAATTGATGTGTTATTGCAGCAATTTATTGCAGATGAAGAAACTAAATTTGGATTAGATGACAAAGAAATACGCCAAATAATGCAGGAAGAAATTCAAAGTTTGCCTCATATTAGAGTTGTAGGTTTGATGGGAATGGCAACATTCACGGATGATGAAAATCAAATCAGAAACGAGTTTAAAACGCTAAAATCTAATTTTGAATATTTGAAAAATAATTTCGAAAATATTTCGATTTTATCAATTGGAATGTCCGGTGATTATCAAATAGCAATAGAAGAAGGGAGTACAATGGTTCGTATTGGAAGCTCCATTTTTGGATATCGTAACTATTCGATTTAAAAGAAATCTCACAAAATAATAAAGCCCCTAAAACGTAAACTTTAGGGGCTTGTTTTTTTTATTTTTCAGATGAGGTTTTCTAAAAAGGCAATGTGTCTAAATTGACATTTCCACCAGAAATAATTATCCCGATATTTGTATTTTTATAACGTTCTTTCTCTTTAATAAGAGCTGCAAAAGCAACAGCTGAAGAAGATTCACAAATAATTTTTAATCGTTCCCAAATTAATTTCATCGCAGCAATTATTTCTTCTTCTGTAACGCGGATTATTTTTTCTACACCTTTTTGTATAATAGGAAAATTAATATCACCCAATGTTGTTTTTAATCCGTCTGCAATCGTATTTGTGGTAACATTTGATTCAATTTGACCACTTAACAAAGAACGAAAAGCATCATCAGCTTCAAAGGGTTCACCTCCGATTACTTTACAATTTGTTCCAAAATGTTCGGCAGCGATTGCCGTTCCGGCAATAAGACCTCCACCTCCTACAGGAGCGAAGATATACTCTAAATCCGGTTGAGTTTCTAATAATTCTTTTGCTGCTGTACCTTGACCGAAAATAACATGTAGATCATTCGAAGGGTGAATAAAAGTCGCTCCTTTTTGCTCTTGAATTTCTTTTGCTGCTTTTTCTCGGGCTGCTAATGTCGATTTACATTCGATAATTTTTCCATTATATGCTTTTACTGCCTCTTTTTTGACTTGAGGTGCGCTATCAGGCATCACAATAAAAGCATCAATTCCTTGACTTTTGGCAGCAAGAGCCAGAGCTTGAGCAAAATTTCCGGAAGAATGTGTAACGACTCCTTTTTGTTTTTGCTCCTCAGAAAGTAACATGACAGCATTAGTAGCGCCCCTCATTTTGAAAGCACCCATTTTTTGGAAGTTTTCACACTTAAAAAATAAATTCGCTCCAACCATTTCATTTAGTAAAGTAGAGGTTAAAATAGGTGTATTGTGAATAAAAGGTTTTATACGCTTTTGCGTTTCAATCATTATTTTTTTGTACATCATTAGGGTTTTAAGATTGCAGTTACTTCAATTTCGATCAATGCACCATAATGTAATTCATTCGTAGGAATAATACATCTTACCGGTTGATGCGTCCCAAAAAACTTACTGTAAACAGTGTTTACTTCATCCCAAAGCTTAATAGAAGGAATGTAAATACGACCCTGGAGAACATTATTTTTATCACTTCCGGCTTCGTGCAAAATAGACGCTATATTTTTTAAAACCAAAATGGTTTGTTCCGAAATTGTTCTGGGAATCGTCTTGGTTTGCGGATCAATAGGCAATTGCCCCGATAGATACAAAATACCGTTGTGTTCAATGCATTGGGAATAATGGCCATTTGGAGCCAACATGTTTTCAGTCTGAATGATTCTCATTTTTTTGATTTTTAAAATATATCTTGATATAAAGATATATAACAAAAGTACAACTTATCTTGATATCAAGATAAGTTGTACTTTTGTTTTTTTAGTAAGTGTAATGGAAAAAGAGAATGATTTAATTGATGCATTAGTAGCAGAATGGAATGTTGAACGTCCTGATTTGGATGTGGAAGCGATGCAGATTGTTGGACGGATTATGAGATTGGGAAAAATATTTGAGAATAGAGCGAGTCATGTTTTAAAGGAGAATGAAATTTATTATACTGATTTAGATGTTTTGGCAACGCTTAGACGTACCGGTTTTCCTTATCAATTATCTCCGAAACAATTGATGAAATCTGTTGTGCTTACTTCCGGAGCAATGACGGCACTTTTAAACCGTCTCACAAAATTAGAATTGATTTACCGTGCACCTGATGAAAATGACGGACGAATAAGTTTGGCAGGTCTTACAGAAAAAGGCAGAGAAGTTATAGATAAAGCAATTGAGAAAAGATTTGATGAAGCAAAAGATTCAATTGAAATTTTGAATAAGAAAGAACAGGAAGATTTGGCCATTTTATTAAAACGGTTATTGGTGAATTTGGATAAATAATGAATTTTTTATTTTTGAAACTGTTGTGTTTTTTAAATTAACAAAAAACACAACAGTTTATTAATAGAACTTTTTAAAGAAGTATTTAAATTAAATTTATAATCAGGATACTTTTTATTTAATGAAATTTATTTTCATAATCTTCTAGAGAAACCATAGAATCTACTCTATCAAATTTTAATTCATCTGTTCTTTTAGTTAAATCTATTTTATTTTTGAATTGTTCTATTTTGTTTGAACCAAAGTGAAAAATAATATATGTTAATGAATCTTTTTTATAATTATCATCCGATGAAACTCCTGCAACTAAATATTTTTGATTAAACGAAAATAATCGAATAGGTTTTATATTTATCTTAATTTTACCTTCTTCATTAAAATTTATATCATCAATATTTCGTTCATCTATTATTTCAGCTCCATAATTAGGTGTATCTACCCAATTAATGGAATAAGGATATGGTAAAGGATAACGATACCAATCTCTAAATCCTCTATTTGTATAAAAAGAGAGTGGTATCTCGCGATGGAGAAAGTCTGGAGTATAATTTTTCAATAATTCTATTTGTTTAGTATTCTTAGGATTTTCAGGTTCAAAATTTAATGTAAGAAGAAAAGAAATAAATGTAACAAATCCAAAGATTAGTAAATAAATTAAACTATTATTTCTAACTATCTTTTTGTCCCAACTAATCATAATTCTAAAAAAGAAAATGAAACACGTAAGAATTAAAATACAAGTTGTGGTTATTAATATTTTGTACATAATCTATTTATTTATGGAGTATACGTTTCTGCCCATTTAAAAGTTTCTGCTATTGTACCTCCTAAGTGAATTCCTTGTCCTCTTTCTTTATTAGGAATAATGAATGTACCTTGAACACCTCTTGTTGCTGAGTTCCATCCTGTAATATTTTTTATATTGAAATTTATAGAATAGGAATTTTGTATTGAATTCCAATTAATGTTTGTATTATATGAACCTAGAGTAAATTCCATATAGTTAGGATTAGATATAAAGTTAGATAAAGCTTGAGTATTAAAATGCCAGAAGAAGCTCTCGTTCCCATTACTAATTCCTCCTTTAATTTTATTATGTACTTCTGTTCTTGCTTGAGAAACAGAACCATTTCCATTATTATGATTCTTAATTCCTTCTATTATTGATGTTCCTTTTACTACGTTTGAGGATATTCCAAAATTTAATACAAATTCTCTTGATGCATTATTATTATTATTATTATTAACTAATTCAAATAACCATATCATGATTATATCTCGCCATGACATTGTTTCTGTATTCATATTTATATTTCCATTATTTTTAACTACATCCCTAAAAGGATCAATAACTAACAGATTCCATGAGTTAATCTTATTTTGTTCAGTTGATTTACTCGCTGCCCAATATAGAGTATGCATTAAACTAAAGATTTTTGCAGTAGCATTATATGATACTGAAGATAGATACTTTTTTAATTCATTTAAAAAATAGATGTACAAAGGGTTTTCATGTAGAGTATTTAGCGCCTGATTTTCATAAGCTGTTTCAAAAGCTATAAATAAACCTGTTATAGTCGATTTAGTGGTGTAATCTATATCGTTTCTTTTCATTATTTTGTTTGCAGTATCTACAGTTAAAGGATTAGACATAACATATTCCTTTTCTAGATAATCAAAATCTATATTAAGAATCCATAATAAGTCATTAAATATATAATTTGAATTATTCATTAGATACTCAATTGCCCAAACAGAAAACATTAAAGCATCCTCATGATAACCTTCATTATTTAAGTAGTTATAAATACTATTTCTTGTAGAAGAGTTTTCAGTTTTGCTTAACCATACTAATTGCTGTTGAGTAAGCATATTAAGAAATGTATTAAATGAAGGAGCTCCATCTCCATCAGAAGGTTGATCTCCTCCAGGGGTAGGACTTGTTGGAGTCCCTCCGCTTCCGCCTCCGCTTCCGCCTCCGCCTCCGCCTCCGCTTCCGCTTCCGCAATCAGTTTCTTCTAAATACCATCCCCATTCACAAGTTCCAGAGCTACAACCGCTTACAGGTACCATTACAACTTTGTAGCATACTACACTTCTTGATAGAAAATTAGAATCAATAATATCTAATATGGCTTTAGAAGAGCTTTTATTTATGAAATCTACACCATTAGGGTAATGAACAAGATAATTGATAGTCTTATTTTTTTCTTTTCTTATAACAAGGTTTCTAAACCCTTCAATATTATTTCGTTCTTTAATACCAAATGTATAAGTTGTTAAGTTCTCAGTGGAAATTTTGGTTATAGCAGTTGTGTCTATTTCCCAATCTAATGAATCAGGAAAGGATGATTTAGAATTGGGAAAATACTTTTCAATATTTTTAAAGGTTAAATTATTTTTTTCGGTGTCTATAAATTCCTTAAAAGAAATTTTTTTGGACTCCCAATTAGACTTTTCATTAAAATCTTTATCTATAAAGTCTTCAGTAGAGCAAGAGGAAATTATATTTATAAAACATAAAATTAAAAGATAAAATAATTTTTTCATAAAACAGTTTTGTGGTTAAAATAAAGATAATCAATAATTTATTAAAAATAATATTGAGATTACAATTTTTGTTATTTATAAAAAAGATAAAATGAATTCAACTAAAAAACCCCCGAACAATTCATGTTCAGGGGATTTAAATTCAGGAATAAATTCTAACCTTTTCCTCCGCTTTGCTCTTGGTTAGATTTTGATCGTTCGATATTGAATTGTTTTCCGAAATTATAGGTAATTCCGAAACGAAACATTCTATATGCCGTATATTCTTTTGTGTTTTTTATATCATTTGAAATTGAGGAATAACTTGGATTTTTATTTTCAAATAGATTACTTACATTTAATGAAACTTGTAATTTTTTATCAAAAATCATGGCACGAAGTCCTATGTTATGTCGCATGAAATCTCCGGTTGTTTGTAAATTTTCGTAACTTTTAGTGTAATAATTGAAAGAATAATTAGCAAACAATGTTTTCTTTTTATTCAAATCCAAATTATTCGTTAATCTAAACTCTCCGTTTATACCATCTACGTCTTTCATTTCTGGAATTTCACTGGTTGTTTTACGATAAAAAATATCTGCAGTTGCATTTAGTTTCCACCATTTTGTGGGTTTTATATTTAAGTTTTCACTTACTCCAAGACTATAAGATTTTCCAATGTTGTACGGTTTCGTAGTGTTTATCTTAGTTTCAGGATTATAAATGTTGATCTGTTCAAAAATATCATTTGCATTTCGGTAATAAATACTTGTCACTGATAAATCTTTATAAGCATATTCCAGCTCAAAATTGTTCGAGTTAGAAGGTGTTAAATTAGGATTACCGACAGAAATATTGTAATCATTTTCTTTTGTTTCAAATGGGTTTAAATACCAAATGAAAGGACGATCCACACGACGGCTATAATTTAAAGTAAACGAATGATTTTCGGTTGCTTGATACATTAAGTAAGCTGTAGGGTATAAACCGTCAAACTTTTTAGAATACTCAAAATTTTCTTTTTTAATTAATCCTTTTACTTCTGCATGCTCATAACGCAAACCGGCTTTTGCTGTCCATTTCTCTGCAAATTGTTTTTCGATAGAATAATACAAAGCATAGATGTTTTCGTTGTATTGAAATCCATCGGTATAAGTTGTTTCATTTGCGTTGGTTTTAGAATAACGCTCATTTTCTGCTTCATCTTTTGCCCAACGTAAACGTGTACCATAATTCATTTTCCATGAATCGATAGGATGTTCCATGTCTAAACTAGCATTATAACGATTGGATTTTTGGTCGGCATTAGAAATATTGTTTTGGTATTTACTAGCTATTTCTTCCCAAGAACTGTTGTACTCTTTACTTATTATTTTGGACTCTTCTGAGAAAGGATTATTAGAGTAATCAAAATCAAACGTTAATTTTTTTCCATCTGTATCAAATTTCTTGATGATATGATAATTTAATCCAAGGTAGCTCCAGTCCCAATTAGATCCATTGCGATCCATTGTGATGTATCGATAAGGTTGGTCTTGATTAATTTTGAAAATATTTGTCGTTGAAAAATTATCGTATTCACCATCTCCTTTTGCTAAATCAAGATTAAAACCTGTGATAAGTTTATTATTTATCTGGTAATCGATACCTATTTTTCCTCCGATATAGACGTTTTTATTTTTATTAACTCCGTTGTTTCTCCATGTTTCATCAGGATAATAAGTTTTCTCGTTTGACTTGTTGTACCAACGTCCTGATCCGTTGTAAACGTTTGCCGTTACAGTCCATTTATCTTTTCTAAAATTGATGTTTCCGTTCAAATTGTATCCTGGATATTTTTGTTGATTATAAGTTGAAGATAAAGAGCCATTCAAGCTTTCTCCTTTTGCACTTTTCAGAACAATATTGATTATTCCACTGTTTCCGGAAGCATCATATTTTGCAGGAGGATTTGTAATAATTTCAATCTTTTCGATGTCTTCTGCCCGAATAGTTTTTAAATAATTAGCCAATTGATCACTGCTCATTTGCATTAATCGATCATCAATCATAACTGTAACTGATCCTTTTCCAATGATGGATATAGCGTCAGAATTTTCATCAACTTTAATACGGGGAGCTAGTTTTAATGCATCTAAAGCATTTCCTCCTTTTGCACCTTCGGCCTGATCAACATTAAAAACAAGACGATCAACTTTCTTTTCAATTAATTTTTTTTGCCCGGTGACAACTGCTTCATTTAATGAAACTTCTGTTTCTTTTTTGGGAACAATAATAACCCCGATTTCTTGGTGGTCTTGAATAATGATTTGTTGTGAATGTAAAAGGATTCCGGCTTCTTCAACTTTTAAAATGTACGTTCCGTTCTCCAAATTTGAAGAGAAAAGTCCGTTTTCGTCAGTTGAGATTTCATCTACAATTTTATCTCCTTGAGAGATGACAACATCTGCTAAAGCGACCGGTTGTTGATTGATATATTGGATAGCTCCTTTTATTTCTTGCTGTGCATAGGCTTGAATTGCAGCTACACAAAGAATTAAAGGAAGTAAATATTTTTTCATTTTTTAGGGTTATTTACAAATATGACGCGTGGTTTCTCAAAAAGTTACATGTAGAAATGTGAAATTATTCTTAAATTAAATTGCTAGGACCTAAGTAATTTAATTTTTTATCATAAAAAAATCCCGATGACAGCATCATCAGGACTTGAATTAATCCACTAAAAATTATAGATGAGGATTATAACAGAAAATCAAAATAATATTTCTTTTGTGTTTATTCTATTTGAATTCTTTTTCTAATTCGATTGATTTTGGAAAAAGAATGTTGTTCTCGATATGGATATGTGTATGCAGATCATTTTCGAAGTCTTGCAGCATGGCAAAAGCTACACGATAAGTATTGCAAGCATCAGCAGGAGGAGTATAATTGTTGGTCAATTCTGAAATTTTTTCCAAACGATCGCCTTCAACCGTATGTTCATGTTCCATCATATGTACCGGGTTTTCAACTGTTCCAAAAGCAGGCGTTTCTAATTCAGCTCCTTTTCGTTTTGCATTGGTCATCTTTTTAATGAAAGGAAAAAGAATAAGCTCCTCTTTTTTTAAATGGGCGCTTAGTTCTTTTGCTGTCTCATTGAAAAGTCTGCTGATTTCATAAAGTTCAGGGTGTCTTTCGCCATGTACTTTACAAAGCTTATCTAAAAATGCCAATAGGATAGGTGTTTTTTCTTCTACATAGAAATGGTGCTTTTTCTCCACATATTCTGCTAAAAGATCCAAAGGCCACGATTTAAAATCTATATTGCTTTCAGTTTGAGCAGGTAAATTTTCCAATTCCTGGTAAATTTTTTCAGCATCCAATAATTTGTTTTCGCATGCTTCTTCTATTGTTCTTCCTCCGCGGCAACAAAAATCGATGCCATGTTTTTTAAAGATTGCAGCAGTTCTAAAATCTTCTGCAACCATTTCGCCAATTAAATCAGTTTTTGTGTTCATATTAAAATACTTTTATCTCTTTTATTAGTTTAAATTTTTTTGAAATTCTCCTTTCAAACAGAGAAGTGGTCAATCTTTTTATTTTTTTAATGATAAGATATAATCTACCATTTGGCTAGCTTCATCTTTACTGATCGTAGGATGAGAAGTCATTGGAACATCTCCCCAGTTTCCTTTTCCTCCTTCGATAATTTTTGAAGCAAGTACATCACGATCTGCTGTTGTATATTTCCCTGCGACATCATGGTATGAAGGGCCTATTAATTTAGAATTAACAGCATGGCATGATAAACAGTCTGCTTTTTCAACCAATCCTTTTCCTTTTTCAGCATTTGTTAACTCAGTTGGTTTTGTAGCTTCAACAGGTTTTCCTATATCTACAGTCGAGTAATCGATTTCTGGCTCTGCTGTTTTGGAATTTTCTGTTTTGTGACATGAATAGGATGACAGGCTAACAAGAACTGTCATGATTAACGTTAACTTTTTCATCTCTTTGTTTTTTACTATTCTCAATTGAGGCTATTTTTTAGCAATTAAAACGATTGCGCATAAATATTTTTCATATTTTTTGAATACTTCTTTCATTCGAATTATGCGTTCTCTGATTTCAGGTTGGGTTGCAATGTTTTTTATGATGTGAACAAATCCACGGATCCCTTCATCGTCTATGATTCTGAAAGGTTCTAACAAATGCATTTGAGCAATTTCTACGGCAATAAGGCTAAATCCTTTCTCTTTTAATAAATTTTTCCATTCTTCAACAGTTAAGGGACGTGCGTTGACTTTCATTGTTTCGGCTAATTCCTTTTGAATATTTTTTTTAATCTGATCTGGAATGTGATCAGGTCTCAATGCCAATTCATGTATAGCATACAGCCCTTCTTTTTTCAAGATGCGGTGAGCTTCTCGGATGATTTCTTTTTTACGATGATCAGCATGCATAGTCAACATTGCTTCTCCATATACTTTTGTCTGACTGTTGTCTTCTAATTCAGTATGAGCTGCATGACCTAATTTGAAGAGAACTTTTTTATGATTGAATTTCTCATTCAAATCTTTCACAATTTTTTCTTCCAAATCTATACCGATATAGGATGCCGGATTTTTTTGGAGTGTAATGTTAGCCGTATAGCCCAGCCCCGGAGCAAATTCAACGATTTGATCTGCTGAATTGATGTCTAAAAGCTGAATCATTTTATCGGTCATTTGTTTTCCTCCCGGACGCAATACTTTTTTTCCGACTTTGGCCAAGACCCAATGTCCTGACATTTTTTCAATAGAATGTTTGCTCATCTTTTTTTGTAATTAATGTGATACAAAAAACAATTAGTATCAGCAGTTTGAAAATTTCTGCATAAATAAAATAGTCATGTAATGGAGAGGGAGGTACACCTTTTCCTGTAATCAATATAGCTGCTCTTGTGTCTAGCACGGGCAATAACCAGAACTTCTCGAGAGATAAGACAATTGTCAAAAGAATCGCACTCACGATTGTTGATTTATTCATTTTCTTTCGGTTTACAAATAAGAGTAACAGCACGAAGAACAATAGAATTAATTGGATATTTGTTGAGACAGCAAAAGTAAGTCGACCTAATTCCAATGCGATTGGTAATGTCATTCCTGTTACTTGAAACTTTAGCGGCGTTTCAACAAAGCTTATGCTGATGAAAATTCCCATCCATAAGAATAGGAGCGCAAATAATAATGGATGTTTTATTCTCATTTTGATCTATTTTTAATTCGTATAAAAAGACCTTTTTATCTTTTATTGCAGTAAATTTTTACACGATATTTAGTTTTAGAAAAACGTTTTTGTTTGCTAGTCTATCAACCAACATTCTGATGGTAGTTGATTCTAATAATTGTTTCAAATTATTGCGTATTTCTTTAAACTGATCATGCAACGGGCATGGATTTTTTTCTGAGCATTGTTTTAAGCCTAAGGCACATCCATTAAAAATTTTATCACCGTCAAACTGTTTGACAATCAATGCTAATGAATGATCTAAATGGGCTTCACTCAAATGAAAACCTCCGGTAGGTCCTTTTGTTGATTGTAACAGATTTTTTCGTGTCATTTCCTGTAAAATCTTTCCTATAAAATACTCAGGAGAGTCAATTCCTTTGGCAACATCTTTTATACCAACTCTATTCCCTTCTTTTGTCTTCTGAGCAATATAAATTAATGCCCTAATTGCATATTCGCAAGTTTTTGATAGCATGTCGTATTTTTTATACAGTACAAATATACATGAATATTTAATAAAAGAGTAAAAAGTATTTTATTAATTCTTAAATTATTTTTTTACTCTATTTCCAAAATTCATCGATGTAGTTATCATCTACATTTTGATGTACATGATTCAGTTGTTTTCCTATCTGCTCTAATTCGGATTCGTTTAATTTTTCTTGAAGAGAAGGAAACCAAGAACGTTCTTCGAAACGAATATGATTTTTCAGATAAAGTGCAAAATCTTCCAGTAATTTTTTTTCAGGCTGGTGAATGATCATTTTGACCATCTCTTTTAAAGCAGTATGTTCGGTCTTGATTTGATTGTTATATTCGTCGTTCGAATAAGGAAAGAGAATCTGCTCTTCCTGTTCGAAATGTTCGTCAAGATGGTTTTTCCAAAAATAATCCACATAATCAGCTATTCGTTTTAACTCCACCTTCTTGTTTAATCCTTGTTCTATTTTCCAGCTGCAAAGCAACCCGAAATGGTGATCTTTGGATAAGAGGACAATATGTTCATTTCTTTTCATCATGTTATAATTAAGGTTTTTATAGTATTAAAGATAAGATAAATTTAGAATAAAAGAGATAAAAGTATTTTATTGTGATTGTATTTTTTTTCAATAGATTATTTCAGTTGGAGAGATAAATTTTTAATTTTGATCAGCGTTTTAGACGTTTTCTGTTTTTAATAAGTTCTGCCTGTTATTTATATAAAACAACTTTCCAGGCTAATCATATTTGACTAAATTTGAGAAATGAAAGCAAGTTTTGAACCTTATATATTGAAATTTAAGAACCCAAGTGGTACTTCACGTGGCGTTTTAACAGAGAAATTGACTTATCTTTTTAAAATAGAAGAAGATGGAAAAGAGTATGTTGGTGAATGCGGATTGTTTAAAGGATTGAGTTTTGACGACAGACCGGATTATGAAGAAAAATTACAATGGGTTTGTGATCATATTGAATTGGGAGTGGATGAACTTTGGAATCAATTGCGCGAATGGCCATCGATCCAATTTGGTGTTGAACAGGTTTTTCAAAGCGTTTCTGCAAATCGATACAACGATAAATACACGGATAAATTAAATCCGGATTTATACGAATCAGCTTTTTCTACAGGAGACAAAGGAATACAGACAAACGGTTTGATTTGGATGGGATCTGTTGATTTTATGCGTGAACAAATCAAAGAAAAATTAGGAATAGGTTTTAAGTGTATCAAATTGAAAATTGGAGTTGATTGGGAAAATGAACATCACATTTTGCAACAATTACGTACTGAATTTTCTGCCGAGCAATTAGAATTGCGTGTTGATGCAAACGGAGGATTTACATTTGAAGAAGCGAAAGTTGTTTTACAGCAATTAGCTGATTTACAAATTCATTCAATCGAACAGCCTATCAAAGCAGGACAAATAGAGTTGATGACAACATTATGTGCTTCGACACCAACACCAATTGCTTTGGATGAAGAACTTATTGGAGTTGTTCACCAAGAAGATAAATTCAAATTAATAGAAAAAATAAAACCTCAGTATATTATTTTGAAACCAAGTTTAGTAGGAGGAATTAGAGGATCTTTAGAATGGATAAATGCAGCAGATACGTATGAAATTCCTTTTTGGATAACATCTGCTTTAGAAAGTAATATCGGATTGAATGCTATTGCACAATGGACAGCTATTTTATATCCGGAAATGCCGCAAGGACTTGGAACTGGAGGATTATTTACCAATAACTTTCCAAGTAGATTAGAATTAAGAGGAGAATATTTATTTAGAAATAAACAATGATCAATAAATTATTTATCACAGCGATAGCAAGTGTTGTTTTAATGAGTTGTCAAACAACAAAGAAAACAACAGGTATTGAAGCAATTCAAAAATATCAGACAGAATTAGCTGCATCGTATACCAATCCTGAAACAACGCCTTTGGTTGACGAAGAAAAAACGAATTTTAAAGGAATTACTTTTTTTCCAATTAGTGAAAAGTATATAGTCAAAGCAAGATTTACACCAATTCAAAACGGAAAAGTAATTCCATTTCCAACTTCAGCAAAGAAAATTAAACATTACAAAGAATACGGTACAGTTACATTTAAGTTGGATGATGTTGAACAAACACTAACGGTTTATCAATCTTATCCGATTATGGAGAAATATGCGGATAGCCTGTTTTTACCTTTTATGGACGAAACAAACGGCGTGACATCTTATGGAGGAGGTCGTTATTTGGATTTGAGTACAAAAGATTTAGGGAATAAATCGAATGAGATTATTTTAGATTTTAACCAGGTTTACAATCCCTATTGCGCGTACAGTAAACATTACAATTGCCCGATTCCTCCGGCAAATAATGTATTGGATGTAGAAATTAATGCGGGCGTAAGTTATCATAAATAGAATGTTATTTTTAGATTTTTCCAAATTCGATTTTCAGGTAGATACGATTCAACCGATCAATGATTTTGAACAAACGGTCAAAAAATTTCTGGTTGAGTGGTTCTCCGATTCAACAACAATGATAGCACATACTTCCGGTTCAACAGGAGAACCGAAAGAGATTGTATTGACAAAAGAGAATATGCGTAAAAGTGCAAATATGACGGGTAAATATTTGCATCTAAAACAAGGAGATTCAGCTTTGTTAGCAATGCCTGTGACGTATATTGCAGGAAAATTGATGTTGATTCGTGCTGTAGAAATTGGATTGAAATTGATTTGTATAGAGCCCACTTCTCGCATTTCTTTGGCTGAAATCAACAATGGAATTCATCAACAGTTAGAGACAATTGATTTTGTTGCATTAACACCAATGCAGGTAGAAAATTCGTTGAATTTTGTTTCAAAATGCAAGAAATTAATTATTGGTGGAGCACCGCTTTCTGATCAGGTAAAACAACATTTATCTCTTTTTGACAATGAAGTTTATGAAACTTATGCAATGACAGAAACGATAACGCATATTGCTTTTAAACAGGTTAAGAATGCTAAATTTCCAAATGTTGAAAATGTTTTTGAAGCATTTGAAGAAGTTAAAATTTCGCAGGATGATCGAGGTTGTTTGGTGATTGATACACCATATGATGGCTTAAGAGTCGTTACAAATGATATTGTTGAGGTTTTGGATCATCGTAAATTCAATTGGATTGGACGGGCTGATAATGTAATCAATTCCGGTGGAATAAAGTTATTTCCGGAGCAAATAGAAGATAAACTGAAGCCGTTTATTGGTTCAGATTTTTATGTTACATCAAAACCGGATGAGTTGTTAGGACAAAAATTAATTTTAGTCGTGGAAGGAGAGAAGAGAACCTTTGATTTTTCTTCTATCGATTTAACCAAATACCAATTACCGAAAGAAATTCTTTTTCTGCCCAGCTTTCCCAGAACAGAAAGTGGAAAAATAAAAAGACAGAAATTTTAGAAGATAAAAAAATCATCAAGTAATTGATGATTTTTTGTTTATCGGAAAAAATTAAACTTCTGCCCGATAAAAAATACACTTCATCGAAAATAATTTTAATTGTTTTTAGCGGAGCTTAGATTTGACTTCAAATATATAGTGTATGAAAAAAATAGGTTTAATTTTTATGTTTTTGTTATCTTTTCAGCTTGTTTTCTCACAAGAAAAAGAAGTTAATTTTGAGGCAGATTATATCAAAACAAATCAAGGAAACACAACAATTGAAATCAATGAAATGCAGGAATTGGTTTATTTGATTCTTGCTTTAACCGAAACGGCAAATAATCCCAATATAATTAACCAAACAACTTCGTATTATCAGGAAGTAGCAGCAAATTTCAAAACATTTTCTTCCCATGGAATTGTCAAAGCTTTTGACGAAGAACTGAAAACAAATATTGTTAATTTTATTCTACTACCGGCAAATGCTTATGGATTTAAATTCGAAGGTGAAAAAATAGTACGAACGAATGTGTATATTTTTCCCGCAAAAGGAATTGGGAAATTTGAAGTAAAAGAGAATCCGATTTTGAACTATATAGACCAATTGGAAGATTTTTCGAAGAAAACAAAATTTAGAGCGTTTTATCAAGCACATAAAACATATTATGATTCTTTGAAAACGGAATATAAAAATTTTGCGGATATAGAAAAACAAAGAAGTTGGTTAGAACAAAAATTTGACACGACTATTCATAGTTACCGTGTACTAACGTCTCCGTTAATGGGAGCCATAAATGCTACACATACTTTTGAAGACAATGAGTTCAAAGAAATTTTACTTTTTTTACCAACCATTCGGTCTGATAAAGATTGGTCAGAATTGTATAAAAAAGCCATGAATACACGCATTATTTTTACGGAAATCGATCACAATTATGTTGGCCCTGTAAGTGAGAAAAATACTGAAAAAATCAATTCAATCTTTGATCATCGTCAGATTTGGGTGGATGCAAATAATAAGGGAACGGGGCATTATCCAAATCCTATAAAGATTTTTGATGAATATTTGACTTGGGGATTGTATGTGTTGTACGCATATGATACATTTGGAAATGAAAGTGAAGTTTTTGAACAAACCATCCGGAATGTAAATGAGGTGATGGTGAATAAAAGAGGTTTTATCAAGTTCAAAGCGTTCAATGAATTTTTATTACAGCTTTATCAAAACAACAAAGAAAAAAAGATCGAAATGTTATACCCACAATTATTGGACTGGTCGTCAAAGCAACTGTAATTTAGAATAATTTATGACACAAAAAGAAACGTCAAAAGGTTATTTTTATACCAAAATAGAGCACTTCGATTTTGATAAATTTTATTCAAAAAAGATGCGTTTCAGCCTGCATTTTTTGATGTGGGGAGGATTTGGAATCTTATTGATGCTGACATATCAGCTGGCGTATAAATTGACTTTTTTTGAAGCATTGATGATGACGCTTCGAATGACAAGCGTCAATATGAGTGTTTTTTATGTGTTCTTTTATCTTATTTTTCCAAAATTCACGTATTTAAATCGGTTCAATTCCATTTTACTGCTGTTAATGAGCGGTATTATTTGTGGTATTTTATGGCTCTTTGTCACATATCTGTTTTCAAAAATATATGTTTTTTTGGGAATTGATATTGCGAATGGTGAGTTGAAAGGTGCAATTTCTATGAGTGCCAATCAAACACTGAAAGAAGCTATTTCTCCCAAACGATTGATTGCTCAAGCCATGATTATTTTTGCAAATTTATCCCCTTTTTTCTTCTTTAAACTATTGTTCGAAATCTTTAGAGTTTACAACAAAGTTTTAAAAATTCAGAAACAAAAGGCGAGCTTAGAAATTGAAAATATCAACATTGAAAAAGATTTTTTGAAAGCGCAATTGAATCCGCATTTCTTGTTCAATACCCTGAATAATTTATATGGATTAACCATAAAAAAAGAGGATTCGGCTCCGGAAATGATTCTGAATCTTTCGGAAATAATGAGCTATACTTTGTATGAATCGAACACGACAAAAGTTCCTTTGTCAAAGGAATTAGCATTCATACAAAATTATTTTCAGCTTGAGAAAATGCGCTATTCGAATGAGAATAGAATTACTTTAGAGATATCGAATTTTAATCATTCCAATTTAATGATAGCGCCATTGTTAACGTTTACATTTATAGAAAATGCATTCAAATATGGATTAAAAAATAAAGCGAATTGTTTTTTACACTTAAAAATTGAAATAAAAGAAAAAGAGTTTAGATTTCATCTTCAGAATGACAAAATGGTAGGAGAAGAAAATAAAAATGTTGGCGGTATCGGAACTGAAAATGCCAGAAAACGTTTGCAGCTTTTGTATCCCTCAAAACACCGGTTAACAATTCATAATTGTGCGGATACATTCGAAGTGAAATTAAGTATAGATTTGGATTAAATATGAAGAAATTAAGCTGTATTATTCTTGATGACGAACCGCTTGGAAGAGAAATTATTGAGCACTTTTCTTCAAAAATTTCGTTCCTGGATGTTAAAAAATCGTTTGAAGATCCGATTGAAGCAATGTTATTTTTGCAAGAACATACGATCGATTTATTAATAACAGATATCAATATGCCGCAAATAAATGGAATTGAATTGGTGCAGTCTCTTCGTCATCCGCCCGCTATTATTTTTGTTACGGCGCACCGCGATTTTGCATTGGATGGATTTGATTCCGGGGCCATTGATTATTTGGTAAAGCCTGTTCGTTTTGAACGATTTTTAACAGCAGTGAATCGGGTAAAAGAACGTCAGAAAGAAGTTTATGACACTGAAACTGTCGTTCGAGATTTTATATTTGTCAAAGCAAATGGAAAATTAGAGAAAATTATTTTTGCCGAAATCATTTACATCGAAGCACAAGGAGATTACCTGAAGATTGTGACAAAAAATGAATATTTTGTCACATTGTCTACGATGAAATCATTTGAAGAACATCTGGTTATTCCTGAATTTCTGCGAGTTCAGCGTTCCTTTATCGTCAATGTTTCGGCCATACGATCTTTTTCGGGTCATACAATCGAATTAGACAACGGTAAATCGATTTCTATTTCTGTTTCGAAAAAAGATGAGCTATTCAAAATTTTAGGTGTTTAGAAAAGGAACTTTGTCAACTACCAAAAAAATCTTAATTTTAGCGCTACTAAAAAACGTATGCTGTGGATTACAATCGATTTTTTAATGACATTTTTTTCTTGATTCTTGATGATGAAATGGATGAAAATCAATATCCTATCTGGAAAAGTTTTTCGTTTATTCACAATCCTATTCAGCAATTAATCAAGGCTCAAGATTTATTAAATCAATTGTTACATGAATTTCCGAAAGATAAAAAAGCACTTTTTTTGAAGGGAGTTGTTCAGCGAAATTTAAATTTTAATGAAGAATCTATTTTATATCTTTTAGAAGCTAAAAAGGAAGATTATTATCTGTATGCAGCGAACTTTTACATTGCTGAATATTACATGCACAAATTAAAATTTGAAGAAGCCCAGAAATACTTAAAAGAAATTGAAATTATTTATCCGGCCAACCAGCGTTTTCTTTTTTTATCTGTTTTGGTAAATTTGGAACTTTTTAATTTTGAAGAAGCTAAACGTTATCTGAATGCATTGTACCAGTTAGTTGAAGATAAAAAGGTATTGGAGTTGTTGGGTAAAAATCTTCAAATTACAGAAGAAATTGTATTGAAAACTACGAATAGGTTAGTGTTGAAGAATTTTAAATTGAGAAGTTTGAACTACAATCTTCAGCTCAAAACGAATTTGATTTCATTCTATAAGAATTTTGCGGATATCGGAGTGAATTTTAATGGAATCAATTGTTTTATCATGGCACTTACTTTAAAACAAATTACATTGTATCCGACTTTTCATAACCTTGAAATCTATAATGTACAAACTGTTTTAGATTTTATTGATGTAGACAAAAAAAGTGTACAAATGCGTTTGGATGACATCGATTTTGAACATGATTTTGTCAGAAGTTATCATGAGTACCTGGAAGTAGAAATTTTACTGAAAGAAGATTAAAAAAATATTTATTTTTGCCAAAATTTAGAGGATGGAGTTTGTTCAAAATAAAGAGGAAATTTTTGATAATGTAGAATTGTTTCTGGAAGGTTTGGAAATGGGAACTGAATTAGAAAAAACGAAAACAATTCAATTAATTAAAAAATCAAAAACATTTTTAGTGATTGATACTGATGAAGTACTGGTTTTTGCGCCAAGCACATTTATCGGGTATAAAGAGAATAAGATTGAAAATTTTTTCGGACAGTTAGCAGAACATGAAACAAATGCAGTTTTGACGAAATTGTTAGGTTCGACACCAAAAATTGATAAAACATTAGATGAACAATTTCTGGATTTTTGTGACGAATTAGAAATTAACCGCAACGATGTGGGGCTTTCCCGAGATTATTGGATTGTAAAAGATATATAAATCAAAAAAGACCTTTTCAAACGATTTGAAAAGGTCTTTTTGTCTGATAAAAATATTAACGAATTAAATTTCTTTCGGGTTTACAAATAGGCTTTATACCAGCCAAAGCGCTGTTTATCTCACACTGTAACAAACCACTTCCACCGCCATAATGATGAATTTGGTGAATTGAAGGAAAATTGGCACTTATCCATTCTTCTACTTTTTCAAGCTCCGAAGCACCAATTCCACTACTATATAAAACAATTTCGACTTTATTCGTTGACATATACCATTTCAGTTCTTCTTGTCTACATGTACAAAATGCTTTCCATTTTTCATTTTTGTTAATTACACGTTCCAGTGTCTCAACAATTTCCTTATTTTTTCCAAAGACAGCCAGCTGTACTTGCATACCTACTTAATTTATATGACAAAATAACAACACAATTGGTGGATTGACATTGATTTACGTCAAGAAAAGTAGAAGATAAAAAAAACCGTTTCAAAAGAAACGGTTTGTTATGAATTATGATTTTCTAATTGTGCTAATCTTTCAGCAGCTAAGTAAAACTCCGGGTTCAACTGTAACGCTTTTTTGTATTCTTCTATCGCTTCCTCTTGTTTGTCTAATTTTTCAAGAATAGCGCCTTTGTTATAATACGACAGGAAATGATTTGGATTTAATTCAATGGATTGATTAAAATCTTCTAAAGCATTTTCTAAATCATTTAATACAAAATAAGTGTTTCCTCTGTTGTAATAAGACAAGAAATGTGGTTTCATCTCAATTACTTTCGAATAATCCCCAATCGCTTTATCAAACTCTTGTAACTGATCGTAACAAAATGCACGGTTGTGGTAACAAGATTCGTATTCCGGATTAATTTCTAACGCTTTGTTGAAACAAGCAATTGCCTCGTCATATTTGTTTAAGTTCATCAAAACGTATCCTTTTTGGTGATAAGCCACAAAACTATTCGGATCGATCTCGATTACTTTATCAAAATTTTCAGCAGCTTTTGTCGGATTATATTGATTGAAATTCGCCATTCCTCTATAAAAATAGAAATTTGGATTCTTTTCATCTAATTCAATTGCTTTATCAAAATCCTTGATGGCATCTGTATTTTGTTTCATGTAATATTGGCTCAATCCACGACCGAAATATGAATTTGCCACTTCTATTTGACGCTTAATCGATAATGTAAAATAATCAATCGCTTTTCTATACTGACCTTTGCGGAGATATTGACTCCCATCTTCATAAAAACTCATAGTTCAATATTACAACAAACTCTTGAAATTTTAAATAAAAAAAAATAGAAAAGTTTATCTTTACGAAAAACATCACACATGAAAATAGAGCACATTGGTATTGCTGTAAAAGATTTGGGAATATCAAACGAATTATTTGAAAAATTATTAGGAAAAGCACCATATAAGGAAGAAGAAGTAGCATCGGAAGGAGTACGGACTTCTTTCTTTGAAATAGGAGAATCGAAGATCGAATTAGTGGGTTCTAAAAAAAATGACAGTGCAATTGAAAAATATTTAGAAAAAAATAGAGAAGGAATTCATCATATCGCATTTGCAGTTGATAACATCGAGTTCGAAATAGAGCGTCTTAAAAATCAGGGATTTACTTTTATTAATGATGTTCCGAAATTAGGAGCTGATCGCAAACGTATCGTGTTTTTGCACCCAAAAACGACCAATGGCGTGCTAGTAGAGCTTTGTGAAGATGTAAAATAATTTTGTTATTTAAAAAATATGCGTTAATATTGCACTCGAATTAAGCAACAAACTGCTTTCAAAAGTAGCTTCAAAAAGGCTTAAATTCCGGTCCTATAACTCAGTTGGTTAGAGTAGCTGACTCATAATCAGCAAGTCCTTGGTTCGAGCCCAAGTGGGACCACTTTATTGGAAATCAGGCGTTTACATTTATGTAAGCGTCTTTTTTTTGACTTCATTTTAATCTATAAGTACAACATTGGTACAACAAATTATCTGATTCAAAGATAGTTATAATTTTCATTTGATTGCATTTTTAGTATATTTATAGAAATAATTATAAACTAATCTAAAAATGATCTTAGGGATAATTGATAAATATTTCACTGTAGCAGAAGATTTATATAGAATAAGAATATTGTCTAAGAATAATATTGAACGATTTTTAATGTTGATTTATTTTCCTTTAATTATATCATCTTTAATACTTACACAAACAAATCTATCTTCATTACTAATTTTAACTTTAGTAATATCTTCATTAGTTTTAGTTGTTCCAGCAATATATTATATAACCTTCTTTGTATATATTAATTTTAAGCGTAATATAAAAAAAAATCAATTTGAAGAAGGAGTTGATAATTTATCTACTGCAATTAGTATTGACTTTAAGCCTTTTAAAACTAATGATATTGATAATACATTTATTTTTAAATTATTTGACAGAAATGCTACCTTCTATAAACCTAAAAAAATTAAAAGCAAAAAAGTAATCGACAAATTAAGAGTTTTTTATAATGAAAAATCAAATGATTATTTTGAGAAATATGATAATGAGTTTGATTATTTTATTGACTTAATATTTAAAAACAAATCTTTAACTCTTAATGAACGTATAAAGTTAGATTCAGAACTTAAAGGAAGTTCAATCAAATTATTATTGAAAGAATTAAAACAAATAACTGGAATTTATCAGTCAGAATTAGCCAAGCTATTTTATATTGAAACAAAATCTGATGGATTTAAAAATATTAATATAAAATCTATAAATTCTGCTTATTCTCAGCTAGATATAGATGAAAAAAGTTAATTGATTTTTTAATTTTAGATATTAATTTTTAATAATATGGATTAATTTATCACTTTCATTCGCTTTCATAACTAATAATTTCGGCGTAATAATTCAAACAAATTTATTATGTCAGAAATTAAATTACTACAAGAGCTTCATGAGATGAAGACTCTTATTAAACAAAACTACATTAATGATAAACCGATTCTTACCGCAAAAGAGTTAGAATTTTACTTAGGCTTCTCATATTCAATAATCTCAAAGCTAATATCTTGTAAATTAATACCTTACAGTAAGCCAACTAATGGTGCTCTTTTCTTTTCTAAAGATAAAATTCATGAATGGATAGATAAGTATTCTATTCAGTCTGAAGATGACGCAGAGAAGCTATATCAATCGTATAACAAAAAAAGAAAAAGCAAGTAAGCCGATACTTGCTAAAATCTAAAAAATTATGTTATATGGACTTGGATTTAGAAAATCATTTAAAAGTAATAAAAATTAGTACGAAGTTATATAGTTTGTTACATCATATTATATTTTTATAATGCTGAATATATAAATTATGGATAGAGATTGGAGAGACTTTAAAATATTAAAAGGAGGAATAGAAGGTGCGAGATCATCATTTGAAAAAGCATGTGAAAGTTTAGTTCGTAATATGCACATTAATAAAAATGTGCAAAGTGTAAAAGTTAAATTAGGTGATGGTGGTATAGATATATATGTTGGAGAATTAGGATTGGAACCTATAGTAGTTTATCAATGTAAATTCTTTTTAGAAGAATTCGGAGATGCTCAGAAAGCCCAAATTAGAAGCTCGTTCTTAACAGCTATTAAATCAAGTAACTATGAGCTTAAAAATTGGATTTTATGTATTCCAAATACACTTGATTTATCTGAAACTAGTTGGTGGTCTAAATGGAAAGCAAAACAAATCTATATCTATAAAAAAAATTCTCAATTCATAAGTTTAATCAATGGAAATGAATTGATTGATTTAATGAAGTCTTATAATATTTATGATACTATTTTTGAAATAGAACAACGAAATTTGACAAGAGAAATTCATAAGTATGTTACTCAATTTGTTGAGTCGTTTAATCCTATAAAAAATGGTTTGCCAATTATTAAATGGAGTACATATATAGGAAAACAAAAAAGGAAAAATACTCCCTTAGTTTTAGGGAATTATATTTATGTTGGTAGTGCAGGAAATCATTGGAATAAATCAGATGATAATGATGGTATTTATTGTTTAGATATTAATTCAGGAGAAATTGTCTGGTTTTTTAAAACAAATTCTGACGTAAATGAAATTTCTTATTTTGATGGATTAATTGTAGGTGGATGTGATGATGGCTCTGTCTATTGTTTATCTTCAAAATCAGGTAAATATAAATGGAAACAAAGTTTTACATCTTCTGTAATGTCAAAGATTTACAAATTTGTAGATTATGAAGAAGAAAGTTTAATAATATGTTGTTATGATGGAAGTATTGTTTTAGTTAATATTAATAATGGTGATATATTATCATTTAATAAAATTGAAGGACATATAATGTCCGATGTTATTTTAGAAAAAATAGATCATCAATATATTTTATATATTCCAACTATAGAAGGAATATTTTATGAACTTTCTATTTCACATAATATGATTTCAGTAATACATAGTATTCAAATCAATTATCCAAAAACTATTAATCAAGAACCTGTATTTATATCAGGATTATATTCATCACCATTAATAATTGAAGGGAAAATTTATTTAGGTTTTGTAAGAGAAACTTATTACGATTATCCCGCGATAATTTGTTTAGATCAAAGAACTAAAGATATTATTTGGTATGCTAATGATGTCAATAAATTAGGAGAAAATTTTGGGAATATAAGGACTAATTTAATTTTTGATGGTAAACATATAGTTTTTACTCATCCTTATTCTAATGAAATAATAGGTCTTAATCCTCAAAATGGGCATGTGGAATGGATTACTCCAATTGGAAGAAATATGTTCCAACAATGGGCATCACCTATTCAATCAGAAAGTTCTTATTATTTATCAAGACATGATGGATATCTTTATAAAATTGATAAAATTACTAAAAAAAGAAAATGGGGAATGTATCTTGGAGATGAAGAGGATTCTGGTGTTGTTTTCGATAGTAATCAATCACTAAGTAATGAAAATGAAACAAGAGCTTGGGAATTATTTAAAGGGTATTCTCTTATTTCTACACCAACTATAAGTAATGATATGATAATTGTAGGAAGTGATCAAGGTATTATTTATTGTATTGAAAAAATATAATTTATATACGTTTCCATATTTTATTTTCTTTTAAATATAATGTCAAAATAATAAGTTATTCATAAACATTTTTGTATTTGATTAAAGTTGGATGTTAATTTTTATATTAGTAGAAATATTATTTTACTATTATAATATGGTGCAAAGAAGTAGAACACATATTTTAGAAGACCTTTCAATAAGATATTTTGATAATATTATTCCTGAAAATTGGGTTATTAGGGATAAATCTAAAGATTATGGAATCGATCGTGAGGTTGAAATATTTGATGTTGAAGGTCATCCAACAGGACTTATCTTTTATGTTCAATTGAAAGCAACTGAAAGTAAAACTGATTATAATATTAAAAATGTTAGTTTTGATGATTATAAAATTGAACAATTTAGATCTTATGCAATACCAGTTATAATTGTCAGATACTCTCATTCAGAAAATAAAGCATATTATACTTGGGCAAATGATAATTCATCACTTAAATTAAATAGCAATAAAGTCATTGTAAAATTTACAGAAAATAGAATTTTAGACTTGATTACTATTTTTAATATTGAAAGTTATTTAATTAGATTTTATCGAATTAAAAATGGATTTATAAATTATCCTCTTAATATTTTAATCAAGGATAGTGAATTCAGTAAAATAAAATCTACAAGAGTTAAATTTTATTTTAAAAAAATTATAAATAATTATTCTCAATATTTTAAAATAGAAAGAGATATAAATAAATCCTGTTTACAATTAGTAGTTGATGAATCAAAAATTTATTTATCACTTTCGGATGTTTATTTTTCGAGTTTTTCTTATGAGTTTCAAGCTTTAATTGAAGAAAATGAAGAGTATTATTCTGATATTCTTTTAGCGTGTTTATCAATTGTATTATTTCAAATAAATAAGAATGAATTGGCTTATAATTTATTTAAGGATAATAATCTTATTGAAGTTATAAAATTAAACGAACAATTCTTAATTCATTTTCTACCCCATTTAGTTACATATGATAAAATTGAAGAAGTTTTTAAAGTTTTGGATTTCATATTTGATATTGATAAAGATAATACTATCCAGAATTTAGTTTTAACACTTGTGATGATTGATGAAAAAATTGTTCAATACAAAAGTGAATATGTAATTGAATTTATACATAAACAATTAAACTATTCAATAAAAATAAATTATGCAATAGGGATAGGATTAGCTTATTATAATCTTGGTAACATTAATAGAAATTTGGGTAATTTTAAAAATTCTATTGATTATTACCTATTAGCTAGAAAATACAATCCTGATTATAAAAATAAAGGTTACTATTACTTTGAAATAGCAGGATTACTTTTTCAATTAGAAAAATATAGATTTAGTTCAATATTTTATGATAAATCAATGGTGATAGGTGTAGAAAACAAAATTGTAAAAGCACTACAAGGTGATTCATTAATTTATCAAGGATATTATGAAAAAGGATTAACATTGATTGATGAATACTTAAAAGAATCTAAAAATGAAATGTTAAATAATGATGAATGGATATTAAAATTTTCAGTCTTTAAAACATTATTAATTAATGATTATCCCAAATTTCAAGAACGAGATACTAATAAAGCAGGAGAATTTATCAAACTAAAGCAGTATGAACAAGCAATAGAGTATGATCTCTTATCTGCAGAAGCTTGGTTTAATATAGGAATTATTGAGAATAATAAGGATAACATAAATGAAAGAACGTTAGCATTTTTAATGGCTTCTCTATTAGATTCGGGATATATAGAATCGTGGATTAATGCAACTATTTCTTGTGTAATGAGTGATGATTTATTAGAATTAATTCCTAATATAATAAAGACTGCTTACAATTATCATAATGAAGTTTATATTGATAAACTTTATGAATATTTGAATGATAATTTCAATGAAGTACCAAATCAATTATTTAATATAATAGAGGAAATCATTTTGGAGGTTCGAAAAAATGGAACTATGATAAGAATATTAGATGACGACGTGGGGTACAGATCAATTAGATATAATTGATTTTTTATATCTTAAATCCTATAATATAAATAATATATTATAGGATTTAACAATTTTTATATAGACTTAAATAAGTAATTGTTACTATTATAGTTTGTATATATTTGTTTAAGTTTAAATTACTATCGTTATGCATAATTCTATACCTATAATAAAGGATGGTTTAAAATTTACGCCTTTATATTTTTATAATACTTTTTTAAAAGAATTAGCTGATTATTATAGAAATAATAAAGGTGAAATAATTGAATTTGTATTATTTGAAAAAGGAGATAAAGATATTTATAATGCAATTTATTCCATTGATCCAATTTCTATACCATTATTATTAAGTATAATAGAGCAACTAAGTAAATTTCATAAGTCTCCCTTAAAATTACATTTGCATAATAATCATGCAACTTCATCTGTTCTAGAATTTCTTTTTAAAATAAATTTTTTTAAAATAATTGGACCAATTCAGTCGCCAAATTTTATAAGTAGTAATATTTTAGAATATGATGAAGAATATTTAGGTTGGTTTAAAGGCAAAGATCCTCGAAAAGATCATATGATTAGATTATATGATAAAAAACAATTTCCAGAAATAGACTTCGAAACCACTCCTGATATTGAATTAAGGGATCAAGTAAATTCCCTAACATCATATAAAGTTATTGAGCACTTTAGTAATTTACTTCAAGATTCTCATGTAAATCAGAACAAATACATAACAATATTGGCAGAATTGATAACTAATGGGGTTATACATTCTAAATCGACTACTTATGCAATGATGTTTAGTGATAAATATCAAACTAAATTTTCAATATCTGATAATGGTATTGGTTTATTTAAGTCTTTGCAAAATAAGCAAGAAAATTTACCTTACTATTATAATGGTGAAGAATTAAAAGATGCGATTAACAAAGATGAGCATAAATTTAATTCGATCTATTTAGATAATCTCTTAAATATTTTCGAAGTTTTATTCTACTCTTCATTAAAAGAAAGACGTGGATTATTCGATCTCATGGTAAATGTTGTAGTCAATGGAAATGGATACTTTAGATTACATACAGAATATTCTCAGATTATTATTTCTAATAGGATTTTTAATTTTATCAATTCAATAAGTGAAATTCGAGAACAAATTTTTGATTACCATCAAATTTTTGAATTAGATAATGAAGAGGAATATAAAAGACTATTAGTAATTCAAAAATTAAAAGATAATATGAAATATGAATTTATTCAATTCATTACTAATACTCTTAATTATTATTCGAATGAAACAAGATATTCATCTATTCGATTTTTTCCTGTAAAATTTAAAGGAGTACACATTGAAGTCGAAATACCAAAATAATAAATCATGATAATTTCAAAGTTAGAACATTCAGACTTCATTTATTATGATTTACATAGTGAAGAAGTATACAGCAATTATATAAATAATACAAATGCAGGAATTTATGCAGATCGATTAACTTCAAATACATTAGATAGAATTATTAAACAATTAGATGGTGACCATAATTCAAAAAATATCGTTTTTGATTTTAAAAACATTAACGCTGTACAACCTACTTTAAATTCAAATTTTAATGAATTATTAATTGAAGGATATAAAATCATATTTCTAAATATTACAAAAAAAAATGTTGAAGACATAGGATATAAGAAAATAGATAATGTAAATAATATTAAAAAGAAATTATCAATATTTGATATATATAAATCATCATCAATTGAAGTTGATGGCTTTGAATATTTTTATTTACATAAAGATAATGTATTAGATATTGTTCATAGTAATCTTGAAATTTTTGATGAAATATTTAATAACAAATTCCAAGAGGAACTAAAAAAATGTAGGGAAGATTATACAGAACCTCATTCTTCGTCATTTGTGTATTTATCATCATACTTTAATATTCGTAAGCTAATTTCACATAATAAAGGTTTTGCATTTTATAGCATATATAAATTGGCAATAAGAATTATGTATGAATCTAGACAATCAGCTGGGAAAACATTTCTATCAAATTGTAATATTGAAGAGTTTAATAAACCTATTCTTGTTTGTCAAAGTTTAACAAGTTCTTATATAGTATCTATATTGGCAAATATGTTAAATTTCGATGTATTAATATTAGACAAAATTGGACCAATAAATAAAATATATAATACTTTAAATAAGAATATTATAGAGGATAAAGATTATATCATTGTTTCAGACTTGGTTTGTTTAGGAACTGAAATAAAAATTGCAAAAAATATCATTCAATTTTTGGGAGGAAATTACTTAGGAAATGTATCTCTAATAAAAACTGAAACTTTAGAAAGTAAACATATATATAAAGAAAATGCAACATTAGCTATTTTTTCAATTGACAAAACCAACAATAAAGAACTTGATTATTATATATCAACCAACCTTGAGTCCAAACAACTAAATGATTAATCAATATCTAATTACTATGAATGATTTAATAATACATATTTCAGATTTACACGTAGCTATACAAAATGATAATTTAGGTAATAGAATTAATAATAATACTTTTTTAACTGTTGGAGAAAATAATTATAACAGTACTTATATAGATTCTCTAACAGAAAAAATTAAGGAATATAATTCTTTAAATAAAAATTTATACCTAATAATCACAGGTGATATAACGGACATAGGTGAAAAAAAAGAGTTTGATGAAGCTCACGATATAATCAAAATAATTATTGATGATTTAGATATAACGCCAGATCACATTTTGATTATACCTGGTGATCATGATTGTCACAGAAGAAGCATTGTGCAGTATACCTCTGATAATGAATGTACTAATATTGATTCGAATGAGTTTTTGGACTCTATATTTGAGGAGAAATTTAAAAATTTCAATAAGTTTTTTTTAAAAATAAAAGGTCGAGAAATAGATAAAAATATAATTATTGATAATTTTATTGTAGGAGATATTTTGTTTTTGGCATTAAATTCAAATTACATTGTTAACCAGAAGGGTGGACATGGATTCTTTATAGTAGATAAATTAGACAAAGAATTAAAAGATTTTGTTGATAATAATCCAAATAAAGAAATCGTATTATGTTTTCATCATAATATTGAGGGGGCACATGAAGACACACGTTTTGGGCAATGGGACCCTGTTAATAAGAAACAAATCGTAGCATTATTTCAAAAACACGGAATTAAACTTATACTTAATGGTAATGAACATACTAAAAATTCGAAAAGAGTTAGTGGTTATGATGATATTATTGTAAGTGATTCTGGTGCATTCAGTTCAAAAAATCATAATGCAAGTTTTAAAATTTATGATATAGTTGATGATCAATACGAATTATCACTTAGTAATATCTTTTTTAAATTAATGAAAGATAATACAACAAGTGAACCAGATCATGGTACATGGAATTTACTTAGGTACGAAGATAATAAGAACAATGAATTAGAGAAATTTATATTAAAAACAAAAAATATTAGAGAAATTCAAAGACCAATAGAAGAAATTCCAGAAGAAATTCCAGAAGAAATTCCAGAAGAAATTCCAGATGTTGAATCTGAAAAAATAATTTATACTAATGAAGATTTTCAACAGAAAATCTATTCAATTATAAAAGAAAAATCCTTATTTCAACATGGGCATTTTCATTGGAGTGAGTCTTCTCGTGCACACAATTGGATAAACGTTTCTAGAATGCTAGAAGACAATAAAGATCTTCAAATGATCAATGATACTATAATTGATTTAATTGAACAACATAACTCAGAAAAAGAAGCACATCTAATGATTGGATTAGGTTATGAAGGGAATATGATTGCTAGTAAAGCATCAATGAAATATGATTTTCCTTATACATATTTCCCATATTCGTATCGATCAAATGATCATAATCAATTTGAAAATAAACTAGATTTTGATAATAGTGAGAGCAAATATAAAAATGTTATCATTATAACAGATGTTGTTAATGGCGCAAATACTATAAAGAAGTTTGTGCAAGAACGTGAAAAAGAGTTTTTTGATAATGTAGAAAAAATTATTTTAGTTTCACTTTTTTATACAGGAGATAAAGAACTTAATTATGATATTTTAAATGGTGATACTTTTAAAAATATAGAGTTTTATTCTGTTAAGCATCTAAAAGTAGAAAAATGTCCTTATCAAGATCATAATTACAAAGATGAATGCATTATTTTGAAGGATAAACTTAATTGCGTTCATAAATTTTATAATGACAAATTAGTTTCTAAATAACGATGAATTTCAGAGAACTTTTAAAAGACGATATATTCAAATTACCTTTAATACAAAAAGAAAAAGTCACCTTTAAGGTGTTTATTTTTAAAATATTAAAAGAATTTGAAGACAAAGTAAATTTGTTAGATGATGAACTTATTGATCCTAATAAAAATATAAAAACAAGCTTTGTAAAAAAAACATTAAAAGATAATATTAAAAATTTAAATCAATCTATATTAGAATATCTAAATGGGAATCCGCACAAGGCTTATGAATATTTAGAAAAAACATTAAAGGGAAATTTTAAAGACCTTACAGAAATATTCAAAAATAAAAATTACGTTCTTGATGAAAGTTTTTTTAGAATAAGAACTAATGATACTAATTATCCTTATTCGATTGATCAAATGTTACATATACCATTTGAACATCGAGGAAAAGTGTCTACACAGCGATATAGCATTCCTGGGTTTCCAAGTTTATATTTAGGTAAAACAATTTATATATGTTGGGAAGAATTAAGAAGACCTTCAATAGATAAAATTCAAATTATTCGTCTAAAAAATATTAATACTCTAAAAATTTTAGATTTAACGCCACCAATTAAGGATTGTAGTGATATTGACGAATTATATAAATTTTTAATGACATTCCCCTTGATTATGTGTTGTAGTGTTAAAGTAAAGAATGATCATGACACATTCAAACCAGAGTATATTATTCCTCAACTATTATTACAATGGATTAGGAATAATTCTGAGTTTGATGGTATACAATATAAATCAACTCATATTACTACAAATTCTTTTATAGAAAACTCAGAATTAACAAATATAGTTTTGCCTGTTAAATCAAATAGTAATAAAGGTTTATGCAAAAAGTTAATTAATAAATTTGAATCTACAGAAGTTGTTTCTTGGAGTTTATATCAATTTGCAACTGGAGGGCAAAATTTTATGTATAATAGTAATGAATTCGATAAGATTAACAAACGTATACCAAATTTAGAATTAATAAATGGAGTACAACTTCCATATTCATATTCTACATTAGGTAATTTAGAATATTATTTAGAAAATTTAAAAACAAAAAGTATATGATTATGACCCTTCGTTTATTTCTAATTTAAGGGGTTATAGTTATATCAAATTATCAAAAGCTTCATCAATTTCATGATCTTTAAAATCTTCTAAGTATGACTCAGTAGTTTTGATTGATTGATTGATTGATTGATTGATTGATTGATTGATTGATGTCCAAGAGCTTGTTTTATTTTAGAAACTTGAACACCATTTCTCAAAGATAATGTAGCAAAAGTATGTCTTGCAGTATAGAAATTTATTTTTGTGTTGATTTTTAGTTCTTCAAATATTAGCTTTAACTGTTTGTTATAATAACTTCTAACACTATGTTTTCGATTAAATAACTCTTCTTCATTATAATCAAGAATATCTTTTTTTAGTATTGGAAAAATGTAATCAGTAGGATATGGTCGATATTCCTTGTAGAATTTCAATATTTCGTTTGTAATATCATTTTCTGGAATTTTTACACGAATGTTTCTACCTGTTTTATTTCTTTTGTAAGAAAATTTACTATATTCTATTTCATCCCATCTTAATTCGGCTAAATCAGTAAAATTCATCCCTCTTGCATAAAAACTAAATAGATATAAATATCGTGCATTAGTTGCTGAAGGAATTTTTTTAATATCAAAATCTATTAAATTTTGTAACTGTTCTTTTGTTAATGCTTTTTTTATTTAATAATGGTGATAGTTAATGATTTATCATTTTTACTACATTTTAAAATCACTATTTTTTACCATTGTTTTGATACCCGTTTGATACCCATTTTATATATTTGCTAATTATTACTATTGTTTTATTGTAAAATCTATAGATGTCAGAAACTAAGAATGCTTTTTTAAGATATCAAATACTAGATGATTGTTTTTCAAACTTTTATCGTAAATATTTTTTAGAAGATCTCATAACAATTTGTTCTAAAAAACTTTCAGATTATTACGGTTCCGATATTTCTATATCGAAAAGAACCATTCAATATGATATAGATTTTATGAAAGGTTCTGGAGGTAATTTTGCACCAATTGAAAAACTTAAGGAAGGTCGTAAATCATATTATAGATATTCAGATCCATCTTACTCTTTTATGAAAAAAGATTTAGATGCAAATGAATCAGCAGTTTTAAAAGATGCATTAATTACAATGTCTCGAATAAAAGGTTTACCTGGATTTGACTGGTTAAGTAAAATGCAGGTTCAGTTAGAGACAGCATTGGATATTGATACAAGTAAAGAGAAAATTATCAGTTTTGAAGGGAATGACTATTTAAAGGGAATCGAATATCTTCAGCAATTATATCGATATATAATCAACAAAGAGGTATTAGAAGTCTTGTACCATCCTTTTACTCTAGAAAATCCAATTGTAATTAATATTTTGCCATATTATTTAAAGGAATACAACAACAGATGGTTTTTATTAGGTATGAATCATAATGAAAATTATATTCAAACATTAGCATTAGATCGTATTGTTTCAGTTGAAAGCACTAATTTTGATTATATAGAGAGTACGATTGATTTCGAAATTTATTTTAATGAGATTGTAGGAGTTACAAATTTTCAAGATAAACAAGTGGAGAAAATTAAAATTGAATTAGTTAATGATATTATCCCTTATCTTGAAACTAAACCGTTGCATAAAGACCAGTGGATTGAAGGTAACTTTTTAGAGCTGAATATTAAATCAAATTACGAATTAGAAAGTTTAATCCTTTCTTTTGGAGAAAAAATGAAAGTACTCGAGCCTGAATCGTTAAGATTAAAATTGAAGGAGAGAATTAAAAAAATGAATAATTTTTATTAGATGCAATTAGATTGCATCATAAGCTTATAAGTTTGCATCAATAAAACAAAACAGTTCTTTGGAATACCTGACATAAATATTGAATTTTGATTACTGGTTTAATTTAAATTAAACAACGATCGGTAATCACCCTCTATAAGAGGGGCAATGTGATAGTATAACTATTGATATATTTATATTATTTTAACATTATTATTTATGAATGATCCTCTATAAACCTTCTTCATTTTACGATTGTTATCGTTTCAATAAATAAGCTTTATAATTAATCATTCTGTTATCAATTATTTGTAATTGTTCACATAAAGAATAGACAGGTATTCTATCGAATTTTAGCTAACTTAAGAAGATGAAAAATAAGATTACAGCTTTACAAATTTCTGAAATTAAGGCAGATTTTTTAAAAATAGAAAGTTTAGATGATTTATGTAATGTATTAAATCTAATAAATGAATTAACTCAATTTAAAAATAAGATTGAGATTAACCAACTAGTCAAACTTTCAAATCCTTCATTAGCAAAAAATAGATATAAAGAATTTACAATTAAGAAAAAATCTGGAACAAATCGTACAATCAACGCACCGATTAGAGAATTGAATACAATCTTAAAATCATTAAATAATTTATTTAATTTAATATATAATCCTCATACAAATGCATTTGGATTTGTGACAGGTAAATCAATTGTAGATAATGCTAAAATTCATACTAATAAAAAGTATGTATACAATATTGATTTGAAAGACTTCTTTCATTCTTTTGATAGAAATCGAGTGAAAATGGGGATTTGGTATCAATTATTTGGAGGTGATAAATCTAAAGAGAAAATTTCTTTCATATTAGCTTGTTTAACAACTCATCCATTAATGATTGATGGGGTAAGTGGAATTGTATTACCTCAAGGTAGTCCAACTTCTCCTTTTTTAACAAATTTGCTTTGTTATAAATTAGATCGTCAATTAAAAGGTTTAGCTAAAAGATTTAGATTAATGTATTCACGATATGCGGATGATATTACCTTTTCATCAAATTATGATGTCTATTCAAATCCAACTTTTACGTTAGAACTAAATCGAATCATTACAACTCAAAATTTAGTAATTAATCCTACTAAAACACGTTTACAAGGAAATGGTTACCGTAAAGAGGTAACTGGTGTTATAGTAAACGAACAAATTAATGTTTCTCAAAATTATATTAAACAATTAAGGATGTGGATTTATTACATTGAGAAATATGGGATAGAAAAGGCTACAGAAATCTTTAAAAAAGATTATGCGAAGGAGAAAGGTCATATAAAAAGCATGCAAGCTTCGATGCAAAATGTAATCGAAGGGAAATTACTATACTTGGAAATGGTTCGTGGGAAAGATGATAAAAAGTTTTTGACTTTAAAAAGGCGTTTCTATAAGTCGATAGGTAAAGTATCTAAAATTGATAAAGTTTTAATTGCTTGGGATGAGAAGGGGATTTCTAAAGCAATGGATATTTATTATAACTATAATAGAATTTCTTTAGCTGCTTTTTTAGATAATGATGCAACAAATGTAATTCTTGATGAATTAAGGTTTGAAGCAAAGGATTCGAATAATAATAGAAAGAAATCAAATATAATTTTTACTTTATAAAATGGACAGTAGGAAATATGAATTCTTTCAAAAATTATTGAATGACAAAAGACTTAATTCTTTCCAAAGAGATCGAGTATTAACTTTTGTTCAAAAAGAGATCGACAAGGATTCTTCGAAACTCAAAACTATTGAAGAAAGATTAATTAATCTCGAAAATATATCTAAAAATAAAAAGAATATAGAAGAGTCAATAGTAAATAATATTGAAACTGAAGATGTTTTTGATATAAAATATCTTTCTCCAGTTAATACATATAAATTTCTTTTAAATTATAATCAAAATCCAATTTTAAAATCAACCTGTCACGATATAGATAGTAATGAATTAGAAAATATTAGAAACTATTGTGGAGGGAAAGAATATTCATTTAAGAATCATTTAGATAAAGTTGTAAAAGAATATTCAAATTTTGAAAATCAATTTGCTCCACCCTATTTAAAAGCGTTGATAAGAGGTTATTTAACTGGACTTGATTTTAATGGTAATATCATAGAAAATGGTTGGAGTTCACAGAATATAAAATTTAATTGGTCTGATAAAGAGTTATTAGATTGGTCTGAGAATAATTTAAGTGTACCACCTCATTTAAGTGATAGTCTCGCAAGCCAAAAACGTTGTTTAGGGTTCGAGTTTGAAAATGCAATTCCAATTTATAATTCAGAAGAATATTTATATACATTTAAAGATTTAGTTCTTTTCTTCAAAAAACTATTTCACGTTCGCGCAGATAACTCTTTATTTATTTTAATCAAAGAAATAAATAAAAATTTTGAAGGACAAATTGAATTCATAATCAATAAAGAGTCATTTCCAGAATTTATTGAATTTTTTGTGGATGTCGATAAATTTTTACAAGCTTACTCTAAAATTTTAGAAATTATTTTAGAGGTTAATCAAAATATTGATACCAAACCCATTGTAGAGCTTTCATTAGAAGAGCAAAACCATAAAATTGCATTCGGTATTTTGCATAGAGATTCTATTTATAAAAAAAGTCTAATCAATACAAAACAAAGATTAGGAGATAAGTATAAGAATTTAATTATTAATCAAATCAATGGAAATTGTAATTTAATTCTTGAAGCTGATTTTGAATTAAATAAATCTTATAGATTAGGTATTTGGAATAAAAAGAATCTATGGGAAAAGACTTTTCCAGAAGAGGAAATCTTAGATAGTGAAGTTGGAGGAGTAAAACATATTTTAGAAATTATAAAATCATAATAAATGATCTATTTAATTGATGATAAAAAATTAAGGCAAGAAAAAGACTATAATTGGAATACTGAACGTTTTAGTCAATATGCTGATGTTATTTCAACAATATATACTGTAAACGAATTAACAATTAATAGCAGAGATGTTTTTAAAGAAGGGAATATTATTTTATATCATGAATCTTTTTTAGATGCTACTGATTTAAAAGATGAAGCAATTGAAAGAAGACAACATATTGAATCCTTAGCTCAAACTAAAAACTATTCTGTCGTTTTTTTCAGCGGTTCTAAAAATTCGAGAGATATAAGGGGAAATATTGCTAATGTTCCTGTATCAACTTTGTATAGTAATCTTCAGATTTTTTTAGAGAAATACAGAAATAATGATCAAAATCTCTATTATATACTATTTGGTGAAAATTATATTAATGAACAAAAATTACAATTAAAATTAAAAGACGCTATTAATCTATCAAACTCTTTTGAGCCATTAATGATTGATTCTTCCTATTTACATATTAGACCATTTACAGATAATATAAAAAAAATATTTTCTATGGCAAAAGAAGTTGTAGTTTTTGAAGATGTTGTGGATGACGATTTTTCATCTATGATAAAAACAAAGTTAAATTCAGAACATTATAAATCTATTTATTTGTCAATAAGTCTTGGTCAAACTCTTTCAGATTTCAATGGTTTAAGATTAGCAACACATATTCGATGTACAACTTCAATTAATCAATTAATACCTATCTATATATATAGTTTTGTGGATTTGAGTTATGTATTAGGTAATGAATATATAAATATACTAAAGACTAAAAATGTATTTTTTGTTGATTATACATCTGCATGGTTTAAAAATTCATTAGAACAAAAGATTGAACCAATTTCATTAGACGAACTTCATTCGGAAATGGATAAACTTAAACTTAATGTTCCTAAAGATTATTATGATAATCATTCGATTGCAAATGAGTGGGGGATTTATCAACTTGCAAGAAATGCAAATATCCCAATAGAAGATGTAGTAGGATTTGATCACAAAAAATTAGAAACGGTTTATTTTAAATGGTTAATCGTAAAAAATAATTTATTAATACCTATTGCTGAAGATGTTAAAGTTGAGCAAAAAAAATATGCTGATCAGCTCTCAGGGTTAAAAGTTAAAGGAAAAATTGATCTTTCAAAATTCTCAAAAAAATGAAAATTTTATTAATTGACGATTTATCAGATAAAGGCTGGAAAAGCATACTAGAATTAGCAGTTACAAAAGAAAAAGGATCAATTGATTCTGCCTCTACTATTGAGGATGCGTATCTAAAATTAAATAATAAGTATGATTTAATTTTTTTGGATATGAGACTTTCAGAAGAAGATCATAAAGTAAAAAACGTTGAAGATTATTCAGGTTTTACTTTATTAAAGCATATAAAAAAAGAATTCGCATCCATTAATTTTTCTACTCCTATAATTTTATTCACAGCTTCAACTAAGATTTGGAATATTGATAAATTTAAAGAATATGGTGTGGATAGTTTTTATATAAAAGAGCATCCAGATCACATTTATTCAAAAGATTTTTCAAAAGAAAATTTAAAAAATCTGCAAAAGTCATTTATAAAATTGATGGAGACGAATAAAAGGAGATATTTAATTTGGAGTAAATGTATAGAAATTATCGACCTTTTAGATACTCATAAATATTTTAAAATTGAAGATAAAAGATTACAAAATGTTAAGCAGAGAATTTTAGATAAATTAAAATTAGGATACGGGTTATTATTTTCTAATCAAAATTATATGGAGAAGAAAATTTTTCAATATGATAAAGAATCTATTTCGTTTATTATATATTTTTCAATACTTGAAGAAATTTCAAAAGCTTATACTGATATTAGTTTTACATGGGATCAGAGATATAGAAGATCAACTAATTGGAAATTCAAAAATGGTGAATATTTTATAGAATATATAGAGAATGATATATGTAAAGTTAATTTTAAAAATAAAAGTGAATCAATTGATTTTGAGACATCAGAGTTCATTTATTTTGAAAATAGATTAATTCCTTTGAGTGATCAAATTTATAGTTTAATTTATGCATATACGAAAGAAAAAGATTATTATTTAATTTCTGATTTTAAAAAATTAAATGAATTTCGCAATAAAAGTGATTATACCCATAGTGATGTACAGTGTATTTTTACCTTAAACTTAATAACGAATATAAAAACTAATAATTCTTTTCAAAAAATTTTTGAAATGCTTGAATTTATAAATTCTATACTAAAACTTAACTAAAATAGCATACTTAATTAAATATTCATTTAATCAACTTGCGAAAAGAATTGATGTAGAAAATTTGAAAATAATAATAAACACATTCAGTTAGTTAATGAGATACGAGAATGGTTTAGGAAGAATGACTAGACTGTCGATAAGTATGAAAATGGGATATTAAATGATAGAATATTAACGGATGCCTTTAATTCATATTTTCCTGAGAAATACGGAATAGATAAAATTTACATTTCTTCTGGAGGTAGTGAACACCAATATCATTGGTATAAATAACTTTCAACTTCTAGTGTGAAGTTAGAACAACAGTTTGATTATGATAATTTTTTAGATAAAACCATGTAGAATTTAGCAAGATATGATTTCTTAGCTAACAAAAATGAAATTATAGAAAGGATTGAATCAAATATCATAAGTGGTTATTTAAAAGATGTATCTCTAAATTTTTTGTAAAATTATGGAATTGATAATTTGAAATTATTCTGGGAAAAAACATCATAAACTAAAAATGGAAGCTTTTTACTTATTATCTGAATATATAAAGTGGGATTATAAATTAAAAGAAAAAGATTTTGATGCAATTTTACATATGTTAGTTTTTCTTGCCTTAGGTTTTATAATAAATAAGTTTAATAAAAAGAAAACTGAGATACTCAATCAAATGAATAAATAACATATACCAAATTTGTATTTAATCAAAAAATATTGAACATCTAGACTGGCTTGACAGTGTCTATTTAAAACAGGCTAATTTTTTCTGTTTTAGGATATTCGATAATCTCATGAATGAACTGTATATAGTTTCCTCCATATTTAATTAAAACATCAAAAACTCAGATTCAATTTTATCTACCACTTTTTCAGGAATATTTTGTTCTTGACATAGGATTCTGAATTGATTGGTTGCTTCTACAACTTCATCAATAATTCCATTAGCATCTTTAATCGTAAATAAATCAGCTATTTTCATTAAATCAGCTCGATTAATTTCAGTTCGTTTTCCATTGATAGACATCGCTCTTGAAATTCTTAGATAGTTTTTTAAAGCATCTAACGGATAGGTTAAATCATAAGCGGGAGCTAAATTCCAACGATCTTTTTCAATATCATAAATGAATGAGAAATTCTTTAAGTGGTCATCTATATTAGAAAAAATAAGATTAAAAATCATTCGTTTAAATAATTGTTGAATGTTTTTATGAGAAAGTTTTAAATCAAAAGCTAATTTAAAAAGATTTTCATAAGAGGAGTTTTCAGGTTTTTTAAAATCCCAACCTGTCATTCCAGAAGCTGTCAAAATATGCTGTTTTTGTCCATTTTGACGATCAAAACGCAATGTAGCAAAATGTTTATCCTCAATTAACTTTGATGACATCATTTCAATACCAATGGAAATTGCAATTTGATAATAAATATATTCGATTTTTTCTTTTGAATAGCCTTGATCTTCGTCTACCGAAAGCTTGATTAAATAATGATTATATTCATCAGAAGTTTCTAAATCACCAGGAATAAGATGTCCTGTAGATTTATTTTCTGAAACTAAAATCTTAGGTCGTGCACCACCAGCTGAAGTTCCAATCTTAAAGATATTCAGTAAAGCAATATCACTTAATCCTTTTTCTTCGGTTGAAGTTTTTAAATCCAATACTTTTTTAACTACTTCTGTGATTTCGTCGACATTAATTGTTTGATTGGCTCTAATTTCTTTCGCAGGCGAAAATTCTATCGCACCCATACCTCTTTTTCCAACATACGTCAGTTGTTTTAAAGGAGTAATGGCACTCATTTCTTTTTGAGTTGCTTCAAGCCATTCTTTAAAAACAATATTTCCAAAAAAATCAGGTAAAGAATCAGCAATCATCGGAGGTAAACCACGAAACGTTTCTCCTTCAAATTCAGAAAACACTTGAACATTAGGTGTTCTACGAATGACGTAAGGAAATATTTTTTTGTAGCTGTTACTTTCCAAAAATTCAGGATTGTATTGGAATGAAGATTTTCTTTGGTTTTCGTCATAACCAATTTTACCAATTTCAATTCCTTGAAAATTGATTGAAATGATTTGATTCTTTGCCATAATTAATACATGGATTGATTATTATCTAAATTTTCAATTTTATCTGAAACAAATTGATTGATCGATTTCATTTCGTCAAAATACTGTAACACTTTCAAAAGAGTTTCGAGTGTAGGATTCTCACCACTTTCAAGTTTAGCAATTGTTAAACGAGAAAGCGCTAGTTCATCGGCTAATTCTTGTTGTGTTAAATGTTCTGCTTTTCGCATCTTTTTACACCATTCGCCAATTGAATTTTTTACATCTTTTATTGTTGTGAAATCTAACATAAATGTATATTATAATAATCAAATATACAAAATATAAACTTAATGTATATTTTAGTGAACATTATTTACCAAATGGTAAACTTAATTTTACAACTCTATCATCAATTCTTTTATAAAACCATTATCCTTTTCATCAATGTATCCATGCGGATTACAGATCATTTCAGTATCACCAATCTTGTATCTACAAGGTGTATGAATATGTCCATGAATCCAATACATTGGTTGATATTCTATAATAAAATCTTCCAAATTTGAAGCGTAAGCAGAAGTAATTGGATCTGAAATTCCAAATGTATATACCTAACTGACTTGATCAATAGACACCTTTTATTATAAGATAAAATTTGAAGCAATAGAATTTTAAAATATTTTTTTATAAGTAACGTATTTATAAAAAATCCGGTATCTTGCCAGTTACTTTTTTGTCCTTAATTAGTTCCAATTAAATCTACTCGAGCAACGGCTAGTGTTCATTGGATTTTCTGAAAAATCCACCAAATGAAACGGTAAATACATCAGTAAATAAATATAAGTTTTTACAATTTACAATTGAAAAAGGAAGATATTTTTATTTTTTATACAGAACTTCATAAGCTTAATTTCATATTTAAATAGAATAGACTACGTCTCTTTTTACGCTTTAAACTCTTTTTATTTTTTATGTTTGATTTATCCGGACTATTTAAAATATAAAAACTGGTATATTTTAATGTTCGGACGTGCAGATAGCTTTGCACAAAGAAATAAAATGGAACAAGTACTGAGAATAATAGTTTCTAAACCTGAAATTCATGTTAAATGGTTGAATACACTTTCTTTCATGGAAAATGCGGGAGCCAGAAAAATATCAGCATGCGAACATAAAACTCATGTTGATATCATACAGTTGAAACATGCTGCAGAGGAACATCGCCATGCGTATTATCTAAAGAAACAAATTCAGAAACTCTTGCCCCATACATGCGAAAATTACGAATCTCATTCTCTTTTAGCTGCAAATGCGACAAGGTATTACTTGCATAAACTGGATATTAATGTATGTAGACTTTTAAAAGAAAAGTTGAGTTTATCGGGAGAAGAGTTAAAATATGCAGCTTATCTTTTTGTAACCTATGCAATAGAGGTGAGAGCGGATGCTTTATATCCTCAATATCAGAAAATTTTGACACTGAATCAACAAAAAGTGATGGTAAAGTCAATTATTGTAGAAGAGGAAGGACATCTCGAAGAAATGATAACTCAATTAAAAGATTTTCATCCACACTGGAAAAAGTATGCATCAGAAGTTATGATTTTAGAAGAGCTGCTTTTTAAAGAATGGATTACAGCTATCGGGAAAGAAGTGTTAGATGAATCAAATTCTTAATTTTTTACAATTATCCTTACAAGAAAGAGAAGAAAAAGGGGTAAAAAGAACATTGCGAACTTCTCCTAAGACAGTTGATTTTTTTAGTAATGATTATTTAGGTTTTGCCAGAAACAAGGTTTTACATCAGAGAATATTAGAAGAGTATAATTCTCAACCGGAATTACTTTTTGGTTCAACAGGCGCACGTTTGATCAGTGGCAATACAACTTATATGAGGGAAATAGAACAGTTTATAGCGGAAGAGCATCAAACAGAGGCTGCTTTACTTTTTTCATCCGGCTATACCGCTAATTTGGCTTTATTTTCAGCCTTGTTAAAAAGAAATGATGTTGTTTTGGTGGACGAAAATATTCACCGATCTATCCATGATGGTTGTAGGTTGTCTTTTGCGAAGAAAATAAAATTTAGGCACAATGATTTACAGCATTTAGAATTACTTCTTCAAAAAGTAGGTGGCCGATGTTTTATTGCTGTTGAAAGTTTGTATTCGATGGACGGAGATTTAGCTCCTTTAACCGACATGTGTGGTTTAGCTAAAAAATATGGAGCAGCCTTGCTCGTTGATGAAGCACATGCGTTTGGTGTTTTTGGGTATGGGTTGGTTCATAAACTTGGTCTTCAAAATGAGGTGTTTGCTACTGTCATTACATATGGAAAATCGATGGGAATGAACGGAGCTGTCATTTTATCCAATCAGCTTGTAATCGACTATTTAGTAAATTATGCGTCACCGTTTATTTATACAACTGCCATGCCGCATTTTCATGTGTCGGGGCTAAGAATAGGATACGAATTTTTTAAAGAGAATGATCATTTTACAAATAAATTACAAGAAAACCTTGTTTATTTTCATTCGAAAGGAATTGTAAGTACTGCTCATAAGCAAAGTCCTGTACAAATTTTAAAATTTCAGACAACTGCTCAATTAAGGGCAATCAGAGAAAGGTTAGAGGAAGCTAATCTTCACACATTTGCTGTTTTTCCTCCGACAGTTAGGGAAGGAGAGGAACGGCTGAGAGTTTGTATTCATGCTTTTAATACAAAAAATGAAATAGCACAATTAACTGAAATAATTAGAAAAAATGAATAAAAAATTGTTTGTAACAGGAATAGGAACGGGAATCGGAAAAACAATCGTTTCGGCAATTCTGACTGAAGCTTTACAAGCTGATTATTGGAAGCCGGTACAGTCGGGTGATTTAGATCGTTCCGATAGTGAATTAGTGAAATCACTAACATCCGAGAATATAATTATTCATCAGGAAAGGTATCAATTGCAATTGGCTGCTTCACCTCATCAATCGGCAAAAAAAGAAAATATAGAAATTAAGTTAACCGATTTTTCATTGCCTGTAACATCTAATCATTTGATTGTAGAAGGAGCAGGAGGACTTTTTGTACCTCTAAATGAAAAAGAGTTTATGCTTGATGTTATTCAGCATTTGAACCTTCCTGTTGTTGCCGTGTCAACGAATTATTTAGGGTGCATTAACCATACATTATTGTCTATAGAAGCACTGAAAAACAGAGGGATTTTAATTGATCTTTTTGTCTTCAACGGTGAATTTGATGAAGATACTCATCAAATTATTTTAAAACATCTGCCAGAAGATATAGAAAAAATATACCTCCCAAAAATAGATCTTTTAACGAAAGAAAATCTACAAAAAATTGCAGTTACAATACGCAAAAAATATATTTAATAAAGAGCTAAAAACGATGAGAAATACAAAAATAATTCGTCATGATTGGACGAAAAAAGAAATAGAAGAAATATACAATCAACCTTTGCTAGAATTGGTTTACCAAGCAGCAGCTCTTCACAGAGAGTGGCATAATGCAGGAGAAATACAAGTGTGTACATTGTTATCCGTAAAAACAGGAGGTTGTCCCGAGGATTGCTCTTATTGTGGACAAGCTGCTCGTTATCATACAGATATAAAAGTTCAGTCCTTATTGCCAACAGAAACAGTAATTGCCCATGCGAAAAAAGCAAAGGAAACCGGTTCTTCGCGCTTTTGTATGGCTGCTGCCTGGAGAGAAGTGAGGAACAACAGAGATTTTGATCGGATCATAGAGATGGTGAAAGGAGTAAATGATTTAGGCTTAGAAGTATGCTGTACATTGGGGATGTTGACAGAAGAACAGGCTGTTCGCTTGGAAGAAGCAGGTTTGCATGCGTATAATCACAATTTGGATACTTCGGAAGAATATTATGATGAAATTATTTCAACACGAAAATTTGATAACCGGATAAATACCATTCAAAATGTTCGTAAGGCAGGAATAACAGTTTGTTCAGGAGGAATTATTGGATTAGGAGAAACACATAAAGATCGAATTTCGATGCTGTTAACTTTGGCTACAATGGAGAAGCATCCGGAATCTGTTCCGGTAAATGCATTGGCCCGTGTAAAAGGAACTCCGTTGGAAAACAATCCGAAAGTAGATATTTGGGACATGGTACGCATGATTGCAACGGCACGAATTGTAATGCCTTCATCAGTCGTTCGTTTAAGTGCCGGTCGTATAGAAATGACAGAAGTAGAACAGGCATGGTGTTTTATGGCAGGAGCAAATTCTATTTTTACGGGAGAACGTGAAACATTATTGGTAACTCCAAACCCAGGTGTAACTGAAGATATGCAGATGTTTCAAAATTTAGGGTTAGTTCCAATGATAAAAAAAGAAAAAGTAAGTTCATGTACACATTAAAAGAACGCGATTATTTGGTCAACTGGCACCCTTATACGCAAATGAAAAAAGCAGACGATATCGTACCTATCGTTAGAGGAGAAGGGGCATATATTTTTGATGAAAATAATAAGAAATACATAGATGCCGTATCGTCTTGGTGGGTAACTTTACATGGACATGCTCATCCCTATATTGCGAAGAAAGTTTATGAACAGTTGAATACTTTAGAACAAGTAATCTTTGCCGGGTTTACACATCGTCCTGCTGTAGAACTTTCAGAACGGTTATTAGCTCTTCTTCCTTTTAACCAACAAAAAGTTTTTTACAGCGACAACGGTTCTACTGCAATTGAAGTAGGATTGAAAATGTGTATGCAGTTTCATTACAATAACCAGGAAAATCGTCAAAAAATTTTGGCATTTAAAAATGCGTATCATGGAGACACCTTTGGCGCGATGTCTGTCAGTGGACGTGGAATTTGGACTCAGCCATTCAATGAACGATTATTTGAAGTTATTTTTATTGAGACACCTACTGAAGAAAATATAGAGTCGATTAAAAAACAAATCGCCGAATTAGCAGATGAGGTCGCGTGTTTTATCTACGAACCTTTGGTGCAAGGAGCTGCCGGAATGTTAATGTACGAAGCAGCTTATTTAGATGAATTAATGAATTTTTGTCGAAAAAAAAGAATACTATTGATTCAGGATGAAGTTTTTGTAGGGTTTGGTCGGACTGGAAAAATATTTGCAGCGAATCATTTGTCTGAAGTACCAGATGTGATGTGTTTTTCAAAAGGTTTAACAGGAGGAACAATGCCTTTGGGTGTGACAACATGTTCAGATTTAATTTATAATGCATTTTACTCAAAAGATTATACCAAGACTTTGTACCATGGACATTCTTTTACAGCAAGCCCGTTAGCATGTACAGCTGCGTTAGCAAGTCTTGAGTTATTACTGGAAGAGGCTACACAAGAAAAAATAGTAAATATTGTAACCCAACATGAAGTTTTTAGAGAGCAACTTAAAACACATCCAAAAGTAAAAGTCGTTAGGCAATGTGGGACAATTTTAGCATTAGAATGGAAAACAGAAGAAGAAACCTCATATTTCAGTGATATGCACAAAAAATTATATCCTTATTTTTTAGATCATGGTATTTTACTTCGCCCTTTAGGTAATATTATCTATTTGGTCCCGCCATATTGTATCTCAACAGTTGATCTGAATTATATTTATAAGACAATTCTAAAAGCATTAGACGAGTTATAAAAATGCTTTTAGAAAATTTCTTTGATCTCTTTTCGATATGTTTCACCTATAGGTAACATCTTCTGATTGAGATAAACTGAATTTCCATCAACGGATGTTAAATAATCAAGATTGATAAGATAGGAACGATGAATTCTTTTGAAATTTTCAGGTAATTTCGTTTCGAAAGATTTCATGGTTTCTAAAATCAATATTTTTTCAGTTTTGGTATGAATTCGGATATAATCTTTTAAACCTTCAATATAAATTAAATCAGAAAAATTAATCTTAATTTGTCTACCGTCAGCTTTTACAAAGAGATAGTTGGACTGGTTTTTTGTCTGTGTCTGAAAAAACTCTACATATTTTTTGACAGAAGCATCAAAACGTATTTTTGTAATTGGCTTCAGTAAATAATCAACAACATGAAAATTAAAACTTTCTAAAGCATAATCCTGATAAGCTGTTGTCACGATAAATCGTTGAGAATCGTTGAGAATTTTCATCAACTGAATACCTGTTAACTCGGGCATTTGGATGTCTGTAAAGATTAAATCGACTTTCTGATTTTTAAGAAAATCAATCGCTTCAAAAACTTCTGTTGTCGCGAATAAGAGATTAAGGTGTTCGTTTTCTGTTGCATATTTTTTTAATAAGTCGACAGCAAGCGGTTCATCATCAATGATAATACAATTAATTTTCGCCATTAAAAGGAATTTTTAAGTAAATATGAAATGTTTCTGAATTGTTGTGGATTTCGAATTTATAATGATTTCCGAAATAATGATTCAACCTCCTTTTTAAGTTCGTTAATCCAATTCCGGAAGTATCATCTTTTTGATACTGATTAATTTTATTGGAAACGGAAATTTCCAAAAAAGAAGAATCGGTCTTTAAATTTATTCTAATCGGATGCTCTTTCTCCTTTACGACACCATGCTTTATCGCATTTTCGATCAAAGGAGAAATGATATAAGGATGAATAAGTTTCTTCGGATTTTCGAGATTAAAATCTTTTTCAACATAAAACTTTTCTCCATAGCGAATTTGCTCCAAGTCTAAATATTGATTGATGTAATCTATTTCTCGTTCTATTTCTATTTTATTTTTATTGGTTTCATACGTTGTAAAACGCATAATAGAACTTAAATTTTCAATAGCTTTCAATGAGTGAGTAGAGTTGACACTTACCAAACTGTAAATATTATTTAAGGTATTAAACAAAAAATGAGGATTGATTTGAGCTTTTAGAAAGTTGATTTCGGCTTCATTCTTTTCTTTTTCAATCTGGTTATTTTGCTGTAAAGTTTTAATTAAATGAATCGTTATCCATATAAACAACGAAGTATAAACAATAAAAGATCCATAATGGAAATTGTCATAAATATAAAAACTGATTGTAGTTCCTTCAAAATAATTGACCTTATTGAATAGCAAATTCGTCATGAATTGTTCTATAAAATAGCGGATCAAAATAAAGGTAGCGAATGAGAAAAAAAGTGCAATTAAAATTGATTTCCAATGAATTGTTTTTAAAGCTTTAGGTGCAATAAAAAAATAAATAATAAAAATGCTAAAAAGCTGCACTATGTACATGGTGAAAACAAAAAGTTCGGATTTTCCAAAAAATGACTTCCCTATACTTATATTCATTAATCCTCCACTTACATAGTCGAATATGATATAAGAAATCCAATAAAGAAGCAGAATGATGACCTCTTTCTTTTTTGAAAATATTAGGATTGCTTTTTTATTTTCCATTTCTTGTTTTTGTTTGATGTAAAATTAATTGCTTTTTGAGAGATAACATATTCGATTCGTCGATTAATCAAATGGGTTTGTCGAGAATTCAATATTTCTTTTTGTTGAATAATGGAGATTTGAATCAAAATTAAAAATAACTCAATGAAAAATTTATTTATTGCAATTGCAGCATTAATCGGAACAGCTAATTTATCAGCTCAAACAAACTATCAATTTCAAACAAAATTTGATGATGCTGTACCGGTACTCAATGTCGGAACATTTCACATGGGATACACGCCAGATGCGAATACAACTGAATTTGATGAAAATAATAAGGAGAACGTTCGACAAATACATGAAATTGCAAAGCAGATTGCAGCGTTCAAACCTACAATTATTTTGGTAGAACAAAATCCTTCTCGAAATAAAATGTTGAATCAAATTTATCAAGAGTATCTTCTAAATCCAAAAATGAGTTTCGAAAATCCAACTGAAGTACAATTATTAGCTTACGAAGTGGGGCGACTAAGTGGAACAAAGAAAATTTATGGAATCAACCACCAGGAAGATTATATGTATATGCTTGGTGATTTGTTGAAAGAACAAGACGATTCAGTGTCAATTAATAGATATATAGAATTGCTTAGAGCGAATGAGTTGAAGAATGGAATGAAGAAAGCAGATGTAAAAATAAAAGAAATGTTACAGTTTTATAATCACCCGGATTTTTTGGATTTTGCAATCGGGATGAATGCAGATATGTTAACAACCGTTTCGTTCAGAAAATATCCGCTAGGAGCAGAGCAGGCAGCAAAATATTATCATAGAAATTTAGCGATGTTCTCAAATATGAACAATGTGCCAATTACAAAAGATGATCGTATTTTTGTACTGATGGGAGCAACGCATACAGCTTTCTTTAAAGATTTCTTAAGACGTTCACCCAAATTTAAAGAAGTCAATAGTTTGGATTACTTAAAATAGAGATAAAAAAAACCTCGCAATTTGCGAGGTTTTTTTTATGATATAGAATAATTGATTATTCTTCTGTAGATGGAGTTTCTTCTGTAGCAACTTCTTCAGATACTTCCTCTTTTTTCGCTTTCTTATCGTTAGCGTAAATAGGGTTATCAAAGTTAAAGAAAGAACCTTCTTCTGTATTCGCTTTAGAAGCTTTTTCAGCGTCTAATTTAGCCAATTCTGCTCTAGTTTTAGCAGCTTCTTCAGCAGCTTTGATAGATGCAGCATCTGGTACAATTTCAAATCCGAAATCTACTTCAACCTCTCTGTGGAAACGTACTTTTGCTTCGTATTTTCCTAAACGTTTGATAGTATTTCCAGGGATTTTGATGTTTTTCTTCTCAATTTCAACACCAGCTTTTACTAAAGCTTCAGCTAAATCAGCGTTGTTTACAGATCCAAATAATTTGTCTCCTGTACCAACTTTAGCTTCTAATTTAATTACTAAACCATCTAATTTCTCAGATTTTGTTTTAGCATCAGCAATTAAAGATGCTTCTTCAGCTTTACGAGCTTCTAAAACTTCGTTTAATTCTTTCACGTTTTTCGGTGTAGCAACTGATACTAATCCACGAGGGATTAAAAAGTTACGTGCGTATCCAGGTTTTACTGAAACAACTTCAAATTCAAAACCTAAACCTTCTACATCTTGTCTTAAAATTACGTTCATGATATTTTAATTTTAGGTTTTATTATTTTAATTGATCTCCAATAAATGGCATTAATGCTAAGTGACGAGCTCTTTTGATCGCTTTAGAAACTTTTCTTTGGTATTTTAAAGAAGTTCCTGTGTAACGACGAGGTAAAATTTTACCTTGCTCATTCACGAATTGAATTAAGAAATCAGCGTCTTTATAGTCAACGTACTTGATTCCAAATTTTTTGAAACGACAATATTTTGAATTTGATTGTGTTTCGATATCTAAAGGAGATAAATAACGGATTTCTGATTCGCTACCTCCTGCTGCTTTTTTTGCTAAATCGTCGATTGCCATAGCTTTTTACTTGTTAGAGTTAGACTTTAATTTTGTTCTACGTTTTTCAGCCCAGTCCATACCGTGCTTGTCTAATTTCACAGTTAAGAAACGGATTACACGCTCATCACGTTTGTAAGCTACTTCTAATTGAGAAACTAATTCGTTGTTGTCTGTTTTAAACTCTACTAAGTGGTAGAATCCATTTCTTTTGTTTTGAATTGGGTATGCTAATTTTTTTAATCCCCAGTTCTCTTTTGCTACGATTTCTCCTCCGTTAGCAGTAACAAAGTCATTGAATTTATTAACTGCTTCCTCTACCTGAGAATCAGATAGAACGGGAGTCAAAATGAAAACAGTTTCGTAATGTGTCATTTTTAACTTCTTTTAAGTTATTATTATACTAAAATTCGAGGTGCAAATATAGTGAGAATAATTTTAATTATACAAATGAATAATTATTGAATTATTATTACTTCGTTAATTGTTGATATTTATAGCATTATCATATTAACGTTAAAAAAAAGTTGAGTTTTGGTAAAAAAAAATTTGCATTTAAAAAAAAGTAGCTTACATTTGTCAACATAAAAGGCTAATGGCTTTTTCATAGGTTTAGGTTGGTTAAGGTTAAAACCCTCGTTTCTGCGAGGGTTTTCCTTTTTTTTCTAAAAACATCTTCTTAAATTTGGTCATATATTTAATGCAAAATTTTATGACTACAAAATACAATCCTATTCCAAACGAGTTGTTTGTAAAGAATAGAGCAAAATTTGTAAAAGCAATGAAACCTCGTTCTCTTGCTATTTTCAACTCAAACGATATTTACCCCATTTCTTCTGATTCTACTTTACCATTTGCACAGCACCGTGATATTTTTTATTTATCAGGAGTCGATCAAGAAGAATCTGTTTTATTGATTTTTCCTGATGCTTATGATCCAAAATATAAAGAAGTATTATTTGTTCGCGAAACGAATGATCATATTGCAGTTTGGGAAGGGGAGAAATTGTCTAAATCACAAGCAACAGAGGTTTCAGGAATCAAGACGGTACTTTGGTTACAGGATTTACCAAATGTATTGCGTAAATTGATGGTGGAAGCGGAAAATGTTTATGTCAATAAAAATGAACATTATCGTGTAACAGAAGCGCCACAGGTAGAAACAAGAGAAGACCGTTTTGTAAAACAATTAAAAATTGATTACCCTGGGCATACTTATTTACGTTCAAACCCAATTTTACAGCGTTTACGTTCAGTAAAAGAACCGGAAGAAATTCAGTTAATTCAACATGCGTGTGATATTACAGAAAAAGGTTTTCGCCGCATTTTAAATTTTGTGAAACCTGGGGTTTGGGAATACGAAATTGAAGCTGAATTGGTGCACGAATTTATTCGAAATCGCTCAAAAGGATTTGCTTATACGCCAATTATTGCATCAGGAAACAATGCAAATGTGTTGCATTATATTCAAAACAATCAAGAATGTAAAGATGGAGATTTGATTTTGTTCGATGTGGCAGCTGAATATGCCAATTATTCTTCTGATATGTCGCGTACAATTCCTGTAAATGGTAAATATACCGCGCGTCAGCGTGAAATATATGATGCTGTTTTACGTTGTAAAAAAGAAGCAGAAAATTTATTGGTTCCTGGAAATAATTGGTACAAGTACCATGAAGAGATGGGAAAAATCTATACGTCTGAATTATTAGGTCTAGGTTTGATTGATAAAGCTGATGTTCAAAACGAAGATCCAAACTGGCCGGCGTATAAAAAATACATGATGCATGGTACATCTCATCATATGGGGTTAGATACACATGATTATGGTTTATTGACGGATGATTTTGTTGCCGGAATGGTTTTTACAAATGAACCGGGATTTTATCTCCCTGCAGAAGGTTTTGGAATTCGTTTAGAAGATGATTATGTGATTCAAAAAGAAGGGAAACCTTTTAATTTGATGCAGAATATTCCATTGGAAGCGGAAGAAATTGAAAATTTAATGAATAAATAATCATTGAAGAATTATCACGATAATAAAAAAGGAGCTCATTTTGAGTTCCTTTTTTATTATTTTGAATTTTTATTAATCGTTATTGGGAGCATCATGAGATGGAATATCATCCAAATCTAACATTTCTTTTGTAAGTGCAATCATACGAGGTGTTCCGGTATGTTTATTCTTTTCATCTGAAAGTTTTACCACTCCGGTCCATTTTATATCTATTGAAGAAATTTCAGTTAATTTCATGACGATATTCATTGGACGAAGATTTGTATCATTTGTTAAATCAGTTCCGATTCCAAAAGATAATCCAATTCTTCCTTTAAACGCTTTTGTGATCATTTCCACTTTTTCAGAATTTAATCCATCTGAAAAAATAATGGTTTTGAATAACGGATTGATCCCCATTTTTTCATAATGAGCAATTGTTTTTTCTCCAAATTCAATCGGATCTCCGGAATCATGACGAACACCGTCAAATAGTTTCGATAATTTTTTATCAAATTGACCGAAGAAAACATCAGATGTATAGGTGTCAGTCAAGGCGATTCCCAAATCGCCATAATATACTTTTACCCAACGATCTAAACTCATTGAATTAGCGATTTTAAAACCGTAACGAGCACCATGAAACATAAACCATTCGTGTGCATGTGTACCAATAGGTTTTACACCATATTGATGTGCGAAATGTACATTTGAAGTTCCTACAAAACTTTTCCCTCTATGATTTGTAAGCTCTTTCATAACGGTGTCATGAACTTCATAGCTGTGACGACGACGAGTTCCAAATTCAGCAACTGTTACGCCGAGGCGGTTGTATAAATCAACTTTATCGCTTGTACGCTTCGTGATTTCTTCGTTCGAAATACGCTGCGCATTGGTTAGTTTATAGAATAGTTCACTTATTAAACATAAAATAGGAACTTCCCAGAGAATTGTACGATACCAATATCCTTCAACATGGACTTCGACATTTGTTCCGTTTTGTGTGATTTTAACTTCCGAAGGATCATAACGATACCCTTGTAAAAAATCTAAATAGGCCGGACTTAGGTACGGACAATTTGTGGCGAAGAAATTCTTTTCATCTTTTGTAAGTGAAAGGGAAGCCATTGCATTGATCTCCTTTTGTAATTCTTCTGCAAAACCTTCAGGAAATTCATGTTGTCCACGATTGATAAATTGATAACGGGCCATAACATCCGGGTACAATTTAGTTACACCAAACTGCATGGTGAATTTATAGAAATCGTTATCGATAATAGATTTGATTATACTCATTTATAGGTTTAATTCTAATTTATATGAAGATTAAATATAAAAAAAAACCATCAATGAAGATGGTTTTTTTGTGATTATCTTGTTGTAAAAACAATTATTTTTTAACTCTTTCCTCTATTTTAGGTAACTCGAAATTAAAGATATAAGAAATATCTCTATATGCTGGGAATTGGTCAGAAATACCAGAGTTAGCTCCTCCATAAACTCTATTTCTTCCATACGCTAAGCGTGATGGTAAGATAATAACACCTTGAAAGTTATACAGATCAGTTACAGAGCGTTCAGTTTCTTTAAAATGTTTTAAACCTTCAGCAAAATTTTTTAATTCTACATGTTCTCTTTTTACACCATTCTTAGTTTCTGTTTCTGTAGGAATATAATAATAATAACTAGGATCTTGAATAGCAGATCCGTCTCCAGAATTTATAGAATTCCAATTTGGTAAATTAATTGAGTTAATTGAACCATATTTTCTTTTATAATCAGAACTACTTGTTCCTCTAAAAGATTTAACTTCTATATTTAGAGATATTTTAGAGTTGTCATTAGAAACAATAGTTTTTCCGGTTCCTTTATGATGAGGATTTTCGGCATACCAAATTCCTATATTATCTTGTTTAGCAATTGCTTTTAAAGCTGGGTATGCATCATCTTCATTTCCTTTAATCGTATCAAACTTAGTTAGTTTTCCATTTTTAGGATTGAAGTAAAAATCTTCTAGATATTGTTGAATAGCTTCGTCATCTAAAGCATTACGCTCTTCAACGGGAATTTTAGTTTCTTTATCAACTCCATTGTCATCATCATTATTACATCCTACTAAAACAGCAGAACAAGCAATTAAAGTAACGAAGAATTTCTTTATCATGTTATTTCGATTTATATTGCGAATTTAGAAAAAATATTAGTTTATCCTAGTAAATATTAAGTTTTAAATGAGATTAGATAAATTCCTTTGGAGTGTAAGATACTATAAAACGAGATCGTTAGCTGCAGATGCAGTGAAAAAAAACCGAGTAAAAGTAAATGGAGATGTGGCAAAAGCTTCTCGCGAAATTGTTCCCGGAGACGCGATAGAGGTTCGAAAAGATCAAATCAACTTATCGTTTAAAGTGTTGCAAATTCCAAAGAATCGAATTGGAGCAAAATTATTGACCCTGCATATTGTTGATACAACTCCAAAACAAGAATATGAAGTATTGGAACTTCGTAAACTTTCGCAAGATTATTATCGAGAAAAGGGAGAAGGTAGACCAACGAAAAAGGATCGTCGCGATTTGGATGATTACCTGGAAGAGGAAGCGGAAGATGTTATCATAAAAGGAGAAGATTTAGATTAATCTAAATCTTCTCCTTTTTTAAATGATTCATAATTTCGTCCAGAATTTCTAATGTACTTTGGTTCGAAATGTTGATTGTATATTTTGCTTTTTCGTAAAATTGATTGCGTTCAAACAAATGTTTTGCGATGAACTCTGTCATTTCTTCGTTAGAAAGATGAGCTATCAAAGGTCTATTTTCTTTTTTGTTTTCAAGTCGTTTGACCAGTTGAGGAAGTTGAACACGCATGAATATTGAGATAGAATTCTTAGCAATTTCATCCATGTTATCGTAATAAACAGGAGTTCCACCACCTAAAGAAAGCACAATATTAGTGGTTGTTAAAACTTCTTTTAACGCTTCTCTTTCCTTTTTTCGAAAACCTAATTCACCTTCTTTTTCAAAAATATCACTGATTGTAGCTTGATATTTTTGTTCGATGAATTCATCAAGATCAATGAATTCAAATCCAAGTGCTTTGGCTACGTCTTTTCCGGTAGTTGATTTTCCACTACCCATATAGCCGACTAAAGAAATTATCATACTTAATCTACGGGTAAGTCTTCTGAATAAAATATAGTTAACCTTGCATAGCCATCAAATGTATCGATTTGATAAGAATATGTATTTTCTAATCGTCTCGCATCGTAACGTTCTACATTATAAGTTACATTGTAATCTTCGTTTGTTACAATAGAATTTGAATGATGGTACTTAGACTTTGGGGCATCCTTTTTTATTTCAGCTCGGTACTGGTTCAAAAATTTAATAGGAAAAGAATACGTTAACTTATACACAATTTCCTGAGAAATCTGAATAGCTGTAATCTTATTCAAAAACATTGTTCCTTGATCATTGTTTTTTAACTTCAAAGAATCAACACGGCTTGTGTTTTGTATGTATAAATTTTTGCCTAGTTTAGAAACTTTAAAACAGCGATCATTCAATTTTTGATGAATAATTTGAGGCTGTTCTTTTATCAGACTTTTTAGCTCCTTTAATGTAAAGTTGGCTAAATGAGCATCTTTTGTTTCTTGATTACAATTGTTTGCATATTCAGAATCCGGAACATCGGCCTCCGGATTATCGGATTTTTTACATGAGACTACCGAAAACAAAACAATAATAATATAGATAATATTTTTCTTCATTCTAAAATTTCAATCTTAAATGGTTTGCTGAAAAAAGATCAGCGAAATATAGATCTAGATTTGTTGGTTGACAAATATAGCATATAAATCATTTATCAAATATATAAAATGATGTTTCCATCACTTATTTTTTAGATTTATTGGATTATGATGGTACTTTTCAAAAAAAACTTCATTTATCTCAAAATTTAAGTTCTTAAAACCGAAATGCTTAATTAATAAATTAGAAAAAACTTGATAAAAGGTTTGTTAAATTAGTATTAAACATCCTATATTTGCACTCGATTTAAGAAACCGACCTGGTAGCTCAGTTGGTAGAGCACAACACTTTTAATGTTGGGGTCCTGGGTTCGAGCCCCAGCCAGGTCACTTAGTCAAAACGTTCTTTATTTAGAGAAAATAAAAAACATATTTCGTTTTGTAAACTCAGATATAATCGTATATTTGCAGTCCGAAAAAACGGAGACCTGGTAGCTCAGTTGGTAGAGCACAACACTTTTAATGTTGGGGTCCTGGGTTCGAGCCCCAGCCAGGTCACATACTTC
>NZ_KB908303.1 GCF_000382425.1 Empedobacter brevis NBRC 14943 = ATCC 43319
CGGTATTTATAAGTCCCTATGTCAACTACAATACTACTCGTCTTTCGTATTGGGATTGCAAATATACAACCCATTTTTCCGAAACTCCAAACGAAATTTACATTTATTTTACACAAAAGCCCTAACTCATTGTTATATCGCAAAATATTTTTTAAAAAATCATAAATTAAAACCGAAAAGTGGCCGGATCCCTGCTAAAACAAGCGCGAAATCTATAGAGGGTAAAACCAAAAAATGTCTAGCGATTTGTGATTATTCAACGAAAAGAGAGGAGAAACGGAGAAATTCGGGTTATTGAATCGTGGAAAATAAGTAGAAAGCAAGGTATTCGTTCTAAAAAAACCTCAAAGACCTGCTTAATGTCAATACATGGTATTTAAAATTGCCATGTTTTTTTTGATTTAAAGAGCTTTTAGTGTATATAATGTTTATATTTCTTGCTAGAGGTACAACAAAGTTGTTACAAATATTGAACTGACAATATTCTCTCAACAATCTTATAAGAGATAGCTGTTAAAATTTGTAGTTTTGGTATTGGAGTCTATTTAATAATTAGAACGTTTTCATGAAAATAAAGATTTTAAGTCAAAATTATTTAATGTATTCTTGTGTCATTTTTGGACCAATTGTGCTATTCGCTATGATGCTCATGTTTATCCTAGCTGAAGGAGATTTTATTTTGTTGCTATACCTAGCCATGTTTTGCATAATTTCTGTATCCCTTCTATCCATTATGGGATATTTTCGCTTAAAAAAGAACATTCATTTACACAAGGTTGTATTAGAAGAGCAGGGACTTAAGATTGATGATGTCTTATATCATGCGGATCAGATTGAACAGATAACGAGTATCGGACTTCGCAACGCAATCAATAAATACAATCTATACCTTATTGAGATCAAAATGAGCAATGGAGAATATCACTATTTCTTAGACAGACCCATGAGTTGGACATTTAAATCCCCTAGCATAAGATTATTGAAGAAGCATACATTGTTATCTTCAAAGGTAAATAATAAAGAAATAGAAAAAGATGGGTTCTCAAGTTTATATCAATAACATATTTAACATTCTATCGAAATAATTTAAGAAAAATGTCTCTTATTTTGGATGAATAATTAAAAATAAATCCCTTAAAATTAATGAAATAGTGGTGTATTTTAACTTGTAGTAACTAAATTTTGTTTGTAATCTAATTATTTATTATGAACACAACCATACTATTTATTACAACAATAATTGATACTATTATAATAGTATGTGTTTGTTGATCTTTAGATTTATCATTATTACACCAATGACACACTTTTCTATTAGATGGCGTTTGCTTTACACAATTGCTACATCTCATTTTGAATTTTTAATTATATAATATGTTATTTCTTAAGCGCAAGTTCTATTAAACTAACTGCCATATTTTTTGCTATTACTAAAATGACGTAAAACAAAACCGAAAGTTCTATTTAGACGACACATAGCAAAACCAATTTCGATTTTTACTCAATTATGAAAAAAGAAAATCCAAAGGACTTGTGCGAGAAAAAAGAAGAAACTAATCATTACACCCTTTTGCCTCGCTTTTTCGCCAACCTTTGTGAGCAATTCGTTATTTATGGAGCTATTTTTGTTTTCTTCCTAATGCAACAACTTTTTCTATCCACTTATTTCTTATTTCCGGTGTAGCTATTTTTACGACACCAATGTACGTTACTTTTACTGGTTTTATTCCACAAAATTCCAATGTTGATTTTTTTAGTTGGTTTACACTTGGTCGCCCATACACTAACCAATAGTACCAACTCGGCTGGTCAAGTGTAGTAATAATACGTGCCGTTTTACCTTTTAGTAATTTGTCCCACCAAACAGAGTTCTCTTTGTATTGAAAGGCAAACCCTGGTAAAAAAAGTCGGTCTATAAAACCTTTGGTTACGGCGGGAAGTCCGCCCCACCAAACTGGATGTACCCAAACCAAATGTTCTGCCCATTTAATTTTTTCCCAAGCCTCTATTAAATCAGGTTCTAATTCTGTCCTTTTTTGGTAACCGAATTGGAGATTTGGATTGAATTGTAAATCTCCAATTACAATTTCTTTTACTTCTGCTCCTGTATTTTCTGCTCCTGTTTTATATGCTATAGCAATTCCGTTATTGAAGGCATTTTTATTGGGATGCCCATTGATAATTAAAATTTTCTTACCCATTTCTTTTTCTAATTAAAGTACAAATATCTTCATTGGATATTTACTTATATAGGACATTTGTCTAAAAAGAAATTTCTTGTCCGACACAATTTAAATATCCTTGTGGAACACCTAAATAAAAAACCAACACACTAACGATCAGTTATTAACCTTAAAAACCAGCCAATTGAGACTTTGATTTGCTAAAAAGTCAATTATAATTTTTAGGAATCATTATCAATTCCACATTAGTAATAGTCTGAATATTTTCTTCGGTATATTACCCTGTGATAAATGAAGAATATTCTGTCATGAAATTTTCGGAAAAGTGATGCAATACGTTATTTCTTCTTTATCAAGATGTGTTTCTCTTCTTCATTAATCCTTTTAAGGATATTATAAATCACGTATACTACACAATATCCTTTTGTAAATATTCCATCCTAGATAAACATTTAGTTTTTATGTTTTTTAAAACGATAATAAATAAACACTGCACTTATAAACATCAATATAGCCGCTAATAAAAATGGAGCACCCGAAAATTCAAAAGGTGTACTTTCATGCGTAAAATAATAGAATAAATTAGTCATAATAAGTGGCCCTATAATAGAAGTAACACTTACTAAACTTGTTAATGCTCCCTGTAATTCTCCTTGCTGATCGGGGAGAATACTTTTACTAATTAAAGACTGGAGAGAAGGTCCACAAATCCCTCCTAAAGAATAGGGTATTAAAAGAACGAACATCATCCATCCCTCATTCGCAAAAGCAAACAATAAAAGTCCTAACGCATAAAACAATAATCCTAAATAGATGCTTTTTTGCTCTCCTAATTTAGGAGCACTCCATCGAATCAATACACCTTGTACCAATCCAATGCATAGCCCCAAAATTCCTAAAGAAATCCCTACTAGTCTTTCTGTCCAATTAAACGTATACATCGTAAAAAAATGTCAATTACTTTGAACGGCATGAAGTCCAATATAAACGAACACTAAAGCGAAAACCAAATTAGAAATTTTAGGATGTTTAAATAAAAACCTCAAAGAACCTATCGGATTAGCACGTTCCCACTCAAACGGTCTTCTTTTACTTTTATCTAAACTCTCAGGAAGCATAAAATACCCATACAAGAAATTCAGTAGACATAATACTGCCGCGACATAAAAAGGCACTCTCACTCCATAATATCCTAATAAACCTCCCAAAACAGGACCTATTATAAACCCTGAACCAAATGCAACTCCAATTAACCCAAAGTTCTTTGTTCTGTTTTCATCCGTAGATATGTCAGCAATATAAGCACTTGCTGTAGAAATACTAGCTCCGGTTAATCCTGCAATAACACGGCCTAGAAATAACCAGCCAATAGAAGGTGCAAGAGCTAACAAAATATAATCGATAGAAAAACCAAAAAGAGAGATCAATAAGATAGGACGTCTACCATACTTATCACTAAGATTACCAACTATAGGTGAAAATACAAATTGTGTAAATGCATAGGCAAAACCAAGCCAACCTCCATAGGTTGCTGCTTTGCTAATATCACTATGAATAAGTTCCCCTATCAGTTTCGGAACGACAGGAAGTATGATCCCCCACCCTATTATATCTAGCAATAGTGTAATAAATATAAATCTAACTGCCGCTTTTTTATCTGCTTTTTTCATGTGATAAAAGTAGACAGCGTTGCCAAATAGATTATTGACGATTTACTAGGTTTTAGGTAGTATTTCTAAACTATCTTTTATCCATGTACACACTCACACACCTTACACTACTCCTCCTCTCTATATAATTTGGGAGACCTACCTGTATTGCGTTTAAAATATCGACAAAATACGCTAGTATCTGTGAATTCTAATTCATGGCTAATTTCTTTTATTGATAAGCTTGAGGATTTAAGCAATGTTTTAGCATGCAATACTAGTACATGATCAATCCACTGTAAAGTAGATTTCCCTGTATTTTGTTTCAAAAAAGAAGAAAGATACTGCGTACTTAAGTGTAGTTCATCTGCATAAAACTGTACACTTCGTTGCTTGTGCGCATATTTAGAAACCAACGAATAAAAGTTATCGATAATTTCATGTGTTCGGTTTTTTGCTTGGCTTTTATGAGAAGGTGCATTCTGATATTTTTCAGTAATCAAATGAATCAATCCCATCACAAGATGCTTGAGCATTTCTGTTTTATGACTGCTTTGTTTCTTGTTGTATACTTTCTCAATAAGCCGGATGAATTCTTTTTGTAAAAGAAATTCATCTTGCTCCAATCTAATAATCGGCTGCCAACGAATCTGATCGTTCATGACAAATTCTCTTAAGATTGGAAATGTTGAAATAAAATCTAGAGAAAGACCTATCGTAACGATTTCTGCATCTTCGCTTAAAGACTTTGTTTCTATCATAACCTGTGGGGGCACAACAGCTATATCACCTTCTTTTACTTCATATTCAGAAAAATGAATTTGGGTTTTCATTGCACCTTTTAATACAACACCCAATAACAAGCCTTCAAATAGACGACTATGCTTCTTATAATTCTGATTTTCCTTATTGTGTTGATGAAAAACAACAATACCCTCTATTTTCTTTGTAGAATCAAGATCATATAAACTATAAACATTATCAAGCGTTATAAATAAAGCCATATTTTACACCTATTTTTAAATTTTATAAAGAAGTATTTCATTCTTTTCAATTTCGTGCTCGATTCAGTATTTTTACAAACTCCTTTTAACAGTTTATGACTTTTTTATTACTTCGCCCACGATATAAAATCAGTAATTTGTTTAAACCTCTCATATCTATATCGTAATCGTCAATTTGCAAATATTCTCTTCCGTCTCGATAATTATAAGTCAAGTAATAATGAATATGCTTTCCCGAAACCTTACTTATGACTTCTTCGTTTTCAATGTCATTCCAACTATAAAAGTCTGTTGATATAGTTTTAATTCCTTTGTCATTAATTATGATTTGAGGGTCTGTATTTGTCGATTCTTTGTACTCCTTGTAACCAAAATATGAACCAACTATTGAAAGAATTAAACCAATGATATAACTATCAGTTTTGAGAAGTAAATAGACACCAATACCTAAACAGCAAAACATAATCACCATTTCAACAGAATTTTTACCTTTTGAATAGTAAATAACAGTTTCATTTGCTACAGTTAAGTCGTCTTGAAAAAGGTCGTCTTGCTTGAATTTGTTTGATAAAGTATTTAATTTCTCTTTGTCTGTTACAGTACGAATCTCTGTCTTTTCAAAAACACTATTGTCTACCCAAATTAATTTTTCTTGAATAGCTCGTTTTTTTAGTTCGTGAACATTTCTAACATTTTCAAAAGCCCAAAGTCGCCACTTAGTAATCATAAAACTCCACCATAACCAAGCAAAAACAAGTGCAAGGACAAATCCAATTAGAAAACTCCAAGTAGGAATGAGTTTTTGAGCACCTAAATAAAGCGTAAGCCCAATGGTTCCACACATAATTATCATAACTGGATAACTGACCATTTTATGTCCTTTTGAAATCGCTTCGTCAACTGTTACTGTTTCGGTCATATTTTTTTATCTTTTATAAGGCTCGTTTTATAATAACCGCTAACATTTGAGTGATTTGCGGAGGAGCGGATAATCGAAGATGAAAGTTTCGATTTAGACGACACGTAGTAAAAGCCATTTGTCTTTTCTAATTTAATAAAAAAGTCCATGCAATTGGCTTTTTGCTACATAAGAAACCAAAAGCTTCCTATTTTATATTTAATCCGCCATTTTACAAAATCTTTGTTAGCGGAAGTATCTTTTTTAAGTTGTTCTGTTCATTTCGTTGTTTTCTTGAATTCCATTAATGGCTTCAAAAACTTCATTTTGATTTTGTTCGTTCGTCCAGCCTAAAAACGCTAGTTCTGTTCTAACTTGATGCTCATCTTTTCCTTTCACAAAATGAAAAAATGTAAAATCAATAACTTCTGTTGGTATTCTTTTTATGACATATGAAATTAAAAATCTTGTCAAGTTTAAGTAACCAAATACAAACGTTAGTCCTAATTGAATAATCCAACTAATTATTAATCCAACACTTCCAACATTTAAACTTTTGATTGTTAAACCTTGTTGAAGTCTAAGTTTCAAAAATTCAAAAAATCCAATTCTTTCAAAATTACTTTCAGTCAAGATGATATTATATTGAAATATTTGATTTCCAATAAAAACAATCAATATTGAACAAATCAAAATGTTTATTAATTTATTGAAGTTGGTAAAATTCCCTAACTTAATTCCAAGTTTTAAAGAAAACGCCAAAGCTAAACCAACAAGAAATTCAAATAAGACAATTATATATCTCCCTGTTAAGGATATTTTAGCTAATATAAATGCCAATATTATAGAAGAAACAATTGCAATTAGAATAGGAAAGATTATGTTAGGTTTTCGTATAGCTTTTGGCTTTGGTAATTCTGTTGGAATTTTATAATCATCCCAATTATCTTTTGATTCTTGTTCCTTTTCAAGCTGTCTTAATTCTTCTCGATTATAATTCCTTTCTATGTCTTGAATTACTTGTATGAAAAGATGAACTCTTTTTGAATTTCGCCCATTGTCCCACATTTCATTACCTAAAGATTCACTTTTTACAGCTACATTTCCATAATTGTAAGATACAATTATGGATTCTGTATATTGAGTCATTCCTAAACTTTTTGTCTTTCGCTTAGCCTCAATTGAATGTTCATCAACATAAATAATATCCCATTCTAATTTTTCAAAAGCTTGATTTGTAATAGCAAAAAAAGCTTTCCCAGAAAGTTGAGTGTGAAATTCAGTTTTATATTTTGGAGTAAAAGCAAATTTATGAGTTTTTTTAATTTGCTTTTCTATTTCTTTTAGTTCTGGATTCATTATTAAGATTAAGCACTGGTTGGGGAATATTTCCTCCAACGGTTCGGAGTTTGTCAATAGTAGCGGAAATAGAAGCATAAACTTTCAATTTAGCACCACAATAGCAAACCATTTACTATTTGCTAAATTACAAAAAAGGAAATAAAAAACGGCGTTAAAACTCTCAAGTTAAGAACATGTTTGAATGAAACGTTAACAAGGTTTATGTTCAAAAAGTTTTTCAAATCTTTAGTGATATGAAAACATTTTTAGTAAAGAAATTGACTGCTAAGCATTTTACATCAACATACCTAATTATGCTAGTCTATAAAATTTACACCAAAGAAGACTATTTTTTTAATATCTTAAAATTATAATGTTGATTCGAATTGATCGTAACGAAATAAACTCCGGGAACAAGATATTCTAAATTGATTTGAGACACACTTGTCTGAAATTTTTTATAAAAAACCTGCTTTCCAGATTCATCATATATAATAATTGTCGGCTGCTGTAAATTCTGAGAAAAATGAAGGGTTTCAACGACAGGATTTGGATAAACTTGTAAAGTAGAAATTGAATTTTCAATCGTATTCAACTTTTCTTGTGCAAATGAAAAATGCAATAAAGTCGCCAAAGCTCCTTTCACCACTTCTGTAAGATACTTTACATCCATACGATCAATTGTATCTTGAGGAGTATGCGCATAAGGCGTTTCATTTTTCTCGAAAAGCCCTGTTATAGGATAACCAACTGCTTGAAAAGGCATATAGTCAGAACTATACGCTCTCGAAATTTCAGTTTTTAAAGAAGTGTACAATGGAAAAATACGAGCCATTTGATTTGTCAATTCAGATGAAGCTGCATTATTAGAAATTGGATTACTTTCGTCTTGCTCACAAACAATTGTTGTATTCATCTTGTTTGCAACTCCCCCAACCTCATCAATATTAAGAACTGCTTTTATTTTTAGATTTTGAGGAACGGCAATTTTATTCACATATTCCTGACTTCCTATCAAACCACGTTCTTCTCCTGTAAAATGAATAAACTTTATCGAATAATCTGTTTCGACATCTGCTATTAATCTTGCTATTTCCAGTAACGTAACTGTTCCTGAACCATTGTCATTTGCTCCAGGACCATTTAACGTATCATAATGTCCATCGATAATAATAAATTCATCCGGATACTTTTTTCCAATTTTTGTAACAATTAAATTATATCCAATCTTCCCGAAAACACTCACAGATTGTTGTTCTATATTCGAATAACCATAGTTTGTATAATACAACTTCAACCAACTAAATACATTGTCATGTGCAGAAGATCCGACAGTTTTAATTCCGAAGTCTTGAAATTTTTGTAATTTCTGTTGAACCGAATCGAATTTCACTTGCGTAACAATCGATTGATAAAACGGATTAAATTCTTGAGCCTTTATACCAATTGAGACAATAAAAATAATTACCGGTAAATAGATATACTTCATCACATGAAAATTAATTTAACAAAATTAAAACGTAAAAGATTAAAAATTATTCAAAATAGTTTTTAATTCTTCAATACTTTCTGTTGCTTTTTTCTTAATGTGTGTAATTGAGGAATCTACAAAAGTCTCTGATGGATCTATATAGACAACAGGTACATTTGATTTTGCATAATCTTTAAGTGAAGCTGCAGGATAAACTTGCATTGATGTTCCGATTATAATCAACATATCCGCAGTCAGAACCTCATCGATTGCATTTTCTATTTCCGGAACCATTTCGCCAAACCACACAATATGAGGACGAAGTTGATTTCCATCTTCAGCTAAATCTCCAAGATTTATATTTTTATTCCATTCTATAATCAGGTTTTCATTTTTTTCACTTCTTGCTTTTCTTAATTCACCGTGCAAATGAATCACCTTTGAAGAATTTGCACGTTCGTGTAAATCATCTACGTTTTGAGTAATAATAGATACATCAAAATCGCTCTCTAACTCTTTTAAAAAAAGGTGTGCCGCATTTGGTTCCACTTCGAACAATTGTTGCCTGCGCTGATTATAGAATTCTTGTACCAATTCCGGATTTTTCAAGTAACCTTCGATAGAAGCGACTTCCATAATATCATGATTCTCCCACAAACCATTCGCATCTCTGAAAGTAGAAATCCCACTTTCAGCACTAATTCCTGCTCCTGTTAAAACCACTAATTTCTTTCTCATTTTTACATTTCGTTTCTGAAGTAAATATAGCGTTATAAATACAAAAACTCCATTTGTACAAATGGAGCTTCACGTTATTTCAATTTTTTAAATTCGTTTAATTTGACCAGACACATCACACTGAACGTCACGAACATCGTTACTGTTAAAATAGCTGCATTAATCATCATATTTTTCGTTTTTAGAATTAATATTTTTATTTAAAGTTACAACGATTCATTTCTTTACACTTGTATTTCAAAAAGAAAAACAAGTGTAACTCGCTTATTTTTAATGAATAAACTTTACTATACGACATGAAAAAACCTCAATTGGGAACAACTGAGGCTTTTCTCTACTAAAACTTAAGTACCATGAAAACTCAACTAACTTATATAAAGACTAGTACTTGAGCGAGATTAATCAAATGATATACCAAATTAAATATCAATATGTTAAAATAAAAAAAGCAGTCAATAATTGACTGCTTTTTTTTAGTTTAACTAAACGACCACTAGAAAGTGTATTTATTTTCTTTAATTAATAAATCTGCAATCTCAGTTTTTAGATTTACGACATTCGGATATTCATTGTAACGTGTAAATCTTCTTAATCCTGACAACATCATGCGTTGCTCGTCACCTTCTGTAAAAGAAATAATACCACGAGTCGCTTCTGTTTTGATAATTTCCACAGATTTGAACAATTGTAACTGAACTAATTTTACGGCATTTTTAGCAGCATCAGCACCTTTCGTCGTTGCAATTTTTTCTGCACGCAACATCGCTGATTCTACCATATAAATTTCTTGCATGATACGAGAAGCCGCAATAATTAATTGTTGATGTTGTTCCAACTCAGCTCCAAATTTTTGCAATGCTGATCCTGCTACCATAAAGAATGCTTTCTTTAGATTTGCAAGAATCTCTTTTTCTTGTGCAAATAATTCAGAATAATCCGGAATATCAAAAGAAGGAATCGACATTAATTCATTTGCCACATTCATGGCCGGCGACATTAAATCTAATTTTCCTTTGAATGCACGTTTTACTAACATCGAAACACATAACAATGTATTGATTTCGTTTGTACCTTCATAAATTCTAGAAATACGTGCATCTCTCCAAGCTGCTTCCATAGGCATTTCTTTTGAATATCCCATTCCTCCATAAATCTGAATTCCTTCATCTGCCGCATCCTGTGCAGCATCAGAAATCCAAACTTTCAAGATAGAAGCTTCGATTGCATATTCTTCAATCCCTTTCAATTCAGCTTCATTGTGCGGCATTCCTTTTGCTACATTATCTTCGATTGCATCTTGAACATCTTTCGCAGCACGATAAGCTCCCGCTTCTGAAGTAAACGCAGCAACAGCCATATCCGCTAGCTTTTCTTTGATAGCTCCAAAAGTATTAATCGATGTATTGAACTGTTTACGTTCTGAAGAATATTGTAGCGAATAATCTAAAATACGACGTTGAGCATCTAAACAAGCCGCACCTAATTTGATACGACCAACATTTAAAGCATTCATCGCAATTTTAAATCCTCCGTTTCTTTCTCCTAAAAGATTTTCTACCGGAACACGAACTTCGTTAAAGAAAACCTGACGAGTTGATGAAGAAACAATTCCTAATTTATCTTCTTCTTCTCCCAAAGAGAACCCTTCTCCTGCTTTATCTTTTTCAACAATGAAACCCGTAATATTTTTATCGTCATCAATACGAGCAAATACGATAAACAAATCTGCAAAACCTGCATTTGTTATCCACATTTTTTGACCAGTGATGATGTATTCTTTTCCATCTTCTGATAAAACAGCTTTTGTTTTTCCTGAATTTGCATCAGAACCTGCTTCAGGTTCAGTCAAACAATAAGAAGCAAACCATTCTCCTGTTGCTAATTTTGGTAAGTATTCTTGTTTTTGCTCTTCTGTTCCATATAGTAAGATTGGCATTGTACCAATTCCTGTGTGAGCTCCGAAAGCTGTAGCCAACGAACCTGTTGCGCCAGAAATATAGTCACAAACTAACATGGTTGTTACGAATCCCATTCCTAAACCTCCGTATTCTTCCGGAACAGAAATTCCTAACAATCCTAATTCACCAATTTTACGCATTAACTCCTCGATTAAAGCATAATCTTTTTTCTCTATTTGGTGTTTATTAGGAACAACTTCCTTATCGATAAATTCTTTTGCAGATTGCAAAATCATTTGCTGTTCTTCTGATAAATCTTCGTAAGTAAAGATATCATTGTAAGAGGCATCTTTGATTAGATATTGTCCTCCGATTAATCTATTTGGATTTGTAGACATTCTTGTAATTGTTTTATGGTTGTTATTTTGTAAAAAGAAGAGCCGGATCAGAAAGAAATCATTACCAACTCTCCTACCGCATTATTTTAAATATTCGAAAATTGAAGCCGCTCCCTGTCCGGTACCCACACACATTGTTACCATTCCATATTTCGCTTTACGCGCTTCCATTTCATGTAACAATTGAACTGTTAATTTCGTTCCTGAACATCCAAGCGGATGCCCTAAGGCAATCGCACCTCCATTTACATTCACAATATCCGGATTCAAATTCAGTTCACGCATAATTGCAACAGACTGAGAAGCAAATGCTTCATTTAATTCAATCAATTGGATATCCTCTAACTTCATTCCAGCTTGTTCTAACGCTTTAGGAATTGCAAACAAAGGTCCCATTCCCATAATACGAGGCTCTAAACCTACTGTTGAATAAGCGACTAAACGAGCAACCGGCTCAAGTCCCAGTTCTTTCACCATATCTTCTGACATCACCATTACAAAAGCAGCTCCATCAGACATTTGAGATGAATTACCGGCTGTAACTGTTCCGCCTTGTGCAAAAACCGGACGTAATTTTGCTAAACCTTCAACTGAAGTATCTGCACGTGGTCCTTCATCAACTTTGAAATCTATTTTCTTGGTTTGAACTTTTTCTTTGTCATCCAAAAAACTGTATTCAACATCAATCGGAACAATTTGAGATGCAAATTTTCCTTCCGCATTTGCTTTCAACGCTTTTTGATGCGAATTAAACGCAAACAAATCTTGGTCTTCACGAGAAACTTTAAATTCTTTTGCGACTTCTTCTGCCGTCAACCCCATTCCCCAATAATAATCTGGGTGATCTTTGGCTAAATCTGTTTCCGGAATTGGCTTGTATCCTCCCATTGGAATATACGACATCGATTCTGCACCTCCTGCAATAATACATTCTGCCATTCCTGTTCTGATTTTAGCAGCTGCCAACGCAATTGCTTCTGAACCTGATGCACAGTAGCGATTTACTGTAACACCTGGCACTTTATCTGTATCCAACCCCATTAATGAGATAAGACGTGCCATATTTAATCCTTGCTCTGCTTCCGGCATTGCACACCCAACAATTAAATCGTCAATACGCGCCGGATCTAAAGTTGGATAATCTTGCATTAAGCGTTTGATTACTGTAGCAGCCATCTCATCAGGACGCGTAAAGCGTAATGTCCCTTTTGGCGCTTTCCCTACAGCTGTTCTATATCCTGTAACTATATATGCTTGTTTCATTTTTTAAAAATTTAGATGTTAGATTCTAGATTCTAGATTTTAGTTTTTGTTGAAATACATAATTCATTTTCTGAATTTCATTTAATAATAAAATAATATGTTCTGTTTTATCTTTCTTGAATAATTGTAATTCTATCCCTAAAATTAATTGAGTCATTAATTCATAAGAAGATCCATTTGCAATTGATAAAAAATGAACAAATTCTTTATTTGAGTTTCTTCCAGCTCCTTCTGCAATATTTGAAGGAATTGAAATTGCAGCTCTTTTAATTTGACTATTCAGACCAAACTTTTCGTCTTGAGGTAATTCTAAACAAATCAAATAAACTTGTTTTGTAAGCTCAATTGCTTTTTTCCAAATTATTAAATCCTCAAGTTTATGCATCTCAATACTAATATCTAAAATCCCAATACTATAATTTTAATTACGCAAAGGTTTACCTGTTTTCAACATATGCTGGATTCGCTCTAATGTTTTTCTTTCTCCACAAAGCGATAAGAAAGTTTCGCGTTCTAAGTCTAACAAATATTGTTCTGAAACATAAGTAGATTCAGATAAATTACCACCTGTCATGACATATCCTAATTTATTCGCAATTAAACGATCGTGATCAGAAGCATAACGTCCGGCTACCATAGAATCAGTTCCTACATAGAACATACCCATCGCTTCTTTCCCTAACACCTCTACTCTACGTTGAATAGGTTGCGTATATCCTGCTTCTGCCATAATAATTGCATGTTTCTTTGCTTCTGCAATTTGACGTTCTGCATTTACCACGACAACATCTTGTTCACGAATAATTCCCATATTTTTCGCTTCATAAGCTGATGTCGCTACTTTGGCTGTTGCAATATTCATGAAGTTATCACGTAAATGATTTACTTTCACATCATCTTTTAATGCAAACTCAGTTGCGCGGCGAGCAAATTCTTTCGAACCTCCACCACCTGGAATTAATCCTACTCCAACTTCAACTAAACCAATGTAAGTTTCTGCAGCTGCAACAATTTTATCTGCATGCATCGACATTTCACATCCTCCACCAAGTGTCATTCCATGTGGAGCAACAACTACCGGAATAGATGAATAACGAACACGCATCATCGTATCCTGGAACATTTTGATTGCCATGTTTAATTCCCACCAATCTTGCTCAGCAGCCATCATCATAATCATTGCTAAATTTGCTCCAACAGAGAAATTATCACCTTGGTTACCTATCACAACTCCACGATAATCTTTTTCAGCAAGTTCAATCCCTTTATTAATTCCTTGTAAAACTCCACCTCCAAGCGAATTCATTTTTGATCGGAATTCAATGTTAATAATTCCATCACCTAAATCTTGGATAGAAGTTTCTTGATTAGACCAAACTTCATTTGTTTTACGGATATTATCTAAAATGATAAATGCATCTTGTCCCGGAATTAATTCGAATTGTTTTGAATCCTGGTTATAGAAAAGTTTTTTGCCATTCTCTATTTTATAAAAAGAATCTGCACCAGTTGCTGCTAACTCTTTTACCCAATCAGCCACTTTGAATCCTTCAGATTCTACTAACTGAATTCCGTTTTTCACCCCAACTAAGTCCCATGTTTCAAATGGACCATATTTCCAAGCATACCCTGTTTTTAAAGCATCATCTATTGGATACAACACATCTGTAATTTCCGGGATACGTTGCGAAACATACGCAAATAATGATGCAAAATGTTTACGGATTAATTCTCCTGCTTTACCAGAATCTTTCAATAGAACGCCTAATTTATTACGCATAGAGCCTGCATTTTTCGCAGTTTCAACAGCAGTAACTTTAGCACGTGCCATAGGACGATAGTCTAATGTATCAAGGTTTAATGCAAAACGTTTTGTATTTCCGTCTTTATCAATTTCTTTGTAATAGAAACCTTTTCTCGTTTTATCACCTAAGAATTTATTTTCAATCAAGAAGTTCAAAAACTTTGAATCTCTCAAACCTTGAATCATCTCGTCGTTTGGTGCATTTTGCTGTAACCCTTTCGTTACATTGTACGCTGTATCCAAACCAACCAAATCCCCTAATTTGAAAGTTCCTGTTTTTGGGCGACCAAGAATAGATCCTGTTAATGTATCGACCTCTTCAATTGTTAATCCTATTTCCTGTGCCAATTCCATCACTTTCGCCATCGAGTAGACTCCTACTCTATTCCCTATAAAACCTGGTGTATCTTTACATAAAACCGGTGTTTTACCTAGAAATAACGACGCATAGTTTTGGAAAAATTCAACGACAGATTGATCTGTTTGAGGAGTTGGAATGATTTCGAATAATTTTAAGTAACGTGGTGGATTAAAAAAGTGCGTTCCACAAAAATGTTTTTGAAAATCTTCTGAACGACCTTCTGCCATCAAATGAATTGGAATACCAGAAGTATTCGACGTTACTAAAGTTCCTGGTTTGCGGAAATTGTCTACACGTTCGAAAATTGATTGTTTAATATCTAATCGTTCGATTACTACTTCTATTACCCAATCCGAGTTTTTAATTTTCTCGAAATCATCATCAAAATTACCAACAGTTATACGAGAAGCAAATGCTTTGTCATAAATTGGTGAAGGGTTGCTTTTTAAAGCAGCATCTAAGTGAGTTTGAGCAGTTCTGTTACGAACTACTTTACTCTCTAAAGTAAGTCCTTTCGCTTGCTCTTGTGGTGTAAGCTCGCGAGGAACCATATCCAGCATCAAGACTTCGACTCCGATATTTGCAAAATGACATGCAATACCAGAACCCATTACTCCTGATCCTAATACAGTTACGTGTTTAACGTGTCTTCTCATAATTGTTTTTAAATATTTTTTTGTCCGATATTAATTGATTAATCTTATAAATCACTTCTAAGAAAATCTGCATTTTCTCAGGTTCGATATGATTATTAATTGATTCGTTGAACTGTAAAACAAAATGTTTCGAAATATCTCTCATCCGTAAACCTTCTTCTGTTAACGTAATTAAAACGCTTCTCCCATCTTCCGGATTTGGTTTTCGTACAATAAAATTTCTTGCTTCTAAGTTTTTTAAAGTTCTAGACAAACTTGTCGGTTCAATTCCCATTTTTGGTCCCAATGAAGTACTTGGTGTACCTCCTTTCGGGTCAATCGATAATAATGTAAATGCATACACCATTGTGGAATCGTAAGCTCCTGCTTGCTCATTATACATTTTCTGCACAGAAAGCCATGTTGAACGCAATAAATAATCTATCGTTAAATCTTCTCTTAACATATTTTAGTGTATGTCTAACAAATATAATCTTTTTTTATTATGCAAGCATAATAACATTTTAAAATTTAATATCTCTTAACATAATTTGATACAATATACTATTTATCAAAAACATATAAGATTAAATTAATCTTAAAGAAATAAATATGATGAATAAATAATAGTTAATTTTATTCAATTAAATCCAAAACAGAAAAAGTAGTGTATAAATACGCCATATTAAAATCGAAAATAAATATAAAGTAGCTTTATGATTATAAATAAATAAGATTGTTTAATCTCTTTTCAACGGCATACATTCGTAGAAATTTTAAAATAGTGCTTATGGAATCAAAGCATACGATGAATAAAGTAACGGCAGCAACCCTCTTAATCGCATTTGGAATCATTTACGGTGATATTGGAACAAGTCCATTATATGTAATGAAAGCGATAATCGGAGAAAATCGTGTAATTGAAGAGAGCATTGTTTATGGAGGCGTATCGTGTGTATTTTGGACTTTATGTTTTCAAACTTCTATTAAATATGTATGGTTGACACTAAAAGCAGATAATGATGGTGAAGGAGGTATTTTTTCGTTGTATTCACTCATCAAGAAAAAAGGAAAAAATCTTATTATCCCAACCATTATTGGAGCATCCGCCTTATTAGCAGATGGAATTATTACTCCTCCCGTTTCGGTTTCTTCCGCCGTAGAAGGTCTACGAATGTTAAACGGACTGGAAAACCTCCCTACTATACCAATTGTCATTTTTATTCTTTCTGCATTATTCTTTTTTCAACGATTCGGAACAAACAAAGTCGGTAAAATATTTGGTCCTTTTATGGTCTTATGGTTTACTATGCTTTTAGGATTAGGAATTTACCACATTGTTCATCATCCAAGTATTATCAAGGCTTTAAATCCATATTACGCCTACAATCTTTTGATGAATTACCCACATGGATTTTGGATATTAGGAGCTGTTTTCCTTTGTACAACAGGTGCGGAAGCATTGTATTCAGATTTGGGGCATTGTGGACGAAAAAACATCCGTATCAGTTGGATCTATGTTAAAATTTGTTTAGTTACAAACTATTTAGGGCAAGCTGCTTGGTTAATGCATCAAGATGATCCAATATTAGACGGTAGAAATCCATTTTACGAAATGATGCCTGACTGGTTTTTAATTCCGGGAATATGCATTGCGACAGGAGCTGCAATTATCGCATCTCAAGCGTTAATTACCGGTTCTTTTACATTAATCAATGAAGCAATCAATTTAGGTTTCTGGCCCAGAACATTGATTATTCAACCAAACGAACATAAAAGCCAGGTGTACATCCCTACCATCAATTTCATGCTATGGGCCGGGTGTGTATTTATTGTTTTATACTTTAGAGATTCTTCTCATATGGAGGCGGCATATGGACTTGCAATTACCGTCACCATGTTAATGACCACTTTTTTATTATCCTATTACCTCAACTATTATACAAAATTCAACAAAGTATTTATTGTTGCAATTCTATCTGTTTTTGTTGCAATCGAATCATCATTCTTTGTTGCAAACGTTGTCAAATTCATAGACGGAGGTTATTTAGCCCTACTAATGGGGTGGTTGTTCTTCATCATCATGTACTGTAGTTTTTATGGGAAAATTCTTAATTCACGAAACCTGGAGTTTGTAAAAATTAAACGTTATGCAAATATTTTAACAGAATTAAGTGAAGATAAAACAGTAAACAAATACTCGACATTCTTATTTTATTTAACGAAGTCGACAAATCCAAAAACGATAGAAAAATACAGTATTCAATCTATTTTATCAAAACGACCTAAACGTGCAGATGTGTATTGGTTCGTCAACATTAGCCGAGACAGTGAGCCGTATACATTGAATTATAAAATTTTGCCAATTGTAGACCAAAAGATTTATCGAATTACATTCAACATTGGATTCAGGGTTCAACCAAAAACAGAACAATATATTAAAAAGGTAATTAATGATATGTATGCAGATGGAGAATTACAACTCAAGTATTTAAGTCCTTGTCTGAAAAAATACAACCAAGATCCGGATATGAAATTCGTTTTAATTGAGAAATTCCCTTCTATTGAAACTAAATTAAGTATGAAAGAGTTCTTCACTTTGAAAGTATATTACATTTTAAAGAAGATAGAATTCAATATTCCAAAATCATTTGGTCTTGAAAAAAATGATGTTGTCGTAGAACACATCCCTTTATATGTACACAAAGACAATGTCGACGATTTAAAAAGAATTCAATAAAATTTAAAATCCTGAAAGTTTTTCAGGATTTTTTTATGAATCTAACTTCTTAATTCACAACTATCAAATAATTTTTATAAATTTATATTCATCATAAACTATTAAAATTCTATTCATTATGTTTGAAATTTATCAAGACAAAGCAGGAGAATATCGTTTTCGTTTGAAAGCTAAAAACGGGCAAAACATTTTAGCAAGCGAAGGATATAAACAAAAAGCAAGTTGTGAAAACGGAATCGAATCCGTGCGCAAGAATTCGCAGGATGATGCTAAATTCGAATTAAAAGAAGGTGCTTCCGGGAAATGGCATTTCAATCTGAAAGCTTCAAATGGACAAATTATCGGAACAAGCCAATCGTATGAAACAGAATCTGGTGCTAGAAACGGAATTGCTTCTGTCAAAACAAACGCTTTAGAAGCAAGTGTAAAAGAAGTTGAGGGATAAAACACAAACCTCTATAAAAAGCTGAAGCCTTGGAAAATCCAAGGCTCAACCTAATTAACACTAATATGAATTAACACTAAAAACTTATGAAGTAAAATAATGTTCAACTTTATTTTAGATGCGATCTAAGCATCCAAGCAGTTTTTTGATGTTGTTCTAACAATCCAACTAAGAAATCCGAAGTTGAAATATCATTGAACTTTTCAATTTCTACTACAGCTTCTGCCAAAAAATTAATAATAATTTCGTGGTCGTGTAGCAAATCAGCAATAAAACTTAAACTATCTTTGTTTTCCGTTTTTCTTGCTTCTGACAAATGAGCTAACTGCAAATACTCTGCCATTGTTGCTGGTGCATAAACATCTTTTTGACGAATTTTTTCCGCAACATCGTCTATGACAATTTGTAACTCGTTGTATAACGATTCAAAATACACATGTATAGTCTGAAAATCTGGACCTTCAACATTCCAATGTGCATTTCTTGTTTTTAAATATAAAATGTGTTCGTCTGCTAATAATTTAATTAAAATATCAGCAATCTTTTGTTTCTTTTCTGGCGATAATAATTTCATTTGTTTAAATTTTTATATTGTCTATTTTGATTAACTTTACTACTGCAAAGATAAAACCAGAAAGGGTAGATGGTATAGATTTTTTAAATCTTATTTCTATTCCTTTATAATTAAAAACTATGAACGACTCTTTACAACCAAAACGTGATAAGATGTTTTTATTAAAACAGAATTATTAGTTTTGTTGGGACAAATTTATAGTGGTTTTTTCAATTAAAGCCACTTTTAAAAGTTAAAAATTAATTAAATTTCTATGAAAAATTTTCTTTTATTTATCATTTCTTTAACCCTAGGTACTACTGCTTTTTCGCAAATTAATCAAAATCAAACCCTTACTAACAATTGGAGATTTGGAGGTGGAATTGGTCTGTCTTTTGGAAACAACAGTTACTTTGGTTTTAACGTATCTCCAAGTGTTGGTTATATGGTTTCGAATAATGTAGAGTTAGGCGCAACAGCTGGTTATCAATATGCAAAAAACGATTATTCTAAATTAAATTTATTTAATGTTGGTCCTTATATCAATTTTTTCCCAATCGAGAATATATTCCTGAGAGCGAATTATATGTATTATACAGGAAAACAAGAATACAATGATCGTACTCCTTATTACAATACTATGTATGAAGCTAATTTAGATGAATCTGCTTTATGGCTTGGAGCCGGATACCAATCCGGAGGACCGGTTAGATTTCAGGCAGGTGTCATGTACAATGTTTTATACAAGGAAAATGAAAGTATATTTTCATCAGGTTTTCAACCATTTATGGGTGTTTCTATCGGTTTATAACATAAAAAAAGCACTCTAAATTTAGAGTGCTTTTTTATGTTATTTTAATTCATTTTTCAAGAATTTCCCCGTTACACTTTTCGGATTTTTCGCAATTTCTTCCGGTGTCCCTTCCGCAACAATTTTCCCTCCTTTGCTTCCTCCATCAGGACCGATATCAATTACATAATCGGCTAACTTTATCACATCTAAATTATGTTCGATAATAATAACGGTATTTCCAAATTCAACAATTTTATTGATAACTTTCATCAAAACACTTACATCTTCAAAATGCAAACCTGTTGTTGGTTCATCTAAAATATAAATTGTTTTTCCTGTTTGTTTTTTCGCTAATTCCGTCGCCAATTTTACCCGCTGCGCTTCTCCTCCACTCAATGTTGTTGATTGCTGTCCAAGTGTAATATAACCCAATCCTACATCTTGTAGCATTTTTACATATCGATATATTTTCGGTATTGCTTCAAAAAACTCTACAGCTTCATTTACCGTCATATCAAGCACGTCTGCTATAGACTTTCCTTTATAACGAATCTCTAATGTTTCGCGGTTAAATCTTTTTCCGTTGCACGTTTCACACTCTACATGAATATCAGGTAAAAAGTTCATTTCAATTACACGCAAACCGGCACCCTGGCAAGTTTCACAACGACCACCTTTTACATTAAATGAAAAACGTCCCGGTTTGTATCCTCTAATCTTTGCTTCAGGTAAATTTGTAAATAAGGAACGAATATCTGAGAAAATTCCTGTATATGTTGCAGGATTAGAACGAGGTGTTCGTCCGATAGGAGATTGATCCACTTCGATTACTTTATCCAAATGTTCCAAACCTTCAATTTTTTTATAAGGCATCGGATCTTTTTCTGCTCTAAAAAAATATTGATTCAGAATTCTGTATAAGGTTTCATTAATCAATGTTGATTTTCCGCTTCCGGAAACTCCTGAAACCACAACCAGCTCACCTAATGGAATCGTAAGGTTTACATTTTTTAAATTATTTCCTTTTGCCCCATAAAGTTTCAATTCGTTTCCGTTTCCTTTTCTACGTTTTTCCGGAATCTCTATTTGTAATTTATTATTCAGGTAATTAGAAGTCAATGTATTTGATTTCAACATTTGCGTTGGTTTTCCTTCCCAAACAATTTGTCCTCCTTTTTTACCAGCTTTCGGCCCCACATCAATCACATAATCTGATTCCAGAATCATATCTTTATCATGTTCTACTACCAAAACAGAATTTCCTATATCACGCAGTTTTTTCAATGATTCTATTAATCTGACATTATCACGTTGATGCAATCCAATACTCGGTTCATCTAAGATATAAAGCACATTTACTAATTGCGAACCTATTTGCGTAGCCAGACGAATACGTTGTGCTTCGCCCCCGGAAAGCGTTTTAGAAGAACGATTAAGGCTCAAATAATCCAATCCTACATCTAACAAAAATGATAAACGCGTATAAATTTCTTTTAGAATTTCGTGCGCAATTTGTTGTTGATTTGAAGTCATTGAAACCGGTGCTTCCTCAATCCATTTTTGAAGTGATTTAAGATCCATTTCAGCAACTTCTCCAATATTCTTATCATCAATACGGAAGAAAAGTGATTCTTTTTTCAAACGCTTTCCTTCGCAAGTTGGACAAATTACTTTTTTACCAAACTTTTTACTGATTGAATTAGATGAAGGATTATTCTTATCCTCCATAATTTCAGCAAGAAACATGTTTAATCCTTCAAAATCTATCTTGTATGTTTTTTTTACTGATGCAAATTTCAAATCGACATTCAACGTCTCCTTTAAACCATTCATTACATCATCAATCAATTCTTGCGGCAATTTTTTGAAAGCTGTTTTTTGATCAATATGATACTTCACAAAAATGGCTTCCAATTGTTTTTCGATTCGAGAAGACGTTTTTAAGGCTTCAAACAATTCTTCCAGATTGTCGAACAACGACTTTTCTTTATCTTGAAATAATTTTTCAAGATTCACCACTTTCAATTCTCCTAAACCTGTACATGTAGAACAAGCTCCTTTTGGTGAATTGAACGAAAATGTATTTGGCTCAGGCAACGCATATGATACTCCGGAGCTCGCACACATCAGCGAACGAGAAAAGAAGCGTGTTTCATTGGTTTCATAATCCAAAACCATTGTAATTCCGTTTCCTTGCTGCATCGCATGATCGATGCTTGAACGTAATCGTTGGTCATTCACCTTGTCGTTCAAAATCATTTTATCTACCAGCAATTCAATGTCGTGTGTTTTGTAACGATCCAGCATCATTCCAGGCTCTATATCTTTCAATTCACCGTCAATACGCATTTCCAGAAAACCTTTCTTCGAATAGGTTACAAAAATTTCTCGATAATGCCCTTTACGTGAACGAACAATCGGTGCTAAAATCGCAATTTTTTTACCTTCATATTGCGTTCGAATCAATTCAATAATCTGATCATCCGAATAGGCAACCATTTTTTCATTTGTTTCTACTGAATATGCTGTTGAAGCACGGGCATACAACAAACGAAGAAAATCATAAATTTCAGTAATTGTTCCTACTGTAGAACGTGGATTTTTATTCGTTGTTTTTTGCTCAATTGCAATAACAGGTGACAAACCATCAATTTTATCAACATCAGGGCGTTCCAAACCTCCTAAAAATTGACGTGCATAAGCCGAAAAAGTTTCAATGTAACGACGTTGACCTTCCGCATAAATTGTATCAAAAGCCAGCGATGATTTTCCACTTCCGCTCAAACCGGTGATAACCACTAGCTCGTTGCGAGGAATTTTAACATCAATATTTTTTAGATTATGTTCACGTGCACCGTAAACTTCAATAAAATCTTTGTCCATGTTCATTTGTAAGAAGTTGCAAAAATACAAAAAAAGCCACATTCTTGTGGCTTAGTTTCATTTTAAAAATTGTTAATTCTTAATGGTTTATTATTTAATAATAGGAAGATAAATGCGTGACATCAGTTTTAAACTATCCGTTTCTTTTGGATCATTCAACATCACCTCTAGTTGCCTTGTTCCTAACTTAATTTTTTTAGATTGCGCATAACTGTTCATTCGTTCTATTGTTTGATTTCGCTTAGAACGAGGTCCAATATGCAAGGTTAATAAATATTCTCCTTCCGGAACCACTACTTTCTGCATTCCTTTCTGCAAAGGTAAATCCTCTATCAGTTGTATACCGGAGAAAAAAGTAACCTGGTCTTTTTCTTTATTAAAATCAGTAAAATAGATATATGGAAAACCTAAATCAAAATCAAGCCCACCTTCATCTTTATTCATCAACGATTTATAAATGATTTCGAAAGAAGCATCTACTTTTTCCATAATCAGTTTATCTGAAATCTTCGTTTGTTTTTTAATGGCTAACAAATTCGTTTTTCCTAAGAATCCAATTCGAAACTCCCCATAATTTAACCTTCCTTCTTTTTTATCTTTATCTAAACGAATTTTCACTCGTTTACTTAACTCATCCAGAGATTCTTCAAATTTTGATTCAGGGTTTTTGAAATAAGCAAAATAACGATAGAAATAAGGGATTTTCTGGCTCAAATAATTCAACTTCGCAATGGTTTTACCATTTTCATTTTGATCAAACTTCACATTCAAACTATCCAGTTTTTCCCATCCATCGTATTTGATTGTATAATTAACAAAACGATTCACCGAAAAATTATCGATTGTGATTTTTCCTGAAGCAATAGCAGCATCTTCTGAATCCCAAGTCATCGAAATTTCATCTTCTTCTTGTGTATTTGAAAATTTTTTGGTTGTTAACGAATCTGCAGCCGTGAATTGTTCCCATTTAGAAAATTGGCGAAGGTTGTAAAATTCATCATAAACTAACCCTACAGGTGCATCAAATTCGTATTCGATGTCTTCATCAAAACGGTCAGGTAATACGATTGGCAAAACAGCTAAAATCGCAATAAGAATAACTAAAAAAAGATTTACTTGTTTCATTTACAAAATTGAATGTACAAAAATAGAAATACTTTACAGCACTCGTTATATATTCATCGAAATTAATCTTCTAAAAGTACTATATTTGATTAAATAATATAAACTTATGGACTTTACAAATTTAATTCAAGGAGCTATTGGCCAACAAGTAGTTGGTTCTGCCGCAAAACAATTGGGCATAAACGAATCTCAGGCGCAAACTGCTGTCGCTGCTGCTATACCTTTTTTACTATCTGCGTTAAATAAAAATGCACAAAACGGTGGTGCTGAAGGAATTTCAAATGCTTTAAATCAGCATGACGGAAGTATTTTAGATAATCTTTCTGGTTTTTTAAACCAAGGAGGAAATCAACAAGATGGTTTAGGAATTTTAGGACATGTTTTAGGAAATAAACAACAAAACGTAGAAGCTGCAATTTCTCAACAATCCGGATTAAACATGCAACAAGTGACTCAAATTTTAGCTCTAGTAGCTCCTATTGTAATGGGGTATTTGGGAAAACAAAAACAATCTGAAAGTTTAGATTCTAATGGAATTGCAGGATTATTAGGTGGTTTAGTTGGAGGATCATCTGCACAAGCTAATCAAGGAGGAATAAACTTAGGAGGATTTGAAAAATTGTTAGACCAGGATGGTGATGGACAATTAGGTCTTGGAGATGCAATGGGCTTATTAGGTGGCTTTTTCAAAAAATAGTCATTTGTCTTAAAAAAATTAAAAAACATAAAATTTATTAAGCAGGAAATTTTCTTGCTTTTTTTGTTTCAAAAATTATCAACCTAAAGGTTTAGAGGTTTTAAAATTATCAATTCTTTAAATATTCGAAATTTTAATTAAAAAAATCATTCTATTATTTACTCTTCAATGTATTTTTATCAACACTCAATTTTATCAAAAGAATTAAATCTAAAAAAATCCATTTATAGAATTCGGTCTTTTTGCTGAATTCAAATTCAATTGTTTGTTATGAAAAGTCGAGAAATTCTCGGCTTTTTTTTTAATTTAGAGGTAAATCTATTTTAAAACCTACTCCTCGAACCGACTCAAATTTCACACTTTTATCATATTGAAAATATTTTCTTAGACGCGTCATAAAAACATCCAAACTTCGCCCCATGAAATAATCATTTTCACCCCAAATTTTTTCTAAAATTTCTTTTCGAGTCACTAATTTTTGATTGTTTTGAATAAAATAATTCAATAATTCTGTTTCTTTTTCTGTTAATTGAAAAACCTCATCCTGAAAAGTCAACGTTAATTGGTTTCGATTAAACATATACGTTCCTATTGAAATCACTTCTTCTAAAATCGGTTGGTTTCGTTTTAAAATATTTTTAATTCTCAACACCAATTCTTCAGGATCGCAAGGTTTCGTGATATAATCATCAGCACCTAATTTCAATCCCAAAACACGATCAAAACTTTGTGCTTTAGCAGTTAAAAATAAATAAGGAATTGTAATGCTTTCTCCTATTTTTTTAGCTAATGTAAACCCATCTATTTCTGGTAGCATTACGTCCAAAATAATCAATTGAACAGCAGGTAATACGGATAAATCTTCTAGTAACTGTTGTGGATGACTGAACCATGTTACTTCAAAATCAGAAAATTCGAGATATTGTTTCAAAACTGTTCCCAAATCCTGGTCATCTTCAACCAAAATCAATTTAGTTTTCATTCGGCATTCTAATTAAAAATTCAACACCTTTTTCTTTATTTTTCTGTACATGAATCGTTCCTGAATAACGTCCAACAATATTCTTCACCAAATACAAACCTACTCCTAAACCATTCACATTTTGATTAATTGATCGGTTTATACGGTAATATTTATCAAAAATAAATGGAATTTCATTTGATGGGATTCCAATTCCATCATCTGAAAATTTCAAAATAATTTCATGTTGAAATTTTAAATTTAGCTCAACTCTAGATGCGCCGTATTTTACGGAATTTTCTATTAAATTTTGAAATATTTGTTGAAAATCATTTCCTTGCAACTTATTATTTTTTTCAAACAAGATTTGACTAATGATCTCAATTGTATGAAATTGACGTTTCGCTTTCTGAATAATTTCACTCAAAATAATTTCATTTAACAACTCATTATTTTCTTCATTTTTTGCAAAAATGGAATCGACCGTATTCTCCAAACGATTGATTTGTCTATTCATCATCTCTTTTGTATCTGAATGTTGAATTTGATGCAATGCAAATTTCATGGTCGTAATTGGTGTGTTCAATTCATGTGCAATGGAATCTATTGTTACATGTAATTGGTTAATCTTCTCTTCTTGTTTTGCTAAATTCTGCATACTTTTCCAGTATAAAAAAATTATCAATATAACAATCAATACACTCACTATAATAAGTGGAATAATTTTCTTTAGAATTAAGAACCTAATATTCAATAATTCATAATCCGTTTTTCCTTTTATTTTGTATTTATGTCGTTCATTCGACTCAATTCCTCGGTCGGTATCTCGCTCATTGCTAATATCATCAGAAGACCATATACTTTGATTAATATTAACAGGATGGCTCATTTTCCTAGTCGATTCGTAAATGACATAATTTTTGTTTTGTAATAATTCTTTATGATTTAATCCGTCATAAACAGAAAAAACATCTGTACGGAGTGAAATTTCAAAGCCTTTATCTTTCGAATAAACTTCCAATAAAGAATCGACAAGAGGTGTAAATATTTTGTAATTATAATCTACTTTTTCCCGAATCATTTGCAACTCATTAAACTGCTTTTTTTCATCATGATTCAATTTTTTAAAATACTGTATAATCTTATCATCATTGTTATCCGTTTCATATTTCTTCATGTAATCCATCACCTTATTTGCAATTTCCTGCGCCTCTTTGTTCAAATCTTTTGTGATTAATCGATACGAATTATAAATGTAATAAGCTTGCAATGCAACTAAAATTGTCAGTGCAAAAGAGAAAATAAGTGTATAATATTTTTTGGAAAGTTTCATAAGCTTTTCATCATCTCAAAAATACATTGATTTTTTTCATAAATCATACGTTAACTCATCGTTAACCATTCATTAACTGACAGGATTTGTTTTTAAAATCAACTTTGTTAAAAATAATTACATGAAAGCAACAGCCTATCTTCTACTCTTTTTTCCTCAGTTAATTTTTGCTCAGTTAACGACAGGAAAATTGATTGATGAACAGAATCAAGCCATAAAAAGTAGTTCCGTAGAAGTCGAAATTCCTTCGTTAGAACCTATTGTACTAGAAACAGATGAAAATGGACAATTCAGTTTTGAGCTCAATCAAGCCAAATCATTCACAATTTACATCAAAGAATTTGGTTACCAGGAATTTGAAGAAGTTTATCAGACTGACAACCTAAAACCACTCACAATTACATTAAAAAAAGATGAAAGCATCCAACTAAAAGACGTAATCGTCTCAAGTCAGAAACCTTTATTAAAACGTAAAATTGACCGGATTGAATTCAATGTTGACAATACGCCTTTACAAAATCTTAGTGCTTGGGACATTGTAAAGAACACGCCCAATGTTATCTTAAAAAATGATCAGTTAAGTGTCCGTGGAAACACACAAATTTTAGTTACAATAAACGATAAAAAAACATTGATGACACAAGACGAACTGAAACAATTGTTAGAAAACACTGATGGCACTACTGTTTCTTCTGTTGAAGTGATTACCAATCCCCCTGCGAAATACGAAGCATCCGGAAGTGCAATTATCAACATCAAAATGAAAAAAAATGTACTTTCCGGCTATAAAGGCCAAGTTGCTACCCGTTATCATCAATCTATTTATAGCAAAGGAATGCTAGGCACTTCACAATCTTATAATACAGACAAATGGCAATTAACCGGTAGTTATTATTTTGTGAATGGAAAATATGTTCGCAAAAATTTTGATGTAACCACTTATGAACAAGATAAATCTCGCTGGGAAAGTGATATGATTCGCCGAACTGTTGCAAAAGAACAGCACGTATACAACTTTGCTTCTCAATATACAATTGATAGTTTACAAAATCTACAATTTGGAATGAATGGATATAGAAATCCTGCTTCTATTGGAAATTACAATGTTCCGACCAATATTTACAATATAGACAATAATCAACTCGAATCTTATTATGTCACACAAAATCATCGTCGCGAATCTTCAAACAGTTTTAACAGTTATTTGGTATATGACAAAAAATTTGGAAATAATAATTTGACTTGGTCCAATAATTTCAGTCACCGTTATTACAAAGAGAAACAAGATGTCCTGACGCAATTAAATTTCAACGATAAACCTTATGAAGAAAACAGGTTTTTGAATAATGCGCTTCAAAAATTAAATCTTTATTCAACACAAATAGATTACACCTTCACCAACAAAGATTTTGGTTTAGAAACCGGTACAAAATATAGTTTCGTGAAAAACGATAATGATTTAGATTTTTTCGAGTCCATCCAAAACACTATCGAATATCAACCTGATAAAAGCAATGTTTTCAATTACAAAGAACAGATTTTCGCCCTTTATATTTCGTCTAACTACAAATGGAAAAAATGGGAAGCAAAAGCCGGTTTGAGATCAGAAACAACTTGGATCAATACTATTTCGGATAATCCCATTACAAAAAACAAACGAACAAATACAGGTTTCTTTCCGACATTCTATTTAATGTATAGTTTCGAAAATGCAGGACAAATTGGATTGAATTACGGAAAGCGAATCGATCGTCCCGATTACAACTTTTTAAACCCTTCAAAATCATATTATAATATGTTTTCTTATTTTCAGGGCGATGCAAATGCCATTTCAACGATTATCCATAATTTAAGTTTATCATACACACTAAAAGACTGGAATTTTGAAACTTATTATCGCTACGAAAAAGATCCTGCCATGGAAATTTCTATCCAAAACCCTGAAACTTTTGAAACAGTTTACCATTTTACAAATATCAAAAACGGAGAAGCATTTGGAGCTAACCTTTCGAAAAATTTCAATCTCAAATCCTGGTGGAAACTAAATTTATTTGCAATGGGAGAATACAATGAAAATTATTATTTCGGTCCGGATCAAAAACAATACAAAAATGATGTGTTTTTTTATCATCTTTCACTCAGTACACAATTGGATTTGGATCAGGCAAAAACATTTAATCTTTCGGCAGGATATCGCTACAATTCAAAGGCTATTCAAGGATCTTTCAACATTAGTTCCTCTCAAAATACATATGTGATTTTAAACAAAAAATTATGGGATAAACGTTTTGAAATCGGATTAACTTTTAACGATATTTTCAAAACAGATCGTGGAACCATTTCAACTAAATATGCGGACCAAAACCAATATTTCAAAGATTATCGTGACACACAATATTTTATTCTTAACCTCAAATACAACTTCGGAAACCTAAAAGTGAAAGACGCGAAACAAATTGAGAAAACAAGTGAGCAAAATAGAATTTAACCTGTAAGATGTATATGTTTTTATTAAATTTGAGAAAAGATTACTTACATGAATTCTATCAAATTAAGTCGTACCGATTCTACAAATAGTGCTTTTCAAGAACTCGTTCAGGAGTTAGATATTGACCTAAGAAAAAGAGATGGAGAATTTCATTCTTTTTTTGCACAATACAATAAAACAGATTTAATTCAACATGTCATTGTTGCTTATATCGAGAATACTGCTGTTGGCTGCGGAGCTATAAAACATTATTCCGATACAACAATGGAAATAAAAAGAATGTTTGTAAATCCCGATTTTAGAGGAAAAAGAATAGCTGCAAAAGTTTTGAATGAGTTGGAAAATTGGGCTACAGAATTAGGATACGAAAGATGCATTTTAGAAACAGGATTGAAACAACCTGAAGCAATCGCCTTGTACGAAAGATGCAATTATCAAAAAATTAAAAACTATGACCAATATGAAGGGATAGAAGAAAGTGTCTGTTATGAGAAGATTTTATAATAAAAAAAGAAGCTGAACAAATGTTCAGCTTCTTTTTTTATTATTTATTGGATTCTTTTACCATTTTACTCATCTCGTCAGCAGAAATTTCGCCATCCATAATCATATACATTTGTTGATTATCACTGTTGATACTCATCAAAACATTCTTAAAGATTTTAGCACTGGCATTTTCTGTCAAAAAACGAATTTTACTCCCTTCTTTATTGATTGACATCAATTCTTCCAATTTCATTTTATCAAAAGCTGTTTTTAATTGATTTTTGGCTTCGTTATTTTCATTATCCACCATAATCATTTTGATTGAATTCATTTTTTTGAACAAACCATCCAAATCTTTCAAATCCGAATCGTCTGTCGAAAAATCTCCCATCATATTAAACATTGCCTTATTAATTGTAATGGTTGTAACTCCTTTTTTATCCTGAAATTGATTATATAATTCAACAAATTTATTTGTTTGCGCATTTGCAAATCCTACGATAAACAGTGTTAAGATGAATACATATTTTTTCATATTTTCTTTTTTTTAAAGTTCTATTGATAATGATTTTAATTGTCCGATTGCTTTAGCTCCTTGATCAATATTTTTTGAAAATAATTTCATAGTCGTATAAGCTAAAACTTTTGCCTCATCAAAATTTTCAACTGGTTCTCCATTTACAACTACATAGTCTGACGAATATTCATCTGTACTTTCAGATTTTGCTATAGATAAACCAACTGATTGAATTGTTGACTTTTTATTTTCATTTTTGATTGATTTTGTAACTTTCGATAATTGTTTTTCTTCCTCTTTTATTAGAAAATTTTCTGATGATGGAATATTCTCTACATCTTCTTTTACAACTATATTCTCTCTTTTTTCGGTTGATTTTTCAGGTTCAATAATTTTAACAACCGTTGAATCTTTGTCGACTTCGTTGTATTCTCCTAAGAAAAACATCATTCCGATTCCAATTAAAACTGAAGCTGCAATTCCTGAGATTTTCCACCACAAAAACCTCTTTGCTTTTGGTTCTTCTACAATCTCTTGTTGATTCGTTTCAACCTTTGTCATAAAATCATCAAAACTTAGCTCCATTTTTATTTCTTTTTCCTTTTTCAAAATTTCAAAAAAAGGATCTTTTTCATTATTTCTCAGCTGTTTTTCTTGCTCTTCGGTCAACTTTCCGGCAAAAAAATCATCTTTATTTATAATTGATTGCTCTTTCTTCATGTTCAAAAAAAACTTCTAATTGTTCCCTTACTTTTTGTCTTGCCCGCATCAGATTGACTCGAATTGTATTTTCTTCCATTTCCAAAATTCCTGCAATCTCCTTTATTTCAAGTTCCTCAACATCTTTTAGATGCATTACTTTGCGCTGTTTATCTGGCAATTGGTCAATTAAATTGAGAATAAGCGGTTTTATTTCTTGTTGCTCGTGTTGAATACACCAATCAGTTTGTACTACGTTTTTATAATTCTCCCGAACATCAAATTTTCTCAATCGATTAACACATTCGTTATTTACCATTCGCATCGCATACGCTTCTATATTGCTCACCTCTGCCAATGAATTACGTTTTTCCCATAATTTCATTAAAATTTCCTGAACAACATCATAAGCTTCATCGTCACTTACCAGGATTCTTCGTGCAAAACGAAACAGCTTATCCTTATGGACAAATACCGATGTTTTAAACGTTTCCTGATTCATATTTAGTGCTTTTACTAATAAGACATCTAAGTGCTACGAAGTGTTACATCTAAATTTAAACTTTTTTTGAACAAAATAAAAAAGCCCCTAAAAAAAGAGACTTTATACATAAAAATATTTTTCGAAATAAATTATTTTTTCAAGAAAACAGTTCCTCCTGCTTGTGCTTTCGGAAAAATTGTTACATCAGCAATTTGTACATGCTCCGGTTGCTGCAACAAATAGTCGATTGTATTGGCTACATCATCCGCTTTCAAAGGTTCGAAACCTTTGTATACATTCTCAGCACGATCTTTATCTCCTTTGAAACGAATCAAAGAAAACTCTGTTTCCACTGCTCCAGGTGCAATATTCGAAACTTTAATTCCGTAGGGTAACAAATCGTATCGCATCCCTTTACTCAAAGATTCTACAGCAGCTTTCGAAGCACAATAAGTTCCTCCGTTGGGGTAAACTTCTTTCCCAGCAATTGAAGAAAGATTAATAATATGCGCATTATGAGATGCTTTCAACAAAGGAATGATGGCTTTTGAAACATAAATCAATCCTTTTACATTGATATCAATCATTGCTTCTAAATCTTCTAAATCCGCAGTATCAAAAGGAGCTAATCCATGTGCATTTCCTGCATTATTGACCAAAACATCAATACTTTTCCACTCGTTCTCTAAACTTTCTACTGCATAAAAAACAGCTTCCTTGTCACGAACATCAAATTGAATTGTTTTTACTTCTGTAATTTGATTTAATTCTGCCTGAATTTCATCTAATCGTTCTTGACGGCGACCACATAAAATTAAACGATAATTTGGGGCCAACTTCTTTGCTGTCGCCATTCCTATGCCAGATGTTGCTCCGGTAATGAAGACTGTTCTTTTCATGTTTCTTAAATAATTAAAAGTGCTTTTTTAAGCCCTCCTAAGATACAAGCTAAAAAGAAATTAAAAAATGACTTATCTTGTTTTCGCTCGACATTTTCTACTTTTTCTTCTTTCATTTTTCCACGTGAATCATTTTTAACCGCCGCATTTCCTACAGCTGACAAAAGCTTGCGTTTCGAACCATCATCTCGTAAAACATTTACTTTCAAGTTCTGGTAGTTTATACCAAAATCTCCTCCTGCTATTTTATCATTTCCATCAAAATTAAAGTTGATTCTATTGAAGAATCCATCAACAGAAACTTTGAGATAAGGTTTTACAAAAGGGTCCAGATTTTTCGCAGGAAGATCCGTAATCGAACCATTGATGTTAAATTTTTCTGACCGATTCATTGGATTAAATGTCCAATTTGCACGTAAATCTCCATTCATAAACTCAGAACGCCAATTCACATCCACATCTGGTAAAGATTTTTTCTTATAACCAGAATTTACATTTTTGACTGTAGCATTCACAGAAGAAAAAGTCAACTTTCCTGTTCCATTACTTTTGGGTGTTTCTTCTTCATATTCTAATTTAGAATTTACCAAGTGTAATTGTTTTACTCCTAAATCAAACTTCATTTCCCTAAGTTTTTCTGAAAACATTGTTTTACGTTTTGTATCATCAGGCGGCACTAAACTTCTGTAGATATTTGCATAAAGACGGTCTAATTTAAACTGATTTGCTTTCAAAAAGAAATCTTTGGATGGCGAAATCCCCCATTGAATACCATTTCCTGTTAACTGCTTGACAGAAACTGTGTACAAATCGGCTTGCTTTTTCAACGAAGAAGTATATGTCTTTCGAGAAACCTTTGGCGTTAAATTCAGTTGATTCAAGACTAGATTTCCGTTCTGAAATTGCAATCCTCCGGTACTTAATCGATATGTTTTTCCCAAACCATAGTCAATACCAGATGAATTCAATAAAACCGAATGGTAAGAAAACGGAATTGCTTCCTGTATGGTTTTCGGATCAACATTAATTTGATTAAACACCAGTTGAATCTGTTTTAAACTCAAATTTGGATTTTTTTGTTGATAAGGAATAACATCTAAATGACCATTTACCAGCGATACTTTATCAACTTTTATAATGTCGTTAAAATCTTTTGACATTTTCCCTTCACGCTGAGCAACTCGTCTTGGTTGACCATATATTGTAAATTTTGGATTTTTGAAAATAACATGTTGAACATGCAATTCTTTACCATATTCATTTCTAAATCCTAAAACAGTTAAATTAACATTATTGAAATCAAATTTTTGCGAAGCAATAAATCGGGATTGTTTCACCTGGATAGTATCTATTCCGAGGTTAAAATTGATCAAAAATTTTTGTGTTGCTTTCTCCGCTTTTTCAGCAATGACTTTTTCATTCTTTTGATCGATGATTTTTACATTTACTTCATCCAACTTAATTGAATTCGAATGGAAGAAAAAGTTCCCGTTTTTGATTCCCCAACTGTTGTTATTTAAAGTTAGGATGGGAGCTTCAACATCTAGCAACGTATTCGATTTTGTAAAATTTTGATTGAATTGATTTTTTGAAATCAAGGGTTTCATTTTAAAATTCTTCAACGTTAACTTCTTTTCTGTCAAATCAAAATTAGAAGCCGTCAACGTGTGCATTTCATTCAAACGATAATACATCGAATCCAGCTTTATTCTGAATGTCTTATAATCTATCGGAATATCATTTGTTCGGGTTAATGCGTTCATTTTTATACCTTCTATGTTCAAGGCAACATGATTCACGGCATACTGAACTGTTTGTGCATTGGAAAAAAGTGATCGGATTTTTCCGTCTTCTATTTGTAGTTTTTTAATATTAATCAGCTCTGCATCATCTGTTTTTATATTCACTTTTTTAATTGGCTGTTTTTCAACTTTATTTCCGGGATTTGCAGTGATTATAGTAATCTTTGGTTTCTTGAATTTAATCAAATCAGTCTTGAAATAGAATTTATCCTCTGAAGTAAACCCCCAATCCATTTTTGTAAGTGAAAGTAAAGGCGTTTCGATATCCAATAAATCTGCTTCAGAATCATTTGGCACATACAATTTACCATTCATTTTAAGCGGTTTCATCGAAAAATTATCTAACTCAAAATCTGTTTCGTTGAAACGAACTTTTCTAGCTTTAATCAGCTGTTTGTCTTTTACGACAAAAAACATTGAATCTAATTTGATCTCAAAATCAGAATATTTGAATGGTATTTTTTTATCCGCTGTTTTTTCATTAAAACGAACCCCATCAAAATCGATACTAAAGTTGGAAACATTTGCAATGTGTCTTTTACCTGAGTTGGAAAATAAATTGAATTCTCCGTTTTTGATGTTTACATTTGATACGTCAATACTCTGTCCTACTTTTGGTTGAACGGTATCTTTTTGAATTGAATCTGTTCTTTCTTTCAAATAATAATTTACTGTTGGATTTTTAATGTTGATTGAATATGCCGCTACTTCTTTTTGAGTAATTAATTTGAAAAAATTAATCCCGACAATCTTTATTTCTTTGACTTTTCCAGTCGCATCAATAGAATCTTTTATCATCAAAGAATCTTTGGGAGAAACTTCAACATTTTTTAAGGAAAGAGATGAATTAAAGACCGAGAAGCTTAAATCTTCATACGTTAAATTGTAAGCTGTATCGTTTTTTTCTGCAATGATTATTGGAAGACGGTCATTGAGAAAATAGCTGATATAAAAGCTTAAAATAAAAAGTATCGCAATAATAGATATTAGAGCGATACCGATTCTTTTTATCCAACGGTTCTTAATCATTGATATAGTTTGGTTAATACAAGTAAAACAATTATTATACCAAACTAAAAAAATGTTAAAATTATTCGTTGATATCGTAAATTTCTTTAATATTTTCCAGAATTAAATCGAAGTTTAAATTCAAATCAATTAGTTTACCTGTAAACAGATCGAACACCCAGCCGTGAATTTGTAAACCATTTTTCATTGCACGTTGTACAAAAGGATTTTTCACAACATTTACACATTGTTCCTGTACATTTAGTTCTACTAAACGGTTATAACGCATCCCTTCATTTTCAATCGCATTTAATTCTTCTGAATGTAAACGATAAACATCCCGAATGTTTCTCAGCCAGGGATTCATAATTCCAAGATCTTTTGGAGTCATGGCAGATTTAATCCCTCCGCAATTATAATGTCCACAAACGACAATATGCTTTACTTTTAAATGTTCAACGGCATAATCCAAAACAGAAGTGGTATTCATATCTAAACTGATCACCATATTTGCAATATTACGGTGAACAAAAACCTCTCCTGGTTCTGCTCCTAATAATTCCTCTGCTGTAACGCGACTATCTGAACAGCCTATATAAAGAACTTCCGGATTCTGACCAGCAGAAAGTTTATCAAAATAATCAGTATCTTGACTTAATCTTTTATTGACCCACTCTTGGTTGTGTTCAAAAACTTTTTCTAAATTCATAATTTTTAAATTACATCCTGCACTTCAGGGTGTTTACCAACGTAAACACTGACATAACTACAAAATGGTATAATTTTCAAATGATTTTTTCTTGCATAATCTACCGCTTCTAACACTAATTTTTCGGCTAAGCCTTGTCCTCTCAATTCAGGATTTATACCCGTATGATTGATTAACATTTGTTCCTCTTTCAGCATAAAAGTTAACTCTCCTACTTCTTTGTTATTCTCATCAAGTAAGACAAAAACTCCATTTTTACCCTCTAAGTTCAATTCGATTTTCATAAAAACTTATTTTGAATTTAAATTAGCCTTTTTAGACGAGATTCAATTAAAATTAATTGTTAAAAGTCTAGCTATACAAGACAAATTTAAGGGCGAAAAGTTTCTTATTCAAAGAAAACTTGTATAAAAAATAATACTTTCTTAACAATCAGCTTTCTCCTTGATTATCAACAATAAACCATTCTATATAATATTTAATGTATAGGGATGAGTTTTTTTACTTGATTATTTCATACATTTGTTAGATATTTTAAGGAAATTATTCTTCATATGAAATTTATTGTATCGAGCAACACGTTATTAAAAAATGTTAACTTAATAGGTGGAGTTATTAACTCTAATAATACTTTACCAATCCTTGATAATTTTTTATTCGAATTAGATGGAAGTCAATTAAGAATTACAGGTTCAGATTTGGAAACAACAATTTCAACAACATTAGAAGTTGAATCTAATGACAATGGAAAAATTGCGATCCCATCAAAAATCTTAACAGATACGTTGAAAACTTTTCCAGCGCAACCTTTAACTTTTATTCAGAAAGAAGGAAACACACTGGAGATTGTTTCTGAACAAGGAAATTATCAGTTAGCATTTGAAGACGCAAATGAATATCCTCAAACGCCGGATATTGAAGACGCCAGCTCTACAACACTTGGTGCCAGCATTTTATCTGAAGCGATTATCAAAACTATTTTTGCTACTGGAAATGACGAATTACGTCCTATTATGACTGGCGTTTTCTTCCAAGCTAGTTCAGATATTTTCCGTTTTGTTGCGACAGATGCCCATCGTTTGGTAAAATATACGCGCAATGGTTTAAATGACTTACAAGCAGCAGAATACATTATGCCAAAGAAACCGCTTAACTTATTGAAAAATATTTTAGGAGGAAATAATGACGATGTTACAATTGAATATAACAATACAAATACACGTTTCTCTTTTCAGAACATTGTATTAACATGTCGTTTAATTGATGGTAAATACCCAAACTATGAAGCGGTAATTCCAAAAGAAAATCCAAACGTATTAACGATTAACAGAAATTTATTCTTAACATCTTTAAAACGTGTAGCAATTTTCTCCAACAAAACAACAAATCAAGTTCGATTAAAATTAGTTGGGAATTCGTTGACAATTTCTGCAGAAGACATTGATTTCGCTAACAAAGCTGAGGAAAGACTTCCTTGCGATTACAACGGAACAGATTTACAAATCGGCTTCAATTCTCGTTTCTTAATTGAAATGTTGAACAATTTACAATCAGAAGAAATAACATTAGAAATGTCTGAGCCTAATCGTGCAGGAATCATCAAACCAGTTGATGGACTTGAAGATGGAGAAGAAATCTTAATGTTAGTTATGCCGGTAATGCTAAACGCATAATGATCAAGAATACATAAAATTCATTTTTAGAAATACAATGAAAATTTCATACAATTGGCTAACAACCTATATTGATACTGACATAACACTTGATGAAGTGTCTTCTACACTGACAAGTACAGGTCTTGAAGTAGAAGGTGTAGAACAAATAGGTGGGGCTAAAAACTATTTGGAAACCGTATTAGTTGGTAAAGTTTTATCAGCAGTACCTCATCCAAATGCAGATAAATTAAAAGTTACTAAAATAGATTTAGGAGACGGAAAAGAAACGCAAATTATTTGTGGTGCTCCTAATGTTACTGCCGGACAAAATGTTCCCGTTGCAACGGTCGGAACGATTTTACCTTCACCAGATGGAGAATTTAAAATCAAAAAGGCAAAAATTCGTGGCGAAGAATCTTTCGGAATGATTTGTTCTGAGGTTGAATTAGGAATAGGAACAGATCATTCAGGTATTTTAGTTTTGTCGGAAGATCTGAAGCCGGGAACTTCTACATTTGATCTTTTTGGAAAAAATGATGAAATTGACCACGAAATTGAAATTGGCTTAACGCCAAACCGTGCAGATGCAATGTCTCATTTTGGTGTAGCACGTGATTTACACGCCGCATTAAAAACCCGCGATATTGCCTCTACTTTCAAAACATATGATGTATCAAATTACCCAACAACAGATTTTGGTCAAAACCCAATTTCTATCGAAGTGAAAGATACAAAAGCAGCTCCTCGCTATGCAGGTGTTTATTTAAAAAATGTAAAAGTTGCTGAATCTCCGGATTGGTTAAAAAATCGTTTGAAAGTAATTGGTTTATCTCCAATTAATAATATTGTTGATATTACAAATTATATTTTACACGATTTAGGTCAACCTTTACATGCTTTTGATGCGGATAAAATTGAAGGAAATAAAGTTATCGTTCAAAAATTAACTGAAGGGACAAAATTTATCACTTTAGATGGTGTAGAACGCAGTTTGAAAGGACTTGAGTTAATGATTTGCAATGAAAACAACCCCATGTGTATTGCAGGAGTTTTCGGAGGAAAAGATTCAGGAGTTTCAGATTCTACAACAAATATATTCTTAGAATCAGCATATTTTGAACCTGTAACAATTCGTAAAGGAGCAAAAGCTCACGGATTAAACACAGATGCCTCTTTCCGTTTTGAACGTGGAATCGATCCTAATATCACCATTGACGCCTTGAAAAAAGCAGTCATGATGTTAGTTGAAATTGCCGGAGCAGAAATTGCTTCAAATATTGACGATATTTATCCAACTCCTATCCAAAACTTTAATGTAAAATTACGTTTAGGTAAAGTTGTTGAATTATTAGGAGTTGAAATTGCTGAAACGAAAATCAAAGCAATTTTAGAAAACTTAGAAATCAAAATTTTGTCAGAAAATGATGGTATTTTAGATTTAGAAGTTCCGGCTTATCGTGTAGATGTACAACGTGACGTAGATTTAATTGAAGATATTTTGAGAATTTATGGGTATGACAATATCGAAATTCCTTCAAAATTCTCGTTTTCTTATATTCCAAATCAAAAAGTTAGCCCCGATAAAATTGAAGATTTTATTGCACGTCAATTGATCTCTTTCGGATTCAATGAAGCAATGAACAATTCATTGACAAAAAGAGAATATGAAGACGTTTTCTTTTACCCTGAAGGAGAGAGTGTTGCCATGTTAAATCCGCTTTCTGCTGATTTAGCGGTTATGCGTCGTACATTATTAAATGGTTTATTAGAAAATGTAGCATTCAATATCAATCGTCGTAATTCAGATGTCAAATTGTTTGAATTTGGCAAAGTTTACCGCAAAATTGATGGAATCTACGAAGAAAATAAGTGTTTAGGCATTGTTCTTTCGGGGAACTTTAACAGCGAATCTTGGACAGGAAATTTACGCAAATCTACTTTTGCTGATTTAAAAGGTTTAGTCAAACAGATTTTCGTTCGTTTAGATATTCAAGTTACAGATGAAATTCCTGCGAAGGATGATAATTTCTTAGACGGGATTGAATTCTTTTCAGGTAAAAAATCATTAGGAAAACTTGGAATCATCAGTAAAAAGTTAGCGAAAAAATTAGGTGTTAACCAAGATGTTTTCTTTGCTCAGTTAAATTGGGAAACAATGATTGCCTTAGCAAGTCAACATAATTTGAAATACAAAGATATTTCTAAATTCCCCGGTTCTCGTAGAGATTTAGCTTTACTGATTGATTCTTCTGTAAAGTATGAAGAGTTATTTAAAGCGACGAAGGAAGTTAAAACAAACTTATTGAAAGCCGTTAATTTATTTGACGTTTACGAAGGAGATAAATTAGCTGCTGGTAAAAAATCATATGCACTAAGTTTTATGATTCAAGACGAGAATAAAACATTAAGTGATCAAGAAATTGATGGTTTAATGAATAAATTAATCAAATTGTATCAAGAAAAATTCAACGCCGAGTTGAGATAAAATGTTCCGAAAATGAAAAAGATTGTAACCCTATTTTCAGCTACTATTTTGATGAGTTTTGTAGCCACATCTTGTTCTACAAGTGCAAATACTGCAAAATTAAAACCTAAAGCTGAAGTTTCACTTTCAAATCAAAATTGGTATTTGATAAATGACAACGATGTAGTAAAAGGTTTGTATGAAAAAGATGTTATGCTAACAATCGATGAAGCAAATTCAACTGTAAGTGGTTTTGCAGGTTGCAATAATTTCAATGCCGCTTTCACAAAAGTAGGTGGAGTCACAAGCTTTGTCAATTTTTCTGAAACAAAAATGGCATGTCCTAACATGCAAGAAGAAAAAGCATTTTTATCAATGTTAAAAAATGTAAACCGTTACGAAATAACGGGAAAAGAGTTACATCTTTATAAAGGAAATATTTTATTAATGAAATTTAAAACAATTTAATTTTTATCATAAAAAAAGCTCCCGAATCGGGAGCTTTTTTTATTTTACATTAAATGTAATTTGTTTCGTATTAGACGGAGCTACATTTTCCCATCCTCTTTTGTAATCAAACTGTATCGTGCATTCTCCTTTTTTACCAGCTTTCACTGTATAAATATTTTTACCGGGAGCACCTACTATTCCCTCTTGTTGATTACGTACATTCGATTTATTAACAATTTTTACACTACAATCTTCTGCCTCAGAAGTAAACCAGTCGTATCCCGTAGATGGATTAGCAGTCACTTCTAATTTAACCTGATCTCCAACGTTTAAATTAATTGTTCTCTCATTTTCGATGGTATCTAAATTGATTGTTTTCTCATTGCTTGTACTTGTTGCACAAGCACTCAACAAAGTTATACTTCCAATAATTAGTAAACTTTTTTTTATCATAATTTATTATTTTGGTTATTTTTCTCAAAAACTGTTACAAGATTATTCATTTAACTCCTTTTTCAACTAATTTTGTATTTTATTTTTTAGACAATAATTATGCCTCAAAATGTAACAATACGTATTTCTCCGGCAGAAGCTGCTAATGAGAAAGTCTTGAAACAACGTTTAGCAGTTGCTGCAAAAACAAAACCGGAAAATATAAACGCTTATCAAATTATCCGCCGTTCATTAGATGCTCGAAGTCGAAACATTGTGACTCAATTACAAGTGAATGTTTTCATCAACGAAGAATTTTCTGATGCATTCGAGTTCCATCCAAATTTGCAAAATGTAGAAAACAAACACGAAGTTTATATTGCAGGAGCTGGTCCTGCTGGATTGTTTGCCGCTTTAGAATTGATAGAGCAAGGACTAAAACCTATCATTATTGAACGTGGAAAAAATGTTCGTGATCGTCGCCGAGATTTAGCTGCAATGAATAAAGAAGGGAAAGTAAACCCTGAGTCAAATTATTGCTATGGTGAAGGTGGTGCCGGAACTTACTCAGACGGAAAATTATACACACGTTCTACAAAACGTGGAAATATCTTAAAGTCATTGCAATGGTTTGTTTATTTTGGAGCAACTGAACGAATTTTACAAGAAGCTCATCCACATATCGGAACAAATAAACTTCCTGGTATTATTGCTAAAATGCGAGAAACTATCATTGAATGTGGTGGAGAAGTTTGGTTTGATACTAAATTAACAGATATTCTAATCGAAAAGAATCAAATCAAGGGAATCGAAATCAATCATGATAAAAAAATTAAAACTTCATCACTTATTTTAGCCACAGGGCATTCTGCTCGTGATATTTTTAGAATGTTGGAGAAAAAAAATGTTTTGATTGAAGCTAAGCCCTTTGCCTTAGGAGTTCGTGTAGAACATCATCAGAATTTGATTGATTCTTCTCAATACCATTGTCCAATTGGAAGTCAACGTAACGAACTTCTTCCTCCTGCTTCTTATTCACTCGTTTCGCAAGAAGCTGGTAGAGGAGTTTTTTCTTTCTGTATGTGTCCCGGAGGAATTATAGCGCCTGCTTCCACAGATGAAGGAGAATTAGTAGTCAATGGCTGGTCTCCTTCGAAGCGTGATGGCCTTTTTGCCAACTCAGGAATGGTTGTGACGGTAGATGAAAAAGATTTTGCCAAATATGGTTTTACAGGACCATTGGCCGGAATGAAATTTCAGCAAATGATTGAACAAAAAGCATGGCAAGTTGGTGGTGGAAATTTAAAAGCTCCTGCTCAACGTATGACCGATTTCGTTTCAGGAAAATTATCCAATTCATTGAATGACTGTTCTTATTTACCAGGTTTAACATCCGGCCTATTAAATGATATTTTGCCCAAAGAAGTTCATCAATCGTTGAAATTAGGTTTTCAAACATTCGGTAAAAAAATGAATGGATATTTTACAGAAAATGCAAATGTCGTTGCAACAGAATCACGAACATCATCACCTGTTCGTATTCCTCGTAACGAAGAAACTTTAGAACATGTACACGTTTCAGGACTATTCCCTTGTGCAGAAGGTGCTGGTTATGCCGGTGGAATTATTTCTGCTGCAATGGACGGAGCAAAAGTTGCAAATGCTGTCAAATATTTTTTAGAAAAGTAATATACTCATTTACAGGAACTACTAAACATTTTATATTTTGAATACAGCACATCTGAAGAAGATAAAATTATCAAAATATTTCATTCTCTCTATTTTAATGATTTTTTTAGGTTATCTCATTAATTTAGTTGGATGGTCAACTAAATTAGAATATTTGCCTTTTGATTATCTTATTTATGCAGGTTTAATTTTTATATACTTGGGGTTTACATTTGGTATAATCATTTTACTTTTAGTTGTGATAAGATTAATTTCATACCTATAATACACATTTTAAACATTATAAATCAAAACATCAAGGTTAAATCTCATAGATGATAAAAAAACATTATTTTTAACGAAATAAAAAAATTATCACATGAGGAAATCTATTTTGATCTGCGGAATCATACTTGGTTCTGTATTTACTCACGCACAATTAAAGACTGTGAAAAAAACTGACAACAAAGGTTACACCTACGAAATCGTAGAAAATGACCCTTCAAATACTAGAATTTATACCTTAAAAAACGGGTTAAAAATTTATTTGGCTCAATTAAAAGATGAACCAAGAATTCAGACGCATATTGCTGTAAAAACAGGCTCTAACAATGACCCGGAAGACAATACCGGTTTGGCTCATTACTTAGAACATATGGTTTTCAAAGGAACTTCCAAAATCGGTACCCAAAACTGGACAGTCGAAAAACCTTTGATTCAACAAATTTCTGATCTATATGAACAACACAAAGCTGAAAAAGATCCAGCTAAAAAGATTGAAATTTATAAAAAAATAGATCAGGTATCACAAGAAGCGTCAAAATATGCTGTCGCAAATGAATACGATAAATTAATTTCTTCTTTGGGCGCTTCAGGAACAAATGCACATACTTCTTTAGAAGAAACCATCTACCATAACAATATTCCAAACAATGAATTAGAAAAATGGTTGAAAGTAGAAGCTGAACGATTTGATGAATTGGTCTTAAGACTTTTCCATACAGAACTAGAAGCTGTTTACGAAGAATTTAATCGTTCACAAGATAACGATGGTCGTTTGGTTTTCTATAAAATGATGGAAACCTTATTTCCTAAATCACACTACGGTACGCAAACAACAATTGGAACTTCAGAACATTTGAAAAACCCTTCGATGGTAGCTATTCATAATTATTTTGATAAATATTATGTCGCAAGTAATATGGCCGTTATGCTAATTGGTGATTTCGATTTTGATACAGCTGTTCCTATGATTGACAAATATTTTGGTAGCTATGCAACAAAACCTGCCCCAAAGCAATATGTAGCAAAAGAAGATCCAATTAAATCTATTGTAACAAGCGAGGTTTTTAGCCCTTCATCAGAACGTTTACAGTTCGCATATCGTTTCAATGGAGCAAATAGCAACGATGTAAAATATGTAACATTGATTGATTATATTTTAAGTAATTCTACGGCAGGATTAATCGATTTAAATATCAATCAACAACAAAAAGCCTTAGGTGCAGGAAGTGGTGCTTCTTTTTTCCGTGATTTAGGGATGCATTCTTTTTCAGGAACGCCGAAGCAAGGTCAAAGTTTAGAAGAAGTTCGTGACTTGATTTTAGGACAAATTGAGAATATTAAACAGGGAAAATTTGAAGACTGGATGATTGAGGCAGTTGTCAATGATTTAAAAAAATCTCGCTTACAAAACTGGGAAAATTCTCGCGCTTTAGCGGCTAATTTATACAAATCCTTTATTAACGAGACTCCTTGGGCGAATGTTGTAGGTGAATACGATGAATTATCAAAAGTTACAAAACAACAATTGATGGACTTTGCAAAGAAAAATTACAACGACAATTATGTCATTGTCTACAAACGCCAAGGAGAAAACAAGGATTTAGTTCGTGTTTCTAATCCCGGGATTACTCCTATTCAGTTGAATCGTGATGCGGAATCTCAATTTTACAAAGATTTCATGAAAATGGAAACAAAGGAAATTCAGCCTGTTTTTGTCGATTTCAAGAAAGAATTAAAAGAAAGTAAAATTAAAAATACAACTTTTACTTCAATCAAAAATAACTCAAATGACTTAAGCTCTGTTTATTATATTTTGGATATGGGATCTGATCACAACAAAAAATTAGGATTAGCCATCAATTATCTGAATTACTTAGGAACTTCAAAATACTCGCCAGAAGCATTGAAAAAAGAGTTCTATAAAATCGGAGTTGAATACAATGTAAATTCCGGTACAGACAGAAGTTTTGTCTATTTAACAGGATTGCAAAAGAATTTACCGGAAGGTATCAAATTATTTGAACATTTATTGAATGATGCTCTAGCAGATCAACAATCTTATAAAGAGTATGTTAAAACTATTCTGAAATCGAGAGAAAATTCAAAGAAAAATAAAAATGCAATTGCTGTAGCACTTAATAATTATGCACAATATGGAGAAAACAATCGTTTTAGAGACATTATTTCTGAGCAAGAATTAAATACAATTAATCCGAATGAATTAACTCAAATCATCAAAGAGGTATTGAACTACAAGCACCAAATTTTTTATTATGGAAATGATGAGGCTGCAACAAAAAAAACATTAGAACAATACCATAACTTTGGAAAAGGGTTAGCTTACCCTCAGAAAAAAGATTATCCACAACCTGTTACAGATGGTAAAGTTTATTTCGCTCCTTACGATATGGTACAGGCAGAAATTAATTTTATTGCAAGAGATAACAAGTTTGATAAAAACTTATTGACGTCTTCAGGTATTTTCAACGAATATTTCGGAGGTGGTTTATCTTCTATTGTTTTTCAAGAAATTCGTGAATCAAAATCATTGGCTTATTCCGCACGTGCAAATTATGCAAATGCAACTAAAAACGATTTATACAACTATGTAAGAGCTAATATTGGTACACAAGCGAACAAATTGCCACAAGCGGTAGAAGCAATGAATGAATTGATGAATAATATGCCGAAAGCACCAAATCAGTTCGAAAATTCAAAGCAAGCTGCTTTGAAACAAATTGCGACGAAGCGTTATACAAAATCTAATATTTTCTTTTACTGGTTATCTCTTCAAGATCGTGGATTAAATTATGATATCAACAAAGATATTTATACACAAACTTCTACTTTAACTTTGGATCAATTGAATGATTTCTTTAATCAACATATCAAAGGGCAAAAGTACAATGTAGGATTAATCGGAAATAAAGCAAACTTAGACTGGCCTTCTGTTCAAAAATTAGGTCAAGTAAAAGAATTGACATTAGAAGATTTATTTAATTATTAAAATCTATTATTGATAAACGCGTTTTAGGAAAGTCTAAAACGCGTTTATTTTTACCCCATAAAAACTGAACATATTATTCGAAAACAAGATAAGGCTCTAATTCTTTAAATTTTTCCTCACTTATCGCATAGCATCTTTTTAATATTTTTGCATCCTTAAAACGACCTCCTAACGAACGTTTAAAATTTAGAATTGTATTCACTTGTTTCTCTGTAAAACCAAGTTTTAACCAATCATCACGACTCAAATCATTTGGATTAAACTTTTCATTTAATTCAATTCTATCAACACTCTTTTCTATTGTCTTTTGTTCAATTTCGTCTACTGTGCTCTCTGAAAAATAAATATAGGGTTCCATTTCAGCATATTTTTCATCCGAAATCATATAACATTTTCTCAACTGTTCCTTTGATTTAAACCGACCTCCCAAAATAGTTTTATATTTCAGAATAGATGCTGCTTGTTTTGAAGAAAAACCTAACTTTTGCCAATCTTTCAACGTATAGTCATTTGGATTAAATTGTACATAGTAAACCTTTTTAACGGTTTGTTTATTCAACAACCTGTCATCTTCTTTCGACTTTTCGGGTAACAAAATATACGCTTTCATCTCAGTATATTTTTCATCATCAATCACAAAACATTTTCTTATTTGTTCTTTACTTGTAAATTTCCCACCTATAATTTGTTTATATTTCATGATTATTTCTGCCTGTTTAGGTGAAAAACCAAGCTTCATCCAACCTTGTTGAGGCAAATCATTCGGATTAAATTTTTGATAAACAATCTTCGATTTTAAAGAAGATGACTCTATAAAAACGGATTCTGATTGCTCAGGTAAAAGAATAAAAGATGCTAATTCATTATATTTTTCTTCATCTATAACATAACATTTCTTGATTTGCTCTTTCGAGGTAAATTTTCCACCAACAATTCCTTTGTACTTCAGAATGACCTCTGCTTGTCTTTCCGAGAAACCTAAATTCATCCAATCTTTTAAGGTTAAATCATTTGGATTAAAAGGTTGAATTGAATCTTTACTATTATTTTTAAAAGAAGAATTAGAAAAATTTTTAGAAGTTTCTCTGTAAGATTCCAACAAAATCTTATCTGCTTCTGATAATTGATAGGTGTTTTTCTGAATGGATAAATTCTGAAAAACTTCAAATAACAAAATCAGTATAAATAATAAATACAATCCAAATCGTTGCGATTTATTCAGATAAAAAGTAGATTTTCTTAAATATTTCATTGGGTTCCAAAAGAGGTGAAAAAATCAAGTTGTTATCACACACTTACATTATCGAAAAAACGATATAACCTTCTCAACGGTTTAACAAGTTAAGAAATGAAAATTTAATAATAGGTTTTAAGTATTTGTAAATAATTACTTTAAACACCAAAGAGTGAAATATTGAGATTTTTTTTATCTTTATTACAAACTCAAAACATCTACTAAATGAAAAAAATATTTTTACTTATTACAGGCTTCGTTTGCGTTTCTTTATTCGCACAGGAAAATAAAACAATGTTAATAAAATTTGAACATCGGCAAGAAATAGATCCAAAATCTGTTACAGTAAATGGTGTTTCTGGAAAAGAGGTAGAAAAAGAACAAATAAAATTTGCAAATGAAATTGCGAACGAAATTTTAGCTTATCAATTAACATTGAATCAAAATGAATCTTATTATGAATTTTTACCGAAAATCAGCAATAATCAAGATGGCTCTATTACGACCTATGGGGATGATGGTGAGATGTTATATAAAAATTTACGCGAAAACTTCTCTATAAAAACGGTTAGTTTTCCTAAGAAATTTTTAATCCGAGATTCTTTAAGAAATTACAATTGGCAAATACTTAACGAAACAAAAGAAATTTGTGGGCAACAAACACAAAAAGCGATTTCAGAATTAGGAGATTCTATAAAAATTGAAGCGTGGTTTTCGCCTAAATTAAATTATAAAAATGGTCCTGATTTGTATGAAGGTCTTCCTGGATTAATTCTAAAAGTCAATAAAACAGCTGAAAGTAAAGTAGAAGGCTGGTCTAAAGAAAAAATCATCTGTACAACAATTGAAATCATAAAAGAAAAAAAATCGTTTAAAAAACCGAATAAAGGAAAAGTTGTAACCCCAAAAGAATACGATGATATTTGTGATGAATTTGAAGCCAAATATTTAGAAAACAACAATAATGGCGTAGAAGTATCCATATAAATAATTGGTAAAAAAACTAAAATCTTACAAATCAAACACAGATTTTCGTTTGATCACAAAACAATCTTTCACCCAAAAGAAGAACAACATGATGAAATACCCAACGAAAGCCAAACCAAAGGTTGCGAATGTCAAATAAATGAAAATTAAACGTAATTTAGCTACACGAATTCCCAGTTTATCTGCAAATCGTGAAATCACATTAAACCACTCTGTTTCGGTAAAATTTCTAATTTTGTCTTTCATTTAACGTAAAACTTGTTGTCCGATAGCGCAATTTAAACATTTTTTCTCGGAGCAATACCTTTTTTTGAGTTGAATTAATTGTTGCGAATCTTTTGCTGTTTTATTTTTAAAACCAATCCGTTCAAAGTCATCTAAAATCGTGTTCTTTTCAGCGTCTATTTCATTCAATAAGTCCAAATAGAAATCAATTTCGACCTCTTCTTTTTGTCGCTCAAACGCATAACGAATCGGAATAATCGAATTAATCAATAAATTATTGATTTTATCTTTTGAAAGATGCTTCGATTGAAATTTTGATTCATTTTTGAACGTGTAATGTGTATGCCAAAATGGATTTAATTCTACTTTTTCAAAAATTCTGTAGAAGTCCTTTAATTTATTAAATTGAGTAATTTCAGAAAATAAACTCAAATATTTGGTATAAACTGAAGCCAGCTGTGCCAACCGAATGGTCGGAAAACCTCGAGGACGCATTTTAGAAAACCGAAATAAACTAGCGGAAATCGGCTGCAATTGATATTTATTTTTTAGGAAACTATATTCATTTTTTAACTGTTTAAAATAGATATCTTCATGATTTTCTTCTAAAAATCCTGCTTGACCAAAAAATAAAGCTTCAATTTTTAATGGATTAAATTGTATTTTTTGTAAAACGCTGAAAGGAAAAGAATTTGACCAAAGTTCAAATGCCTCTACATTCACCTTCAATCCGAAATTCTTTGCTAAGCTTTTGAACAGTGTTTCTTCCCAATTGGCCTGATTTTTAATTAATATTTTCAAGATCTCTTTTGTTTTCTCTTCGAAACGTTCGATTAAAATACGTTCAAACCAGAAAGAAAATTGCCCCAAATCAATTGATCTCAACAATTCTTCACAATAAATTTTATCTAACTTCGTGTTAATTATATTCTGGTAATTGAATACAATTTCAGGTTTTACAAAATCCTGCAAAATCAATGTTTGAACATTTTTCTGACGTAAAATATCCACCTCACAATCGTGATTCCATACCACATGTAAAATCACATTTTGGTAAGCCAAATTACCTGAATGTTGGTGAATGTTCCAATCGGAAGAGTTGACATGTATTTCAACACTTCCAATCCATAATTTATCTCCAATTATAATTTCAGCCTCTAAAAAATCTGGCCCGGCATGGTGATTCAACTTCCCTATCTTCACTATTTCAATAAAATCTCCATGAAAAGTTTGCAGATTTTGATGTGAAAACTGATTCAATTTCCAGATATAATGTAGAAAAATTTCTTTCATAGCTAAAAGATAATCAGATTATTAGAATAAATTTTAGAAATAAATACTTAAAAATTAAAAATTAATTAAACGTTTGTTTAACTTTGCGCATTCAATTTTAATACGATGGAATTAAGCGATAAACAAATCGAAATTTTGATTGCGGCTGAAAAAGTATTTGGAAGAAGGGGAATTGATGCTGCAAGTGTTCGTGAAATTGCGAAAGAAGCAAACATTAATATTGCCATGATCAGCTATTATTTCGGGTCGAAAGATAAATTGGTTGAAAATTTATTCAGTTGGCGTATTTCAACTTTTAATACGGCTTTGGAATTGATTTCACAAAACACAACTTTATCACCTTTCGAAAAGTTACAAGGAGTTTTGAAAGCGTATTTGAATAGAATTTTGGATAAACCAGAATTTCATCGAATTATGGCTAGAGAATACTCGAAACGTGACTCTATTTTAGAAGTTGACAATAAAATCAATGAATTAAAAATCAAGAACCTGGACTACATCACAAACATTATTCATGAAGGTAACTCAAAAGGAATTTTTAAGCGAAAAGCTCCTGCTGAAGCTGTTGTAATGGTTGTAATCGGAGGAACTTCATACCTGATTTTAAACGAAAAAACATATATGAAACAATGGGGATTAACTTCACATGAAGAGTTCACTGAACATATTCACAAAGAATATTATCCTTATTTAATAGATTCTTTAAAAGCAATTTTACTATACGATGAAAAATAAAATTTTCTTACCGATTTGTTTAGTTGTTGCTACTTTCACTCAGGCGCAAGAAACCAATGTTTCTTTACAGGAAGTCATTCAACAAAGTTTACAGAACAACAAATCTGTGAAAGTTGCCGAAGCTGCGAAAAATACAAGTGAGTATAAAGTACAAAGCGCTAAAAACAATCGTTTACCAGACATTTCGTTAAGTGGACAATATATGCATTTGTTTACGACAACAAATGTTGACATTAAACTCCCAATGCAAACCTCTGGCGGAGGAATGGCTGTTGAACCAAATCAATTATTATTAGGCCAGGCAAGCGCTTCTGTTCCTGTATTTGCCGGATTTAAAATTAAAAATTCGATAAAAAACAGTGAACTGATGGTTGATTTATCAAACCTACAAGTCGAAGCAACCAAAGAAAATGTCGTTTGGCAAGCAATCAACTTTTACTTTGGTTTATACAAAACTCAGCGTTCTATCGATGTTTTGAATGAAAACTTAGTGAGAGCAAATCAACGCGTAAAAGATTTTCAAAACTTTTTGGATAATGGCATTATTGCCCGAAATGATTTACTACGAGCAAAATTACAAGCTTCTAATGTTCAAATTGCGATTGATGAAGCAAAAACACAATACCAAAATATCAATTACCGATTAAACTTGCTAACTGGTCAAGAGGAAAATAAGATGGTACACGTTGAGGAAGTGGAAACATTAAAAACACTCCATCAAAATGCTGCAGATTACTCAAATCGGACAGATGTAAAATCATATGATTTGAAAAATCAAATCGCAGATAATCAGATCAAAATTGCGAAAGCGGCCTACTATCCACAGATAGCTGTTTCTGCCGGTTATATTGCGATGGATCTCAACAAAGTTGCGACCATTACCAATGCAACAAACGTTGGTGTTGGATTGAAATACGATTTGTCTTCTTTGTATAAAAACAAAACTGAAGTTGAAATTGCGAAAGCGCAGAAACTAGAAAATGAGCTGCAAAAAGAAACAACAATTGATCAAGCTAAAGTAGAAGTAAATGAAGCTTATCAAAAATATGATTTAGCTAAAAAGAAAAATAGTGTTTACAAAGAAGCTGTGGAACAAGCAAATGAAAACTACAGAATTGTAAAAGACAAACATGATAACGGATTGTCTGATACAAACGATTTACTAGAAGCTGATGTGCAGCAATTACAAGCAAAAATCAATCAAGTTGTAGGAGAAGCAGACGAGCAATTAGCTATTTATGAATACTATTTTACTACCGGAATTTTATTAGAAAACATACAATAAGCCCCTCTGAATATGGAAGAAAATAATCAAGAAAAGAAAAAAATAAATTCAAAATTTATCATCGTTTTAGGAACATTAATTATTCTGGGAGGTGGTTACGGAATTTATAAGTATTTGCATGGACAAGCACATGAAATTACAGATGATGCACAAGTTGAAGCTAAAATAACACCGGTTATTCCAAAAGTATCTGGTTACATTCAAAAAATTTTAGTTGAAGATAATCAAATGGTTCACAAAGGTGACACATTAGTTGTTTTAGATGGATCTGAATTTGCGTTGAAATTACAACAATCTCAAGATGCTTTATCTCAAGCAGAAGGTCAATTAGGTGTTGCACATGCCGGAGTTTCTCAAGCCGGAGCAGCAATTGGTGTGACAGAAGCCGGAGCGGTTGCTGCAAATACAACAATAGAGACAGCTCAGGCAAATGTTAACACAGCTCAGGCAAATGTAGAAGCGGCAAAAGTGCAAGTTTGGAGAACAAAAAATGATTTTGACCGTTACAATAAATTATATCAAAATCAATCGATAACAAAACAACAATATGAACAAGCTTTAGCTGCAAAAGAAACTGCAGAGAAACAGTTACGAGTTGTACAAGAACAATTAGGTGTTTCGAAGGCTCAATTGGCTTCTACTGCAAAACAAGCACAAGCAACTGCAAAACAAGTGAATACTTCTAAAGCACAAGCTGACGCTTCAAGAGCACAAATTAAAGTTGCCGAAGCTACAATTGGTCAAAGTAAAACCAATATTGAAAATGCAAAATTATATTTATCATATACGTATGTTATTGCTGCAGAGGATGGGCAAGTTTCTAAAATTAATTTACAACCCGGTCAATTGGTTCAGGCAGGTCAATCATTATTTAATATTGTTACTGTTAATAATCTTTGGATTGTTGCAAATTACAAAGAAACACAGTTAGAAAAAATCAGAGAAGGACAGGAAGCAATAATCAAAGTCGATGCTTATCCAAATCATGAGTTCAAAGCGAAAGTAACTTCTTTATCACCGGCTACAGGTGCTAAATTTGCGTTATTACCTCCGGATAATGCGTCTGGCAACTTTGTAAAAACAGTGCAACGTGTTCCTATCAAAATTGAATTTACCGATAAAAAAGACGAAATGTTGAAACTAATTCGTCCAGGAATGAACGTAGAAGCTGATATCCTTTTAAAATCGAATACTTCTGTAAAATAATAATACCTATTCAGAAAAATTATGGAAGAAAATAATTTAATAGAATATGGGTCAAGACGTGTAATCATTACCATTACCGCCATCATGTGCGCATTGTTAGAAATTGTGGATACAACAATTGTTAACGTTGCGATGAATGACATGAAAGGTAGTTTGGGTGTTTCTTTAACAGATATTGCGTGGGTGGTTACCGCTTACGCAATTGCAAATGTTATTGTCGTTCCGATGACCAGTTGGTTGTCACAACAATTTGGCCGACGCAATTATTTTGCTGTTTCTATTATCATATTTACTGCAGCCTCTTTCCTTTGTGGAAATGCGACCACTTTGTGGGAAATTATATTGTTCCGATTTATACAAGGTCTAGGAGGAGGTGCATTATTGGTCACATCACAGACTATTATTACCGAAAGTTACCCACCGGAAAAAAGAGGATTGGCACAGGCGATCTATGGAATGGGCGTAATTGTGGGACCTACACTTGGTCCTCCTTTAGGAGGTTACATTGTTGATAATTGGTCTTGGCCCTATATTTTCTATATCAATATTCCAATTGGAATAATTGCAGTATTATTAACCTTATCATTTGTAAAAAGTCCGAAATATGCTGAAAAATCAAAATTGAGTCAAGTCGATTTCCTTGGAATTATTTTGCTGGCAATTGCAGTTGGTTCTTTACAATATGTATTAGAACACGGACAGCAAGATGATTGGTTCTCAAATTCAACAATTGTTATTTTGAGCATCTCAAGTTTTTTTGGTTTTATTTTGTTTATCTGGAGAGAGTTGGTTTTTGACCATCCTATTGTTAACCTACGCGTCTTAAAAGATAATAATTTAGCAGTAGGAACAATCTTATCCTTTGTGTTGGGATTCGGATTATACGGCTCAACTTTTATTATTCCGATTTATACACAATCTATTTTAGGTTGGACAGCGACTGATGCAGGATTATTGCTAATTCCTTCCTCATTAATGACAGCCTTTATGATGCCGATTATTGCCACTTTATTACAAAAAGGGGTTGAACCTAAATATTTGGTAGCCGGAGGATTTTTTATCTTCTTCTGCTATAGTTTTTGGTCATTCAAAATCTTAACTCCAGATACCGGTTCTGAACATTTCTTTTGGCCATTAATTGTTCGAGGAGTAGGATTGGGATTATTATTTGTACCTATAACGACACTTTCTCTTTCCAATTTAAAAGGACAACAGATTGGTGAAGGTGCTGCATTCACAGGTATGATGCGCCAGTTGGGAGGATCATTCGGGATCGCCATTATTACAACCTTTATTTCTCGCTGGACAGTTGGTCATCGTACCGATTTGGTTTCTAATCTGGACACTTCTGATTTTGATGTTCAAAAACATGTTCAGAGTTTACAAATGAGCTTCATTGGTAAAGGTTTTGCACCAAATGAAGCCTTAAATAAAGCTTACAATCTACTCGATTTACAAGTAACCAAACAAGCCACAGTATTGACGTACATGGATGTTTTTTTGTATTTAGGAGTTATTTTCCTTATCTGTATTCCATTTATCCTATTCTTTATCAAAAAAGGAGCGGGTAAAGTAATCAGTGCAGGACATTAAACTATTATTTCAGCCGTTTAAAACTTTTTATAAATGTGAAAAATCCATCTCTAAAAATGAGATGGATTTTTTTTGTTGAATTAGTTATTTTTATTGAGCAGAAATACATTATTTTTAGAGCTTTAATACTAATTATGAAAAACTCTATATTAACATCTATTACAGCTTATTTCCTCTTTTCCTTTTCTTCTGTCAATGCGCAAAAAGTTTTCACATCAGATATCGATAATTTTTGGATTGCTTATGATAAAATCACTCAAACTAAAGATTCTGTCTTGCAATATAAATATTTGAATGACGACTATTTTTCAAAAGGTACAGAAGGTTTAAAATTAATTAGAGAAGCAAGAAATTATTCTGATAAAGATTATATTCATGCTATTCATGCATATCCTAAGTTTTTGAATTCAATACGAAAAAATACGTTGAAATCGAAAAACATTTCAAAAGATTTAAAGAAAGGAATTGACAAACTTCGTTTGATTTATCCTGAATTGAAGCCAGCAAATATTTACTTTACGATTGGCGCTCTTAGAACAGGAGGAACTTATAGAAACGGACATGTTTTGATTGGAAGCGAAATTGCGATGACGGATAAAAATACCATTACAGACGAATTCCCTGAAAATATACGCAACGCAAGACGCTTGTTTTTTGACAGCGAACCTATTAATGATTTGGTCTTATTAAATATTCATGAATATGTTCATACACAACAAAAGCCATTTGTAGACAATCTTCTTTCTTACGTTATTCATGAAGGTATAGCTGAGTTTGTCTCTGTAAAAGCGATGAATGTCCCATCTGCAGCTCCAGCAATTGCCTACGGTAAAAAAAATAATGAAAAGATTAGAGCGCGATTTGAACAAGAAATGTTTAATATCAATAACTTATATAAATGGCTTTGGGGAGATTCTCCCAATGAGTTTGGCGTACGAGATTTAGGGTATTATGTAGGCTACCAAATGGCAGAGAATTATTACAATCAAGCTGAAAATAAAAAAAATGCCATAAAAGAATTGATCGAATTAGATTATTCAAATGAAGCTGCAATTGAAAACTATGTAATAAAATCAAATTATTTTTCTAAATCATTAAATGAAATTCAAAAAGATTATGAAAGCATAAGACCTACTGTTATTGGAATAAAACAGTTTGAGAATTTTAGTAAAAATGTTGATCCCAAAACAAAAGAAATTACAATCAATTTTTCCGAACCTCTAAATGGATTTAATACTGGTGTAGATTATGGAGAATTAGGTGAAGCTGCATTTCCTAAAAATGATATTAAGAAAAGATATTGGTCAAATGATAACAAAAGTTGGACAATTAGTGTAGAATTAGAAACGAATAAAAAATATCAGATTATGATTACAAGTAATTTTAGGTCTAAAAATAATATTCCATTAAAAAATTATTTGATCGAATTTGAAACCTCTAAATAAGGATCAAAATAAAAAACACTTCAAAATAAATGAAGTGTTTTTTTTGTATAACCAATTGATTTAATCATTAATCACTCTAAAAAAAGCCTCTAATTTCTTTTCGTCTAATTTTCCATCAGTTCTTACACCACTGCAAATATCAACGCCAAAAGGCTGGACAGCATCAATTGCTTCACAAACATTATCAGGATTAAGACCTCCTGCCAAAAATAACGGAATAGTAATTTCTTCTCTAATTTTTTTACTAATCGCCCAATTATGTGTGCGTCCTGTTCCGCCTAATTCTTTTACTTGCAAATTAGGATTTCCACTATCCAATAAAATTGCATCTACAAACTGAGATTTCTCCACAGCTTCTGTTACCGAATTTTTATCGATTACATGAATCACTTGTACCAACTTTACCCAAGGTAATTCCTTTCTCAAAATTTGATATTCTTCGTTTTTCAGTTCATCAACCAACTGAATTGTATTCGTATAAACTTTTTTATAATGCTGAATAATCGCATCAGCAGTTGTTTCACTTGTTAATAAAAAAGAAGCTAATGTTGGCGGAATAATTTGTGTAATATCTTTGATTAAATCATCACCAATTACTCCAGGTCCGCTTGGCATATTACCCTCCAAACCTAATCCATTCGCTCCATATTTTATCGCTTGTTGTGCTTCTTCTTTGCTACTAATACAACAGATTTTAACTCTTGTTTTCATCACCTATTTTAATTTTAATATTTTTAAATATAAAAAAAACACCTCAATTTCTTGAAGTGCTTTTGCTATTTTAAGATGGAATAAGATTAAAAATCTTCTTCTGCTCCTTTTAATTTTTCTGCATTTTCTGCCATTTTCAATGCATCAATCATTTCTTGAATATCTCCATTCATAAAGTTATCCAAATTATAAATTGATTTATTGATACGGTGATCCGTTATACGTCCTTGCGGATAATTGTACGTACGGATTTTAGCTGAACGGTCACCAGTAGAAACTAAAGATTTACGCTGAGCCGAACGTTCTGAGTGTTTTTTCTCAAACTCAATTTCATACAGTTTTGTACGTAATAATTGTAAAGCTTTCTCTCTGTTTTTCAGCTGAGAACGAGCTTCCTGACAAACAATTACTATTCCGGAAGGTTTATGCGTCAATTGTACTTTTGTTTCTACCTTATTTACATTTTGTCCTCCTGCTCCAGATGAACGAGATGTTTGATACTCCAAATCTGCAGGATTGATTGTTACATCAACTTCCTCTGCTTCCGGTAAAACAGCAACTGTAATTGCCGACGTGTGCACACGCCCTTGTGATTCCGTTTCAGGAACACGTTGTACACGGTGAACACCAGATTCATATTTCAAAGTTCCATAAACAGCATTACCTTCAACTTGCATAATAAGTTCTTTGAACCCCTTACCTGAAGCCTCAGATGAATTTAAAATTTCATGTTTCCATCCTTTTTCTTTGAAATACATCGAATACATACGGTAAACATCTTCTACAAAAATAGCCGCTTCATCACCTCCTGTACCTGATCGTAATTCGACAATAACGTTTTTATCATCTTCCGGGTCTTTCGGAATCAACATCATTTTAATTTCCTCTTCTATTGCAGGAATTGCATTGATCGCTTCATCTTTTTCAATCTTCGCTAATTCAACCATTTCGGCATCCGAACCATCGTTAATGATTTCGTCCGCTTCATCAATTACATTCACTAAGTTTTCGTATTCTTTTTGCTTTTCAACAAAGTCTTTCAAGTCTGAATATTCTTTGTTTAATTTTGCATAACGAGCTTGATCTGTAACAATATCGGGTTGAATGATTAAATCAGCCACCTCATCGAAACGCTGTTTGATTGCTCTTAATTTATCTAATAGACCTAAATCTGCCATATACTTTTATTGGATTGCAAAGATACAATAACTCAAGGGATTCAGAAAATTTGAATAAAAAAAACCGATGATTTCTCATCGGTTTTTTTATGGCATAATTTATAAATATTATTTTTTAATAATTTTCTTGACAGTTTTTGTCACACCGTCATTAATTTTCAATACATAAACACCCGCCGGTAAAGTTGAAATATTATAAGAATCTGCATAATCAAACGATTTAATTTTAGATCCATTCATATTATATAACTCTAAAGAAATTTTTGTTTTATCTACATTTGTACTAAAATCAATTTTAAATGAATCTTGTACAGGGTTTGGATAAACTCTAGTTACATTTTTTGTGTCAATATCAGAAGTCCCTAATGTTTTCAGCTTTCCTTCAACAGACACGTTATCAATATTGATACGGTACATATCTGTTACATCAAAATGTCTGAATGTGATATAAATTTTTTGTCCTACGAACTCTGTTAAGTCAACTGATCGTTGAGTTTCTTCTCCTGGTAAATCTTTTTCAGTAAAAACTTGTTTAAAAGCTGATTCATCTGACGTATCATTTGTTGTAGAAATATACACCGCATAATTCTCTTTGTTAAATTTTGGGTCAGAAGCAAATACACCATATTTTAAAGTTGCTTTACCATCTACGTTTGTTAAATCAACTTGTGGAGAAGTTATCCAGTTATCAGGCGTTAAAGGTCCAAGATTATTTATATATGAAGCAGAAGTGATTACCGGACTACCTACCGGATTACCTGTTGCATCAGTTGATTGTACTGCAGACCATTTATAACCATCTCCATCTTTATCATATAATTTCCAATCACTGATATCTTTATCATCAAAATTATCTGACCAAATAATATCTCCAGTTGGCTCAGGATCTCCCCCTCCTGTAGAATCAGTTACTTTGATATCATCTATTAATAACATAAACATATCATTCGAATTGTTTACAAAAGCAATTCTTACTTGCTGACCTACATAATCTTTTAGATTAATTGTTCTTTTTTTCCAATCACTATCTTCAGCTGGAATACTCAATAATTCAGTTTTAAAATCAGCTACTGTATTCCCTCCAGTAGAGATCATTACTTTATAACCATCTGAAAAATCAGCATCTTGAGCTTTGGCATTCCATTCTATAACAGGAGCTTTAGTCTCTTTAAGATCTATTACCGGAGAAATCAACCAATCATCTGATGTTCCAGCCGGCGTATACCATGATGTACTCATTGCTGCATAATTACCAGCAGGGCCCCCATAGTTTCCATTCGCTCCAAGCCGATCTATAGAATTCCAGCCATTTTTTATAAAATTCACTGCAGAGGCAGGTGTATTCTTATCATTGTCTATAACAGTCCAAGCACTTATACCTGGCCCATTTCCATCAAAATCTTCTTGAAAAATCTGCGCTGATAATGTCGTAACAGAAGATAACGTTAATAAAGAAAATAAAATTTTTTTCATAAGTAATTCATTTTAGTATTAAAAAAATATTAGTGTTACATAAAACTACTTAAAAAAAAAATTAAAACAACAATATTTTAATGAAAGTTTTTAAAAAAAAATTAATGATGTTTGAAAAATTTAAATTATTTGAAGATAATATTATCGATATAATCAAAATTTCTTGTTAGTTAAAAATGAAGAAGAGTTATTTTCTTCAATATAAAATCCCATCAACATGAAACATGTTGATGGGATTATTTTATTATCCGAATTTTATTGATTTACTTCTTTCTCCGCCAGCATTTCTTTGTATTTTTTTCCTTCAATAAACTTCTTTTCTGCCCAGATTGTCCCCCCGGGAATAATTGCTGCTACAAAAAATATCCAGAAAATGGTCATACTCCAATTGTATTTTTCTTTTAACAGATATAAAAGAATAACATACAAAACAAATAATCCTCCATGTATACGCCCGGCATGAGTTACCCAAGTAGGATCATCCCAAATGTATTTCATAGGCATTGCTACAAAAAATAAAATAACCGCAGAAAGCGCTTCTAAATAACCAATAACTTTAAAAAATTTCAACATTCCGTGTAAATTTGAAGCCAAAAATAATTTTTAATTTTCATATGAACACTAATAGATATCAGTAAAACAAATACTTAACATCTATTTTATACGTTATTATAACCAATCATGCGATTTGTAGTTTACATATTTCTGTTTTTCATCCAAACGGTTTTACTTTTCGGACAAGAAAAGTCGTATCTTTTTTTTCGTTACAACAATGATAGTAAATCGTATACAAAAGATTTTGAAAGTAAAAATCTTCAACTGTCTTTAGATTCTTTACAACAGACAGGTTATTATACCTTGACAATAGATTCAATAAAAAACGAAAATGTTTATTTGAATAAAGGAAGGTTATACCATACTATTTGGATAAAAAATAATGACCTTTTCGAAAATAAAAACGATTATTTTCCAACCAACAATTTAGATTCTATTTTAACTAAAATCTCTAATGAATATACCAATCTAGGGTATCCTTTTACTCAGATAAAACTTGTACAAAAAGGATTCGAACAAAATGAACAAAAAATAGAGTTACTTTTAAACAAAGGAAACCTTCGAACTGTTGATGGCGTAAAACTCGTTGGTTACGAAAAATTATCAAAAGGTTATTTACGACATGGTCTGAACATCAAAAAAGGAGAAATCTACAATGAACAAAAATTAGCCACCATCTCTTCCTTGATGCAACAAACCAATTATATAACAGAAGTCCAACAACCGAAAACTTTGTTCAAACCAGATTCTACCATTTTGTATTTGTACCCCCGGAAAGTAAATTCTAATTATTTTGATGGTGTTTTAGGTTTTGGGACAGATGATAATGGCGATTTTAAACTGAACGGAAACGTACAGCTTTCGTTGAATAATGTATTTAATGGTTTGGAAGAAATTCGGTTAAATTGGATTGGAACTGCCAACAAAAATACTTCCTTGAATGTAGGAGTTAAACTCCCTTATTTATTCAAATCTGCAATCGGTTCAGAAACTAATTTTAAATTATTCAAACAAGATTCTGTTTTTGTCAATCTTGATTTTTCGGAACGATTATTTTATCAATTGAATCTCAATTCAAGTATTGGTATAAGTGGAATAATACAATCTTCTAACTTCCTATTGGAAGATGATTCGTATCTAAAGTCTAGTTATGATGATTATTCTAAAATAGGTGTTGGTTTGAGTTATCATTATTTTTTGAAACATCCTTTCCGTTTGATGGAAGGTAAATCGATGTTGAATGTTTTGGTTAATTCGATTCGAAAAAAAGAGAAAAATTTTTCGTGGACAGAAGATCTCGAAAATAAAACAGTGAATCAAGTTGAAATTGGTTTAAAAACTTTCCGCTTATTTGAAATAACTCAAAAACATTACCTTAAAGCTGGTGCAGAATTTAAAGGTTTATTGACAAAAGATGATAATTTCTCCGAAAACGAATTGTATCGTATCGGAGGATTTGGAAGTTTTAGAGGGTTTAATGAAGAAAGTATAACAGCAAATATGTACGGCTTTGCAACTCTAGATTACCGCTTTGTTCCAAGCGAAGCCTTTTATATTGGATTATTTGCAGATTACGGTTTTATTGATAACAAACGAGCTAATATGAATACATCGCTGTTAAGTTTTGGAACAGGAATTTCATTTTTAACCAAAATGGGAATTTTCAATTTGAGTTATGCGGTTGGTAAAACAGACAATTCTTCCTTTGATTTTAAAGAATCTAAAATTCATTTTGGAATTTTGAGTCAATTTTGATTTTATTTCATTTAAAAAAAACTTTAATTTTTTATAGGTTTATTGTTAACATTTTCGTGAAATTAGCTACTTATAAAAAACTCACACAAAATAATTTTAAAATGCGTAAAATTTTTTATCCAATTTTTGCTTCAGCATTATTGCTTGGAAGCGTTCAATTGGTCTCTGCACAAGACAACTTAGTTAATTCGTTAAACAAAAATGTCAGTGAAAATAGTAAAGAAGCTTTCAAATTTACTGACGTGATTAATTTGGCAAAAACAGGTGTAGAAAACCAAGGTTCATCAGGTACTTGCTGGTCTTATTCAGGAAATTCTTTCTTCGAATCAGAAATGTTAAGAATGGGAAAACAACCTATTCAATTGTCTCCAATTTTCAATGCGAGAAATACATATGTTGAAAAAGGTAAACAATATGTTCGTATGCATGGCGCAACAACTTTAGGTGACGGAGGTGGTTTTTTTGATGTTTTAAATACCATCAAAAAATACGGGGCTGTTCCTGTTGAAGCTTATACAGGTCTAAATTATGGAACTAAAATTAACCAATTTGGTGAAATGGCTGCAATTCAAGAAGGAGTTTTGAAAGCTGTAGTTTCTAATCCAAATGGAAAATTAACACCTAACTGGGAGAAAGCTTATACAGCTGTTTTAGATAGCTATTTAGGAGAATATCCAAAAGAGTTCACGTACAACGGAAAAAAATATACACCCCGTACATTTGCTGATCAAGTGGTAGGAATTAATCCAAACGATTATGTTGCGATTACATCTTTCAAAGATCACAGCTACTACAAACCATTTGTATTAGCAATCCCTGATAACTGGGCATATGAATCATTTTATAATGTTCCGATGACTGAAATGACAGACAATATTGATTATGCTTTGAAAAATGGCTATACTATCGCATGGGCAACAGATGTTTCTGAAAAAGGATTTAGTTGGAAAAATGGTGTTGCTTATGTTCCTGAAGTAGATTTTGCAGATATGACTGCGACACAAAAAGCTGAGATGTTTAAAGGTCCAAAACCTGAAAAAGTAATTACCGAGGATATGCGCCAAGCGGCTTTCGATGATTATCAAACAACGGATGATCATGGTATGCACATTGTTGGTTTAGCAAAAGATCAAAACGGAAAAGAATATTATATCGTTAAAAACTCTTGGGGATTAACAAACGATTACGAAGGATATTTATATGTCACAAAAGCATTTGTTCAATACAAAACAACAAATATTTTAGTACACAAAAATGGTCTTCAAAAACAAACATTGAAAAAATTAGGAATTTAATATCCATTTTCTACACTAAAAAAGCTCCTATTTGGGAGCTTTTTTAGGTTTCTTTTTTTCTTCTATAGGTTTCTCTAAAAGTTCAAGAGGTTCTTCATTTTGCTTGAAACCAATTTTAGTAATTGGTATTTCTTTGGTATTCAAATAAAACTCTAAATCAGCATTCAATTCAATAATGCGATGAGGAAAATCTTGACCAACATTCTGTTTGGCTTCATTTACAAAAATTGCACAATGTCTCAAATATTCTGATGTCAGTTTCGATTTTGCTTCTTGAAATGCCGAAAACAATACTTTTTCCGTCATAACAGTATGTTTTGTTTCATCTTTTCTGTAAAGTGCATACAAACGTTTTTTTAATGATTGTGTAAAATCAATCAACATTGTATTTGAAAAAAGTCTCATTTCAGCTGCATAAGGTGTCCAAAAATCTTTGTTTAATGCATTCTGATTCTTGAGAATAGTTAATAACGGAGAATCGGAAGCCAAATTAGAAGTTAAGTGATGAAGAAGCAATTGTTTTCGTTCATCTAAACTTGGAGGAAAAATTGGAATATGCATATCAAAGCGTCCCGGTGCAACGATTTCGTCATTCAGATTGGCGAGTGATTCAACTGAACCTACAATCAAAAGTTCTTTCTTATCATTTTTCTGAATATGTCGCAAAACAGAGTAAAATAATTCTACCATATCAGGATAAATTGTATTTTCTGATGTCGCATTCAACAACTCTTCAAATGAATCTATAAACAATAATGTTTTGGGTTGATTCATTTTTTTGGATAGAAAATCTGAAAATTTGTTTTTTGTAGAATCAAAATTGCCCAATAAATAATCGTTGAAAACGTGGACAAATTCATAACCAATCATATCCGCTATTTTCCTTGCCCAATAAATTTTCCCGCTCCCAGGAGGACCATATAAAACAATTCCGGCAGGTTTAGAAATACCCCATCTTTCTACTTGATCTTTACTAATGAAAGGATCGAGCATATCTGTCATATAAAAATATAAATCGGTATAGCCTACTAAACTTCTGCCTGAAAAGTCTTCACATTGCGGAAAAGCTTTTTCTATAAATGGGTATTTTCCTCCGATGTACGAATGAATCAAATAACTTGACACTCCGGTTTTCATTTCTTTGGCTACATCTGCAGGAATACCATTCACAACAAAAAAATGAAGTACTTCGTCTTTTTTTGCTCCAATGGTTTTTGCTATTTCTTCTACTGTTTTTTCTTTTGAATAATCTTCAGCATATTTCTTTAAAAAGTCTTTATTTTCCTCAGAAAATGCAACAAATTCTTTTGTTACATTAAAATTTTCGTCAATACAAAAACTTAAATCGATATTAAAATCATTGATAAAATTTTGTAAGCTTCCTAAAGATATTTCAAGTTGATCCGATAAATCTTTTAATTTCATTTTGTTGGCTTCTTCTAATTTCTATTAAAAATAAAAATTTATTCACGAATAAGACCAATTATAAAGTCTAAACTTCTGTTAAACAACAAACGACTTCTTATGAAGTCGTTTGTTGTTTTTAATATACTTGTATCTTTTATAATTTTGAAGAATTCAGATACTCTTCCATTTCGTCTTCTTTTGCTTCTTCCGCTTCATCTTTTAATACACGACGCGCAACTTTTCCTACAGTTAAACCTTGTATCACAATTGAAAACAACACCACAATATACGTGATTTCTAAAAGCAAATCTTTCCATTCAGAATTGGGCATGGAAAGCACTAAAGCAATCGAAACACCACCTCTAATTCCTCCCCAAACTAATACAATCAATGAGCCTTTAGAAAAGGTATTTTTTCGTAAAATTGTTCTTGCCGGGATTATAATGGACAATGTTCGGGATAATAACACAATAAAAATAGTTGCAATTCCCAATAAAATTTGATCCATCAAATCTTCGATCAACAACAATTCAAAACCTATAAAAAGAAATAGAATTGCATTCATTATTTCATCAATTAATTCCCAAAACTTCGCAAGATAATCACGTGTTGTACTACTCATGGCAACTTTTTTACCATAATTTCCGATAATTAAACCTGCAATAACCATTGCCAGCGGACTCGATATATGAAGTTCTTTTGCGATTAAAAAACCTCCCATTACAATGGACAAAGTAATCAAAGCCGAAACTTTGTAATCGTCAATTTTTTTCATCGAATTAGAAGCTGTAAATCCTAATAAAAGTCCTAATAGAATTCCGCCTCCGGCTTCCATTAAAAATAATTTAGATACACTTGCAAAATCAGCATCAAAATTTGGATTTGTCGCAATCTGCAAAACAACTGCAAACATAACTACCGCTACCCCATCATTAAACAAAGATTCTCCTGTAATTTTGGTCTCAATTACCTTCGGAACTTTGGCTTGCTTTAAAATTCCCAATACAACAATGGGATCGGTTGGGGAAATTAATGTTCCAAACAATAAACAGTAGATATACGGAATTTGTATCCCAAAATATGGCGCGATGTAATACAAAATTCCGGAAACAATAAAGGCTGAAAGTACGACAGAAATTGTTGCGTACGTCGCAATTGTCCACCTTAAATTTTTAAGGTCTAAAATATTAACATGCATCGCTCCTGCAAAAAGTAAAAAGTTCAGCATAGCTCCCATCAATATTTCATTAAAATCAAGGTTGCTAAAAAGTTGAAAAAGATCTTTTGTTGCATCCGGGAAATAACTGTCTCCTAATAAACGAATGGCGACAGAGACTAACATGGCGATAATCATAATTCCAATTGTTCCGGGTAATTTCAAGAATCGAAGATTTGCATATGAAAATAATGCTGCAAGAACAATTAGAACAGAAAAAGAATAATATAGTTCCATTGGTATTGATTAAATTTTGGAAAAAGATACAAAAAAAGAGCCACTGTAAAGTGGCCCCTTTTATACTAATTTGATTTATTTATCTAATTAATTTTTTGGAGCTTGCCCAATTAAATCCATAAACTGATCTAATTTAGGTAAGATAATAATTTGTGTACGACGGTTTTGAGATTTTCCTTCCGCTGTTGCATTAGTCGTAATTGGGTTAAATTCTCCACGACCACCAGCAGTTAAACGTTTACCATCAACACCATATTGGTTTTGTAATGCTTGTACAACAGAAGATGCACGTAAAGCAGATAAATCCCAGTTATTACGGATGTTTGGTTTAGAAATTGGCACATTATCAGTGTTTCCTTCAATCAACACATCGTAATCTCTATAATCGTTGATAATTTTAGCAATTTTACTCAAAGTTTCTCCTGCAGCCGGTGAAATTTCATAGCTACCAGATTTGTATAGCATATTGTCAGCTAATGAAATGTAAACCACTCCTTTCAATACTTTAACATCAACATCTTTCGCTTCACTGCTCGATAAAGAACGCGTTAAGTTATTTGTTAAGACCATATTCAAACTATCTGATTTGCTTTTCGCATCAATCAAATGTTTGATGTATTTGTTAGATTCGTTGATTTCTTTTACTAACTCAGAAACATTTTTAGAACCTCCATCAATACACTTCTTAAGAGCAGCTTGTAAATCTCTTACTTGCTGTCTTTCACTTTGAACTGTGTTTTCAAATTGACCTTGGTTACTTTCATAGTTAGCTAATTTGGCCTTCGCTACAGCTAATTCTGTTTGACATCCTTGGTTCTCAGAATAAGCAGAATTGAATTTATTTTGTAATTCATCATACTTCTTCTGACTCACACAACTAAATAAAGTTGAAGCAGCGATTACCGCTACTGGCAAAATTGAAACTTTCATAATTATTTTTTTATTTCAGTTATACGAATATATGTTATTATTTTTTATTGGAACTAATATTCCTCAAAAACCATGCTGTAAAAATATAAAACTCCTACAATCATAAGGTTGTAGGAGTTTTAACGGTATAATTTTATTTCTATTGTATTAATCCTGAGGAATATACAAAACCTGACCCGGATAAATTTTATCTTCGTGTTTTAACATTGGTTTATTTGCTTCGAAGATTTTTGGGTATTGCATAGCGTCTCCGTATACTTCTTTTGCAATTTTAGACAAAGAATCTCCACTTTTTACTGTATACATTGTCTTAGAAATATCCGGAATTTCAATTTTTAAAGGCGTCTTTAATGTCAATTGATCTTCCACTCCTTCTACTCCGTCAATATTTCCTGCTGTAGCCAATATTTTTTGTTTCTCGTTGATATCCAACGCTTGCCCGGCTACCACAATTTTATCTCCATCAGCAGAAAAACTTACTCCTGATAAATCAAATCCTTGTTTCGCAACCTGATCTTTTACTTTTGTTGCTTTTTCTTCTGGAGTTTCAGCTCCTCCGAAGACTTTTTCTCCGGCATTTTTAATAAATGAAAATAATCCCATAGTGAGTTGATTTTAATAATAATTTATTTGTTGATATTTAGTAAATATATAATTTCTCTAACAATTATCGTGCAATTGATGAATATTTCTTTTTTAAATTTTCGCTCATCGAACGCTGTTGTTGTATTTGACTTGTTAATTGATTAATTTTCGAATCAAGCCCTTTATCATTTTCTTCCGCTGTCTGAATTTTTCCATTCAAGGTGACAACCTGATCTTCTATTGTTCTTAACGCATTTTCGGTTTTTATCTTTTTCTTCATCAACCCGTCTATCGCTTTTTCATCAGATTCTCTTTCCAATTGGTTCACAATCAATTCTAACTTATCTCCTAAAACTTGTTTTTTATTTTCTAATTTTAGTAACGTATTGTTATTTTTTAAATACGATTTAATTGAATTTCCTTTTTTCAATTGTACATCAGCATTTTCTTTCGCCAAGCGAATCATATTTTCATTGGCTAATTTCAATTCATTTCGAACACAGCTTTGTTTCGTTTTGATAGCCAAGTCTTGTAAAAAAGTATAAATCTTATCGAACTCCGGCGAATTACTATTAAACCCCATTCCGTTCTGATCTGTCAACGTATTAATTACCGTTGTTTTTCCGTTTTCTTCATCAACCAAACTAATCACAGATTTATAAACATCTTGCGAATTTTTGAACTTGATGTTATTCGCTTCATGTTTTTTCAGAAACCCCGAAGACCCTTCTTTATTCGACACCCAGTTTTCCCACGATTTAACAATCAAACTTTGGGAACAGTTTTCAGTAGAAAAGGCAAACGATTTCAATTCCTGGCCGTTCATTTCATATTCAACTTCAAACAATCCTTCATCAGATTGTGCGTTCACATAAGACGATGTTATGAAAGCTGTCATGGCTAAAAGTACTATTTTCATCAAGTTTATATTTTAAAATTCAATACACAATAATTTATCCAATTTACAAAATATCAGAGTTTATGAAAAGTTGTTGTACAGATTTTTTATTATGGCTAATTTTAACCAGAAATTAATCAATCCGCATGCAAACAAAAATTTTATTAATCTATACAGGAGGAACAATTGGAATGGCGAAAGATTATGGCGACCAATCCTTGAAACCTTTTAATTTTGATAATTTATTAAAACAAATTCCCGAATTGGGTCTGTTAGATTGTTCTTTTGATTACCATAGCTTCGATACACCAATTGATTCATCTGATATGAAGCCTAAATATTGGATAAACATTGCCGATACAATTCAGCAAAACTACGAAAACTATGACGGTTTTGTTGTTCTTCACGGAACTGATACCATGGCGTATACAGCTTCTGCATTGAGTTTTATGATTGACAATTTAGAAAAACCCGTCATATTCACAGGTTCTCAATTACCAATTGGTGACCTACGTACAGATGCAAAAGAAAATTTAATTACTTCTATCCAATTGGCTTCTTTAAGAAAGAAGGATAAACCAATTATCAAAGAAGTTTGTGTGTATTTTGAATATAAATTATTTCGAGCAAACAGAACAACGAAGATTAATGCTGAAAATTTTGATGCGTTCGAATCACCGAATTATCCGGTAATTGGAGTTTCGGGTGTTCATTTAGAGGTAAAAGAAGATTTATTACTGAAAAATACCGTAACTGAAAAATTAGCTATTAACAAAAAGCTTAATGCTGATGTTGGCGTACTAAAAATTTTCCCGGGAATGAATCGGTCTTTTATTGAAAGTGTTCTAAAAGCTCCCAATATGAAGGCTTTTATTATTGAAGCTTTTGGAACTGGTAATATTTTTACCGATGATTGGTTTATTGAATTATTGGAAGAAGTTACAAACAAAGGAATCCATCTTATTATCAACACACAATGCGCGGGAGGAATGGTAGAACTCGGTCGCTATGCAACGAGTGATGCTTTATTAAAAATGGGTGCTATTTCCAGTTTTGATTTAACAATGGAAGCTGCCATTACAAAAGCGATTTATTTATTGGGGCAAAATCTTTCAAAAGATGAATTTAAAGCTCAGTATGAAGCAAATTTAAAAGGAGAGCTTCGTCATCACTTTTACAATGATTAAATCAAAATAAATTTCAAACAAAAAATCTCTACTTAGTAGAGATTTTTTGTTGTTCTAATACACTTAACACCTATTTTTTTCCTGACATAGAAGATCCGTCAGATTCTTTTAATCTGAAAAAGATATAAGTAGATAAAATAGTCATCATTCCCATTGTCAAAAATGAATAACGAAAAGCTTGCACTTCTACTCCTTTTGTAAAAGTTTCCATTTGTCTAAAAATCCCTAAAATCAATGCAGCCACAGAGATTCCGAATGTTAACGACAATTGCTGAGTAACAGCTAACAAACTATTCCCTTCACTGGATGTATTCTCCTCCAAATCTGCCAATGATAATGTATTCATCGCTGTGAACTGAATGGAACTAAAAAAGCCGTTTAATATCATTAATGGAATAATATAATAAATGGGAGACTTTGATTCTAAAAAATAGAACAGACAAATTATCAATCCTAAAATAATCGTGTTTCCAATTAAGGTATTTCGATAGCCAAATTTATTCACAATCGGAACAACAAATGATTTTGCAATAATATTACTCGCAGCAGAAGGAATCATAATTAAACCGGCAACTGTAGCAGTGTAACCGTAACCAACCTGCAATAGCAAAGGAATAAGAAAAGGCATTCCTCCTATTCCTAACCGTGTAATCAGGTTTCCTACAATTCCGATTCTTAATGTTCTTATTTTAAATAAATTCAAATCGATTAAAGGATGCTGTTTATGTTTTGCATGGTAAATGTACAAACCTATCAAAAAAGCAGAAACGATTGACAGGGCTAAAACGGTTTGTATTCCAATTACACGAGAAGATATTAATTCCATCACCAATGTCAATACTGTTATTCCTCCACTAAAAAGAATCAACCCTCTGCTATCAAATTTAAAGACAGGATGTTTATAATCCGGTAGAGCAAAAGTGGTCATCCATAACGCTATTATTCCAAAAGGAATATTTACAATAAAAATCCAATGCCACGACAACGTTTCGACTAAAATTCCACCAATCGTAGGCCCTAAAAGCGGTCCTATTAATCCAGGGATTGTAATAAAATTAATTACTTTTAGCAATTCACGTTTTGGATAAGCGTACAGAATGGCCAATCGAACCACCGGAACCATCATCGAGCCTCCAATGGCCTGAACTATCCTCGAAATGACAAGAAAAGGTAAGGTTGTCGCAAAAGCACAAAGTGTCGATCCAAGTGTAAAAATTATAATCGCTGACTGAAATACTTTTTTTGTTCCGTACTTATCCGAAAGCCAGCCACTCAAAGGAATTAACAACGCAATTGTCAGGGTATAAGCCACAATAATTGATTGTATTTCCAAAGGCGACTTTCCCAATTCTTTTGCGATTGTAGGTAAAGAGGTATTTAAAATCGTCGCGTCCAAAGCTTGCATAAAAATTGCCATCGCACCCAGCCATGGCAGATATTTCAACATTTTCGGACTTAAATTATTTAGTGAATTCATTCGCTGTCTCCCTGCAAATTTTATTCCTATTTTAGCTTTTCGTGAATTGTTTGAAAAAGAGTAAATTTGAATCATGTTTCTCAATACACATACACATCATTTAACACTAAAATCGGATGTTTTGGAACTGTACAACCAGTTTCCAAAAGCGTTAAATCATGAGGCAAAATTATTTTCAATCGGGATTCATCCTGCCTACATCAAGACCTCTTCTATACAAGAAGAAATTGAGATCATTTTGCAGTCTCTCACACATCAAAATTGTTTAGCAATTGGTGAAATTGGTTTAGATAAATTATGCGAAACGAATTTTGCGTTACAAATCAGTGTTTTTGAGCAACAACTAAAAATTGCCGAACAGTATCGGTTTCCTGTTATTATACATTCGGTTCGGGCTTATCAGGAAATTTTACAAATTCGAAAAAAATTAAAGCTTTCTGTTCCGTTTATTTTTCACGGGTTCAATAAAAATGAGCAATTACTCAATCAAATTATTGCACAAAATTGTTTTGCATCTTTTGGAAAAAATCTTCTTTCTAACAAAAACTTACAAATTATATTTGCAAATCTTTCGGCAGATCAATTCTTTTTGGAGAATGATGCAAGTGAAATTTCTATTCAGGAAATTTATGCATTTGCTGCTGATTTACGAAAGATATCAATTGAAGAATTACAACTTCAACAAGCCGAAAACTGGAACACCATTTTCGGTTACGAAATTCAATTAAAATAAAATACATTTCAATGGCAGTTTGGCAAGAAAGAGCTGAGTTATTATTTAAACAAGAAGGTTTAGAAAACCTAAAAAATTCGAACGTTTTAATTGTTGGTTTAGGAGGCGTTGGCTCTTTTGCAGCAGAATTTATTGCACGTGCTGGTGTAGGAAAAATGACAATTGTAGATGGAGATACGGTAGATATTACAAATATTAACCGGCAATTACCTGCTTTACATTCAACTGTTGGACAACATAAAGTGGATGTCGTGGGAGATCGTCTGATGGACATTAATCCGGAATTGCAATTAACGCGAATCAACGAATTTTTGAGTCCGGAACGTACACACGAAATCGTAACAACCGATTTTGATTATGTGTTAGATTGTATCGATTCTGTTACGCCAAAAATTAATTTAATTTTGGCTGCGAAACGCAAAAAAGTAAAAGTCATCAGTAATATGGGGGCCGGCGGAAAATACCAAGCGAGTAAAGTTCAGGTTCGTGATATTAGCAAAACGGATGTTTGTCCTTTGGCTAAAAATGTTCGTAAAAGATTAAAAAAAGAAGGAATTAATAAAGGTGTAAAAGCCGTTTTCTCGACAGAAGTTCCTGATGAATCATCTGTAAAATTAACTGATGGAAAAAATTATAAAAAGTCATTTTACGGAACTAATTCATGGATGCCAGGTTTATTTGGATTACACGCTGCAGAAACAGTTATCCGTTACTTATTAAAAAATGATAAATAATTAAGTTCTTTCTTAAAGATTTAATTAATTTAGTTGCATATTAACAAAGAGACAAAAAAATGAAAATCAATTACGATTATATCACATACGAAGATGTTTTGAGAGCACGTCAATTTATGTACGAGCAAGCGTTGGAACAGAATGCGACTAATTCGTTGTTGAACACTGCCAGAGATTTATTTGGGAATCAAAATTTCGAGATGTGTATCAAAATTTGTGAAGGTTTATTGGATGCGAAAGATCCAAAACAATTGTATGATGCAAAGAAATTAATTGCCTTATCTTACTATAGTTTACAAGATTTTGAAAATGCGGATAAAGCTTTTTTTGCTATCGCTGAAAACTCGGATAATTCGGACGATTGGTTTAATGTTGTGATTTCTGCTGCATTAAATAAAAATATCGAACGCAGCCAAGAATCATTTGGAATTGCATTAGAAAAATACACCAAATTTGGTCATCAACGCAATATGCCATCTGTACAACTGATGTTGCATTACATGATTACATTGGAAACAGTAAAAGAATATGCCTTGGCATTGGAACAGTGTAAAATGTTATTGCAAGTGTATGCGAAATTGAAAAAAACAGACGAAAAATTCTTACGTTCTCGTGGGTTAGAACAAATCGAGGTCTTTTTGGAAACGGCACAGCCTGTTTTGAAAAAAGCGAAAAAGAAAGAATTAACTGAAATCAAAAAAGAATTAGTTGAAGCCTTAGACGCAAACGGCGTAGAAAAAGTTGAAGCTTTTTTTGCTGAATTTTAAGAAAACTATCTTTATTCAATAATTTAATCCACTTCAAAAGAAGTGGATTTTTTGTTTTTAGTTATTATTGTAAATTAGTTGAAACATGAATTGAATGAAATATATTTTTACGTTATTATTTTTGAATTCTATTTTTACTTTTGGTTGTAGCTGTATGCGCTCTTCAATAAACAATTCTTTTGATGACGCTGATGCTATATTTATTGGAAAAGTAATTGAAATAGATAAAACAAAATATGATTTCTCTTCCAACCCGGTTTATGTCTATACATTCGAAATAACAAAAGATTTCAAACGAAAATACCAAGGAAATAAATCTGAAAAATTTTATACTACTATCTATACTCCATTATCTTCTATGGTTGGAGGCTGTGGAAGTTCATTTAGTTTAAATGAAACATATTTAATATATGGTTATCATTCAAATATTGGTACTTTAACAAGTCTATGTACAAGAACTTTAGATTTAGAATCCGTCGAAAAAAATGAGTTAGATTCCCTAGAAATAAAAAGTAATTTATTTTTTAAAAAGAAAAAAGATATTGTTGATGTCGAAATCTATGGAGCGTATTCTGATCATAATAATGAATTATTAAACGAATACGAAAATGAAATTTTGAAACTAAAATCAATGAATAAAATTTATATTATTCTAATTAGTATTGTTTCTACTTTATTATTCATCAGTTTATTCTTCAATTTTAGGAGCAAATGAAAATCAAAATAATTTCAAATTTTTCAAAACTCAATTATTCAAAATAAATAATCTTTTTATAGCTTTATAACTATTTAATTAACACATGAGTCACGGAAAATTAAGAGAAGATCACAATTGTCAGAATTGCGGTCATTACGTAGAAGAACATTATTGTACACATTGCGGTCAGGAAAATGTAGAAACACGACAGCCTTTTCACTTTTTATTCACTCACTTTATAGAAGATTTCGTTCATTATGATGGTAGTTTCTGGCAAACCATAAAAAAGCTGTTTTTAAAACCCGGAGAACTGACTAAAGAATACCTGAGTGGAAAAAGAAACAGTTCTGTAAATCCGGTTAAAATGTACATTTTTGTCAGTTTTGTAACATTCTTTCTGATCTCTATTTTTCCCTCAAAAAATCATGATAGCAAACCAAAAATAGCAACTACAGCCACATTTGAAAAAGAAAAAGCTGTAAACGCAATTTTAGATACTTTAAAAAATAAAGGTTTGACAAGCGAAGAACAGGATGCAAAAATAAAAACTGAATTTAATAAAAATAAAACCATCAGTTCTTTGGATGAACTGAATGATGAAACTCTTGTCACTGTAGAAAATGAAGTCGGTAAAGAAGCTCCTGTCCTGAAACCTATCGTTACAAAATACAGAGAGTTAAAAGACAATAATATTTCGAATGCACAATTAAATGAAGCCATTGTAGAAAAAACATTGCATATCATTCCTAAAGTTCTTTTTGTGTATATGCCATTATTTGCCTTTTTACTATGGCTTTTTTACAATAAAAAAACATGGTGGTATTTTGATCACGGCATATTTACACTTCACTATTTTACTGTGATACTGTTGTCCATTCTAGTTATTTTCTTATTAAAGTCGCTCGCAAACTTTATAGATGTTAATGCCATCTCATCTGTTATTATACTGATTAATATATTGATTGTACTCTATATTATTGTCTATTTTTTCATTGCATTATATAAATTATATCACCAAGGTTTAATCAAAAGTGCCGTAAAAGGAATTCTATTAATTAGCATAAACACCTTTATATTTTTCTTTATTGTCATAGCCATTTTAATTTATTCGTATATGCATATTTAAAAATAAAAAGCCTCGCAAATGCGAGGCTTTCTAATTTCTAGATTCTAACTTCTATTTATTACGGTATTCGTTCCAAGTTTTAATTTTTAAATCATCCATTGATAATGTTGTAAATGCATTGATGAAAGCCGAAGCTAAACGCGCATTTGTTACCAATGGAATATTGAAATCTACTGCTGTACGACGTATCTGGTAATCATTATCTAATTCCGCTTTTGTTAAGTTTTTCGGAATGTTGATTACCATATCAATTTTCTTGTCGTGTAAGTAAGACATTACATTTGGTTCTTTTTTATCAGAAGGCCAGTAAACTAAAGTCGAATACACGTCGTTTTCTGTAAAGAATTTATGTGTTCCTTCAGTAGCATAAATTTTATATCCTTTTGCGATTAATTGTTTTGCCGGTCCTAATAAAGCAACTTTCGATTCAATTGGTCCACCAGAAATTAAAACTGTTCGCTCAGGAATTTCATATCCAACAGATAACATCGATTTTAATAATGCTTCTTCTGCTGTATCTCCGATACATCCTACCTCTCCTGTAGAAGACATGTCTACAGATAGCACCGGATCTGCTCCTGCTAAACGTGTAAATGAAAATTGAGAAGCTTTCACTCCTACATAATCCAAATCGTACACAACTTCTGAATGTCCTTTTTCAACTTCTAGTCCTAATAAAACTTTTGTTGCTTTTTCAATTAAGTTATTTCCAGCCACTTTCGATACAAATGGGAACGAACGTGACGCGCGGATATTAGTTTCGATAACACGAACTGTATTATTTTTAGATAAGAACTGAATGTTCATTGGCCCTGAAATTTCGAAACGTTTTGCAATCTTCGCTGCAACTTTTCGCATTTGGCGAATTGTTTCAATATACACTTTTTGAGGTGGATAATACATGGTTGCATCTCCTGAGTGTACACCGGCAAATTCTACGTGTTCGGAAATAGCATAATCTACAATTTCTCCGTTTTGACATACTGCATCCAATTCAATTTCTTTTGCACCTTGTACGAATTCAGAAACGACAACCGGATAATCTGGCGAAACCTCTTTTGCTAATTTTAAGAATGCATCTAATTCTTCCGTATTCGAAACCACGTTCATTGCAGCTCCAGATAAGACATAAGAAGGACGAATTAAAACCGGAAAATTAACTTCTTCCACAAATTTATGAATCGCTTCTAAAGAAGAAAGCTCTTTCCAACGCGGTTGATCAATCCCCAATTCATCTAAAATTTCAGAGAATTTGTGACGGTTTTCTGCATCATCAATACGCAAAGGAGAAGTTCCTAGTATATTGATTGATTGATCATACAATCTCATGGCTAAATTGTTTGGAATTTGCCCTCCAGTTGAAATAATGGTACCTTCCGGTTGTTCAAATTCTAAAATATCCATTACTCGTTCGAACGATAATTCTTCAAAATATAAACGGTCTGATTCATCATAATCCGTTGAAACAGTTTCCGGATTATAATTGATGATAATTGTTTTATAGCCATTCTTAGCCGCTGTTTGCGCTGCATTTACAGAACACCAGTCGAATTCCACAGACGACCCAATACGATAAACACCTGATCCTAAGATACAAACTGACTTTTCAGTTTCTTGAACTAGATCATTTTCAGTCCCATGATATGTTGTATATAAATAATTGGTTTGTGCCGGGAATTCTGCTGCTAACGTATCAATTTGTTTAACAACGGGTTTTATTCCGAAGTTTTTGCGCAACTCACGAACTGTTAATTCATTTCTGTGTACGTTTTGATTTCCTTTTACTAAAACTGCAATTTGCTGATCCGAAAACCCTAGTAACTTTGCACGTTTTACTAAATCTGCTTCAACTTGTTCAAATCGTTCTAATGCTTCAAATTCTTTCGAAACATTAAATATTCTTTCTAAACGTTGTAAGAACCATAAATCAATTTTCGTTAAATCATGGATTTTTTCAATTGAATATCCTGCTTTGAAAGCTTCTGTAATAGCATATAAACGCTCATCGTTTGGCTCTGCTAGCCAAGTATCTAACGATTCTCCTTCTGGAATTGTGAATCCGTTAGCGACGAAACCTCTGTGCCCGATATCCAACATACGAATTCCTTTCTGAATCGCTTCTTCAAAAGAACGTCCTATGGCCATCACTTCTCCTACAGATTTCATTGCTGAACCAATGTTACGACGAACTCCGTAGAATTTGTTTAAATCCCAACGAGGCAGTTTCACTACACAATAATCTAATGCCGGTTCGAACATTGCAGATGTTGTTTGCGTCACACTATTTTTCAATTCATCTAAAGAATATCCCAAAGCTAATTTCGCAGCAACAAAAGCTAATGGATAACCAGTTGCTTTAGAAGCTAAAGCAGAAGAACGTGATAAACGAGCGTTTACTTCGATTACACGGTATTCTTCCGAAACTGTATCGAAAGCATATTGGATGTTACATTCTCCAACTACACCAAGATGACGAATTGTGCGAATTGCAACTTCACGTAATTTATGGTATTCCGAATTTGATAAGGTTTGAGATGGAGCAATTACGATAGATTCTCCTGTATGAACACCGATTGGATCAAAATTTTCCATGTTACAAACTGTAATACAGTTATCGTAAGCATCGCGTACCACTTCGTACTCAATTTCTTTCCATCCTTTTAATGACTCTTCCACTAAAACTTGAGAAGAATAATTGAATGCTTTTTCAACTAATTCTAATAACTCTTCTTCATTATTTGCGAAACCAGAACCTAAACCTCCTAATGCGTAAGCTGCACGAATAATTAATGGAAAACCAATTCTTTTACCCGCTTCCATTGCATCTGCAACAGTTTCTACCGCTTCAGAACGAGCCGTTAAAACACCGATTTGATCCAATTTTTCAATGAAAATATCACGATCTTCAGTCGATTCGATAACTGGAATTTGAGTACCTAATACCTCAACTCCATATTTTTCGAAGATTTTTTCTTTGTTTAATTCAACCGCACAGTTTAAAGCGGTTTGTCCTCCAAAGGCGACTAACACACCATCCGGTTTTTCTTTTTGGATAACTTTTTCTACAAAGTAAGGCGTCACAGGTAAAAAATAGACCTCATCTGCAATCCCTTCAGAAGTTTGAACAGTTGCAATATTCGGGTTAATTAAAACTGTTTTGATTCCTTCTTCTTTTAACGCTTTTAACGCTTGTGAACCGGAATAATCAAACTCCCCTGCCTGTCCAATTTTTAATGCTCCTGATCCTAATACTAATACTTTTTTAATATCTTTTTTTAACATCGTGATTCTAATTATGCGTTAGCGTTTTTATATTTTTTTACTTCTTCGATGAATTCATCAAATAAATATTCTGTATCAACTGGCCCTCCCATCGCTTCCGGGTGGAATTGAACGGTAAAGAATGGTTTTGATTCGTGACGAATTCCCTCACACGTTCCATCATTTAAGTTCGTAAAGAATGTTGTAAATCCTTCCGGTAATTTCGAATCATCTACTGCATAACCATGATTTTGAGAGGTGATAAAACATCTTTTTGTTCCAACCAATTGTACGGGCTGATTGTGTGAACGGTGTCCGTATTTTAATTTGAATGTCGATGCACCAGCAGCTAAACTTACCAATTGGTTTCCTAGACAGATTCCGAAAATTGGTTTATCCACTTTCAAAGATTCTTTGATATGATTAATGGTAGGAACACATAAAGCCGGGTCTCCAGGACCATTTGAAATGAATAAACCATCATACTCTAATGTTGAATAATCGTAATCCCATGGCACACGAATCACTTCTACATCACGGTTTACAAAACAACGAATGATGTTATTCTTCACTCCACAATCAATCAAAACAATTTTGATATCAGCTCCTTCATTGTAACGAATAACCTCTTTACATGAAACCTCATCAACTAAATTATCTTGATTTGGATCATAATATTCAATATCCTGATCAGCCACAATTTTTCCTAAAGTAGAACCTTGCTCACGTAATTTTTTTGTAATCATACGTGTATCTATTCCATAAATACCAGGAATGTTTTGGCTTTCTAACCAAGCTCCTAATTTTTGGATAGCATTCCAGTGGGAATAATCATCAGCATAATAAGAAACAACTAATCCGGTTACCTGAATCTGATTAGATTCCATCCACGCTTCAATTTCATTGATCATTGCTTTATCATCAGGAACACCATAATTTCCGATCATAGGAGCCGTCATCACCATAATCTGCCCTTTGTAAGAAGGGTCAGTCAAACTCTCATTGTATCCAACTAAAGCTGTGTTGAATACTACTTCTCCTGCAGCAGAAGTATATGCACCGAAAGATTTTCCTTCGATTTCTAATCCGTCTTGGAATACTAATTTTACTGTCTTATCCATTGATGATAATGTTTATTTCAGTTTCTAAAGCTGATATGAATTTGTCTACGTATTGTTTTGTAACAGTTAAAGGTGGTAACAAACGAATAACATTTGTTCCTGCATAACCTACAAAAATGTTGTGTTTTGTTAATAAGTTATTTTTCAATTCTCCGATTGGAAAGTCAAACTCAATTCCAATCATAGAACCTCGTCCACGAACTTCTTTAATTTTTGGGAATTTGTTTAATTGGATTCCTACATATTCACCTATTTCCTTCGCGTTTTCGATTAAATTCTCTTTTTCAATCACATCTAAAACGGCTACTGCAGCTGCACAAGCCAAATGATTTCCTCCGAAAGTTGTTCCTAATAATCCGTAAGAAGCTTTAAACTCTGGAGAAATTAATACTCCACCGATTGGGAACCCATTTCCCATTCCTTTTGCCATCGTAATCAAATCTGCTTTGATACCGGAATGTTGATGCGCAAAGAATTTTCCAGAGCGTCCGTAACCACATTGAATTTCATCTGCAATTAAAACGACTCCGTTTTCTGTACATACTTTTCTCAATTCTTGTACAAATTCGTCTGATGGTAAAACGATTCCTCCAACACCTGCAATAGGTTCATAAATCACAGCTGCTACATCGCCTCCTGCAATCACTTCTTTCACTTCATCTATATTATAATCTACGAAAGATACTTTATGATGCGCATTGAAAGGCGCTATAATTTTTGGATTGTCAGTGAGTGCAACTGTTCCGGAAGTACGCCCGTGAAACGCTCCGTGAAATGCAATAACACGGTCTTTACCGGTATGAAATGACGCTAATTTTACAGCATTTTCATTTGCTTCTGCTCCAGAATTAATCAAGAATAAAGTATAGTCATCATAACTAGATACTTTTCCTAATTTTTCTGCCAACTCTTGCTGAATTGGTATATTTACTGAGTTTGAATAAAACCCAATACTATTGATTTGTTCTGTTAATTTCTCAACATAATATGGATGTGAGTGACCAATTGAAATCACAGCATGACCTCCATAAAGGTCCAAATATTCTTTCCCGTTTTCATCCCAAAGGATACAATCTTTGGCTTTTACCGGAGTTACATTCATTAATGGATATACGTCGAATAGTTTCATTTTGTTTTAAGTTTTACGTTTAACGGTTTATGCTAAACGATTGTTAATTGTTTTAATAAAAGCTAATAGCATCGCTTTTATCTTTTCAACTTTATCTTCTAGTTCTTTAAATGTTTCTTCGGTAATCAATTTTAAATCATTTGATAAAATCAATAAATAAAGCGTTTCATTCGTCGAACCTAAAGCAATATGAAGGAATCGTAAAAAATCTTTATCTGAATTTCTTCCACACCCTTCAGCTATATTATTCGGTATAGAAACACAAGCTCTTCTTAATTGAGATGTTAGATTAAACATTTCAGATTTAGGAAATTCAGAAGTTATTTCATAAACTTTCAAAGTAAATTGATGAGATTCGTTCCACACTTTTATATTCCTAAAGTCTTGCATATCGTTTACTGTTAAGCTTTAAGCCTAAACCTTAGAAGGCTACTGTTTTAAGATTAAGACCAAGATTTTCTTCCCAACCAAACATCAAGTTCATATTTTCTACCGCTTGCCCGGAAGCTCCTTTTGTCAGATTATCGATAATAGAAGTAATCAACAACACATCATCTTGTTTCTGCACATGTAAAAAACATTTGTTCGTATTGACAACTTGTTTCAGGGCAATTGGCTCATCTAATACAAATGTAAAAGGTTCATTTTTGTAATATTCTTTAAAAATATTCTTAGCTTCTTCTTCTGTTAAATCTGTTTTTAAATAAACACCTGCCAAGATTCCGCGCGCAAAATCTCCTCTCATTGGCAAGAAATACACTTTGTTATTGAAATCCTTTTCCAATTGATTCAGTGTTTGGTAGATTTCTCCTTCGTGTTGATGCGTAAACTCTTTATAGAAAGAAACGTTATTGTTTCGCCAACTAAAGTGCGTAGAAGCTGATAAACTTTGTCCGGCACCTGTAGAACCTGTTACAGCATTGATATGAAGATCATTTTTAATTTTATTCGTTGCTGCTAATGGTAAAACTGCCAATTGAATAGCTGTTGCAAAACAGCCCGGATTTGCAATATTTTTCGCTTTTTTAATTCCCTCACGGTCTAATTCCGGTAAACCGTAAACAAATGTTCTATCTTCGAAAATGTGGTTCGCATTTAATCGAAAATCATTACTCAAATCAATAATTTTTGTGTTGACTGAGTATTTATTGTTTTGTAAAAACTCTGCCGATTTTCCGTGACCAAGACATAAAAAAACGACATCAGCATTTTCGTCTATTTTATCCGAAAATACGATGTCAGTTTCTCCAAACAAATCGTCGTGTACTTTGGTAACGGGGTTTCCTGCATTGGACGTACTATACACAGATGAAATATTAACCATCGGATGATGAATCAATATTCTTAGCAGTTCACCTGCTGTGTATCCGGCACCTCCTACAATGCTTACATTAATTTTGTTTGTCATTTTTTGTTTTTTGCGCGTGTTAGGTATAATACCTCATTTATTAGTTTTGACGTTTCAATACTTCCATTTACTTTGAATAAAAATATCATCTGATACTTTATTCGCTTTAGATTTATTTTATTATTGAAATAAAGTGGATTCGTTGGAATCCACTTTAACCAAATCAATTAATCGAAACTATGAACAATCTTTAATTGATTCCCAAATATTTTGATGAAACCTCTTGCATCTCTACTGTCCCAAGCTTCATTCTCTTCTCCGTAAGTAGCAACCTTAGACTGCATCATATCATAAGGTGAATCTATTCCGATCATTGAAAAATAATAAGGATTCAATTGTACTTTTACCTTTCCGGTTACATGATTCTGAGAAGACTCTAAGAATGCCTCAATATCACGCATTACCGGATCCATATATTGTGCTTCGTGCAATAATGTTCCATACCAATTCGCTAACGAATCTTTGTGCAACAATTGCCATCTTGTTAGCGTATGTTTTTCTAATAAATGATGTGCTTTGATTAAGATATAAGCTGCAGGTGCCTCGAAACCTACACGTCCTTTGATCCCTAAAATTGTATCTCCTACATGAATATCACGTCCTATTGCATATTCACCTCCTATTTCATTTAATTTTTGAATTAAAGCAACGGGAGATAGCTTTTCACCATCTAAAGCAGTTGGAATTCCTTTTTCAAATTCAATTTCAATTACAGATGGTTCTGTTCGTGATAACTGTGTCGGATAAGCTTCTTCCGGCAACGCTTGGTTTGATGTTAATGTTTCTACTCCTCCAACAGATGTTCCCCAAATTCCTCTGTTAATAGAATATTTTGCTTTTTCCCAACTATAATTTACACCATTTGCCTGTAAATAATCAACCTCTTGTTGGCGCGATAATTTTTCATCACGAATTGGTGTGATAATTTTAGATTGTGGTGAGATAACGGCAAAGGCAACATCAAAACGAATTTGATCATTTCCTGCTCCTGTAGAACCATGTACAATGTATTCTGCCTCCACATCTTTTGCATATTGAGCAATTGCAATTGACTGAAACATACGTTCTGCACTTACTGATAGTGGGTACGTGTTATTTTTTAAGATATTTCCGTAGATTAAGTAGCGAACACAATCGTTGTAGTATTTGTCTGTGATATCAATTGTCACGTGTTTAGAAGATCCTAGTTCATAGGCACGTGTTTCAATATCTTTTAACTCTTCTTCTGAAAATCCACCAGTATTTACAATTACTGTATGTACCTCCATTCCTTGATCTTTTGTTAAGTTAACTAAACAGTACGATGTATCTAAACCTCCACTGTAAGCTAAAACTGCTTTGTTGCTCATTGTTTGTTTATTTGTTTATATTGGGAATAATTCTTCTTAATTCATTGATCACCTCTTCTCGGCTACTTTCTTCTTTCATTACAATCAATACTGTATCGTCTCCTGCTATTGTTCCGATAATTGTATTGAAATGAGTATTATCAATTTCAAAACCGATTCTGTTAGCATAGCCCGGTTTAGTTTTTATAACACCCAAGTTTTTTGAAAAAACCAATGTCATTTGTTCGTTATGTGTGACAGTTGGTGTCGCAACAGGGTTCTCTGTAAGGCGATAAATGTATTGTCCTGAAGCATTAGGAACTTTCGAAACTTTCAATTCGCGCAAATCTCTGGATAAAGTCGCTTGAGTAATTGAGATATCTAAATCGATTAGTTTTTTTAATAATTCGTCTTGATTACTTATTTCTTGATCTGTTATTAAATCTTTTATAATCTGGAATCTGTATTTTTTATTACTCATTTTGAATATTTATTCGGAATTTTAGGCAAATATACTCATTTTAGACAAAAAAAAACCTTAGCTCGTATATTTATTCACTTTCTTTTTTATTCTCGTTTTGTTTTGCACGTTGTGCATACTCATCATCAAGGTTATCATAAACCAAACCTGTACAAATACAACGTTCACGATCGTTATCCATCAAGATGTGGTAATTTTTACAACTTTTACAGCCATTCCAAAATTCATCCGATTGCGTTAATTCTGAAAAAGTTACTGGCTTGTATCCTAATTTTGTGTTCATACGCATTACAGCTAAAGATGTTGTAATACTAAAGATTTTTGATTTCGGGAACTTTGTACGTGACAGTTCAAAAACAGCATGTTTTATTTCGCGTCCAATTCCTGAACTCCTTAAATCTGTACGAACAATTAAACCTGAGTTTACAACGAATTTTTCTTCTTCGTAAGTTTCAATGTAGCTAAACCCTGCCAATTGATCATTATCATCAAAAGCTATCACAGCATTTCCATTGCGCATTTTGCGCTCTAAATAAACCGGATTTCGTTTAGCAATACCCGTTTTTCTCATACGAGCGGATTCTTCGTACCATTCGCACAACAATTCTGTGTACTTGGCATCATCTGCATTTGCTATTCTAACATACATAATTTAAGGGAAAGTCGATTAATAAAGAGGAATTGGAAACAGATGACCATTTGTCATCATACTTAAGTAAAATATGAGAACCCGAAAGGTCGCTTTCTGTTAGAAAGCTATTCTCATAATTGAGAAGAATAATTTCAATAATTTCTTCCATTAATCAACAAGATATTCAGTTATTATACTGAGATGCAAAGTTAAATATTATATTTTTGTATCACCAAAAAAAAGCAAACAAAATTTACATATTTATTAAAATGTTGAAAATTATAAAAATAGGAGGAGGAATTATTGATGATGAACAGGAACTAGAACAATTTCTACACACCTTTACTGAAATTAAAGGACCAAAGATTTTAGTACATGGAGGAGGAAAAGGTGCTTCTAAAATGTTAAATCAATTAAACATTGAACCTAAAATGGTAGAAGGACGTCGTATTACAGACCAATCAACCTTAAATGTTGTTACAGGTTTGTATGCAGGTAATCTGAACAAATCTATTGTTTCCAAATTACAAGAATTTGGTTGTAATGCTTTAGGCTTATCCGGCGCTGATGGAAATGCAATCAAAGGTTCTAAACGTCCTGTGAAAAAAATTGATTATGGCTTTGTAGGAGACCTGAATGATGAAAGTGTAAACAAAGAACTCTTTCAGTTATTAATCAATAATAATATGACACCTGTTGTATGTGCCATCACCCATGATGGAAAAGGTCAACTGCTAAACACAAATGCTGATACCATTGCCTCTACACTAGCTGTTGCAATGTCGAAACAAAACGAAGTAGAGTTAAATTTCTGTTTCGATAAAATAGGTGTACTTCGTGATGTAAATGATGACTCAACATTAATTCCAAAAATTAACGAAACTTTATATTTGCAGTTAAAAGAAGAAGGTGTAATTTTCGAAGGAATGATTCCGAAATTAGACAATTCATTCAAAGTAATCAATGCGGGTGTAAAAAATGTATGTTTAGTGCACGCGCGCAACATTAACTCAGAGATTAAAACCATTTTATGTTAGAATTAGCTGTTCTCAAAAAGAAAGCTGTCGATTTATTGTGTCAACTAATCGAAACCCAATCTTTTTCTAGCGAAGAAGATAAAACAGCCGACATTATTTTCAAATTTTTAACTGATCATGGTGCTACGGCTCACCGTCAGGATAACAATGTCTGGAGTATTCATCCAAATTTTGATGCGAACAAAAAAACGATTTTATTAAACTCCCATCACGATACTGTAAAGTTTGGTTCTTCTTGGACTTATGATCCGTTAAAAGCGACAATAGAAGGAGATAAATTAGTCGGATTAGGCAGCAATGATGCAGGAGCATCTGCGGTTAGTTTATTGGCTGCTTATATCAATTTTCTGAATGAGGATTTACCTTATAATTTAATCGTTGCTATAACAGCTGAGGAAGAAAGCTCTGGTCAATTAAATGTCGCAAGCATCTTACCAAATTTACCAAAAATAGATTTGGGAATTGTAGGAGAACCTACACAAATGGATATGGCAATTGCTGAACGTGGTTTGGTTGTAATGGATATTACAGTAAAAGGAAAGACCGGACATGCAGCACGTAACGAAGGTGTAAATGCGATTTATGAAGCGATTGAAGTTATGAATTGGTTGAGAACATATCAATTTGAACGAGTTTCAGATATGTTAGGCCCGGTTAAAATGACTGTCACTCAAATTGAAGCTGGAAAGCAACACAATGTTGTTCCGGATGAATGTCGCTTAGTTGTTGACTGCCGGGTGAATGAATTGTATTCTAATCAAGAGGTCGTTGATATTGTTGCCAGTTGTTTACCAAAAGCTGAGGTAAAAGCTCGTTCCTTACGTTTAAATTCATCTCGTATTTCAGAGAATCATCCAATTGTACAAAAAGGAATTGAATTAGGCTGCATGACTTATGGTTCGCCAACGATGTCTGATCAGGCTATGATGAACTTCGAAACTGTAAAAATGGGACCTGGAGATTCTGCTCGTTCACACACACCTGATGAATATATTTATTTATCAGAAATAGAGCACGGCATTGAACGTTACACAAGTTTATTAAAAGATTTTACATTTTAAAGTAAACAGAATATTATATAAAAAATGCTTCAAACAGTTTGAAGCATTTTTTATTGTCTATTTATTACTGGAAATAAAAAAGAGGCTAAATTATTAGCCTCTTTTTTTCTATGGTGAAATTAAGTTTTACTCAATTTGCATTTTAACTGGAATGTTGAAATTCAACTTCGCAGCACGACCATCTTCTGTTTGTGCAGGTTTGATCGTTTTTCCTCTTCTTTGTTGACGTTGTGTAATACGCTCTAAAGCTTTTCTAGCTTCAGGACCTAACTTCGCGTCACCCATTGGAGAAATTCCTACAATTCGACCTTCCGTATCAATTTGGAAAGTTAGCTTAGCTGATACAACACCTGTTCCCTGACCTGCTTGATCATTCGCAAAATCTTGTAACTCGTCTTGTAAATCAGCAGATAATTTTTTCGATAAACAATCAGTTGCAGCTTGTTTACCTTTTGCAGCTTCTTTCTCACATCCCGGATACACCGCCATAATAGCAGCTGTACGTGCCGTTACTGTTGCAGGAGCAGCTGGTTTATCACCTTTATCCTCCGTTTTAGGAGTTTGAGTTGTATTTTTAGGAGCTTCTGGGTTTAAATTAACCGGACCTCCACCAGTTTGTCCTGACGATTCTTTCCCTTCACGTTTTTCAAAAGATAAATCTTTACCAACCAACTCTTCTTTAGGAGGAATAGTTTCCTCTTTCTTTGGCTGTTCTTTTGGTTCAGGCATTACAAATTTTTCTTGTGCCGTTTCCTCTTGATAATGATTTTCTTGTTGTTCTGGTTCCGGTTCTGGTTCTGGCTCAACTACTTCTTCCTCTTTTGGAGGTTCAGGCATATTTAAATCCTCTAGTTGAACATCTACCACAACATCTTTATTCTCTTTACTTTCAAATAATCCAGTTCCTGATGCATAAACTGCAAAAGCAATAATTGCAATGATGATTAACCCGCGTAAGAATGCTTTAGCCAGAGTACTCTTTTCAGACATTCTCATGTCATAAGCTCCGTACGCTTTATTTCTACCTTCAAATACAATCTCGTCTAAGGATTTTAGTTGTTTGTTATTCTCTGACATTTGAATTCTTTTAAATTTAACAAATAAACTAATTATTTACCTACTTTTTCATCGTACACCTTTTGCTCTTCAGGTGTTACTTGAACGATACCGTATCGAGTAGACTTCGTAATCTCCATTTCATCTAACACATTTACTAAATTATCATAAGATGCTTCATCCATCGGTTTGATAATCACTGTAAACTTCTCTTTATCACTTGCTCTTGATGCTGCAGTCGTAATAACTTTACGAATCCCTTCAGCAGAGTAATCAGTTTCATTTAAGTTACCGGCATTTAATTTACCAGCCTCTTGTTGATACCAAAATAACTTGTTATCCTTCGCTACTAAAACAGTAACAGAATTTTCAATTTTAACTTCTGTTGGAGGAACAACATTTTCAGGAATCTTTGGAGGCATATTCAAGTTCATTACATTTGGTTTGATCGAAGTCGCTGCAAACATAAAGAAAGTAATTAATAAGAAACCTAAATCAACCAAAGGAGCCATATCGACTGTCGTCGAATTCTTTTTGGAACGGACTTTTTTTCCGTCGCCAGTATCTTGACTTTGTATTTGCGCCATTTATTTAATTTCTTAATAATTATTCTTGAGATGTAATTAACTGGAACTTATTCATGTTCTTTTCTTGTAACTGATGGATCAACGTTTTGAATTGTTTGTATTCAGATTGTTTATCCCCTTTAATTGCCAAGAAAATATCTGGGTTCACTTCTTTTGCTTCAAATACCCAATCAATCAATTCTTGATTTTTATTCGGTATCGTATCTAATGGAATACCAGGATGATATTTTTGTTGTTTATCAGCAGGCTGATTCAAATAATTTCTCATCTCATTCATTGGTACACCAAATTCCACTATGCTTTTGAATGCATTCTTTTCAGCATCTGTAAACTTCACTCCGTACTTTTCACCCATTCTCTCTAATGCAGGAATACGATCTTTTTCTTCTAATCCGAATAAGAATTTTCCTTTATCATCGATTTTAATAATCATCATGTTTTCTGATGCCATTTTTTGGTTCGAAACAGATGTTGGTGTAACTACTGGAACAACTTCAGGTTCTCTAAAGTTAGATGTCAAAATAAAGAAAGTTAACAAAAGCCAAGCCATGTCAGACATAGCTGTTAAGTCCATTGAAGGACCCCTTCTTTTTGGTTTTACTCTTGCCATTTTCTCTGTATTATTAATTAATATTCTAAATTATTTATTGATTTGATTTTGCCCTTATACTGTTATTCTAAGGCTTTCGTCAACGAATATTAATTGTGAGCAGAGAAAGATTGTTGGATACTCATTCCTACTTCATCAATTTTGAACGTTAAATCGTCAATTTTAGAAGTTAAGAAAGCATACATAATAATAGCGAATGCAGATGCACCAATACCCATACCTGTATTAATTAAGGCTTCGGCAATACCTACAGATAATTGAGCTGCGTCTGGAGATCCTCCTCCTTCTCCTAATGCGAAGAATGCTTTAATCATCCCGATTACAGTACCCATTAAGGCGATTAACGTACCTACAGATGCAATTGTAGAGATGATTGTCATATTTTTCTCTAATGTAGGCATCTCTAAAGTTGTAGCCTCTTCTAATGTTTTACCTAACTGAGCTAATTTTTGCTCTTTATTTAAAGTTGTGTCGTTTTCTAAAGCTTTGTAAGTAGTTAAACCTTCTTTTACTACATTACCAATAGCTCCTTTTTGTTTGTCACATAATTCGATTGCTTTGCTGATTTCGTTTTTGTTCAATAAAGCACGAACCTCGTTCACAAATTTTTCAGCCGAACCTGTACCTTTTGCTTTGTTTAAAGCAATAATACGGTCAATTGAGAAAACGATTACCATAAAGAAGAATGAAATCAAAAATGGAATGATCACCCCCCCTTTATAAATAATTCCCAAGAAATTTAATGGGTGACCTTTTGCTGAATCTCCACCTTCAAAATTACTTGCTTGTCCAAATAAACCATAGAAAACTCCCATTGCTAAAGCAATTAAAATGATCATAGTAATCACAGGGTTAAGACCTCCCTTTTTAGTTTTAGCTGGTACTGTTACATTCTTTTCCATTTACTAATTCTTTTAAATATTATGATTTTTATTAATGTGGGTGTAAATTAAGTGAAAATTTTTTAATTCTTCTAAATTTTTTATGTTGTTATGTCATTAAATTTTAATTTCGTTCGAAATCAATACTGTTTTTTACCGAATTGATAATTTAATTAATCAAAACAGTGCAAAATAGATAAACAACCTTTTAATTTTGAATAACTTTAACTTTCACAAAAATTAACCTATCGCAAATTTATTCAATAATTATACATATTTATATTTTTTTTTAAGAATTAAATTATTATTTTGACTTTTGCACTTCAATATTATCAAGTACTATGAAAGTTTGTATCGCTGAAAAGCCAAGTGTTGCCAAAGATATCGCCAAAGTAATCGGGGCCAATCAAAAGAATGATGGCTATTACGAGGGAAATGGCTATCAGGTTACATGGACTTTCGGTCATTTATGTACCTTAAAAGAACCACAAGACTATACACCTGAGTGGAAAAGTTGGGATCTCAATTATTTACCTATGATTCCCTCTAGTTTTGGAATTAAACTAATTGAAGATAAAGGCGTTTCGAAACAATTTAAAATTATCGAACAGCTTGTAACAAATGATCAGGTTGAAGAAATTATTAACTGTGGTGATGCCGGCCAGGAGGGAGAATTAATTCAACGTTGGGTTTTGCTAAAAGCAAGAGCAAAAGCACCAATGAAACGTCTTTGGATTTCATCTTTAACAGAAGAAGCTATTAAAGATGGGTTCGAAAATTTAAAGGAGGGAGATAAATATTTCAATTTATTTTCGGCAGGCCAAGCACGAGCGATTGGCGACTGGTTATTAGGCATGAATGCCACACGCTTATTTACTAAAAAATTTGCACCTCCCAAAACTGTCCTTTCTATTGGGCGTGTACAAACTCCTACTCTCGCAATGATTGTACAACGTCAAAAAGAGATCAATGCTTTTGTAGTAGAAGAATATTGGGAATTAAAAACAATTTTCAAAGAAGTTGAATTCAATGCAACAATTCCTCGTTTAAAATCTGAAGAGAAAGCAAAACAAGGGTTAGATTTTATTAAAGACAGAACATTTGAAATCATTGATTTCGAAGTCAAAGAAGGACGTGAAAAAAATCCACGTTTATTTGATTTGACTGCTTTACAAGTAGAAGCCAATAAAAAATATGCATTTTCGGCAGAGAATACATTAAAATACATTCAAAGTCTTTACGAGAAAAAATTTGTGACGTATCCTCGTGTAGATACGACCTATTTATCAGAAGATATTCACCCAAAAGTTCCCGGAATTTTAGATAAATTAACTGCTTATCAAAATTTGGTTGCACCATTAATGACACAACCAATTCCAATGTCAAAAGCAGTTTTTGACAACACTAAAGTAACTGATCACCATGCGATTATTCCAACAGAAATCTTTCCCCAGGGATTATCGAATGAAGAAAAACGTATTTACGATTTAGTCGCTCGACGTTTTATTGCTGTTTTTTATCCTGAATGTAAAGTTGCCAATACAACCGTCGAAGGAAAAGTAGAAAACACTGGTAAAGACGGACTACTTTCTGCGATTTATTTTAAAGCTACGGGAAAACAAATTCTCGAAATGGGTTGGCGTGAAGTGTATGCAAAAGATAAAAAGGACGAGGAAAAAGACGAGGAAAAAATAATGCCTATTTTCGAAATTGGAGAAAAAGGCCCTCATGAACCTTTTATTCACAAAGGGAAAACAACTCCTCCAAAACATTACACTGAAGCAACTTTATTACGCGGAATGGAAACGGCGGGAAGACAAGTTGATGATGAAGAAATGCGTGAATTAATGAAAGAGAACGGAATTGGTCGTCCTTCTACACGTGCAAATATCATCGAAACATTGTTTCGAAGAAAATACATCGAGAAGAAAAAACGCAATATTATTGCGACACAAACCGGTATTGATTTGATTGATACCATTCAAGACGAATTGCTGAAATCTCCTGAATTAACAGGTGTTTGGGAACGAAAACTACGTTTGATTGAAAAAGGTGAATATGAATTAGAGCAATTCAAACAAGAATTAATCGAAATGGTTTCTAAATTAACTTTCGATGTAAAAAACAGTTACTTTAGACCGATTGCCTCACATCAAACTTCTGTTCAAACAATAGAAAAACCGAAGAAAGAACGTAAACCAAAAGAAGAAATCAACCTAGAAGATGCAACTTGTCCCAAATGCAAAACACATCTATTAGTGAAAGGGAAAGCAGCTTATGGTTGTGCTAATTTTAAAGAATGTGGATTTAAAATCCCATTCGAATTCATGGGTAAAAAATTAACGGACAAACAAATTTTAGATTTACTTACCAAACAAAAAACAGGTAAAATGGCAGGTTTGATCAATCCTGAAAATGGAGAAAAAATGACAGGAAAAGCAATCCTTGGAATGAATTTCGATTTGGAATTTGAAAAAATGTAAAAAAATATTCTTCATAAAATATTATAAAAAAGTCGAAGCTCAAGTGGAGCTTCGACTTTTTTATAATATTTATCTAAATAATTGTTGTTATATGTTTTTCTGAACATTTACCTTATCAGTTTATGCAAAACTAAATTTAGTTTATTAACTAATTTAATCCCTAAAAAACCAAATTGCTCCTCCAGCAAAAACAGCAACTGATAATAATATTAGAAAAATATTGCTAGTTGCTAAATCTCCTCTAATATGATTTTCTTCAATTAATTGCTTATTATTCATTTTCATTGAAATAATTCGTTTAGCATTATTATTTTGAATATTTATCAATTTTATTAATACTGAATCTTTTAAATAGTGTGTTGAATCTATGAAATTATGACCAAAAAAAGATAAATCATCGTCATAAAATATATAATTACGATTTACAAACTGATAATATTTCACTTGGTGTTTACCTTCCCTATAATAATCCACTAAAATCGAATCATCTACATATACAGAAACTTCTTGCACATTAGATAGTTCTTTTTCGTTGTTTGTTTTCTTGTTGTATCCTATCATAAATAGGAAAATACTTACGATCATTACGAAAATCAAGTTTCTTATTTTCTCTAACATATTATTATGAATACTTCTCTAACGTTTCCCTCAAAATTGTTTTGACTTTTTCTTTCAGTTTTTTTGGTTCGATAATCGTAACCGAACGACTCATTGAAAGAATTTCGCTGATAAAATCTTCTGTCAAAAACAATTCTAACCCAATTAAAACCTCATCCTGTTTAATTTCCAAGACATGTTGAGATTCATGCAATGGTAAAGACTCTAAATAAGCCGCTTGTTTTTTGGTAACAGAAAGGATAATTTTTTCAGGTTTTTCAGAGCTTGGCACAATAATTCCGAACGAATATTTGTACTTATCATTGTAATTAAACTCAATATTATCATCTATTTTTTCTTTTAGAATGGCGACTTTATTCATTCGTTCTAAACCAAAGTTTTTGACGATTCCTTTGTCATCTGCAATCAAATACCAACGGTTATCGTGCTCTCTAATCGCAATTGGTGAAACTTTACGAATTGTTTCTTTTTCTTCTCCAAACTTTTGATAATGAAACTCGATTTTCTTTTTTTGCTGGATTGCCTGTACAATATCAGGTAAAAATTCAGCTCGTTTTGGTTTTCTTTTTTCCAAATAGACTATTGACTCGAGTGAATTGGTCAATTTCAATGCAGAAAAACTGTTGATCTCCTCTAAGGTTTTCAAAAATAAATCGGAACTGTAATCGTCTTGAATAATATAATATCCGCGTTGGCTTCTGCTGTACATTATATCAATACCAAGAATATTTCGAATTTCGCGGATATCACGTTGTAATGTTCGTTTAGAAAAATTAAATTCTAATGTATCGTCTTGAATTTGTAACATCCCGAACTCTCTTTCCAAAAAACGTTCTAACTCTTCATAAGAGCAATATTTTTGTTGAGAAAGTTTACGGACAATATTAAAATAACGTGCGATATATCCCTGTTTTGACATTGAATTGTAAGTATTTGAACAAACTTAAGTGTTCTTCAATTAAAAACAAAAAAAAGTAACATTTCGTAAGGAAATGTTACTTTTTTTTCATTCATAAAATGAAATATTCGAAAAACGGACTTTTATTTTTTAGTTTTTTTCACTTTCTGTTTTACATCTTGTGCTGCCGGTTCTGCAATTACAGCTGCACTATCTATCGTAGCTGTTACTGTATCTACTGCCGCAGTTGGTCCTGCTACAGCCGAAGCTCCTGCCTCTTCTACTTGGGCTGTTTCAATAAAGTTTGAAATTTTATTAATAATTTCTGTATTTGAAGTTGGTTCGTTCTTCACCTTTACACTTAAAAAGATCGATGGGGCTAAATTATCCTGAATATAATTTGAATCATTTTGGTATACACCATCATTTTTTACAGAAGTTGAATTTAAATTATCTGCTAATTCTCTTGCTACTTTGAATGTTTCTTCAAAAGCAACATTTTGTTTAGACACTACTGCCGCCACCTTATTTGTATTATCATCCGTTTTATCAAAACTTAATGTCATAATCAACTCTGGCTTTAGGCTATCAATAATTGCTCTTTTTTCTTCTTCTTGCAATCCTTTCGTCAAATCTTTCCAAAGAATAACATTTACATTTTCTTTGTTTAAAGATTCTATTTTTGCCTTAAATTCTGTTGCGATGTTAGATCCAGATGCTGCAGCAATATTATCTACAATATCTAAAATAACAACTTTTGGTGCATCGTCAACAATTGTATATGATGATGTTACCACTGGAATTTCATTCTTGGTTGTAAAAGAGAAAGAAACTAACCCTATTGCTACAACTCCTAATACTTGCGTCAATTTTTTCATAATAAATGTGTTTTGTTTAAAAATGATACTTTTTAATAGTTAGTACATCTTGAGACTTTGCAGACACTGTTCCGAAAAATCTTAATAAATCCTAAGAAATGTTATAATTTTCTTAATTCACTGTATTAATGAAGCTTCCAGAGAAGTAGAGTTTATTGTTTTATACAACGTATCTACTACTAAAAATAAAAAAAAGCTCAACAATGTTGAGCTTTTTTACTATTTACATGCAGCAATAATCTGCACAAAGTCGTCGTATTTTAATGATGCGCCTCCCACAAGGCCTCCGTCTATATCCGGTTGAGCAAAAATTTCGTTTGCATTTTGAGCATTTACACTTCCTCCGTATAAAATACTTGTTTGATTTGCTACGTCTACTCCAAACTCATCTTTCAAAACTTTACGAATAAATGCATGAATTTCTTGTGCCTGTTCGGGTGTAGCTGTTTTTCCTGTTCCAATTGCCCAAACTGGTTCATAAGCAATAATCAAACGGGAAAGATTTTCAGAATTTTGAGCAACCAAAGCTTCCATTAGCTGAGTTTTTACAACTTCAAAATGTTTATCGGCCTCACGTTCTTCTAATTTTTCTCCCACACAAAGAATGGGGTTAATTTGATGTTTGAAAGCTTGCTTTAATTTCTGAGCAATGATAACATCTGTTTCACCTTGGTATTCTCTACGTTCAGAGTGTCCAACAATTGCAAAATCTAATCCGATGCTGTCCAATTGCTCAGCTGAAATATCTCCTGTGTACGCCCCTTTTTCATGAGCAGAAATATCTTGTGAAGAAACTTTTATATATTGTTCGTCCACCGCCTCTAATAATGTTTGCAAATAAATAGAAGAAGGTGCTACAATCACTTGAGCTATTGGTTGGTTATCCGCTACCCAAGCATTAAGATTTGTCGCCAAATGAATTGCTTCTTCATAGTTTAAGTTCATTTTCCAGTTTCCTGCTACGATTCTATCACGCATAAAAAAGTGTATTTTATTTGATTTTGGTTTTAATATGTACTGCAAGATAATTATTTCTCTCGAAATTATAACCTGATTTATTTTATCCTAACTCGAGGATCTAAAATTCCATAAAGAATATCAACCAAAATATTAATTACAATAAACATGACTGCGATAACCAAAACAGCTCCCATTACAATTGGTAGATCTAATGTATTCAGTGCATTCACTATTTCTTTTCCTAATCCATTCCATCCGAATACAAATTCCACAAAAACAGAACCTGCTAACATTGAAGCAAACCAGCCAGAAATTGCTGTAATCACAGGATTTAAAGCATTTCGTAAAGCATGTTTTGTGATGACGGTTTTTCTAGATAAACCTTTTGCAAACGCTGTACGGATATAATCCTGATTTAGTACTTCTAACAATGAATTTCGTGTCAACTGTGTAAAAACTGCCAACGGTCTGGATCCTAGAGTAATTGCAGGAAGAATTAAGTTTTTTAACATCAAATGCTTTCCTTCACCTAAATCATCCACCTCATATAAACTACCTATCATATTAAGCCCTGTTATATCATGTAATAAAAAGGCAAAAATATAGGCTATAATAATCGCCGAGAAAAACGATGGAACACTCATTCCAAAACTTGTTATAACTAATAATAAACGATCTAACCACGTATCTTTCATTAAAGCAGAAACAATTCCTAAGGCTACACCAATTATTGTTGCTATAATAATTGCTGCTATGGCTAAAACCATTGTATTGGGCAAAGTTTCTCCTATAATTGTACTTACACTTTTCCCTTGTTTTTGAAATGACTCGCGTAAATAAGGTGCTTTCAACACCATTTCATTTGTCCCAAAATCAATTAATTTACTATACTTATATTTTCCTGAACTTAACGATGTATACGTTGTGTTTGTTTCATCTGTATTGTGAAAGGAAATTGGTGAAAGATCATTTAAATAGAATGCATATTGTTTCCATAAAGGCTGATCCAACCCTAAATTCTTACGAATCTGTGCTAATTGTTCAGGATCTTCTTTTTGATCAAGCATCATTCGAGCCGGATCTCCCGGCAGAACAGAAAACATTAAAAAAACAACTGTAACAACTCCGAAAAGTGTTAAGAATCCGTAGAAAATTTTATTTAAAATATAATTGATCACGTCTTAAAATAAGTCTTCTAATTGATGAATTGAAGGAAAATCATTGTCATGGTATTTCGCTTTCACTGTTCCTGTTTCTAAAATCATCACACCTGGATTTGAACGAATAATAGTTTTCATCGTCGTTTGATCCATAAAACAATTTTCAATCTCTAAACCCGGAACCGGATTATTCGAAACAGTTGTGACCGTATACCCTTTTGATTTTGCATCTTTACCAAGAATATTCAGCTTCTCAATTTGTTTTTTATCTATCTTTTCGACAAAAGGAACGATAAAAATTAAAGCTTTAGGTGCATTTAATATTTCTGAAGTTTTATCGACTCCATTGCAATCAAAACTAAAATCATGAATTGGCGGTTCGTATCCTTTTTTCTCGACAACCGTACGTGTTTTATCTTCTTCTATAACCCAAGGTGTTCCGTGTTTGTACCATTTATCATCAGCAATATATTGCGCATCATCAATTTCTACTACTTTTCCATCAACACTATTTCTCATGGTATAAATTGTCTTATACGTCGTCGGTTTTAATCCCAATTCTTGTGGAGATTTCATTCCTTCTATCAAATTTTTTCCAACTGCATAAGGTCGAAAATCTATAATTGGTAAATGATTAATTCCTAAATAAGCGATAATTGCAGAAGTCAAAATCACAATAGAATTGATTGTATAATTTGCTTTTTCAACAAACAATGGTTGAATATATTGTTGTCCAATCACTAAAATTACAATCAACGCCAACAATACCACATCTTTGTAAAATGATGTCCAAGGTTCTAGTTTCAATGCGTCACCAAAGCATCCGCAATCTGTCACTTTATTAAAATAAGCTGAATAAAAAGTTAGGAAAGTGAAGAAAATAATCGTCAATAATAAAGCAATTGTTGTAAATCTTTTCCAAACACCAAGCAACAATAAAACACCTAAAACAATCTCAAAAATAGAAAAGAATGTTGCTAGAGGAAGACTCAAACTTTCTAAGAAAGGGATATTAAGAACAGTTGGCGAAAAATATTCTTCCAGTTTGAAACTTAATCCGATTGGGTCTACATTTTTTACAAATCCCGAAATAATAAAAATTACTCCAACTATAATTCGGGCAAATTGTACGATATATTTCATGACATTTTCTTTTCGTTAATTAAAATCATTGCAAAAATCGAATAATTAATCATATCCAAATAATTTGCATCCAAGCCTTCTGAAACAATAGTTTTTCCTTTATTGTCTTCAATACTCTTCGTACGCAAAACCTTTTGATAGATTAAATCTGTAATCGAACTTACACGCATATCCCGCCAAGCTTCTCCATAATCATGGTTCTTTTTGATCATCAAATCGTGCGCAATTCCTGTGTACTTATCATAAAACTCGATCGCTTGTTCCGCCGTTAAATCCGGTTGATCTGCGAAACCAAGTTCCAATTGAATCAATGCCATAATGGAATAATTAACAATCGCAATAAATTCGCCTTCTTCATCTTCGTCCACCAAACGTTCTGTTGCTTCTTGCAATGTTCGAATTCGATTGACTTTGATAAAAATTTGGTCTGTTAATGATGGTAAACGCAACACGCGCCAGGCCGGACCATAATCTTTAAGTTTTTTTGTATAGAGATCTCTGCAAAGAGAGATAATTTCATTGAATTGAATTGAGGTATTTTTCATAATTTCGTTTCGATTTCAAAAATAATTGAAATTGCTTAAAGAACTTCTAAGATATGACAATTAATTGTAATGGTCGTTTGATTGATCTCAGCGAACCAAAAATTATGGGAATTTTGAATACGACACCCAACTCATTTTATGATGGGGGGCGCCATCATTCGATTGATTTAATTTTAGAAAGCGTTACAGAACATTTGTCCGAAGGTGCAGATATAGTTGATATTGGTGGTTATTCGACAAAACCCGGAGCAGAAAATATTTCCGAACAAGAAGAAATAGACAGAACTGCTCCTGTAATTGAAAAAATTGTAAAACACTATCCTGAAATTATTATTTCTATAGATACTTTTCGCGGAAATGTTGCCCGAGAAGCAGTGAAAGCCGGTGCTTCTATCATCAATGATGTTTCGGGTTGGGAATTGGACGAAAATATGTTCGCAGCCATCAAAGAACTTCAAGTTCCTTATATCTTAATGCACATGAAAGGAACGCCGCAAACGATGCAAAACAATCCTGAATATGGAGACATCACAATAGAGGTGAATGAATATTTTTCGGAGAAAATTGCGCTATTAAAAGAAGCGAAAGTGAATGATATTATTTTGGATCCTGGTTTTGGATTTGCCAAAACACTGGATCACAACTATGAATTATTCAGTAAAATGGAAGCTTTAGGTCTCGGAAAATTCCCTTTATTGGTTGGTATTTCGAGAAAATCTATGATTTACAACTTATTCAATTCAACTCCGCAAGAAGCATTAAATGGAACTTCTGTTCTCAATCTAGTCGCTTTGCAGAAAGGTGCAAAAATTTTGCGTGTACATGATGTTAAAGAAGCAAAAGAGACCTTACAAATTTTTCAGAAATTGAATCAAAAATAAATAGGAAAGCCACTCAAAAAAGTGGCTTTTTATTTTAATCGATGATTTGACTATTTGGAAAGAAAACTTTAAATGTATCGACAATATTAATATCTGAAGTCAGAATCTGCCAATGTGAATCTTTTACAAATTCAAACACGACCTCATTGTCGTATAAATTTTCATCTTCAATGTTTACGTGTAAATTATTCTCTTTTCTATCTCCAATAATCAACGCCTCTGTTACAGTTTCCATTTTGTAAGACAAACTTTCCAGTTGATCATATTCGACAAAAATTCCATCCTGTTGATCAATGACTTCCTGTAATTCGAAAACAGAATATTCGTCTGTTTCACTTTCACCATCTATCCAAAGTATCTTCCAAAAATAATCCTGAATATCTTTTATAGGAGCTATCACCTCTTCCATTCGCTGAATTTGGTTCTCGTCTTCTCCGTAAATTTCTATTTTATAAGTTTCCATATCTGGTACAAAATTAAAAAAGTAACTTTAAATTAAAGTTACTTTTCTATTATTTATGCTTTTTCTAATTCGTGTTTGACTCGTTTTTCAGATTTAATGTCCATAACCTGAATCGATTCTTTGCTAAATATTTTGAATGAATGTTCATGTTTTTCTAACAGAAAATCATAAGGTCCTTTAGGTGCAATTAACTTTACTAAAACAGGCGCCGTTTCTAGCGAGATAAACACAAGAGCTATAAAAATAGCTGCTGTTCCTAAAATTGGATTGTTAACAGATAACTCATCTAATGCCTGCATGCGCGCAGCAAAACCATTGTAATTTTCTTCCGTTGGTTTAGCGGCATCTATTTCTTTTTCTTTGGCCACATTCAATCGATCCAGTTCCTTGTTAATCTCTGCTAAACGAGGAGCTGATTGCTGAATATATGTTTCGATCTCCGCTGCTTTTTGCTTTTTCAGTTCAGCTTTTCGTTTCGCATTCGGTCCGTAACCTTCGCGTCCGGTTGTCGTTTCTGTTTGTGTACCTACAACTTCTTTTTCCAATTCCGTGGAAGCAGAATTATACTCTGTTCTTAATTTATCAATTTGAGCATAAATTTCTTTTCTTTCATTCGAAAAAGGTGTTCCTAATTCCGCATAGCGCGCATCAATTCCTTTCTGAAGTTCTGCTTTATTCCGATTCACAATTACATTCAACTGCTTGTCAATTTCTTTCTCAAAAATTTTCAACTCTAAGGGTTTTGAAATTACAATACCCAATAAAACAGCAACCAAAATACGTGGTAAAGCAATAAAAAACTGTCGGAAAAATCCTCCCGATTTTTTCATTGAAGTGACAATATAACGGTCGAGATTGAAAATCATCAATCCCCACAAAAGACCAAAACCTGCTGCTGCATATAAATTATCAAAAACAGTATTCAACGCATATCCGGCAGACAAAGCTGCCAAAATTCCCGTAAATAATATGACACCTCCAATTCCAACATGTTTATTGATATCTGTAGGTGTTTTTTTCAAGAGTTCAAGACTACTCCCTGAACAGATGATTAAAAATTTCTGTAGTCCATTCATTTTACAAATATAGTACTTTGCATAACATAATATTAAATATCGTGCCAAAAAAAGCTGACAATCAAATTGTCAGCTGATATTTTTAAAAAACTTCCTAAATATAATTAAGCTTGTTCTTCTATTTTAATTCTCCATCCATAAGGATCATCAGATAATCCGTATTGAATGTCTTTTAATTTCTTTTTCAATTGTAACGCAAAAGAGTCTTCTTCAGCTAATACAGGCAATTGAGCTCTTTCTTCTCCAAATCCTACTGCATCGTATTGTGTAATAACAACTGCTGTTCCGCAACCAAACACTTCTTTTAATTCGCCTGCTTTATAAGCCTCGTACATTTCTTGCACTTCGATAGGACGAACTTCAACTTCATATCCACTATCTTTTGCTAATGTTAAGACAGAGTCGCGAGTCACTCCATTCAAGATGCGTTCAGAAGTTGGAGCTGTTAAAATTTTATTCCCAATACGAACCATTACGTTCATTGTTCCTGCTTCTTCAATATATTTGTGCTCTATAGAGTCTGTCCAAATAACCTGATCATATCCATCTTTTTGTGCTTCTGAAGTTGGAAAAAATGATGCGGCATAATTTCCTCCACACTTTGCAAAACCAACACCACCTTGAGCAGCACGACTATAAAAATCTGCAATTTTTACAGATAACGGTTTGTCGTAATAATTAGGTGCATAAGCCAATAAAATTGCAAAAATAAATTCGTTAGAGGCTCTTGCAGAAACAGCTTCCTCTGTTGCAAACATAACCGGGCGAATGTACAATGATGTTCCATAATCTTTTGGTACCCATTGACGATCTAAATCTATAATTGCTTCTAATCCATCAATAAAAATTTCTTTTGGAACTTGCGGCATATTAAGACGTGCAGCAGAAAGGTTAAAACGTTCGAAGTTTTTCTCCGGACGGAAAATAAACACTTCTTCATTATCATTTTTGTAGGCTTTCATTCCTTCAAAAATTGTTTGACCATAATGGAAAGACATGGCTGCCGGAGTCATTGAAATTGGCCCATAAGGAACAATTTTTGGTTCATCCCATTTGCCATCTTTGTAATGCGCAATTAACATATGGTCTGAGAACTCCTTACCGAAAGTAGTAGAGTTGAAAACTGAATCATTGAATTTAGATTCAGCAATTTTTTCTATAATCATTTTACGATATATTTTGTTTGTGCTTATCAAAGGTACATTTTATTTGCACTTTTTCATAATAAAAATCATAACTTTCGAGTATGAAAAGAATTATTCAAGAAACGGAGGATGGTTCCAAAACCATCTATATTGAAGATTGGGATGAATCTTACCATTCTAAACATGGTGCTGTACAAGAGGCTTTTCATGTATTTATAAAAAATGGTTTCAATCATTTTATTGCGACCAAGAATTATATTAAAATTATCGAAATTGGATTAGGAACAGGGTTAAATTCGTTTATTACATTACTAGAAGCAGAAAAAAATCAAAAACCGATTCAATATGTTGGAATTGAAAAATACCCGGTTTCGGAGGAAGAATTTCAATTGGTCAATTTTTTTGAGGATGTTTTCAAACTTTATCCGGAACTAGAACATCGTAGAGATGAATTTCTAAGCTATTACCAACATTTATTTTATTCTGATTGGGAACATTGGTATAGAATTTCCCCTTTCTTTGAAATCAGAAAAGTGAAAGAAGATTTTTTTAACCTAAAAAATATCAACGAAAACGAATTTGATTTAGTTTATTTTGATGCTTTCGGCTCTCGTGTTCAGCCTGAATTATGGGAAAAAGAACTATTGGAAATTGTGGATTATTTGACAAAAAAATCGGCTGTTTTCACCACATATGCCGCAAAAGGAACCATAAAAAGAGGATTAAAAGATTTAGGATATACTGTTCAAAAACGTCCGGGACCTCCGGGAAAACGAGAAATGATGGTTGGTTTAAAAGACTTTCCTTTGGACGAATAATCTCCTTTATCATTAATTATAAAAATCGTAAATTTGCATCGGAAAACAATTTGAAGTTTTTCATATTTTTTATGACAAATTATATCGAATATAAATTTAAAGTTGCGGAAGTAGAGCCTTTTAATGAAATTATTATTGCAATGATTTCTGAATTACCTTTTGAAAGTTTTGTTGAAAATGAAGAAGGTTTTGATGCTTACATGCCAAAAACTGAAGAAAATATTGACCAAGTAAAAGAAGTGATTGATGCCATCGAGAATATTGATTTTTCTTATACTCGTCTAGAAATTGAACAACAAAACTGGAATGCTACCTGGGAAGAAAATTTCGCCCCAATTTTAGTGAATGATCAGTGTCTGATTCGTGCAGAATTTCATGAAACAATTGAGAATATTCCTTACGAAATCATCATTCAGCCAAAAATGTCTTTTGGTACAGGACATCACTCTACAACACATTTGATGGTAGAATACATCTTGGAAACTGAGTTTACCGGAAAAGATATTTTGGACATGGGTTGTGGAACTTCCATTCTTGCTATTTTAGGGATGAAACGTGGTGCAAACTATGCCGAATGTATTGACATCGATGAATGGGCGGTTGAAAATTCGATCGAAAACGGAAAGCGCAATGGCGTTAGTCTAGATGCTAAGATGGGCGATAACTCTCTTTTAGGAAGCAAACAATTTGACATTATTTTAGCAAATATCAACAAAAATATTTTGATTAGTCAAATACCATCTTATATCAATGTTTTGAATGAAGGTGGAGATTTATTCTTAAGTGGTTTAATGGAACAGGACTTTGAAGATATCTTCGCTTTCTGTACAGAGAACGGTTTGAAATTTATATCTAAAAAACAACGAAATGAGTGGATTGCACTTCATTTCAAAAAATAATATTGTATGGTAAAATACGCAACAAAACCCATGTGGGAAACGGAAAAAGATTCGGCTGTTGATGTATTGGAACAGGAATCGCATAAGTATCAAATTATCGTTTACAACGATGATGTTAATACATTTGATTGGGTGATTGAGTCTTTGATGGATGTCTGTGAACATACTCCTGAGCAAGCAGAACAATGTTCAATCTTAATTCACTACAAAGGAAAATGTGAAGTTTTAACAGGTGAATTAGAAGATTTAAAACCTCGATGCACAGAGTTATTGAACCGAGGCTTGAGTGCAGAAATTATTTAATAATTATACAAAACAAAATCAGAATCGTCTAATGCAACATTGGACGATTTTTTATTTTGATCACTTACAATATAAGAATCGTATATCTTTTCGTACACTTGATTTTCCGTCCTAGTATCCACCACTACTTCTGTTTTTTTAGTAGTCTTCACAAAAGGTACTGCTATTAAAGCTAAGAACAAAACACAAGCTGCCGCCCACCATACATTGAAATGAACAGTCTTCGTTTCTTTTTTCTTGATTGCTTTTGTTAAAACATTTTGTTCTAAACTCTCAAAATAATTATTCGGAACAGTATAATTCTCTTTTTGTTTTAAAGAATTCAGATAAAGTTTATCTTTTAAATCATCAAAATAATTAGTTGGAATTTTAAAATTATTTTTTAATTCATTTTTATTCATATCAATTATAAGACATTAGAAAATTAAAAAGGTTTAATCATCAAACTCTAAAATTTCTTTTATTTTTGAGACCGCATGATGATAAGAAGCTTTCAGTGCACCTACAGAAGTTCCTAGTATATCCGAAATCTGTTCATATTTTAATTCTTCGTAATACTTCATCATGAATACAAGACGTTGTTTTTCAGGCAAACTTGCAATTGCTTTTTGTAATTTCTGTTCTATTTCATCTCCCGTAAAATACTCATCCGAAGATAAATTATCGGCTACGTTCATCGAATAATCTTCAAAAGAAATATTATTCTCTTTCGCATTTTTATGAATAAAGTTGATTGTTTCATTGTACGTAATTCTAAAAATCCATGTCGATAATTTCGATTGATTCTTAAAAGAACTTAAATTTTGATAAATCTTAATAAATACATTTTGAGTGATATCATCTGCATCTTCATGAATCAAAACCATACGACGAACCTGCCAATAAACTTTTTGATGATAATCTTTTACAATAAGTTTAAATGTCTGGTCTAAATCTTCTTTTAGTTGAGAAGTTGAAATAAGTCGATCCAATAGAATAATTTATTAAGTTGTAAATCTATTAAATTAGAAAGTACAAAGATTGGTTATTTTATTTAATAACGAATATTTATCATTTTTTTAAGAAGTTTTACCTTTTATTCATCAAATCAGAAAAAATAAATACTTATTAATTAATTATTTTTTAACAAATTGACAAACATATTGTTTTACAGTTTTTTAAAATCTTTTTTTTGTAGTAATGAGTTTAAAAACTTATTCTATATTTGAAATACCAAACTATAACTCTTTATTACCTATGATATTACATACACTTCATGTTATCTAAATGCACAAGTAGCATTTTGTACAATTAAATCTTTTTTTAAAATCTTATAAATACGTTTCTGCATTAAATTAATTGCAGAGATACTTTATATACATTTTTTAACCCCTTAAAAATTATTCAATTATGAAAAAGTCAATTAATGCTTTTCAAGTAGAAAGATTAGAAGACAGAAAAGAATTTATCTTCTACTGTTTATTTCACAAATTTCACAAAACATGTGACAACCCTGATCCAGAAAATCCAGGAGGAGGTAATTAAAAAATAAATTTGGTTAACCTCTTTTGAGGTTAACCAAATTCATTCATCAACCAACAAAACTTTTACTACTATGAATATTAAATTTCTACTTTTTATTGGGGTTTCATCTTTAACCTTTGCGCAAATCGGAATTAACAAAACAACCATCAATGCAAATTCAGTATTTGAAACTTCTGCTACCAATCAGGGTATTTTAATTCCTCGAATTCCTGTTGTAAAAAGTTTAACAGACAAGACCTTTTTAAATTTACCTACTGAAACTTTACCCGATGGTCTACTCATCTATTGTGAAGGCGGAAACGGAAGTATTGGTTCCGGATATTATTTCTGGCAAAACAACCAATGGAATTACATATTAGACCTTAAAAATTTACAAAACAGAATAGATATAACAAGGTTATATACAACTACAACAACCGGAAATACACCGGGAATCGTGAAAGATTTTTACAAAAACTTATCAAAAGGAGGCAATTCTTTTGAGAACATTCCTCAATTAGATTACAATAATTCTTTAAGTGTTGCAAGATGGACAGCTATACCTGAAACAGAGATTGATTTCCAGATTGCACAAACGGACAATACAATTACTTTAACAACGTATGGAAATACACAAACAGGTTCGAACGGCTATATTAATACGGTTACTCCATATTCATCAAGAACGCTGACTTTTAATATAGGAATTTTCATCAAAGCAAAAGGAGCAAATGATTCTGCTTATAGATTATATGCAATTGGATCATTTGCAAACTCTACCAGAAGAGCTTGTCTTGTAACTCCTTTTACCGTATCGACTGTTATTAATTTATCTCAGACTGGTAATTATACTGCAAAAGTTTTTGCTCTAGGTAGACGGAATTTTATTACAAGAGCGGATGCTAACAATAGAGCAGATTATTATTATCCTCTAAATGAAAGCAATACCACATATGGAAATACTGGAAATTATACTTACTTAACTGTTGGAGGAAAGAGCAGCGGATCCGGAAACCAAGGAGAAAATAATGGATCTTGTACGAATACAGATAAATTAACAATGGGGACAACCCTTAATATATTAGTATCAGAAGTTACACCTAAAAACTAAACTATTATGAAAAAAATAATCTTTCTCCTATCTATTCTATCTCCTTTTTATTCAGATGCTCAATTGCATACAGGAGTTCCTGCAAACAATAGTCCAAATGCTATTGTAAATATTTCTAGTAATAGTCGAACTCAAATCAAAGGTTTTACAGTTCCCAGTCATTCATTAACATCCTTATCCGGAGATTTTCTTGGTGATGCTAATGCCACAAATCTTAGAAATTCCTTATTAATTTTTAATTCAAATTCCACTTTAACAAAAGGACTATATTTTTGGGATGCTACAGAGTGGACAAATTTGGCCGACACCAGCATATTAAACAGTAAATTATCTAATCTGAGTAAAATAAATAAGTTCTCATCTTCAGCAACTCCCGTTACAACAACTTATCCTGATGGAAATTACACCGCAGGTGCACAGCACACTATGAATGAATTATACTCTTCAAGAGCTTCGGGTTATTGGACAGATTTGAATTTTGCTGAGGGAACTGTAAAAAATATTGAACTAAAGAATAGTAAAAATAATAATATTCTCAAAACTTCTGGTACTATACAAACTCATTTAAGTACAAACACTTCAAATGCTGAGGCATATGTGGGTTTAGCTTTATTTATTAAAAGCCCTGGAGATTCTGATTTCAAACTAAAAGGATATAAAATTATATCCGGCTATATGAATAATTCGTGTTTAAATTTTCAATTTGATATGGTAAATGCTGTAAAAGACTTACCTGTAGGAATGAATGAAGTTAAAATAGCTATGGACAATAGAGAAATTGATGGCCCAAATAATAGTGTATCCTATAATTTGTATGTGGCGTCCAGAAACAACAATTGTATGAATACTGATTCCGGGGGTAATATTGCAAAGCAAAATTTTTTACCGGCATCCACTATGATCACGAACTTAGTTGTAGAAACTTATGAAAATCCTAATTTTTAAGACGATGAAAAAAATTATATTTATTTTACTTTTTGCAGCATCTTTTTCTAATGCTCAAGTAATTGTGTCAGACGATCCAACTTATCCAACAAGTACAGCTACTACAACTAAAGCTATATTCGATGCTAATTCTACAAAGTCAGGGATCCTATTGCCGAAGGTAACTTTAATAACTTTAACCCCTACTGCTGCAGCTTCTCCTCCTGAAGGTACTATTGTATATAATATTGCAGGTAATACTTTTGCGCAAGGATATTATGTTTTTATTGATGGAAAATGGGCAGCATTACTCAATTCCGGTAATTTGGATGATAGTATTTCTACCATCGTTACAAAAGCTAAATCAACATACAATGGAAGTACAGGCAATTCTGTCACCCTTACAAATTCTAATATTACGACAGGAAACAATTCATATTTTCCTACGTCATCAACTAATGATGGAAGTGGTTTCGCTGTTGGAAGTGATTTAGGTACGGGTAATTATAACTGGAAAACAATTGCTAATTTTGAAGTTACAGGTATTGTTATTCCTGATCCTCTTAAAGCAGAAAATAGACTTTCTATTAATGCAAATGGAATTATTGCCTTTCAATATGCTAATCTTGCAAGTAGAACATTTACATATGCAATTGCATTGTTTAGGCAGCGAACAGATATTTCTGGTTCTCCTCAACTTGTCGGAACAAAAATTTTTAATACCTTAATTAGCGGGCAATGTTCTTTTGATAGCTTTAATACTAATTTTTACGATAGTAATCTAACTCAAGGAACTTACAAATATTTCATTGGTTACAAGTATCTGTATCAGCAAGATAATCTAAGTATAACTTTTGGTGACAAAGGGCAAAGTAGTGGTTCAAATACATGCACTAATTTGTCTAGTTTTTCTGCTCAGCAAAACTTAATTGTCAACCTAAATAAAATACCAAAACTCTAAGTTCATAAATGAGCCAAATCAATCAACTCTTTTTTCAAGACATCGTCGACTTTCTTACTGAAAATGTCGAACTTAATGCTGAAAATAAAAATCAATTAGACCTTATTGCGAAAACATATTATAACTATATCATCCATTTAGATAAATTGCTTGATCATGAGATATCAATTAACGAAAATTTACTTACCTCTAATCCATTATTCAATTTAACCAACCATTATGAATTATGTATAAGAACACTTCTCAAATTATTTGGCGAAAACTCACCAATTTTTGAGAGCAAAAGAAAATATAGTAAAATTTATTTCGATGCCATAATCAAAGAAAAATTATGGGATTTTGATTCTCATGTTTTAACCAAAGAGCAGTTTGAACAACTTGCTGTTGAAAAACACATACCTGTTTTTTTGTTGTCGATGGAATAAATATTCTACAATCTGATTATCCTTCAGAAGATATAAAATTAATGCTTTCTTCTATTTTCAAGGGAATCCAAATGTATGACGATATGACAGATATTGGGGAAGATTTACAAGCACAACAATTCACATATATTATATCGAATACCATCCAATATCTTAAGAATGATGAAGATTATTATCCCAATAATCAATTGTATACGCACAAAGCTTTCTTTGCAGTAGAAGAACTATGCAATCCTCAATTCAGCTATATGTTAGACCAATTCTCAGCAGCAAAAAAAATTGCGATGAAATATAGTTTAACCAAAATGATAAACTGGATTGATATTATTAATTCACAAATAAAAGATTGGAAAAATCAGGTTAAAGAAATTAGAAATGCATAGTCCTTTAGTAAATATAGATTTCTTGTTCACTAAAAAGAATGATCAGAATTGGATATTAGAACATTCCGAAAAATTCTTCATCGTTAGCGATGAAATAAAATCTCTTCTGGAAATTCTAAAAAGAAATCAATACAATTTAGATAAATCTTACAAAGAATTTATTCAAGAATTTGATTATGTTTCGAACGATGATTTTCACTCTATTGTAGAACAAAATTTAAAAAGTCTAGAGCTTAATTTGGTCAATCAGAAAATCAAAAAAGAGAAGTCATTTATTCTTTTCGAAACAAAATTAATTTCTAAAGAAAACGCGGCTAAAATCTCAAAAGTATTGCAACCTTTATTTCAGCCCACTTTCTTTTGGATAGCTTTCACATTGTTATTTATCTTTTCCATCTATAACCTTACTCAAATGCATCATTTTCATCTTGAGAAAGAGTATATGTTGTTTTTATTTATTTTCTACATAATAAGTGCATTTATACACGAATTTGGTCATATCGCAGCTTGCAACCGTTTTACAAAAAAAAATGGCGAAATAGGTATAGGTATTTATTTCATTTTTCCTGTATTTTACTCTAATATAACCCCTATTTGGTCTGCCAAAAAACAAGAACGAATTATTACAAATCTAGCAGGAGTTTATGTGCAACTATTTATAATACTCGGATTATTTATAGCCTATGTAATCACTGATAATCACCAAATACAGGATGTAATTGCAATAAGTACAATCGTTATTCTTTATCAACTCATTCCGTTCATTCGCTCTGATGGATATTGGATTATTTCTGACATTACAGATACACCAAACTTATTATCAATTAGTTCTAAAAAAGTGAATAATTTCTTTCGAAACCCTCTTAAATTGAAAATTCAAAATAAAAAGGATGCATTTTTTCTTATTTACGGACTATTCAATCAATTAATAATGTTTTACATCATTATTAACATCATTAAAACCTATAAATCTCAATTAGTAACAGGACCAATAGAATTGGCGAAAACAATTTTCAAATATCCAAGAGAAATAATCAATCATCTGAATACAAATATTGAATTAATCGTTATATCAATCATTTTCTATATGATTCTATTTAATGTAATCAAACGTATTTTAAAAAATAATTAATTAAAAATCCGATTCGATTATGAGTCGGATTTTTTAATATCTATATTGAATAAGAAGAGACTACTGTTTAATTTTTTTCACTCATTGGTTCTGGCTTTTTTAAACCAACCATATCAATCTGGCAATTAGATTAAAGATACTGAGGTATGCGTAGTGAGTAGTGAGTAGTGAGTAGTGAGTAGTGAGTAAAGTTAATTACTAAGATTCCTTATCTAAAACCTTTATTTTTTATTTTACCCCATAAAAAAAGCCTCAAGTAATTCACTTGAGGCTTTTGATTAAAAAACTGGCGACGACCTACTCTCCCGTAAGTAACAGTACCATCGGCGCAGGCAGGCTTAACTTCTCTGTTCGGAATGGGAAGAGGTGAGCCCTGCAGCTATAGTCACCCTAATATTTTTATATAGGTTTTAGTTCCTATTATTTCTTTGACATTATTGTTTTATTTATTCACACAACC
>NZ_KB908304.1 GCF_000382425.1 Empedobacter brevis NBRC 14943 = ATCC 43319
ATCAACAGTCATTTTATTACTGAGTTTATAAAGTTCGGAAGAGAAGAAAAGTACAGCGATAATACCTTATACCGTACCATTCATTTTGTCAAGACTATTTTAAATTTTGCAGAAAGAAGAGGTATCAGAACCAACATCAGGGAGATTGAAATTCGACGCGAAAAGCAACAGAAAACCATGACAACTCTCAATGAAGAGGAAATCACGACGATTAAAAAAACAAAGGTTCCGAACAATTTGCAAGCTGCAAAAGACTGGTTACTAATCAGCTGTTATACCGGACAACGTTTTTCTGATTTTATTACCTTTGACCAGAAAAAATTAATCACAATTAACGAAAAGATCTGCGTTAAATTTATTCAGCAAAAAACGAAAAAAGAGATCATTCTACCTCTGCATCCTATTGTCATGAACATCCTCAAAAGAAATCAAAATTCTTTCCCAAAAACAATGGATATTCAGCAATACAACAAAGAGATAAGGTTGGTTGCGAAAGTGGCTGAGTTAAACTGTACAATGAAAGGAAAAAAACGAATAGGACATCGTGTAGAAGAACTAATACTTGAAAAATGGCAACTGCTCAGCAGTCATATCGGAAGAAGAAGTTTTGCCAGTAATTTTTACGGAAAAATTCCAACACCCCTATTAATGGAAGCCACCGGACATAGTAGCGAACACATGTTCCTGAAATACATTAACCCGGCAAATAACGAACGTATTATGAGTTTGTCGTCTTATTTTGAGAGCAAGTAGGTATTTGAATTCAATTACGTAAAAACATAAAAATATACCTTTTTAATTTTCTAATTTTATGTATCCAAAAATTTAAATTACATAAATTGGACGCATTAACTGTATTTTTAATCGTCAGTAGGAATAGAAATTGAATTTACTGAACTTCAATACACAAAGAAAAGCTATAGTATTTTAAAATTTGAGCGATTAAAATCTACATTTTCGCGACGCGAAATCTGTCAATGTACTGTTTAGAAGCGTAAAATATACCGTGATAATCGTTGAATCATCATTATTCAGTTCTTTTATGCTTCACTTTGTAAATTAATTTATAAAGTTGTTTAAATTAGTTATATCTTTGGAAAATACTAGGGACAAGATATTAAATCTTGATTGTTTACAATTGTATTCTTTATATTACTTTTTTTAATTCACCGGTTGACGTAGTCAATTTAATTAACTTTTGTATTTCTAAAATATATTCTTGTAAGATTTAGCTTATGTTAAATATGTTTTAGAATCAAAATTCTATTCTTCTCTAGATTTTAAATCAATTACGTACTTATTTAGTTCGTAAAAAAGTTATTCTATAATTCCATATATGGCAGATTCAACATCTAAAAAAGAAAACAGCAAAAAAAAAGCTTTAAAAAAAATTGAGAAAAGAAATAAAAGAGAAACTAGAAAAGACAATAACAACAAAGGAAAATCTTTAGAAGAAATGATTGTTTATGTTGATGTGTTAGGAAACTTTACAGATATTCCTCCTCATTTACAAAATAAAGAAGAAGATTTATTAAATAATAAACGCTTACAATCGGAAAAAGATGCGTATATTGAAGGCGTTGTAGATGTTTACAATGAGTCAAAGGGTTTTGGTTTTATAAAAGTCGCCAATTCAACCAATAAAATATTTTTCCATTTTAAAGAATCAAAAGAATTACTTAAAGTTGGAGATAATGTCCGATTCAAAAAAGAAATTACAGAGAAAGGCTTCAGAGCTATTCAAATAACAAAAAAATAATTAATTAAATATATACAAATGCAAGAAGGAACAATTAAATTCTTCAACGAATCAAAAGGTTTTGGTTTTATTTCAAATGCTAACGGAGGTGAAGACATCTTTGTTCATGTATCAGGATTAATAGATAAAGTATCTGAAAATGATAATGTTACTTTTGATATTGAGAAAGGTAAGAAAGGTCTAATGGCTGTTAATGTAAAAAGAAAGTAATTTCTTTTAATTTGCTAAAACAACGTTAGATAATCAATGAATACAGACAGATAAAGAACACTTCATTATGAATGTTCTTTTTCAATCTTCTATTAATATGGTTATCTAACATTATTTCCTTTTAACGGAAATACGTTATTTCAAATTAGGGCATTGCCCTGTTGATATAAAGTACGCTAGAAGCAAGAAATAGTGCGGCAGTAAAGATGATACAAATCTCTAGTTGTAGATCAGATTATCTTTCTACCTAATTTCTACTAGAAAAATATTGATTATTTTATATAAAAATTTATTTTATTTTCTTGATTACAAACTGATTTCAAATAAATGATCAGTTATTTTATTCATGTATTTTCAAAATCAACAAAAAGCTCCTTTTCGGAGCTTTTATTTTTTTAAATTATAAATGTCTTGGCATCAAATTTAATACGGTTGCATGCCTTCTTTTTTTATTTTCAGGAAATTTGACTTGAATAAATTTAGGACTACATTAATTATAAATAAGATACCCAATGACAGTCAAATTCCATCATTGGGTATACTAATAGTTGGTTTAAGTTAAAAAATTTTCCTATTTTATTTCCAATAGTTCCAATTTGTTCCATCAAATACAGCGAGTGTTTTACTCACTGTATCATAACACATCATTCCAGCGTACGGACTTTTGACAGTTAAATGAGGATTCGTAATTTTTGGCAAGATCATCGCTTTATCCGTAGCCTCTAATACTAAAATGCCTGTTGCTGCAGAAGTTTCAGCACCCATAATGACCCCATTTCCTATATCATTGGACGTATTTGAAATAAGATTTGATGTACTTCCTGCATCACTCAGGTCTTTCCATACATTATTTTCAACCATGCGTACTTTTTTTGTATTAATGTCAAAGACAAATGTTCCATTGGTTAGTGCAACATTGGTTGCATTGGTTACAGCAGGTAAAATAATGCCTTTTGAATTTGTTGGACTTTGATCAAAATCCAACAAAGTGTTTGATCCTACTACGGCTGTTTTTCCTATCGCTATTTGAGCTTGAGAAAAGCCACTCAAAACTAAAATTATATAAACAAGATTTTTCATAATTAAAACAGTTATTCGTTACAAGATTTTGCAATACATTTCCAAGTCGCCCCATTGTACAATTTGATACAACTCGCACTGGTATCATAAATTAACATTCCTTCCTGTGGCTGCAGTACATTTGCCGGATTAGATACTCTCGAAATGACAAAACCTTTATTCTTAGACTCTAATACAACAAAGCCATTTGGTACATCCGCAGGCCATGTTGATCTTGGAGAGGCTAAAGACGATATTCCTACACTTGTAGACGGTATACCTGCAGTTGAAAAATCCCCTTGTTTAACACATACATTATTTTGGCAAATTAGATTTCCATCGTTCGCAGTCGGATTACTTGCATCTATTTTAAGATTATACACTTTGATGTTATTAAAAGCACTTATCAAAGAAAAGACCTCAAATTTAACCTCATCAAATGGCTTAGTCGCACGGAATCCATAATTTCTTTTTCCTGTTCCAATTGATAATATAATCGATAAATCCAGTAAACTTGCATCATTTGCTACCTCTTGCAAAACACCGTTTAAATATGTTTTAACAAAGAATCCTTCCAAAACATCTGCCTGAAGAAGATAAGGCACATCTTCTATCGTAAATCCTACGAAAGTACCACTCGGGTATCTGTTCGTTAAATCCAATACGCTTATTCCTACTGTACCTCCGGCTCCAACATTCATGTTTAACGTAGCATAATCTGTAGCTGACGGAGTAATTAAATTCTGAGCGTTATCAACGCCACACAGTGCACAAGCAAGTCCTTCAGGTCCTGTTTTAAACTGATTAATAACTACCGGATGAGTAGGTGTATTCTCAATCGGATGATTGGTACTACAATCCATTGGATTTTGACATGGATTCATAAGATATAGATCGTATATCTTAACAGTTCCCAGCGAAATTCCTACTGGTTGTTCATAAATTAATTGTATTTCATCGAATACAGCAGGCGCTTTAAATCCTAATGTCTTTCGGATGTTTGTTGCGACATTTGCTCCCAACAGGAAATTACTTCCCTCTATTATGCCAACTTGTGCGTTATTTCTTAATAATCGAAGTTTGAACTTAGGCAGAACAGCTACATTAATGAGACTCGTAAACTCTACATCAAAAGAAACATAAGTTCCTGCATTAAAAGGTGTCAATTGTTTGTGTATAGCTATAGTCGCTGTACTAAGCGCTCCTACCGGAATATTAATACTGGCATAGGTTAAAGGGTTATTATCTAAAATATGATCAATATCTACGATATTACCGACTGTTGCAATACCTGTAACCCCTGTATTATTACCAATACTAACCGGATACTGATTCTTCCCTATTAATGTATTCGTATTACATGCAAATGCCGGCCCTTCACAGAATTGTTTGACAATCATATTATAAATTCTTGTCTCACCCAACAGATCAACACTCAATAACGTTGACATTCTAAATTGAACCTCATCAAATGGTTTGGTTGTAACAAAACCGACAACACTGCGTGGCGCACTACCTAAAACACCTACATTTAATAATAACGTATTTGAATTTGATGTTTCTTGCTCTACTCCATTTAAATAAGTTCTGATTGAAATCCCTCCTAATAGATTAACATTTAACAAATTTGCATTCGAGATTTCAAATCCCGCAAAATGCCCTGCATTAAATTGCTGACCACTTGTCGCTACAGATAAGGTTGCTGTACCTGCTAAAGAAGCTGTTACGTTAATTGAAGCATAATCACTTGTGTCACTATTCACAACATTATTTGAATTGCTTACTGAAGCAACAGATACTCCTCCCGTACCTGTACGAATTTGTTGAACAACCGCCGGATAGGTAGGAGCTATAATTCTAGTATCTACATTACAAGCCGGAGCTGGTCCGTTACAATTACGTTTTACCACCAAATTATAAATCTGGGTTGATCCAAATACATTAAGTCCTAGCAGATTTGTCTGTACATATTGAACCTCATTAAATGGTTTGGTTGTCGTGAATCCTACTTCAGCCCTGTTAGCACCTCCTAATAAAGACAAACTAACGAGTAAGGCATTGCTATTCGAAGTTTCCTGTAAAACACCATTCAAATAGGTCACGATTTTTGTTCCATTTAATAAATCTACATTGAGCAGATTAGTGTTCGAAATCTCAAATCCCGCAAAAGATCCTGCATCATATGTTTTATTCAAATCTTTTACCGATACTTGTGCCGATGCGCCTACCGCAACCCCTAAAGACATTGTAGCAAAATCGGTTGTATCGCTATTGACAATGTTTCCAAGATTTGTAATGTTGCCTACTGTTAGCCCGCTAGTTCCTGTTCTGTTGTTCTCATAATTAACGACAGCGGCAAAATTATTTTCTATAATTCGAGTACTTGTATTACAGACTAAAGTCTGCGGAGTTGTACAAGGTGTAATGGTATAAACATAATAAACTGACGTCGTTGATATTCCTAACGCTGTGACTGTTACCCTTATTTTATTAAACGGTTTAGTTGAAGTTACTCCAAGGTTTCTATTAAAAGCAGAAACCGCTGCTATAGGTACAGTAACTTCTATATGATCACCAGTCGCAACAGTATTTAAATAGGTTTCTACTCGGTAAGTTGTTGATAAAGCAACCGTACTTGTTTCAGATAAAACAACACCGGCATAAGTACCGGCAGGATATGAAGCTGTCGTAGTATTTTGTACTTCAATGTAAGCACTTCCTGCAACAAGTGCTGACCATGAGGAAGCATTTGTTAAATCGTTATCTGTTAACCTGTTTTTATTCGCAAAATGATCACCGAGACCTTGCGATGAATTTACAGTAAGCGCATTTGGTGCAAAATTATTATTCGTCCAGGTAACCGGAGAATTACATGTTCCTTGTCCGTATGCCCAATTAAACAGGCAAAGAGATAGGAACAGAAAAAAATTCTGTATAATATTTTTCATGTTTATAGTAGTTGTTTAATTAATAAATCTTTGGTTGGCAGTAGAAATATTAATTAACTAAATAAACATGGAAGGTGAGCGTATTTCTAAATGAGACAAGCATATTGCATAATCGCAAAAAATATAATGATAATATGTTTTTTTGTAATGAATAGTATGAAGCATTAAATTCTTAACAGTGCTGAAAAAAACTGCAGCATGCGTACTAAATACTTCATGAAAGATACCTGAAATAGCAGGTTTATATAAATTAAAATAGCTTTGTGGTGTATAAGGTAAATAAGTAAGGTTCTTTTGTTTCTGAATAAGTTTAGGTTGATGCAAGTGTTTTATTTTTTTTGCTTCTACCTTATTTTTAAGTTTTTTTGAAACATTCTTTTTAATATCTTCTTTTTCATGATGCCCACGAATATCTGTTGCTTTATTTTCTTTTATGTTTAAATTTTTGGTCGTGGTATTTTCAGAAATATAAAATATGGTATGCTCTTTTATTGTTACGATAGAATGTTTAGAAGAAGGCAAAGAATCTTTGTTGCTCTCTAGAAAATCAGTACTAGAAGCCCAAGCAGAAGTTGTAAAAAAAACAACTAAAAAAAATAGGTATGTAGATTTAGTATGATTGAGATAAAGTATAAAATATCCTATCGTCATCATAGTAGTGGTTAATCATGATAAATATACATATTAAAATTTAATTTTTATTATTAATTTCTTCAATTTCAAAAAATAAAACGTTTTTACATGAAAAAATCCAGGTTATTCTTAACCTGGATTTTTTTCTTCATAAAACTAAAACTTATAAACCTGAAGATTGTTTAATGATCGGATTTACAACTGCTTCATTACAATTTTTTAATTTTACTCTTAAGTATTGTGGATTTCCATAATCTTTTCCCTGACGTTTTGTTTGTACTTTTACCAAGATTATTCCTTCATTTTCAAATTCGGTGTACAATCTATCAATCCTATAATACAATAAATTTGCACCGTAATGACTAAACATAAGGTCAGAATTCGGAATATCTTCTACTTTCGTAATGGTTTTTATCGGGTTACCATCTGCATCCAATAACGGCGTATCATCTTCATTTTTATACGCTTCTCCAAATTCGATTACTTTTGCAAATGAAATATCATACGTTGTACAATAATCAGGGCTCTGAATAGCTAAAAAGTCTGCCGCACAAATCGTGGTAACATCTTTCGAATCATTTTGTCCTTCAAATAACATCATAGGCGCAATTCGAATATCATGTATATGCAAACCATCTCCCAAGTTAACATTTACGGTATTAAATTGTTCTATCTCGAACGAATCAAAAGGAATCGTAATCGGTCTTGAAATAACCGCTCTACGTTTATCTTTAAAGTTAAATAAACCAATATCTAATATTCTAAATTTCTCCATTCGTTCTTCACCTACTTTTGTATCTCCTAAATAATAAACGATTTTAAAATTCCCCAGTTGTAATAAACTTAGGTTTAAAACATTAATATTTGGATAAGCCAAGGTCACTTGAACCTGATCTCCCGGACGAGCCGGCTGTTTTAAATGAGTGCGAAGAAATTGTTGATTCAATACGCCAGCCGTAGCATTAAATAGAGTATAACTATCATAATTATCATCAACGGCATAATACGGATGAACTACAGAAGCCAAACCACTTGCTACATTCAACACTGCCGAACGATTTCCCCATGTTACATCATGTGTAAATTCGTTCAATTTTATATTCTTATTCTCAATACCTGTTAACTTCGTTCCGTCAACATCTCGTTGCTCTGTTGGATATAAAAGGGATGAAGGTGGACTTACGACAATATCTCCTTCGGGTATAAAATTAGGATCAGTCGTTTTTTCTTCTTCTTCAATATAAGCATGGAAAACTGTAGCTAAATCAGCTACTCCCAGCAAAGATCCTAACTGTATACGAACCCCATTAAAGTCCGCATCTTTTCCTGCTCCATCTTTCGGAATAAAAGAATATTCAAATACATTATCACCTTTTAACAGATCTAACAATCCTCCCTTTACAGCTTTAAAACTTCCTGAATTGGACGAATTTAAAAGTGTAATATTACCGGCTGTAACTCCAGCATTTGTCTTACGACCTACCACACTTAACCCTCCGGCAAGTTTTAATCCAGAGTATTGTTCTCCTAATTTTATTGTAATCTTTTTTCCTTTCAATTCTGAAGAAGAATATAATACACGGGGCGAATTTGGATTATTCGGATCTGATAATTTTGTAAAATACAAATCAATTCCAACCGTTCCAATTCCTAAGATGACTAATCCTCCTGTTATGGTTGCATAATTTCCTCGATTTCCATTTACAGCATTCTCTTTATTAGCAACACCACTCGCTCCTGAAGTCCAACTCACTACATCTGTAGCAAAAATCTTTTTCGTGACAGTATTACAGTCTTCTAAATCATATACAATTAATTGAATTGTTGTAAACGTTTCACAACCAACAAGAGGTGCACCAGCAGTTGTAGTCGCTTTTATTGTATATGAGTATTGTCCTTTTTTTAAGTCTGATATTTTATTTTGAACCTGATTACCTTCAGCATCAAGAATTGTAATTGTCGAAGGAAATTTTGTAGAAACGGTCGGAAAAGTAAAACTCTTCCCCTTTTCTACAGCAAAAGAATTTATATTATCCGGCAAAGAAATACTATTTTCTTCTGTAGGTTTCACTAAAACAGGCGCAGTATAGGCATAGCGTGATAAACCTTTTGTCTTTGCTTGTCTTCTTACTAAAATAGATTTCTTTAGTCCGTTGATTATTAGTTTATCTCCTTTTTGGATCACAACATCTCCTAAGGATGATTCGTCTCCCTCTCCTGAATTTTCATCATCCGAAAGATTTCCAAAATCTTGCCATGTCGCTCCATTATCTATACTTGCCTGCCAGTTGTATGACATGAGGTACAACAAATATTTGGCCTTTTCCACATTCATTACATCAATAGAACCATTGTAACACGTTTCCCCGTTCGATGTAATACTTCCTGGATAAAAATCTCCTTCATCACCTAAAAATGTGACCTGTACATCCTGACATTCACCTGCCATATTACAAAGAGTGTAATAAATGGCAGTCGTTGGTTTAACAATTTCTTTATCCACAACAATTTGTCCTAAAGTATTAAGTGATATTCCAGCAGGCCATGAATCTTTCATTGAAATCATCATATTCTGATTTGGACCAGAAAAAATGAAACCTTCTCCTTCCTTTCCTCCATTGTAACTGTCATTTGCGATAATATCAAATGTTTGTGCAGCAGAAGAATTCCAGTAATAACTGTCTATTTTTCCTAAAAACGGAATGCCTTTATCTTTTTCCAAAATTATTTTTGCAGAAGTACATACACCTAATAAATTACAAACTTGGTAGACAAGTGGAACAGTTGGCTGGGGTGTATTGGGAGCAATGACAAGAGCTCCACTCTCATTTAAACTAAAACCTACCGGCCATTGCCCTACAGCTCCAATCGTTGCATTTTTATTGTTTCCAGAAAATATAAAATGACCTTTAACCTTATTCAGTTCATCATTTGAGGTAATGGCATAGATTCCTCCTTTTGATGTAAAAGCATATAGATCATCAGTCGCTTTTATAAGCTCATCGAAATTGGTATTCTCATTGTTACAATCAATTACCGGCGCATTTGGATTGATAACTTCTTCTAAGACAATATCGTCAAGATAAATATCATTTCCATCTACAATCGGATAATCATTTCTTATTGAAATAGCTACATTCGTAGAACATTCTGTAGAAGCTGGTGTTCTGAACGTATATTCTTTTTTCTCCCATACGTTATGTTTGATTACACTTAATTTGGAAGAAGTTCCTAACGATTTTTCAGAGATAATGTTTTGTACTTCAATTTTTGCCGCAGATAATACACTACTATTGGCATTTCCTGAATTACTCATTACATAATAAGAAACTTTGTAAGCTGTATCTCTCTTTAAATTAACTGCACGGCGATAAAATTGATTGGTTATTTCTCCGGCATTAAGAATAAGCGCTGCTCCATTTGTATCATTTGGGGTATGATCTTCTACTTTTTGCCACCATCCTCCTGTTGAACCTAAAGAAGCTTCCAAATGTTGAGGATCGATAACGACATAATAACCATCGCTAATGTTTTTTAACCAGCTATTGTAACTTGAAAGATTTGAACCATTGCAATTTGGCATATTTTCAGTTGTATACAACTGGAGTGCTGCCCTGTAATAAGAGGTACAACTGTAAGGAGATTTTTTTAACGTTAAATCCTTACCTCCTTGCGGTATATACTGAGATGCCCTACGAACTGTAGACTGTCCGAAGTCTTCATGAAATACTACTTGTGCATTAGCTTGCTGCAAAACAACCAAACACAAAAAACTGTATATCTTCTTTTTTATATTGATTTTCATATTGTAATTTTTAAAGATTTAATAAATGATTAACTTCTGTTAATTACTTCACCTTTAATACAATATTCATAAAAGAACCATTTCTTATTATTGCATTTGGAGCAGTTTTATAAGTAAGAATTCCTGTCGAATTAATTTTAATATCTGTAAACACTGAATTGTCCGCAAAGGTTACAAAATAGTCATATTTATCTGAGTCTAAAACAAATTCTTTTAAACCAGATATAGATGAACTAGATGCCACCGGAACATTAAATTGAGCTTTAAACAAGTCGTATAATTTTACTGTATAGATGGCGGAAACCGCATCATAAGAATAGGACAAATTACTTGTATCTAAAATTCTCGCATCATTACTTATGGTCGGTAAAACAATAGAAGGCATGTAGAAAAAACCCGGAGTACTATTCCCAGATGATATTTTCACCCAAACTGTACCGTCAAAATAATAAAACCCTTCCGCATCTATATTAATCGCAGTTTCAGTCTGAGTTCCTGTTGTCACTTCATCCACATAAATCATTGTTGATTTTTCAACGTTTCTCATTGATCGAGCTCTCTCTCTATCAACTCTTGGTATTAAAACTCCTTCTACATTGGCACTTGTTCCTTTTGGCTGAACTGCTGTAACGTCTAAAGTAGCTTTTGGATTTTCTGTTCCAATCCCTACTTGAGCTTTAACATGAACAGTACTAATTGTTAATGTTAAGGCGAATAAAACTTTTTTCATAAATTTTCTATTAACTAAACCACAACAAAGGTAGTAAGTTATTTAAAAAATCATTGTTTTCTAAAAAAACAAGATTACAAAATAGTATATAAACAGCTACTTATCCGTTTTTTAAATAAATAATTAACTAACTATAAATACTTAATAAGATTTATTGTTTTTTAAATGATTTAAGTCATTTGAAAAACATGTGTGTTCTATTTTTTTATGAATTTAATTTTCAGTATTGTTATCCTCTCAAATTATTTTGTTAATTATTTCTAACATTATAAGACATTAACTACCTAAAAAAACAAAACCATAAAGTCCTATATTTTTCCTATCATAATTCTAAAATACAAAAATCGGCTAATCATGAAAGATTAGCCGATTAACGGTTAAGTTTTAAGTTTAATTAGATTATGCTTCTTATCAAAAGAGCCTAAATTCTTTATATTATATATAAACACCTATCGTGCAAATTATCACACCATCTATCTAAAAATTATGGTTTTTCTAAGACCAAAATTACAGATGAAGTCTTCGCCATTTCGTTATTTAGATTAGTAGTGATAATAGGTTTACCTATATTTAAGGTAGTACCTGTTGGTATATTTCTCTCAGCACATGCAAATTTTATAGTATGCTCTCCAAGTGCCATATTTGAAAGCGTCGCATTCAAATTCAATGTTCTATAATTACCTACTCCCGCATTTACAGTACCCAATCGAACAAAATCTAATTTATCATCTAAATATATTCCACAGGCAAAACTACCGTTCTGGCTACTTGTTTGAATTAATGTTTGAATAGAAACCGTTACCAAGTTCACTGATTTTGATATTTTAATTTTCTGATTTAAATCCGAAAGCTCTTTCCAATGTGAAGCCATTGCTTGTCCTTTAGTATATGGTACAGCAAGTGTACCGGAATTGTTTGTTCCGGGAAAACTTACTCCATTAAAGGTTGAATTAACATAAGATCCGGTTAAAACCATTCCTTCCAAAAAACCCTCAGGTAAATCAAAATTCTTCCAGAAATTGTTATTTAAGGCATTTCCTGAAATTAAATCGCCTTGTTTACCAGCTGTTCCAATTTTTGCATCTGTTCCGTTGAATCTGATTTCTTTGGAAACATTTGTCGTACCATTTATATCCAACGTGGTATGAGGTTTCTCAGTTCCTATTCCTACCTGAGAAAATAAATTTGGACTGATTGCGACTAAACAGATAAATATCTTATTTTTCATAATGGGTTAATTGTTAGTTATAAACAGGTTCATTATTATTAGGATCTGGTATTTCCAATACTTCTACTCTTAAAGTTGACTGCGCCATAAAATCGTTAATATTTGAACGAACGGCTTTTCCAACTCCAAAAGTACTTGTTGTAGTATTTGTGAATCCACCTATAGAGGCTCTTCTTCTACAAGCAACTTTTGCCGTATATTCCTTTTTAGGAAGATTCTCAGCTGAACCAAGTAAAGTAAATGTATAAAAAGGTCCTACAGAAGCAGTCGGTTGATTTAATGTAAATGTCCTTACTCCTTTTAATTGATCGTCCACAAATACCCCGCACGCAAAATCAACACCTTGATTTGTTGCTGATGAATTGATATGAACCACCGTTTCAAAAACTAACCCGACTTTATTCACAGAGTTGTTTACTTTGAATGTTTTTGTTAATCTATCAATTACTCCACTACTATCCGCAGAGCTTCCTAAGAAATTGGATAAAGGCATATTTTTTGTGTACAGTGTTCTACTCTCTGTATTATTATACTTTAATTCCAACCCAACATCAGTACTAGACGCCTCATAGTTTATAAGATAATACGTTTCAGGCTTGAACTCAGGTCGTCTTAAAACTTTCCACGTCGGAGGTTGGTTCGCTCCTTGAGAGACTAAAACCGATCCTACTTCTCCTAATTTTCCAATAGTTGTTTCGTCTCCTCCCAAATAGATTTTACTTCTAATCCCTAAATCTCCCTGAACATCCAAAGTCGTTCTTGGTGTATTGGTATTGACACCTACTTGAGCAAATAAAGAAGAACTAATAAATACTAAATTTATTAGTAGTATTTTACTGAATATTTTCATACTTAATTATCTTGTTACTTTTACTAATTCGCTCACATCAAATTTCAATACAGATTGTAACATAAAATTATTTGTTACTGCTGAAGCATTCAATGCGCGCCCTATTACTAAATCCACATTAGTACCTGATGTAGAAATTCTTCTACATCCTACTTTCAATGTATGTTCACCGGTAGTTACATCATTTACCGTATAATTTAATGTATAAATAGACTGATTGCTGGCTCCTTTACCAGGAATTCCGTCAATTTGGTCCGCTCTTAATGCAACCAAAACATTATCAATAAAAATACCACACATAAATTTTATGTTTTGATTTGCAGAAGTCCCAGTGTTTCCTGATTCAACTCCTGTCTGAAACATAATGTTGACTTTATTTTTTGGATCATCTACAGTAAATTTTGCGCTTAAATCGGATGACAATTCTTTCCACTTAGATGATGTTGTCACTAATAGTTCTCCTAAAGAGCTGGTCGCGATGCCATCGTTGCTATTCGTATCAAATAACAGCCCATTCTCACTTGTATTGATAAAACTACTCGTGGTTCTATATTCACCATCTTCATAAAATCCGACTTTAGCATTTTTCCATAATGGAGCATTGCCATCCCCCTGAGATACAAGGATGTCATTGTAATTACCGGCATTACCATCAGTAGTTTTTGAACCTCCTACCTTTAGTTCTTTTCTAAGCATAATATTTCCATTAACATCAAGAGAAGATTGTGGTGTTCCGGTTCCAATTCCTACTTGTGAAAACACAAAGGTTGACATGGAGAAAAGTAAGTAAGAAACTTTTGACTTTTTCATTGTTAATTATTAAATAGTTGATAATAAGGTGGTAGTAAAAAGGGACACAAATGTATACTCGCATATTTATACATGAAATGATATCCATCATATTTAATTAATGTTATTTTATCATACTCCAAAATAATTACTTAAAACACACTTAAATAATTGTAAAACAATAATTTAGTATTTAATGTTAAATTTCTATTTTTTTTATAAATGGCTAGCTGATAAAACACATATAATCCTTCAAAAACTTTAAGAATATGCTTAATTTGGTGATTCTTAATTATCTTTAACACACTGTAAGTAGAAACATGAAGCATACCATCCAAAATAAAGTACATATAGAAAATAGTTGGGGACTATTCGTTGGAGAATTAAATGATAATATATTGCATCGGCATTATGCCTTGCAGATTACAGTTACTTCAAATCAAGAATTCAGAATTACAGATAAAAATAACAAACAAAATTCTTACAAGGCTTGTTTCATTAACAATAATATTGAACATCAACTCAATAGCAGTGAAATATCTTTAATTATTCTCATAAACCCTATTAGCTGTATTGGACATCAGTTTCACAACAACTATAAAAATGCTAAAATTGTAAGTTTAAAAGATGATTTTCATCTGCTCTCGAATATGTTAGATGAGTATTTACAGAACAATTCTGATTTTGATCATCTCACTAAAAATATCAACCGTTATCTTACAAATTTTAAATGTCAATGTGAACGAGAAAATCATTTTGATGACAACCGAATTTATAATACTATCGCATATTTAGAAAGAAACAGTGATCGTGTTGTATCTCTAAAAGAAATTGCAGCTTTTTGTTTTCTTTCGGAAACTCGTTTTTTGCATCTTTTCAAAGAAAAAACCAATATCAATTTCAGACGATATCAATTGTGGAACAGGCTGATTAAGTCACTTCCTTATTTAAAAACGCATTCCATTACTGAAACTTCACATCAATTTGGGTTTACAGACAGTTCTCATTACAACAGAACATTTAAAGAAACATTTGGACTTTCTCCTAAATTTTTATCTTCTCTAAAATAGCCGGTTTATACAAGTTTGTCTTTACAAAGTTTTTCATTTTTGAACTGAAAAAAAATCAAACACTTTTTACTTCATTTAATAATAATGATTAAACTAAATTTAAACACAGACGATATGAACAATTATCTTGTAGAAACCCAACTCCTTGATTATTCTCATCCATCTATACAAGAGTTAATAAAACAACGACAATGGAAAAAACTTGACACAACTGAAAGAATAAAAGCGATTTACAACTTTGTTAGAGATGAAATAAAATTTGGGTACAATATTTCAGATGATATTGCTGCTTCATTAGTATTGAAAGATGGCTACGGACAATGCAACACCAAAGCTACCTTATTAATGACTCTACTAAGAGCAACAAAAATCCCAAGCCGTCTTCACGGTTTCACTATTGACAAAACATTACAAAAAGGTGCAATTACAGGTATAGCCTATTTACTTTCGCCACAAAATATTTTACACAGTTGGGTGGAAGTTTTGGTGGAAGAACAATGGTATTATCTAGAAGGAGTTATTTTAGATAAATCATATTTAATCAAATTGCAACAAAAAAACAACGATTGTAAAACCACTTTTTGTGGTTATGGTGTTTACACTGATAATTTTGGCAACCCTCCTATAGAATGGGATAAAAATAATACGTTTATCCAGAATAAAGGAATCAATCAGGATTTTGGTTTATTTGCTACACCCGATGAATTTTATACCAAGCATCAGCAAAAATTAAATCCTTTTCAAAAGTATATTTTTAGAAAATTTGTGCGGCACAAAATGAATAAAAATGTAGAAAATATAAGGAACAACAATTAAATATTTTGCAATTCTGTTCTGTATCCAAAAATAGGCTCCTTTAGGAGCCTATTTTTAATTAATTCTTTTCTTTTTTAATTATTCATGTGTGCTTTCTTCTTCATAACCTTCTTCTTCAATCTGGAAGGTTGTATGAGTAATCTTAAAATTATTCATTGTTTCATCTGTAAGAATTTTCAGCAGGAGATTATAATTAGTTTCTTTATCTCTCACAATATGCACACTCATTGCATTCACACCTGAGGTAAGTGACCATACATGCAAATCATGAAGACTTTTTACTCCGGGAACCTGCTGCAAAGCATGACGCAGTTGATGAATATCCACATCTTTGGGCGTACTTTCAAGCAATACATTAATTGCTTCTTTAAGGAGACGCCACGTTCGTGGAAATATTAATAATCCAATCGCCGCAGAAATAATAGGATCAGCATAATACCAATTTGTCATCAACATAATAATCCCTGCTATCATGACCCCAACAGAGGTAAGCATATCCGACAATACTTCAAAATAGGCTCCTTTCATGTTGAGACTTGCTTCAGAATCTTTTCTCAGAATCATCATTCCGACAATATTTACCAATAAACCTATTCCCGCAACAATCAACATCGATTTGCTTTGTACTTCCGGCGGATTCAGAAATCTTTTATACGCTTCGAAAAGAACATAAATGGAAATTCCTAATAAGATTACTGCATTAATTACCGCAGCTAAAATTTCCGTCCGATAATATCCATACGTCTTTTTAGCATCTGCTTTTCGCTCACCTATTTTTATTGCTATGAAAGCTAAAAGTAAACCCACTACATCAGTAAGCATATGAGCAGCATCTGCAAGCAAAGCCAAACTATTGGTGATAAGCCCACCGATAACCTCAGCGATAAGGTAGGTTCCGCTTAATACCAAAACAATAAGAAGATTCTTCTTGTGCTTACTTGCTGCCGAAAGTGTTTGATTATTCTTATTCATCATTACTCAAAATTGTGTTAAACTTGTTACATTTCGTAATACAAGGGATTTTCTTTTTTCAACGGAACGTTCTGCTCTCCAATCATTTGTCTCAGGTTGATTTCTATGGTTTGTGCCAGAGAAGTCATCGGAGTATCCACAGGAGTATTTTCAAATGGATCCTGCATAATGATTGAAGTTCTCTCAATCGCAATGAATAAAGTAGGAACCAAAATGGTGATGACTACTTCAACCACTAACTGGCCATCATCTAATCCAAAAGGTAATATCGCAGCAAATACATAAATTAGAATATGTACCAAAATACTATAGGATCTTGGGAAAACTGTATTTTTCAGTCGTTCACATTTTCCCATACTATCACAAAGCTTAGTGATAGCTTCATTCAGCTGTAACTGCTGAAACTCTGAAATTGATTTTAAGGATGACAATTCCTTTACCTGCTTAGAATGTTCGTCCAAAAGTGCATTGGGAATATTGAATGCATTTATAGAATGTACATCTAAATACCTCTGTACTTTTTCCGAAAATGGCACTCTTCTCAATGATTCCCCCAATGCAAACGTCCATACAATCTGCCTTGCGGCAAATTCCTTCGCTTCCTCCTCTGGTAAAAACTGTAGAGCCAGCCTTATCAGTGTACGTGAATCATTGACAATAGCTCCCCAAACAATTCTTGCTTCCCACCATCTCTCATAAGACTGCGAAGTACGGAAAGCCAATAATAAAGATACTGCTGTACCTACCAATGCAGGTATATTCAATGGCAATGATATCTTGCGAAATCCGGGAAGTAAATCTAAAATTCCCATGCATATAGCAAATATAAAAATGAAAAAAACCTGAGATTTTATTTCATTGATGAAATACCAAATAGAGACTCTTTTATTTAACAACATAATTATTTTCTTTATTGATTATGACCTTTCATTCTCCAAGTAAGTTGTCTTCATCTTCATTATTTTAAGGATAATATAAATGAACATCGTAACAACAGTCCCATAAATGAACCATAAATTATAATCCGAATGATTTTTCATCCACTCTCCCAATAAATCGAACACCATAAAAACCAAAAACATGGCAAAAAGACCATTCTTTTCTTTCTTTAATACCTTTCTTATACTAAAAGGAAGTTTGTTCTTTATAAATAACTTTAAGTTAGGAATAAAAACCGGTACTTTGGATGCCCATATCCGGTATTTTTTCCCGAATTTCTTTTCTAAAAACTGTTCTTCTGCATAAATAATTCTTTCATAATAAATCCAGTAAAAAAGAATAAATGCAACAATAAACCACAGGTTCTCTGTAAACATTGCCGGCCCCAACCACATGAAAAAGTTGCCTAGATATAATGGATTTCTGACAATACTGTAAATTCCTGTTGTGTTCAATGTATCTGCTATTTGTCCTTCTGAAGTATTTCTTCCTGATGTATTTTTAGGAGTATGACCTACTGTATAGACTCTGATTCCCAATCCTAACAGACTCACCAATAAACAACTTAACTCATAATAAAACGTACAGTTTGAGGCTGTTTTCATTAGACTGGTCTGAACAGAAACTATTAATCCTATAACTAAAATTCCTACCGGTAAAACACTTCTGTATTTAAACAGCCAACTTCCTTGCTTTTCAAGTTCTTCTTTTAAAGCCATTTGTTATTTTTAATGATTAATGCGAGTGATCTTCTGTATTACTCAATTTAGCATTAATAAAGAAAGCTCCTTTTATCACTATTTTTGCTCCCTCCGGAATATCTTTAACAAGCGTTATCGCTGTGTACCCCATATCTGTTGTACCTTTTACCACTTCTATTTTCTCAAAATTAAGATCTTGAGCTTGTTTTTTTGCATGATCAGCAGCTTGTTTCTCGTTCTCATGTTGATGTTCTGTTTCACCTTCATCATGTGCATGTCCGTGATCGTCATCAGCAGGTTCCTTACTATGATCTTCTGCTTTTTTGTTGGTTTGTACAAAAATGTAGAATTTACCATCCGCCTCAACAATAGCATCATTAGGAACTGCTTTGGTTAAAACATTTGAAAGGCTAACCTGTCCAATCACATTCATGCCATCTATCAATCCAACTTTATTCCCTATCACTTTACTATGAACAGAAATAGTTTTACTGCTATTTTCAAAAGACGAACCAATACTATAAACTTGTGCCTGGTAAGATATTTCGGGATTATTCGTTAATCTAAAATTGATGATTTGCCCAACTTTCATTTTAGGTAAATCTTTCTCAAACACGTGTAAGTCTAAGTGAATAGAACTGTTATCAATTATCTCAGCTACAGGCGTTGAAATATCAACATAACTTCCTATTTCTGTTGTAATACGGCTTACAATTCCGCTAATAGGCGATGTAATTGCCATCCCATTTCTTAAATTCTTATTCGAAACACTACCTGGATTAATTCCCATCATCTGCAATTGACGGACTAACGAAGCTTTTTGAGCTCTCAGCGTTTTTAATTCTGCTGAAGCAACTTGTAAATTTTTCTTTGCTCCGGCGTCATTATCGTACAATTCTTGTTGTCTTCTACTCTCTTGCTCAGCATAGGTAATTCGACTTAAAACCGTTAAATATTCTTCTTGTTTTAAAATATAATCCGGGTTTGAAACTGTCGCAATTACTTGTCCTTTTCGGACATAGTCACCTTCTTGTATACGTAAAGTTTGTATAATTCCTCCAAACATAGCCGCAACACTCGCTTTACTATTATTCGGAACACGCAGCAACCCATTGGCTTTTATACTAGAAGTCAGCTCTTTCATCTCTATTGTGCCTAACTGTAAACCAATAGATTTGATTTGTTCTTGGTCTAATGTTGCAATGTTAGAAGGAGTTTCTTCGTGTTGCTCTTCTTTCTGTTCAGGAGTTTTTTGCTCTTCTGTTGTTTTAGAACAGCTAAAGAAAACAGTTAAAGAGAAAATGATATATAATGCTATTTTAAAATTTTTCATTATTATTGATTGATTATAAAGTTAATAACTACAACGGATTGATTGACTTGTTGTATCGATTCTAAATACTTTAATTGAATGTTGGTTGCAGTTTGCAATGCAAAAAGATATTCAACATAAGAAATTTCTCCCGTTTTGTATCCTAATTGTGCTGCCTTTACAATTTTTTCAGCATTCGGAATTGCCTGGTCAACATAATAATCGTATTGGCTTTTATCCTGTTGATATTGTTTTATTGCGTTGTCTAATTGCGTTTGTAGCTGTTGCACTTGATACTTCGCATTAATTTCCGCCGCTTGTTTATCATGGTCTAATGCTTGGATACGTGCTTTTGTTGCACCAAACGTAATCGGAATCGCGACACCTACATTAACCGAAGTGAAACGATTCAGTCCGCCATAATATTTCTCAACACCGTTGACATCATAATTCCCTCTTATAGATTGATTAACAACCCCTAAAGTAAATTCAGGTAATCCTTGTGCTTTTTCTACTTTTTTATTCTTTTCAGCAATTTCCATGTCTTGATAAAATGCCTGAACCAATGGATTATTAGCCAATGTAACACTGTCCATTATAATATCCAGATTAAGAGGTTTGTATTTATTCTCTTTTACAATTTCCAAATCTTCCGTTGTATTCAGCAATACTTTCAAATTTTTATAAGCATTTTCCAGATACACATTGTTTTGTCTTAAAAGCAAATTAATTTCACCCTGTTGCGTTTCAGCTGTATTAATCTCTATTTTTTTGATATCACCCGCTTTGTAGCGTATGGTAGCAATACGTATAAAATCTAGATAGAGATTGTCCAAATTCATTAATTGATCTTTGTTATATTGCAAATACTCTATTTGATAATAGTATGTTCTCACTTGCCTTAGGAGCTCATTTTTAGAGATTTCTTTGTTTATTTCTTTGCTTTTAACATTCGCCTGTAATAATTCTTTTCTTGCTTTAAAGATTGTTGGAAAAGGTATACTTTGGGCAATGGTAAATGAATTATCAAATTTTGGTCCTCCATTTTGACCAAGTTGTGCTTCAAAATTTAACTTTGGCAACTCGCGATACGTTTTCACCAAAGATTCGCTTGATAAAACTTCTTGGTTGTTCGACTTTAATAGAAGGTTATTTTCAATTGCCATATTTTGGACTTGGAATAAATCTATTGATTTAGTCTGTCCTTTTACCATCTGTCCTAGAGAAAGTACACCTAGAATTAATAAAGGAGTTATTTTTCTTGGATTAAATTTTAATTTTGTTGAATTGAAAATTAAATATAACATAGGTAAGACAAATAAAGTTAAAAATGTTGCTGTTATTAAACCTCCTATCACCACTGTTGCCAATGGTTTTTGTACTTCTGCTCCTGCCCCTGTTGAGATTGCCATTGGTAAAAAACCAACAGATGCTACAGTAGCTGTCATCAATACAGGTCGAAGTCTTATTCTTGTACCATTGATCACACGACGAAACATATTTTTCTCTCCTTCTTTTTCTAATTGATTAAATGTTCCGATTAATACAATTCCGTTCAATACAGCGACTCCGAATAATGCAATGAATCCAATACCGGCACTAATACTAAACGGCATATCTCTGATCATTAATGCAAAGACTCCTCCTATGGCACTCATTGGTATAGCAGTAAAAATCAAAGCAGCTTGTTTCGTTGAATGAAATGTAAAATACAACAACATAAAGATTAAAAATAAGGAAACAGGAACTGCTATCATCAAACGTTTACTCGCCGCTTGCAGATTCTCAAATTGTCCGCCATAAGTATAATAATACCCCGAAGGTAATTTTACCTCTTTATCTAATTTTTGTTGAATATCTTCTACAACAGATTGTACATCTCTCTCTTTGACATTGAACCCGATTACAATTCTACGTTTTCCCTCTTCACGGCTTATTTGAGAAGCGCCTAACTTGTAATCAATATTCGCCACCTGAGATAATGGAATCTGAAAACCTGTATTTGTCGGAATCATAAGATTTCTAATATCATCAATATCCGTCCGATGCAAACTATCTAAACGAACAACCAAGTCGAATCTTCTTTCATTCTCAAAGACCTGTCCTGCTGTTTTTCCTGCAAATGCCGTACTCAAAATATCATTCACATCTTTTACATTCAAACCATAGTTTGCCAATCTTATCCTATCATATTCCACATTAATTTGAGGAAGACCACTGACACGTTCTATTTGCGGTGAGGTAGCTCCATTAACAGACTGTATTACTTTACTTGTTTTATCGGCATAATAAGCCAAGGAATCTAGGTTTTCTCCAAAAATTTTAACTGCAACATCCTGTCGAATACCTGTCATCAACTCATTAAAACGCATTTGTATCGGCTGATTTTTTTCAAAAAATACACCAGGAATAACTTCTAATTTTTCCATGATTTCATTGCCCAATTCTTCATAAGACTTATCAGTTTTCCATTCTTCTTTAGGTTTGAGAACAATGATCATATCTGTTGCTTCCGGAGGCATTGGATCTGTAGGGACTTCAGCAGATCCCGTTTTTCCAACCACCATTTTCACTTCATCAAATTCTTTGATAATACGAGATGCTTTCATTGAAGTTTCAATGCTTTGTGATAACGAGCTTCCTTGTGGTAAAATACAGTGAAAAGCAAAATCACCTTCTTGCAACTGGGGTATAAACTCACCACCCATGTTTTTGAACATAAAAATTGTCAGTGCGAATAAAGCAACTGTTCCTCCAACTAACCAGTATCTGATTCTGATTGCTTTCTTCAAAAGTGGCTGATAAATTTTATATAATTTATTCATTATTTTATCCGAAAAATTTTCTTTAGTCGCTACTTTCTTCGATAAAAATAAAGCGCTCATCATTGGAATATAAGTTAAAGAAAGAATCAATGCTCCAAGAATTGCAAATCCTACAGTTTTTGCCATTGGTGTAAACATTTTACCTTCAACCCCTGATAAGGTAAGAATCGGAATATAAACGATTAGAATAATGATCTCTCCAAAAGCAGCACTATTTCTAATTTTTGAAGCGGATAGAAATACTTCTTGATCCATCTCTTTTTGGGTTAACCTTTTTTTAGATTTTATCATACCCAAATGATGCAAGGTGGCTTCGACAATAATCACCGCTCCATCTACAATTAATCCGAAATCTATCGCTCCGAGACTCATCAAATTGGCACTCACACCAAAAACATTCATCATACCTAATGCGAATAGTAAGGATAATGGAATTGCTGAAGCCACAATTAATCCCGCTCTCAGATTTCCTAAGAAAATTACCAAGACAAAAATTACAATTAAAGCACCTTCTATCAAGTTTGTTTCAACTGTACTGATGGCTCTGCTTACTAAATTTGTTCTGTCAAGAAAAGGTTCTATTATGACATCATCCGGTAAAGATTTTTGTATCGTCGGAATTTTTTCTTTGATGTTATCTACAACCTCGTTGCTGTTTGCTCCTTTTAACATCATCACAACTCCTCCTACGGCATCAACTTCTCCGTTGTATGTAAGTGCTCCATATCGTATAGCACTACCAAAACGTACCTCTGCAATATCTTTTATATAAATAGGAATAGTTCCTGTATCGTTCTTTACCGGAATAGCTTTAACATCCTCTAAAGAAGTCACCATACCAATACCTCTAATAAAATAAGCATTGGGTTTTTTGTCTATATAAGCTCCTCCTGTATTTTGGTTATTAAGCTCTAAAGCATTGAAAATATCCGTTACAGTAATGTCCATTGCTCTAAGTTTATTAGGATCTATAGCGACTTCATACTGCTTTAGCTCTCCGCCAAAACTATTAATTTCTGCAACACCGGGAGTTCCGTTCAACTGCCTCCTTACAATCCAATCTTGCATTTCGCGTAATTGCTTGGCATTGTATTTTTTTTCACTTCCTTTCTTGGCATGTAAAATATACTGATACACCTCTCCCAGCCCTGTACTCACAGGAGCTAATTCCGGTGTTCCAACTCCATTCGGAATTTCTTCCTCCGCTTGTTTCAATTTTTCAGTAATGAGCTGCCGTGCAAAGTAGACATCGACATCTTCATCAAAAACAACTGTAATAACAGATAATCCAAAACGAGATATACTTCTTATTTCTTCAATATCAGGAACATTTGCAATACTTTGCTCTATTGGAAAGGTTACTAATTGTTCCACTTCTTGTCCTGCTAACGTTGGACTAACGGTAATGATTTGTACTTGATTATTTGTAATATCAGGGACTGCATCTATTGGAAGTTTTGTTGCACTCCATACACCCCAGATAATCCATAACACTGTAAATATCCCAATAACAACTTTGTTTTGGATACTAAATTTTATGATTTTATCTAACACAGATTTTATATTAATTGTATGAACAAATGCATCTATTTTTTTGAAGAAAAATAAACGCAATATTATATTCTACTTTACTTTACAGTAAAGCATAAGACCAAAAGCCTTATCCTGCAATTAATATTTTTGGAGGTTGCCAAATATCGGCATACAACTTATTCTGAAAAAAATCTTTTCTCAATAGTATTTTTTCTGAAGAAAAAATTTCAATAAGATTTGGTGTTGTAATGATTTGAGGAAATACGATGGAAGAAATTGTAATTTGACAACAATTACAACTACATAAAGGACTACAAAAATCTTTATGAGACGAATTTTCTTTTGTATGAGAAGCTTCTATTTGTTGCACACCAACATTGCTTACTGATTCGATGTCTTTACAAGGAATTACAGAAAGAATGATAATGTAGACAGCTATCAAATAAGTTAATATCTTCATACGGCACAAATATAGCAATTTTATCAAAAATGTACAAAAGAATTCGCTTCAAAACTAATTATTTTTGTACACAATACCTCTACTTTCCCTTTTTCAAACTTGATGATTCAGCCTTGAGTAAATAATTTAGCTCACCAATGCAATATTTTGATAAAGTGATAGTTTTTTAACCTAACAATAAATAAAAATAATCTTTCAAATAAATGAATACACAGCGAATCTCTTTTTTAACTTTTGTCTGCCTCCTATTCTTTCAAATTTCAAACGCGCAAAAAATTTATACAACTGATGTTTCTAATTTTTGGAAAGCATACGATAGTATTCAAAAGAATCCATCACATAAAAGTGAAATTATTGATCATCTTTTTTTAGACAAGAAAACAGCTGGATTGAAATCATTTATGGACATTAAGAAATTCGGAAAATACGACTATTTAACCCTTATCGAAAAGTACCCTAAATTCTGGAATTCTATTCGTCAAAACACCATAATTGATCAAAAGAAAATTAAACCCATTACCAAAGCATTCAAGAAATTTGGAAAACTTTATCCTCATACTTCTAAAGGACGTATTTATTATACCATTGGAGCTTTAAAATCAGGAGGAACAACCAATCATGAAGATTTGCTTTTGGGCATTGAAAAAATAGTTGGAGATAAGAATACAGATGTAACCGAATTTGAAAATGAGAATGCAAAAAAAATGTTTTCATTTACAACTCCTTCGTTATTGGAACACGTAACGGTACACGAATTTATCCACACATTTCAAAAAGAAGGTGAAATTAATGTTTTATCAAAAGCAATTAAAGAAGGTTCTTGTGATTTCATTGCAGAATTAGCACTAAACAAGCCATTTACCTCGCACTATATTGAGTATGGATTCAAGAATTATGACCACGTAAAACTAGAATTTAAAAGCGAAATGTTTAGCCAAAACTTTTCAAATTGGTTTTATAATAGCCATGCCAAAAATCCTGATCTTGGTTATTTTGTGGGATATGTGATTTCTAAAAAATATTACGAAAACTCAACAAACAAAAAAATAGCAATTAAAAATATCATTGAATTGGATTTTAATAATGAAATCGAAGTCCTTCAGTTTTTTGCAAAATCAAATTATTTTGAAGACAACAAAACAGCTGATCAAATCCTCGTGGATTATAAAGCAAATCGACCAAAACTGAGACGAATTGTTGAATTTGAAAATGGAAATCAGAATGTAAATATCAATACAAAGAAAATACAACTTATATTCTCAAAACCAATGCATGACAATGTTTCTATTAATTTTTCTAAAAATGGAAAAGAACATTTTCCTTTGAAAAACATTGCTGGTCTAGACAATACAAAGACTGTCTTAACATTAGAAACAATCGATTTACAACCCGATACAACGTACGATTTTTATCTTACAGACAGAGTTACAAAATCAACTGATGGGTATCCTTTTGCAGAAACAGAATATAAAATTTCATTCAAAACCGAAAAATAATTAGAAGAATCATTCTATTTTAGAGAAGCTGTTATTCGTGCATACCATGAATAATCGTAAATGTTTAAGATATAAAGTTTACATCTACACTATTTATAATTTTATGAAAAAACGGCTAAAATAATTAGTAAATTTGTTTCTTCTAATTCAGCTCAAGAGTGGTTAAAGTACTTATAATAGACGATGAAGAAAAGTTGAGAAATTTACTTTCAAAAATCATCAGTTTTGAAGGATTCGACGTTTTCCAAGCATCCACTATCAAGTCGGGATTGCAACGATTGCACCTAGACGATATTGATGTTGTCATCTGTGATGTTAAACTACCGGACGGAAGCGGTGTGGAAGCAGTTAAAGTTATAAAGGAAAAGTACTCTGAAATAGAAGTTATTCTTTTAACAGCGTTCGGAAATATTCCGGATGGCGTTCTGGCAATTAAAAATGGCGCTTTTGACTACATAACCAAAGGTGATGACAACAATAAAATCATCCCGCTTTTGTATAAAGCAAGTGAAAAAGTGGCTTTAAACAGAAAGGTTCAAAAATTAGAGCAACAATTGGGTGAAAAACATTCGTTTGATAAAATCATTGGGAAATCCAAAAACATTCTTCAAGCAATTGAATTGGCTCGAAAAGTAGCCAATACAGATACAACTGTTTTATTGACAGGAGAAACCGGTACAGGTAAAGAAATTTTTGCACAAGCTATCCATCAAGGCAGTCAGCATGCTAGCCATAATTTTGTCGCTGTAAATTGTTCCGCATTTAGCAAAGATTTATTGGAAAATGAATTATTTGGACACAAAGCAGGAGCCTTTACAGGTGCGATGAAAGATCAAAAAGGATTGTTCGAAGAAGCACATAACGGTACTATTTTTTTAGATGAAATTGGTGAAATGGCGCTGGATTTACAAGCTAAAATTCTGCGTGTATTGGAAACCGGAGAATTTTTGCGTGTTGGAGATGCTAAACCTATAAAAGTAAAGGTACGTATCATTGCTGCAACGAACCGTAATTTGGAAGAAGAAATAGAAAAAGGACATTTCCGAAGCGATCTTTTCTACCGATTATCTGTTTTTAGTATTCATCTCCCGGCTTTAAGAGAGCGTCCCAAAGATATTCGGTTATTAGCAGAACATTTTGCAGGAATATTTGCTTTAAAATCAAATAACAAACTTATATTATTGACTGATGAATACATTACCGCTTTGGAAAATAACACATGGAAAGGAAACATTCGTGAATTGAAGAATGTGATTGAACGAAGTGTTATTTTAGCAGATACCGAAATATTGAATTTAGAAACATTGCCTGTAGAATTTCAATTCAAACAAAACGGATCAAAATTACTTTCTGCATTTTCCATGGCCAGTGCTGAAAAATTACACATTCAGAAAATCCTTAATCATACCAATGGAAATAAAGCAGAAGCCGCCAGACTTTTAGAGATTGGAGTGGCAACGCTTTACCGAAAAATTGAAGAATATAAAATAAAGTAAACCACTATTCTGATTTGCTTTTTGCAAACTTCTGCAAATCTTCGTTCGCCCCATAAATTACAATGATATCATCACGCTGAAGTACAGTTGTCGGTTCGGGAATACCCTGCACATTTGCTACGGTTTTACTTCGACCTAAGAAACTTTTTTCTTGTGTATCACGAATAATAGTCAGAATCAACACATTATGATCTTCACGGAATTTTACTTCTTCAATGGTTTTTCCTATATATTTTTCAGCAACAACAATCTCTACAATGCTGAAGTTCTTATTCAGTTCAAAGGAATCAACCACTCCTTTTAAACATAATTTTTTTGCCCATCGTTCCGCAGTTTCCTCTTCCGGACGTACTATTTCATTTACTCCGAGAGCTTGTAAAACATTTTCGTGCAATGGATTAATCGAACGACTGATTAACCTTTTTACTCCTAAATTTTTAAAGTGAGCTGTCACCATAATATTAGCTCCTTCATCTTCCCCTATACAAACCATTACAATATCTGTATTTTTTAATGGAAGATGTGTAATCGCAGATTGATCTGTTGCATTCATACAAACGGTGTGTGATAATTTATCTTTTAAAGCAACTACTTTTTCATCACGTGAATCCACACCTATTACCTCGTTTCCTTGCTGGGTTAGTTTTTCAGCCAATGCTCCGCCAAAGTTTCCTAATCCTACTATAATAAATTTCATTTTAACTTCTTTTTTAATTGATTAATATTTCGTCTGAAGGGTAATGATAATTTGCTTGTTTTACCTTCTTAAAAAATGCAATGAGAATAGTCAACATACTTACTCTCCCGATAAACATAGTTGCGACCAGCACCATCTTGCTTTCACTACTCAAATCTCCGGTAATACCCAAACTTAATCCTACAGTACTGTAAGCCGAAAAACTTTCGAACGCTATATCCAAAAGCTTTACATGTTTATCATAATGTGAAATCAGAAAAACGCTGGCTCCTATTATTAATAACGATAAACTCATTACAGCAAAAGCTCTTCTCACAGAAATATCGGCAATTTCCCGACGAAAAACTTCTATCTTACTCTTTCCTCGTGCCAAGCTCAGATAATTCAAAGTGGCAATGGCAAATGTACTCGTTTTAATTCCTCCTCCAGTTGATGCCGGAGAAGCCCCAACCCACATGAGAAAAATAATGATAATAATTGATGAAAAATGTAACTGACTAAAATCGATTGAATTGAAACCTGCTGTTCGAGGTGTAGTAGCAGTGAATAATGCCGTAATAACTTTTCCAACACCTGCATGACCTTCAAGAACATTATAATATTCTTTGATGTAAATAATCAATGTTCCTGCAACAATTAATATCGATGTAGTCAACAGATTTATTTTATTACTTAATGTCAAAATCCATGGACGATAATTATTTCTTTTTTCTACAAATCGAAGAATATATCGTGCGATAAGATGCTTTAGGTACCGAACAGAATTAATTACAATCGGAAATCCTAATCCTCCAAATACAAAAATAACTACAATGATAAACTGTAATGGATAATTGTATACATAACCCGATTCCATCATTCCATTTGGTAAAGTTGAAAAACCTGCATTACAAAATGCAGAAACCGAATGGAATACAGAAAAATATATTCTGTCGTAAAAGGATGGAATTAAAGATTTATCTAAACTGAAAAAGATAAGTATTGCTCCTATGGATTCAATCAAAAAGGTAATGACTAAAATCCGTTTTACTGTAGTAAAGACTTCTCCGATTTTTTCTGAATTAGTCATATCGCTCAATGCCAATTGATTTTCGTAAGTAGAACCTCCTTTGAAAAAATAACTAAAGTAGCTGGCAAATGTTAAGATACCTAATCCTCCAACCTGAATCAGAAGCATAATGATGGTTTGTCCAAAAGGTGTAAAATAACTACTTGTGTCAACTACAATGAGACCTGTTACGCAAACTGCACTGGTAGAAGTAAACATTGCATCTACAAAACTAATCCCTTGATAGGTTGCTTTTGGTAACATTAGAAGTAACGTTCCTATTAATATTAATCCCATAAAACTAATGATGAACAATTGCGCAGGATTCAGTAAAGATCGTTTATAGCTCAGCCTAGGGCGCGTGAATTCCCTTATCAGTTTCAAAAAAACCGCTAACCTTATCCAATGTGTAATTTCTGATAATCCTCCTGTAGATAGTTGTTTACATAAACAATAAAGCACAAAAAGGACACTTAGAACATCAAAAATAAAAACACTTAAGATGAATTCTTTTCGATGATAGTAATATTTTAGAATGGTAAAACAGACACCTATTACCAATACAAAAATGTACAAGGTCATTATACTTGCGAGTATATTTGGAGTTAGTGTAAAACCATAATCTACGACAAGTGCCGTAAGTGCTGCCAAATGCAATAGAACAACGAATTGCTGTACCCATTTTGCATATAAAAACTCTTTCATTTTTTATTCTCTTTCTGACTATTCTGTCTGTGTATCTTGCACAAGTAATGTGTTCTTGACATTAAGCCGTTCATTCAGCCATTTCTTTATCTTTGTTTTATCCGGCTCTTTTGTTCCTTTTTCCAAATGATATAATACCAACCATTCTACTTTGGCACTATCAGTTCCTGTCATTTTTTCTATCTTACCGAGAGAAACATCCTTAAGCTCAGGAAACAAAACATTCAACTCTTTTACTAAACCTGGTTCAGTTACTTTATATTTATTGAGTTCCTGTCTCAGATTATTGATTGCAACATCTTTTTCAGATAGCGATACATCTTGTTTATTCAATTCACTGAGAATTTCCGATTTAAGATCTGCATCATCCTGTCTAAAATTTAAAGTTGTATTGTGAATCCCTTTTTCTTCCAGTAATCTATTGTACATCTCCATTTCTTCTTTGTTCAATTTTTTGTTCAAAAAAGCGATATCCACATTTTTAGGATTTGCATTATAGTTCAGTTTTTTATATATTACGGTATATCCTTTATTATTAAACTCCGAATTAATAAATTCTTCTACTGTCTTCGTGAATTTTTTTTCTTCAAAAAGATTATACGCTAAATAAAAACTAGGGACAATCATTACCATCATTAAACAGGTAATACTATACCGTATTCGTTTTTCCTTCTTCGAATCAATTGCGGATGATGCAGGATATTTTAGGTATTTAATGACTAAAAAAGTAGCAATACAAATAAAGAAGCAGTTAATCGTATACAAGTAAAATGCTCCAAAAAAATAACTAAAATTAAAGGTCGCTAAACCATACCCAGCGGTACATAAAGGAGGCATCAATGCCGTAGCGATTGCGACACCTGGAATTGGGTTACCTTTTTCTACCCTTGTAATGGCGATGACTCCTACTAAACCTCCAAAAAATGCGATGAGTACATCATAAATATTGGGAGAAGTACGGGCAAGCAGTTCAGACTGAACATCTTTGAAAGGACTTATATAAAAGTAAAAAGCAGATACCAATAAACTGACAACTGTAGCGATTAATAAATTTTTAATGGATTTTCGTAAGAGCAAGAAATTATAGGTTCCCAATGCAAATCCTGCGCCCAAAATAGGTCCCATTAAAGGGGATATTAACATCGCACCGATAATTACAGCAGTAGAATTTACATTTAGCCCCACTGATGCTATAATAATAGCACAAGCCAATATCCAAAGATTAGACCCTCTAAAAGATATATTAGCCGTTACATTTTCTAAAACCTTTTGTCTATCCTCTTCTCCATTGTGCAGGTTGATAAAATCCCATAATTTTTTGCTCACCATATGCTTATAAATTAAGGTTATTTTTTCACTTCTTTGCTCAAGACATAATACCCTAATATACCTCCTATAATAGATGCTACAAAAATTCCAATTTTAGCCTGTGTCATATATTCTTCATTTGAGAAGGCTAAAGATGTAACAAACAGTGACATTGTAAATCCAATAGATGACAATAACCCCAAACCAAATAAATTTCTTACATTCATTCCTTCCGGAAATGAAGCCACTTTCAGCTTTACAAATAACAATGTAAAACCTACCACACCTACTACTTTTCCAACCAAAAGCCCTAACGCAACTCCAAGAGCCACATTCGTATTGAATAAATTTTCTATATCAATTGCAAGAGAAACACCCGCATTAGCCAATGCAAAAATCGGAATAATCAAAAAAGTCACCATCGGATGCATGGCATGCTCTAATTTTTGTAAGGGTGGAGTTGCAGCTACAACACTATTTTGAATTCCTTCCAAAATATGTAATTGCTCATTGGTTAGAGTCGGTTTACTGTTATCCGGATCAATCCCATTAAACTTGTCTAACAATCTTTGGATATTATTACTCAATATTTTTTCATTGATTTTCACATCAGCCGGAATCGTAAATGCAGCTAATACCGCAGCAATAGTAGCATGTACTCCAGACAGTAAAAAAGTTGTCCAAACTCCACCTATTCCTAGAATAGCGTAAAACAAAATACTTCTTACTCCCATTTTATTACCAATATACATCGCTAATAATACTGAAGCTCCGATAATTAAATGAAACATCGAAATTTCGGACGTATAGAAGAAGGCAATTACCAAAACTGCTCCCAAGTCATCCACTATTGCTAACGCAGTTAAAAATACTTTCAGAGTAAGCGGAATTCTATCTCCTAACAAATAAAGAACGCCTAAAGCGAAAGCAATGTCTGTCGCCATTGGAATTCCCCAACCACTATGTACTTCTCCGATTGGATTTAAAAATAAATATATCGCTGCCGGCACCACCATCCCTCCAAGGGCTGCTGCAATAGGTAACAATGCTTTACGTGGATTGGATAATTCGCCTCCAACAATTTCTCGCTTCAATTCCAAACCGACTACAAAGAAAAATACAGCCATTAACCCATCATTAATCCAATGATGTAAATTATATTCAAAATAAGTATTTCCGTCTAATTGAAATCCAAATTTATGCTCAAGAATATGATGATATTCTTCTGCTAAAGGTGAATTCGCAAATATCAATGCAAGAATCACGCTAATTCCCAACACAATTCCACCCGATTTTTCCTGCTTAATAAAGCTCTGAATGGGTGATACAATTTTTTCAATAGGAGTTTTCTTTACTGTATTCATTTTTATTTGGTTATCTTTTTTTTGTTGCCTTGAAGAATAAGTTAGAAAATACTCATTCTTTAACTGATAAAGTACAAAAGTATAAAATTCAAAACGATTCTCCTTATTCATCAAGGTAATATCATCCAATAAGAATCCTTCTTTTTAAAGAACTGCAACAAGCTATCATTATGATAATAACCTTATCAAAATGATACACTTTTCCATTTTTAAAAATAACGAAAAAACACTTAAAAAACTGATTTACATACCCTCACTAAAAGTTTACTTCTACTGGAATAAATTTTGGCATGTTGAATTTTAAATAATTCGTAAATGAAAAAAACAAATGCTGAATACAAACAAAGAAAAAAAACATCACTTCCAAAATGGCTAAAATCCTATCATTTATTGCTATTTGCACTAGTCATCCTATTCATTTTTGGTGCTTTTATGAAGCATCTAAGTTCACTTTAAAAAACAAATAAAAATGATAACAATAGTTTTAGTAATTGCAGGTTTGGCCTGTTTTGTTTTGTTCATAAAATCAATTGACTTTTTTGAGAAAATTTAAAAAAAGATGAAAACAAAAATCATAAATACGATACAACAATGGATCCCGGAAATCGTAAACTTTTTCCCGGATATTGACAAGTTGGATGATACGCTCGCAGACTATCAGCTGCTTCACAAATTAGGAGAAATATGTATGAGTAAAATTTGTTCCGGATTAGAAGATGAGCTGGAACGCGTACAGGAAATCGTTAAAGTAATCAATTTACTTTATCAGGGAGGAAACCAATATACCCGAAATGCGATTGAAAATGAATTTTTAACAACATTATCACATGAAGAGAGTCCGGGAAGTCTAAGAACACATCTTCACCTCTTCCCTTCTGAATTAAGAAAAGGATATATCAAAATAATTTTAGAGAATTAGTTTATGGGGATAAAGTCAGAAGTGAAAAGCCACCTTACCTCTAACCTCTTCCCAAAATAAAAAAGAAAATTTATGACAGCATTATTCATCGTAGCCATAGGTGTATTTGTTTACATCTGCTACGTATTACTTAAACCGGAAAAATTTTAAAATAATAATGGGGAGGAAATAAGAAGTGAAAAATCATCTTACTTCTTACCCAAGAAAACAAACAACAAATGAGCACAGAAATTTTAGGAATAATCGTCATGTTTACTTTATCGGTATTCTTAGCAATACCATTGGGTAAATACATTGCAAAAGTCTATGGTTGTGAAAAAACGCTGCTTGATCCGATTTTTAATCCCATAGAACGGATCTTTTACAAAATCAGTGGTATCAATCCACAGTCGGAAATGAACTGGAAAGAACAAATGGTCGCATTGATTACCATTAATATGGTCTGGTTCCTATTGGGTATGCTTATCCTGATGACCCAGGGGAGTCTTCCATTAAATCCGGATAAAAACCCGAGCATGTCGGCAGACCTTGCATTTAACACCGTCATATCATTTGTGGTAAACTGTAATCTGCAGCACTATTCAGGAGAATCAGGTTTAAGCTATCTGGGGCAATATTGGTTAATGTTCTTACAGTTTGTAAGTGCCGGAACCGGAATGGCAGCAGCAGTCGTATTATTCAGGGCATTCAGAGATAAATCAGCTGATACCTTGGGCAACTTTTACAACAATTTTGTAAAATCATGTACCCGTATTTTACTTCCTATATCATTTGTAGTCGCGATCATACTTACGTTTGAAGGTACTCCGATGACTTTTGAAGGAAAAGATACGATTACGACTTTACAGGGAGATTCGGTAGAAGTGTCAAGAGGACCGGCAGCTGCCTTTATAGGGATCAAACATATAGGAACTAATGGAGGTGGATTTTTCGGAGTCAACTCTGCCCATCCCTTTGAAAATCCATCCTATCTGTCCAATATGGTCGAAATGATTGCCCAACTGATTGTACCATTGGCTATGGTTTTCGCTTTTGGCTATTTCATTAGACGAAAAAAACTTTCGTGGATAATATTTGGCGTAATGACAGTAGGATTTTTAATGTTGACCATTCCAAATATACATATGGAAATGAACGGAAATCCTGCCATTGCAGCCATGGGTATCGACAATTCATTGGGAGCTATGGAAGGAAAAGAAATCCGTTTGGGAGCACCGGCATCGGGATTTTGGAGTATCGTTACTACCGTGATTTCTACAGGTTCAGTGAACTCCATGCATGATAGTTCGATGGCGTTATCCGGAATGAATGAATTGCTGGCGATGATGATCAATGCATTTTATGGCGGTGTTGGAGTCGGTTTATTAAACTTCTTTATTTTCATCATACTAGCTGTATTTATCAGTGGATTAATGGTAGGAAGAACTCCCGAGTTCCTAGGCAAAAAAGTAGAAGCAAGAGAAATGAAAATCGCCATGATTATTGCCTTGTTACATCCGTTCCTGATACTCGTTGGAACAGCATTGGCAACTGCTTTGCCTCAGTATACTGCTGATTCTCTCAATAACCCGGGATTTCACGGACTCAGCGAAATACTTTATGAATATACTTCATCATCAGCGAACAATGGTAGCGGATTTGAAGGACTTGGTGATAACACGCCTTGGTGGAATATCAGTACGGGATTTGTACTTCTCCTTTCACGGTTCTTACCGATCATAGGTCCTGTGGCAATTGCGGGCTTATTGGCACAAAAAAAATTCGTACCGGAAGGAGACGGAACATTAAAGACCGATACAGCTACTTTCGGACTGATGATTTTTGCCGTAATTGTTATCATAGCTGCTTTGGCATTCTTCCCTGTATTGGCATTAGGTCCGATTGCAGAATATTTTTCACTTTATTAAACTGATTAAAGAATTTTAGAAATGAACAATAATACATCATTGTTTCAAAAAGATATGGTTCAGGAAGCCTTGAAGCAATCTTTTGTGAAACTCAATCCGAAAATCATGTTCCGCAACCCGGTTATGTTTACTGTATGGATAGGTACACTTGTCATGTTAATTGTCAGCCTGTGGACATTGTTTGGTGCACAGGGGCAAGGAAGCTTTATATACAATCTCGTTGTATTCATCGTCCTTTTTAAAACACTGTTGTTTGCTAATTTTGCAGAAGCCATTGCCGAAGCAAGAGGTAAAGCACAGGCGGAAAGTTTACGTAAAACAAGAGAAGAAACTCCGGCAAGATTAAAAAACGGGAAAACCATTTCATCCGCCGAGTTACAGAAAGGCGATGTTTTCATCTGTAAAGCAGGCGATATCATTCCATCTGACGGAGAAATTATCGAAGGCCTGGCTACTATAGATGAAAGTGCCATTACCGGAGAATCTGCTCCTGTGATCCGTGAAGCAGGGGGCGATAAAAGCTCCGTAACAGGTGGTACCAAAGTTTTATCAGATAAAATCGTGGTACAGGTAACAGCGCAACCCGGTGAAAGTTTCCTGGACAAAATGATTGCTTTAGTAGAAGGTGCTGCCCGACAAAAAACACCGAATGAAATCGCTTTAACGATTTTATTGGCAGGGTTTACATTGGTATTTATTATTGTCTGTGTAACGCTGAAACCATTTGCTGATTATGCGAATGTTAACATCACAATCGCATCCTTTATCTCTCTGTTTGTCTGTCTGATCCCTACCACTATCGGAGGCTTATTGTCAGCCATCGGGATTGCAGGGATGGACAGAGCCCTGAGAGCGAATGTAATTACCAAAAGTGGTAAAGCAGTTGAAACCGCTGGTGACATTGATGTTTTGTTATTGGATAAAACAGGAACAATTACCATCGGTAACCGTAAAGCAACCCATTTTCATTCTGCCAATGGTATTGACGAGAAAAAACTCATAAAAGCCGCTGTACTAAGCTCCATGGCCGATGAAACACCGGAAGGAAAGTCGATTATCGAACTTGCCGGAGTTAATCCATTAAGCTATGAAGCAAGAAATCCTCAATTCATAAAGTTTACGGCGGAGACAAGGAGTTCAGGTATAGACTATGAAAACACACGTATCCGAAAAGGAGCAACTGATGCCATTAAAAATATCGTTACACGAGCAGGCAATGCGTTTCCAAAAGAAGTTGAGGAAAAAGTTAAAATTATTTCTTCAAATGGTGGCACTCCGTTGGTTGTATCAGAGAATGAAATCGCTTTGGGCGTGATTGAATTACAGGATATCATTAAACCCGGTATCCGGGAACGTTTTGAACGTCTGCGTAAAATGGGTATCAAAACCGTTATGGTAACAGGAGACAATCCTTTAACTGCAAAATTCATTGCTGAAAAGGCCGGTGTAGATGATTTTATAGCCGAAGCTAAGCCTGAAGACAAGATGAACTACATCAAAAAAGAGCAAAGTGAGGGCCGTTTGGTTGCGATGATGGGGGACGGAACAAACGATGCGCCAGCATTGGCTCAGGCTGATGTAGGCGTTGCAATGAATTCCGGTACACAAGCAGCGAAGGAAGCCGGCAATATGGTGGATCTGGACAACGACCCTACCAAATTGATTGAAGTGGTGGAAATCGGCAAACAGTTACTCATGACCCGTGGTACATTGACCACTTTCAGTATTGCGAATGATGTGGCCAAATATTTCGCTATCATTCCGGCATTGTTTATTACAGCTATTCCGGCATTGCAAGGGCTCAATATCATGAATTTACACAGTCCGGAAAGTGCTATACTGTCGGCCGTTATTTTCAATGCGATCATCATTCCGATGCTAATTCCATTGGCTTTAAAGGGTGTTACCTACAAGCCAATCGGAGCAAGTGCTTTGCTCCGTAGAAACCTGCTCATCTTTGGTCTAGGAGGTATCCTGGTACCCTTTGCAGGAATCAAGCTGATAGATATGCTTATATCAGTTTTCTTTTAATCAATTTTAAATAAGAGTAATGAAAAAACATATTTTGCCCGCAATAAAATTAACCACTGTTATGATGCTGTTCTTTACAGTCATTTATCCACTTGTAGTCTGGGGAATTGCACAGTTTGCTCCCAATGCCGGAAAAGGAGAAATTATTGAACATAACGGAAAGAAGCATTATGTGAATATTGGTCAGTCTTTTACAGACGACAACTATTTCTGGTCAAGACCATCCGCTGTGGATTACAATGCTGCCGGTTCAGGAGGCAGTAACAAAGGTCCTTCCAATGCCGAATATTTAGCAGACGTTCAGGCCCGAATTGATACTTTTTTAGTACACAACCCGGAGGTTCATAAATCTGAAATACCTGTTGATCTGGTGACAGCCAGCGGAAGCGGATTGGATCCAAACTTTTCCGTTCAGGCTGCAAAAGTACAGATAAAACGGATCGCTAAAATAAGAGGTATTGATGAACTGAAATTAAATCAATTAGTTGATCAGCAAACTGAAAAACCTTTATGGGGCATATTCGGCCCTGAAAAAATAAATGTATTGAAACTAAATATCGCGTTAGACGGGTTAAAGTAATTGAAAGTTGAAAATGAAACATTGAAAGTAAAGTGAATAAATTTAAAATAATAGCAGTATTGATAATTATCAATTGTCAATTATCAATTGTCAATTCAGCAAAAGCTCAAGAAACCGAAAAAAAACCGTTGACCATCAGCGGATATGCAGAAGTCTATTACCAGCAGGATTTCAATAATCCAAAGTCGAATACGAGACCCGGATTTGTTTACAGCCATCACCGTAACAATGAAGTGAGTTTAAACTTAGGTTTTATAAAAGCTGCCTACGAAACAGATAAAGTGAGAGCGAATCTGGCGCTTGGAGTAGGCTCTTATATGAATGCCAACTATGCCGCAGAAGAAGGTGTACTTAAAAACATCTATGAAGCCAATGTAGGTATGAAGTTGTCAAAAACCAAAAATCTATGGCTCGATGCCGGTATTTTGCCCTCACATATCGGTTTTGAAAGTGCTATCGGAGCAGATTGCTTTACACTGACCAGAAGTATCATGGCCGATAATTCGCCCTATTTCGAAACAGGAGCTAAACTCTCCTATGCAACCGACAACGGCAAATGGAATATGGCCGTATTGATATTAAACAGTTGGCAACGCATTCAACGTGTAGAAGGAAATACGACACCCGCTTTCGGACATCAGTTAACTTTCAGCCCGTCAGATAAAGTTACCCTGAACAGCAGTTCATTTATAGGCAACGATTTTCCGGATGATGAACGCAGAATGCGTTATTTCCACAACCTGTACGGACAATTTCAGATCAGTAATCAATTTACCCTGATTGCCGGATTTGATATTGGAGCACAACAGAAAGAAAAGTCAAGTGATGACTATGATATATGGTACACACCCGTTCTGATAGCGAAATACAGCCCTACTGAAAAAGTAAGTATCGCTGCAAGAGGAGAATATTACCACGATAAGAATGGTGTTATTATCTCATCAGAAACGGAAAACGGATTTCAAACATTTGGAGCTTCGCTGAATGTAGATTATCAAATTTTACCCAATCTGATTTGGCGTACCGAAGTCAAAAGTCTAAATAGCAAAGATGCTATTTTCATAAATAGAGATGCTAATATGAAAAAAGACAATGTAATGGCAGTTACATCGCTAGCGATACGTTTCTAATATTTCCATGTACACAAATTCCCCTTGACAATTTGTCTAAGGGGAATTTATAAATTTATATAACCAAACAGATTGTATGGACGAAAGAAAAAGTGCAGAACATTTTTTGGAGCTGATCCAAAAATCCCGAAGAGGAAAATTCAAGCTCTACATCGGGATGAGTGCCGGTGTGGGTAAAACCTATCGAATGTTACAAGAAGCACATACACTATTGCGTAATGGCATCGATGTAAAAATCGGATATATTGAGACACACAAAAGACCTGAAACCCATGCTTTATTGGAAGGACTTCCATTAATCCCCAGACGAAAACTTTTTTATAAAGGCAAAGAACTGGAAGAACTGGATTTACAAGCTATTATCAATCTACGTCCCGAAGTAGTTATTATAGATGAACTCGCACATACTAACATAGAAGGAAGCAACAATGAAAAGCGCTGGCAGGATGTCCTTGATATTCTAGAAACAGGTATTAATGTCATCAGTGCGGTCAATATTCAGCATATAGAAAGCCTGAATGAAGAAGTACATGAAATTACAGGCATTGATGTACAAGAACGTATTCCCGACAGTGTAGTTACCCAGGCAGATGAGGTGGTCAATATTGACCTTACAGCAGAAGATTTGATAGACAGGCTAAAAGCAGGAAAAATCTACGAAAGTTCTAAAATAGCAGCCGCTCTCAATAATTTTTTTAAGAGTGAACACATCTTACAGCTTCGGGAGCTGGCGTTAAAAGAAGTCGCTTCACAAGTACAGCGAAAAGTGGAAACAGAAGTAATATTGACAAGAAATATTAAGAAAGAACGTTTCTTGGCTTGCATCAGTTCAAACGAAAAAACAGCCAAAAATGTTATTCGTAAAACAGCTCGATTAGCGAACTATTACAACAGCAAATGGTATGTGATGTATGTGCAAATCCCTAAAGAAAATCCGGATAAAATTGCTCTGGATAAACAACGGCATTTGATTAATAATTTTAAATTAGCGACAGAATTGGGAGCAGAAATAATTAAAGTAAAAGCAAAAAATACAACCAAGGCTATCATCAAGGAATGTGAAGATCGTAAGATAACGACAGTTTGTATCGGTAAACCGCACATTACCCTCGTTAAAATTATTTTAGCAACCGACACATTCAATGCCCTGCTGAATAAATTATCACATGAAAATATAGATTTGATAATACTTTCGTGAGAAGTTGTCAGTGGGAAGTAAGAAGGACTTTTTACCTTTCACTTTTCTCCTCTCACCCAAAAAACAAAAAAATGAAAATTAAAGCAAAATTAACCATCGGTGTCGGCGCCCTGTTTTTGTTGATCTTGACACTTGCAGTTGTAAGTGGCTGGTTCGTCAACCAACTCAAAAAAGATACCAACAATATCCTTGTTGCCAATTACAATACACTGCAGTATTCGCGAAATATGCTGTTAGCACTCGAAGATATAACGAAAGACAAAACTGCTTTGGGCATTTTTGAAAAGAACCTGAACTTACAACATCAAAATGTTACAGAAATAGGTGAAAAAGAAGCCACACGTTTGATCATCAAACATTTCAATTCTTTAAAACAGCATCCTGATAATATCGAATTAAATTCATTCATTCGGAAAGATATCACAGAGGTCATGCGTCTGAACATGGAGGCCATCAACCGGAAAAGCGACATTGCGGATGATACCGCTCAGAGAGCAATTGTGATTATCTCTGTTACAGGAACATTATGTTTTATTATTGCATTCACTTTGTTAATCAACCTGCCATCCAATATTGCCGATCCGATCAAAGAGCTCACAGAAAGTATAAAGGAAATTGCCGGGCAGAATTATAAAAAACGGGTACATTTCGAAAGTCACAATGAATTTGGTGACCTGGCAAAATCATTCAACACCATGGCTCAAAAACTGGAAGAATATTCTGAAAGTAAATTGGATAAAATTCTGAAAGGCAAAAAACGAATTGAAACATTAATTGACAACCTGCATGATCCGGTGATTGGTATTGATGAAAACAAAAAAGTACTCTTCGCCAATGAAAAAGCTTTAACGATTTCGGGTTTACGAAAAGAAGAATTCATCGAAAAAAGAATACAGGATATCGCCGTGACAAACGATTTGATCAGAACCATTATCAAAAATCTTTTCCTTCCGAAAGATGAGAATACAAAATCAGAACAGTTAAAGATTTATGCCGACGGCAAGGAAAGTTATTTTGAAAAAGAAGTTGTAGATATTAATATCATTCCAACCGGAGAAGCAAACAGTGAGTTTATCGGTCAGGTCATTCTTTTGAGAAACATTACGCCGTTTAAAGAGCTTGATCTGGCAAAAACCAATTTTATGGGAACCGTTTCCCATGAATTTAAAACACCCATTTCTTCTATGCAAATGGGCATTCAACTTCTGGAAAATGAAAAAACCGGAGCGTTGAATAACGAGCAAAAAGGATTGATAAACGGCATAAAAGATGATACGGACAGACTGTTAAAAATCACAGGGGAATTATTAAATATCACGCAAGTTGAGAGTGGAGCAGTTCAGATAAATTTAATTTCTTCAGAAATCAAACCCATGATTGACTATGCTTTAAATGCCAATAAATCTGCCGCTGAACATAAGAACATTCAACTAGATGTTAACATTCAGGATGATGAATTAGTGCTTGCTGACAGTGAAAAGACAGCTTGGGTACTCACCAATATTATTTCTAATGCTATCCGGTATTCTTATGAGAATGCCACAATTTTGATCAAAACAGAGAAAGAAAACCATCAAATTAAATTTTCTGTAACCGATACAGGACAAGGAATACAATCACAATTTTTAAATAAAATTTTTGAACGCTATTTCCGAATTCCGGGAACCAAAAAAGACGGGACCGGTTTAGGTTTGAGTATAAGCAAAGAATTTATTGAAGCTCAAGGTGGAAAAATATGGGCAGAGAGTGAATACGGTGCAGGAAGTACTTTTTATTTTACACTTTACACCAATTCAAATAATTTTTCGAAATGAAATAACGAAAAATTATATAAACAATAAAATTCTATCTTTAAATACTTTATTTACTAAAGAAAATTCGATAATAATTTCATTCGAACTCATATTTTTTAATAACTTAATACAAGTAAAACGATTTATTTTAACACATAAATTATGCTTGACGATTTACTACATCAGATACATCATTGTAAAGTTTGTGAAGATTTTTTACCCTTGGGTGCAAACCCTATTGTACAAGCTGATTCCAAATCCAAAATTGTAATTATTGGGCAAGCGCCGGGATTAAAAGCTCATCAATCAAATATTCCATGGAACGATGCCAGCGGAGATCATTTACGTAAATGGCTAGATGTAACTAAAACTCAATTTTATGACCCCAAGCTCTTTGCACTCATCCCCATGGGATTTTGTTATCCGGGGAAAGGTAAGTCGGGCGATTTACCTCCCCGAAAAGAATGTGCTCCTTTATGGCACCAACGTTTGCTCAACGAAATGCCAGAAATAAAACTCACTTTGCTTATAGGAAGATATGCACAAGCATATTATTTAAGGGAAGCAAAGCACAAAACAATCACAGAAAATGTGCTGTGTTTCGAGAGCTATTTACCCTATTTTTTTCCTTTACCTCATCCTTCCCCGCGGAATTTCATCTGGATGAACAAAAATCCATGGTTCTCAGAACATGTTCTTCCCGAATTAAAAAATAAAATTGCGGATATTTTGTAACAAATACTAATCATTACCGTCTATTAAAGAAAATGTATTTTTATGATTCGATTTTTTCTATTTATTTGCTCTTTTTTCTGTTTGATATCTGTTCAAGCACAAAATTTTAAAAATGATAGCATTCGATCATTTTTAGATCAAGCGATGAATATTATAGAAGCAAACTCTATTCATACAGAGAATTTAACATCTATTAAACATAAGCTTTATAAAAACTCAAAAAATTTGAATTCTTTAGACGAAGTCGCTCCTTTATTTGAAGAAGTTTTTGAAGCGCTCAATGATTATCATGGCAGTTTAAAATACAAAGGAAAAACTTATGGATGGACTAAGGATACATCTTATGTAAATGCTTACTTAAAAAGTAAATTAAAAGAAGAAACGAACGTAAGTAGTTTCATTCTTGATCAAGATGTTGCCTATATAAGAATTCCGGGAAATAATGATTTTGCTTTTAAGAAAGTCGACAGTTTAGCAAATGATATTGTTTCACACATCAATCAAGTAAATTCTGACAAGATCAAGGGGTGGATTATCGATTTAAGAATGAATACCGGAGGAAATATGTATCCAATATTATTAGGGTTAAAGGAATTGATTGGAAATGAACTCGTTTTTGGTGGTTTTATCAATTCTAAAAATCAATCTACCGGAATTTGGGAAATAAAAGAGAATAAACTATCCATTGATCATATTACACTGGAACGAAAAACAATTTTAAATTACCCCCCTCCTAACACTATTCCAATTGTAATTTTAACAAGCGGATACACAGCAAGCGCAGGTGAAATGACTGCTATTTCATTTATAGGAAGAGACCACACTTACATCGTAGGCGAACCTACAGCCCATTATACTACTGCAGTTCAAGGATTTGAAATTAATCAATTTGCAGCCCTAAATCTTTCCACAGATTATGTCGTAGATCGAAACAAAAAAGTTTATAAAGGCCGTATTATTCCGGATATTGAAATTACAAAAGGAGACAATTTTGAAGAGTTGAGAAAAGACACAAAAATAAGTCAAGCCTTGAAATTATTAAAAAGTAAATAATCTATAAAACGAAACATACAACAATTCTCTTTCGTAATTGATGGCTATTTAAACAGCTCATCACAAAAAATCAACAATTCGGTGACTAATTCTTGTTATAAATGAGTCGAAAAGATAATTTCACTTAAAAATATAACCATGAAAAAATTATTCAAATTTTTAAAAATTACTTTCTTTTCTTTTTTAGCGCTAATCATTCTGTTGTTCCTTTACTTTTTTAGCTCAAATAAACTATTTCTGGGATCAAAAAATCAGGAAAATATAGATTATTTGACTCAAAACAATGTACTGATGAATGATTCGATTAATGGAAAATTATTTGATGAAGACTTTTACAAAGCCAAAGTTTTTCTTTTAGGAGAAATTCATGGATATGCAGATAATCAAAAATTGGATAAAGCGCTTTTTCAATTCTTAAATAAAAAAATTGGTGTAAAATATTATATCGCTGAAATGGATAGCTTAACAGCCAAAAAACTAAATCTCTTTTTATCTGAAAAGACAAAAGATGAAGCTAAACTAAAAGAAGTTGTTCAGTCTATTGGCAAACGAATTCCTCAACAATCTAGTCAGGAGTTATTTAACAAATGGAGTGAGTTGTATGAGTACAACAAAACTTTAAACGATTCTATGAAAATAACTGTTATTGGAATTGACACCGATTTTGATAAAAATGATTCAAAAATCTCACGAGATTCGGCAATGCTTGTAAATTTTCAGCATGCTGTTAAAAACTTAAAATTAGAAAACGAGAAATTTTATGGTCTTTTTGGCTTTTTCCATGTTTTGCAAAAGAATGTCGAGAATGGAAAGGCACCTTTTGCAGAAAGGTTGAAGAAATCAGGAATAGCAACCAAAAGCTTTGTGAGTTACACCTTGGAAAGTGAAATGTATCTTCCTAAAAATCCTCAGTTTCCAACTCCTCCTGATGAAAAAATAGATTGGATAAATGCAGATGGTCCTCTTATGCTTGTGAAAGGAATAAACGATTTAAAAAAATTGAGCCAACAAAATTCTGTGACACTTTTTAAGTTAGATTCGAAAAATTCTCCTTATTTTAAATCCCAAAATCTGATTAATGTGAAATCTCGGGTTTTTGGAGAAAATATAATTCCTGCACAAAATTCAACTACAACAGATTATTTTCAATACGTTTTTCTTCTTAGAAATTCTAAAGCTTTAACAAAACTCAACTAACCCCATATAAAAAATGAATCACCTTAAAATTATCACATTTTATGAAACCGGAACACAATTATATCCAAATAAATAAACACTCTTGGAACAATAGAACAGACACACATTTGAAATCAGATTTCTATAATCTGGATGGATTTCTAAAAGGTGAAACTTCACTAAATCCGATCGAATTAGAGCTACTTGGTGATATCAAAGGGAAAAGTATTTTACATCTGCAATGTCATTTTGGACAGGATACCATTTCATTAAGCAGACTTGGAGCGGAAGTAACCGGTGTCGATTTATCTGACAAAGCAATTGAGAATGCGAAAAAAATTGCCAAAGAAACTCATTCAAATGCCCAGTTCATCTGCTGCGACTTATATGATTTAGCCAATCATTTGGAGCAACAATTCGATTTTGTTTTTACAAGTTACGGAACCATTACCTGGCTACCTGATTTAGATAAATGGGGAAAATTAATCTCAAAATTTTTAAAACCAAATGGTCAATTCATTTTCGTTGAATTTCATCCTGTCGTTTGGATGTTTGATGATGATTTTGAAAAAGTGGGGTATAATTATTTTAATGTTGCGCCAATCGTAGAAACTGAAAACGGAACCTATGCGGATAAGAATGCTGACATTTCACAATCTTCTGTTACTTGGAATCACAGCATGAGCGAAGTGATCAGCAGTTTGATCAATCATTCTTTGGAACTTATACAAATTAAGGAATATGACTATTCTCCTTATAATTGCTTTAATGAAACGATTGAATTTGAACCTAAAAAATATAGAATAAAACATTTGGAAGACAAAATTCCGATGGTCTATTCTATCGTTGCGAAAAAAAAGCTTTGAATTATAACGTAAATGACTTAGATTTTACAACCTAAGTCATTTATCTACCATTTCCCTATTGGGAGGTCAGTTTTGATTTACGCCAATTCTAGAATTAGTAAACTAACACCATCAGGCGAAAATGGTTTTTGTTCCAGGCTTTTTGGGACAATGACACATTCGCCTTCTTTTATTTCTTCCACTTCCTTAGTTGGAAACTCAAGAAATAATGTTCCTTCCAATACATAAAATAGTTTATCGCCTTCATCATGTTTATGCATTTCAAACTCACCTTTCAATTTTATCATCTGCAGGCGATGATTGTTGACTCGACCAACTTCTTTTAATTTCCAAAGTTCTGAAATGGAATCTAAGGTTGATTTTATATTAATCTTAGTGACTGTCATTTGATTTTCATTTAAATTACTCTCTAGTTATCCTTAAGAATTTTTTTCCAAATGACGTTCTTCTACAGATTTATCTTCTGCAACACCCGACTTCCAATACGAATAAGCGTATAATTCCGTATTCGACCAATTCAATTCTTTTCTAAAATACATTCTCAATTCTTTTACTGTTGCAAATTCTGCTGCTACATACGCAAATTTTGTACAACCTTCCGGAACCGAAATCATTTTTACATTTTCTGCCAGCTCACTTCCCTTCTCCGGATGTTTATTATGCAACCAGACAATTTCAATATTTTGAGGTTTTATCAACTCTAACTCATCTTCTTTCCCAAACGTTTCCAGGATGACAATTCCATTCGCATCTGCAGGTAAAGCTTCCAAAATGCAACTAATCACAGGAATTGCAGTCGCGTCACCAATCAAAAAATACCACTCTGCAGTAGGATGTAAAGGTTCTGATTTTAATTTCATTGCAACCCCTATTTCAGTTCCTATTTCTGCATGCATCGCCCAACGTGAAGCTGGTCCATTTTCTCCATGATTGACAAAATCAATCATCATCAAATTATTTTCTGTATCAATCGCTCTGTGTGTGTATGTTCTTATACTTGGACGAACTTCTATCGGAGGGAGTATTAATTCTCCTGTTACAGGATCATTTTCAGAAAAATAAACTTTTTCAACGCCTACAGGCGGAACAAAAATTTTGTTATTCACACCAAGTGTACACATTTTAAAAGGGCTTACATCATCACATTTTAATGTGACCCGAATAAGATGAGGTGTAAGGTTTTGTTTCCGAACAAGATTAAACTTTGTTCTTAATATCGGTATATTGTTCATCTTTTTTATGTTTGAGTTATTGTATAGCTTTTTTTATATCTTCAATCATTTGTTTGGTAGACGTAATTCCTCCTCCCGAAATATACCACACTTGTGGATTCAAGTAAATGATCTTTCCGTTTTTATACGCATTTGTTTGCTTGATTAATACATTTTCGATGTCATTTTTATTGGTCTGAACTTTATTCATCATGGCAGAACGATCTACAACAAACAAATAATCAGGATTAACACTTTCTATAAATTCATTGGAAACAGGTTGTCCGTGGACAGCCACTTCTAAATTTTCCGAAACAGGTTTTATCCCCATTACATCATGAATAAATCCAAATCGGGAATTCTTCCCATAGGCACTGAACTTTCCATTATTGTAAAGAATAATTAATCCTTTTTTATCAATTTTATCAATATTTTCTTTATCGGTTTTAACTTCTGCTTTTATCGCTTCAACCTCTTTCTTCATCTCCTCTTCTTTGTCAAAAATTTTACCCAAAGTCAACGTATTTTTTTCAAAAGAATTCATGTAATCCAATGGGTCAACCTGCATCGAAATTGTTGGAGCTATTTTCGACAGTTCATCATAAAATTTATTTTGACGATCGGAAATAATGATTAAATCTGGATTTAATGCATTTATTCTCTCTAAATTTGGTTCTACCAGAGAACCTACATCTTCTATCGAAGGATCGTTCCCCAAAACTTTTAAATGTTCGGGAATATGATCTTTCGGAATTCCAGCCGGCTTAATGCCTAACTCTTTTAGACTTTCTAATGCTCCCATATCAAAAACAACAACACGTTGCGGATTTTTAACAACATTCGTTGTGTCCAATTTATGAATGACTTCTATTTGATTTTCTGCATCAATCGTGTCTATTTTATTTTCTTTGTTACAAGAACTTAAAAAAGCTATTCCCGTCAACAGGGAAATTTTAATCCAATTTTTCATATAAATAATTAAGGTGTTATAAATTAAAATAATTACAAATTTTTTTTCCGTTATGTTCAATCACTTCAAATTCTAAATCAAACATCTTTTCAAGATTTTTTGCCGTGATCATAGCTGAAGTTTTACCATGACTCATAATTTTTCCATTCTTCATTCCAACAATATAATCCGAATAGTTTGCTGCAAAATTGATTTCGTGAATGACAATAATGATTGTTTTATTCTTTTCTATTACTAGTCGTTTCAGTGTTTTCATCACCTGAACCGAAAGTTTCATGTCCAAATTATTGAGCGGTTCATCCAACAAAATATAATCAGTATCCTGTGCAATCACCATTGCTAAAAAAGCACGTTGCTGTTGTCCTCCACTCAATTCATCTAAATATTTTGTTTTAAGATCATTTAAAGAACAAAAAGTTAATGCTTCATTTATTTTCTCTTTGTCTAAAGTTGTTAATCGACCTTGCGAATATGGAAAACGACCGAACGCCACTAAATCTTCAACCGTTAACCGTAATTCAATGTGGTTTGTTTGTTTTAGAATCGATAGTTGTTTTGCCAACGTTCTGTTTTTGAAACTGAACAAATCTTTCTCATTTATAAATATTGAACCATTGTCTTTCTCGATCAAACGGCTTATAATTGAAAGTAACGTACTCTTTCCAGCCCCATTAGGTCCAATTAATGAAATCAACTGATTTTTAGGAAACTCTAAATTAATTTCCTCTAAAACTGTATAATTGTTGTATGCTTTGGTAATATTTTTTAATTGAATCATTTTTTCTGAGTTGATTGAAGAATAAGATAAATAAAGTAGACACCTCCTATAAAATTGACAATAATACTTGTTGTTGTGGAGAAGTTAAAAACATGTTCGACCAATAGCTGTCCAATGAACAATACAATACATGCAATTACCGAGGTTAGCCAAACCATGTACGTATGCTTGGACGTTGCAAAAAGTTCGTAACAGATATTTGTTACCAAAATTCCAAGGAAAACAATCGGCCCAACTAAAGCAGTAGAAACTGAAACCAATACCGAAATTATCAGCATATAAATTTGAATCAATCGGTTATAATTTAAGCCTAAATTAATTGCTTGATCACGTCCTAAAGCAATCACATCCAAATATTTTAGATAACGTTGAGCAAAAATCAACGTTAGAGCAGTTATGACAAGACTTATTGTGAGTAACTCTGTATTCATTCTATTGAATGAAACAAACATATGCGATTCGACCATTGAGAATTCGTTAGGATCAAGAATTATCTGTACAAACTGACTAATTTTATCGAATAATGTTCCTAAGACTAATCCTATTAACAAAAGTTGGTAAATGTTGTTTTTTCCTTTTTTGAACAACAAAAAATAAATCAAAACAGAAAATAACATCATGAAGAGTATGGCATAAATAAAATTGGCTTTATCTGATATTACCTGAAAAGTTTTATCTCCATATAAAAACACCAAAATAGTTTGGAAAAGAATGAAAACAGCTTCGTATCCCATTATAGATGGTGTCAAAATTTTATTACTGGTAATTGTCTGAAAAATTAGTGACGAATAGCCTACACATACTCCAACTAATATCAATGTTATCAATCGGATAAATCGTTTCGGTATGACATAATCTAAATTATTCCCTGTGTTGAAAAACATAAATAATATCGCAAACACAATGAATGTAACGAGTAAAACTGATGTTCTACGAGCAAGTGTTTTCATTTGTTATCTACGTTTTAAGATTAAGATTAAAAAAAATATTCCTCCTAGGACTCCAACTGTTAAGCCTATTGGCAATTCATAGGGATAGATAACCAGCCGACCAATAATATCAGAAAACAATAAAAAGATAGCACCAAAAATTGCTGTAATGGGTAAAGTACGTTTTAAATTATCGCCATATATCATACTTACGATATTCGGAACAATTAATCCTAAAAAAGGGATAACCCCAACAGTAACCACCGTAACACTAACTGTAAGCGCAATACAGAATAAACCAATGTAGACAATATTATGGTAGCTGATTCCCAAGTTTTTTGAAAAATGCTCTCCCATTCCAACCACCACAAATTCATTGGCATATAAGTAGGAAATAACAACTGCTGGTAAAATAAAATAAACCGATTCGTAATTTCCCTGTAAGACGGATGAAAAATCTCCCATCATCCAGCCTTGCATATTTTGTACAATTCGATTTTTGTAGGCAAAGAAAGTTGCAATCGCATTGAGAATATTTCCATACATAATTCCAATAAGCGGAATAAAAATGATATTCTTCGTACGTATTTTTCTTACCATTAAAATAAACAATACACATGAGAGCAGGGTAAACAATAAAGCGATGATTGTTTTTCCGAAAATTGATGTTTGCTGGAAAAAAATAATACTGAACAAGATACCCAATTTTGCAGCATCTAAAGTTCCTGCTGTAGAAGGGGAAACAAATTTATTTTGTGAAATTTGTTGCATGATAAATCCTGCTATACTTAATCCTATTCCGGACAAAATCAATGCGATGGTACGAGGGAAACGGCTCACCCCCAATATTCTCATTTTTTCTTCGTCTAAATTTAAAATATCTGCAATCAACACTTCTTTGGCTCCTACAAACAGGGACAAAAAAGCTAAAAGAAATAATAATATAACCAATAGTAAATAACGCATTTTTTATTTTAAATATTTATTTAGACTAAATATAAATACGAAGATACATATTTATTCCCGCATTCATTCAAGATAAATATCAGGTACCATAGAATCATAAGTTTTATACTTAGAATATTGAATAAAAATGAAAAATTCTGACAAGGAGAAAGCAACGAGTACGTTTCTTAAAAGTAAAAAGCGAATCTAGAAGATTCGCTTTTTACTTTTTTTTATTTCCACCAATAGTAATAATTGTGATTTCCATCGTATTCAAAACCACAACGCGGGTATAGTTTATTACCAATGTCATTTGTTTTTTCTGTTTCAAGCATCAGCCCGCAAGCTTCTGTCTCATCACACCATTGTTTCGCTCGATCTATCAATGCGACCGAAAGCCCTTTACCCCTATAATCGGGATGCACAAACAAATCGCTCAAGAGCCATTGTTTTTCTAATTTAATGTAATGGTAAAGTTTGTATAACTGTACAAAACCAACTGCTTTTTCTTCAACATAGACTACAAAAATATGGGACTGATCATTGCTCATTCGTTCTTTTATAAATGCTTCACATTTTTCATAATTATCCGCCTGACGATAGAAAATACGATAAAGATTAAATAATTCCGCTGTTGTCTTTAATTCTTTTAAACCTACTTTTTTAATGTTGTAATTCATTTTTTTTATTATTTGATTTGCGAGGTAAAAGTATAGGCTAACAGGATGAGAAAAGTGGTGCAGTTTATAGATATTTCAGTAGTCCAGGTTTTCTTTAATTTACACAAAAAATGAAATAATCAATCGTATTCAAATCGTTCATGAACTAACTTTTCCATTTTCTTAGAGCTGTATAGAAAATAAAAAGCCCGAAAATTATAACAACTTTCGGGTTTACAAAGAGAATTTATCTTATACCTATACCTCTCTTTTTATTGCTGATAGAATCATATTCAGCTCATGTATTTCAGCTTCGTTCAATGGTTGCAAAGGGCCTTTAAAATGCCCTCCATTTATTCCTAATAAATCTAAACCAGCTTTTATGGAACGCGGTAGTCCTTTTGCGACAATAAATTTTAACAAATCAACTTGTTTGTAAAATATTCTTTGCGCTTTTTCCAAATCATTCTCTTGTACGGCTTCATAAAGAGCAATATTTAATTCCGGAATTAAATTGGGGGCTGCTGTACACCATCCGTTTGCTCCTGCCGAAAAAGCGGCCAAAGCCAACGGATTAGAGCCATTATAGAATGCGACTTCCTCACCTAATTCCTTTCTCAAATAATACATCCGCTGAATGTCTCCTGTGCTTTCTTTTATCATAGTTACATTGGGTATTTCCAACAAACGTTTCAATAAAGCAGGTGACATGTCTACACCTCCGGTAGCAGGATTATTATAAGCCATGATTGGAATTGAGATTTTAGAAGCAACAGTATCATAATGTTGTACGATTTCATCATCTGTTAATTTCCAATAACTCATAGGAATAATCATGACTGCTGTCGCTCCTGCTTTTTCAGCAAACTGTGCATGATAAACTGTTCGCTCCGTTGTAAGGTTAGAAACACCAACCAATGTAGGCACTCTACCATTTACTTGTTGTATACATGTTTCGGTTAATTCTTCTTTTTCAGTGTCGTTAAGATAAGGCATTACTCCTGTACTTCCAAGTGGAGCAATTCCATGACATCCTGCTGTAATCAAACGCTCGACCTGCTTTCTGAATAATAGAAGATCAACATTCTCATTTTTGTCAAAAGGTGTAACAGGATATGCAATTACCCCTTTAAATGGTACTTTATTCATTTTCTTTATTTTTTAATTAAAAATCTCTCCCCTCCTCTTCACGTAATGCAACTCCCAAATTTTGTAATTGAGGAGCATTTTCACATGCAATATATTTAGCAGATTCAGTATCGCTCAAGTTTTGATGTTGATGCCATGCCCAAGAAGGAATGTACACAGCATCACCTGCTTTCCATTCTACAACTTCATCTTCAACACGTGTCCAACCTTTTCCTTCTATGACATATAAAACTGTTTCATAAGTGTGGCGATGTAGATGTGTTTTTTGTCCCGGCAATAAACCTCCGATCGTCATACTTACATTTTTACTCGGCAAATCGACAAAGAAAACCGGGTGTTTTCTTTCCTCTGAAAATTGGTTATGAACCCCCGCATTCTCAACATTTTTATGAATAAGATGAGAAGGTTTCACATAGGTTGGTCGTGCAAAAGTCTGATGAAAATCTTTAGAACTAAATTGTTTCTGTTCTGCATGAATAGTCTTTTTTACTTCTGTCGAAGTTTCTGATTTTGACATAATTGATCCTATTTTAATGTTTAATGCATTATTGCTATACAAAAGTATTGTACCTTTGGACTATTAATATGATACAGTTTTTATAAAAATAAATAGTCCAGATGTTAAGAAATTGGAAATTTGAGCTACAGCTAAATAAACAGGCAGATCAAGCCATTTATTTGCAAATAGCAGATGCGATTATAAAAGATATTCAATCCGGAAGGTTGAAAGCAGGTGATGCTCTACCCGGAAGCAGAAACCTTGCACAGCTTTTAAAAGTAAATCGAAATACTGTTGTAGAAGCTCTTAATGTATTAATTATTGAAGGGTGGTTAATTTCCAAAGAAAGAAAAGGAACTTTTGTTTCCGAAACCTTACCCGATCTTAAAAGTGTACAAAAAAATAAACCAACCATTTTTTCCGAAAAAAGAACGTCAAATAAATCTTTTCATTTGCAATTTGATGATGGAAGCCCTGATAGTAAAATTGCGCCTGTTACAGAATTAGCAAGAGCATATCGTCAAATATTTAATCAAAAAGCAAAATGGCAAATGATGGGATACGGCAATGAATTAGGCGATTTAAAATTTAGACAGTCAATTGTGCAAATGCTCAATCACCAAAGAGGTATGCAGGTAAACGAACAAAGTATTTGTATTACCCGTGGTAGTCAGATGGCAATGTATTTAATAGCTCAATGCTTATTCAGTGAAAATGATTATGTTATTGTAGAAAACCCTGGTTATAAGCCTGCTTGGGCTGCATTTGAACATGCAGGAGCAAAATTACTACCCGCTGGCGTAGACAAAAATGGTTTATTGATTGAAGAAGTTGTTTCTTATTTAAAATCCGGTATCAACATAAAAGCAATTTACGTTACACCACATCATCAATATCCAACTACTGTAACACTAAGTTTGAAAAGAAGGTTAGAATTGATACAGCTCTCGAATGAATATAATTTTACAGTCATTGAAGATGATTACGACAATGAGTTTCATTTTGGTTATCGTCCCATATTACCTTTATCAAGTTTTACGGAATTAAAAAATTTCGTGTACATCGGCTCAATGAGCAAGGTTGTTGCGCCTGCTTTACGTATTGGTTATTTAGCAAGTAATGATTATACTTTAATTGAAAAGATTGCTCATCTACGAAAGATTATTGATGTACAGGGGGATAGTATTATGGAAGAAGCTGTTTTACAGCTTATCAAAGAAGGCACAATAAAACGACATATCAAGAAAGCCACGAATCATTATAAAGTCAAAAGAGATTTTATGACAACTATGTTAAATAAACATCTTTCAAAAAAGGCTATTTATGTCATTCCTGAGGGAGGCTTGGCTTTTTGGATCATCCCCAATAAACAGGTCAACTGGAACCAAACTTCTAAAAAACTGAAAAGTAAGGGAATCACGATCATCACACCTGATACCTATAGTTTTGATAAATCCGTAAACGGAATAAGATTAGGATATGGTTCTCTTTCAAAAGATGAATTAGAAGAAGGAATTGTTGCATTATCTGAATTGTTATAAATCTATCCATTTTTAACAATTCAAAAAAACAAAATCCAATTATGTATTTGTACACAAAGAAGTTATACTTAATCTCTTTATACTTTATTCCCCTAAAAAATTATATCATTTTTATTAAATTATTTAACTTCGTTTTCGCTTCATGAACTTATAGAATTCAAACCATAAAACTGATATTGAAGAAATTAAAATCGTTGAACCTATTTCTTTTACATTTAGCGGAGCAATTTGAAAAAAATTCGCAAAAGGGGGTACATATAATAACGTGAAAAGTAAGACTAAAGTTGCTCCTATCATAATCGGAAACAAGTTATTTTTATTTTGAAAACTTTCAAAAAAGCTGTAGTAAAATGAGCGATTGGTAAGACTTAAAAAAATATTAGCAAAAATCAAGGTCGTAAAAACCATAGCCCTGGTTTTTTCCTCATTACCACCGTTTTGTAGAGTATATTGATAGATAAACAATATACCAAGAGTTATAACAAGACCTTGAATAATACTGATAACTAATTCTTTAAAACTAAGAAAAGTGTCTGTCATTTTTCGTGGTTTTTGTTCCATTGTGTTCTTCTCCATTGGTTCATTTTCATATACAATAGAGCACGTTGGTCCCATGACCAATTCTAAAAATATAACATGTACAGGTGTAAAAATTTGAGGATAGGCCCAGCCTAGAAAAAGAGGAAGAGAAACGGTAAGAATAATTGGAATATGGATAGAAATGATATATTGAATCGCTTTCTTAATATTCGCATAAATTCGTCTGCCGGATGAAATTCCTACAATTAATTTGCCTAAATCATCATTGGTAATGATTAATGCTGCTGCCGCTTTTGCAATTTCTGTTCCTTTTGCACCCATCGCTACACCAATATGAGCTGCTTTCAATGCCGGACCGTCATTTACACCATCTCCAAGCATTGCTACAACTTCTCCATTTTCCTTCAACGCATTAACTACTGCAAGTTTTGCTTCAGGAAACATTCGAGTAAATAATGTTTTTTCCTCTACTACCCGTAAAAGTTGTTCTTCTTTATATTCCATGACTTCCTTTCCTTCTATTGCTGTGCTCGCATTCATAATCCCAGACTGTACCGCAATACTTTTAGTCGTATCAGTATTATCTCCCGTAATTACTTTTACTTTTATTCCTGCATCGTATATTTGACGAAAAACTTCCTGAATTCCTTGTTTAGGAGGATCATAAAATACTGTAAACCCTATAAAATCAAAATTAAAATCTTGCTGTTTCTCTGGAAAATTATAGCCTTCAAAATGTGATTTTGCAACTCCTAAAACTCTAAATCCCTGCTGACCAAACTCTCGCACAAGTTTCCTTAATTTTATTTTTTCCATCTCTGAAAGTGTAGAAACGTTAAGAATAGCTTCTGGAGCTCCTTTTGCTGCAATAATTTTTTTCCCTAAACCTTCAAAAATATGTGTCATCATAGGTGGTTTTCCTTCTAACGGATACTCATGGATCATTTTAAAATCTTTCCGTTCATCTTTCCATTGTGTTTCTCGGTATATTGTGTGAAGTGTCTTTTCCATCGGATCAAATGGTACTGGTTCACTACTCCACATTGAGTAATCGATCAAAGAAGAAAGAGCTTTGTCATTAAAATGTTTCTCATCAAAAATTTTATCCATCTTATAATCGTAAAGATGTTTAAGACGCATTGTATTTTCAGTGATTGTCCCTGTTTTATCCGTACATATAACTGTTGTACTTCCTAATGTTTCCACAATACTGCTTCGTTTGGTGATAATACCTTCTCTCATTAATTTCCAAGCACCTAATGCCATAAAAGTTGTAAATGCTACTGGTATTTCTTCCGGTAAAACAGACATTGCTATCGTAAGGCCATTAAGCAAACTATCAATCAGGTTATGTGTATGAATGTAATTCACGATACAAATCATTACAAAAACAACGACTCCAACAATTGCCATCGCTTTAACAAACTTCCGTATCTGAATCTGTAGAGGAGAATCTTCTTCTTTTATATCAACTAATGAAACACCTATTTTTCCTAAACGAGTTTCCTTTCCTATATTCTTCACTTCAAAAATAGCTAATCCCGACACAACCAAAGTTCCGCTGTATACTAGATTATCTTTACTCCCGGCATCTTTAAAGACAGATAAACTCTCTCCTGTTAACGAAGATTCATTCACAGAAAAATCGTTACTGTACACAATTTTTCCATCAGCATTAATCATTTTTCCTTCTTCAATTATACAAAAATCTCCAACTACAATTTCGTTCGTTGGGATCTCTATAAAGGTCTCATCACGGATCACTTTACTTAAAGGTTCGTTCAACTTTTTCAAAGCTTCTAGTGCTTTTTTACTACGTGTATCCTGATACAATGAAATTGCAGAAACAGCTACAATCGCAAAAAACATAAAAAAAGCTTCTCCATATTCACCTATAATAAGATAAATTACAGCAATTGAAAAAAGTAATATTAACATTGGTTCTCTTATTAAACCAACAAATAATTTCAACCCTGTATTTTTATCATCAGCATTTATCTGATTATAACCATATTTTTTTCTTGAGATAATAACTTCATCATCATTAAGCCCTTTCCAATCTTTGGGAATATTATTATAAGACATGATTTATCAAAATTTAAATGAATGAAATATATTTACTACATCATTTTATTCTCAAAATAAAATGATACTGAAAATAAGAATTTGAAGAGAGTAGCTCGATTTCTTTTTACTTTGATTCCATCAACTAGAGCAAATCTAATTAAAAATATAACTTATTTTACTTGAGTTACTTATTTGAATTTATTCAAAATAGAAATTAAAAAATCTTAACTTATAAATAATTTCTTTAACATGTAGATGTTACATAAAAAAAGCCTCCGAAAATCAGAGGCTTTTTTATTAGTTACTTGGCATTTCCTTTGCCGCTTCGTATATCATCGAATCTTTTTGTTCTTGTGTCAAATCGTATTTATAATTAAACAATGCCGATTCCCAGTCTCCATATCCAACATTTGGCAAAACAATAAATCTTTTTCCAAATTCGGCTTTTAATGTTTCTACTGCTGCTGCTCTTTCTTTTTCAGATTTATGATTGTCAAATAAGGTTGAGAAATCTGTCAAACTATCTCCTAACAATAAAACAATATCATAATCTTTGGCGACATTTTGACGACGAGCTTCTTTACTACTTTCTTTGCTTCTTAAAATTAAATTCTGAGGACTTTGCAAAGGGTAATTGTATTTTTCCAAATTAGCCAATGTGCCTGCTCGCTCTACTTCGTATCTATTTGTAATATAAAAAATCTGAATTCCTTTACTTGCTGCATATTGAAAAAACTCTAACGATCCGGCCAATGGAGTGGCAACTCCTTTAGAAGTCCAATTCGCCCAACTGTCTTGTGACCATGTTTTACCTTGTTTGGCCATTTCTACCGCATAATAAGAATTATCCAGAAAAGTTTCATCAATATCTGTTACAATAGCCAGAGGTTTACTTCCTTTATTTGCAATTGCTTCATCCAAACGTAATTTTGCAACATTATAAGCTTGTTGACTTAAAGCCTGATACTCTGCTGCTCTTTGTTGAAAAAACGCTGCATAAATTTTACCATCAACTTGTAAACTATGTGCTGCCGTTTTTTGTTGCTGTTCTTGTGTAGCTACTTTTGGCGTTTGACATGCTGTTAAACCAAAAAGCATTACACTTCCTAGCATCAATTGTAAATGTTTCATATAAACTAATTCTTGATTGCAAAATTAAGCATAGTATCCAATTCCAGAACTATGATTTTTGTATGAATTTTATTGAATCTAAAGTTGATTCGTACAGATATTGTCTAAATTCATACGATTTTTCATTGACTTCCAATTTAATTTCGACATAATCAGTTTCCTCAAAAATTGAAAAATCATGACCGAAAAAATAAATATTTCGAATCACATGAGAATCCGGAAGAATTGTATTTTTAAGCAAAATATCGTTTGTCCCCATACTCAACTCACCATAAAAAGTAACATCAGCTGTAAACGTTTGTTGTAAGTTGTTTGAGAAATAAATTGCTTTCTGCAAATTAATTCGAACTGTTTTATCGGTATAATTCTGTATAGAAATCAATAATTCTAAAGTAGAATCCTTTTTTGTTATCGATGAAATCAAAAAATCATAAGAGATCGTCTTTTCTACTGGTATTTCCTTCTTTTGAATTGATTTTTTAACCTTGACAAAAGAGACATTCGGTTCTTCTATTTCTTCCTCTTTTTCAATAACTTTTTTAGAACTCAACCTTTTATAAATCAAAAAAACAATTATAATCAGAACGAACAATATTAAATACTTCATGCTGTAAAGGTAAATATTATTGAATTGTCCGCAGAATTGAACTATTTAAAAAAGTATACTTAAATGATTTTTTTTCTAAAACGATAAGCACATAAAACAACCGCAAGAAGTACACCAGCTCCATACAAATTGATAGGATTTGGTGATTTTACCGTTTCTTTGTTTTCAAAATTTGTACTAAGAAGTTGACCATTTCTGATGCTATTTGGCTTAGCAAATATGGTCGCTGACCCAGCAAAAAAAAAGATCAATAAAAATAATTTAAGCAACGCTTTCATAATTGTAATTTTTAAAACTTTAAAAAATTGTTTGAAAGGAATAGTTGTTAGGTCACGGGGATTTCCCATTACAAATACAGTGCCTAATTGATTTAAACATTAAAAATTAACATATCAACAGAGCTCCAATTGGTTAATCTTTTAGATATATCAAATTAAAAAACAAACAATAAATCACTGCTTTTCAATCCATTAAAAAGAGAAAATTCCTCAATTCATAAATAAAGTGCGTGGTAAAAAATGATTATTCTATTTCTATTTTTACAAAATGATTATTCAACAAATGATCAATCAAATCTTGTGATTTATAATCAATCGGGTTTTTAATTTGTTCTTTTGCATTTCGATGCTCCTCTATTCGATGTAAAGCTTTATAAAAACGTCGAACTTCATTCAGATTCTTTAAAATCAATTTTGGCGCTTCTGCTTTTTCTCCATTTTCTTCCTTACAAATCATAGTAAAATAGGACGAATTACAATGCTTAATTTCTCCTGTCTGAATGTTTTGGCTCTCTACTCTAATCCCCACTACGATAGATGTTCGTCCTACATAGTTGACCGAAGCTTTTAAGGTTAATAATTCTCCTACTTCTACCGGTGTTAAAAAATCTACTCTATCAACAGATGCAGTTACACAATACTTTCCTGAGTATTTGGAAGCACTGGCAAATGCAATTTGATCAAGTAGAGAAAGAATGAATCCTCCATGAATTTTCCCACTAAAATTAGAATGTGATGGAAGCATTAACTGCGAAAAAGTGACCAAAGAGCTTTTTACCGTTTTATAAATCATTTTATCTGTTGTTGTATATGTATTCAACTTTTTTGAATTAAATTAAGTTGGTAAAATTCATCTGCAATATCTCGATTATTAGACAAACGCGGAACTTTATTTTGCCCGCCAAGTTTTCCTATTGATTTCATGTATTTCTGAAAACCTTCCTTTTTCACTTCAGAGACAATAAGCGGACGCAGAATATTTCCGGTAATCAAATCATCATAATAAGTATTTTGCTGACGCATTTGCGCATCCAATTCACGGTTAAACACCTCCATATCGTGTGGTTGGTGATCAAACTCTATCAACCATTCATGATAAGGCAACCCTTCTGTTGGATTAACCTGCGGCGCAACTGTAAATTCATTCACTCTTGCAGGATATTTTTCTAATGTTTTCTGTAATGCTTGTTCTACCTCGTGTCCAATGACATGTTCTCCAAAAGCTGAAGTATAATGTTTGATTCGTCCCGAAACCACAATTTTATATGGACGAATGGATGTAAAACGAACCGTATCCCCTATATTATATCCCCATAATCCCGCATTCGTATTGAGAATAAGCACATAATCTTTCCCAATTTCAACATCTTTCAGTGAAATACGTGTAGGGTTTTCATCAAAAAATTCATCAACCGGAATAAATTCATAAAAAATACCATTGTTCAATAAAAGCAACAGATCATCACTTTTTTGTGTATTTTGATAAGCAATAAATCCTTCTGAAGCAGGATAAGTTTGAATACAATCAATTTTTTTTCCAACCAATTGGTTTATTTTGTCTCGATAGGGTTCATAATTTACACCTCCAGTTACCATCAATTGTAAATTTTTAAATATCGATTGGACATTCTCTTTCCCGGAAATTTTTATCAAGCGTTCAAAATACATAATCAGCCAAGGCGGAATACCGGAAATCAATGTCATGTCTGCTTTCACCGTTTCCTCTACTACATTATCCACTTTTCTTTCCCAATCTTCAATCATATTTGTTTCGTAAGATGGTAAACGGTTTTTTTGTAAATAATTTGGCACAAAATGAGCACTAATCCCTGAAAGTCGGCCAATTTTCAATCCATTTTTATCTTCCAGAATCGGACTTCCTTGTAAGAAAATCATTTTTCCATTTACAAAATTAGAATTTTGAGTTTCATGGATATAATACAACAAGGCATTCCTTGCCGAATGAATATGAGACGGAACAGACTCTTTTGTTAACGGAATATATTTAGCTCCTGAAGTTGTCCCTGAAGTTTTGGCTAAATATAATGGTTTCCCTGGCCAAAGGATATCCGATTGCCCCTCTATTACCTGATCAAAATAATGTTTTAGTCCTTCGTAATCCTGAACAGAAACATATTGTTTAAAATCGTCGTAAGTTTTTATTTCATCAAAATGATGATCTCTTCCGAATTTTGTATTTTTTGCTGCAACAATCAACTCATTTAGAATTTTATCTTGCGTTTCAAGTGGGTGATCAATCCACTTTTGTTCTTTTTTGACAATGTATTTTGCAAAAATTTTCGCTAAAAAAGCTTTCATGCTGTTCTTTTAAAACATTATTATTGGTCGAATTTAAACGAATATTCTTAATTATTTAACAACTCCAGCAATGATTTTTCTTAGTGAAATCAGTAATCCTATTAAAGCTAAATTGTTAGCAATCATTTTATAATCGTTCTGTAAAAAGTAACATTTCAATTATTCCTATTCCATATAAAATTATCTTAAATTTCTGAAGGATACAAGATTTTTTCTAATCGAACGTTTTATTGTAGATTTGTTTTTATTCACTATCATGAAAAAGATTGTACTGAGTATATTCGCCGCAAGTTTTTTGGTCGGCTGTTCTACACAAAAAAATAGTTTCAAAAACCGACAATTTCATAAAATGACATCGTGGTTTAATGGAGTATTTAATGCTGAAGAAGAATTAGAGAAAAAGAACACAGAATTACAAACAAATTACGTAGAAAATTATGCTAAAATACTTCCCGTTGGAATAGAATATTTTTCTGTTTTAGACTCTACCAATTATTCCGGGACTAGTACTCCTAATTTTGGTATCGGAGGAGGAAATCGTAATAATCAGGACAGAGTAGAAAAACCAGTCGGTTTCGCAGCTGTAGAGGCCAAGGCTTCTAAAGCAATTGAGAAACACTCGATGTTGATAAAAGGACAAGAAAAAAATCCTTTAATGGGACGTGCGTATCTCTTGATCGGAAAATCGCTTTTCTATCAACAAAAATATTTTGAAGCACTTGATGCTTTAAATTATGTTGTAAAAAATTTCAAGGATACTAAATATGCACAAGAAGCCACTGTATATAAGACTGTAGCAGAGATAAAAGGAGGAAACTATTTTGATGGAGCTGAAACTTTGCAAAATTTATATGAAAGTGACCCGTACAAAAGCAAAGAACTGACGACAATGATAGCGCGTACATATGCTCAATTTTTAATTGATCAGGGAAAGTACGAAGAAGCTTTAAATCCATTACAAAAAGCAGAATACTATTCAACAAATAAAGAAGAGCGTGTTCGTTTATTTTATGCAATGGGACAAGTTTTCTCTAAACTTGGAAAACAACAAGAGGCAGGAGAAGCCTTTACGCAAGTGTATAAAATGAGTCCGGGTTTTGACATGGAGATTAAAGCTCAGTTAGCGATTGCTGCAAATTTTGACCCTAAGATTAATAATTATATAAATTATAAACAGAATTTGCTTGATGTTGCGAAAAAGGGAATTTATTCTTCTAAGAAGAATGAACTGTATTATGGTATTTCGGAAATGGCACTTCGCGCAGATAAAATGGACGATGCTGTAGAATATGCCAAAGTAAGTTTAAAAGGACCTTTGTCTGATCCTTATATTCGTGGACGTGCTTTTGAAAATTTTGGGAACATAAAATTCAAGCAAAACGATTATGTGTATGCTTCTGCCTATTACGATTCTGCACAAACAACTTACAATTTAAAGGAAGATCAGACACGTATTCAAAAACGAAATGATGTCTTAAAAAAATTAATGGCAAAACATTATTTGATTCAGAAAAACGATTCTATCCTAAAAATTGCTTCACTTCCTAAAGAAGAACAGTCTAAGTTCTTTACGGATTACATTGAAAAATTAAAGAAAAAAGAAGAAAAACAAGCGGAAGAAGAACGCAGGGAAATGGAATCTTTTCAGTTGGAAACCAAAACGGCCAGTTTTACTTCTAGTTTTAATAACGCAGATAAAGGAAAATTCTATTTTTATAATCAAGGTTTAAAATCTTCCGGTCAAACAGAATTTCAACGTGTTTGGGGAGGGATATCTTTAAAAGATAATTGGAGGAATTCCAACGCTATCAGTACAACAATCGAAGACAAACAAACTGAATTAACCGGACAAGTTGCAGCAGGTGATCCAAGACGTTTTGAAATTGATTATTATTTGGAACAAATTCCTACAACTCAGAAAGCCTTAAATGATTTAAAAGTTGAGCGTGATACGACTCAGTTAGCTTTAGGGATTGGTTATTTTGATACATTTAATAACAGTGAATTAGCCGGTAAAGAATTGAAAGCTTTGATTGCTTCTCCTCCAAAATCAGAAGATGTAAAATTAAAAGCTACATATCAATTGTTCCGCATTTATAAAAATCGAGATCAAAAATTAGAAGACCAGTACAAAAACGAAATCCTTACAAATTATCCCAACACAATTTATGCTGGTTACATTTTAAATCCAGAGGTTGAGTACATCACTCCTGAGACAAAAGAAGCGGTTGCCGCTTATAAAGTCGCTTACGATTTGTATAAAGACGAAAAATATGAAGAGGTAAAGAAAAAAGTTCAGGAAGCCATTGTAAAATTCCCAACTGAAATTATCGTAGCCAAATTTGTTTTATTAAACGCTTATGCATTAAAACAAACTTCTACGCAAGAAGAATTTGAACAAGCTTTAGAGGTTGTTGCAACGGCATATGAAGGAACAGAGGAAGCAAAACAAGCTAAAAACTTATTAGACAAATTAAGAAATCCTAAAACAGAGACAAAGGCAATTGATAAAATTGATGTAAAAAGTAACACAACCGTTATGGATGAACCTCAACCTGTAAATGAGGATCCTATTGCCCCTACTCCTTCTCAAGGAAGAACAGAAACAATACAGAATAAAAAAGTACCACCAAAAGGAAATGCAAATCCTACTTTAAGAAAATAAAAAAGAAAAGCTAAACCAGAAGGTTTAGCTTTTCTTTTTTATTTTCTTAATAAATTTTCAAAAATGCAGTCTAATGTGCTTTTCCTAAACCAAAAACTTTTTTGAAAACTGTAACCATCAATACAACAAATAAACCTGCAACTAATGCCACCAAAGCTTCACTAATTATTACAGGGATTGCGGTAGGCAAATGATGATGAATATAATCAATATTATGAACAAATATTTGCCCGGAAACCAATAACAAGGCAATTGTTCCTACAACACCTAAAATCTTAATCACATAAGGCAATGCATCTACCAAAAAATGTCCTAACTTCGATACAACACCTTTATCCTGAGAAGCTCTTATTAGTTTAAATCCAGCATCATCCATACGAACAATTAATGCAACGATTCCATACACTCCAACCGTTGCCAGAATTGCAATAAAAGAAACTGTTAAGATTTGTGTCATCATCGGTTGTTCTAAAACTGTACTCAATGCAATAATTACAATTTCTATCGAAAGAATAAAATCTGTGATAATTGCTGATTTTACTTTTGATTTTTCAGAAACCTCCTTTTTATTTTCTTCTTTATCTTCTTGTATAACATCTGCTCCTTTTTTTGCCCGATGAAAGATATATTCAATAATTTTTTCTACCCCTTCAAAAGCCAAATAAAAACCTCCTAAAATCAATACATATTTGATTGCTTCCGGCAAATAATGATTCATGATTAAAACAATGGGTACAATAATCAATTTATTGATAAATGACCCTTTTGTAATGGCCCACAAAACCGGAATTTCTCTTGAAGATAAAAATCCTGTTGCTTTTTCAGCATTCACCGCCAAATCATCCCCCAAAATTCCTGCTGTTTTACTTGCAGCAACTTTACTTGTTACCGCTACATCATCCATTAAAGCAGCTATATCATCTAATACTGCGAATATCCCTGACGCCATAAATTTATTCTATTTTTTGCCTGGTAAAAGTAAAAAATAATGTGAATCTTTTTTTACTTTTCTTTCAAAATAAAATCCCCTATTGTTCTATAAAAATCATCCTCTTCTTCAGTTAATTCTGATTTAAAATTTACCGTTTTTTTATCTTCATCAGTATAAATCAAATAAACATTTAAACCATCTTGGCAAACATCTTTCCCTTTGGTAATATTTTCTTTGAAGTATAAGAAGCCAAGCTCATCTTCTTTGATAAATTTTAATTCTCCGCTACATCCTTCCGAAACATAATTAATCAAATATTTGTTGTCTTTTGTAATGGTTAATTCTGCTGTAAAAAGAGCTTCAGCCGCCTCTTGATACAATTCCCCTTCGTACACTTTATTTTGAGCAAACAATACTGTCGCTATACATAAATTCGCTAATACAAGTAATTTTTTCATCGTTAGTTACTATTGATAATTTTGGTTAAAGATAATTGAATTCGAAAACTAATAACTACTTTTAGCATACGTTTTAACCAACACAACATGAATAATGCTTTAGGTCATTTAAAAAGTCACGTACAGAAATTCGTTCCTATTTCAGACGAAGATTTTCTAAATTCAACATCCTATTTTGAAGAATTCACCATCAAGAAGAAACAAACGATTCATCATGGAAATTCAATTTGTAAATACAATTATTTTGTTGCTTCCGGTTGTGTCAGAATGTTCTTTATCAATGAAAAAGGAAATGAACAAACAACAGAATTTGCAATAGAAAATTGGTGGATCACAGATCTTTTTTCTTATATCAATCAGCAGAATTCAGAATTTTATATTCAAGCTGTTGAAGATTCGCTTATTTTAAAAATTAGTAAAACGAATGAGGATTTATTGTGTGAACGAATCGCTGTATTTAATTATTATTTTAAACAAATTTATCAAAAAACAACTGCAGCATCCCAAATGCGGTCAAAATATTTAAAGCAATTTACAAAAGAAGAATTTTACCTTCATTTCAAACAACATTTTCCTGAATTTCTGCAGCGTGTTCCACAATATTTATTGGCTTCCTATTTAGGTTTCACACCTGAATATTTGAGTGAAATCCGAAAGAAAGAAATTTCTTAAACCAGTTTAATTTTTTTGACGTTACAATCCCGGAACTTTGTAAAAAATGAAAACAATGAAAAACAGATTGAACATTCAAAAATTAGCACCCAAAGCATACGAAGCAATGTATGGCTTAGAAAACTTTTTAACCAATTCTGAATTGGAAAAACTTCATTTAGAATTGATTAAAATTCGTGCTTCACAACTCAATGGTTGTGCATTTTGTATCAATATGCATACAAAAGACGCCATAACAATTGGAGAAACCAATCAACGTATTTTTTTATTAAATGCATGGCGAGAAACCACTCTTTTTACGGAAGAAGAACGCATTATTTTGGCCATGACAGAAGAGATCACGCGAATTAGTGAACATGGTTTAACAGACGAAACTTACGAAAAAGCAACAACTCTTTTTTCTGAAGAATATATTTCGCTGATTATCATCGCAGTTACAACCATCAATGCATGGAACCGAATCGCAATTAGTTCTCGCATAATGGTATAAAGACTGGCTTCATAATTAATTATGAAGCTTTTTTTGCCAGAAAAAATAATTTAAAACACTGTTTCTCTTCATCTTTGGTAATTTATTAAAAACGGTTGGCTGTATCATTATAAACTCGTTTAAGAATTACATTTCATTGTTCTTGATCTTCTTTTTTCATCAAAAATTTACTTTCAATTTAAAATAGCTTAATTTTGAGTTTTTGAAGTGATTTTTACATGAATATTTACGATTTAATTGTTGATGATAAAGACGAAATTTCTTTGAATGATGTTTTCTTAGATGAGCAAAACCTGGCTCATGTAAAACAATTGATCAAAGAACATCAGTATATAGAAGAGTTGAACAAATATAATTTACCTGTCAATAATAAGATTCTATTGCATGGATTTTCAGGTTGTGGAAAAACAACTACAGCAAAAGCTATTGCAAATGAAATCGGAAAACCTATATTGATTCTGAATCTAAGTAATATTGTTTCGTCCAGAATTGGAGAAACGTCCCAAAATATTCGGATGCTTTTTGATAAAGCTGCCCGCGAAAAAGCCATTTTATTTCTTGACGAATTTGATCAAATTGGGAAAGCAAGAGGAAATGATGACAAAGATGTTGGAGAAATGCGTCGATTAGTCAATACTGTCATTCAGTTGATCGACTATTTACCGCAAAATTCGCTGTTGATTGCTGCAACCAATCATCTTCATATTCTTGATGTTGCATTATTGCGTAGATTTCAATTAAAAATTGATTTCAAAATGCCTCCAAATAAAATGTTGGACGAGTATTACGATCAACTTCTGAAAGCATTACCAAAAGATATTCAGTCATTAAAGCGTAAATATAATATTTCTTTTGCCGAAGCAAAAGATTATGCACTAACAAATGCAAAAGCTTTGTTAATTGAAAAATTAGAACGCCAAACCAATTCTTAAAACTTAAAAAATGGAAGACGATCAACTTTACTTCAGAGAACTTTTAGACACCGATGTTGAACGACTTTTCGAAATTTATTCGAATGCAGATGCCATGAAATATAGGGAAACTGCCCCAATGAAAACGATGGAAGATTCGTACAAAATGCTGGAACGGGATAAGGAAAAGAAAAATTCCGGTTATGAATTTCGTTTTGCTGTCATTGAAAAATCTTCTCAAAACTTGATTGGTACTATCATGTATCAGCCTGTTCATGATAAAGCAATTATTGGGTATTCGATTGACGAAAAATTCTGGAACAAAGGCTACGCAACCCGAATGGTAAAAATTATTTCGAATGATTTAAAGTCAAAAAAATTTATGCTTATTGAAGCCTGGGTCAAAAAGAAAAATTTAGCTTCGGGTAAAGTTTTAGAAAAAAATAATTTTCAACTTATTTCACAAACCGTTTATCCAAACTCGAACTTATTTCATTTAAAATTTACCTATTCTTAAGTTTTGCTTAAGATAAATCTTCAGAAGAATATTTCTAAAATCATCGTCCTAATTTTGCATCAAAACAAAATTTAGGCTCATGATTTTTACTGTTTTTCTACTATTCATCGGTTCAATTTTAGCTTTTTGGATAAGTGCAATTTGTGGAGGAGGCGCAAGTTTAATCTTAATTCCAATTCTAAATCTCATTATCCCTACTTCTATTGTTCCTTTTTCTTTGACAATCGGAACTTTTACAAGTTCAGCTTCTCGTATTGCCGCTTTCCGAAAATCCGTACATTGGAAAATCTTTTTTTGGTTTGTTCCTTTTTCTATTCCGGCAGTTTTAATAGGCGCTTACTTCATCAAATTTATTAACCCGATTTATTTACAAATTATTGTTGCTGTATTGCTGATAGCAAATGTTCCACAATTATTTCTAAACAAAAAACAACAAGACAAGGAAGAAAAACCATCGCCCAAATATATTTTAGCTCTTGTTGGCTTTTTAGCGGGTTTTGTATCCGGAATTACAGGAGCTATTGGCTTATTGTTCAATCGATTTTATTTAAAATACGGATTAACAAAAGAGGAAATTATTGCGACACGGGCTGCGAATGAAATTATTCTTCACATCATCAAACTAGTCATTTATATTCTGCTCGGCTTATACTCCAGAAATGCCTTATTACTTGGTTTAACAATTGCTTTTGCTTCTATTATTTCTTCTTATACAGTCAAATATATTCTGCCTTTATTTAGCGATTTTGCCTTTCGAAAAGTTGGTTATGCAGCCATGGTCATTTCAGGAATTACACTTTTTTATAGTAGTGCTCAAAAAATAATCCAACAAGATAAAGTTCAATTGACGACTACCAATAAAGGCGATAAAAATGAAACCGCTTTAAAATGGCGAAACAGTGATTTTGTCCTAGAGTATTCATTAGATGGTGAATTTGAAATAGAGCGCCCGATTGAACCTCAAGAATTGCCAAAAAATTTATTGGAAAAATACAACAAAATTTCTCCAAATTACGATAAGATTAATCTTGAGAAGGTGTTCAAAATTGGTGAAGAAAGTTATGAGTTCTATTGTTACAAAGGGAGTGTATTGACTAAACTAGAATTTTAAAGCGATTGCTTTTCCTATTTATTTACACATATTTTATATAAAATTGAATCGTGTTTATAAAAAAGTCTCTCGGGAATTTTATCTTCACCTCCAAGAGATCACAGAATAATTCGTAATCAAATTTTAATTTTACTTTCTCTTTATTTTTCTTAAGTTTAACCAACAATACGAGAAAAATTTATGAATACAAAAGATAATCCCAAACTGATACGAGCTTGGATTTCTTACGATTGGGCAAATTCTGTTCATTCATTAGTAATTGCTTCTGCAATTTTCCCAGTTTATTATACCGCAATGACGTATGATGCAAATGAGCAACCGATTAAATTTTTAGGATTACTTCCTGAATCAGCTTTCAACTTTTCGTTGGCTATCGCTTTCTTTTTTGTCATTGTTTTATCTCCTGTCTTATCTTCAATCGCAGATTTGATTGGAAATAAAATCAAGTTCTTACGTTTCTTTTGTTACTTAGGATCACTTTCATGTATCGGCATGTTTTTCTTTACATCGAGCGAATTAGTTTGGTTGGCCTTACTGTTAAATATTACAGCAAGTATAGGTTTTTGGGGCAGTTTGGTGTTCTACAATGCTTATTTACCGGAAATTGTTTCCGATGCAAAAATGGATAAAGTTTCGGCTCAAGGTTATATGTTTGGGTACATTGGTTCTGTGATTTTACTGACGATTTGTTTGGCAATGATTCAATTTGCTCCGGAAGAAAAACAAGGAATGTTCACCCGGATAAGTTTTTTATTGACAGGTTTTTGGTGGTTAGGATTTGGACAGATCGCTTTGAGTAAATTACCCAATCATAAATTTAATCGTGAGATTCCAAAAGACATTATCAAATCAAGTTTCAAAAATCTTCGAATTACTTTTCATGATCTCAATCAATACAAAAATATCCGTGTGTTTTTGGCCGGATTTTTCTTTTATAGCTTAGCCATGCAAACCATTTTCCTGATGGCTGCAATGTTCGGGAGTTCAGAAATAGGAATGGAATCATCAGAACTCATTATGACCATTCTTCTTATTCAGATTGAAGCTGTTTTGGGTGCTTGGCTTTTCTCATTTCTATCAGGTAAAATAGGAAACAAGAAAACATTATTGATTGGAATTTTTATTTGGATTATCACTTGTATTATTGGCTATTTAATCAATAAAAATGATCCCAATGTAAAAACTCAATTCTATATCATGGCTGCTATGGTTGGTCTTGTAATGGGAGGATTACAAGCATTATCCCGTTCCACTTATGCAAAATTATTACCGGAGACAGAAGACACGACAACTTATTTCAGTTTTTATGATGTGTTCGAAAAATTTGCCTTGTTTCTGGGATTAGTTATTTACGGATTATTAATTGAATATTCAGGAGGTATGAAAGCGTCAGCTCTTGCAATGGGCGTTTCATTCGCTATAAGTTTCATCATCTTATTGTTCTATAAAATGGAAAAAAAATAAAGCTCAAAATTGAGCTTTATTTTTTTAACTATAATCTTCCTTTTTCAGAGCTACTTTTTGATTGCTCGATATTGAATGATTTTCCAAAATTGTATCTGATCCCAACACGGTAATAACGTACAGATTGTCCGGTATAAACAAATCTTGTATCGTTACTATAACTGGTGTCTTGCCAGGCATTGTCCTTGAAAATATTATTCACATTAAAAGAAAGTTCAAGTTTTTTCTCTAAGAACAATGCTCTCAAACCGAAAGCGGTACTCCACATTGATCGACTTGTTGACAAACCAGTATTTCCTTTTGTCGTATAATTCGTCGTGTGATTAAATAACAATGTTTTTGTTTTGTTCAATTCCAAATTATTTGTCACTCTAAATTCACCATTAAAACCATCTAATGTATAATTAAATTCTGGAATAATTCCTTTAGATTTTCTGTAAAATAAATCAATCGCTCCGTTTACTTTCCACCATTTGAATAACTTAAAATTTAGATTTTCGCTAATCCCATAACTTTGAGAATCTGCATAATTATAAGGCACCCAATTTTGCGTATTCTGAGTTGGATCAACAATTACAACTTGATTAATTTCATCCGTAGATTTACGATAATATACAGTTGTCACTGCCAAATCTTTGTATGCATATTCCAATTCATAATTATATGAATAAGAAGGTTTTAGCTTTGGATTTCCTTGTGCAAAAGAAAAAGGAGAATAAATGGTACGAAACGGATTTAATTGCCCCATAAACGGACGATCAATACGTCGGCCAACATTGATACTTAACGAATGATTTTCAGCTGGGTTATATAACAAATAGGCTGTTGGGAACAAGCCGTCATATTGATATGTATCGTTTTGATTTTCTTGTGGTGAAAAACCTTTCGCATCTGTATTTTCATATCTCAATCCAATTTTAGCAGACCATTTTTCTGAAATGTCTTTTTCCACAGTCGCATAAAAAGCTAAAATATTTTCGTCATAATAAAACCCATTGCTTTGGTTTGAATCAAAAACAGGCGCTCCTGAAGATGTATCATAAAACAAATTGTCGCTATTATTTTTTGTCCAGCTGTAACGCCCTCCATAATTCAGTTTCCATTTTTTAACAGGATGTTCCATGTCAACATTTAAGCTGTAATTATTTGCCCTTTGCTCTGATAAACTTCTATTCCCTTGATATTCTGATGAATTTTCTACATGCTGTGCATCAAAAAATCGGTTCGAAGTGACGCTTGTATTGTTGTTATTAAAATTTACCCAATCAAAATCAAAAGTCAATTTTTTACCGATTGTATCCATTTTATAAATCACGTGATAATTGAACGTATTGTACTTCGTATTTCCTTTGCTCCCATTTCGATCATTCAGAATATAGCTCAACAACTCGTTTTTATCCAAACTATTTATCGTTGTTTTCGTTCCGCCCGTACCTTTGCGATTTCCTGCATATAAATCGACCGTAAAACCAGTTGTCAATTTTTCAGAAACCTGATAATCTAAACCTAATTTCCCTCCAATATTTCTATTTTTACCGCTATTTTTTTCCTTTTCAGTCCAAATTTCATTTGTTTTTGTAAAATAAATATCAGACTGTCCGACTCCATCATATTCACCAAAACCCCCAAAAATATTCGAAACCAGTGTCCATTTATTTTTTCGGTAATTAAACGACGCACTATTGCTCCAATAGGGTTTATTATAATGTTGCAATGACGACGACAAACTCCCATTCCACGAGTCTTTTTTACCAGATTTTAGTACAATATTCAGAATCCCACTATTTCCTATCGCTTGATATTTTGCGGGCGGATTTGTAATCACTTCTACCTTTTCTATATCATCAGCGCGAAGCGTTTTCAAATAATTTGTCAATTGTTCTCCTGACATCTCCAGTAGTCGATCATCCACCATGACACGCAAATTACTTTTCCCAATAATTGATACCACGTCGTTATCTACTTTTACTCGTGGTGCTAACTTCAATAAATCTAATGCATCTCCACCTCGTGCTCCTTCAGCCAAATCAGCATTAAAAACAAGACGATCAACTTTTTTTTCAACTAACTTTTTCTGACCTGTCACAACTGTTTCTTTCAAAACGATGTTTTCATTTTTTGGAACAATGATGACACCTAAATCTTGATTTTGATCTAATAAAATTTCTTGTGAATGAATCAATATTCCTGTTTCTTCTATTCGAAAAATATATGTTCCGTTTTCTAATACAGCTGAAAAGAATCCGTTTTCATCTGTCGAAATTTCATCTATAACTTGATTTTCTTTTAAAATAATGATATCAACTAAAGCGACTGGCGATTGATCAGTATAATGTAAAGCTCCTTTGAATTGTTGTTGTGCAAAAACACTGGTCGTGGCACATAACAAAATTGGAATAAATAATTTAAACATATTAGGTTTTATTTCTTAATTGACGCATTAAATCCAAAAAAGTTACACGAAGTTTGATTAAAAATTAGATTTGTCTATAAAAAATAAATTAACACTGTTTTAATATTTAAAGATTTTCACTACATTTCAAGAAAAATAATTTCAAAATTTTAAAAAAAATATACATGAATGGATTTTAATGAATTCAAGAATAAATTAGCGGAATCAACCAAACAAGCCTTTTTAGAAATTTATAACGAAAATCCATCACAGGACATTTATGCTTTTGCCTTGTGCAACAATGATTCGAAAATAGCAATTCATCCATCAACTAACTCAATAGAACATTTAGAAGAAGTTTCGGATGAAGATGACTATCATTACTACAAATACGAACCTTCTAAATGGAAATTTGATTATTTGGGTGCAAAAGAATCTTTTGAAGAAATCAATCAAATCTGCAAATCCATTGCAGATAAACATGATGATGACGAGGATTGGTTCTATCAATTTCAGAATCAAATCAATCAAAAATGTATCGAAGTTTTAGAAGAATTAAAGAAAGAAGATTTCTTCTCAAAACAAACAGGAAAAGAGGTCTTCTTAAATTTTTCTGTTATTGATGACGATCTGAACAACGAAAAACAACGAAAAATTATTTCTCAATTAAATGATAATCATTATAGAGAAGATTATTTTGAATGGATGAAAACTTGGGATAAAAACAAAAAAAGAGCTTTATAAAGCTCTTTTTTTTATATTTCTTTTCTCAATCTAGCGACCGGAATATTAAGTTGTTCACGGTATTTCGCAATTGTTCTGCGCGCTATCGGATAACCTTTTTCTTTTAAGATTTCGGTTAGTTTTTCATCTGTTAAAGGTTTTCGTTTGTCTTCGTCTGCAATAACATCTTGTAAAATTCGTTTTATTTCACGAGTAGAAACCTCCTCCCCTTCATCGTTTGTCAACGATTCTGAAAACAAATCCTTGATCAAAAATGTTCCATAAGGTGTTGTGACGTATTTAGAATTTGCCACACGAGAAACCGTTGAAATATCCATTCCGATCCGATCCGAAATATCTTTCAAAATCATTGGTTTGATTTTCGTTTCGTCTCCAGTTAAAAAATATTCTTTCTGAAATTTCATAATCGCTTCCATTGTATATAAAAGCGTATTACGGCGTTGCTGAACCGCATCAATAAACCATTTTGCCGAATCTAGCTTTTGTTTGACAAACATAACTGCTTCTTTCTGCTGATTCGATTTATTTTCAGTTTTTTTGTATGTATCCAACATTTCCGCAAATGCACTTGAAATCTTCAGTTCCGGAACATTACGTCCGTTCAACGATAATTCTAAATCACCATCATTGATATGAATGGTGAAATCCGGTGTAATTTGCTCAACAATTTTACTGCTACTCGAAAATGATTTTCCCGGTTTCGGATTCAATCGTTCAATTTCAGAAATAGCATCACGCAATTCGTCATCGTCCGCATCATATTTCGCCATTAATTTCGAATAATGCTTTTTCGTAAATGCATCAAACGATTCTGAAATTAATTTTTCGGCTAATTCTACCGCTTCCGTTTGTGTTTTATTTTCTAGCTGAATCAATAGACATTCCTGTAAATCTCGCGCTCCTACTCCAACCGGATCCATTCGTTGTATATAGTTAATCAACAAATGTTCTACTTCTTCCGGAGAAGTATAAATATTTTGGGAAAACGCTAAATCATCTACTAAGGATTTTACATCGCGACGCATATACCCGTCATCATCAATATTTCCTAAGATAAATTCAGCAATTTGAAATTGTTCTGCAGATAATCTGTATGTATACAATTGAGCGGTTAAAAACTCGATAAAACTTTCTCCTTGTGCATAAGGAACAGATTTATCGTCGTCGTCATCGCTGTAATTATTTGTATACGTTTTGTAATTTGGGATATCATCATCGCTCAAGTAATCGTCTATATTTATATCACTTGTATCAATGACTTGTTCATCACCATAATCATCATTCTGATTATCCCATTCTTCCTGCTCTCCTCCGTAATCTTCATCATATTCAGAAGATTGATCATCCAAAGCAGGGTTTTCTTCCAACTCTTCCTTCACGCGTTGTTCAAAAGCAACCGTAGGAAGTTGAACCAACTTCATTAATTGGATTTGCTGTGGTGATAGTTTTTGTTGTAATTTTAAATTAAGTTCCTGCTTTAACATATATTGGGTTTTGGCTTATAAAAAACGGATCTAGCTTAAAGTTACAATTTTTAAGCATAAATCCGTCAAAATATTTTTAATTAAAATTCAGCATTATTAGGCGTTCTAGGGAAAGGAATTACATCACGAATGTTCCCCATTCCTGTTACAAATAATACCAAACGCTCTAAACCTAATCCGAAACCAGAATGTGGCACAGATCCGAAACGTCTTGTGTCACGGTACCACCATAATTCTTCTTTATCAATTCCGAATTTTTCCATTTTTTCGTCCAAAACTTCTAAACGTTCTTCACGCTCTGAACCTCCAATAATTTCTCCGATTCCAGGAAATAAAACATCCATTGCACGAACTGTTTTTCCATCGTCATTCATACGCATGTAGAATGCTTTTATTTCTGCCGGATAATCAAATAATATCACTGGTGTTTTGAAATGTTTTTCAACTAAATAACGCTCGTGTTCAGATTGTAAATCAGCCCCCCAACCTTCAATTGGGTATTTGAATTTACCTTTCTTATTTGGCTTAGATTCTTTTAAGATATCAATTGCTTCAGTATAGCTTAAACGAATGAATTTATTATTTAAAACATACTCTAAGCGTTCCATTAATCCTAACTCTGAACGCTCTGCTTCCGGTTTTTGTTTTTGTTCTTTATCAAAACGTTCTGCCAAGAATTTCAAGTCGTCTTTACACGTTTCCATTGCATAAGAAATGACAGATTTCATAAAGTCTTCTGCCAAATCCATATTTTGGTCTAAACGGAAAAATGCCACTTCAGGTTCTATCATCCAAAATTCCGCTAAGTGGCGAGAAGTATTCGAGTTTTCGGCACGGAAAGTAGGTCCAAATGTATAAATTTTTCCTAATCCCATTGCAGCTGTTTCTCCTTCTAATTGTCCGGAAACTGTCAAGTTAGTCGATTTTCCAAAGAAATCTTGTGTATAATCTACTTTACCTTCTTCATTTTTAGGTAGATTTTCCATATCCAAATTGGTAATATGGAACATTTCTCCTGCTCCTTCTGCATCAGACCCGGTAATAATTGGCGTATTAATGTAGACAAAACCGTTTTCGTTAAAATACTTGTGAATTCCAAACATTAAGGCATTACGAACACGCATAGTTGCCGCAAATACATTTGTTCTGAAACGTAAATGTGCCTGTTCACGTAAAATCTCTAAACTGTGTTGTTTTGGTTGTAAGATTGTTCCTTTTAAATCTTCAGATGATGCAGTTCCTAAAACTTTAATTTCTTTCGCAACAATTTCAATTTCTTGTCCTGCTCCTTCACTTTCTACCACCTCTCCTTTTATCTGTAATGAAGCCGCAGTAGAAATTTGTTTTATAATCGATTCGTCAAAATTTTCGAAATCTACTACTACCTGAATATTATTAATTGTAGAACCGTCATTCAACGCGATGAAACGATTACTTCTGAACGCTCTTACCCATCCATTTACAACTACTTCTTGTAGCAACAAATCCTTGCCTTTTTCTAATAAGGCTTTAATTCCGTACGATTGCATATTTTTTTAATTTATCCTTACAAATTTAGTTATTATTTGATGTTATAAAAATTATAGGCATAATTTTTGACCACAATTTTTAACCAACCTAAAAATCCTTTACAATTTCAACGAAAATGTAAAGGATTTTTAATTTTAGTTTATTTTTTGAAGTGATTATTGAGGTGAATAAGTCACAATGTCAATACCTATTCCATTCGGATCTTGAATTGCAAAATGTCGATCTCCCCAAGGTTCGTCTCGCAACCCAATTTTTATTTCTACATGTTTAGCTTTTAACTTTTGGTAAACCTCATCCACATCGTCTACTTCAATTGTAAGGTAAACTCCTTTTCCGTCAAATTTTGATTGAAAAAGAGGTTGTTGACTTGGATGGTGAGGCAATAAAAAACTGATCTCATTCCTTTTATCCGGCGTATGAAGCAAAAGATAAAATTCATTTTCAAACGTAATTCCAAAGTCTAAAACTTCGGTATAAAACGTTTTGGTTTCTGTTAATTTTTCTGTGATAATTCCAGCATTTAATTTCATTGTTTGCGTTCTTGGGATTTGACAATTTATTTTGGTAGAACCAAATAATAGAATTGTGATTATGATTAATTTCTTCATCTCTACTATATTTAAAATCAAAATTGAAGAAAATCACTTGTTTAAAATAGTAAAAAATGGACAATCATCGGTTGAAAAATTTAGAAGGTGTAATCCCACAAAAATTTTTGAAATCTTTGATGAAATGGGATTGGTCATAATAACCAAAGTCATAAAAAAGTTTATTTTTTCTTAAGCTTTGTGTGGATGGTTTAGCCCTTAATATATTTTGAAACTGGACTACTTTACAGAATGTTTTGATATTTGTTCCGATGTAGTATTCAAACAATCGTCCTAACTGCCTTTGGCTTATACCAAAATCGACAGCTTCCTCAACAACTAAAACGCCATTGGATTTCAAAATAAATGCTAAATTTTTATACAATCGTTGATCAAAATTGTTATCAATATTAGAGACGATCTCGATGAAAAACTCATCTAAAATCTTACCTCTTTTTACCATCGTATCGCCGTATCTGAAACTTGTCTCAATAAAACTTGATAATGTCGGCACAATGTTTTCCAGCAATTGATATCGATGACTTAATCCTGCAGCATTTACTTGAAAAAGATTGGAGAACATGGCAGGTAAAAATCGAATGCCTACATAATGGAAAGAATTTTCGAGCGGAAATTCTGTATACTTTTTACAAAATCCCATGATATATGATTCTGATAATAGATTGAGGTCAAAATAAATATCAATACAACCATCTGCAACAACTCTATAAAAAAACGGTTCTGTTAATTTATCAATTGTTTTTAATTCCCAATAACAATAAATATACGGTTGTAAAAGTTGATGCGGTAAAAATTCAGTGTAATTCACCAATTTATCTCCGCCTCTGATTGATGGCTGACTTGGAGCAAAATACTCGCGAATATTTTGAAAACTTTTCTCTTTCATTTACTTTTAAAGATAAGATTTCAACTTTAATTATTTATTCCGATTTTAATTTTTCAAAACTCAATAAGATTTTATTAAAAACTTTAAGAAGTTTTGTGAATCATTTAATTGAATCCGTTTTTAGGTAAACTCCATTCTCAATGTAATCAATAGCAATTAGTTTTCCATTTAAATTATATTGATTAATTGTTCCTCTTCCAACATTCAAACTTCCGCAATTTAATTCTTTTCCAAAACCATCAAAACAATTTTCGATTCCTATTAATTTATTTTTATGTAAAATATAAGTATTATATGGTTTACCATTTAAATGGTAATTATAAAATTTACCTTTAACAATTCCATTTTCAAATTTTGTTTTACTTGCTAGATTGCCATTATTATGATAAAATCGCATCGTACCGCTCATAACATTATTTCTATATTTAATAACACGTTGAACCAACCCGTTTTTAAAATATATTATGGATTTCCCATGCTTAACAGAATCGTTTTTAAAATGTTCTATTTCATATTCTCCCTCTGCTAATTCTTTTCTAATTTTAGTAGAACATGATGCAACCATAATTAAGCATAAAACAAACAAAGAAAATTTCATTCTACAAGAAATTCAAATTAACCGTTAATTTCAGGTAGAAATTATCTTGAAATTTCTCTTCTGAATAAGCTCCCAAACGATAAAAGGCACCAAGACCAAATGTTTTGAATAAAAGATTATTCACTTCGATACCTGTTTCATGGTAATAATTATTCAGCGTTTTAAATTCTAAGTTTTGGTGATCCGCTTTACCTTTTAAATCCCCTAAAACTCCACGGTAAATAAATTGAGGAAAAATAATTTTGTTTCCAACTTTAACTCCTGCAAAAATGTGTTTCAGCTGGAAAGAAACAAACCGATCTGAATAAAATTCTCCCGGGCGCATTGTTTCAAAATTTGTAAGACCTCCTACTCCAAAATTTGCAAAATCATTTCGTTTGGCATTCCCTTGCCCTTCAAATAAATTCATCAATGGCATTTTTCCTTCTACCCATCCGGCACTTAGGTTAAAGTTTGTTTTACCAACTCTTGTATCAAATACATCAAAATAAGAAACATTCAAACGAAGCGGATCATAATCTGAATTAAAGATATCCCAATACTTTGTAAGCGTGGCATAAAACACCGATTTCCCACTATTTACAGTTACTTTACCATATGGAGTTCGAATAAATTTATCTTTTGGCGCAAAACGAACCGCTAACTGCGTGTTGTACAAATCATACCAACCGTTATTATTCAAGAATGAATAATCAAATTCGGCGTGCTGTTTCTCATAATTCGTCGAGATGTTGAATGTCACATTCTTAAAAATATCTTGTTCGTATCCGAATGAGTACCGCTTGTACGAAAAATACTCGCGGTTGTAGATATTGCTAAATGCTCCGTTTACCAAACGTGTATAGTTCGATTGCAATAAAATTGGTGTTTTTCCTGACGCAGAGACATCTTGTGAATATTTTGCAAACATTCGTCCCGAATATGGTTTATTTATAAAGTAGTCACCTCCAAAACCAAATTTGAATGTTTGGTCTTTGAAACCATAAGCAGAATAAGCATTTAATGAATATTTATCGCTCCAATTTTCGTTTGTATTGAAAGCTGCTCCCAACCTAAAACCTTCATAATCATTGAAAGATAGAATTTTTGTTAAATCTAAATCGACTTTCCCTAAAGCTAATTTCCCACCAGAATTTACAATTCTCATCAACTTCATTTGACGTTCCAGCTTATATTTATCTCCAATACTATCTATTGTCGTATACGTATTTCGTTCTTTATTTGATAAAGATGAATCCCGGTAATTCTCCATCACATGATCCCATTTCTTTTCACTCATATTCTGAAATGAAATTTCATCTTCATATCCTAAAAATTCGCTGCGTTTGAAATGTGCAGGATTCTGAATATCTTTGAATGTTGTTTCGAGATTAATCCAAATTTTTTCTTTCTTATCAATAAAATCATCACCGGCTAATTTTTCTGTGATCTTGAAATTACCTGCTTCCATACGGTATTTCTGCTGATTCGGAATCCATGTTCCATTGTTCAGTTTCCAATCTGCTTCAAGTTCAGCAACATAATTTGCACTTGTATTTTCGGCTTCAAATTTGATTAAAGCATATGTTTTATCATCTATCCAAAGTGTTCCTTTAATCTGACGTTTATCCGTTTTAATTGATGGAAAAAAGCTAACCACTGCTGTTTTTCGTCCATCAATTAAAATATCTTCTTTGAAACCATAGCGGTAATGAGAAAGCCCTTCCCGACTAACTGGATTTACAATTCCTTTGAAGAAAAAATTGATTTTATCCTGATCAAAATTAAAGGCAATTGGCTGCATTGCTAAATATTCGTATAATGGCGAACGCATACCGGAAATACGAGAAGACTGAACAATATTCTTTAATCCTAATCTTTTCGACACCTTATGGTCCATTGCACGTTCTCCTAAAAATAAGTGACTATTATCTAATAACTTTTTCCATTTGTTGTTCATAGAATCTTTGTGATTCTGCGGCTGTATAATGTATGGAATTGAATCGTTATTTACTGTACTCCAAAACTTCGTATACGATTTCAAGAAAATGTTTCCACTAGTTCTGATTGTATTCTTGGATTGATTACGAATTGCTTTGATGATAATGTTTCGTCCAACCGAATCATTTGTTGTAAAAGTCACCTCATCTAAACTAATAAAAGAGGGTTTCATCATGATTTCCACCATTTTTCTTCCATCGGTTTGGATACTCTCTGAGAAATATCCATTTTTAATCACATCAATAAAATGAATCGAATCATGAATATCCAATTCGCCTAATTCATCTGTCTGACCAAGGAATTGTTTTGTATCACTGTACACATTCGCACCTGTTAAACGAAATTCGTCCTGGGCATCATATACTCTTACTTTAATTTGAGCAAATGTAGCCAATGAGACACAGAAAATTAACAAGAATAAATAGTTCTTCATTTTTTGAAATTGATTATGCAAATAAATAAAAAAAGCAGCGTTTCGCTGCTTTAAAATATTTTTTTTTCTCGAAAGATTAGACTTTCATGATTTCAGCTTCTTTTTTAGCTAAGGCTTCTTCTAATTTTTTAGAGAACTTGTCCGTTAATCCTTGTACACGTGTTTCGTAATCTTTCACCATGTCTTCAGACGCTTCTTTTACATTTTTAAGAGCTGTATTGGCTTCTTTACGTGCATTACGAATAGAAACTTTTGCATTTTCCATTTCCGATTTTGCCATTTTTGCTAATTCTTTACGACGTTCTTCCGTCACAGGAGGAATACTAATAATAATTGAATCTCCATTGTTAGAAGGTGCAAAACCTAAGTTAGCATTAATAATCGCTTTCTCGATTTCACCAATTAAATTTCTTTCGTACGGTTGAATGCTCAATGTCATTGCATCTGGTGTATTTACATTTGCAATTTGAGTTAACGGAGATAAACTTCCGTAGTAATCAACACGAACTGAACTTAACATTGCAGGAGTTGCTTTACCTGCTCTTAATTTGTCAAATGCAACATCTAAGTGATCTGTAGTTCCTTGCATTTGCTCCTTAGCCGTTTCTAAGATAATATCTAATTCTTCCATTTCGGGATTTATTTATTTGTTACTAGAGTACCTACGTTATCTCCTAAAATTAATTTTTTCAAGTTACCATCTGTATTCATATCAAATACAATAATAGGCAAATTATTTTCCTCACTTAAAGTAAAAGCTGTCATATCCATTACTTTCAAGTTTTTATCGTATACTTCCTGGTAAGAAATTGTTTCAAATTTTTCAGCTGTCGGGTCTTTTTCCGGATCCGCAGTATAAATACCATCTACACGTGTTCCTTTCAAAATAACATCTGCTTGTGTTTCAATCGCTCTTAAAACAGCAGCTGTATCTGTTGTAAAATAAGGATTTCCTGTTCCAGCTCCAAAAATCACGACACGGCCTTTTTCTAAATGACGTGTTGCTCTTCTTTTGATGAAAGGTTCTGCAATTTGCTCCATACGAATAGCAGTTTGTAAACGAGTATTAACGCCAGCATCTTCTAAAGCTCCCTGCAATGCCATACTGTTAATTACAGTTGCTAACATCCCCATATAATCTCCTTGTACACGATCCATACCAGAAGCAACTCCTTGAACACCTCTAAAAATATTACCTCCTCCGATTACGATTGCCACTTCGCAACCAAGATCTGCTACTTCTCTAATTTGTTGAGCATATTGCTTCAGCATATTGGGGTCGATACCATATTGTAGATCTCCCATTAATGCTTCACCACTTAATTTAAGTAATATTCTTTTGTATTTCATTTTGTAAAAGGTTTTCTTTTGCAAATATAATTTTTCTATTCTGATTTATCCTAACGTTCGAAAATGTCTAACGCATTTTTTGTTGTGATCGCGGCAATTTCTGTAGGTGTTTTATGATAAACATCCACCAACCTATCACAAACATGTGTCAGATAGCTACTTTCATTTCGTTTTCCACGAAATGGAACTGGCGCTAAATAAGGAGAATCTGTTTCAAGAACGATATGTTGAAGATCAAAATCACCCAAAAACTGATCTATTCTTCCATTTTTGAAAGTTATGATACCCCCAATTCCCAATTTCAGATTAAAATCTATTGCACGTTGTGCCTGTTCTTTCGTTCCTGAAAAACAATGAAAGATTCCAAATAATTGCTCATCTTTCACTTCTTCCAATACCTCAAATATTTCGTTAAATGCATCACGGCAATGAATTACAATGGGTAAATTCTTCTCTTTTGCCCAACTAATCTGCGTTTTAAACGCATCTTGCTGTGTTTTTAAGAATTCTTTTTCCCAATACAAATCGATCCCTATTTCACCAATAGCTTTAAAAGGACGTTTATCAATCCATTCGCGCACATGGCTCAATTCTTCTGCTATAGTATCGGGATGAACCGAACAAGGATGTACGCCCATCATTGCAAACATCGAATCTTGGTGTTGGTTTTCCAACTTCAACATTCGATCTGTGTAACTTTTATCAATTGCAGGCAAGTAAAATCGCTCTACTCCATTTTGTTTTGCTCGCGCAATAACTTCATCTATATCATTCTCAAATTGTTCAGAATAGAGATGAGTATGTGTATCAATTAACATGTTTTATGTTTTATTTTTGATCTTAAATGTTCTTTCTCAGCAGAAAAATCAAGTTTATTTCCTTTTTCCAACTCTTCCATCCAACCAATAGTTTTGATTAAAAACTTCTGATGATTTTCTGATGATTCATTAAAAGGACGATGATTCATCGCTGATACTATTTTATTTATTTTTTGAATAATTGTTTGTGTTGATTGCTCAAAATAAGTATCTGAGAACTTTTTCCAAATATAATCAATCGCCTGCTTTGAAGGATGAATAAGATCTTCTTTAAAAAATCTGTACTCCCTTAAATCATCTAAAACCAATTCATACGCCGGAAAATAATTGACGTGGTTATATTTTATCCCCAATTGATACAAAGCGTCTAATAACCGGGATTTACTCACATTATTCTCTACCATTCCATCTTTTATATGACGAACAGGACTAACTGTTGTAATAATATTGATATCGGGATTAATCGCAATTAATTCTGAAATTATCCGATCTAAAGAATCTAAATTTTCATCTGTCGTTAACAACCTTTTCTCAAATTGCTTCGCTTCTACTTTATGACAATTTGCGACTATTTTTTTTGAATCTTTCCATTCATATACCCAAGAAGTTCCGAGCGTAATCATGACAACATCACACGAATAAATGCATTGATGAACTTGGTCTAACGCAGAATTTAATTGATGTAAAACTGCATCTCTGGTCAGTGCATTAAACGACGAATGTACATCGAAACAGAAAAACTCTTCTCCGTTTTGATGTACATCAGACAATGTAAAATATTTTTTATGAATGCTTCTTTCGATTAAGTTTTGAATGGAGTGTGGATTAAAAATAACACCAAACGGGTTGATTACCCCATCAAATTTTAAATCGATCAAACGTTTTCCTATTTCATCTGAAAAACAAGATCCTATCGTCAATATTTTATGTTGATGATTTATCTTAAATTCTGATTCAGGAATTTGAAAAGTCGTTCGGAATTGCATTTTTTACCCTTGACGATCGATTAAAACTTCACTCAATTCTCTCAAATAAGCTTTACGCTCTTCCGAGACATCTATTTGATCCAAGAAGCTATGTGCTTTATTTGTATACTCTCTAATTAATGTCGATAGCTTACGGTTCACATTCAATTTTCTGAATAATTTCTCTACCGCATACACCTTATCAATATTATCTGTATTTGAACTATACCAATACAATAGCTCTTCTTTTTCTTCTTCATTTGCAGCCTCTAAAGCGGAAATGTAAAGAATTGTTTTTTTGTTTTCAAAAATATCTCCAGCATGTTTTTTACCTAAATGCTCAAGACTTCCAAAAACATCCAAATAGTCATCTTTTAATTGGTAAGCAATTCCCAAATTCAAACCATATTGGTATAACTTATCTGCGTCATCCTCTTTTGCTCCAGCAATGATTGCACCTAATTTAAGCGCTGCACCAAGTAGAACACTGGTTTTTAGGGAAATCATTTTAATGTAATCCTCATACGAAACATTCAATTTTGTTTCATAATTCACGTCCAATTGCTGCCCTTCACACACCTCTAAAGCCGTTCGGGAAAATAATTGTGTAGAACGTTTGAACAATTCAGCATCTAGATCTTCTAAAAATTGGTAAGCTTTTACCAACATTGCATCACCAGAAAGAATCGCTGTATTTAAGCCAAATTTTTCGTGAACAGTAGGTTTACTTCTTCTCAATGAAGCATTATCCATAATGTCATCGTGCATCAACGAGAAATTATGAAAGAATTCTATTGCCAAAGAAGGTTTTAATGCTTTTTCGACCTCACCACCAAACAAATCAGTTCCCAATAAAGTCAAAATCGGACGAATTCTCTTACCTCCAATATTCAAAATATAGTCCATTGGTTCGTATAATTCGTTTGGATTTTTAGAAAATGGATTTTGATCGATTGTTTCGGCAATTAATTCGTGAAATTTATCAAATGAGTACATAGTTTGATTTTTGTAAAAATTAAGTTTTGGCAAATATAGCTAAGAATGATTGATTTTGGGTTGTTTTATTTTATTTTTGATCACCCTAAAAAATTCGTTTGCTACAATTAAATATAGCATAAACTGACCTATCATAGCCGCTATAAAAAAGGGATGTAATTTTTCCAGAATTAAACCAATGCTTTGTACCGAAGGAATTGTCCAAAAATAAGTCGAAACTATCACTAAACTCAATGCATTGAACCGAAAAATCCACATTTTATTCAATTTATACGTTCCTAAATGAACAAAAAGTGCCCCTAAATACGTATACGCCAAAGTTTCAAAAAAAGTATTCAACACAAATTGTTCTCTGAACACCTTGAAAATATCTTTATGGCTCGCATACAGATAAACTTCACTTACAAGATAACTCCAATGATTTGCAACAAAAAACAGTAGCAGATTAAGAACCAGAATAACTGTTAATTGGTCTTTAAACTGGTCAATTAACATCCAGTAATAATCGAGTTGAGAAAATGTTTTTTTCGGTTTCATCTAGCGGAATAACTCACTTACAATTTGATACGATTTTCTTTTTGCTTTTTGGTCAAAGATATTAGTGGAAACTATAATCTCATTCACCTTAGATTCGAGAATAAATTCATCAAAACTTTGCGATAGGGCTCCTTTACTTCCGATAAAAGATAAAGCGGTCATTCCTTTTAACATATATTTTTGCTCCGGAGAAGCTAATTCCAGTTGTGTTTTTTCAGGAGGAACAATTGGCTGGCGCTTGTCCGTGATAATATTTAAGAAGCCTTGGTACATCGACATTGACAAATAATGCGCTTCTTCGTCTGTATTTGCCGCAATTACATTGACACACGCCATAGTGTAAGGTTCTTGTAGATATTCGGAAGGTTGAAATTGCGACTGATAAATTTCAACTGCATTGTAAAACTGCTGAGGAGCAAAATGTCCTGCAAAAGCATAAGGCAGACCTAATTTGGCAGCCAAAAAAGCAGAATCTGTACTAGATCCTAAAATATAAAGTGGCACATTGGCTCCCTCTCCAGGAATTGCACGCACTTTACTTTCTTTATTTTCTATGCTAAAATACTGTTGTAAGTTTTTTATTTCAGCTTCAAAATCATACTTCATAAAATTATCGCCACGGCGAAGAATTGAGGCTGTTAACTGATCTGTTCCTGGTGCTCGACCTAATCCCAAATCGATACGATTTGGATAAAGAGCATCTAATGTACCAAATTGCTCTGCAATTGATAAAGAGGTATGATTAGGTAACATTATTCCGCCTGAACCAACCTTTATTTTTGTTGTCCCTCCTGCTACATAACCTATTAATAAAGAAGTTGCGGCACTTGCTACATTTTGCATATTATGATGTTCTGACAACCAATAACGGCTGTATCCCAATTCATCTACAAATTTTGCATTTTCTAACGTGTTTTTGAACGTTTGATTTAATGTTTCTCCTTCTCTAACATACGCCAAATCTAACACCGAGTAATTTATTTTTTTCAATCGTTCCATTTAAAGTAATTCTAAAACCAAGTTACAAAGAATATTATTCAAAAAAAATTCCTCTAAAAGTATACTTTTAGAGGAATTAAAAATTGGATAATTAAATTTATATTCGGTTTAAGTTGTTGAACGTGTAATGTTTTTAGTTAAATAGTTTTGGTACAATTAGTAATCTTTATTTACTTTTTCAAAATTAACATAATCATTAATAAAAAACCGCTTTTAAGGGGTGGACATTGAAGGGGACAAATCATAGACTACTGATAAACTGCACCTTATAAATAAATATAATAATTTCAAAATACTCGCTTTTTTACTTTCAATAACTAAATTTAAAATTTATATTTGAAAAAAAAACATGCCAAAGTCTTTTATTTTTTTTCCCTTTACACTATGTGCCATTTTTATTATGACATCGTTCAGTTCGACAAGAAAAAATGAAGATTTGATTTTATTAGAATATGTTATCAATCAGAATAGAGAAATAACGGATTCCGTTCAGTTACAGCATAGTTTTAAAACACTTCAACATCAATCAACTCATTTTATCGCTAAGAATCTGGAAATTATCTACCAGGTTTATTTGGCAAATATCTATGCTAAAAATTTTGATAAACTCAATCCTAAAAGCGATTTACTTTATCGAAATGCTGAAAAATCAGCACAAAATTTAGGATTAATTGATATGCAAATCTGGGTGAATACTCAATATGGCTATTATTATTATAGTTTTAGCCAATATCAGAATGCATATCCTTATTTTATGGAAGCTTCGAAATTACTTGAACAAACCAATGAAACACAAATTTTTCAAAAAAGTGATGTTTACAAGAAGAATGCTTTTTTCTTTATGAATGTAAAAGAATTGGATAAAAGTGAAAAATACCTGCAATCGGCTTTAAAATATACCAATAAAAAGAACAAAGAATACGGTACCATACTTAATGCAATTGGACATATTTCTCTTGAAAAAAAGAATTTTTCTAAAGCAAATGACTATTTTAATTTAACAAAAAAATATGCTTTACAAAATAATGACAGAATCAGGTATGCAAAGGCTTTAGGAGATATTGCTGCCATTCATATTCACAACAAACAATATGAACTTGCTATTGATCTTTTAAAAAAGGATATTCAAATTTCTAAAGAAGAAAATAATTTAAGAAATCTGATGTATGCAAATATTAAATTAGGAGAGCTGTATTTAACATTAAACCGAATTGATGCTGCTGAAGAAATATTAAAAGAAGCAAAAAGTTATGCTTCACAGAAAAGCTATCTAAGTAGTTTTGAATATGATATCTATTTAATTTTACTTGATATTGCAATAAAAAAGAACAATACAACAGCTGAACTTGATGCAAGAAGAAGGTTGAGTGAACTAGAAAACAGATTAAAGAAAACTGATGGAGAAAATGTGATTAATGAAATCAACTGGAATATTCAAAAAGATAATTTTAACTACAAGTACGAAGCTGAAAAAGCGAAAAGTGAAAAAGCGACTTTATTAAAAAACACGTTAATTCTTGTTGCATGTTTACTGTTGATTATCATTTTGTTTGTTTTTATTTCATTTAAGCGAAAAATTAAAATTCAAAATTCTATTTATGACAACAAAGTTTTAAAGCTTCAAAACGAAAAATTAAAATCTGAAAATCGCTTAAGTAAAGCAAAACAAACGCTAGATTCTTATAAAACTTATTTAACTGAGAAAAATAAGCAAATAGAAATTCTTAATAAGGAGATCAACAATACATCCAGTCTCTCAAAAATAGAAGAACAACATGGAAAGTTAACAACTTTATTGGACTCGCATTTGATGACAGATGAGAACTGGAACAATTTTAAAAATGTATTCAATTATGAACAAAAAGAGTTTGTTAAACATTTGAATCAACATTTTCCTTCCTTAACAGAATCGAATTTACGAATTATTTACCTTCTGAAATTAGAGCTGAACAATGTAGAAATTGCTCAATTATTGGGTATAACAACTGATGCGGTAAAAAAAGCGAAACAACGCCTGAGAAAGAAATATGAAAATTATGATTATATTTTTCATGATCACTCAAACGAAAAAAAATAAAGTAATTATTCAATTCGAAGTTCATTCAAATTACTTCTGTAATTTTCCAACAATAAACTTTCGGTAACATACCCTTCGTATTTCCCTTTTTTAGTTAACAGCATATAATCAACCTTTTTATCTTCCATCATTTTCATCACATTTGCAGCATTGGTAAAAATAGAGGTTGAAGCTGCTTCTGTTATACATTCCAAATAGCTTTTGTCAGCCAAATCTTCATTAAAAATAAACGATCGAATATTGTCTAACACAATAATTCCGTGTATGGACTGATCTTCATTTAAAACAGGAATAAAATCCTGAGTAGTAGTTGAAAAAATTGTTTTAATCTCCTCGATTGAATCAAAAATCGTTAGCGTTTTAATGTCCTTGATATAAACCGAAAATAAATCTATTTTATTAAATAGGTTTCGGTCTTTATCAGATGTAAATACAATTCCTTTATCCGCAATCGCATAAATATCCATCGAATATTTATCGTAACGTTTTGAGATTGCAAAACTAATTGATGAAACAATCATCAATGGAATCATTAAACCATAACCTCCTGTTATTTCTGCAATTAAGAAAATAGCCGTTAACGGGGCATGAAATAATCCGCTTAAGACAGCAGCCATTCCTACAACTGTAAAATTCCCAACCGGAACATCTTTAAAACCTACCAGATTGAAAAATTTTGCAACGACAAACCCCAGATAAGAACCGACAAACAATGAAGGTGCAAAATTTCCTCCGTTTCCTCCGCTTCCCAATGTTAAACCTGTTGCAATAGATTTGATCAAAACTGTAACAAGAACAAAACCTAGTACAATCCATTGGTTTGTTTTAAAATCTTCTAACAACGAATTATTTAATATAAACCCTGCTTCGTCATTTGCCAAAAACTTAATACTCTCATATCCTTCTCCAAATAATGTTGGAAAAAAGAAAATCAAAATGGCCAAACTTCCGGCACCAACCATTGCGCGCCAATACACATTCTCAGAATAATTTCCGATAACATGTTCTACTTTCCGAAACAGCCTCGCATGATAAACAGAAACAAAACCAGCTAAAACACCTAAGATTACATAAAAAATAACATTGTGATAATCAAAACCCAACGCATACCGAAAGGACAATAACATATTACTTTTCAATGTTAAATTAGCAATTAAAGCTCCTGTAGCTGATGACAACAACAAAGGAATAAAAGCTGTTACACTCATATCAGCCAAAACAATTTCAATCGCAAACAAAACTCCGGCAATCGGTGCATTGAAAGCCGCTGCAATTCCAGCTGCCACACCACAGGCAAGTAAAAGAGTTCGTTCTTTGTATTTGAATCGATAGTATTGTGCATAATTCGATCCAAATGCAGCTCCGGTAATTGTAATTGGTGATTCCAGTCCTGCAGAACCTCCCATACCCACAGTCAATGAACTTGTAATTATCTGGGCATACATTTGTTTTTTAGGCATTATTCCAGATTTTTTTGCAACAGCAATCATAATCTGAGAGGTCCCTTTTTCTATCGAACCATCAAGAAATTTTTGAATCACAAAAACTGTCAGCAAAATCCCAATTACCGGTAATATACTGTTAATATAAGGCAGTTTGACTAAATTATTGATGTAAACGGTTAATTGAAAAACATTATGCGCAAAAGTTTTTAAGACAATTACAGCAAGTGCAGATGAGATGGCAACCAATATACATGATAAATATAAAAATTGCCTTTCTGTTAAAACAAGTTTTAAGAGATTCAATAAATTTTGAAAAAAATTTACTGATTTTTTAATGTAGATAAAAAACTTTTGTTTTGTAGAAAGCTGCATAATTCAAAAATAGTGTTCCTTTTGTTTATTCCCTAATTTTACTGCACGAATTACACAAAAAACAAACCAATCCTACATAAAAATATAAATTAATTTTCATTTTTTGAAAGAATCCATTTCAACTCAATGAGAATGAGAGAAATTAACACAAGAAAAACGATTATTTTTTATCACATAACAGAACAAAAATCTAAATTCCAATCAAAAGTAAATACACATTTCATCTCTCTCAAGAATAACTTCAATAAAAAAACAATCCTTTTAGTCAACATTACTCTACTCAATTCAATGAATTTCCTTAAACCCATTTAAACAAATTAACGTTTAAACAACTGTTAATCTATTATTTATGTTTTTGAAAATCTGAAAAGAATCGAATAACACTTCAAAACAACATTATCTCTAACTAATCAACCTAATTTTATTCCTGAAATTAATTAACACAAATATTTAATATGAAAAATGTTTACACAAAACTTAGAAATCTAACATTTTTAATAGCATTAATTGTTGGTGCTCATTCTACCAGCGCACAAGTGTATGTAGTTGGAAATGGAGAAACAGCCTATAGTGTTTCTGAGGATGGAAAAGTTGTCACGCTGAACACGGTAGACAATAATTATTATTGGACACAAGAAGACGGCATTCAATTATTAGGAGAACTGGCTGCTGATACATCTAATGCAGGATATCCATTGGTTACTGCGGATGGAAAAAAAATAGCAGCAATGGTGATGAACCCTGCGGATGGAGTAAATCAAATGTCTATTTTTGATCTCGATTCTAAAACATGGAACTATTTGGGAGGACTAGGTGCTAGCTCTGGTAACGAATCTAGTTCTGTATGGGGAATGAGCAAAGACGGAAAATATATTGCAGGTTTAGGTGCTACTCCAAACGGGAGTTTTCATGGAGTTCTGTGGAATGAAACAAATGGAATAGTAGATTTGGAAACCAAAGGAGATTATTATTCCAGAGCAAATGGAGTAAGTGATGACGGACGAATTGTTGTAGGTTGGCAAGATACGGACTTTGATCGTTGGGGTGTTTATTGGGAAGACGGTGTACAACATCAGGTCTATGATCAAGAAGGTTACGAAGTACTTGAGTTAGGAAATATTTCTGGCAATGGAAAATGGATGATTGGAGCGACAAGTGAAGATATCGCCATGCGTTATAGTAAAGAAACAGGCGTTCAAAAAATAGAACACCCTGATCAGGGATTTTATTTTAATGGAGCCGCAACTGCTATCAACAACAATGGAAGCGTTGTTGTTGGATATTACAGACCATGGCCCGGACCAGCCGCAATGGGCGAAGGTTTTATTTGGACAGAAGAAACCGGACGAATTGAACTTAATGAGTATGTCAAATCTTTAGGTTATGATGATCTAGGAATTACATTCGCCTTACCATTAGGACTTTCTAAAGATGGTTCTAAAATTGTTGGTTTAGGGAGAACAGATTCCGGTGTTGTCTCATTTCTTATTTCATTACCAAAATTAGGAACTTCAGATGCTAATAACGTAAAATTTGAGGTTTACCCAAATCCAGCGACAGAAATCATACATATCAAAACAAAAGGACAAGTTTCCTCTTCTATTTTATATAACATGGCTGGACAAAAAGTGCTAAATTCAGAACAAAAACAAATCGATGTTTCCTCTTTGCCAAAAGGTGTTTACATCCTAAAAACTACGATTGACGGAAAAGATATGACAAAGAAAATCATCAAAAAATAATCTTATCATTATAACTTATAAAAAAATCTCGCAATTGCGAGATTTTTTTTATTATTTTTTCATTTGTTTCAAAATTGTCAGTGTTTTTTTATCCACTTGATCAGCATAAAAATGTTTTAATACATCTTTGATTATCTTCTCTTTTGGAGCGATAAAATTAAATAAGGTCAAACTAGATTTTAGCTTCATTGCATCATTTTTACCAAAAATTAATTGCGGAATCACTCCTTTGTGCCTCATCAATAAAACAGATAAAACTTCCAGGTAATTTCCCCAAAGCTCATCGTCTTTCACAAAAGCTCTCCCCTCTTCTTTCGATGAAATTGCAAATTCTACTGACGAGTCACTTGATCCTAAACCTACAATTTGAGGGAACATAAATACGATCCAATTTGTTTGTTTTTTACCTGAATGCACTTCCATCAAAATTTCATCATACACAAAGCTTTGTGCATCATTAAAGCGCTTCAAGTTAAATTTATCGTGAGGATCTTTTTGTTTAATTAAATCACCTAATTTCATTATTTTCTAAACTACGTATACTCTGCAAAGATAAAGTTTCATTCAATACAACTTTACAATGATGTTGAACGAATACATTAATTATTTTGAAGGCTCTATATGAAATCAACTGTAAATTGATTCATATTCTCCATCCTTTCTCCTCATATTCTTTCCTTTTTTCTTAGAGAAAAACATTCTAAAAACCGCTCTAATTCTCATACATGCCTATCATTTACAACGAGTTGATTTTAATTAATTATTAAAATTAAATACTTATAATTTGTTCCGACTTGTTGAAATTATTATCTTGACTTTAATTAACAATATCTAATATGAAGAAAATTCTACTTGCTGTTTTCTCCTTATTTTCCTTTTATGTTAACGCTCAGCACGATATTTTGTGGGAAAAATCTATTGGAGGAAATCAGGCTGAATACCTGTACAATGCAATTCCAACACCTGATTATGGCTTCTTGATTTTAGGAAGTTCAGATTC
>NZ_KB908305.1 GCF_000382425.1 Empedobacter brevis NBRC 14943 = ATCC 43319
GGGAATGATTACACGTATGATGTCAACGGAAACCTGAAAACAGATTTAAATAAAGGCATCGAAATCGACTACAATCACTTAAATTTACCTACCTTAGTGAAAAAGGGTGCGCAGACAATAGAGTATGCGTACAGTGCAACAGGTGTTAAGTTAAGGAAAATTGTAAAAGCACAGCAAGGTGTAAATGCCGGATTAACCACTACCACAACCGAGTATTTGGACGGATTTCAGTACAAAGACGGGGTGTTGCAGTTTTTTCCGACAACAGAGGGGTATGTAAATGCCATAACAGCAGGATCAGTGGCGTATAATTACGTTTATAATTTAACCGATCATTTGGGAAATGTGCGCGTAAGTTATGCATGGGATGATGTGAACAGTAAATTAAAAACCGTCAACGAAGACCATTATTATCCGTTTGGTTTACAACACAAAGGTTACAATAAACCGCCAGTAGATATTACGATACGAGAACGTGAACGGGTTGAAATTGGTGTAGGAATTGGAAATACTTCCGGTTCCACGAATTATAAGTATAAGTACAACGGGAAAGAGTTACAGGAGGAGCTTGGCTTAAATATCTATGACTACGGCGCAAGAAATTATGATCCGGCTTTAGGGCGATGGTTCAACATTGATCCGCTGGCGGAGAAGTATGCTTCATTAACTCCATATAATTATACAATAAATAATCCTATAAATTATATAGATCCTGACGGAAGAGAAGTTCGAATATCATACAATGCAGAAACAGGAGAGTTATCGATTATGGATATGGATAATTATAAAAAAGGATTAAAAACGGTTAATGTCTCTGCTAAAGATTATAACGTAAAAGGGATTAGAGATAAAAAGGGTAAACTTATAGCAAACCAAGTTTTAGTAATAAAAGGAGTATTCAGTGGAGGAATTGCAGATGAAAATGGAAATATCAATCAAGGTGACGAAAATGGAACTAATCATCCTAATACAGGAGGTCTACAAGTTCCTATTCCTAATGGAGAATATGATATTCTAGATAATAAAGGAGGAAAACATGATGATTGGTACAGATTAGATCCACAAGATAGTTTTCGATATGATGATACTCATCAAAATTCTAAAAAAAAGGATGGAACTAATAGAAGTAATTTTAGACTACATCTAGGTCTTGAAAGCTGGGGATGTGTCACATTATGTAGCTCAGATAGCTCAAGTGATAGAAATTTAGAGTGGAATGTTATTAATCAAATAATGGATACAACTTCAAAAAGTGAGGTTCCCGATAGGCAAGGTAGACAAAGATTTAATCCTTTCTCTACAAGAACTAAATATGGTACCATGAGAGTTATAGGAACAAGTATTAATCCTAAGAAATCTAACAATACAAGAATACCAATGATAAGTCCAACAGTACTAGGTCCTATTAATTAAATTTTATTATGAAGGTTTTACAAATATTAATTTTTATTATACTTTTTGTCAGTAATTGTTATCCTAAAAAATGTGAAAATTCAACTATAAAAATAGATGAAATTGTTTTAGATAAAATGTACAAACATGATATAGAGTATTGTGCATTAGTGAATAATAGTTTAAAAGGAGACAAATTATCTTTTAAAGAAATTATCTTTTTAGATGTTAATTTTTTAGATGGAGAATCTGCTTATTTACATTCTTATTATATATATGTCATAACCAAAAAACTAGGTGATAATCATGTATATTTTTTACTTAAAGACATGAATAAAAATGAATTAAAATCATATTATTCTATACTAAATTCAGGTATACATTATGAAAATGTTAATAAAAGTATTAAAAGTGAATTCCCTAAACTCTATACAGAATTATGGAAAAATAAAAATCCTATAAATTATTAAGGACAAATCGTCTTATAAATATATTTTATTCTACAATCTGTTTACTATATAATAATTAATCATTTATATATTCACAATAAAGTAAAGAGGAGGACTAAAAAAGAACCCTCTCTTTACAAATAAAGTTATAAAAACGTCCTTTTTAGATTACAATTTAAACTAAAAACATATCCTAATGTACATTATAAAAAATAAGTTTATTGCCTTTTTGATGTCTGTTACATTATTTTCTTGTGCAGCACAAAGTTTTGTTGTATCAGAAAAAACAATATATGGTAGCTATATTAATGCTAAACAAAAAGTAAGTTTAACTGTTAAGTCAAATAAAACTTTTTTGCTTAAACAAGATTTGTTAAGAGAATTTTGTATGGGGTCTTGGAAGTTAGAAAATGAAATATTGGTCTTATATTGTGAAAAACCAGAATATCCAACTGATTATCTCACAAGTTACAATCTCAAGACTGATACAATCTATCGATTTAAGCTTGTAAATAAGGATAAACTAAATTTTGGTAATATAACATTAAAAAAAGAATAGAAATAATAATTGTATTGCTTCATCTTGTGTTCAAAGGCTTAAAGATGGAGATGGAAATAAAGTTTATGTTAGTTTTAATTTATCAGCTACAGAGGTAGCAGATGAGTCAGCAGCACAACAAATGGCAAATAATGATGAGATACAAGTATCTAATCCAGATGGAGCAGACCGTTATTTAAGATTTGGAAATACTGTAACGAATGGCCCTGCGGGAAATTCAAAAGATTTAGGAAATGCTGATAGTAAGCATATAAATTTAGACTCAACCTCTGTAAACTCATTTTACAATTCTCCTAATCCTCAAGCATCTTTACAAACGATATATGCTGCTGTATCTATACATGAAATAGGTCATAACTTAGGAGGAAATCATGGAGACCCTGGAAATATGATGACAGGTGCTACCAGTTTATACAATCCAGGTGGTGGTATAAATAATATAGAGAAAACGACATATACACTTCCTGGTGTGAATAGTCTTGGAATTCAAGCATTAATGGGAAGAGTTGTTTCTACAAGCGATGTTATAAATAATAGTAGAGCGGGATATGGACAGACATCATCACGATATTTAAATGATAAGCAAAATAACACTATAACAGAAGGATCGGTTGGTCGATTAGTTTTTGCTCCTAACCAATAGAAAACATTAATAATTATGAAATATACATCATTTATAGTACTACTATTCCTATTTTCTATATCAAATGCACAAAATAATAGAATTACATCAGGTTTTAAATCCTGTGAAGAGAGTTTTTATATCCAAACTTTATTTCCCATTTTTGGAAAATCATTTGTAATAGAGCATTTTAAAATGGATTCTGTCAATAGCTATTTTAATTACATTGATTATACAACAAATGAAAGTTATTTGAAAGCCCAAGTAAAAAATTTAGATACCATCAAAGCTATTCCTACAGAGTATGTTTTAATATTAAATGTAATACATAATGACCAAAAAATAGGTTTTGTTAAAGTAGGCTGTCACTATCAGGATAATTTAATTAGGGCTGATAAATGGAAAGGATTAAAAGACTATCTGAAGCCTCAACTTAAGGTAATAGAGGGAAAAGTAATTAATTTAGAAAAAGCATTGAAAATATCAAAAAATAGAGGATATGAAATTACTTCATGGGAAATAGATTATGAAACAAAACAAAATTCCAATGACTATAAAATATTTTTTCCTCGTTTAATATGGACTTTAAAGGAACAAAAAAATAACAGAAGAACAAAAGTTCTTCAAATTAATGCAAAGAACGGAAGAGTTATAAAAGAATATCAGAAATTTACATTCTAGAAAACAAGATAGTTCAGATTTATACTCCCTCCTATTAGAGGGAGATTTATATCGACCCCTGTCAATGAATTAATGAGACGTCATTCGCCTTATAATTATGCATTTAATAACCCTTTACGATTTATAGATCCAGATGGGATGTTTGCTACACCGCCAGGAGATTTTTACGATACAGATGGAAATAAAATTGGTACAGACGGAATAGATGATCAGAAAAAATATGTTGTTACCAATAAAGATGATGTAAAATCCATTAAGAAAACAAATAAAAAAGGAGGTACAACTCAGGCATCAGATGTTGATTCTGCATCATTATTACCAAGTGATGCATCATTAAAAGAATCCTTAGCAGTATTAGATAGAACGGATGCCAATGGTGGCAAGAAAGAAGAAAGTTCATTGGTCATGAAAGACGGAACGGTAGTTAAAGGAGAAGCGGGACCGGAAGTTCAATTTGGTGCAGATGAATATGCTTCTGCAAAATTACCCGCCATTCCTGAAGGAAAGACAATAGCTGATGTTGAAGCCTCAATACATTCTCATCCTACTGCATCTGAAGCCATAGGGGAAAAGACATATAGTTCGAGTGCTTTGGAACCATCATCAAATGATCAAAATACATTCAAACAATTTGGAACAAATATAATTGCAGGACGATTAGGGTTAGCGGAAGGAACTATTAAACCAAATCCTATGACTGGGCAGAATGAAACCTCCATAAGTTCACCATCAAAAGGTATTGGAATTTATAATGGTAGTAGTACAACTCCCATTCAGTTAAAAGTAAAAGCTGTTCAAAAAATTTTAGGAAAATAACAATGAAGTTCAAATTATTTATATTTATCATTTTTAGCATTTATTGTGCTACTTCTTATGCTCAGGAAAAGGAATCCAATATTATAGTATTAGTAGATGGAAATATCGTAAAGTACACATATGGTAAAATCATTTACGAAGAATCTTCTGGAGTAAAAGATACTATAAATGTTACGATAGTTCCTGGACGTGTAAAAATGAATAGTTCAGATTATGATAAACTCTTATTAAAAAATATAGAAACTATTTATCTAAAATTTTCTTATTCTGAAACCTGTAACGGAAATACAGAGTATTATGACTACGAAATAGAAGACTTTAAGTTAAATTGGTTAGACCACGATTACATTGTTCTAAATGTATATAATACTAATAAGAAGGCGTATAAAAGGATTTACAATCCTTTACCCGGAAAAGAATATACATATGAGTATGAATATCCCGGTAGCGGTATGAGAAGAGCTAAAAAGATTTTGCCAAAATGTAAATAAAAATATAGGTATCGTTATAATGGAAAAGAATTACAGGAGGAGTTAAACTTAAATCTTTACGACTACGGCGCTAGAAATTACGATCCGGCGATTGGAAGATGGTTCAATATTGATCCGTTAGCCGAGAAGTTCTTTGACTATTCTTCATATAATTACGTTTTAAATAATCCTGTTAGATTTGTTGATAAGGATGGAATGGATGTTTACTTAGTTGATGAAAATGGTAAATATATTCTAGCTAAGAGAGAAAATAAAACAGATGTCTTATATGGTTATGATTCTAAAAATCAAACAATAAAAGATTATAATGAAGATGGAAAAGTAAATTCAAAAGATGGTTTAATCATTCAAACTAAAGGCTTATTATCGCAAATGCTTTTAAAAAGAAAAAGTCAAAATGACTATGATTATAGTTATAATCAATCAATTGCGGAATATTCAGAGAGTACTGAAAGAGATTTATTAAAAATGTTCAAATTCTCTGCTGATATTGCAGAAAATTCTGAGTTCTCTTTAACTTATTTTAGGAATAATGGTAAAGATTGGATTTCATTACAAAGGTTTACTAACCCTACTTTATACAAAAAAAACTCTCCTAGTTTTGGTTATATAGGAGTTGATGTTGATAATGCTTCAAAAATATATCACAATCATCCTGCTTCTACAATTTATAAAGAAGATTATACTGAAATAAATAGTATGGGAAATTATTCAAGAAATGGAACTGCATATAGAGCAGGAGATTTTAAAAATGCCGACAATAGAGTTCTCAATAACTATGTATATTTTCCTAAAACTGGTAATTTATATCAAGTTACTAGAAAATCTATCAATTTAATAAAAAGTATTAATAAATCTAAAGATCTAAAACAATGAATAGATTAATTGTTATACAATTACTTATGCTAGTATGTCTAAACTGTAAAAAAAAGGATTCTCTGAAAAACAATCTACTTAAAGAGATGAATTTTTATCAAAAAGAAAATAATATAAACAATCTTTTAGAGACAGATAAAAAAATGTATGCGAAATCCCATTATCTAATACATTTTGATAAAATTAATAATGATACTGTTATTACATTAACTTTAGAGCCTATGGGTATTAAAATGGAAAATGATGATAGTATATATGGTATTTATGAAAATAATATAATTATTAGTGATAATAAGAATCTAGGTTCAAAATATTATAAAAAAACTAAACATAAATTAAATAATTATACTACTGATAATATTTTTATTTCAGATCTTTTATACCCTGTTTGGATTTATCAAATAAAAAATGATTCATTGATTATTTTAGATAAAGTCGGAGGAAATAATTGATAGAGGAAGTGATAGTGTGAACGGAATATTTAGAAAATTAGAATCTTCTAATAAGGATAATCAGATTGAATAAGATAAAAAGAAATATAGCGGGTATCATAAATACCAAAATCGAATAAATAGCCCAAGTATCAATTGCTACTCCTAAATGTTTTAAAAGATAAATGATTATTAAGTATAGAAATACCCCTAATAATGAGTAATTATAAGCTTTTACAAATTGCTTAAAATTTTTAGGGTATATACATATAAAGGTTAGAAAAGTTATCCCAATAGGGATTATTGTGCTAAAAAGATAAAATAACATATTAAATTATATACTTATCCATCAAGATAGGCAAATGTCTACCTTCTGTTATTTTATAAAGTTACTATATTTTTATCAAAGAAATTCTTAAACTTTTTATTTGTAAGCATTATTCATCATTTCAATGCATGTTGAAACGATAACAAGGATACGATAAAAATGGAAAACAATGAGATTATTAATGCTCCTTTCATCAATAATTTGAGCTATACATAGCAAACTAATTCGAACAAATCGTTGAATTAAGTACTGCTTATGTAAAAGCTGAAAATAATTTCCAAAAAAAAAATGGAGATTTTTCTCTAAAATAGCTGCAGGAATAATTTCTGGTATCAATTGGGTATTAAACAATGATTCTGATAATTCTAAAAAAGAAACTCTTAAAGAAAATCAAAGGAAAGGTAAAGAAGCGGAAAAAGAAGTAACTGGTGAATTAGAACAAGAATTTCCAGAAGATGAAGTACTAACACAGGTAACAGGTAAATTTGAAGATGGATCTAAAACTATTTTTGATAATGTAGTCATTGATTCTAAAACTGGTAAGGCTAAACAAACAAATGAAACAAAAAGTGGAAATGCAAAACAAACCACACAACAAAAAAGATATCGTAATGGAGAATCAGTAGAATTAAGAGGTAAAAATGCTGGATCTGCAAAAGGTCAGAAAATAGATGTTAAAAATACTCCTGATAGAGAAACTAGAAAACCATGAATATAAAAAATGTATTTACTTCTATAGCTAATGGAATAGCCCCTTTTCTTATAGAATATAATTTTATTTGTAATAAAAATAAACAAGAATTTAAACGTTCTAATAATGATGTTGCTCAAATTATTAGATTTTTTTTCCATAAAAAATCTGATAAAATTTATTTAAAACTTGAAATAATTATCAAACTTTCAGAGATTGAAAATGTATATAAATCTATTACTAATATTGAAGGAAGACCATATTTAACTTTAGGTAATGATTTTTTAATTTTAAAAAATAAAGCAGATGATTTTTGTTACAAAAAGAAACCTACTAATTATTGGTTAATAGAAAATGATAATGATATAGAAAACATAGTAAATAATTTTGAATCACATTTAATTGAAATTATTTTACCATATTTTAATGATAATTCTAGTATAGAACGAGTAGATTACTTACTTAATAGTTATCCTTTAAAAATGTCAATACATAATTATTTATATCCGTTGAGAGCGAATATTGGTATAATCGCTGCAAAACTTAACAATAATCCAAACTATGATGAATTAGTTGATATATATATGAAAGAACTAGAAAATGCTGAAGAAAACTACAAAAATGAATTTCTAAAAATAATAAAATATTCATTTACAAAATGATAGTAAAACCCAAGGTAGATTTCTACCTTGGATTAAAACTATAACGACGTTCTTTTTAGAAATGTAGAAATCGGCATTGGTATAGGAAGTAATTCAGGACCCGCAAATTATAAGTATAAGTACAACGGGAAAGAGCTACAAGAGGAACTTGGCTTAGGCTGGTATGATTACCAGTGGAGAAATTACGATCCGGCGATTGGAAGGTTGAGCGTTGTGGATCCGTTGGCGGAAATATCAAGAAGATGGTCTCCTTATACATATGCGTATAATAACCCTATTTATTTTATTGATCCCGATGGGATGATGGCTGTTAGTAGCCTCCAAGAAATGTGGGATAATACAACTTCTTCAAGTACATGGACGAATAATGGTGATGGAACTTACGAAGGTGGAGAAGATGAGAAAAACAAAGAAGAGGAAAAATGTTGTAAAAATGGAATATTAAGTGGCTTAAAAAAAGCGTACATAGATAGTGTAAAAGATAACACTAAGTTATTAGGAGGGTCTATAGGTATTGGGGCAATTACCAACCCTCTTATTGATGCTTTAATTCCAAATGAACTAGATACAAACAATAAATTAGAAGTCACTACATACTATTCAGCCATTGTTTTAGTAGCTATATTGGATCCTTCTCCAGCAGGAGAGTTAAATCTAGTGATAAAAGGAGGTAAAGTTGCTAAAATATTAAAAGCTGTAAATAGCAATATAGGACATGCAGTTGAAAGAGGCGTCGAAAGAGGAGTTTTTAAAAATATGGATGAAGCTAAAGCTTCATTAGAGAAACTTTCTAAAGAAGTAGGAAAAAACGGCATGGCTTCTTACCAAGTAGCTCCAAACGGCACAGCTAAATTAAAAATAGTATTAAATAAAAAATAAATGAAAGATATTATTATAAAAGAAAATGAAGAAACTATTTATATCCAATTAAAAGAACATCCAAAAAAAAATATTTTCGGAATTGTTGAAAAAAATATTGATATAGCTTCTTTAATTAAAGGATATAAAGGAACTCCTGTATACTTAGACTTTAATAAAGATGGTTTTTTAATAGGTATTGAAATTTTAAAATAAGAGCTAGTTTTGTAAATATATTGTTATTTTACAAAACAAATTAATTCACAATAAATCAAAAGGTAGATGCTGGTCTACCTTTGGTGTTATTGTATAAAATTGCTACGTTTTATAAAAGAAAAACTAACTCAGGATAAAACAAATCGTCAATTCATAACGAAAATAAGCCCCTACACTCTTTGAAAGTAGAAGCTTATTAATATATAAACGGTTTAAGTTATGAACGATTTACGAACAACCAATTCTTCAACTCACTAAAGTCATTTTTCAACCTAACTTTCTGTGATAATCTAGATTTTAATTCTTCGACTTCTTTTGGATAGACGATTTTTTCACTGATTTCTTTCGGAAAAACTTCCGGAAACTTACACGGATGCGCAGTTGATAAAAAGATGACAGCTTCATTGTTCGCCTCCTTTTTTTCTTGGTATTCCTTTGCCGCTAACCATGCAATCGATGTATGTGGGCAAGCAATATAATGGTATCGTTTATCAATCTCTTTTATAGCTTCAAGTGTTTCGTCATCTGAATAAGCTTTAGAAGTCATCTTTGTTTTTAACTGTTCCACATTCTGCTCAAAAAACTCCATTACACGAACCCAATTACTCGGACGGCTAACATCCATTGCATTAGACAATGTTTGTACAGTTGATTTTGGTTGATATTTTTCCGTTTTTAAGAACATCGGAACCGTATCATTTGCATTCGTTGCTGCAATAAACTGACGAACTTCCAGTCCTAATTTCGAAGCTAAAATTCCTGCCGTAATATTTCCAAAATTTCCACTCGGAACAACGAAAGAAACCTGGTGAAATCCTTTTCTTTTTGCTTGTGCAACAGCTTCAAAGTAATAAAAAGATTGAGGAATCAATCGCGCAATATTAATCGAGTTGGCTGAGGTTAAATTTAAGGTTTTCGTTAAATCTTTATCCAAAAAAGCTTGTTTCACCAAAGCTTGACAATCGTCAAATGTTCCATCAACCTCTATTGCACGTATATTATTTCCATTGGCTGTCAACTGCAATTCCTGAATTGGAGATACTTTTCCTTTTGGATACAAAATGGTCACCCTTGTTCCCTCTACACCTAAAAATCCTAATGCCACTGCACCTCCTGTATCACCGGAAGTAGCAACCAAAACATCGAGCAATTGATCCTTCTTTTTTGAATAATGTGCCATTATACGGCTCATAAACCTTGCGCCAAAATCCTTGAATGCAAAAGAAGGTCCATGAAATAATTCCAAAACCGCTAAATCATCTTCTAAGAAGACTAATGGTGCAGGGAAGTTGATGATCTCATCAATCAAAGGATAGAGTTCTTCTTCAGAAAAATCATCTTTTAACAATTCAATACTCACTCTTTTTGCAATATCTCGGAATGAATAATTTTCAATCGAATCTAACCAGTCTCGATCAATTTTTTCCAGTGATAACGGCATATACAATCCATTATCTTCAGGCAACGATTGAAAAACAGCTTGTTTAAAATCGACTCTGTTTTTAGAATTATTTGTACTGTATAACTTCATATTTAGTTTTTTACGTAAGGACCTCGTTCATTAATCTTAGAAACAAATGTCTGATGCTCTATTTGGTGAATATGCAAAAAATGATGAAGATGTTGTTCTATTCTTTCCGCATTTGCTTTATCATTTGTTAATGCTATGACTGTTGGGCCAGAACCTGAAATTCCAAATGTTAAAGCATTATTTTCAAGAGAAATTTGTTTCATTTCATCAAAAAAAGGAATCAATAGAGAACGGTTAGGTTCTATAATTTCATCTTGCATCGAACGTCCAATCTCCTCGTAATCATTTTCATAAAGTGCTGAAATCAAACTGGCAATATTTCCCCATTGTTTAATTGCTTTACTCAACTGTACTTTGTCTTTTATTAATTTGCGTGCTTCTTTTGTCTGGACTTCTACTTTTGGATAAATTAATGTTGCATATAAATTTTCCGGAACCGGTAATGAGCGTACCAAAAGTGGTTCATATGAAGGAATTAATGTAATCCCTCCAAACAAAGACGGCGCAACATTATCGGCATGCGCTGCACCACAAGCCAAGCGCTCTCCTTCCATGCAATAGGGTAAAAGTTCTTTTTTAGAAAGTGGTTGCCCTAACAATTCGTTTAAAGCGAAAATACCTGCAACTGTACTTGCCGCACTTGAACCTAACCCACTACCAATAGGCATTTTCTTGTGCAACTCTATCGATAAACCAAATGAATTTTGCAAACCTAAATCGCAGAATAATTTCCAGGCTGAATGGGAAACCGTATTTTTCATTGCATCCAAAGGCAATTTACCGTCATCTCCTGTGATTTTAAGAATTTCAATTCCTAATTTTTCTGTCTTTCTCATGATCACCTCATCTCCAGGTTCATCAACTGCAAAACCTAAAATATCAAATCCACAAATCATATTAGCAACTGTTGCAGGGGCAAAAACATGTACTTCTTCTAAAATTTTAGCTTGATCAAGCTTATATTTACTTTCGATTATTTGATTCATCTTTCTATTTTATTGAGCTTATATTAACTAAATCTGCAAAAACACCGGCTGCTGTAACTTCTGCTCCGGCACCAGGGCCTTTTACAACCAGTGGTCTTTCTTTGTAACGTTCTGTTGTAAAAGAAATCACATTATCGCTTCCTGACAAAGCATAAAAAGGATGTTGATGATCAACTAATTCTAAAGAAATAGAAATCCTCCCATTTTCTAAAACTCCGATATAGCGAATTGCTTTTTGTTCTGATTCTGCTCGTTTTTTTATTTGTTCGAAATAATCATTTTCGTTTTCTAATATCTGATAAAAAGCTGTTACTGTTTCTGCAGTCAGACAACTTTCCGGCAGAATAGCATCTATTTTCACATCCTCAGCTTCTACCTGATAGCCATTATCACGCGCTAGAATTAACATTTTTCTCATAAAATCGATTCCACTCAAATCATCACGGGGATCAGGTTCTGTATACCCCAGTTCCTGTGCTTTTTTAACCACTTCTGCAAACGTGTTTTCACCTTTAAAATGATTGAAGATATACGAAATTGTACCGGATAGAATGGCTTCAATTTTTAGAATTTGATCTCCACTCATTCGTAAATCTTTCAGAACGCTTATTATTGGTAAACCTGCCCCAACATTTGTTTCGTAAAGAAAGTCTATCCCGTACTTACGTGCTGTCTGTTTCAACTCATAATACTCCCGGTAAGAAGAGGAATTTGCAATTTTATTACACGTCACCACAGAAATATTATGTTCAAAAATTTGTTTGTAATATTTCGGAACGACTGAACTTGCTGTATTGTCCACAAAAACACAGTTGGGTAAATTAAGTCGTTTCATTTCCTGCATAAATTCATCTAAATTGGCTTCTAAAGACGAATGGTTTAACGCATTTCTCCATGCAGTTAATTGAATTCCTTTTTCATCAAAAATCATTTTTTTTGAATCAGATAATCCGACTAATTTAATTTCGATGTCGTTATTTTCTGCTAAAAAATCTTTCTGTTTTTCCAATTGTTTCAAGAAAGTAGCCCCAATGTTTCCTATCCCAACATTGAAAACGTGAATCGTCTTTTTTAAATGGTAAAAAAATGCATCATGAACAGCGTTCAAAGCTTTTGACAAATCATTTTCATTCAACACAACAGAAATATTATACTCGGAAGAACCTTGGGCTATTGCTCTGACATTAATTCCATTTCGTCCCAAAGCGTAAAACAATTTACCCGAAACCCCAACTGTTTTTTTCATGTTTTCTCCAACAATTGCCATAATTCCAAGCTTTTCTTCTATTTCAATAGGTTCCAACCATTTCGCATCGATTTCTAAATAAAACTCATCCTCTATTAATTGCTTTGCTTTCTCAACTTCATCATGATGAATCGCTAATGTTATACTATGTTCCGACGAAGATTGTGTAATCAATACAATGTTGATGTGATGCCGTGCTAAAAGTGAAAAAAGTCTTCCGCTAAAGCCAAGCTTTCCAACCAAGCCACTTCCTTTTATATTAATCAGTGCTACATTCTTGACAGACGAAATTCCTTTGATTGGAAAAATGGTTGGTTCAGTATTGAACTGAATTTTTGTTCCTTCAAATTCCGGTTGAAATGTATTTTTGATGACAATTGGAATTCTAAGTTTGAATGCAGGAGCCATCGTAGGCGGGTAAATTACTTTTGCCCCAAAATAAGACAATTCCATTGCTTCAGTATAGGACAAACTCTTTAACGAAAAAGCTTTCGCTACAAAACGGGGATCGGCTGTCATCATTCCATTCACATCTGTCCAAATTTCGATTTTCTCTGCATGCAAAGCTGCACCAAATAAAGCTGCCGTATAATCAGAACCTCCACGTCCCAAAGTTGTGATGCGATTCTCTTCATTGGCAGCGATAAATCCTGTTACAACAAATAACTTATCGGAATATTTTTTTGCAAGTAGCTGAATGTTTTGGTACGTCATTTCTTCCATCACATTCGCCTGTCCAAAATTACTATCCGTCACAATATAATCAGAAGCATCAACAGCTTTCGCTTCTCCTACATTTTGCTGAATGATTTCCGTTAGTAACAATGCACTGCATCTTTCTCCAAAACTGAGAATCAAATCTTTTGTTTGAGGACTTAATTCTTTGAGCGTTTCAACTCCTTGTAACAAATCTTCCAGTTCATTCATCAATAATTTTAGTTTGGTTAGAATTGGGTTTTGATCAGAAATGTTAATTAATGCTTTTACAATTTCAAAATGTTTCTCTTGAAAGAACTTCAAATCATTCTCATCTAAATTTCCCCATGAAGCTTCCTCGGACATTTTGGTCAATAGATTAGTCATACCTGACATCGCTGAAACAACTAAAATAATCGAATTATTTTGCTGCTTTTCTTGTTTCACAATTTCTACCACTGAGCGGATGCTTTCTACTGATCCGACTGATGTTCCTCCGAATTTTAAAATCTTCATATCTTGAATTTTAACCATAAAAAAAGCATCTTCCTTTTGAGAAGATGCTTTTGCATTATTTTTTTAGAATTAAAACATAACAAGACTCCTCTAAGTGTGCTCACCAGAAGTAATCGTTGTAATCGTATTTAATCCGTTTTGTTTCATTGTTGATAACGAATATACAAACTTTATGAATAAATCAATAAAATTTTTATTGATTTATTTTAATTCGTACAAATAGTTCATCTCAAATTAATATTTCCATAGCATTAATCCTGCTTGATAGCCTGCTCCTAACGTCCATATAAGAACATATTCTCCTTTTTCTAATTGTCTGGTATTTTTCTGGTATTGATCTAATGCCAAAAAAGGACTAGAAGCTCCTGTATATCCTAACTCTTTCGAACAAAATGGAATTTTTTCTTCGGGAAGATGAAAATGATCGCGTATTTTATTGATATTTTTTATTGACAGCTGTGAAAACAAAAACAAATCGATCTGTTCTATACTCAACTCGTTTCGTTTTAGAAACTCTTCGATGTGATTCAGAGCGAAATCAACACTTCCGCTTCCGTCAAATGAAGTATCCCATAACGCAAGATCATCTGTATGATAGCAGGAGTAACCTTTTGGCGGGAATAACACTGCTTCTGAAAAAGTACTGTCCGTATGATACAGAACATCGATTAACCCTGATGCAGAAAAATCTTTTTCTACAATAAAAGCAAAAGCAGAATCCGAAAAGCAGAATGCTGTAACGGGATTTTCTCGATCCAATATGTTTGATAATTTTTCGGCACATATTATTAAAGCATTCTGTGCAGATTGGGTACCTGTTAAATATTTACATGCTAAATCTAAAGCTACAAAAGCTCCAATGCAATTAACATTGATATCATAACACAATGTATTTGTCTTTCCTCCAAGGGCATGATGTATTTTAATTGCGTCATTTGGAATACGGTGTTCCGGCGTAGTGGAAACAAAAACTATTGCGTCTATCTCTTCAATTGAAATATTGCTTTCCTTTAATACCCCTTTAGCGGCATTAATTCCCATCGTTAAAGTCGTTTCAGAAGAATCTTCAGTTAAGACAAATCGTGTATGGCGTCCTAAGGCATCCTGAATCTTCTGCATTGAGACTTGTTTTTCCTCAAAGTGTTGAATGATTTCCTCATTGTTTTCCATGGTAGACGGAGAATAGAAAAATGTGTGATGTAGTTTCATTTATCGGTTTTTATCAATATTAGTTAAAGGTAAATATTATTTCAAAAAGAAACACATTCAATTTCCTGAATGTGTTTAAAAAATAGTTATTATAATATTATTTTTTTTCCGCTACCGTATCTTTCTTAACAGCAGTAGAATCAGTCATAGCAACTGGTTTGATATCATTCGAATAGCCAACAACAATTCCGTCCATTTTATCTACTCTTCTTACTTTAAAGGTTTCTGTACCTTCTGCACCTTTGAAAGAGACTTTATAAACTGCTTCATAAACCGTTTTATCGCCATCTTCAAGTGGTGTCATTTTTTCAAAATTGTAAACATCTACCGGACCATACTGCTTAATTGGAGCATTCAAATTATCTACTTCTACTCCCTCTACTTTCGCAAAAAGAGAATCTGGCTTATCTGCTCTATATTTATAAACATCCAAAACAGCTTCTTTGACTTTATAGTCTGGTAAGTCCGACTTTTTCTTACAAGCTGTTAACGCTAAAATAACTCCAACCATAAGTAATGCACTTGCTTTCATAATTCTATTTTTTTGTGTTAATTGACTGTAACTAATTTAATAATAAAAAAAATTACAAACAAGTATTTTTTTAAAAATCAATACTATAGAGAAGTAAAACGTCGATTCTATGCAGAATCGACGTTTTATTGAAATATTGTGCTGTAATTTTAAACGTCTACATTCACATAAAACCCTTCATGGCCTCTGACATTAAATACTGTATTATCTTCAAAAATCAGGTACTGCCCTTTTATCCCTTTCAAAACACCTTCTATTTCCGGTGTTTTTTTCAAATTCAATGATTTTACTTTTTCAGGATAAGATAAAACAGGATATTCTAATGTGTACACTTCAGGTTCATTAACCAAAAATTGTTGAAACTCTTCATTAACAACGTTTCTGATTTCATGATACTGTTCAGGTAAATTGATATCCGGCACTTCATTTTTTAACATACGTTGCCAATTCGTTTTATCAGCAATCACATTTTTTAACGAAACCTCAATCATTCCCGCTTCGTAACGATTGTCTGTTCGTGCAATAATAATCGCTTCTGACGCTCCTTGATCAATCCAACGGGTAGGAACCTGTGTTAAACGAGTAACGCCAACTTTTATTCCGGAAGAGTTTGCTAAATAAACAATATGCGGTTGCAATTCGAATTTCATCTCAAATTCCAAATCTCGTTGGGCAATTCCCAAATGTGCCGTAGAAAGCTCCGGGTTAATAATACTTGGATTAGCTTCCGGAATTGTAAAAAAACAATTTTTACAATACCCCATCTGATAAATTTCTTTGTCCTCGTGGCAATTCAAACACTCGTAATGATCAAAACTAATTTTTATTTTCTTCCCTAACAATTGATTCATTACGATAAAATCATTCTTGAAATTCCAATAATAATTAATTGGAGTTCCGTTTTCAGTTGTCATTTTACGAATTTGTCCTTCAAACTGCATCTTGCTAAAAAAGTTTAATTAATTTTGTGTAAATCTACAAAACTTTTAACGGATGGGAATAGTCAATAAGATTATGGAAATTATGATGCGTAGTCGAATGAATGTCATCGAGGAAAGCATCAAAAATCCAGTTGGTACACAAGAACGTGTGTTATTTGAAAATATCAAAAAAGCCAAATCGACTATTTACGGAAAAGAATTTCATTTTGAAGAAATCAAAACCATACAAAAATTCCAAGAACAAGTTCCGGCTGTACATTATGAAGATTTTCAACCTTATATTGAATTGGCAAGAAAAGGAGAAAAAGATGTAACCTGGTATGGAAAAATAAAATGGTTTGCAAAATCTTCCGGAACAACAAATGCCAAAAGTAAATTTATTCCGATTAGTAACGAGTCTTTAGAAGATTGTCATTACGCAGCAGGAAAAACCATGTTTGCGCTGTATTTGAATGCGTATCCTGAAACAGACATCTTCTTGCATAAAAACCTTCGCATCGGGGGGAGTAGTGAACTTTATCAAAAATACGATACTCGTTTTGGTGATTTATCCGCGATTTTGATTGATAATTTACCTTTCTATGCTGAAATGAAAAATATTCCGAATCGTGAAATTTCATTAATGTCTGACTGGAATGTAAAAATGAATGCAATTATCAATGCAACTAAAAATGAAGATGTTGGTTCATTGACAGGTGTTCCTTCGTGGATGCTGGTTGTATTAAACAAATTATTAGCCGAAACAGGTAAAAATTATTTGGATGAATTATGGCCTAATCTGGAAGTTTTCTTTCATGGTGGCATTAGCTTCAAACCTTATGCTGAAAACTATCATTTAATCACGAAGAAAAATTTAAATTATTTCGAGTTATACAATGCCTCTGAAGGTTTCTTTGGAATTCAAGACCAGTTGCATAACAAAGATTTACTGTTATTGTTAGACAACGGAATCTTTTACGAATTTATTCCTATGGAAGAATTTGGAGCTGAAAATCAGCGGTTTTTAACAATTGGTAACGTTGAAGTAGGAAAAAATTATGCCATGGTAATTACGACAAACGGAGGCTTATGGCGTTACATCATTGGAGACACCGTACGTTTTACCTCTACAAATCCACACCGAATTGTCGTCTCAGGCCGAACAAAACATTATATCAATGCGTTTGGAGAAGAGTTGGTGATTGAAAATGCTGAAGAGGCACTAAAAAGAGCTTGTGAGCAAACCAATTCTATCGTTTCTGAGTACAGCGCAGGGCCTGTCTTTATGCAAGGAAAAGAAAAAGGAGCACATGAATGGATCATTGAATTTGATAAAGAACCTGATAATTTCGAATTATTTGCAAATATCCTTGATTCTTCTTTGCAAGACGTTAATTCGGATTACGAAGCAAAACGTTTTAACAACATGACCTTAAATCCTCCTGTCATACATATTGCCAGAAAAAAACTATTCATAGAATGGATGGCTTCTCGCGGAAAATTAGGTGGACAAAATAAAGTTCCACGCTTGTCCAATACAAGAGAATTTATTGAGCCTTTAATCGAATTAAACAAAATAGGATAAGAAAAAAGAGAATCAGATTGATTCTCTTTTGTTTTGAAATAAAGTAGGATAATTATTTCGAAACCAGTAAATTTACTAGGAGAGAAAAAATACCTATTGATGCGAAGTACGAATTTATCTGAACTTAAGTTTCACCAGATAGTAGAAAATAAGTTTCAAATTTACAACAGTCTCTTTATGAATCTGCCTTACGAAAAGATGCAGAACATTGGATCGTTGATTCCTTTTTTATATGAAGAAAGTCGAAAAGGTTTACCTGAAGGAAAATCACCAAACGAAATTATCAAGAATTTTTTTGAAAAATATACGGACTTAAGAACTGAACAAGAACAAATTGACTTAATGTTTCGGATGATTCAATACATCGAACGTCAAGTTGTGTTATTTGACAGCATAGAAGATGCTGCTTTTCCTTCATTACATTCTGAAAATGAAAAAGGAAGTTTAGAGAGTATTTATCATATTGCACAAGCGCAAGGCAAAATGAAGCAAGTTAAAAATCGAATTGAAGATTTTGTAACGAGAGTCGTCTTTACAGCACATCCAACACAATTTTATCCGACAAATGTCCAACAAATTATTCAGGATTTACGCGACGCTATTCAACAGGATTCTGTTAGTAAAATTGATTTATTGCTGCAGCAATTGGGGAAAACACCTTTTATTAACGAAGAAAAACCGACTCCTTACGATGAAGCTGTTTCGATTATTTATTATTTACGCAATGTTTATTACCAAACAATTGGTCGGTTATACAATGAAATCAATCAATTGTTTTTTACAGAAAGTCATCCGCTTCAATCTCCTGTTATTCAATTAGGTTTTTGGCCGGGTGGAGATCGTGACGGAAATCCTTTTGTAACCGCAGAAATTACTTGGAAAGTTGCTGGTTTACTACGGACAAGTGTTTTAAAAAATTACTACAATCATATTAAAATTGTTCAGAGAAGATTAACATTCAAACACCTTACAGAGCCTTTAAAAGAATTGAGTAATTTGATTTATGACAATATGTTCAACGAAAACGGTACCATTACGATTGACGAAATTAAAACACGTCTTCAAACCATCCGTAGCATTTTAATTGAACAACATAACGGAATCTTCTTAGATGTATTAGATGATTTTATAACACGGGTAAATATTTTCGGATTGCATTTCGCTTCATTAGACATTCGCCAAGACTCTCGCATTCATCAAAAAGTCATCAACCAAATTGTTGAAAAATACACCGGAATAAATTTAGAAGATTTAAACGAAGCAGAAAAAATTGAACTCTTAACTAATCCTTCTTTCACAGCCAGACCTGAAGATTTTGAAGATGAACTTGTCGTCGATACCATCAAAAATGTCTACCAATTAAAAACGATTCAACAACGAAATGGAGAGTTAGGTGCTAACCGTTACATTATTTCAAATTCCGAAACAATTTTTGATGTACTAAACGTCTATGCTTTATTCAAATTTTGTGGTTATCATGATGAAGAAATTAAATTTGACATTATGCCCCTTTTCGAAACTATTCGCGGTTTAGATGGTGCTGAAAACACCATGAATAGCTTGTATAATTTACCTGTTTATGCACAACATTTAATGCGTAGAAAACAACGTCAATCCATCATGTTAGGTTTTTCGGACGGAACAAAAGATGGTGGTTACATCAAAGCTAATTGGGAAATTTATCGCACCAAAGAAATCCTTTCAAATGTGTCGGATGAAAATCAAATCGAGGTTATTTTCTTTGATGGGCGAGGTGGACCTCCTGCACGTGGAGGCGGAAAAACACATGAATTTTATGCTTCACAAGGGAAAACAATTGCCAATCACGAAATTCAAATCACAATTCAAGGCCAAACGATTACATCAAATTACGGAACACTTCCTCAGGCAAAATACAATTTTGAACAATTGTATACTGCAGGAATTATTTCAGATATTTTTGCAACAAGCACAAGTCAAATTTCGCCTGAAGAACGTATTCTTATTGATAAATTAGCGACAATTAGCTATCAGAAATATGAAGAGTTAAAAGCGCATCCTTCGTTTCTTCCGTATTTAGAGAACATGAGTACTTTAAACTATTATGGTAAAACAAATATCGGAAGTCGGCCAAGTAAACGTGGCGGTGATAAAAAATTGGAATTTGATGATTTACGAGCCATTCCTTTTGTCGGCTCTTGGAGTCAATTGAAACAAAATGTTCCAGGGTATTTTGGTGTTGGAACAGCGATTCATGAATTGAAAAAACAAGGTCATTTAGAAGATGTAAAAGATTTATTTAAAAATTCAAGCTTCTTCAAAACCTTGATTCAAAACAGTATGATGTCGATGGAAAAAACTTATTTCCCTTTGACTTCTTATATGAAAAATGATCCTGAATATGGTGAATTCTGGACTATTTTATATGACGAATTCGAGTTATCCAAAGCATTGTGTTTAGAAATTTCGGGTTATTCGGAATTGATGCAAGACGAACCGTTGAACAGAGCTTCAGTACAAATGCGTGAAAAAATTGTCTTGCCTTTGTTAACGATTCAACAATTTGCTTTAAACAAAATTCATCATGACAGCGAGTATAAAGCAGTTTATGAACAAATTGTCATGCGTTCATTATTCGGAAATATTAATGCAAGTCGAAATTCGGCTTAATTTTGAGAATATCTTAATACCTTCGCAACAATGGAAAAAATTATTTTAGGGATTGATCCTGGAACGATGGTGATGGGTTTTGGTTTGATTGAAGTAAAAAACAACAAGATCAAGTTAATTACACTGGACGAATTGTTATTGCACAAACTTCCAAATCAACAAACAAAATTGAAAAAGATTTTCGAAAAAACCCTTGCTATTATCGATCAGTATCATCCTGATGAATTGGCCATTGAAGCACAGTTTTTTGGCGTGAATGTTCAATCAATGCTAAAATTAGGACGGGCACAAGGTGTTTGTATAGCAGCTTGTTTACATCGTGATATGCCGGTTGTAGAATATGCCCCAAAAAAAGTAAAAATGGCCATTACAGGAAACGGGAATGCATCAAAAGAACAAGTAGCCGGAATGTTACAGCATTTACTTGGTTTAAAAGAAATTCCAAAACGTCTGGATGCAACGGATGGGCTTGCCGTTGCTGTCTGTCATTACTTAAACTCTGGCAAAACAGCAGGAGCATCAAACTCTTATTCCGGCTGGGATGCTTTCGTAAAAAATAATCCTAATCGAACAAAATAAATATATTTGTAATAGAATTAACACTCTAATTCTTTAAATTTAAAAAATATCAAATGAAAAAATATTTAATCGCCGCATCAGTTTGTGCAACAGTTTTCTCTTCGCTATTATTCTCTTGTAAAGATTCTTCCGGAAAAAACAATACGGCTATTACTGAAATTGTTTCAAAAATAGAACAAAACAAGTATAAAATTGGTGACAAAATTGATATTCCGCTGACAAATTTAGAAGGAATTACAAAGGTTGTTGTTGCTGTAGACGGACAAGAGGTTCCTGCAGATTTTACAATTGATGGAAAAACCATTGGATTAGGAAATCATACGGTTAATTTAAAATTCTTCAAAGGCGAAGAAGAAACCAATTCGCGCGATTTTACATTTGTGGTTTATGCCAATGAGCCTGCTGCAAAATGGTCGTATGAAATTGTGGGTACTTACCCACATAACAACGATTATTTTACGCAAGGTTTTTATTTCAAAAATGGTCATATTTTTGAAGGAACCGGGCTTCGTGATGGAAAAACACGTTTAATCGAGTATAAATTAGGCGCAACAGAACCTACAAAGTTATACCAAATAAAAGATGATGTTTTTGGTGAAGGAATTACAGAACTGAATGGTTTTATCTACCAATTAACTTGGCAAGACCGTGTGATATATAAATATGATTCCAACTTCAATCAGGTTCAAAAATTTGAAATGCCTCCTCAGATTATCGAAGGTTGGGGAATTACGACAATTGGAAAAGAATTGGCTGTAACAGAAGGATCTCAGCGTATTCATTTCTTTGATGAGAATTTCAATTATTTAAGAACTGTTCAGGCATTTGACAGCCAGCAACCTTATAGTTATTTGAACGAGATTGAATACCACGACGGTTTAGTTTATGCGAATGTTTATTTAAAATCCGGGCATGCTGACAACAGCAATATTGTTGTTATTGATCCTCAAACCGGAGCAGTAAAAGCTGAATTTAATTTCGCCGAATTAAAAGGAAAACAAGGAAATCCGCAAGCGCAAGAATTAAACGGGATAGCGTTTAAAGAAAACGGAAACATGTTGCTGACGGGTAAGCTTTGGGACAAAATATTTGAAGTAAAGATTAAGAAATAATAGTATTTTATGCGATTTATTCGGCCGAAAATTATAGGGACTTTAAAAATTCAACGAATGATGTCAGGAACATTAGCTGTTATTAATGACATTAAAAATGCTCCAAATAAAATAATCATTCCTTGCTCTAGTATTAAAGAAGGTAAAGAAATAATCGAAAAAATCAAGAATACAAAAACAGGAGAAACTATTTTTTTCTAAAAATACAAAAAGCTCGACCTGCAAAATCGAGCTTTTCTTTTCAAAAATCATCTAAAAAATTATAAGTAAAAATTTTTGGTTATGAGAGATCTATAACCAAAATTGATCTTTCCAATCTGTATTGGTTAAAAGTGTATTAAATTGTTCTTTAATTACTTTTAACTTTTTTTGTGTAGCATTTTTTTCGAATTCCGGAAACATTTGTTTTTCCTCAAATCGAATGTGCAAATCCAATTCCTCTTCGATGTAAATCAAACTTTTCATTGGATTCTTAACATCTATTTTAAATAATCGCTTTAGGCGTCGGTGCTCTTTTAACGCTCTTCTTACCAAATAGTGGTCTTCATCTAATAAGGTAAAAAGAAAGTGCTCTTCTATTTCAAATTTCTTGAACAATATTTCTTGTCCATACCAATTCACATAATCAACTATACGTTGTAAATCAACTCCTTTATCTATTCCTGCTCGAATATTCCAACAAAAAAACAATGTTTTGTGGTGTCTTACACAAGCTTCGTTCAAATTCAATCCAACTGAATAAGTAAGATGGGCTAATTTCGTTTGAGGAATTTCTACAGCTAGTTCCATATCATGATATTTTTTTAATTCGGATATTCGGATATTTTTATCTTGTTTTAAGATATTTTTTTTTTAATGCTTAAGAAAAGCCAAACCTTTCTCAAGGTCATCAATCAAATTAAACATAGAAGTTTGTTCTAACATAGCTCTCAAATCACTACGAATAGCAAAAACGCGACTATGCAAAGCACAAGGTCTATTTGCATCACATTCTACCAATCCCAAAATGCAACTGTGATATAAACCATCTCCATCTATCGCTTTAATGATATTTACTAATTTTATATCTTCCAGATGTTCAGCATCCATTAGGAACCCTCCCATTTTGCCTTTTACAGACGATATGACATTTGCTTTTACTAATTGCTGCAAAATCTTGGCAGTATATGCTTCAGGCGAATTAATGGAATTTGCTATTTGCTTCAAGTTTACTCTATTCCCATTTACAGACTCTTGTGCAATAAACACACAAGCCTTAATTCCATACTCACAAGCCTTTGAAAACATTAACTTCTTTTATTCATTAAAAATTACACCACAAATATACAATTAATTTTAAATCGGACAAATTTATCTCATTAAATTTTTAAAATAAAAAAACCACTCAAACAGAGTGGTTTTTTTATATCTGAAAAGAAAATTCTTATTCTTCGTCTTCGTCTTGATCTGCATCCTTAACAGCATTACGAGAAGTACGGATAGCTACTACTACTGCGTTATCTGGATGAGCAAACGTATAGTTATCATTTTTCAATGATTCAACATACATTTTGTGACCAATTCTCATTGGCGTGATATCGATTTCGATTTCATTTGGTAAGTTTGCTGGAATAGCACGAACTTTTAACTTACGCATATTGAAACGTAAAACCCCACCAGCTACTAAACCACGAGCACGTCCTACTAAACGAACTGGAACTTCCATCGTTACTGGTTTGTCTTCGCTTAATTGATAAAAATCTACGTGTAAAATTTTATCTGTTACCGGGTGAAACTGAATATCTTGCAAAATTGCTTGAATTTTAGCCCCATCAGCTAACTCGATTGTCGCTGTGTGAGCGTCTGGCGTATAAACTAATGATTTAAACGCTTTTTCATCAGCTGAAAAGTGGATAGGCTCTCCAGAACCGTAAACCACACAAGGTACTTGTTCAGCATTACGTAGGTTACGTGTAGCCACTTTACCTAAGTCTTCTCTTTTTACACCTTGAATTGTAATTGACTTCATAATAATATATATAAATAAAAATAATTTAATTTTAAAGCTAAACAACTAGATAACAAATCGTTGACTAATTGATTTATTGCTGTGTACCAAATGCATAACATCTGCAAAAAGCGGAGCGCAAGATAATACTTTTATTTTAGATACGGAAGTATTTTTTAATGGAATACTATCCGTTATAGCAATTTCCTCCAACATAGAGTTTTCAAGACGCTCATAAGCAGCTCCTGATAATACTCCATGCGTCGCAATAGCACGAACAGATTTAGCTCCTTTAGACATAATTAATTCTGCTGCCTTAGCTAATGTACCAGCCGTATCAATCATATCATCTACCAAAATAACGTTTTTGCCTTCTACTTCTCCAATCAGCATCATGCTATCTACTTGGTTGGCAACTTTACGCTCTTTGTGACATATGACAATATCAGCATTTAGATATTTCGCATAGGTATTTGCACGTTTAGCACCTCCCATATCCGGAGAAGCGATACAAATATCATCTAAACCTAATCCTTTAATATATTCGACAAAAATTGTTGATGCAAATAAATGGTCAACAGGGATTTCGAAAAATCCTTGAATCTGATCCGCATGTAAATCCATTGTCATTACGCGAGTCGCTCCTGCTGTCATTAACATTTTTGCCACTAATTTTGCTCCAATTGGCACACGAGGCGCATCTTTTCGATCTTGACGAGCAAAACCAAAATAAGGGATTACAACTGTAATACTTTTTGCTGAAGCTCTTTTTGCCGCATCACACATTAAAAGTAATTCCATTAAATTGTCTGTTGGCTGCATTGTAGAACCAATTAAGAATACACGAGCTCCACGAATTGGCTGTTCGAAAGCCGGCACGAATTCTCCGTCACTAAATTCTACAATTTTAGACTTACCAAGTTCTTGACCATAATAATCGGCTATTTTTGTTGCCAAATCTACTGATCCTCTTGTTGAAAAAAGAAATGCTGATTGTTCCATTGTTTGTTTTGGGAATATTTGTGCAAAAATAATTTAAATGATTCAAAGAAGAGATAAAAAATACAAAAATTAATTTCGGCACAGTTCTTGAAGTCTTTTTTAGCACGTTAAAATAATCACAAAAAAATATTATGACTTTCGTTAGTTGTAAGCTTTTTTAACATTATTTATTTATTCGTTTTTAACAATTTATATAATTTTGTAATTAAATATATCCTCATGAAAAAGATTTCATACCTATTAAGTGTAATTGGATTAGGAGTTTTTGCACAAGCACAGGAAACTACTGAAACAGTTAACAATGATTACAACAAGTGGTCTATTGAAGCACAAGCTGGTGCTAATAAAGCCACTGCTCCATTCACAAATGGATACTACAATGAGACTCCAAGTTTTTATAACGCAAACTTTGGTGTTCGTTACATGTTTAACAACAAATTCGGTCTAAAACTATCTGGTGGATATGATCGTTTGAAAGAAGGAGAAGGTTCTAAACATTTTAGATCTAATTTCTATCGTGTAGATTTATCAGGAGTAGCGAACTTAGGTCGTATGATGAATTTTGAAACTTGGACTAACACTATTGGTTTATTAGCTCATGGTGGTGTTGGTTATGGGTTTATGAATAACGATGCTACAAAAGGAGATTCAGCTGGTTTATTAGATGATAACGACGAAATGGGATTGATCTCTTTAGGTCTAACACCACAAGTTAAGTTAACAAATAGACTTGTGTTAACTGGTGATTTATCTTACACAAAAACAATCCGCCAAAACACAGCTTGGGACGGACAGTCTTCAGATCCTTCAGCTAGAAGAGGTTTTGACGGTTCTTTATGGAATGCGACATTAGGGTTAACATTTTACTTAGGTAAAAATGAAAAACACGCCGACTGGGTTTACGAGCCAACACGTTCTGACTTAGAAGATCGTATCGCTAATATTGAACAAATGTTAAAAGATTCAGACGGAGATGGTGTTGCTGATTATTTAGATCAAGAACCAGATTCAGCTCCAGGGGCAGTTGTTGACACTAAAGGTGTTACTATTGACCACAATGGAAATGGAATTCCTGATAACATCGAAGAATACATCAAACAAAATGCAGGAGGAAACACAACTATTGTTAACGATGCTGATTTCTTAGAACAAATGATTAATTCTGGAATTATCAATGTATACTTCGATTACAATTCTGATAAACCATACCAACAATCAGTTGGAGGGATCAAATTTGTATCTGAATTCTTAAAAGCGAAACCAAACGCTCAAATTGATATTTTAGGTTTTGCTGATCCAGTAGGAGGTGATGCTTTCAATAAAGACTTATCTCGTAGAAGAGCAGAAAACGTTAAAGCAATTTTAGTTAGTCAAGGAGCGAACGCATCTCAATTAACAACAATCGGTGAAGGTGAAGACAAAGAATTCAAAAATTCTCAAGTTTCTTCTCATCAATTAGCTAGACGAGTTGTTTTCAGAGTAAAATAATAATTATTCTAAAATAGAATTACTAGTCAGGGATAGATTTTTCCAATTTTGGAGTGGTCTATTCCTGATTTTTTTTTAACTTTACCGTTACTTAAATTACTATAATATTGAACCCTTTTAGCCAACACTTTAATACTCCTAGATGGGTAGTATTGGTGATAGATATAATAATTGTTTTTCTAAGTTATATCATAAGTAATTTTATTTTGAATAGTTTTCTAAATACGTTTAGTGTTGAAAAACTTGTTTATAAATTACCATTCATAACATTAGTTTACTTCTTCTGTTTTATATATTTTAAGACATATAAAGGAGTTGTAAGGAAAACAGGCTTAAAAGATGCTGAAAATGTATTTGTATCTAACACAACAGCTTTTCTTATACTTTTTTTTATTTCTTTTATCTATAGGCAATTTTTAGAACATAATTTATCAAGTTCGTCAGCATTGTCTTCAACTTTCAGAATGTCATATTCTGTAATATTTGTTCATCTTTTTATTTCTACAGTCGCTATGGTTATAGCAAGGCTGTATTATAAATGGATTTATGATTACTTTTTTTCTAAAAATAAAGTAGCTCAAAAGATATTAATTTATGGAGCAGGGGATTCTGGATTAATTACAAGAAACATTCTCCAAAACGATACTCAACATAATTATAAAGTTATAGGATTTATTGACGATAACCAATCCAAGATAGGTACATTTATTGATGGTGTTAAAATTTATTCCATTCATGACATTGATGATAAATTTATTGACAGAAACGATATCTCAGAAATTATTATCTCGATTCAAAACATCAAGACAAATCAAATGCTTCATCTTTCTAAATCTTTGGAAGATTTAAATGTGAACATAAAAATAATTCCTCCAATATCAAATTGGATTGACGGAACTTATAAACCAAATCAAATCAAACAATTAAAGATTGAGGATTTATTAGGAAGAGAGTCTATAAAGTTGAAGAATCCTATCATTAATGAAAATATTAAAGGAAAAAGAATCTTAGTCACTGGAGCTGCCGGATCTATAGGAAGCGAAATTTCTAAACAAATTGCAATAATGGATTTTGATCAATTAATTTTAATTGACCAGGCTGAGTCTGCTCTTTATGATGTACAACAGTCTCTTAAAAATGAAATTTCAGAAGAAAAACAAAAAAGAATAGACTATATCGTTTCAAGCGTGAGAGATCATAACCGAATGCTAAGTCTATTTGATAAATATCATCCACAAGTCATATTTCATGCAGCGGCTTACAAACATGTTCCGTTAATGGAAAAATTCCCTTACGAGGCCATTAATACAAACATCTGTGGAACAAAAATAATTGCAGATTTAGCAAATGAATTTGATGCTGAAAAATTTGTAATGGTTTCAACAGACAAAGCTGTTAACCCTACAAATGTAATGGGTGCCACAAAGCGGGCAGCGGAAATCTATGTAAACTGTATTAACGAAATATCTAAAACAAATTATATTGTTACTCGTTTTGGTAACGTATTAGGATCCAATGGATCTGTAATTCCTCTTTTTAAAAGACAATTAGAAAACGGAGGTCCGTTAACTGTTACGCATCCGGATATAACTCGTTTCTTTATGACCATTCCTGAAGCATGTCAACTTGTATTAGAAGCTGCTATAATGGGAAAAGGAGGTGAAATCTTTGTATTTGACATGGGAGAATCAATGAAAATTATTGACCTTGCAAAAAGAATGATCAGATTGAGCGGCTATAAATATCCTGAAGAAATTGATATTAAAATTGTAGGTTTACGCCCTGGAGAAAAAATTTACGAAGAATTATTAGCAAATGATGAAAACACCGTAAAGACTCATCATGAAAAAATCATGATTGCTAAAGTCAATACATATAAATGCAAAGACAATAAAAAATTAATTGAAGAATTATGTTTAATGTCATCAACTATAGAAAAGCATGAGCAAGTCATGAACTTAGTTGCCAAAATAAAAGAAATTGTACCAGAATTTATTTCTCAAAACTCTGAGTTTGAGAAGCTTGATAATATAACTTATGAAAAATAGAATTTTCCAATTTTTATGTATTATTTCTTTACTTGCAATCACAGCCTGTGGTTCCAGAAAAGAAATCGTTTATTTTCAAAACCAAGAACAATTAACAACCAGCTTTGAGCAGTATATACCCAAAATACAGCCTACTGATCAATTAGCAATTGTTATTTCTGCTGCTGATGTAGCTGCTGCCGCTCCATTTAATCAATTAAGTACGATACAAACCACAGCGAACAGTAATACCCTTTCTCCATATAGTCCAACTTATACCGTTGATGAACATGGAAATATTAATTTACCTATGGTGGGAAGTATAAAATTAGCCGGGTTGACAAGAAGCCAAGCAATAGAAACTATAAAAGAAAAAGTAAGTAAGTATGTTGTTAACCCTGGAGTTAACGTAAATTTTGTAAACTTTAGAATTAGTGTATTGGGAGAAGTCACTCGTCCTGGTAGCTTTATTGTTCCGACTGAAAGAATCACACTTTTAGACGCCTTAGGAATGGCAGGAGATTTAACCATTAAAGGAAAACGGGAAAATGTTACAGTAATTAGAGAAAGTAACGGGGTGAAAGAACGTCACATGGTTGATTTAACATCAGAATCTGCTTTAAATTCTCCTGTATACTATTTGGCACAAAATGATGTTGTTTATGTTGAGCCGAATTCCGCGCAAGTAGCAGCTTCAAAGTTTACACCCAACTACACATTATGGATTTCGATGGCTGGTGTAATTATTTCTGTAATTTCTGTTTTAACAAGGTAAAATGAATCAAAAATATAATTCTATAAAAAATAACACTTCATTTGAAGAAGAGGAAGAAAGTATTAATCTAAGACAAGTACTAGAGCAATATTTATATTATTGGAAATGGTTTGTATTAGGTTTAATCATTGCAATCATCGGGGCCTTATTTTATTTAAAATATACACAAAAACAGTATCAGGTTTCTGCTAAAATTTTATTAAATGAAAAAGAATCAGCTGCTGGTGAATTGGCTGGTTTAGCTGATGCTGCAACCATGTTTGGAACAAGTGCTAACTCTGAAGTTGGTGATCAAATTGAAGTTCTAAAATCAAGAAGACTTATCTCTAAAGTTGTTGAACAAAACAACTTGAATATTCGTTATTTTAGCGTTGGACGTATTGCAGAATTAGAAACAACTGCCAGTAACTCGCCAATTAAAATTTTATTTTTAAATGAAGCTGATAAACTTAATGAAGAATTAAATGAAGAGCTGAATATAAAAATAGAGTCAACAACAAAGTTTAGTTTAACTAACCATAAAACCAAAGAAACACAAGCCTACTCTTTTGGACAGAAAATAAAAACTCCTTTTGGAGATATTGTGATTAGTCCGAATAAAAATATATCTAAAAGTATAGATGCTGAGTATTTAATCAAATTAAATTCTTTAAACTCTACAGTAACTTACTATCAAAATAAAATTTTGATCGAACCAAATAGTGACAAAAATTCTAAAATTGTTAACTTCAATTTAGTCGGTACTGTTCCTGAAATTTCAAAACAGTTTATCAATGATTTGATTAAACAATATAATTTAGATCTTGTCACAGATAATAATAAATTGACGGAAGCAACATCTAAATTTATTGATTCCAGGTTAGCCATAGTTACAGGAGATCTTCAAGGGGTAGATAAAGATTTAGAAAGATATAAACAAAGTAATGATATTACAGATGTCACTTCTGAAGCGAATATTTTTCTACAAAATGCCTCTGAAAATGAGAAAAAATTATTAGAATCTTCAACTCAACTTCAGTTAGTTGACTACATGAACTCTGCTTTGAGTTCTAATAAATCTGATCTTTTACCTACTAATATCGGATTACAAGATCAAACCATCGCATCGCAAATTGCTTCTTACAATGAACTGGTTTTAACAAAAGATGATATGTTAAAATCTGTAACGAACGAACACCCAAATGTGGTAAAACTTCAAGAGCAGATCAGCGATATCAAGAGAAACTTAAAAAATAGTTTGCGTTTATACAGAAATAACACACAAACGTCTTTAAGTTCTATCCAAAACAAACAAAATCAAATAAGAAGCAGAATCCAAAAAGTACCTAGTCAGGAGCGTGGATTCAGGGACATCTCAAGACAACAACAAATTGTTGAAGCTTTGTATTTGTTCTTATTGCAAAAAAGAGAAGAAAATGAAATAAAGGCTGCTGCAACTCCGGAAAATATCAAAGTCATTGATTTTGCTTATGATTCAAAAATTCCTGTTTCACCTAAAAAGAATATCGTTCTATTAGGCGCAATGATTCTAGGGTTAGTTGTACCATTTGCCTTTATATACATCTATAAATTACTTAATAATAATGTCAATTCTAAAGAGGATGTAGAAAATGCTGTTGGCGCACCTATTGCAGGACAAGTACCAAAAAGTGATACTTCTATTATTGAACACAATGACAGCTCGAGTGTAGCTGAGGCATTTAGAATTCTTAGAACAAATATGAATTTTCTTCTTAAAAATTCTACAGATCCGCAATCAATTTACATTACATCAACAACAAGTGGAGAGGGTAAAACATTTATTTCAACGAATTTAGCTCAAATCTTGACAATGTCCGGTAAATCAGTCTTGTTGATTGGTGCTGATATCAGAAGTCCAAAAGTATTAGATTATTTAGGTATTACAGATCAATATAGACACCAGTACGGTGTAACTGAATATTTGATTTCTAATGATATTAACATCAGTGATATCGTCATTAAAAATCCTGCCGATTATAAATTTGATGTTATCTACTCTGGTCAAATTGCTCCAAACCCATCAGAATTACTCATGAATGGACGTTTTGAAGATATTATCAAATATGGTAAGGAAAATTATGATTATGTCTTGGTTGATACTGCTCCTGTGAGTTTGGTTACAGATACTTTATTAATTTCTAAGAGTGCAGATATTACCATGTATGTCGTTCGTGCAAACTATTTAGATAAACGCATGTTAGCAATTCCTAGAGATTTATACCAGGAAGATCGCCTTCATAATATGACCATGGTTGTAAATGACGTAGATTTTACAAAAGGCTACGGATATGGTTACGGATATGGTTACGGTTATGGGGAAAACCACAAAAATAATTCTTGGTTGAAAAACCTATTTAAGAAAAAATAAATTCAATAAAAAAAGCCATTTCATGATGAAATGGCTTTTTTTATTTTAAGATTTACTATTGTCTTTGTCTCACTGCTTCGTATACACAAATTGCAGCTGCATTACTTACATTTAGCGAATCGACAAAACCTAGCATTGGTATTTTGATTAATGAATCTGAATGATCTGCCCAAAAGTCTGAAAGCCCTGTCGCTTCTGTTCCTAAAACAATCGCAGATGATTGGTTAAAATCCGTTTCATATAAACTTTTCGTTTCTTCTCTTAAAAAAGTCGAAACGACCTGTATATGATTTGACTGTAAAAAAGCTAAAACAGCCTCTTTATTTGCTGAAGCAATTTGATTCGTAAACAACGTACCAACCGAAGAACGAATTACATTAGGATTAAAGAAATCCACGGTTTCATCACAAACAATAACAGCATCTACTTTAGCTCCATCCCCTGTTCGTAAAACCGCACCAAGATTCCCCGGTTTTTCAACAGCTTCCAATATAACTATCAACGGCTTTTCTGGTAATTGCAAATCTGCAAGTGAAGAAGATTTAGTTTTATAAACACCTACAATTCCACCAGTTGATTTTCTGTAAGCTAATTTCTCAAAAACTTGTTTTGTAATTGTAAAGATTTTAGCCTGATCAAAATCAATCGATTTGATGTAAATATCTTCACAGATATAAATCTCGACCGCTTCATAACCACCTTTTACCGCCAATTCATTTTCTTGTGTTCCCTCCACAATAAACAAATTTTGGCTTTTGCGTTCTCTCGATTTTTCCTGCAGTTTCAGCAAGTTTTTAATCCTTGGATTTTGAAGACTTTCTATTAACATCTTGCAAAATTAATCGAAATTCTTTGAAATAAACTTCAAAACTATTTCATTGTTGCCAATTTTTTGCTGACAACCTTTACCAATTCATATTTTACAGAAGATGCATCCGCTGGTGGATTTTCTACTTTCGATTTTTTTACTACAACTTTATACTCATATCCCGGTTCGTGCGTAAACCCGTCGATGTAATTATAGAAATATTGCCATTCTGCAGCATCACCTTCTTTCACCATCATACATTGCATTTTCCCTGCACCTGCCGAACATTCTCTCGTTTCCGGAGCAATTGTTAAAAGTTCCTCTCCTTGATTAGTAGTTTTAGTTGAGGCACAAGAAGTGAATAAACCTACTCCTAAAATGCTTGATAAGATTATTTTTTTCATAAAATTGAGTTTTCATTTTGAAAGACAAAGACTATACCAAAACCAAGATACTTCTCTATCTTCGGTTCATTTTTCAAATTTAACTTGATTATAAATAATATAGCTACTTACATTTTTTTTGTACCTTTGCACCTTAAAATCAGAATTTTCGTATGACCAAAGATGGAAAAATGGAGTTGATGGCTCCTGCTGGGAATTTCGAATCGTTGCAAGCAGCTTTAGATAATGGAGCTGATTCTGTCTATTTCGGAGTCGAGCAGTTGAATATGCGTGCGAGAGCATCCATAAACTTTACAATGGACGATTTACCAGAAATCGTAAGACGTTGTGAAGAAAAAGGTGTGCGTTCTTACCTTACTTTAAATACAATTATATACGACCACGATTTATCTTTAATTAAAAACTTATTGGACAGAGCCAAAGAAGCTAACATTACAGCTGTTATCGCAATGGACCAATCTGTTATTGCATACGCAAGACAAATCGATGTAGAAATTCATATTTCGACTCAAATTAATGTGACAAATATCGAAACAGTAAAATTTTATGCCATGTTTGCTGATACAATGGTACTGTCTCGTGAATTGAGTTTGAAGCAAGTGAAAAAGATTTGCGAACAAATTATCAAAGATGATGTTCGCGGACCAAGTGGAAATTTAGTTGAAATCGAAATTTTCGGTCACGGAGCTTTGTGTATGGCCGTTTCAGGAAAATGTTACCTGAGCCTGCACTCTCACAACTCTTCTGCAAATCGTGGTGCTTGCAAACAAAATTGCCGTAAAAAATATACCGTTATCGATCAGGAATCCGGTTTCGAAATCGAATTAGATAATGAATACATGATGTCTCCAAAAGATTTATGTACTATGGAATTTTTGGATGAAGTTGTAGATGCAGGTGTTAAAGTATTGAAAATAGAAGGTCGCGGACGTTCTCCGGAATATGTCGCTACTGTTATTCGCTGTTACCGAGAAGCTATAGATTCTATTGCCGACGGAACATATTCGAAAGAAAAAGTAGATTACTGGATGGGATTATTACAAACAGTTTACAACCGTGGTTTTTGGTCTGGTTATTATTTAGGTCAGAAATTGGGTGAATGGTCTGCTGTTCCAGGTTCTATGGCAACTCAGAAAAAAGTTTATATTGGAAAAGGAGTTCATTTCTTCCCAAAACCAAGTATTGGTCAATTTGTAATTGATGCATACGATTTAAAAGTTGGTGATTTAATTTTAGTAACAGGCCCAACAACTGGAGCCAAAGAAATGGTGGTGACAGAAATGATGGTTGAAGATGTAAAATCTGATACAGCTAAAAAAGGTGATTCGATTACAATTCCGATGGAATTTAGAATTCGCCCTTCTGATAAGTTATATAAATTAGTAAAAGTAGAAGAACCCGGAACACAACAAAATAGTGTTGAAGAAGGCGCTTATTCTCATTAAAAATAGTTATTCATGGTCATTATTACGTTACAACGCGATAAATGTATCGGATGCAACTATTGTTACGAGTTAGCACCAGAACGTTTCAGAATGTCAAAAAAAGATGGTAAATCTGTTTTATTAAAAGCGATTGATAAAAAAGGGTTTCACACCTTAAAAGATCCTGACCATACCATTGCAGAAAATTGTGAGCGTGCAGCCAAAGCTTGCCCTGTAAACATTATTACTGTAAAAGAGATATAGATTAAAACATCAACTCTATAAAAAAGTCCGTCAAAATTGACGGACTTTTTTATAATTTAAATTATGTTAGCTTATTTTACTCTCTTTTTCTAAGCGCTCCATTGCCTTTTCATGTGCAGATTTCACGTCATTTTTAATCTTTTTATCCTGAGTTGACTTTCGAATCTTTTCAGCGTGATAAGCCAAATCGTCCAACGACATTCGATAACTCACATAAAAACCTCTATTGTAACGAGAATAAGATGCTAACCCCCAATTCGCAATCAATTGATTTTTGATCTTCTTTGTCTGGTATTCATTCAGGTAACGCTGTAATTTAGGCGACAGTTCTTCTTTCGAAATCGATTTTACAGAACCATCCATTCGGCTGAACCAATATTTATTATCCAATTTGATATAAGATTTTGCTCCCAATATGCTTTTAAAAGCTAAATCACCCAATAAACACACTTTCTCAAAATCTGTCTTTTCGTTATTCATATAGTCCCAATATAATTCAGAACTCATTCCTACCATAGGACTTTTATCAATTGTCGCATCATAAAGCGTTTTTCCATTTTGATAAGCTGTTGCTACATTTTTAAACTCAACTCCAAAATCATCACAGGCTTTTTGATAGCCAGCAAAAGAACCAGAATACTTTTCGAAATTGTCACTAAAAACCCTATAAATACAATAATGTGAAATATCAATCAATACTTTTTTAGAATCATCCAAAAAACCATTGACCAACTGTATCGGGAAATTATAATAATCGTATAAACTCATGATGTACTAGTCTTATCCTAAGTAGGTGTTAATTGTTCGACTAAGATAAGATAGTTTTTAAAAATGATAAAATGATAAGTATCAAAGATGAAAATCTTTCGGTTAAAATTTTTATTTTTAAATTTGATTTACAATAAATCTTATAGTTAAAAATTATTTTTTCAACGATTATAATTTAGCTTGCCAATAATCACATTTTTTTATTTCTCCCGTATCCAACTTAAATTCGTGAGTAATTAAAACGATCTCTAAGATCGCAAAATCAAATGGTGTTTTAAAAAGGTCTCCGGCATAAGAAAACGTATGATATTCTCCATTTTCACCACAAACATCAACGTTCATCGGAAAAGAATCTATGACACTCCTATCAAGATCTCTTCCTATAAAAGACTGATCTAACTTATCAGCTTGTGTAACGATTATTTTAGATTTTATTCCTGATTTTAAGAATTCATCCATCACTTCTAAAGATGTTTTTCCCCAAAGCGGTTCCACAACTTCAATTCCCAATGGAAGAAGCTTACTCTCCCGGTATTTTTTTACATCTGTTAAAAAAATATCTCCAAAAATAAAATGTGCGACACCCAACTGTTTAAAATGGTTGACCGCTTTCAACATTTCGTCTTCATATGTTTTTATATCTTTTGTTAACGTAACCAAATACAACGGAATACCAATGCTTTCTACCTGCTTTTTCAACAATTCCAATGGAATTCCATGAATAGAAGAAGTATTCGTTTCAGCAGCTATCGTGGTCAGCAATGCAATTACTTCGAACTCTTTCCCTTCTAAAACTTTTTGCAAAGCCAATGCAGAATCTTTTCCTCCGCTCCAATTGAATACAGCCTTTTTTAATTCTTTTTTCATTTACACTCCTTTTTCATCTTCTTCACTTTTTAAAGTTAACGAAGAAATATACTGTTCAAACAAAAAAATCCATCTAAAAAGATGGATTTTTTAATATTTTCGTGGAGCTGGCGGGATTCGAACCTGTAGTTTTAATAAAATTACTTAAGGTTGTTTTACACTGATAAACAAATGTTTACAATAAACATTATGTTCTTTAAGGTTGAATAAAAATGTCTAAAATTTGATTTATTGGTTGTAAACTTGTAGTAAATATATAAGTATGATTATAAAAAGAAACATCATTATTACCCCCGAAAAAAGAAAGAGAAATGGCATCCTAATTGTCGATAATATTCCAATTAAAATTCGAATTATGTTTCGAGGAGTTAGATTAGACTTAAATTCTGGCTTAAGAATAAATCTTTCTAAATGGGACGAAAAAAAACAAAGAGTTAAAAATGGTCACTTTAATAAGCTTAATCAATCTTCAACAGAAATTAATAGCACTTTATCCGATTATGAATCAAAGATTCAAGACTTTTTTAAAAGAAAAGAAATTGAAGATAATGTTCCTTCGTTAGATGAATTAAAACAATTTTACAATATTGAAGTTAGGAAGTCTACTAGAAATAAAATAGAACAAGACTTTTTTTCTGTTTTTGATATTTTCACTAACAAGACTGGTATTCAAAATAACTGGACAGATAGTACTTACGCAAAACATACTACAATTAAAAATCATCTTATTGCTTTCAATAAAAAATTAAAATTAGAAAGCTTTGACGAAAATACTTTTTATGATTTTATAGTACATCTTCAGATTAAAGCTGACTTAAAAAACTCTACTATTATGAAAAACATTAGCTTTATAAAGACTTTTTTAAGGTGGGCAAATAAAAACAATTACTACGAAAATGATCTTGGGTTCATATTTAAACCAAAACTAAAAACTGTTCAAAAGAAAGTTATTTTTTTAACCATAGAAGAACAAAAAGCTCTGAAAAATCTTGAAATTCCTGACTCAAAAGAATATTTAAATAAAATTAGAGATATCTTTTTATTTTTATGCTACACTGGACTTCGTTACTCAGATGCTAAAGCATTGAAAAAATCAGACGTTAAAAGTAAACTAATAGAAGTTACTACTAAAAAAACTTCAGATATACTTCAAATCGAACTAAACAAAGAAAGTAAACGGATTCTTGAAAAATATTCAACATTAGTTTCAAAAACTAATAAAGCTTTACCGGTAATATCTAATCAGAAAATGAATGATTACTTAGAAGAGTTATTTAAACTAGCAGAATTTAATGAGGAAATTCGAATTACTTACTACAAAGGAAATGTTAGACATGATGATTTTATTCCAAAATATGAATTATTAAGATCGCACGCTGGTAGACGAACTTTTATTTGTACTGCATTATCCTTAGGTATTCCAGTACAAGTTGTAATGAAATGGACTGGGCATAGTGACTATAAATCAATGAAGCCTTATATCGATGTAGCAGACAATATAAAAGCAGTGTCAATGGATAAATTTAACACGTTATGAAAGAAATCTTATACAAAAATCTAAATCTAATTTCTATAATAATTAATTCGGATAATTTTGAAGTTAGTTCAAATATATATTTGAATCAATTTAATTTTTTTAATATTTCAAACACTTTAAATCAAGACTTCTTTGATAAGTTAATTGAAGAAATCTTTGAAAGTGATAAGAATGGTTTTCAACTTAGAAATATTATTCAAGAATTAAATAAAATCGTAAAGCTTATTGAAGAAAAAAAAGATTTTTATAATAAATATGATGACTTAAACTTCCTAAAAGTTTCTTTTAAAATTTATTGTGATACTTTATATAGAAATCAATTAATAATAATTGAAGATAATGATGTTGATGAAAATATATTAAACAAGAATGAAATTGAATCAGAAATAGATGCTATTATTTACAACCAAGATTTGCATATCAACTATTATAAGAAATTTGTCAAATTATTCAAAAAAGTTGAAGAAAATTATTCTCGCGAATTATTATTAATTGAAAACAAGTCTAAAATTAAACTTAATTACAGTGATAATTACTACATCTCACCTTTAATTGTTTTACAAATAGTTAAACTAAACAAGGCATATTATCTATTTAATAATTCTGAATTTGTACTTCTATACAATATTTTTAACCTAAATTTCTATACAGATGAACTTAAAGTAAATAAAAAACAGATAATACGCGTTAGTTATTTGATCAAATTTCTTGTAAAAAATGTAATTGGTGATAATGAGCACTGGGCAGAAAACATAGTGTATTACTTGAAGATAAATTATAATACATACGATAAAAAAAATTATGAAAATGATGATGAATTAACTGATGACCTAAAACTTTATATAAAAAATTTAAAATTGCTTTTTGTTTCTCAAGTAGAGACTTATAATGAACCTTTAATAACAAAGGTTGACAAAAAAAATAAAAATAACATTATTTAAGATTATTAAAGGTGTCATAATTCACAATCATCACTATTTTTTTATATTTTTCCGATATTATAAAGGTTATAATATTGATTAATAAATGTTTAAAAATATTTTATTTAGCTTTTTTCACTTATCTCCACTTAAAATCTATACTAATTTTGACTTAAACAAATCATATAAAATGAATAAGTTAGAGTTATTAAAAAAGCCGTTATGGCAAATGACAGGTGAAGAGTTCTTACATCTTCAGAATAATAATCAAGGGAACTTAGAGGAATCTCAAATTTCAAAATCAACCGAACTAATATATGGTTATGCTGGTATTATGGCGTTGATGAATTGTGGAAGATCTAAAGCTCAAAAAATGTTATTAGATGGTGATTTTGGTGATGCTGTAATACAGTCTAAACGTAAAATAATCATTGATAAAGAAAGAGCATTACATAATCTTAGATTAAAACAGAGAAAGTAATGGATTCAAGCAAAAACATCTCTGAATTAATCAATTCTTCTCGTGTAAAAGTGACAGACGAACTGGAATTTCCTCCAGTAATCTTAAGAGTAGAAAATGTTACTATTGGTACGTTAGGTAATTTCTCAGCGTCAACTGGAAAAGCAAAATCTCGTAAAACCTTTAATATTGGAGGAATTACCGCTGCTGCATTAATCAATTCAACCGTTTTGAAATACACTGCAACTCTTCCTTCTAAAAAGAGGAAAATATTATACATTGACACAGAACAAAGCTTGTATCATTGTCAAAAGTCTGTAAAACGAATTGTCGAATTGAGTAATCTGTCAACGGATGTTCATCCCGACAATCTTGAATTTTTATCATTAAGACGCTTTAGTCCTAAACTTCGAATTTCAATCATCGAAGAAGCAATCAAAAACACGAATGATCTAGGACTTGTGATCGTTGATGGTTTACGAGATTTAGCTTATGACATCAATAGTCCATCTGAAGCAACTGATTTGATTACAAAATTTATGAATTGGACTGAAGAATATCAAATACATATTCATACAGTTTTACATCAAAATAAAAATGATGAAAATACTCGAGGGCATTTAGGAACTGAACTGAACAATAAAGCTGAAACAATTATCCAAGTTGCAAAAGATAGTATTGATCGAAATATAAGCACAGTAAGACCTTTGATAGTTCGTGATAAAGAATTTGATTCTTTTGCTTTTGAAATTAATGAAGACGAACTACCTGAAATAATTGATGACTTTTCTGAATCCGCTAAAAAGACAAAAGGATTTGATTATTTTGAAGTATCTGAAGAAAAACATCGAGAAGCTTTAACAAAATTATTTGAGGAAAATAAGATTGTTTCATATCCAGTCTTGGTCGATTTATTACAAAAATATTATTCCATATTAGGTTATACTTTTGGAGTTAATAAAGCTAAAAATCTAAAATCTTTTTTAGAAAACAAGCGAATGATTTTAAAGGAAGGTAAAAATTACATCTTCAATGAAGAGTTTTATTATTAAAAAGAAAAAGGTTTAGTTTAGTTTACCCTATATATATACTAACCTAAACTAAACCGATTTTATTATAATTTTTTATAAGAGGTTTAATACTATTTTTTTCTCCTTTATTATTTTACATCGCATCTAAGAGTAAGAGCATTTTGAAAATGTCCTAGCTCATTAGATGATTTTCTAAACGCTCCGTTTCACTTTACTAAAAATCATCATGAGCCAAAGGTTTTCCCCCTTTGGAATCCTCCTAAAAATTTATATTTATGGGATATGCAGTTTTACACTTTGACAAAGCCATAGGAAATGACTCTGCTATGTCAGCTCACATAGAAAGGACAATCACTCCAGATTATGTTGACAAAAGTCGTACTCACCTAAACAAAGAATTAATTATTTTCCCTGAAGGAATAATCAATAGAACGCAAGCAATTCAACATCGAATTGAAAATGCTAATTTGTCTAGAAAAATTAGTAAAAATCAAGTAAGAGCAATTCGAATACTTTTAAGTGGTTCTAACGATGAGATGAACTCATTATTTAAACAAAATAAAATAGATCAATGGTGTGATGATAACATCAAATGGTTAAAAGAAACATTTGGAGAAGAAAATGTTGTCTCAGCTGTTATACATCTCGATGAAAGTACTCCTCATATACATGCAACTTTAGTTCTGATAGTTTCAAGCGAACGAAAAAAGAAAAAATCTGAATTATCAGTCAAAAAGAATTATTCTAAGAAAATTGGAAATAGACTTTCTGCAAATGATATTATGACACGAGGAAACTTAAAACAATATCAAACATCATATGCTGAAGCAATGCAAGAATATGGTTTAAAAAGAGGTGTAGAAGGATCTACAGCTAAACATACCACCACTGCGGAATATTATCAGTATTTATCTCGAAAAAATGGGCAACTTATTCTTGACAATGAACATTTGAATAAAGAAAAATCTCTAAAAACACAAGATTTGATTAGAATTAATAATGAAATTGATTCTAAAAAAGTTAAAGAAAACATTGTTAATTTATTTACTGGTACTAAGACCAAAAAACTAAATCATGAAATTGAAGAATTCCAACAAAAATTAAATACTCAAACAATAAAATCCGAGCAAAAAGAAAAAGAATTGCTTTTAAGAATCAGTGATTTAAATTCAAAAATTGATAATCAAAATCATTTAATATCTCAAGCAACTAACAAAATAAAGGAATTAAAAGATTTTAAAATTTCATTTCTTAGAACTATAAATCATTTTGATCCTAAAATTGAAGCCAAAATTAAAACTTACAATAAACTAAAATCTCACCAAGTTACTGATGAAAATATCATTAAACTATTTGAAAATAAATCCATCAAAATCAATAATGATCATCTCGAAATTAAAGAAATCAACAACGATTTTATCATTTTCCTAAATGGTAAGAACCTAGATGATCTTCTAAAACAGTATCATCAGAGAAATAAAGGGAAGAGGATTTAGATTAACTATATTTTGGAATTACAAAATCATTTTGTTTTAAATGAAAAACTTAGCCCGAGGTATATAATTTAAATATATACTTAGCTCAATTGAATCATATTCTGAAAAAATTAGTTTATCATTTTTCATATAAGTATCTACTTTTTCTGGACTTAATATATCAATTAGATTTACCAATAACTTTCCTTTTGAGCTTTGATTTCTAATGATTATGATAACTTTTCTTTCATAGGAATCATCATCTAAAAGAGTAAATATTTCCTTTAAATATATTGAGTCAGATGAATCTAATGAATGTCCCCAAATGAATACATAAAAATCATTATTTTTATTATTCGTCCCTATAAACTTATAATCAGTTGAATAATTTAGTTTTTGATATAATTTAGTAAAGGGTATAAAGTATTTTTTATCTTCTATATCATCATTCAAACTATCAATTCCTAAAACAATAGAATGATATTCACCGATTTTTCCATGAATATGTCTTGTAAAATCCTTTTCATATACTTTATCAAAAGTTTGGGTATAATTAAAAGTATAATGCTCATTAATATTTCTAACGATATCCTCATTAATCTTATATTTATTAATCTCATAAAAGGGAGTGACAAAACAGTCAAAATACATATTGAATATTAATTTAAACTTTTCAAGTTCTGAAACTAATAGTTTAACAATTTTTTCAATATCTAAATAACTCAGACTATTTTTTCGAATCAAATAAGTATCGTCAATCCAGTATCTTACACCAGTATGGTAACTGCCTACATTTAATATTCTCAGTTTTAAAAGAGCAGTCTTAATTAGTTCGTTTTCACCAAGATAGTGTTGAAATAAAAGATTATTATCTAAATATCCTGAAAAATATTTTTTTGGAAAAATTTCAGAATTAAATCCCTTAATAAAAGATTGTATTATGTCTATAACACTTAGTATCTCATTTTCAAAATCTATCCAAGTTAAATCACTTTTAATTTCTTTAAAATGTTTGTACCAAATATTATCATTTAAAAGTTCTTTTAACTTTCGTATCTTTTCTATGTTTAAATCAAATTGATTAACACTTTGAATATCTTTATAAACGGTATTAAAAATCTTCTCAAAATCAAACTCATTTGATTCGTCTACAACCCCTAATATATCAATAAAATTGTTATACGAAGTTGGTAACTCATGATGTAAATCAAATCCATTTCCAGTAACTAATATTTTTTTCATCTATTAATTCAGAATAAAAATTATTTTAACTTTATTGATTGAGAATCATTATCATACTTATAATTAACAATAGTTCCGTTAATTAATAAATTAATTGCTTCTTGAATTATATGCAATGGCGCTACAAACCATTCTCTTGGATTAATTCTTTCACCATTGTTATAAATATCTAAATCAAGGCAAACATTACCAAAGAATCGATGTAAAAGACTTTCAAATTTATGTATGTTGACATTCGCTATTTCGCAAGAATAAACATCTTCTACTTCATCAAATAAATAAGTCGATGATTTTGAAGCATTTTTAATTCTTTCTTTGACAGTTGTTGTGCTTAAACCAATTTTGTATAAATCATTTATTGAAGCTATTTCAGGATTCTTTGATTTGGATTTTAAAATATAAATCCATCCTGACGAAATATCTTCTTGATAATCAACTCCTGCATTTTTGAACAATTCTTTTTCACCACCATCAATCACATCTGTAATTAATTTTCCGTTTTTTTGAATTGCTTTTCCTAATGAACGAAACAACATATTTGAAATAGTTCCATTCTCAAAAATTGTAACAGTTCTACCTTCTAAACGAACTCTATCACCTGAAGTGTTTTCTTTTAAAACTTTTTCAGCCTTAGAAACTTCTAAATAAGCTAAAAGTCCGTCAACTAAATAAAAATTACCTTCTTTAAGATTAGTTTCAGCATTTTTAAATTCTTTGAATCTTCTTTTCCCTTCTTTTAATTCTTGATGAACTTGTTTGAACATCATACCATATTTGGTAAACTCTTTTTCAGGAATTGATGAACGTTGTGCGATGTAATCTGCCTTATCTCTTGTTGGTTCTTTAGGAACATAATTAAATTCAAAAATTGAAGAATCTCCATCGGTATCTAGTAAACCCAACTCATCATCAGCTAAAATATCATCCAATGATTCTATTTTAGGCTCGTAATCGCCCAATAAATTGTATCGATCAAAAGCTTTTAATACACCTTTTTTGTTGTCATTTGTTCTTAATTCTTTTAATCTAGAAGATAAAGAATATTCAGACATAGAGCTATTCGAAGGCTCTCTTTTATTCGTTTCATAAAACGAATTTATCTCTTCAAAAGCATCTATTAACCGATCTTCATCTGTTTTTATATAATTCTGAGGTTGGTTTGAATTTAGTAAACCCAAATCATCATCATCAAAAATATCGTCTAATGTTTTAGCCATTTTGTGCTTTTTTACGTTTAGCATCTTGAATAAACAACAAAGCCTGAGCTAATCTTTGCTCTTTTGGATCATAAGATTGAATACTTGGTTTATCTCCAGTATGTTTAACCCATTCTTTGATTTTAGGCCATAAAATAACAGCCTCTTCCTCAGTCATATCAATTTTAGTCACATTAATTGTGTCCTGAATTGATTTTAAAACAGAAGTTGTTACGTTTTTTGATAATATTTCAAAAGCTTTCTGAAATGGATTAATCGTATCAATCAAATCAATGTTAATATCATCTATATTCACAAAGCTTCCAGCCATTTTAATGAATTTTTTTGAACCTTGCTCTTCAACTTCTCCATTTTTAATCACAGAATCAACCACTACATATTGACGAACTGCTTCTACATCTTCTTCACTTAGATCAGGATAAACTTCACGAATAATTCGAGGTATTAAAACTGTATTAATTACTTCAGGTTCTATATTTCCTGGCATAGCCTTAATCATCGTGTCATCTTGAAGAATACGAGCCTTTAGATCATTTAAATCACTTTCAATAATATCTTTAGCTCGTTGAGATTTAGGTTTCTTAAAGCCTTTAATTTTAATTGTATTTTCATCGTCATTTTCTAAATCGTCCTCTTCATCATCGTCCATTGGTTTGAACTTGAAGTTCGGCGCTAAGACTTGTTCCATCAACAGAGAAGCCGTAATTGCTTTTAGCATGTTATTTACTGATAATTTTACTTCATCATCCACTGCATCAGGCTGGGCAATTAAATTTGTAAACTGAGCATGTGTTTTATTGTTACTATCTCGCGTAGCACGACCAATAATTTGAATAATCTCAGTTAATGAACCTCTATACCCAATTGTTAAAGCATGCTGACAAAACGGCCAATCAAAACCTTCTTTTGCCATTCCTAATGCAATAATCATATCGATATCTTCAGGTGTTTTTACTCCACGTAAATATGCTGTTATTTTATCTCTATCTTTAGGGTTATCATTAACTAAATCAGCTATTTTTAAAATTTTTCCTGATCGCTTACTTTTTACAAATAAAACTCCAGTTTCTGTATCTTGATATTCTAATTCTCCTAAACAATCAATGATATGATTTACTTCTTCTAATTTATCTTTTGAAGATTCAGCAGAATTTACACTTGGTATATGAATAATAGTTTTGAGATTTTCGTCCAAGATTTCTTCTAATGCAGACATTCCTCTTTCATCATCGTGTTTATAGTATCTTCCACGATAAAAATGATAACCAATTCCTAAAGATTTTAAATATTCATATCCATTTAATTGATCGTAATAATTATAGGTTACTTTGATAAACTTTTCTTCATCTTCAGGTAATAATACTGGTACACTATCTCCTCTAAAATAAGAACCAGTCATTGCCACAATGTGCGCATTTGATTTTTCCATAATCTTACGCATTACATTTCCTAATATGTTGTCTCCATCAGCAGAAACGTGGTGAAACTCATCAATTGCTATCAAACAATTATTAAAATCAGTTTCAGTCAATCCTTCAAAAGCAAAACGTAAAGTAGCGTGTGTACAAATTAATATTTTCTCTTCCGATTGCATAAAATCTTTGAATGCCTGAACTTTACTTTTATCACTTCCAGGAGAACATAAATTATACTTTAGATTTAAGTCCCAATCAGCAAAGAATCCATATTTTGAAAGTTCAGTTGGAGCAAAAGAATTTCCAATAGATCTTTCTGGAACAGCAACAATTACTTTTTTTATTCCTTGATTAATTAATTTATCTAAAGCTAAAAACATCAAAGCTCTTGATTTTCCTGAAGCAGGAGGAGCTTTTAATAATAAGTATTGTGCAGAACGTGCTTCAAATGCTTTTTCTTGCATTTCACGCATTCCATATTCATTTGTAGATTTACTTTGTCCAGTCTGTTTATAATTAACATTGACTAGATTAATTGGTTGTTTATAGTTGTTTGTTGTATTGGTTTCCATTTATTTATATTTTTATACTAATCATTAAAAGTTTTCTCTTTCTTTTAAATCTAGTTGTAATAATTCTAATACATCTCATCAAATAAAAATATATTGATTATGAGTTATTTATACTTATAAAGTAGCTTTTTATCAAATAGCCATCAAATAAGATTTCTCCTGAACCAGTAAAAAATCAAATAACCATCAAATAAAAAATTACTGTTTATCAGCTTGTTACGTTTAAAAATAACGTTTTTATCAAATGACCATCAAATAAGATTTATGCCCAATATGGAATATATTTTGTGTATTTACGAGATTTATTTTCAGGATCTTCTAATTTAATAACTCCATCTTCTAGAGCATCCTTAATAATTCGGGATGCAATAGCTGCATTTTGATCTTCAATTTTAAAACGATCACGTAAAGATTGATTAGTCATTTTATCATTTGATACATATCTTAAACAAGCATGTTGGTAACAAGCTCGGATTTTTTCTTTTTTATCTAAATCATTTAAAGTTTTATAAGAATATATTGTTACCCTTGTCTTATTTTCTACAACAATAACACTTATTGGAGGTAATTGATATAGTTCATTATAAAAAAGACTTTATCCATACCAGATCCTTTTTCTTCACAGAATCCCATTCTTCTCATTAAATCAGCTAATTTATCATTTCGAGAATTATAAGCGTCAATAAAACGATCAGGATTAACAATAGGTTCTCCTGGATTAGTAAACTCAATACGATCTGTAAAAATTTCAATCATTGGAAAACCTTTACTATTCAAATCTTGATGTATTAATAAGTTAGCAACCAATTCACGAATAGCTATTTCAGGGTACATTCTTGATTCTGTTCTGAGTGCTTTACCAATCTCCTCATTAGCTGGTAATTGCCCATTAATCCAAGTAACTAGACCTTCAAATCCAAGAACATAACCTTTAGCACCTATCTGTTCACGTTCAGTTTCGACTTTATTTGTCCCCTTATAAACAATTACTCTGACAGACTTTCGCTCAACTGATTCAAAATCTTTTAATTCCTTAGCAAATAATAAAGCTCCAAGATTTGTGATTGCATATTTTGAATGAATTTTTACAACAATGTTATCTTCCATCAATTTTTCAATCACTCCTTTTTGAGTATTAGGGAATGGAATCTTCATTAAATCAAAATATGTTTCTGTACTTAAAAGTCTTATTACATCTGAAGTACTTAATCCATCTTTCGCAATTTCCATTTCATATGGCTTTCCAGTATTTCTCCATATTTTAGCTTGTTTTTCGGGAAATTCATTCAATAGTTTAGTATAACTACCCACCCTAATATAAGATTTATGAAAGAACTCTACTGGCTGTGTTTTAGCTGCAGGAATTATAAAAAGTGAAATATGTTTATCATTATAATCAAACTCGTAAATTTGAAAATCAATACGAGGTTTTAACCTTGTAATTAGCCACATCTCTAGCTCTTCTTTACCTTTTGTATGAGATTTCGCTTTAAAAGTTGTACCTATAATATTGTGAGTACCATCTTCAATACCAAAAACTAAATAACCAAATTCTTTTTTCAAAATAGATGCACTATTTGATAAAGCAGAAATGCGTTCCCCTATTTCTTCTCGTGTATGGAAATTATGTTTAAATTCTAACCATTCCGCTTCTTGAGTTTGTTGAACTAAATCTTCAAGAAGTTTTACTAAATCATTTTCATTCATATCAATATGGTTATATTTTTTTCTATTATTTCTTCGTTGTTTTCTTTTTAGGTTTCGCAAACAAAGTTTCTTTCGTTGTCATTTCGTCATAGAGTTTGAAAAGATACTCTAATCGCTCTTCATCTGAATAAAACGGAGCTAAACGATAAATTTGCTCTATTGCCAAATCCAATTCTTTGTGTGCTTGTTTTAGTCCACTTGGCATTGTTTCTGGATTATACATCCACGCCATTGTTTTTTCTGGATACTTGGCACGCTCGTCTAATATTGCAAATACATATTGATTGATCGTTTCCTTTTTCTTTTCACTTAATGTTGGAAAAGGAAAAGTATTGTAACATAGTTTTGCAGAATAACGATAATCAGTTTTTAACTTACCACCTACTGCGTCTACCCAAATCATATGCATTTTTGAATGTAATACGCCGAATAGCCAAGGTTGGGCGTCAGAAATGATCATACATAAATTAGTTGAGATATTATCTTTTGATAAAAAATCAATAGGAATATATCTTCTCCTTTCAGAGGATACACTTGGGATTATAATAAAATCTTTTTCAGTATTTTGTGTTATTTGAGCAAAAAGATGTGGAATATCAGCTAATTTAGGTCTTGATGATTTGTTTCTTGTCACTCTAATTTTATCAAAAATATTTTTTAACTCATCAATTTTATTTAACTCATCAAAATCCTCATTCTCAAACCACAAACACCATCTTTCAATACCATTAATTAATTCTGTTGAACCAATTACTTTTTTAAAATATTTTTTTGTTAATGGATTATTTAAAATTAATTCTTCTTTTTCATCGGGAGTAAATAATAAATTACCTCCATCAGCAGGCATATTCCCAAAATTCATTGAGGGAAAATTTGATATAGATTTATTTTGCTGTCCAATAAAAATATTATTTCCATCAATTAAATATGAATTAATGTTTTTAACTTCTTTAGCAATAGATTCTGTAAAAATATATTTTGGGTTGGTTGAATAATTTCTTAATCCAACAATAATTACCGTTACACCAGCATTACCTTTGGCATTATTTATCCATTTGAATGATTGGTAAGCAAAACCAATTTCTAATTTATCTGTCAAAATACGTGGCCAAGTCAATGCGACTAATAATCCTTGGCAAATAGAATTTGTAGAGACAAAAGCTAACTGCGCATTGATCTCTTCAATATATTTAGCTCCTTTATAAAACCAAATCGAAACATAATCTAAACTTTTGTAGTCTTTTTTAAAAACCAATTCCATATCCGATTTTTGCTCTGTATCTTGGTTTCTACTACCTAAATACGGAGGATTACCAATGATATAGATTTCGTCGTTTTCTTTTTTAGGACAAGCAATTTCCCAATCTACACGAGCTGCATTACCAGCTGTTATGTTTCCACTTTCTTTAAGCGGTAAAATAGGATTCGATTTTCCGTAATCTAACAATTCCAACTCAAATACCTGATTCATTTGATGTTCGGCTAACCAAAGTGAAAGAATCGCCATTTCGTGTGCAAAATCTTTGATCTCAATTCCGTAGAATTGAGATAATTTGATTTCAGAAAAATAAATTTTACGTTGAGTTGCATTCAGATCCAATAATTCTTTGATAATCTGAATTTCGAGATTTCGTAATTCCTTGTACGTAATAATTAAGAAGTTTCCACTACCACACGCTGGATCGAAAAATTTAATTTTTCCTAATCTGTTCAATAAAGCTTCTAACCCTTTTATTTTCCCTTTATTTTTTTCTAATTCATCATACAATTCATCTAAGAATAAAGGTTTGATTAACTTCAGAATATTGACAACCGAAGTATAATGCATTCCCAAATTATTACGTTCGGATGGATCTGCAACTGCTTGAATCATCGAACCAAAAATATCAGGATTAATTTCGGACCAATCTAATTCACCAGAGTCCAAAAGAATTTGACGTGCTTTAGTCGAAAATTTAGGACATTGAATATCATCACGAAATAAACCACCATTTACATACGGAAATTTATCAAAATAAGGTTCAAAGCTTCCTTTTCCTTCTGGTGTATTTAACTTTTTGAAAAGTGTTGTTAAAAATAAATCAACATCAGAACCATCTTTCTTTGTGTTATTTGCAAGAGACTCTGTAAAAATACTTTTCACTTCAAAAATCCCAGTATCTTCCGCAAAAAAACAAAACAACAATCGTGATAAAAAGATATTAAGTTGATGACTTCCTTGCGCTATCCAATGAGGATTATCAACCACCAAAATATCATATAATTCTCCTAATTTATAGGCAGCATCACGATCTAATTTATTATCATTACTAACTCTGTAAATCTCAGCACCAGAAAGTGGCAAGAAAAAATCAGTCTGTTCTCCCAACTGTTCAATTGAGAACTCTTTATTATTTCCTAATTTGGTATCAACAGCTAAAACATCTTTAAAATCAGTTACAACAATAAAACGAGGTTTTTGTTTCTTGATTTTTTCATCTTTTGCTAATTCGTCGATTAGGTTTAATAAGTTAGCCTGTTTTTCTACTTTGAAAAATATTTTTCCTTTATAAAATAATTCTCCATCAATTTTAGAAAGGTTATAATCTCCTTTTTTAAGACGTGTGATTGTTGTTTTAGAAAGTCCAAATGATAACAAAAACTCATAAATAAAGTTTTCTTGCTCAATGTTTTGAGATAAAGTATGTAGATTTTGTTGAATTTCTGATTTTTTCATTAATAGTTAGTTGTTAACTTATCGGTATATTGATTTCAAATTTACGGAAAATCTTGGAGAGCAAATGATTTTGATAATTTATTAAATTTACAATTAAACGCTAATACAATGAATAAAAGACTGAAACTAATTGAAGAAATCACACAACGAAGTGAATCTAAAGATTGGGCAAATGCAAAAAATGAATGGTCTTTCTTACATATCTATTATTCGGATGAAACTCAACAATGTTTATGTACACAGCAAATACATAATATCTGTGTGATAAAAAATAAAATTAATGGAGTTATTACTGAAGTTGGAAATAAATGTGTAAATCAATTTTTAGGAATAACTACTGGTGACAACATATTAAAATCAATACAGCATCTAAGAAAAGATAAACAAAATAGCTTAAATATGTTTGCATTAGATTATTTATTAAAAAACAATGTGATAACTACAAAAGATTATGATTTCTATAAAAACATTAGATTAAAAAGATATCTAAGTCAAGGCAGATTAAAATGGAAGTTAGATATCAACCAAAAGTTCACAAATTTTACTAGTTATGAATTCACAAAAAAACTTCAAAAAATAAATGATTTGATTGAAAAGATGACAGTCCAAAATCACAATACCGATTTTATCAAAAGTGTAAAAGAAAATTTCATCTCATATGGGAAAATTACTGAAAAACAACGAGATGCTTTAAATAATATTTATAAACAATATAATACCTAATAGTAAATATTTAATTATTTTTACATCATTAAAATAGTAATTACGTATGCGTAAGCTATCGTTTTGGTTAAACTGAAATTGCGACCTTCATTTGACAACCAATCAGCGATAGGCTTACGCCCATGTCTATATATGGCGTGGGCTAAGTCTTTCTGGTTGTCAGGCCGTCGCAAGCCTCAGTTTTAGAAATGTATTTAGTTCCACGCTACTTTTTAAACTTCAAAAGACATGGAAAACAATGAGATTAATTCAATTCACGATTTAGATAAATTTTTCAAAGAAGCAGAATCAGAACAAGAAGAAAGAAATTTCAGTCTAAAAGTGAATAAAAAATCACATCAAATGTTGAAAATACTTTCTTTAAAAACGGGGCTACCTATGAGAGATTTAGTTTCATTATTAATTGAAAATTACTACAACGAAAAAATTAGAAATCAGTAATTTTATACTACCTAAACAATATTCTTATGAAAGAAATTTGGTTTATTCGACATGGAGAATCTATGGCTAATGCTGGATTTAAGACTACCAATCATGCCACAATTTCATTAACTGAAAAAGGAAAAGAACAAGCGATTAAGGTTTCTGAAGAAATTACAAAAAAACCTGATCTTATCGTTTTGAGTAAATTTTCGAGAACTCACGAAACTGCTGATCCGACTTTTAAAAAGTTTAATGGAACGAAAATAGAAATTTTGAATTTGCATGAATACAATTATTTAGCTGAAGATCGTTGTATTGACTTAACTCCGAAAGAACGTAAACCCTTAGTAGAAGACTATTTTAATCGTTGCGATGCAAATTTTGTAGATGGAATTGGAGCTGAATCCTTCGTTGAGTTTCATCGTCGAATTATTGCTTCTTTAAAAGAATTAGAAACTAAAAAAGATGAATTTATTGTTGTTTTTACGCATGGTAATGTGATGCGCTTGATTTGGCAATTCATAACTGAGAATCCTCAATCAATAGATGATTCAACAATGAAAGATTTTTATCGTTTAACGAAATCGTTGGCTATTCCGAATACTAAAATAATCAAAACTACTTTTGATAAAAATGGATGGAACATCTTTGAAATATGATTTTTATACCAAAAAGAAACTTGAATCTGAATTTTTAAAAGATTTAGGTTTCTCTCAAGATTTTATTCAGAAGAACCTTAATGAATACAAGATTTCAATTGAAAAAATAATATTCGATTTATTGGATTTAGAATATAAATCTGACTATTTAGATCATCACATTTTTATTCTCGAAGAAGATGTTATTCGACTTTATGACTACTCGCACACCAGTGATCAAACGAATGATTTGAAAATAATTGAAACAATTACCCAAAGTACTAACTCAAAATCATTTCCAGTAATTCTTATTTACATTGATAGTTATATGTTTTATGATGAAATATATTCATACAACGATGTTGAAGATGAATATTATGACGATTATTTACTAAAATATGTAAAAGAAAAACTCTCAATTTTCTTTGAAAATGAAGCACCAGATTTCAAGAGCATTAACTCATTTTTGATCAAAATTATTCATTCTTTCATCGGTTTCATCACACTTAAAGAAGAGATTGAGTATTTTGAAATAAAAGAAGCCGTTAATTTTGCAATCGATGAATCATTAGGATTATAAAAAATAAAAGGAAGAAAAATATTTTTTTTCTCCCTTTATTAATTTTTTTTGATAATTGGGTGCAAAACCGGGATTAAACGATTTAATTCGTTGATTATCAGCATTGTTTGTGGAGCTGGCGGGATTCGAACCCGCGTCCAAACAAGCAACAAATAAGCTTTCTACATGCTTAGTTTATTTTTAATTGTCGGCACAATCCCGAGAACAAACACTCTGTTTCATGCTTAGCTTCTAAAATTTCGGAATCTGTCCGAAGCACTAAGATTCCTATACTTACTTTCCCGTGTCCCTGTATCAAACGCCGTAAGTCAAGGCTTTTGAGGGACATTCAGCTTCTATACCTTGTATAGACGTGGCGTATTCTTACTAAAATTCAGAATTATGCAGCTAAAGCGTACTCTTCGTTGCCAGTTAAAAAGTTGAAGTGCCTGATTAAAGTGAGTACACAACCTGTCACTGCATGCTTACTTACCCATTGGCCCTGCTGTCAAAACCAGTCAGCCCCATAGATAAACGTCAAATTAGCTTTTGACGGATGCCAAATGTACAAATTTTATACCAAATAGAATTAACTTTTTTTAAACATATAGACTGAGTATAAATAAGTATCTTAGAGAAAATCATAAAACAAAAATTTAAATATCATGGGAAACATAGTTAACGTACCTGCTTTTAAAAATCAGTACGACAATTACATTAATGGACAATTTACAGCTCCTGTACAAGGAAAATATTTTGATGTCATTACACCCCTTACAGGAAAAGTATTTACAAAAGCTGCACATTCTACAGAAGAAGACTTGGTTAAAGCAGTAGATGCAGCTCATGAAGCTTTTAAAACATGGAGCCAAACATCCCCTACTGAACGCAGCATTATTTTAAATAAAATTGCAGATAGAATGGAACAGCATTTACAGGATATTGCTGCTGTTGAAACATATGACAACGGAAAACCTGTAAGAGAAACTTTAAATGCGGATATTCCTTTGGCGATTGATCATTTTCGTTATTTTGCTTCAGTAATTCGTGCAGAAGAAGGTTCAATCAATGAGTTGGATAAAGATACCGTTTCAATTATAATTCATGAACCAATTGGTGTCGTTGCACAAATTATCCCATGGAACTTTCCAATATTAATGGCTGTTTGGAAATTAGCTCCGGCCTTGGCAGCAGGAAACTGTGTGGTATTGAAACCTGCCGAATCAACTCCTATTTCTATTCTTTATCTTTTTGAATTGATTGGTGATTTGCTTCCTGCCGGTGTAGTCAATATTGTCAATGGTTTCGGGGGAGAATTAGGACGTGCTTTGGTCACAAATCCTAAAGTTTCGAAAGCCGCATTTACAGGTTCTACAGCAACCGGTCGTTTTGTGATGCAATATGCCACTGAAAATATTATTCCGGTTACATTAGAACTAGGTGGTAAATCTCCAAATATCTTTTTTGAATCGGTTATGGATCATGACGACGACTTCTTGGATAAAGCGATTGAAGGTGCTGTCTTATTCGCTTTAAATCAAGGAGAAATCTGTACGTGTCCTTCACGATTATTGATCCAGGAATCTATTTACGATAAATTTATCGAAAGAGTCGTTGAACGAGTGAATGCCATTAAAGCCGGAAATCCTTTAGATCCTGAAACAATGATTGGTGCACAGGCTTCTCAAATTCAATATGATAAAATATTGAGCTATATTAATTTAGGAAAAGAAGAAGGTGCTGAAGTATTAACAGGTGGAGATGCAAATCATTTGCAAGGAGAATGTGAAACAGGTTATTATATTAAACCAACTTTATTCAAAGGAAATAACAAAATGCGAATTTTCCAAGAAGAAATTTTCGGGCCCGTTTTAGCCGTAACAACATTTAAAGACGAAGCAGAAGCAATAGAAATTGCAAATGATACTATTTATGGTTTAGGAGCTGGGGTATGGACGCGCGATGCACATCAATTGTATCAGGTTCCAAGAGCAATTCAATCAGGTCGTGTTTGGGTCAATCAATACCATAGTTATCCTGCAGGTGCTCCTTTCGGAGGTTATAAACAATCAGGTATTGGACGTGAAAACCACAAAATGATGTTAGACCATTATCGTCAAACTAAAAATATGTTGGTTTCTTACAGTAAAAAGAAATTAGGTTTCTTCTAGTCAAGACAGTCAAATCATCAAAAAATGATAAAATGAAAAGAGTTGATGCCACTGAAAAAGCGATAAGCCTTCTTCAACAATTAAAAGAAAAACACGGTGAGTTGATGCTCTATCAAGCAGGAGGGTGTTGTGAAGGAACTCAACCGCAGTGCTTCCGTAAAGGTGAGTTTTATCTTCGTTACAAAGATGTTTGTATTGGCGAAATAGATGGCATTGAATTTTGGGTGGATAAAGATTTGTTCGAGTATTGGAAACATGCTCATTTCGAATTAGATGTAATTGATGCCATAGGCGCTGGTGGTTTTTCATTAGAAGTTCCGCTTGGTAAAACGTTTAAAGTCAATTATAGACTTTTTACACCAGCTGAAACCAGTCAATTAGAAAACATTAAAATCAACGTATAACAGAAAAGCCATTTGCAATGCAAATGGCTTTTTATATTTCTATGACAGAATTAATTTATCCTAGAACTTCAATTGCTTTGTTGATACGTACAATCGTTTCCTCTTTTCCTAGAGTTGACATAATTACCGGAACATCTGGTCCTTGTAATGCTCCAACTAAACTAAGGCGTAAAGGCATTCCTATTTTTCCGAATCCGATTTCTTGTGTGGTAACAAAATCCGCCATTACATCATGTAAAACTTCAGCTGTAAAATCCGATGAATTTAGTACTTCAATAAATTTAGATAAAATCTCTTTCGAATCATCTTTCCAAGCTTTTTTAGCTGCTTTTTCATCGTAAGAAGATGGAGCTATATAAAAGAATTGTCCTTGCTCAAAAATATCTTTTACAAAATTTGCTCTTTCTTTTAGTAACTCAACCACTTTTGCATCCAAAGTAGCATTTGCTGCAATTCCATTTTCTTTTAAAACTTCTTCAAATGATGGCAATAACTCTTCGACCGATTTTTGTTGTAAATACTGATGGTTGAACCATGTTGCTTTTTCCGGAGAAAAACGAGCACCTGACTTCGACACTTTTTCCAATGAAAATAACTGAATTAATTCTTCCATTGTAAAAATTTCTTGTTCTGTTCCCGCATTCCAACCCAATAAAGCTAACATATTAAGTACTGCATCCGGAAAATACCCTTCTTGCTTATATCCTTTCGCAATTCCTTCTTCTGTCTTCCATTCCATTGGAAAAACTGGGAATCCATGTTTGTCACCGTCACGTTTACTTAATTTACCTTTTCCTTCTGGTTTTAAGATTAGTGGTAAATGTGCAAAACGAGGTGCTTCCCATCCAAAACCATCATACAATAATTCGTGTAATGCCATAGATGGTAACCATTCTTCTCCACGAATAACGTGCGATATTCCCATCAAATGGTCATCTACAATATTCGCTAAGTGGTACGTTGGCATTCCGTCAGATTTAAACAACACTTTATCATCTAAAGTTGAAGCATCTATTGATATTTTACCACGAATCATATCATCCAACAAAACAGTACGGGTTTCATCAATCTTAAAACGAATAACATAAGGTGTTCCGTTTGAGATCAATTCGTTCGTTTGAGTTTCTGTTAACGACAAAGAATTTTTCAAATTTCCTCTCGTCGACCAGTTATAGATAAACGTTTCTTTATTCTCTTCTGCTTTTGCTCTCGCTGCATCTAATTCTTCAGCAGTATCAAAAGCATAGTAAGCTTTTCCATTTGCTAACAATTCGTTTACATATTCTTTGTAGATTTCTTTGCGTTCTGACTGACGGTATGGTCCCAAATCTCCTCCAAAACCAACACCTTCATCAGGCGTTAAACCTAACCATTTCAACGAATCGATAATATATTGTTCAGCACCTTCTACATAACGTGTTTGGTCTGTATCTTCAATTCTCAATAAGAATTTTCCGTTATTATGTTTTGCGAAAAGATAATTGTATAACGCTGTACGTACTCCTCCAATGTGTAATGCACCCGTTGGACTAGGCGCAAATCTTACACGAACTTCTTTTGCCATTGTAATCAAAATTTTTGCAAATTTAAGTTGTTCAAATCTATAATAGATATTTATTTCAATAATATTCTATTTTTTTATCTTCGTTAAATCATTGAAACAATTTTTAGAAATCACAAAAAATGAAATTATACACAATAGAAACCGGTAATTTTAAATTAGATGGAGGCGCAATGTTTGGAATTGTTCCGAAATCGATTTGGAATAAAACAAATCCGGCAGATGACCGCAATTTAATCGATTTGTCGATGCGCTGTTTATTGATTGAAGACGGTGAACGATTAATTCTGATTGACACCGGAATTGGGACAAAACAAGATGCGAAGTTCTTCGGGTTTTATTATTTATGGGGAGACTTCTCTTTGGATCTCTCTTTGGCAAAACATGGTTTCCATCGTGATGAGATTACTGATGTTTTTTTAACACATTTACATTTTGATCATTGTGGAGGTGCAATCCAATACAATAAAGAAAAAGATTATTTAGAAGCTTCTTTTAAAAATGCCAAATTTTGGTCAAATGAAAATCATTGGGAATGGGCTGTCAATCCTAATCCTCGTGAAAAAGCTTCTTTCCTGAAAGAAAATATTTTACCGTTGCAAGAAAGCGGACAGTTAAACTTTATTGATTTACCTGCAAATGGTCATATTTTAGAAAATTCTCCACTTGGATTTGATGTTCTTTTTGTAGACGGGCATACCGAAAAACAAATGTTGCCAATCATTACTTACAAAGGCAAAAAAATAGTTTATATCGCAGATTTAATCCCAACCGCAGGACATATCCCTTTGATTTATATTATTGGGTATGATACACGACCTTTAATAACAGTTGAAGAAAAAGGAGCATTTTTGCAGAAGGCGGTCGAAAATGATTATATTTTGTTTTTCGAACATGACCATGTAAACGAATTAGCGACGTTAAAATTAACAGAAAAAGGTGTTCGACTAGATCAAACCTATTCATTTTCAGAAGTTTTCGATTCTATTTAACCTCAAAAACTTAACAGAAATGATTTCACAAATTCAGAAAAATATTTTCATACCTTTGTGTTGTCATTAAAAAAAATAAAGAAGCATGGGATGTGGATCTTGTGGAACTTCTAATGGCCTTCCGAAAGGATGTAACAATAATGGTGCTTGTGGCACTGATGGTTGTGGAAAATTATCAGTTTTTGATTGGTTATCAAATATGCAACTTCCAAACGGACAAGAAAAGTTCAATTTTGTGGAGGTTCGATTTAAAAACGATCGAAAGTTTTATTATAAAAACGAAAACAACATATCTCTAAATATTGGCGATGTAATCGCTGTTGAAGGAACACCTGGTCATGATATCGGGGTTGTTACACTTACGGGTGAGCTTGTTAGAATCCAAATGAAAAAGAAGAATCTTTCGTGGACTGCGGAAGATATTAAAAAGGTATATCGTAAAGCGAACCAAAAAGATATTGAAACTTGGGTAGAGTTTCGTGATAGAGAAAAACAAACAATGGTTGATTCTCGAATTATGGCAAAAAACCTTAATTTGGAAATGAAAATTTGTGATGTTGAGTACCAAGGAGATGGGGCGAAAGTAACATTTTATTATACAGCAGAAGGACGTGTCGATTTCCGTCAATTAATCAAAGATTACGCAGGTAAATTTGGTGTAAGAATTGAGATGAAGCAAATCGGGTATCGTCAAGAAGCTGCAAAAGTTGGAGGAATTGGTTCTTGTGGACGTGAATTATGCTGTTCAACTTGGTTAACAGATTTCCGTTCTGTAAGTACAGCAGCGGCTCGTTACCAGCAATTATCAATCAACTCCCAAAAATTAGCCGGCCAATGTGGTAAACTAAAATGTTGTTTAAATTTTGAATTAGATTCTTATTTAGATGCATTGAATAGTTTTCCTTCTATGGAAAGTCGTTTCGAAACCGAAAAAGGTTGGGCACATTGTGTAAAAGTAGACGTTTTCAAAAAAGAAATGTGGTTTGCTTATGATAAAGGCGGAATTATTTGGTATAAATTTTCTGTAGAAGATATTCAGGAATTTTTAGCAATGACAGCGAAAGGTAAAAAAACAGAACCTTTAGAAGATTTGGCTAAAAATGTAGAAGAAACAAAATCTGATTTTTCTGATGTCATCGGTGAAGACTCTTTAGAGCGTTTCGAACGCAAAGAGAAACAAAATCGTAAACGTAAAAAAATAAAAAAACAAGGGAATTCTGCACCAGACAAAAATGGCGCAAATGCAAGTAATCTAAAACCTCAACAGGCAAAGCAAAAACAGCCAAATGAAGGAAAGGAAAAGCAAAATCGCCCTGAAAATAGACAAGGAAAGAATCCTAATCCGTCTAAAAAGAATAATCAAAACAGACCGAATAAAAATTCGAACCCTAATCAGAATAACCAAAATCAGGCAAAAGAGCCACAGGTTCAACCAAATACTGATCAGCAAAAACCGCAAGGAAACAATCGCAATCGTAATCAACAAAAACGAAAACCGAATAATCCGAGCAACAATAGCCAACAAAGTAATCAGTCGAATCAACAACCCAAAAAACAAACTCAGCAAAATAACCAAAATGCTGAGCAAAAAACGAAGACTAAGGACGAGAATCAAACCAATAATTCTCAACCGAATCCAAATAAATCGAAGAATCGAAATAAAAAAAGAGTTAATCGTGGGCCAAAACCAGATGATACGCAACAGTAGTTTGCTTTTTATTTTAGTCTTTTTATTGTTTAGCTGTGAAGCAAAACATTACTATCAAGACACGAAAGATATAAAAGACGAATGGAAGAGTAATCAGCCTCAAACCTTTACGTTTGATGTTAAAGATCCTCAACCATCGGCTGTTAACATTGGATTTGTGTTAAGAAATAATACGTCGTATGAATATAGTAACTTATATTTGTTCACGAAATTTATTGATCCAAAAGGGAATGAAATGATTGATACATTGCAGTATTACATTGCAAACCCTGATGGAAGTTGGATTGGTAAAGGAATGACAACAAAAGAAATGATGCTGGTTTATCGGGAAAATTTACCAATAAAAGATTCTGGTCGCTATCAACTGAAAGTTTGGCAGGGTATGCGAACAAAGAATTTGAAAGGAATCGAAGACATTAGTTTGATTGTTGATAAAGCTGAATAATACAGAATGGAAAACAATAAAAATTCTAAAACAAGCACGACTTCTAAAGCAAAAAAGAAGTTCAATAGCTTTTCATTAGCCAAAAAAATAATTGTAACCATTTGGGTTCTGTTTTTTGGTGCAGTATTAGGTCTTTTCGGAATCTTTTGGGCTACATCTAACGGATGGTTAGGTGAAATCCCAAACGTACGTGATTTAGAAAACCCTGATATTTATGTTTCATCAGAAATTATTTCCTCTGATGGTGTTTTGCTGGATCGTTTCGAAGCGGAACGTAGAACTCCTGTAGATTACAAAGATTTACCTCCCCATTTGGTTGACGCTTTGTTAGCCAAAGAAGACGTTCGTTTCTTTGATCATTCCGGTGTAGATATTAAAGCGGCTTTCCGTGCAATCTCTTCAGGTGGTGATTCCGGTGGTGGATCTACAATTACACAGCAGTTAGCAAAACAGTTGTATACAAAAGACCCTTCTTCAAATAAAGTAAAACGTGTTTTACAGAAATTAAAAGAATGGGTGACATCTGTCCAGTTAGAAAAACTGTACACCAAAGAAGAGATTATTGCCATGTACTTCAATAAGTTCGACTTTATTTATGGTGCTAAAGGAATTGAATCTGCTTCTAAAGTATATTTCAATAAAACAACCAAGGAATTAAACTTAGACGAGGCAGCAACTTTGGTTTCTATGTTTCAAAATCCTGTTGCTTACAATCCTGTAAAATATCCTGACGTTTCTACACAAAAGAGGAATCTTGTATTGGATCAAATGATGAAATACAATAAAATTTCTCGTGCTGAAGGTGAAGCTGCAAAAGCGACTCCTTTAGTAACGGACAAACAAGATATTATGAAGCATGATGATTCGCATTCTGCTTACTTTAAATCTGCTTTGAGAAAAGAAATCCAGGAATGGATGGTTGAATACGAAAAAGAAACTGGCAAATCTTACAACCTTGAAAAAGACGGATTAAAAATCTATGTTACTTTAGATTCGAGAATGCAGGCTATAGCTGAGGAAGCGGTAAGAAAACAATTAAAAGTGTTACAAGATCAATTCTTTGGAGAACAACGTGGACGTAGCTTAGCTCCTTTCTATAATATTTCAGCGGCTAAACGATTACAAATCTTTAAGCAAGCAATGGTTCGTACGGATTTGTACAAAAAGATGAAAGCAGAAGGAAAATCGGAAGCTGAAATCGAAACTGTTTTTACAACTCCTCGTGACTCTGTTCAATTCTTTACATGGAATGGTATTCAGTACAAGAAAGGAAAAACTTTAATGGATTCAATTGAATACCACAAACATATTTTACAAGCAGGGTTAATGTCTATGGATCCAAAAGACGGGACTATTAAAGCTTGGGTTGGTGGAATTGATTGGAACTATTTCAAATTTGACCACGTAAAACAAGCTCGTCGTCAAGTTGGTTCTACTTTCAAACCTTTTGTATATGCAACAGCAATTAATCAATTAGGTTTAACACCTTGTCATACTGTTTCAAATGAAAGAATACCGGGAAAATGGTCTCCTCGTAATGCAAATGGACGTTACGGCGGTTCACAGGATTTAAGAACTGCTTTGGCTTATTCTACAAATATTGTGGCAGCACGTTTAATTATGCAAACAGGGACGGAACCTGTTATTCAAATGACACGAGATTTAGGAGTTGAATCTCCTATTGTTAATGATCCTACAATTGCATTAGGTTCAGCTGATTTATCTTTGTACGAAATGGTAGGAGCGATGAGTGCTTTTGCAAATGGAGGTATTTACATTAAACCTCAATTAATTTTAAGGATAGAAGATAAACAAGGAAAGGTTATCAAAGATTATACACCAAAAACACGTGAAGTTGTAAACGAAAATGTAGCGTATACAATGATTGACCTGATGAAAGGTGTAGTTGATAGAGGTTCTGGAGCGCGATTGAGAAACCGTTATGGCCTGAATGCCGAAATCGCAGGTAAAACAGGAACAACAAACGAAAACTCTGACGGTTGGTTTATGGGACTTACGCCTAACTTGGTAACAGGTGTTTGGGTGGGTGCCGAAGACCGATTTGCTCACTTTGCAAGTACTGCAACCGGACAGGGAGCAAATACAGCTTTACCTATCTGGGCTTACTATATGCAAGGTGTATATAAAGAAGGAGGTAAATTTGGCGTAACTGCTGGAGATAAATTTGAAAAGCCAAAAGATATTGAAAAACATTGGGATTGTTCAAATACATATGGATTCCATCAGTATGATCAAATTTATGATCCGGGTCCGATTATCGAAGGAAGTGGTAGCGAAAGTGTCGGGGAAAATTATGAGATTCCTGATGAAAATAGTACCGAATAATATATAAAAAAACGACTCAAAAAAATTGAGTCGTTTTTTTATTTCTTTCATTGATTATCTTCATTATCGAACCGATTGTATTCTTGTTGCTCCCGTTCCAGTTTTTTCTGATGTTGTTTTTTCTTAAAATCTCGGATTGTCATATAAATCAACAATACAACCAGTGCGGCTACCAAAAAATAATTGGCATAGGTAAAGATATTTGTAATCGTATCTGATACGACATCTTCCGGAGTTGTAACAACTTGCTCTTTCATAAAAAAGGGGTTTACTTACAAATGTACAAAAAATCATTCTTCATAAAATGCTGAAGGATATACAACCATTCCTGCACTATCTTTTAATGAATTTTCTTGTAACTCTATGGCCATGCAGTTTTCTTCCGGAACATCAAAAGGTAAACTAATTCCGAAATTACACGCTTTTTCATACCCAAATTTAGGGTAATAATCAGGATGTCCAAGTAGAATAATCGATTGATAATTCAATTCTTTTGCTTTCTTATGTGCAAATGTGATTAAGTTACTTCCGACTCCTTTTCCTTGAAATTCAGGAAGAACTGCAACCGGAGCCAAAGCCAGACCATCTGTTTGTTTCCGATTATTTTCAATCACAATCTTTGTCAGTAAAATATAACCCACTATTTTATTTTCGACTTCAGCTACCAAAGCCAATTCAGCAATAAAGCTGCCCGATTTTCTTAATCGTTCAACTAAAAATTGTTCCTTATGATCGCTGTAAACTTCATTTTCAAAAGCTTTTTTAATCAAGTCAAAAACAATTTTATGATCATTTTCAGATTCTTTTCTAATGATTATATTCATTTTTCAAAAATAGTCAAACCAACTCTATTTTTTTGCTTTTTTACGGCGTCCCCACCAAATCATAAAACCTGTCACCGGTAAAGAAGCACAAATTAAACTTACAATGAAAGCGATAATTTTTGTTGGTAATCCTAGTATTGATCCCACATGAATATCATAATTGGCTCCGATTACTTTTTCTCCAAAATTTTTATCTTTCGGATCATGTGTATGTAGTAATTCACCTGAATTTTCGTCAAAAATCAAGCTACTGCTGCTGTAATAAACTTGTTTTTTGTGCGCGACATAGACTTCAAAATTTGGATGTTCGTGATCATCCATGTGCTCATGGCCCAAATCTATCGAAAATCCATACGAATTCGGATATTTCATTTTCACTGTTTCGATAACTTTATCTAAAGTAGACGCTGTTTTCAATTCAATCGGAGCTTTCGTTTTGATATGTGAAAAATCGGGATATTGGGTTTCGCCACCCGAAAAAATAACATAAATCGCTGCTTGAACAAAGAAAAAAGCATAAAATAAACCTGTAATAGAAAAAATTAAGGCAAAAATTGAGGAATAAAATCCTAAAATATTGTGTAGATCATAGTTTTTACGTTTCCATTTTTTGATGTTTTTCCAACGAAACCAAAAACGTTGTTTGCGAGCTGCTTTATTTTTTGGCCACCACAAAATGATTCCACTAATCAGCATGAACACAAAGATAATAACCGGAATTCCGACAACATAAGTACCCCAACTCTGTTTGAGTAAAAAACTCCAGTGGATCATTTTTACAATGTTAAAAAATCCGTTTTTTTCGTCGTAAACACGTAAAACTTTCCCTGAATATGGATTGACGTAAGCTTGTTTGTATATTGGAAATTCGTCAAAATAATTCCACGTATTGACATCATGTTCGTACCAATAGAACATATACGACATCTTTTTGTCTATCGGAATATTTACCCAATGGATTGGATAGTCTTCTTTTGTTTGCTCGTTAACTAATTTTTCTAATTGCCGAATAGGTAGAACCTGTTTGTTTTCTATGTTTTTTTCTTGATGATAAATAACATCTTTGCGTGCAATGTTCTCAAATTCATCTTTGAAAACATAGAGCGCTCCGGTTATTGAAATAATGAAAATCAATAAACCGATGAACAAGCCAAACCAGAGATGTAATTTGGCTGCCCACTTTTTTATAAAAGATGGTTTTTTTCGGGATTTTTTCTTTAAGATCATCCTTATTAGAATTTAAATGTGAAACTACCCGAAACATTCATCAATTGTTGCGGATTTGCAGTTGTATAACCAATCCAATAATGTTCGTTTGTTAAGTTATCAACTTTTACACCTATTCTAAATTTTTGAGCATCGTAGAAAGCATTCGCATTCAAGATGAAATATTCTGGTAAGAAAAAAGTACTATTTATTTGATTTTTGCTTGCATAATTTCCTCCTATTCCAAAACCAAAACCTTTTAAAGTTCCATCTAAAAATTGATAACTCGCATTGAAATTAGCTAACCATTCAGACCCAGCAGTTGTTGGCCTTGTTCCGGTTAAAGATTCATCAACTGGATTTTCTGTAATTTTTGCATTATTGAAAGCTAATCCTCCTATTATAGAAAAGCCTTTTACTAAATAAGCATTTACCTCTAACTCTACACCTTCACTTCTAACTTTACCAGATTGAGATTGTACAGATTGAAAAGCTTCTGTGTATTCGCCTGTATAAAGCAAAGAGTTTTTAACATTAATATTATAGTAGCTTAATGTCGCATTTATTTTTTGATTAAAAATATTCATTTTCAATCCTCCCTCGAACTGATTCGCTCTCTCAGGATCAGAAAGCGCAATACTCCCATCTTTATCTATTGTATAATATCCGTTGCTTTTGAAACTGTTTTGGTAATTACCAAAAATCGAAAATTTACTCGGAATGATTTCATAAACAGCTCCAAATTTCGGAGACCAAGCTGATTGATTGTACGCTTTTGTTTCATTACTATATAATACCCCCGCTTTCGAATCATTACTTTCGTATCGAACAGAAGCTAATATATTCAAGCCCTCTATTGGTGTAAAAACATTCGAAATATAAGCACTATAGGTATTTAATTCTCCAGAAATTGGATATCTCCCTATACCTGTAGAATTATTATACTTATCTTGTAATGTCTGATTATTCATTGTAGAGTAGTCTCCTCCACTGAAAGAAACCCAATCGTAGTCTGTAGACAAGAACATTTGTTGATCTTTCGTATTCATATAATCAAAACCCACAACTGTTCTATTTCTCATTTTTCCAAAACTATAATCAAAATTGAAATTTTGTTGAACCTGAAAATATTTCTTTTTACTGTCTCTTGTTGATTGATCTGCTCTCATAATTCCTAATTCTGTGTCTGTAGCAACTTCTGTAAACTTACTTTTAGGAGCTACATAAAAATAAGGGCTAAAACCATTTGATTGAGAATATGCATTACTGATATTAGTAGAAGATTTTATATGATTATTAATCCCATAATTTATTTGTCCAAATAAATTCCTAACTCTAGATTTTGCTTTCAAACCATCCCCAACATAGGATTGTTTATAATCTAAACCAAGTACTCGCTCAACATCGTTCATATTATTAATACCAAGTTCCGGGACTCCTGTAAGATAAAAGAACATCTGCTCTGCCATTGCTTTATTCTCATACATCTCAAAATCTACATTGATCTCCAAACGATCATTAGGTTTATAACGTAAAGATGGCGTAAATGCTAAATATTCATTACCCACATCTCTCTTTTGAAAAGTTCCTGTATTTGTGTAAGCTGTATTTATTCTGAATAATAATTTATTATCATTTGTTACAGGAGCATTAATATCTGCTGAAGCTCGATAAAAGTTATAACTTCCTCCAGCAATAGTAACAGCACCATCAAAATTTTCATGTGGTCTTTTGGTGATTCGATTGACAACTCCTCCATAAGAAGTCACATTACTCCCAAACATTGTTGCAGAGGGCCCTTTTAAAATCTCCAAACGTTCTAGATTTACTCCATCAATAGTTGTTGAAACTGGAGCTACTAAACCATTACGTAAAGAATTGTTAGAAACAAAACCTCTTAAAGTAACAAAAGCTCCTCCATCCCCAGATCTACCTGTAGAATTCCACATTTTTTGTAAACCTGTTATATTTCTATAAGCATCATCAACTGTAAAAATAACTTGGTGCTCTAAAACAGATTTATCAATACTAGAAAAAACTTGAGGATTCTCTATAAACTTTAAAGGCATCTTGTTAGACGTCTCTGTATCTTTTTTTATAAAAGTGTTGATAATTACTTCTCCTAAAGTATTTGTCTGAATAGAATCTTTTTCTTGCGCAAAGCTAATTGATGCGTATAATAGTGAAAGTAAAAATGTTACCTTTTTCATTGCTAAAAATTTCAGCAAATGTATTTTATTATTTTAATTTGTTCTAAATTAATTTAATAGTATTTTATGATAGTTCTACTTCCAAATTATAACAGAATTTTATAATCATTTTTTAGAAAGAGGAAAAACATAAATTGTAGAACATATCGTATCTTTGTCGCTTATAGATTATAAGCAAATGAGTCATCCAAAAAGATATACGATTACAGCGGCATTACCATACGCTAACGGGCCATTACACATTGGTCATATGGCGGGTGTTTATGTTCCGTCTGATATTTACGCGCGTTTTCTAAGAAGAAAAGGGCAAGATGTTGCCTTTATAGGAGGTTCTGATGAACACGGAATTCCGATTACAATTCGTGCGAAAAAAGAAGGTGTAACACCACAGGATATTGTTGATCGTTACCACGAAAATATCAAGAATACACTGAATAATTTTGGCGTAACATTCGATATTTATTCTCGTACAACCTCAGCTAAGCATCGAGAAGTTGCGCAAGATTTTTTCAAAACCTTATACGACAACAATAAATTTACAGAGGACGTTACCGAACAATTCTACGACGAAGATGCTCACGAGTTCTTAGCAGACCGCTACATTAGAGGAGAATGCCCAAAATGTGGAAATCCTGATGCGTACGGAGATCAATGTGAGAAATGTGGGTCAACCCTAAGTCCGGAAGAGTTAATCAACCCTCGTTCTGCTTTATCCGGGAATACACCAATTAAAAAAGAAACAAAAAACTGGTATTTGCCTTTGGACCAATACCAGGACTTCTTATCAAAATGGATTTTAGAAGGTCATAAAAATGATTGGAAATCGAGTGTTTACGGCCAAGTTAAGTCTTGGTTAGATGATGGGTTAAAACCACGCGCCATGACACGTGATTTAAACTGGGGTATTCCAGTTCCTGTAGAAGGTGCAGAAGGAAAAGTCATGTATGTTTGGTTTGATGCGCCAATCGGTTACATTTCTTTCACCCAAGAATGGGCAGAGAAAAATGGTAAAAACTGGAAAGATTATTGGCAAAATGAGGAAACAAAATTGGTTCATTTCATCGGAAAAGATAACATTGTTTTCCATTGTATTATTTTCCCTACCATGATGAAAGCGCATGGAGAGTACATTATGCCTGATAATGTCCCTGCAAACGAATTCCTTAATTTAGAAGATGATAAAATTTCAACTTCTCGTAACTGGGCGGTTTGGGCGCATGAATATTTAGAAGATTTCCCGGGACAACAGGATACTTTGCGTTATGTTTTGACGGCTAATATGCCCGAAAATAAAGACAATAACTTTACTTGGAAAGATTTTCAAACCAAAAACAACTCTGAATTAGTTGGTATTTTAGGAAACTTTATCAACCGTGTAATGGTTTTATCGCATAAATATTACGAAGGAATTGTCCCTGAAAAAACAATTGAGTTTGAAGAATTAACGGAAATAAAATATTTTGCAAAACGCATTTCTGCTCATATCGAAAAATATGAATTCCGTGCTGCTTTAACAGAATACATGAACTTAGCCCGCCTTGGAAATCAGTTTTTACAAGCTCAAGAACCTTGGAAAAAAGCGGATGATCCGGAAGCTGTAAAAGGAATTATGTACACGGCTACTCAGATTGCAGCTTCATTAGCTCAATTAGGAGAGCCATTTATTCCATTTGCTTCGGAAAAAATGTTAACCATGATGAACTTAGAAAAAATGAGTTGGGACGATTTAGAGTCGACAGATGACTTTATACCAACAGGACATCAATTGGGTCAATCTGAATTAATTTTTGCAAAAATTGAGGATGAAGCAATCGAAGCACAAATCAATAAATTAAACGAAAGTAAAGTCAAAAATAATATGACAAATCCAAATGCAGCACCTCAAAAAGAATTGATTTCTTTTGATGATTTTCAAAAAATGGACATCCGTATCGGGACTATTTTAGAAGCGAAAAAAGTTGAAAAAGCAGACAAATTATTCGAACTTAAAGTAGATACAGGAATGGACGTTCGTACAATAGTTTCTGGAATCGCTGAGCATTTTACATTAGAGGAAATAGTAGGAAAACAAGCCATGGTTTTAGCAAATTTAGCGCCTCGTAAAATTCGCGGAATCGAATCGAACGGAATGTTATTATTTGCAGATAAAGCAGATGGTAAATTAACCTTTGTAAATCCGGAAGAAGAGACTCCTAACGGTGTTCAAGTTGGATAAACTTCAATTTTAGAATAAGTATTGAGATATTAGAAAGCCACTTCTTACGAAGTGGCTTTTATGTGATAAATTATTTTAAGGGTTTTGTGGAAAAGTAAACGAATCACCTAGGTTTGGTTTATTTCCTCGTTGTGTCGGAACCTCTTCTTTCTTGATTTGATGCTCATTCAGCTCATGTGCAGCCGTGAAAGAAGTCACCATGGTATTTAGCATTTCTGAAGCTGCTGTTGGCGAGTTAGGCAACAAGACCAGCTTACTTCCGGATTTCTCTCCAATCGCTTGTAATGTATCATAATGCTGCGTAACAACAATCAAAGCAGAAGCTTCCTGAGAAGTAATTCCTGCACCATTTAAAACATCGACAGATTCTAATAATCCTTTTGCAATTTCGCGTCGTTGATCTGCAATACCCTGCCCCTGCAAACGTTTCGATTCTGCTTCGGCTCTGGCTTTTTCGACAATCAAAATACGTGCTGCATCTCCTTCGTATTGAGCAGCTAGTTTTTCACGTTCAGCTGCATTAATACGGTTCATCGCATGTTTCACTTGTTCATCAGGATCAATATCCGTTACCAACGTTTTAATAATTTCGTAACCATACGAATTCATCGCTTCTTGCAATTCACTTTTTACGGCAATTGCAATATCATCTTTCTTCTCGAAGACATCATCCAAACGAAGTTTTGGCACCTCAGCGCGGACAACATCAAAAACGAACGACGTAATCTGAGTATAAGGGTTATCTAATTTGTAGAACGCATCGTAAACTTGCGTTTTTATAACTTGATATTGAACAGATATTTTCAACCGAACAAATACATCGTCTTTTGTTTTCGTTTCCACCACAACATCCAATTGTTGAATTTTTAATGATACTTTTCCTGAAATTCTATCTACAATTGGAATTTTGAACTGTAACCCAGGGTTGCGAATACTATGAAACTTTCCGAAACGCTCAATCACAATAGCTGTTTGTTGTTTGACCGTAAAAATAAATAAGAACAAAATAATTATTCCAAAAAACAGTATGATACCTAAATATCCCATAAGTTTTAGTGTTTTTGAATTTGTTGGATTAAGATACAAAAAAATTAGGAATGTTAACTTATAACATTCCTAATTCAAATTTCGCTTCTTCACTCATCATATCCCTATCCCAAGGTGGATCGAACGTAATTTCTACATAACATTTGGTTACATATTCTATCTCTTCGACACGTTGTTCTACCTCTACAGGTAAACTTTCCGCAACAGGACAGTTTGGAGAAGTAAGGGTCATGGTAACTTTTACCTCACCATCTGCATTTACCTCAGCATCGTATACCAATCCCAATTCATATATATCAACCGGAATCTCCGGATCAAAAACGGTTTTGAATTTTTCAACCAGTTTTTCTCCAATCGAATCTAATTGTTCTTCTGTTAATGCCATTGTTTCAATTCTTAATGGTACAAATGTACAAATACTTTATCTTACGTGGAATTTTTCTAAATAACTATTTTTAATGGTTTAAAATAAAATAGTTATTGGAAACGAAAATCGCTTCTTTGGAGAACCCAAAAAAGCGATTTACAAACACGAAGAACTTTTTTATAAGAAAAGTTTTATCATTATGGAGAATTATTTTAATCCTGTCCAAGCTGCCCATGTTGGGATATTAGCTCCATTACCAGCTCCTGTAGCATTTTCATTTTCTGTGAAAGCTTTTGATACATCAACAGCTTCTTTTTTACTATTCGTCCCTTTGCTTTTTGTATCTACATTGATAAAACGAACATTTGTCAATTTTCCTCCTTGATTAAACCAGTTAACAGAACGATCTGTCTCTATATCCAATCCTGTTGTGAAGTTTGCAATTACTAAGTTGTCAATGTTTCCATTTGTACCAGCTCTTAATTTTGCTCCTTGAGACTCAGATCCCTCTTTACTTCCTACAACAGTAACATTTTTAAGAGTTGGATTAGATATTGGAGTAGCATCAGGATTAGTATCTTGATTATCCGCTTCTATTCCTCTATTTCCCATCTCTCCATTAATTGCAGATGGTCTTCTTTTCGCGTAAAAATTAGTTCCTGTTCCTGACCATCCTTCTGTCCAGTCAAAAGAATCGTCTCCAACTCCATTCACAATAATATTAGAAGCATTAACTGTTCCTCCAAAGAATTCAATTCCATCATCTGCTCCGTTTTCGATATAAATATTATCGATTTTAGTTCCGTTACCTACACCAAACAATGATAAACCATTAAACTCTTTTGTATCAGAGAATTTCGCTCCTGAATCTTTGATAATTACATACGTTAAAGATCCTGAGTTATCCCCACTTTCTTTACCACCGTAAATTTTGTCTCCTAATTCTGATGTAGACTCTCCAGAAGCACTACGATTAGATGTCGCTTTTCCTAAGATCACTAATCCTCCCCATTCTCCTGGAGTATGATTAATTCCTTGGAAAACCACCGGGCTAGAAGCTGTTCCATTTGCAAATATTTTCCCTCCTCTATCTACGATAATGTATGCAGAAGTTCCTCCTGTAGCAGTAAATTTTGTTCCTGCCGGAATTGTTAAAGTTGCTCCATTTTCTACTGTTACAATTCCTGTTAGATAATATGTTTTAGATGCATCTAATGTCAAATTTTGTCCAGATTTTACTGTCCCTCTAAAATTGTCAGCCGTTAATTCGTTGTTTACAACATCTGTAGAATCGTCATCTTTACTACAAGATGTTACAAATGCTGTAGACGATAATAAAGTTGCGCAAAATATTGCTCTAAAAATTGTTTTTTTCATGTTCTATGTTTTTGTTTTGTTTTGTTTTATAAAGTGTGTGAGAAACCTAATCCTATTTGAATTCCTCTATTGTATTCTTCTAGGATGTAATTAACTCCTTTGTTTTCTTGTTGAATTGTATAATTCGGATTTAACAAATTCTTCCCATAAAGATTAATTGAAGTTTTATCGCTCAAATTAAATCTGACATTTAAATCCAACAGATTAACAGCTTTTTGAATCTGAGACCCTCTTTCTTGTGTACCCATAGCGAATACATTTTTTCCTACGTAGCCGTATACCAACATGGCATCAATTTTCTTCTGTCCTCCAAGATTTGCTGAATACCCAAGACTTACATTTCCGGAAAAACGTGCTGCACCCATCATTTGTTCTTCCTTCTTTGTAAATGCAGTAGCAATACCTGTTTCTCTTCTTACTTTGTCAAAATCCAATTGTTGTTTAGAGTCTAAAACTGCCGCATTAACAATTGTATAAAGTTTAGAATCATTAGAGAAATTGAATAGATTTTTTCTGAATTCTATTTCAGCACCGTAAACGTATCCATAATCCCCTGTATTCACATATGTTAAGTCATTTGCAGAAGCAGAAGCTACATTAACTCTAGAAATCGGGTTTTCAATATATTTACCAAATGCTGTTACAGAAAAAACTTCTTCTCGAGTTGGAAAAATTTCCCATTTTAGCTCAGCATTATAATTGTCTGTCGGATATATTTTTGGTTGTCCATAAGTTGTACTTGTTACATTATCGTAAGCAAATGGCGCCATTTCTTTTTCTAATGGTAAAGTATATGTTTTAGAAGCAGAAAAACGTAAATTTTGATTATCCGTTAAACTATACTTTATGTTAAGACTTGGTAAAATTTTATTGTAATTTTTATCTACTTTTCCAACCATTTCACCAATATTTGTATTCCAATCTACCATTAAATTGATGTTGTCATTACGAAGACCTAATTGGATCAAAAACTTATCACTCAATTCGTATTCAGCATTTACATAACCAGAGTAGATTTTCTGTTCAGTTTCATAACTTAAAGGATCAAGAAGATTAGACAGGTTAGACGTTCCTAAACCACGAAAAGTAGATAATTCAAATAAACCGTTGTTGAAGTTAGTTGCATTAAAAAATCCATCCAAATTGTTTGGATCAACAATTTGAGCTCCATTTCTTGCTCTTAAATTTATTTGAGTAGCTTTAAAAGATCTGTACTTATAAATTCCATAAGCTCCTGCTGTTAATTTTAATCGATCCCATTTTTTTGAGACATCCATTTTTCCTTGATAATCAAATCCCATCAACTCATCGAAATACCTATGATTATCTCCCGGCGAATTAATAGTTAAAGTATACGCTCCTACATTATCATTGAAGAACATTGTATTTTGCATACGATTTGGACGATCACTTTCTATATAATTAATCGCTCCTCCCAAATTAAAAATCCAATTATTTTCAAATTTATGTTCTCCAAATAATTGATTGGCATAAACTGTTGTTATCTTGTTATCTGCACGTTGAACCAGCCCTTTTCCATTTTCTGCAGTATCCATCATGTAACCTCTAAAAATCCGAAAATCCTGATCTGAAGAGTGGATTACGTTTGAAGTAAACATCAATTTATGATTTGGATTGATACGATAAATTAAGTTTAATAATCCATTCGTACTTGTAGAATAGGTAGAACGTTCTACATCTAATTGTTTCATATAAGTTCCTGCAGCTGAAACAACATTTTCTTGACCTTCTCTATAAATATAATCATTATCAAACCCTACATATCCATAAATAGATAATTTACCTTGAGAACCAATGTTTATATTTCCTCCTGCTTCAATATCAAAACCAGTATTGAAAGGGTTTTTTCCTCTTTTGTAATCCCAACTAGTATCAAACGCATATTGTTTTACAGGATTTAACTTTGTTGGTAAGTCAACACTTTTAAATCCCCAAAAGTTAGGTCCATCTTGTAATTTAAAATTATTATTGTTTATCGTTTGTAAATTCACAGACGAACTTAACCCTACTCTTACATAAGGTTTTCCTGTATATTCTTTCGAAACAATATCAATATTTGCACCCGCAAAATCTCCGACCATACGAGGATAAAAAGATTTTTCAAGAGAAATATAATCTACCATATTGGTTTTGAAAATTCCTAAATCAATATTTTTATTTTCAGGATCATCGGATGGAATTGAAAAACCATTTAATGTTGTTGAATTAAAACGGTCTCCTAATCCACGAACAAAAATAATTCCTGTTCCTTCTTGCTTTATTGTTCCAGACGCTTTAGTTACAGCCGTAGCAACGTCACTTACTCCTTGTTTTATTAATTGTGCAGCTCCTATTCGTTCTACAATTTCTGTAGATTTCTTCTGCATATTCAACAAGTTAGACTCAGCCGATTTACTTCTTACTCCAGTCACTACAGCTGTCGACAAATCAATTTTTCCATCTTTAAAATCCTCCGGTTGCAAATACATGTTAAGATTTGTCTCCTCTGTCAAAGTTTTAGTAATGGTTTGATAACCGTCAACTTTTACATCGATTTGATAAACATCATCCGGAATAGAAATTTCATAGTACCCTTTTTCGTTTGTTTTTGCTTGAATATTTAATCCTTCAACGACAAACGTTTTTTCTGAAAGTGGTTGATTTGTTTTTTGATCAAATAGTGTTCCTTCTAATTTAATATTAGTTTGCGCAAATAATGCTGCAGAACCTAATAATAAAAGTAAAGTTAAATTGCGTTTCATTGCTATTGATAATTCGTGTTTGTTTGATTGCAAAGTTGTTGCAATCCAATGAAAAACATTTTTAGAAATTGTAAAGCTTTTGTTAGGTAATTGTTATGAAATTATCGTAATTTTAAATGAATGTTAAGAAATGTTTTTGGGTACTTTCCCGTAAAATTTAAGCTTAATTTTACATCGACTAATTTTTTTTAGTTATTACAAACAATTATGAAGAACATTAAAATTTTATTAGTTGACGACGAACCAGATATCTTAGAATTTATTGGTTACAACTTAAAAAAAGAAGGGTTTGAAGTAGAAACTGCTCAAAATGGAATTGAAGGCCTTAAACAAGCCAAAATTTTTCGTCCGGATTTAATTCTACTAGATGTGATGATGCCCCAAATGGATGGAATGGAAATGTGTACCGAATTAAGAAAACTAGATTCTTTTCAAGATACATTAGTTGTTTTTCTATCTGCCCGTGTGGAAGACTTTTCGCAATTAGCAGGATATGACGCAGGAGCAAATGATTATATTCTAAAACCAATCAAACCAAAAGTTTTAATTAGCAAACTAAACGCTTTATTAAAATTAAAACAACCCAATGAAGCGCCAAAAGACCAATACATCAAATTGAACAATTTCGAAATTAACCGCGAAACATATAAAGTGAATTACCAGGGTGAAGACTTCTTATTGCCAAGAAAAGAATTCGAATTAATCGCTTTATTAGCTTCAAATCCGGAACGTGTTTTCAAGCGTGAAGAAATTTTGGAGAAAGTTTGGGGAAATGAAGTCGTAGTTGGTGGTCGTACGATTGATGTGCATATGCGAAAATTGCGCGAAAAATTCGGAAACGATCGTTTCTCAACAATCAAAGGAATCGGATACAAAATAAATGATTAAAAGCTCGTAATGGCTTCAACTTTCAAAGTTCAAAACATCTTTCTATATGCCTTTCTCAGTACATTATTTTTGGCTTTAGGAGTTGTTTTGTTCTCTTTTTTATGGTTTGGAAATGTTCATTTTATTTTCCAAGAAAAATTATTTTTTACCAGTTTAATGATCCTTTTGTTTACTGGATTATTTATATTTTATTGGTTTTCTTTAAAAAACCAACGCAGAAAAGATTTTACTGAAATTTCTAAAAACATTCCTCAATTTCAATCAAGTCATATTGATTTTGAAGAACTTTCTCAAAAAATATCAACCATAACAGAAGATCAATCCAAAGAAATTGATGTGCTTCATGAACGCGAAAATTACCGAAGAGATTTCTTGGGAAATATTTCACACGAATTAAAAACACCTCTTTTTTCTGTTCAGGGATACCTATTAACTTTAATAGAAGGTGGTGTTGAGGATGAGTCTATTCGTGATAAATATTTGAATCGAATCAATAAATCGGTTGATCGCTTAATTTATTTAGTGAAAGATTTAGACATGATTGCTGAATTGGAACGAGGACGAATTAATATTGAATTTTCTGTATTCAATTTAACTGCACTTGTTCAAGATGTCATAGACTTATTAGAAATAAAAGCAGAGAAAAATAACATTAAAATTTCATTGAATTATCCAATTCATCAACCTATAAAAGTCGTTGGAGATATTCAGAAAATTCAACAAGTCTTGATCAACTTAATTGTAAATGCCATTAATTATTCGAACTCGAATACTGAAATTTCTATTGATTTTGAGGAATATGATGATAAAATTCAAGTTTCTATTAAAGACCAGGGAGTTGGAATAAAACAGGAAGATATTGATCGGATATTTGAACGTTTCTATCGCATTGACAAATCCAGAAATCGTAATAATGGAGGATCTGGATTAGGTCTGGCAATCGTAAAACATATTCTAGAAGCTCATAATCAAAAAATATACGTGACAAGTAAAATCGGAAAGGGTTCTACTTTTTCTTTCTACTTGCAAAAAGCTTAATAGATTTCTTTTTTCTTTGTGAACTTTAACGTGATACTGTGTTTAAAAACTTTTAACGTATCATTTTTAGCTTCTTTCCACAAAAAATATGGCGGTTGTATATTCAGTATATTTCCTTTATTTGTTAACGAATCATCATATAATTCAGCATACAAGACCGTGTCTTTTTTTAAAAAAGACCTGTCTTTATAATCGATTAAATAATACTCATTTTTCAAATACATGGGATCTTTAACACGCAAAGTAGAATCTTTTGGGTCAAAATTCCATTTGATATGAATGGGATTAAAACCATCTTCATAACTTACAAAAATACGTGTCGTATTCACAATATGTCTAACAGAAAAAATTAGGACAGTAAAAAAAACAAGGACACCGATATAGTAAAATATCAATTCTTTTTTCATCGTTTGGTTTAGGTGTTGATTATTAACGTACAAATATCGCTATTCTACCTTAAAAGATACATAAAAAATGTAAATTTGCACTAATTTAATTTTAATATAACTTCCGATAATGCAATATAATCCGAATGAAATCGAACCAAAATGGCAAAAATTTTGGATTGAAGACAAGACGTTCAAAGCTGATAATCAATCAGAAAAACCTAAGTTTTATGTATTAGATATGTTTCCTTATCCTTCTGGTGCCGGCTTGCACGTTGGTCATCCGCTAGGATACATCGCATCTGATATTTATTCTCGATACAAAAAATTAAAGGGTTTCAACGTTTTACATCCTATGGGATACGATTCGTTTGGATTACCAGCGGAACAATATGCTATTCAAACAGGTCAGCATCCCGCTATTACAACAACAATGAACATTGAAGGTGGTGTAGATAAACAAGGAAATGTCATTGCCGGCTACGAAAACCAAATGAAAAAAATTGGTTTGGGATACGATTGGGATCGTGAAATCCGCACTTCTGAACCTGAATATTATAAATGGACACAATGGATTTTCAATCAATTATTTGATTCATATTACGATAAAGATACCGATAAAGCGGAATCGATTTCCAAGTTAATTGAAACATTCAAAGCAGAAGGAAATGCAAATGTAAATGCAGTAACAGACGAAGATATCATCATTTTTACGGCAGCTGAATGGAATACATATTCTGAAAAAGAACAACAAGCTATTTTATTAAAATATCGCCTGACATTCTTAGCAGAAGCTGAGGTTAACTGGTGTCCTGATTTAGGAACTGTATTAGCGAATGATGAAGTGATTAACGGATTATCTGAGCGAGGAGGTTTTCCTGTTGTGCGAAAAAAAATGACACAATGGATGATGCGTATCACTGCTTATGCTGATCGTTTAATTTCCGGATTGGATAACATTGATTGGCCGGATCCTATCAAAGAATCTCAACGTAACTGGATTGGGAAATCGACCGGAGCTAGTGTCGAATTTCAAATTTCGAATTTCGATGAAGCGACTATAGAAGTTTTCACAACCCGTCCTGATACTATTTTTGGTGTTTCTTACGTAACACTAGCACCAGAACACCCATTGGTTTCTCAGATTACAACTGCAGAATTTAAAGATAAAGTTGAAGCTTATGTCGATTATACTTCAAAGCGTTCGGAGCGTGATCGCTTAGCAGATGCTAAAAATATTACAGGCGAATTTACGGGAGCTTATGCCATTCATCCTTTTACAGGAAAACAACTTCCAATCTGGATTGGAGATTATGTCTTAGCTTCTTATGGAACAGGTGCTGTAATGGCTGTGCCTTCAGGTGATGAGCGTGATTTTGCTTTTGCAACACATTTCAATTTACCGATTGTTAATATCTTCAAAGGAAAAGATATTTCTGAAGCAGCTTACACAGAAAAAGAGGGATTCGAATTACAAGATTCTGATTTCCTGAACGGATTAGATTATAATCAAGCTCTCGCTAAAGCAATCGAAATTTTAGAAGAAAAAGGAATTGGAAAAGGAAAAACAAACTTCCGTTTAAGAGAAGCTGTTTTCTCTCGTCAACGTTATTGGGGAGAACCTGTTCCGGTCTACTTTAAAGACGAAATGCCATATACAATCCCAGCTGAAGCTTTACCGATTATTCTACCTGAAGTAGACGAATATTTACCAACTGCTGAAGGTGAACCACCACTGGGACGCGCAACAAAATGGGCTTTTGATACTACAACCAACCAAGTTGTAGACAACAGCTTGATCAATCATGAGACAATTTTTCCGATTGAGTTGAATACCATGCCGGGTTGGGCTGGTTCTTCTTGGTATTGGTTACGTTACATGGATGCAAAAAATGACAATGAATTTGCATCAAAAGAAGCGGTTGATTATTGGCAAAATGTAGATTTATACATGGGCGGATCTGAGCATGCTACCGGTCACTTATTATATTCTCGTTTTTGGCAAAAATTCTTGTTTGACAAAGGATTAGTTCCAACAGACGAATACGCAAAAAAACTGATTAACCAAGGAATGATTTTGGGAATGAGTGCATTTGCTTATCGCATAAACGGAACAAATACATTTGTTTCTAAAGGATTAAAGGATCAACACGAAACAACTCCAATTCACGTCGATGTAAATATGTTGAAAGACGGAGGTGACGAATTGGATACAGATAAATTTAAAGCGTGGCGTGAAGATTATGCAACAGCTGAATTTGTCTTAGAAGAAGGTAAATACATCACAGGACGAGAGGTTGAAAAGATGTCAAAATCAAAATTCAATGTGTTGAATCCTGATGATATTTGCAACCAATACGGAGCAGATTCACTTCGTTTATACGAAATGTTTTTAGGTCCGGTTGAACAATCAAAACCATGGAATACTCAAGGTTTATCCGGTGTATATTCATTCCTGAAAAAATTCTGGAGACTATACCATTCTGGAGCTGAAGAAACTTTTGCTATTTCTGATGAAGAGCCAACCAAAGAAGAAATGAAAGTGTTGCACCAAACGATTAAAAAGGTAGACGAAGATGTCAACAATTTCTCTTTTAATACGTCGGTTTCTACTTTTATGATTGCGGCAAATGAATTAGGAAAATTAAAAACAACTAAACGTGCAATTTTAGAACCTTTGGCCATTATCATTTCTCCTTATGCACCTCACATTGCTGAGGAGTTATGGGAAAAATTAGGACATACAACTTCTGTTGCACATGCCGAATTCCCTGTTTTTGAAGAAAAATGGCTGGTTGCAGATACAAAAGAATATCCTGTTTCATTCAACGGTAAAATGAAATTCTTATTAGAATTACCCTTATCATTATCAAAAGATGAAATTCAAGAAATTGTCATGAAAGATGAACGTACAATTAAACAATTGGGTGATCGTACACCGAAAAATATTATTATTGTTCCCGGAAAAATTATCAATATCGTAGGATAAAAACCTGAGATCAAATAGACATAGAAACGCCGGGCTTTACCCGGCGTTTTTTTATTAAATTTAGTTACCTTTATTCCAAAACATAACAAGAAATGAAATATTTACCAACATTAGAAACTGAACGACTAATTATTAGACCAATCACAATTGATGATGTAGACGATTTCTTCGAAATGGATTCTCAGCCAGAAGTTCATACATTTTTAAGAGGTCAGCCTATCAATACAATCGAAGAGACAAAAGAGATCATTGAAGCGCTACAGGTCCAGTATAAGGAACTTGGTCATGGAAGACTTGCTGTTGTTGAAAAAGAATCAGGAAAAATGATTGGTTGGACAGGTTTTAAATACATGACCGAAAAAGAAGCGATGAATAATCAGTTTGACTTTCTTGATTTTGGTTATCGTTACCGAAAAGAAACTTGGGGAAAAGGGTACGCAACCGAAGCCGCAAAAGCCTGTATGGAGTTTTATCACAAAAATATGTCTGATATTAAACTAAATGCCATCACTCATCTTGACAACAAGGCGTCAAGAAATGTTTTAGAAAAAGTAGGTTTCGAAGTCACAGAAACTTTTCATCTTGATATGTGGGACTTGGATTGTTTTTGGTACGAATTAAAAAATAATTGATTGGCTAATCCATGAATAAATATATAATTCCCTTAAGCATCATTTTGATGTCGAGTTATTGTTTTGCACAAAAAATTTCGACAAATGATTATGAAATAAAAACAACTTTAGCTGATTTTAACCTGAAGGGGAAAATTGAAAAAATTGTTTCAACAGCAACAGATGCTAAAGGAAATACGGCAACTTTACCTTTTTTGGAAAATGAATTTTACAACCAAGTTTCGTTAGAATTTAATCAAAAAGGATTGTTAACTAAACGAACAAATTATTTGGATTATCAAGGGAAATTAGCTGTTTATAACTATGTTAATTACGACTACAATAACGCTAATTTCATTGATAAACAGACGAATACAGTTATTAACAATGGTGAAGATCCAAAACGAATTGCTTCAGACAAAACCTTTGTTTATGACAACAAAAATCGGTTAATAAACTTGACAGAAAAAATCGAAGGAAAATCGTCAAAATCGAGCTATGAAACCATTTTCAATTATTCGAATAAATTAGATAAAATCACTACAAAAGTAGAAGGTGCTACGATTTCTGAAAATAATTTGACTTACAATAAAAACGGATTATTGGTTTTGGATGAAATGACTTCTTTTGATGGAAAAAAGGGTCGAAAATCGTACTATATTTATAATAAAGAGATCCCTGTATTTCAAGAAGAAATTGCAGGAAATTCGAGCAAAATAATGTTTTTTGAAAATGGAAATATTTCGAAGTTACAATCTTTTGATGTCCATAAAACGTTAGCTTATCAAGCGGATTTTGACTCTAAAAATGAAATTGTCAACTTCAAAAAGCAATCCTTTAGAAGCGGACAAACAATTTTAACTTCTTATCATGTTTCGTATGAATATGATTCGAAAAATAATTGGATCAAAGCTTCTATTTCCACAAATGAAGAGTTAAAATATGTTGTAAAACGTACGATTAGTTATTATTAAAAATAAAAGGTTGAGCTATGCTCAACCTTTTTTCACAAATAAATAACACACACTACTTTTTAATGACTTTGAAAGTAGAATTGTTAACTTTTATGATGTAAACACCTTTTTGTAAAGAAGAAACATCTATTTGATTTTTTCCTTTTTGTAGCGTTTTCTCTGTAATTTTCGCTCCTGTGATATTGTAAATTTCTGCTTTATCGGCATCTTTTACTTCTATATACAGAATATTTTCAACAGGATTTGGATATATATTTACTGCAGATTTAGATAAATCATTTGTTCCTAAAACAGCTGTTGAAATTGTGATATTTTGCTCGACAACTTTCCCGTTTGAATTAAATGAAAGTTTAATTTTAGCTGTTCCATTTTTTAATGGATTAATCACCAATTCCTCTTTTCCATTAATCGAAATTTCAGCAATATCATTGTTTTCAATAATTTCTAAATCTTTCACAATAGCAGCGGCTAGATTATCTTTATCAGAAACTTTGTCTTTCAAATCAATTGTTGTTGCCGTATTGATATGATAAGTTGTCTCTAAACCTTCAATTTCTGGATCATTTGCATCTGGAAAAACGGGCAAAGCAGAGAACCAATAATAATCTTGTAACTGAATTGTTCTTACTAAATTACCTTGATTGTCAATCTCATGAACCCAATTTTTTTGATAATGTGATGAATATCCACTTTCTGTTGTTGTAACAATTAAATTATCTGTTATTGGATCTATACGTAATCCTGCTCCATAAGGAATTTGTTTGTACTGATTATCTTGTCCTGGAATTGTTGCAAAACTTTCATTAAACTGACCTTTATCTACATCATATTTTACAATTGTTGGACTTGATGACCATCCAGACCCCGGAAAGAAATAAATAGCATTCTCTTTAGTAGAAGCGCAGAAACTTCCTGCATTCCATGCTCCCCAAGTATTCGGAATTGTTTTCGTTGGAATAGCAATTTCTGTTGTTTCTAAAGTAAATGGATCTATTTTGATCATTTTATTTCCCAAAGCTCCCCAAATGTTTCCATCTTTCGTTTGAATTACAGAAGTGTAAGCGCCTTCAAAAGCTGTTTTTACGGTATGTGTTTTAGGATCAATAACTAAAATTCCTTTGCTTTGCTTTACAGCAAAAACATATTTAGAAGATCGGATCATATTTCCTATTTGTCCTGTATAAGTACTTCCTCCGCCAGTTCCTTCAACCATTTCTCCAACTTTTAAGTTTTCGATATCGAATAAGAAGATTCCATTTGCAGCTCCGATATAACCAGTTTTAGGATCAACACCTACAAATGAACGTCCATCTCCTCCTCCAATATTATCGAATCCAGCGATTTTTTTCATTGTTTTTGCATCCGCTACAACTAACCTTCCTCCAGGAGTATAGTTTACATCTCCTCCATCTTTCTCTTGTTTAGATACAAAATAAAATTTATCACCGTAAATTGTTCCATATTGGGTTGTTGCTCCAAAAGCTTCATTATTGTTTACTTCACTGTAAACACGATAAGAAACTGTACCATCTGGTGCAAAATAATTAACAGAACCATTTGTATGACCAAACCATTCTTCATTTACAATGAAATATCCTTTTGTAAAATCTAAAGTAGGCTTTTCATAAGGTTCGACAGCTACAAATTTATCTGCTAAAGGATAATCTCCAAAATCTTTTGCGAATGACCATGCATCCCAAGATCCATCTTTTAAAACTCGGCTACTTGCCCCTAAACCAGAATATCCATAATCTCCCTCTTTCTCTTTTACCCAATATGACCAATAACCTTTAGAAGTCCATCCTGATGCCCAATGATCGTTTGCATCTACACTAGTCCATAAATCAAAATCATAATCAGATGTTGTTACTTTTCCATCCTTTGGATAGTAAGGGTAAGTTGTATTCCCATTTTTTACTAAACCTACAGTTCCTTTTCCATCTAAATCGAATCCAAATCCACCAATAGCTGTACCATATTGAGTTCCTTCTAAAGCAAGAACATAAAAACGTGGATCAATCTTAGCAATTTCTAAGATCATATCGACTCCATATTTCTCTCCATCAAAACGGTATCCCCACACCATTGCATCCGGAGTTTTATCATCATTCCATTGTACAACAAGAGCTGCTTTGTTAGCCCCTTCTCCAACCCAATATTTTACATCCTCAAATGTAAAGGTTGCATCTCCTGCCTTTGCTTGTTTTTGTGCAGAAATCTTAATATCATTTCGCGGTACGCCTTGTACCTTAATTTGAGCGTTAAGTCCTAAGCAAAAAGTTAGGAACAAAACGATTAGAAAGTAAAATTTTCTCATTTGTTAATATTTAGTTTTATAATTCTCTTAGAGTTTAGAAATGTAAGTCGTATGCTCCCATAATTTCAGTTGATACTTCTCCTAACCAACCTGCTTCTTGATTGACTCCTGTATAAACTTTGATAAAATCGATTCCTGGTAGTTTCACTTTATTTCCATTTTTATCTACAGCCCAATCAATGTCAATATTGGAAGCTTCATCATTGTTTGGTGCATTATCTGCATATCCGTAAGCATATGATTTACCCACCCAATAAGTTCCTGCACCACTTTGATCATAGAAATTATTTGGCAGTAAAGTTCCCGTAAACTTTAATTGATTGTCTCCAAACCACAAAGGGTAATAGGATTGATCATGGAAAGAATTTTTGGTTTTATATCCTGTATTTCCTTGATTATCTGTCCATTTTATGTATTCAATATCGATATCCCAACCATGTGTTCCTTTTACAGGCGTTTTATTCTCATCAGGTTTATTGTAGACAATAGAATAATTTTTGATCGTTTTTGAGTTTGTGTATTCACTTCCTGCGATTTCATACCATTCATCTTCATCTGGAACTCCATTATTATTTTTATCGTAAGCGACCATAATAATTCCAGGTTCACACGAACCAGCTCGTTCTTCTTGTGCATCATTTCCCCAAAATGCATTACCCAAGATTTTAAAATCTTTTTTATCTGCCTTATTAATAATCGTATGATCAAATCCAAAAACGACATAACCTCCATATCCACCTAAAGAAATTAATTGTCCTTCTGCACCTACAATACTACTCGCTGCTTTTGCAATCATTTGTTGCCGCGTATTACCAGAAACATACTCTGGTAAATCATTCGTAAATTGTCCAACTGCAGGCATAAAATCATATACTTGAGCAATGTATTTACTATAAGCTTTTGACTCTTTATTTACTGTAATTTGGGTTTCTAATTTTTTTGTTGTTGATAAACCTTTTACTTCTAATGTTAATTGATAAGTTCCTACTTCATCAGAAACAAAAGAAAATGTTTTGTCACTACCAACTATTTCATTTCCGTTTTTCCAAGTATATGTTGCATTTTCAAATCCTGAAACACTAGGTTCTATTGTAATTATTTTTAGTCGATTTGTTGAATATGAAGAATTTAATTTCACGTCATCAATTGATAAATTACTATCCGAATCATCGCTACTACAACTTTGTATAAAAGCGAGACTTAATGCTGTAATAAATAGTTTAGAATATTTCATTTTAAGTGTGTATTTTATTTATAAACAAAAGCAAAATGTGCAGGAATATTACCTCCATTCGTTTTCCATTTAAACACACCATTTCGGTCAAAACAATAAATAAATCCCATAGACACATAATTTCGTGCATCTGTTAAATACAAATCTTTTGTAATAGGATTTACAGCAATTCCGTATGGTGTTTTTATTTCATTAATTTTTGGATCGTTCACTAAATTATTATTAATGATTTCTTCAGTTTTGGTGTCTATTATTCCAAAAGATTTTTTCCATTTAAATGTATTATAGTTAAACTCATTTGCATAATAATACAATTGATCGTCTACAATCGTAAAGTTGGAAACAGGAAGATTAAATGTTTTTTTGATTTTGTGTGTTTTAGAATCTAAGACAAAAAGATTGGATGGAATATCATAATAATCTCCTCGAGAAGTGATATATAAATCTCCTTCACTATCTTTTTTGATATGATGTAGATTAATGGCTACATCTATTTTTTTTGTCTCTTTAAATGTTGTTAAATCTATAACGGAAACCGTTTTATCATAATTAGGAACTCTATATCCTCCTGAATTGGCAACATATAAATTATTATCAACAATTTCCAATTCATCTGGTTGATAACCTACAACTTCTTCTCGTGTTATTTTTAAGCTTATTGTATCTATTTCAACTACCTTACCTAAAGGTGCAGCAGGATCTATTGAAACTGGTCCTGCATAAGACGTTGCATAGGCTTTTCCATTTTTAAATGTAATATATCGGCAATTTTCTAGAGGAATTGTTGTAATATGTTTTGCCGTTTTTAAATCCATAACTTCGATGAAATTCGAAACATTAATTACTGCATACAATTTGTTTCCATAAACTTTAATATCATTTCCAACATCTCCTAATTCTTTTACCATTGTAGGATTTGCCATTGCATACATATTACGATGATAAACTCCTGTGGTATAATCCATGTAATCTATCGTTGCTTTATTCGTTCCCATATTTCCTTCATTCAATAAATAGAATCCTTGTATAGCCGTATTTTCAGGTGTTGTCACGCCATCTAACTCTTCTTCTACCTGATAAATATCTTGATGACAACCAGAAACAATTATCAAAAGAAAGAAACCATTTAATATGTGGGATAAGTATCTCATAAATTTGCACTTAGTATGAATTTGAATTGTCTTCCCGGCATTGGATAATTAAGTACAATATCATATTGCTGATTCATAATATTATTCAATTCAAAAGATGTTTTGAACGAAATATTATTTAACCTAAAAGTTTTATGAATGCCTAAATCATTTGTAAACCATGGATTAAGACGATTATATTTTATATTATCCTGATTGATATCCCAGCGCTCTCCTACATAAATAAAACTATAATTGAAATTCCATGTCTTGTATTTTGCACTTAAAACAAAAGATCCACTATGTTTAGGTGCATATGGAATAAGATCTTTATAATATGTTTCATCTACAGAAGTATAATCCTGTGCTTTCATAAAAGAATAATTTAACATTGGCGAAAATTCTATTTGGCCAATATCAAATGCAGAACGTATTTTAACATCCAATCCTTTGATTTTTACCAAACCTAAATTCATCATTGTCGCACGAAAATTCCCATTAAACCCTGCTATTATTTTATCTTTCACTTCATTGTAATAAACATCGGTTTGAATTGAAAAGTTTTTAATAAATGAATTCAATGTCTGGGAATAAGTAAACCCTACATTATATTGTGTAGCATATTCTGGTTTCAGATAAGAATATCCAATTTCTGCATAATACAAATCATTGAAGGTAGGCATTCTGAAGATCCGTTTATAAAATGCTCTTATATTAAAGTCGCGGGAAGCAAATGGTTTATAATTAGCGATAATTGTAGGAGTCCAGATATTTTTATCTGGTGATTTAGCATTCATTTCCACTTTTTCATTTACAAAAGTTCCCAACAAACTTCCTTGTAAACTTAGTTTGCCCAAACGGTAAGTAGAAGCCATTGCAACAAGACTAGTATAACGCGTAGGAAATGTAAAATTCTTAAGATTTGCATCCAAATTATTAAGCTGAAAATCTGTTGCAACATTGACATCCCAATTATTGTTAATCGAATATAAATTTGCCCAAGAAACATATACTTCTCGTTGAGTATATTGATTATCAATTTTTATAGAAGATACAGTATCAATATAATGTGTATAATCATAGGCAAATTTTGCCAATAACTTGGTCTGAAAATTTTTAATTCTCTTCTCAAACTTCCCTTGGACAAAATAATTTCTATCTATCCATGTTTGTCCACGAGCACCAAACCCTCCTCTAATAATTGCAGATGGAAGTCCACGATCCGATTCGTACAAATATCCTTTTACATTCCAATTCGATTGATTACCTTTTCCAAACAATCCCAATTCAAGACGTTTTGCTTCAATTTGTCCATCTTTTCTCGTTGCAATGGTATCATATGCCATCGTTCCATCTAATTTTTTTCTCTTATAACGAAACTTATATTCTCCATCAGATTTAATATATTCTGCACTTAAAACAGCAGACAATCGATCTGAAATTCTTTGTTCAATTCTTGTTGAAGGATTAATTAATTGAATGGAGCCTAATTTGTAACGAAGAACAGCATTTATCTTTTTTTTATCTTTAAATATTGGCGTCTTTGTCTGAAGGTAAATAGCAGAAGCAGAAGCGTAATCTTTTGCCGCTTGAAAAATATTGCTTTTTTGACCGTTGTATAAAGAGATTACTTCCATGTCATCTAATGAAAATTTCCCTAAATCAACAATTCCGTTTTGAGCATTTCCTAATTGAATTCCGTCATAAAAAACACCAACATGTTGTGTTCCCATTCCTCGAACATCAATTGTTTTAAACCCACCAACTCCTCCATAATCTTTGATTTGCACACCTGCAAAAAAACGAACGGCGTCAGCTACAGAATGGCTATTTAAAGCCTCTAATTGCTCTCCCTTTAATTCCTGAACAGGAACAACGGCTTTTGCATTATTCTTTAAAATACTAACTTGCTGAAGCTCTAAAATACTATCATGAATAATTTGCGCAGAGGCAAAACCACATGAAAGCAAAATCAAGCTGCAACAAATAATTATAGTTTTTAGATTTCTCATTTAGCAATAATCAATTGTTGCTAACGAGAGTGTATGAAGTATAATAGAAAGATAACCTATCCAAAATTTGTTCTTCACGCTTTAGTCCCCGAAAGCATTCAACATGTATCATTTTGGTAGGTCTTCTGACTTACTCCTTTTCTAGAAAATCCTTCCCATTTAAAAAACAGTGGATAAATAAATTTCTACAAAATATGAAGCTTACAGCAGCGGGTCTGTTCAGGATTTGCACCTGATTCCCTGTTACCGAACTATTAAGTTCGCACCAAATGTTACTCAAAAGTAAAATTAATATTTTGAATAAACAATTTATTCTTATTCAGATAGTAAAACAAAAAAGTTGACAAAATTGCCAACTTTATTCTTTTACTTTATTTATTTGAATTACTTCCCCTGTTTCGTCTATTTGAACAGCAATTTTTTCGTAATTCCATTTATCAAATTCTTTTTTTCCTACAATAATAGCCTTTCCTGTCCCTTTAGTTCCCTTAAGCGGAACCGAAATATCAGCTTCCCCAGTATTATTAGTAATTGAAATATTTCCTCTAAACATTCCGTCAGTTTCAATATTCGTTCCTAATTTCTGTTGTACTTCAGGATTCTGATTAATAATGTTTATCGCATGCTTTGTTACATCACTATCAGAAGTAATCTTACTAATTCCCCAAAATGCACCTCCTATTATTAAACCAATAAACAAAATAATAAAAGATAAACATCCTATAGGGACTACCCATTTCCAATTTCGCTTGAACCAATTTTCTTTGGGCAATAATTGATTATCAAATTGATTTTCTTCCATATTAATGATTAAGTAAATCAAATATACAAAAAAAGCCTCAAGTAAATTACTTGAGGCTTTTGATTAAAAACTGGCGACGACCTACTCTCCCGTAAGTAACAGTACCATCGGCGCAGGCAGGCTTAACTTCTCTGTTCGGAATGGGAAGAGGTGAGCCCTGCAGCTATAGTCACCCTAATATTTTTAAATAGGTTTTAGTTCCTATTATTTCTTTGACATTATTGTTTTATTTATTCACACAACCGGTATACTACCATAATCCAAATAAGATTAACTAACCTTCTCTATGACGATTAAATCAATAT
>NZ_KB908306.1 GCF_000382425.1 Empedobacter brevis NBRC 14943 = ATCC 43319
AAGGTTAGTTAATCTTATTTGGATTATGGTAGTATACCGGTTGTGTGAATAAATAAAACAATAATGTCAAAGAAATAATAGGAACTAAAACCTATATAAAAATATTAGGGTGACTATAGCTGCAGGGCTCACCTCTTCCCATTCCGAACAGAGAAGTTAAGCCTGCCTGCGCCGATGGTACTGTTACTTACGGGAGAGTAGGTCGTCGCCAGTTTTTTAATCAAAAGCCTCAAGTGAATTACTTGAGGCTTTTTTTATGGGGTAAAATAAAAAATAAAGGTTTAGGATAAGGAATCCTGAAAAGATTTTTACTTTTTTTCAGCACTCTTGATCCTAACAATTAACTCACTACTTAGTACGTATGCCTTGAACGTAGGGAATTCCGTAAAATCATTCTTATTGTACTTCAATTTAGTCTTCTCCTAAAAGTTATATAAATGATCTTAAATGATATTTAACGGTACTCTTACAGTGTATATAATGAGCTATTTCTTTGCTGGTCTTCAGAAATTATTAGGAAAGTATTTACTTCGATTCATTCTACACCTTTAAATTTTAAGGATAGAATTCAAATAATTAAATGATTTTAATTTACAGTGTCTATTTTTGATTAAATAAGAGCTAAAAGTCTTTGAAGTATCTTTTTAAGCCTTAATTAGTAGTTGTGATGTTATTTTATTATTTTATCCAAAATAAAATGAATCTCGGTCATTTAGGAAGTTAAAATGTTGGCGGGTCTTATTCTGTTCTTCTTTATCTATCTCAAATTGTAATATTTCAGGATGTTTGTTTATTGTTTTTACATCTTGACCCAATGTATCAAATAAATGCGAATCTCCTTTATATTCGAGATGATAACCGTCTACCCCAATTCTATTTACTCCGGCAACAAAAGCCATATTTTCTATTGCACGAGTTTTGAGTAACGATACCCATGCTTCTCGCCGTGCTTTTGGCCAGCTAGCATTGCATAAGATCAAATCATAAGGATTTTCTTCTGTATTGCGAACCCAAACAGGGAAACGTAGATCGTAACAAACTATTGGGCGAATTTGCCACCCTTTATAATCGATTGTTACAATTTTATCACCTGCAGAATATACACCAGCTTCTTTTCCGTAACTGAACAAATGTTTCTTATCGTAAATGTAAATAGAACCGCTAGGACAGACGAAATAAAATCGGTTAAAGTATTTGTCGTTTTCGTGTGTAGAAATACTGCCTGCTAATGCAGAATTTAATTCTTTGGCTTTATGTTGCATCCATTCAAAAGTTTCTCCAAATGGTTTTTGAGCAATTTTTTCTACATTCATCGAAAAACCAGACGCAAACATTTCGGGTAACAAGATAAGATCTGTTTGATGATTGGTTAACAAATTATCTAAATAAATTTGATTTGCTTTTGCATCTTCCCAAATAACATCATATTCAATCAAAGAGATTTTAAGTTTATTCTGATTTTCCATTGGTGATAAATTTTTGATCTAATACAGGATGATTATAATAATTGATGATGTAATACGTAAAGATAAAAATAAAAAAACCGATAAACGAACCTCCAACAGTATCAATTGCAAAATGCCGCGAAAGATAAATTCGACTTATGGCAATACTAGGGAATAACAAGGCGTAAAACAATTGCAACCATCTATTTTTTGTCAACAAGCACAAACTCATTGCAATTATTGAAGCTGTTAAAGAATGTCCTGATGGAAAAGTAGAGGCCATTTGTATAGCATAATCTTTTACCAGAACGATATCAATTTTTTTCTGCGAAAAATAATAACCTGGTCGTAAAACTTGCGCAAAATAGACATTTTTAAAGAAAAGACTGATCAAAGATGCGACAGACTCTGCGAGGAATAAATATAAAACCATTCTTTTGGTATGTTTCCAACATAAATAAGCAAGAACGATAAAGAACAAATAATAAGTCCCAAAATCAGTATAGAAAACAAAGAATTTGTCAAAGTAATGGCTGCTATATTTGTTGAAATGGAGGTGTAATTCGTCTCTGCCAAAGTATTGAGTCATGGCGATAGCCGCGAAATTATATATAAAAAATACGACAAAAAAAGGCCAGATACGTAGAAATAAATCTTTTTGTTGGTTCATAAAAAGTAAAAATATTTAATCAAATTTAGGCAAAAAAAAACTTGACTAAATAGCCAAGTTTAAAACGTTTTAATATTGTTTAAAAAATTATTTTACTTTTTCTACGATAGCTTTGAAAGCTTCTGGATTGTTCATCGCTAAGTCAGCTAAAACTTTACGATTTAATTCAATACCAGCTTTATGAACAGCTCCCATAAATTTAGAGTAAGATAATCCGTGTAATCTCGCTCCTGCGTTAATTCTTTGAATCCATAACGCACGGAAATTTCTTTTCTTTTGACGTCTATCACGGTAAGCGTAAACTAAACCTTTTTCTACTGCATTTTTAGCAACAGTCCAAACATTTTTTCTTCTTCCGAAATATCCTTTTGCAAGTTTTAAAACTCTTTTTCTTCTAGCTCTTGACGCAACTGCGTTTACTGATCTTGGCATAATTTTTAATTTTTTTGTAGTGGGCGAGATTGCTCTACTTTAAGGCCCATCAACAGGGTTAATAATGAATTAATAAACCAAATAAGAACACGTTCTTATTTTAATCTTAATTGTTGTTTTACTGAATGAACATCAGCTTTATCAACTAAACCAGTCTGAGTTAAATTTCTCTTTTGTTTAGTCTCTTTTTTTGTTAGGATGTGGCTTTTAAAAGCGTGTTTTCTTTTAATTTTACCTGTTCCTGTTAATTTGAAACGTTTTTTCGCTCCAGATTTTGTTTTTAATTTTGGCATGATTACAAATATTTAAAATTAAAACGTTTTTTATTTTTTGTAAGATAATGAAGACCCAATTATTTTTTAGGTCCCATCATCATAATCATTCTTTTACCTTCAAGTTTTGGCATTTGTTCTACTTTTCCAACATCTTCCAAATCTTGCGCTAAACGTAACAATAAAATCTCTCCTTGATCTTTAAAGATAATAGAACGACCTTTAAAGAAAACATAAGCTTTCAATTTTGAACCTTCTTCTAAGAAAGATCTGGCGTGACGTCTTTTGAATTCGTAATCGTGATCATCTGTTTGAGGACCGAAACGAATTTCTTTAACGACAACTTTTTGTTGTTTAGCTTTTAGTTCTTTCTCTTTTTTCTTTTGTTCGTATAAGAATTTTTTGTACTCTACGACACGACAAACAGGTGGAACGGCTTTTTCACTGATCATTACCAAATCTAATCCTTGTTCCTGAGCAAGCTCTAAAGCTTTAGAAATTGGGTAAACTCCAGGTTCTATACCTTCTCCAACAACGCGAACTTCTTTTGCGTCAATCTTATCATTGATCTTGTGTTGATCTTCCTTAATTACTCTGGCTGGACCTCTGCCGCCTTTTCTTCTAATTGCGATAGTTATTCTGTTTTTAAATTATTTTAATTTGATTTGTTCTTTCATGAAGTTGATAAACGCTTGAATAGTCATCTCTCCTAAATCACCTTCGCCGTGTCTTCTTACAGAAACTGTACCATTTTCTGCTTCTTTTTCACCGATGATTAACATGAAAGGAATTTTGTTGATTTCAGCATCACGGATTTTTTTACCAGTTTTCTCATTTCTACTGTCAATCAATCCGTTAATTTCTTCTTCAGCCAGCAAATTTAATACTTTTTCTCCATATTCTACATATTTTTCACTAATTGGTAAAATTGTGAATAAATCTGGTGTTAACCAAAGTGGTAAATTTCCTGCTGTATTTTCTAACAAGATGGCAATGAATCGTTCCATAGAGCCAAATGGCGCACGGTGGATCATTACTGGTCTGTGTTTTTCATTGTCTGCTCCGGTGTAAGTTAAATCAAAACGTTCTGGTAAGTTATAATCGACCTGGATTGTTCCTAATTGCCATTGACGTCCCAATGCATCTTTCACCATAAAGTCTAACTTAGGTCCGTAGAATGCAGCTTCCCCATATTCTACAACTGTTGGTAAACCTTTTTCTGCCGCAGCTGTTATAATTGCTTGTTCAGCTTTTGCCCAGTTTTCGTCAGTACCAATATATTTTTCTTTATTTTCAGGATCTCTCAAAGAAATTTGAGCCGAATAATTATCAAATCCAAGATTTGTAAATACATATAGGACTAAATCAATTACTTTTTTGAATTCTTCTAATAATTGATCTGGTGTACAGAACAAGTGTGCATCATCTTGAGTAAATCCACGAACACGAGTTAAACCATGTAATTCTCCTGATTGTTCGTAACGGTAAACTGTACCAAATTCTGCATAACGTTTTGGTAAGTCGCGGTACGACCATTGCGATGTTTTGTAAATTTCACAGTGGTGAGGACAATTCATTGGTTTTAATAAGAATTCTTCTCCTTCGTTTGGTGTTTTAATTGGCTGAAAACTATCTGCACCATATTTTGCATAATGACCAGAAGTTACATACAATTCTTTTTGACCAATGTGTGGAGAAATGACCATTTCGTACCCCATTTTTTGTTGCTCTTTCAATAAGAAGTTTTCTAATTTTCTTCTTAAAGCAGCACCTTTTGGTAACCAAAGTGGTAAACCTGCACCTACTTTTTCAGAGAAAGCAAATAAACCTAATTCTTTTCCTAATTTACGGTGATCACGTTTTTTAGCTTCTTCTAATAACTCAAGATATTCTGTCAAATCTTTTTGTTTTGGGAAAGTAATTCCATAAACACGAGTCAACATCTTGTTTTTCTCGTCTCCACGCCAATAAGCTCCTGCAACATTCAAGATTTTTGCAGCTTTTACAATTCCAGTATTTGGAATGTGTCCACCACGGCATAAATCTGTAAAGTTATCGTGTGTACAGAAAGTAATGTCCCCATCTTGTAGATTAGAGATTAATTCTGTTTTGTACTCGTTATCTTTATATGTTTCTAAGGCATCTGCTTTAGAAACTGAATATAGTTTGAATTCAGCTTTTTTCTTTGCATTTTCAAGCATCGCTTTTTCTACTTTCGCAAAATCAGCTTCCGTAAATTTATCTTCACCAAAATCAACATCGTAATAGAATCCTTTTTCGATTGCAGGTCCGATTGTTAATTTTGCCTCCGGATAAAACTCTAAAATAGCTTGCGCCAATAAGTGAGCAGATGAATGCCAAAAAGCTTTCTTTCCCATTTCATCATTCCAGGTTAACAATTTGATCGTTGCATCTTTGGTGATTGGGGTTGTTGTTTCAACTTGATTGTCGTTTACTATAGCCGAAATTACATTACGTGCTAAACCTTCACTAATGCTCAGCGCTACATCCATAGGAGTTACGCCACTCTCATACTGTCTTACACTTCCGTCTGGAAGAGAAATGTTTATCATCTTTCTTTTAGAATTTGTACTAAGATGCAAAATTACGACTTTTCTGTAAGTTGACGAAATTTTTAAAGGGTTGATTTTAGCTAAAATATTAAGTAAATAGTTGTGATACTGTTTTGAATCTAATTATCTTATTTTCGAAACAATTATTTCTTTATAAACTTTAAAATTTCGTTCGATTGTTTTGGTTTAATATAATAGATTCCTGCTGTTAAACCTTGGCAATCAATCGTTACATTTGATTGATTATTGATGTGAACCGATTGTACAAATTGTCCAATTGAATTGTAAATGAAAAGTATGTTATTTTGAGCGTTTAATTGAGTTTTATCAATACCAATCATAATTTTATCATTCGTGATATTCGATGATTGTAACCAGATAAATGGTTTTGATTCAAACGTTTTTGTGTTTAAATTTTCGTGAATTTTAAATTGCATGACAACAGGTAAATGATCGCTCATGTTGTACAAATTAGTTCGTAATGTTTGCGAGTAAATACCTGTACAGTTTGGATCTTTTACGTCTTTATCTAGACAATCTCCATTATTTCCATAAGCCTTATAACTTTCATTTACATAAGATAAGCGTGTACTATTCTTGAAGTTTTCGCTCATCATAATAAAATCAAAACGATCATCCAATCCGCCACCTGCTCCTGCATTAGTCCCACTACCAAAACCTACGTTAGAAACGCGCGTGCTTTGTGTGTGTAAGTAACTAAAAGTTGGATTGTTTTGCCAATTTCCTGGTGCATTGAGTGGATCAATCATCAAAATAGCATTTGTTGGATTTAAAATTTCTTGATAAGCAGGTTCTGATGAGTTATAAAAATTAAAATCTCCAGCAAAAAGTACATATGTATTAGGTTGTGTTAGCTTTTTCAAAGATTTTGTTACTTCTTGCACCATTTCCAAGCGTATTTGACGATTTGCAGGTCCTGTACTTGATTTTAAATGAGCAACAAAAACTTCTAAACGAATTGTGTCGTTTGAAGTTATATTTAATTGGAAAGAATATTGATTGATGTCGCGATAAACTGTTGGGATTTTTTGTTGGTTAACTAAAGTAAGTTTACGTGTGTTGTAAAAAACCATTGTTTGTAAAGGATCATCTAAATTGGTTGAGTCAGCTACAAAAAGAGCGCGAGCAAATTTATCAGGTTGATTTTGCAACGAAGTATTCAGAATTAAATCAGCGCCGTTTTCGGATACTAATTCACAAATCATAAATAAATCAGGTTGGTATTCGTCTAAAATATTTTTTAAGATAAATTGACGATTTTGAGGGAGTGAGTTCGGAAATTTAAACACATTGTAAAACATCGTATTTAATGTTTCTTGTGAAAAAAGAGAAACCGAAAGTATTAAAAAAAGAGAGAGTATAATTTTTTTCATATCAACTGATTTTCGTTTAACACTTGGATTTTTATAAAATCTAAAAACTTATTATTGGTATAAGTTTAGAATAAACTAAATATACTGATTATCAATTAAATAAAAAAGTATTTCTTTCTGAAAGAGAAATATTTATCACCTTACTTTTAATTTTCTGTAAGTTGACGAAATTTTTAAAGAGTTGATTTTTGACTTGTGATGATAGAAAATGATTTAAAGAGATTATATCATAAATTAATTCGAATAAATTAACATCAGTTTGTCGGTTTATAGAATTTTATGGAACAATTTATGGTGCTTTTTTATTTGATTATCAAGTATATATTCGAGATGTTGTAAAGTCAAAGAGCGTATTGTCTGTAATTAACATAGGTCAATATTATTGGCATTATCTACACCTAATTTTACAGGAGTAAGAAAATAAATTCACAATTTTAAAAAATTAAATTATGGCAAGTTTACCTATCAGAGATCAGAAGAAAGATCATTTATTAACTCCGGAAAATTCAGCATTAATTGTTATCGATTATCAACCTGTACAGGTTAATTCGATTGCCTCTATGGATCGACAATTACTATTGAATAATATTTCAGGAGTAGCACAAGCGGCTAAATTGTACGAATTACCAATTGTATTGTCTACAGTGAATGTTGAAACCGGATTTAATAAAGAAACAGTTCCTCAACTAAAGAAACATTTGCATGATGTTAAATCTTATGATCGAACAACAATTAATTCTTGGGAGGATAAAGAGTTTGTAGAAGCAGTAAAAGAAACTGGTCGTAAGAAACTAATTATGACAGCACTTTGGACAGAAGCATGTTTGACTTTCCCTGTGTTAGATGCTTTAAAAGAAGGATATGAAGTTTATATCGTTGTAGATGCAGTTGGAGGAACATCAAAAGAAGCTCATGATGCAGCTATTCGCAGAATGGAACAAGCTGGAGCGATTTCTATTAGTGTTGCACAGTTGTTTTGTGAGTTGCAAAGAGATTGGAAAAGAGCTGAAACTTCACAAGGGTTTATGGAGCTATTTATCAATACGGGAGGTACAGCCGGTATTCAATTCAGCTATGATAAAACGGAATAATAATTTTAAGCGGTATAATATGATTGCAATAAAAAATGGCTAATGTAAAACATTAGCCATTTTTATCTATTTATGATCGTGCTCGTCTGAAGTATAAAAATAAGGTGAGTAATCCGAAAACAATGTTCGGAATCCAAGCGGCAATAAATGGAGAAACATAACCATTTTCGGAAAAAGTAGAAGTTGTTTGCGAAAAGAAAATATACACAAATGCTAATGAAATTCCAACAGCTAAGTTTATTCCAATTCCTCCACGACGTTTTTTAGAAGAAAGTGATAGGGCTAAGATCGTTAAAATAATTGTCGAAAAAGGATTACTCAAACGCGCATTTAGCTCATTTTGATATGTATTTACATTTGCAGAACCTTTTGCTTTTTGCTTCTGAATAAATTCATTCAGCTCAAACGTATTCATTGTTTCTGCGACGTATTCTTCTGGTAAAATTTCGTCAGGAGAAGCAGCTAACTTTATATTTGTATTTGGCTCATACTTCAATTTTTCTGTATGATCTTTATTGATTTCCCTTGTATAAACACTCATTAAAGCATATGTAGAATCTTTATCATTCCAATTGAAACTTGATGCAATGATTTGTTTCTTTAATTCTGTTGAATCAAATTTTTGATACATAAAAGAACTTCCCATTTTATCTGTTCTATCGTAGCTGTCTACAAAAACATATTCGTTAGGAGAAATTTGCGAACCAATACGTTGTCGTTTATAATAATCTTCCTTATCTGTATTGCTTAACAAATGAGAGTATTGGTATTTATTCTTTTTAATATTTGCCCAGGGTAAAATTACATTTCCTACCAACATGGCAGAAACAGCTAAAAATAGGGCAACCCAAATGTAAGGAAGTGTAAATCGATAAAAACTAATTCCACCCGAAAGCACACCTACAATTTCTGTTTGCATCGTAAGACGTGAAGTAAAATAAATCACGGTGATGAAAACAGCAATTGGCAGAAAGGTATTGATAATCCAGACTGACCAATAGGGATAAAATTGAGTCATTGCTGCATAGGCAGTAGAACCACTATCATTAATACGGCCTAATTTCTGACTAAGATCGACAATAACGGCGATGGTAGACAAAATCAAAACCATGAAGATAAAGGTTCCGATAAAGTTTCGGATGATGTATTTATCAATTATTTTCAAACTACAGTCGTTGTTTTAATTGTGGAACAATTTGTTCTTTCCATTGAGCGAAATCTCCTGCTAAGATATGTTCTCTTGCAACTCTTACCAAATCTAAATAAAAGGCAAGGTTATGAACAGATGCGATTTGTTTTCCTAAAGCTTCGTTTGCATTAAACAAATGGCGTACATACGCTTTCGTATAATAGCTATCTACGTAGCTTGTTCCATTTTCATCCAATGGTTCAAAACAATCTTTCCATTTCGCATTCTTCATATTCATGACACCATTCCAAGTAAATAACATTGCATTACGCGCATTACGTGTAGGCATTACACAGTCGAACATATCAACTCCTAAAGCAATACATTCGATGATATTCCAAGGCGTACCAACTCCCATTAAATAACGAGGTTTGTCTTGTGGAAGAATTTCAGTTACGATATCTGTCATTTCATACATCACAGGTTCTGGTTCACCAACAGAGAGACCTCCAATTGCGTTTCCTTCAGCCCCGAAATCGGCGATATATTTAGCCGATTCTTGGCGCAAATCTTTAAAATCATTTCCTTGTACAATAGGGAAAAGCGTTTGTTTGTGTCCGTAATATTCCGGATTGTTGTTTAACCAAGTTCTACAACGTTCTAACCAGCGATGAGTCACATGCATTGCACGTTTAGCATCGTGATATTTGGCCGGAATACCTGTTAATTCATCAAAAGCCATAAAAATATCTGCTCCGATGTAACGCTGAATCTCCATAGATTTTTCTGGTGTAAACATATGATAAGAACCATCGATATGCGATTTGAAACGGACTCCTTCTTCAGATTTCTTACGACTTGTTGCCAAAGAATACACTTGGAATCCTCCGGAATCTGTCAAAATAGGTTTTTGCCAATTGATGAATTGATGTAACCCACCCGCTTTGTGCAAAATATCTGTTCCCGGACGCAAATATAAATGATAGGTGTTTCCAAGAATGATCTGAGCTTTAATATCTTCTTCTAATTCACGTTGATGAACGGCCTTTACCGTACCAACTGTACCAACAGGCATAAAAATTGGTGTTTGAATTTTACCGTGATCGGTTTCTACAACACCAGCTCTTGCCTTTGAAAATTCGTCTTTTTTATCGATTGAAAATTTCATAGTGTGCAAAGATATTAATTGTTTAGCTTGTTGCGAGTTGGTTTGAAAAAAAATAACAAAAAAATAAGGATAAAGTTATCTTTATCCTTATTATCAAAATTTAAGAAACGATTATTTTGTAAAACGTAATGACATTTTTCGGTCAGAAGCTCTTTCTTCATCCGAAGCTGTTTCCGGAACTTTTGCAAATTCTTCTCCGTATCCTTCAGCTCCTGCAACTTGTGCACCTACACCGCGTTTAGTTAATTCCGCTTTTAAGAAATCTGCACGTTGTTGAGAAATTTCTTTATTTTTAGCATCATCTCCTTTTTTATCAGAATAAGCACCAAGCTTTATTTTTGCAGTTGGGTATTTTTTCAAAATTGCAGCGATATTATCCAATTGGATTTCTGAGCCTGCTTCCAATTGATCTGTTTTTCCAAAAACGAAATTGACATTATCAAAATTGAACCATTTTTCTTTCAATTGATCTTCAGTCATTGTTGCAAATTCCGGAGCTTTGATAAATTTGATAATTTGATCTTCTAGTCCATTTGCATATCCTTTTAACGCAATACCATCTAAATCGATTGTAGAAATTTCACGAGGTTCTGTTAAAGAGTCAACGACTATTTCCGTTTCTTCTGTTACGACTGTTTTTTCATCTTTTCCTTTGCAGTATTTCAGCAAAAAGAAGGCAGCTAAAGCTAAGATGATCAGCGGAATGATCCACTTCCAAAATCCGCCACCGTCATTATTGTTGTGATGTGTTTCTGCATAAGCATCGACAGGTGCAACATAAGGTTTTTCTTCAGGTTCTACATCAACCACTTTTCTTGTTTCAGTAACGGTCTCAGTAATGTGATCTTTCGCAACATCAATTGTTTCAGTAATTTCATGAGCATCGTTAAACATAGTGCCTAAACCTAAAGACCCAAGACCTAAACCAGCAGGAATTAAACCTACTATTTTATCTTTTATTCCACCCAATGAAGAAAAGAAATCAGATTCAGAAACATGATTAAACTCGGCTTCTTTGCCAATAGAACCAAAAGTTGTTAAGGCAGTTAAATCGAATAATTTTGAAGAAGAAGCAGTTGAAATACCTGCGTATTCTGCAATTTTAGAAATGATAGGTTGTGCATTTGAACCAAAAATAACCTGAATTAATTCTTTGATTGTATCCGGTGTTTGTTGTTCTGTCGAAATGTTAGCTAATCCACGCGAAGCACCAAATGTTTTAATGGTGTGGAACAATCCTGTTGTAGAATTCTTTTTTTCTAAAACACCTCCCAAAATAATGGGAATAAAAGCGTTGATTGCTTTTGAAATTCCTGAATCACTTTCACCCAATTCTGATGAAGTTTTAGAAATTAAATCTGGAGTAATATACCCTTTCACTAACTCAATAATGTTCATAGTTTTTAAAATTTTAATTTATAGTTGTTTTTTGTTGTAATGTATTCTTAACGAATACTGTACCAGTATTCAGATTTATTAAAAATAGTTAAAAAAAATGATAAATTTTTGTTTTTTTTGAAAAGATGTAAGATTGGAATTAATTTTATCCGCTGAATTACTAAAAAAATATTATGCAAGAACAAGACAAGGTTGATAGTTTACAGGATGTGATTTCAACACCTATCAAAGATGTAGAATATATTACGAACTGGTTAATTACGAAAGGGTCTGAAGTGGGGTGGAGCTTGGTCTCTGCCATATTTACCTTAGTAATTGGTTTATGGTTGGCGGGTAAATTGAAAAAATTGATAGAAAAACGTATGATTGCTCGTAACGTGGATTTATCTATTCGTACTTTTCTTATTCCGATTATAAATATTGTTCTAAAAATGATCGTGATAATGTTTGTTGTTTCACGATTGGGTTTAGATGCCTCTGGTTTAATTGCCGCATTGGGTGGGGCTGGTTTGGCAATTGGTTTAGCACTGCAAGGGTCTTTGTCAAATTTTGCAGCGGGAATTCTAATTATCATTTTCAAACCGTTTAAAGTAGGAGATTATATTGTTTCACAAGGAAATGAAGGAACTGTCGAATCAATCAGTTTATTAAATACAGTGATTGCTACTGCAAAAGGACAGGTTGTGACGCTACCAAATGCAAATTTGTTTAATAATCCAATTGTAAATTATTCCGTCAAAGAATATCGTCGATTAGATGTAAATATAGGAATTTCTTATAACGATGATTTTGATAAGGCGCGTGAAGTTTTATTAGGCGTTTTGGAAAAAAATGAATTGGTAGATGATACACAATCTAAGACCGTTGAAATATTGGAGTTTGCAGCAAGCAGTGTAAATTTGGCTGTACGTTGTTATGTGAAGAATAGTGATTATTGGACAGCTTATTGGCAATTGTACAAAGCTGTAAAATATGCTTTGGATGAGAATAATATCTCGATACCTTATCCGCATACAGAGATGATTATTAAAAATGATAGTAATTCGACAACAATCCCTTTCGAGAATAAAGATTAATGAAGTATTTATTTATAATAGGATCAATTTTTTTTTCTGTGCATCTTTTTGCGCAGAAAGAATTGATTGATCAGCATCTCAATTCAGATTTTTATTCCACACAATTCACCGGATTTTATTTATATGATCCGTTAACCAAAGAAGAAATTTATAATTATAACGGGAATAAATTTTTTATACCTGCATCCAACACTAAAATTTTTACACTCTATACAGCGATGAAAATGTTGAATGATTCGATTCCTGCATTCAAATATCAGTTGATAGGAGATGAATTGCATATAGAAGGAACCGGAGATCCGACTTTTTTACATCCGAAATATAAGAATACACGCGCAGTAGACTTTCTGAAAAATAATGGAACAAAACTAATTTTTCATTGGAATAATTTCGATGAAGAATCTTTTTTGCCAGGTTGGACATGGGATGATTTTCGAAAGGATTATGCTCCGGAAAGAAGTCAATTCCCGATTAATGAAAATTTAGTATCCATTTTTAAAAATGGAAATTCGGTAAGAACTTTTCCTACCTATTTTGAGGAGTTAACTGAAATTAGAGAAATGACTGAGCCACGTGATTTTTACGATAATAAATTTTATATCAGTAATAAAAAACGTTCAGAGAAAGTTCCGTTTATTGTAAATGAAACGGTGGTTGAAAAATCATTGTCTCAAATTTTAGGAAAACCAGTGGATATGGTGAAGACTTCGATGCCTAAAGATTTCAAACTATTTTACAGTCAGCGAGCAGATGATGTTTATCGTGAGATGATGGAGAACAGCGATAATTTTTTGGCAGAGCATCTTTTGATTTTAGCATCCAGCACATTGTCCGGTAAATTAAGTTCGGTTCAGGTTATAAATTATTCAAAAAAGAATTTTTTAAAAGATTTGAAACAACAACCTGAATGGTTTGATGGTTCGGGTTTATCGCGTTATAATTTGTTTACACCACAAAGTTTGGTTCAGGTTTTAGAAAAAATGTACAGCGAATTTTCTGAACAACGATTGTTCTCTATTTTTCCGATAGGAGGCAAAACCGGAACTATAAAAAATAGATACAAAGATGTAGGTCAGCCTTATATTTATGCAAAAACCGGAACATTGAATAATAATGTGACGTTGAGTGGTTACTTGAAAACAAACTCAGGTAGGACGTTAATTTTTAGTTTGATGAACAATAATTCAATCAAAAATTTAACTTTAATCAGAAGTGAAAATGAAAAACTTTTGAAAATGATTAGAGATCATTATTAATAAAAAAATAAAAAAAAGTCTTCCGCTTCGGAAGATTTTTTTTTATTTTTTTATTTAGAACGATAGTTTTACCACATCATTACTTCCTGTTAAGACTTTCGTATCTTTTTTGTTTTTGACGTCAAAGGTTACAATGTTTTGTTGATCATTAAAAATATCTGTCAGCAAAGCCACTCTTAATTCAATCGAACTGATATCAGAAATTTTATCAAATTTAAAGAACACTCTTGTCGATTTATCATTAACCTGATAACCATAATAAGATGTTCCTAAAGCTTTTCCGTTGACTTTGACATCAACTTTACTGTTCACATACGATTTTAACTTGTTTTCAAAATTTGATTTATTTGAAACATCAGCACCAACTGCTTTTTCCAATTGATTTGTAAAGGTACGGGCAGTTATGTTTAAAGTACCTGTTTCTTGTTCATAGTCAACTTTGATATTTGCCGTATGAAAATCCTGGGCACTTAGGTTAAAAGTGATTAAAACCAAAAGTAAAGAGAATAGATATTTTAAATGTTTCATTTTATTTCTTAGTTTATACGATCCAGTTCAAATCAAGTGCCAAAATTTCTTAAAATCTAAAAACAAAAGTATCGTGGATTGTTTCTAAACGAAATTAGAATAAAAAAATTGTAAATCAAGGAAATAAAAAGAGTATTAAACTGATTAATACTCTTTTTATGAAGTTATGCTAAATCTTAAGCAAACCAAATGTGGTAAGGAATTCTACTTAAAATACAAACTAACCCGATGATTGCAAAAATAGCGACATTCATTGGGACAGTTGTCGAACGTTTTAGTTTTGCATTTGCAATTGTCATAAATACTACACCGGCAATCATCATCATTGGATGTTCAACAAATGTTAATCTTAATGCAGAATCAGACATAATGTTTGATGGTTCTAATGCAGAAAACATCATAATGTAATACACTAATCCAATTAACAATTGTACATGGAAAGTGATCGTTGTAAATAATCCGATCTTCTTAATTGTAGCGTCAGTATCTTTTTTGGAAATCGCATAAATTAATGTTGAAATCACAAAGATAACACCCATCAAAATTACCAGATAAGCCCAACCACTATGAAATTGTTTAATAAAATCCATTTTTCTAATTTTAGTTTTTCATTACAAAAATAACAAACCTTTTTACATAAATACTATTTGCTGATATTTATGTGTTTTTAGAACGGTTTTTTAGATTAATCAAAATCTTGTAATTTCGTGCAAAATATATCCGAAATGGGAAAAGATAAAATCAGAAGATTTAACGAAAATAAAACTTTTCAAAATGTTGTTCAACCAACAAGGGACGAGGCAACCAGCAATTTTGCATTAAAAGGAAATTGGAACAAGGATTTTTTCAAGAACGACAATCCAATTGTCTTAGAACTTGGGTGCGGAAAAGGAGAATATACGGTTGCAATGGCTCGTCGTGATAAAGATCGTAATTTTATCGGAGTAGATATTAAAGGATCGAGATTTTGGCGTGGAGCTAAAACTTGTTTGGAAGAAGGAATTGAAAATGCAGGATTTCTTAGGACACAAATCGAAATTATTGATCATCTATTTGCTGAAAATGAAGTAAGCGAAATTTGGATTACTTTCCCGGATCCACAAATTAAATACAGAAGAACAAAACATCGTTTAACCGATCCTGAGTTTTTGAGACGTTATCATAAAATCCTGAAACCGGAAGGAACAGTGAACCTGAAAACGGATTCTGAATTTTTACATGGGTACACACATGGTGTCATTCATATAGAAGGTCATGAAGTAATTCGTTCTACACACGATGTTTATCACCCGGATCATTCTGATATTCCGGCAATTGTAACCGATGTACAAACCTATTACGAATCAAAATTTTTAGAGGAAGGTAAAAAGATTACCTATATAAAGTTTCAATTGAAATACTAACAAAAATCCATCAACAGATGGATTTTTTGTTTTTTATAAAATGACAAAAATTTATTCATCCTATATTTGTTATCACACTAATATAATTTTATGAAGAATAAATTTTTATTTCTTACTCCGTTTATTTTGAATGGGTTGTTTTCTTTTGCTCAAGTGAACAAAGATTTCATCTTTGCCACAATGGAAACTGAAAATGCGAATTTTTTAAAAAATAATCATTCAGATTCTATTCAGATTTTATCTTCAAAAGCTGATTTTTCTGCCATCTATTTTCATCCTTCAATTGCTGAAAGTTTGCACCATAAATTTTCTCATGGGCATGGTTATGTTTATCGAAATTCGCAAGAAGAAGCACTTAATTCGCTTCAAAAGGTAGCTGTTCAGAAAAAAACGGCATTTAATTATACAATTACTGAGCAAGCTTTTGTAACAAAAATTTTGAATGATGTTGATGTACAGGAAATCGAAAAAATGATTTTGTTACTAGAAGGTTTTAAGACGCGTTATCATACCCGGCAGGAAGCAAATGATGCGATTCTGAAAATTAAAGAAATTTGGGAAGGAATGATTGCTGAAGCCGGGCGGAAAGATATTTCTGTAAAATTAGTTGATCATGTCGGTACACCAATGAAATCATTAATATTGAAGATATTTGGAAATGATAATGCTTCTGTAATTATTGGAGGTCATGCAGATTCGACGGTAGGCTGGAATGCGAATCAGTCGTATGCTCCCGGAGCAGATGACAATGCCTCCGGTATTGCAACCATTACAGAAATATTACGAGTTTTATTAAAAAATAATTTTCAACCGGAAGCATCAGTTGAGATGATGGCTTTTGCGGCAGAAGAAATAGGATTAGTAGGTTCTGAAGAAATAGCACAATCGTATGCAAATGACAATAAAGAAGTGATTGGGTTTGTTCAATTTGATATGACAAATTACAAAGGCTCTGCAAAAGATATCGTTTTGATGACGGATAATTATTGTGATACAAATCTGAATAGTTTTTTGATGCAATTGATGGAGGAATACAATAAAACAGGTTTACATCAATTTACTTATGATACTTCAAAATGTGGTTATGGATGTTCAGATCATTTTAGTTGGGCGGACAATGGTTATGCAGCAACACTACCTTTCGAAGCGCGAATGAATGAAGATAATCCTAATATTCATACAACAAATGATACGTATGCTTCGATGGGGAATACGTCTACTCATGCAGCTAAGTTTGTAAAATTAGGAATTGAGTATGTTGTTGAAGCAGCAAAACAAGCCGCAAATTTAGAAACGAATAACTTAGATAAAAACACATCGAAAATTTATATTTCAAATAAAACATTGAATTACCAACTTAATTTTAAAACACCGATTTCGATTAAAATTATTGATGCAAGCGGACGCCGTGTTAGAACATTCAATTCTGAAAAACCGGAAGGTAATGTAAATATAGCTGGGTTGGCTTCAGGGTTCTATGTGGCACATATAACGGATGAAAAAGGAAATACAATTTCTCATAAATTTGTCTTGAAGTAAATGATAAAATAAGAAGAACAAAAAAGCAAGCTTAAAGCTTGCTTTTTTGTTCTTTATAGGGTAAAAATACTAATTATTTAAACTTTGTAGGTAAGAAATCCAACCCAATGTTTGGTATTCTTTTGCAGCTGTTTTTACATCTGCAGCCTTATAAATTCCACGTCCAACAATCATGAAGTCTGTATGGTAATTTTTGAAAACCAATTCAGGTGTGTTGTATTGTTGTCCTTTGCTGTCTCCAGTTGAAGAAATATTAACACCAGGCGTAAACAATAATAAGTTATCAGGAACTTGGCGTTGGGCAACTGCTCCTAAAACATTCCCCGATTGTTCAGACACATTAATCGCTTTTGTAAAATAGTAATCGTCTGTCAATGTCCCTTTCGAAGACATTTCTACAATTGTGATAACACCGGTATTTTCAAAAACCTTTAACGATTCCAAACCTCCGATTGGATGTACAGTTACTAAATCTGCCCAATCCGAAATTTTATAAATAGATTTTTTGAATTGTAGTTCTTGTGTATTTCCAATATCTCCAAACTTGCGATCTTCAAATAATAAAAATTCTTTTTCACGCGCTATATTTTTCAATTCAACAATTAAGTTATCAGAAAAATCTTGAATAATATCAGAATGTAATTTTAACGCAACAATATGATCACCTACTTTTTTAGCAAAATCAATAATTTCTTCAGAAGTAATTAAATCTGCAGAAGCGATTAAATTGGATTGTTTCTTTAAAGCTAATTCAACCAAACGCTTTCCTACCGGGTGAACAATTTTTTTGTTCTCCAATGCCACTCGTTGTTTTGCAGGAACTGCTTCTGGAGGTAAAGCTAAAAAGTCTTTTATCTTTTTCGCTTCATCATCACTTAAACGATGATATTTGTGTAAAATATCGATGACTTCGTTAATTGTGAATAATGTTTTAACGTTATAACCTTGTTCTTTTAATTTGTCTGAGCCTCCTTGTTCGCGATCCAATACGACAACCAAATCCTTTACACGCAAACCTTCACGTTCAACTTGGTCGATGGTTTCTAACAAAGATTGTCCGGATGTGATAACGTCTTCTACCAAAAGACAAGATTGGCCTTCAGCAAAAACACCTTCTACCATACGTTTAGTCCCGTATCCTTTATTTTCTTTTCGCTTGATGATTAAAGGAATGTTCGATGTTAAACTCATTGTAGTTGCCATTGGCAAAGCAGCATAAGGAACACCACAAATCAAATCATACTCAACATCTTCTACTAAGTCTAATAGATTGTTAGCTAAAGTTTTAAGTAATTGAGGACTTGAAGCTAAAGGTCTTAAATCGACATAGAAAGGAGATTCTATACCACTTTTTAAAGTGAAATTTCCAAATTTTATAATTCCCAGCTCGTAAGCTTTCAATAAAAAATCTTCTCTTGGTTGCATCTGTGTAATGTTTGAGCAAAGTTAATAGGTTTTTGAGTGATTTGTAGCATTTTGGAGGAAATTAATTTCTGAATGAATAAAAATTGAATATTTATACTGAATTGATTTGTAATTTGTTCTGAAAATGAAATTTTATTACTTTTTGAATGAAAGCATTCTATTCGCTAGATTTGAAATTATTGTACATTTTGAGTTAAAATTAGTCAATTTGAGCGCTTTTTCGAAACGAAATAAAGAAACGTAATGTCGGAAATACAACGCTATTGATTCAATTAGAACCTTGAATTTGGAATTATTTTAGATACAAACTTCATAAAATAACTTTACTTTTGAATTCTAGATAAACACACATGAAAAAATATATATTTGCCGGAATCGCTTTTGTAAGTGCATTAGCTTCGGCGCAAGAAATACCTTTCAAATTTACACAATTGGTGAATAATACAGCTCTACCGGTTATTTCGCAAGGAAAAACAGGAACGTGTTGGTCTTTTTCTACCACATCATTTTTAGAATCGGAAGTGAAGCGTATGACAGGAAAAGATGTAGATTTATCAGAACTATATAATGTCCGTTTTACTTATCCTGTTAAGGCTTATAATTATGTTTATCGCCAGGGAAAGGCACAGTTTAGTGAAGGAGGATTATCGCACGACGTATTGAACTCTGTTCGAAAGAATGGTTTAGTTCCAAATGAAGTGTACACAGGTTTTACAAACGGGACAGATGTGAAACATAATCATGAAATGTTGGTGAAAGATTTGAAAACGGTTGTAGATTCAATTGTAAAAAATCCGAAACAATATTTAACCAAAGACTGGAAAACAAAGTTCGATCAAAAGCTGAATCAAAAGCTGGGAGTTCCTCCGAAAAAGTTTAAATATGAAGGAAAGGAATATACGCCACAAGAATTTGCAAAATTTTTGAAAATTAATCCGGACGATTACGTAACCTTAACATCTTTTCAACAAGCGCCATATTATTCTCAATTTATTTTACAGGTTCCGGATAATTTTTCAAACGGATTGTACTATAATTTACCTTTAGATGAGTATATGAGAGTGTTAGATGAAGCTTTGTTCAATGGTTATACAGCAGCTTTTGATACTGACGTTTCGGAAAAAACATTTTCTAAAAAATACGGAATGGCAATTTGGCCGTTAGAAGGATTAGAATCAGATTATTTTGTGCAGATTTTGCCTGAAAGATGGGTTTCAGCAGAAGAACGACAGGCTGCTTTTGAGGATTATTCGACAGGGGATGATCACTTAATGCATATCACAGGAGTTTTGAAAGATCAGTTAGGAAATCTATATTATGATGTAAAAAATTCTTGGGGAACAGAAGGTTTAGGAAATAATGGACATATTTATATGTCGAAACCATTTTTCAGAATGAAATCAATTGCTTATACAATTCATAAAGATGCCTTGTCTAAAGAAGTAAAAAAGCAATTAGGAATAAAATAAAATTCGCAACAAATGAATACATTAGAACAAGCGATCGAAAAATTAGAATATAAAGGTTATTTGGATATTGAAATTCCCAAAGGAACTGATTTGATTAAAGAGATAAATAGATTACGAAAAGAGAAGAATGCCGTTATTTTAGCACATTATTATCAATCTGGAGAAATCCAGGATTTGGCTGATTATTTAGGCGATTCATTGCAGTTGGCGCGAGCTGCGGCTAAAACAGAAGCTGATATGATTGTCTTTTGCGGAGTTCATTTTATGGCTGAAGCTGCAAAAATTTTGAATCCTTCTAAAAAAGTTGTCTTACCGGATACAAAAGCAGGATGTTCTTTAGCAGATTCTTGTTCTGCAGAAGGGTTACGTGGTTTACGTGAACAGCATCCAAATGCGATTGTCGTGAGTTATATCAATTGCGATGCAGGTGTTAAAGCGGAGTCTGATATTATTGTAACGTCTTCTAATGCTGAAGCGATTATTAATTCATTACCGGAAAATCAGGAAATTATTTTTGCACCTGACCGTAATTTAGGAAGGTATTTGAATCAGGTTTGTAACCGAAAAATGATTTTATGGGATGGAGCTTGTATTGTTCATGAAGCATTTTCTTTGGAGCGAATTGCACAACAAATGGCAGATCACCCAAATGCTAAATTAATTGCACATCCGGAAGCGCAAGAGGATTTGCTGAAATTTGCTCATTTTATTGGCTCAACATCCCGATTACTGGATTATGTTGTTGAAAACGAAGCACAAGAATTTATCGTTGCAACAGAAGAAGGTATTCTGCATGAGATGCAAAAACTTGCCCCGACTAAAACCTTAATTCCTGCTTTAGTACAAGATGAATCGTGTAACTGCTCAGAATGTTTTTACATGAAATTATCAACTTTAGAAAAATTGTATTTGTGCATGAAATATGAATTACCGGAAATACAAATCGAAGAAAATTTACGCGTAAAAGCTTTGGCTTCGATTAATCGAATGCTGGAGCTATCAGAAAAAATCAAATAATGGCAGTTCAAGATGTTTTAGTCATAGGTTCCGGAATTGCAGGTTTATCCTATGCATTGAAAATTGCGATTAAGTACCCTGATGCAAAAATTACGATTGTAACCAAAGCCAATAAAGACGAAACCAATACCAAATATGCACAAGGTGGAGTGGCAGTGGTGAGTGATTTTGAAAAAGATAGTTTTGAGAAACACATTGAAGATACGCTCCGTGCCGGAGATGGTTTGTGTAAATTGGAAGCGGTTGAAGTTGTCGTAAAGGAAGCGCCGGAACGAATCGGTGAAATTATTGATTGGGGTGTCCGGTTTGATAAAAACAAAGAAGGTATTTACGATTTAGGTCGTGAAGGCGGACACACAGAAAACCGAATTGTTCATCACAAAGATGTGACAGGATGGGAAATAGAGCGTGCAATGTTAGAAGCGATCAAAGATTATCCAAATATTCAGGTTTTCACCCATCATTTTGTAGTTGATTTGATTACCGAACATCATTTGAACAGGGATTTGTCTGATGAAACAACTTGCTATGGTGCATACATTTTAGATCTGAATACGGATAAAGTGGAACGTCATTTGGCAAAAGTTACTTTGTTGGCAACAGGAGGAGTTGGACATGTATATAAAAATACAACCAATCCGGTTATTGCAACAGGAGATGGAATAGGCTTGGCTCGTCGCGCGAAAGCAATTGTTTCGGGAATGCAATTTATTCAATTTCATCCAACAGCTTTTTATAGTGAGTTTGATGGACAGTTGTTTTTGATTTCTGAAGCAGTTCGAGGATTTGGAGCAAAATTACGCACAAAAGACGGCGAGTTGTTTATGCATAAATACGATGAGCGAGAAGAGCTAGCTTCGCGCGATATCGTTGCCCGGGCAATTGATAATGAAATGAAATTGAGAGGGGATGATTATGTTTACATTGATTGTCGCCATCTGGAGAAAGAAAAGTTTCTAGAACATTTTCCTAATATTTACGAAAAGTGTAAGTCTGAAGGATATGATATGTTTACAGAATTGGTTCCTGTGGTTCCTGCTTCGCATTATTTATGCGGAGGGATTGATGTTGATTTGAATGGGAAAACATCGCTTGAGAATTTATTTGCTGTTGGTGAATGTTCAAATACTGGTTTGCATGGTGCAAACCGATTAGCTTCAAATTCATTGTTGGAAGCAATGGTTTTTGGTCATCGGGCAGCTCTAAAGACGGTGGAAAAATTAGAGCAAAATCAATTTTCCATTTATAACTTCGATTTTCCTGAATGGAATGAGGATGGAATGAAAGTACAAGAAGAATTGGTTTTGATTTCCTATTTACGTAAACAATTGCAAGCCATGATGAGCGAATTGGTAGGAATTGTGCGTAGTGATAATCGTCTGAAGATAGCTCAAGATCGTATTATCGAAATTGAAAAAATGGTAAAAGAAATTTATTATTTTACAATTATTTCCCCAAAATTGTTGGAACTTAGGAATTTAGTTGATGTTGCGCATTTAATCATTGAACAAAGTATCCATCAAAAAGAAAATCGTGGTACGTTTTATAACAAAGATTTAAAATAAATGAAGAAATTTTTTCTGTTCATCTCATTATTTTCGTTTGTTCTTTCTTTGGCACAATCAAAATCCGGAGCGAAGAAAATGCCAGTTTATTTCGGGTGCGAAAGTTTGACAGAGAACAAAGAGTTAGTGTCTTGTCTAAATAAAAATCTGAATCAGGATGTTCAGACGCAAATTGCGTTCTTTTCAAATATTGCAGATTATTTACATATCGAAACAGTACAATCAAAATTAGGTTTTACCATAACGAAAGAAGGGAATTTTTCAAATCTGACAACAGATGGAGCTAATCCGATTTTTAATAGTGTAGCGATGTCTAGTTTGGTTTTGTTGCAAAATAAAATGGAACGTGCCAAGTTAAAAATTGAACCTGCTAAAGATGAGCAGAATAAGGCAATGGATGTTAACCTAAACCTTCCTTTACGTTATGAAGCAGCTGAAAAAGACAATGACTTTGAAAATTTTCCTTCATCCAATCGTGTTTTATTTACATTGAAAACGGATGAAGAGACAATAGAAGTAAGAATTGACAAAGATTATAATATCAAGACGTATGGGAAGACAGGAAATCGAGAATATTATTTGGGACGATTTTCTAATTTATTCGAAATGGCAAGTGTGGATCCATATGCAACAGCCTTCGAAGCAGCTTTTAAATCGGGTGTTATTGACATCACAAAAGGTAAAATAGAGGAGAAAGAATATAAACTTCAAATTAAACATTTCTTCGAAAATGATCCTTCTGTACAGGTTTTAATTACTGTTGTACGAGAAGAAAACGGAACTTGGGCCGAGTATTATGAATACAAAACCAAAAAAGAATTTAATCAATCAAAATTTGCACCCTTAACATATAGATAATGAATTTTCCTCCATATATCACACAAGAAAAATTACAACTTTTTATTCGCCAGGCTTTTTTAGAAGATGTAGGTGATGGCGATCATTCAACACTTGCTTGTGTTCCTTATGACTCGGTTCAAGAAGCTGAGTTGAGAGTAAAAGATAACGGAATAATTGCGGGCATCGAATTAGCAAAAATTATTTTTGCAACATTTGATCCTTCTTTAAAAATCGAAACATTCAAAATGGATGGCGATAAAGTACAGTTTGGCGATATTGCTTTTAAAGTGAAAGGTTCTTCTCAATCGATCCTGACTTGTGAACGACTGGTACTAAACTGTATGCAGAGAATGTCGGGAATTGCTACTTATGCCAATGAAATGATGGAGTTGGTAAAAGGAACAAATGCTAAGATTCTGGATACACGAAAAACAACTCCGAATTTTAGGATGATTGAGAAATGGGCAGTTAAGATTGGCGGAGCAGAAAATCATCGTTTTGGATTGTATGATATGGTGATGTTAAAAGATAACCATGTAGATTTTTCTGGAAATATTACCAAAGCTGTTGCACAAACCAAAGATTATTTGGCGAAACATCATTTAAATTTAAAAATTGAAGTAGAGACGCGAAATATGAATGAAGTAAAAGAAGCATTAGAGGCAAATGTAGATTTTATTATGTTGGATAATTTTGATTTGGAAACGATGAAAGAAGCAGTTCAATATATAGAAGGACGAACTAAAACGGAGGCGTCCGGAGGAATCACGAAACAATCGGTACGAGAGATTGCTCAGACCGGTGTAGATTTTATTTCATCAGGAGCAATCATTCATTCGGCCGCGAACTTTGACCTTAGCTTGAAAGCGGTTAAAGAATGAAAAAAATTATAGCGGTATTTTTACTTTCTTCCATCTCATTTGCTCAAACTTCAAAATTATATAAGACTGTTGTATTTCCTGGTTGTGAAAAGTATCAGACAAATGAAGAGTTAATAGGATGTTTTAATCAGACAACCAAACTATTAATAGAAAGTTATTTTAAAAGTAATCAAAACTTATTTGAATATTTTCAGACGCCTGATTTTAATGAAAAAGCTTTGTTTCAGATTAATACATCCGGAGAATATGTTTTTCATCCGAATGAATCCAATTCCGAACTATTTTCTTTTATTGTAAAAGATGTTTTTCGTGTGATGAATGTGTATCTAAAAAATAATAATCAGTTTATAAAACCGGCAGAATTACCAGATGGAAGCAGTGCTGCACTGAATTTTAATTTACCCATTGTTTTTAAATCTTCCAATAAAATACCGGTTTTAGACAAGAATCCTATTCGATTTACATTAAATTCTAACCAAAAATTTACCGTTCGACAAACGAAAGATTTTAAGTTTATGGTGTATAATGAAAAAGATGAGTTGATTGAGACGTTGAATTCATTGGTGGAATTGGTTTCGAATCCATTGATTATAGGTGAAAACGAAAATAATTTAGTGGTAGATAAAGAAGTAAATGGTAAACAGATTAAAATTATTATAGCTCATCTTTTTAGAAATGTGAGAAGCAACTTCTTGGTAAAAGTGTATGAAAACAATGTAAAAATAGCTGAATATAAAAAAATGGATGATTTTGCTAAAAGTAAATACGCCAAGTATATTTATTAAGTTTTTATGATAACATTTCCTTTTTAACAGTTTTTTAATAGCAGAATAAAATGATCAGAAACTCTTTTTACCAAATAATGAAGGGTTTCTTTTTTTTGTTTACTTAAATTTCAAATGAAATTAATATTTATCTATTTAATTGATAGAGGTTTAAATGCTTTATTTTTTATTAATACTGATTCTAAATAATAGGGTTTTTAATTGCTTTTCTGATTTTTGATGAAAAGCGAATCATTAACTGATAGTAAAATTTATTTAAAAGTAATGTCTCTATTGTGTTAATTGTTCATTAAATATTGACTTGAAATGAAATATCATTATTTTATACAGCTAAAAGTTTATTTATTGATAATTAAATTGATATATTTTTATTAATTACAAAATAAGGAATTTAATTGTTAATGAAGGTTAAAAAATTTACAATAATTTAACAATAATCTCATTTAAAGTGTAGAAATTTGCGGAAGTAAACTTTTAAACTATTTCAAAAGATGAGGTTAAACTCAACTAAGCTTTTACTTGTAGGAGCTTTTGCCTTAATGGCATCATTATCTTTCGCCCAGGTTGTTGAACCAACAGATTCTACAAAGGTTGAACAGGACGAAAATGTATCTTTAAATGAAACATTAATTATTGGGAAAGGGGTGATCGATTTAGTAGAGGATCGTAAAACACCTGTTGCTGTATCGACAATTACTAAATCAACAATTGAAGATAAAGCGGTTGGAAATGTAGATTTTCCTGAAATTTTCACAACAACACCATCGGTATATGTTTCAGGTCAATCATCAGGATTTGGTGATTCTCAAATGTTTTTACGTGGATTTAGTAGTCAAAATACAGCTTACTTATTAAACGGACAGCCAATCAATGGAATGGAAGATGGTAACTTGTATTGGTCTAACTGGTCTGCTATGACGGAAGTTGCCAATGCAGTTCAGATTCAACGTGGATTAGGTTCTTCTAAATTAGCTATTTCTTCTGTAGGTGGTACTGTAAATATTGTAACAAAAGCTACAGATAAAAAACAAGGGGGATTTGTAAGGTACAATGTAGGTAATGATAGTTATATGAGCGCTACAGTATCTTATAATACAGGTATGAAAGGAAAATGGGGAGCATCTTTCTTGTTTAATCACTGGCAAGGTCACAGGTCGTTTGCTCAAGGAACTGATGGACGTGGACAGGCATATTTTGTATCTGTTGGATATAAACCAAATGATCGTCATAATATTAACTTTATGATTTTTGGTGCGCCACAAGAACATGGACAGAATTACTCTACAAAAAGTGAGAAGCAATGGGCTGATGCAGAAAAGTATGGGTATGGTAAAAAATACAATACAACCTATGGTTATTTCAATGGTAAAGGTGAAAATTTAAGAACAAATTTTTACCACAAACCAGTAGCTAATTTAAACTGGGATTGGAATATTAATGAGAATTTAAACTTATCCACAGTGCTTTATGCTTCTACAGGAACAGGTGGAGGAACTTCAGGTGTTGGTAGAGCTACAAGTACTTTGAAAAATGGATTGATTGATTTTGATTTAATTCAAAGTAATAATATGTTAGATCCAGATGGAATTGGAAATAATGGAGGAAAGGATATAAATGGAGTAAACAATGTTTCTAATGGAGCTATCCGTACATCTGTAAATAACCATTTTTGGTATGGAGGTGTAACAAATTTAAACTTTGATACTAAAACTGGTTGGAACTTCAATTTAGGTGCGGATATCCGTTTTTATCAAGGTAATCATTTCCAACAAATGAACAAATTATTTGGATTAAATAGTTGGCAAGACTTTAATAAGATTGATGGAAAAAATAATCAAGCTGTAATTGTTAATGAGACCTTTGGAACAAATCCTTGGTCTGCATTATTCAAATCTGCAGGAAAATCCCAAAGGACAGGTAGAGATTACAGTGAGGATATCAACTATCAAGGTGGGTTTGGACAGGTAGAATATTCGAATGAGATTTTTACGGTATTTGCTCAAGGAGCAATATCAAATCAGTTTTATCAAAAATTTGATACATGGAATTACGGAGGTGTAGAAGCTTCTTCTAAGAAAGTAAATAAAACAGGATGGAATATTAAAGGAGGTTTATCATTTAATATTAATGAAGAAAATACGATTTTCGGTAATGCCGGAAGGTATTCTCGTCAGCCATTCCTTGATAATGTATTTGAATATAATAAAGTAGATTTACGTGAGCCAAATGTAGATAATGAAGAGATTACAGGTTTTGAAGTAGGTTATAAATATGAAACAAGAAATTTAAGAGTTAACATTAATGCCTATCATACAAAATGGGGTAATCGTTTCTTAGGGATTTCAGGATCTGTTACACAACCAGATAATTCTACAAGACCAATATTTACTTCTTATACTGATATAGCTCAAATTCATAAGGGTGTTGAGATTGATTTTGATGCTAAGGTTTCTCAGGCATTCAGCTTATATGGTTTTGCTTCTTATGGTGATTGGAAATATGATGGAACTACACCATTTGAGTCTATGTATACTGATGATGATACAATCTTCGAAAAAGGAAATGTTGATTTAACTGGAACTTATATTGGAGAAGCTGCTCAGTTTACATTTGGAATGGGAACGAAGGTTAATTTTACAAGAAATCTATATTGGGATGTAGATTTTATGTATAACGCCCGTACTTATGGACAAGTAAATCCAGAAGATGTAGTTAAGAGTGCGTTAAAAGGAGAGGTTTATCAAGCTGAAAAAATTTCACCTTTCGCACGAGTTAATACTGGTTTGGCATATGAATTTAAATTTGGTAAGCAAAAAATCAAATTTAGAGGAAATGTTCGTAATTTATTTAACGAGCAATATGTAAGTAGAATTGATAGAAATGGCTACGGATATGCAGTAGGTAGAACTTGGAATGCAGGTGTTACTTATAATTTCTAAGTAATATAAATATAATTTAAAAAGGCGAACTTTAAAGTTTGCCTTTTTGTTTATTATCAATCACTTGTCTCGGCTGAATAAAATAGATGAAATTAATTTAAATTAATTCTAAATAAATTTATTTTAAGAATAATTATTCAATTATTATTGCATTAATATTCGTTTTTAAGTATTTAACGATTTTTGAAGAAATAAAAAAATATAGGATTAATGCTTTTAAGTTAAAAATATAATAATTTTTTTACATTAAAATTAGCATACTAATAGAATTTAAGGTTAATTATGAGTCGTTTTTTAAAGTGGTTTTTTGTATAATAATTATACCGAATTAACACAACATTTATAATGGTTTTAACAGATTTACACCTCAACTTTGCAGCGGTAAACATTTAAAACTATTTCATAAGATGAGGTTAAACTCAACTAAGCTTTTACTTGTAGGAGCTTTTGCCTTAATGGCATCATTATCTTTCGCTCAGGTTGTTGAACCAACAGATTCTACAAAGGTTGGACAGGACGAAAACGTATCTTTAAATGAAACATTAATCATTGGAAAAGGGGTGATTGATGTATCGGAAAATCGTAAAACACCAGTTGCTTCTACTGTAATTACAAGAGAGCAAATCCTTGATAAAGGTGTAGGGAATGTAGAGTTTCCGGAATTATTAAAAAATTCACCATCTATTTATATTGCAGATCAAGCTTCAGGTTTTGGTGATGCTAAAATGTATATGAGAGGTTTTGATCAATCGAATACTGCGTTCTTATTGAATGGACAACCAATCAATGGAATGGATAACGGTAGTTTGTATTGGTCAAATTGGCAATCAGTTTCTGATATTGCAAATGTAATTGACGCTCAACGTGGTTTAGGGTCATCTAAATTAGCAATTTCATCAGTTGGTGGTACTGTGAATATTGTTACAAAAGCAACAGACAAAAAAGAAGGTGGTTTTGTGCGTTATTTAGCAGGAAATGATTCCTACCAAAAACAAACTATTGGTTACAATACAGGTATGAAAGGTAAATGGGGTGCATCTTTTATGTTTGATAATTGGTCTGCACACAGAAGTTTTGCTCGTGGTACAGAAGGGAAAGGACAGTCTTACTTTGTTTCTGTTGGATACAAGCCAAATGAACATCATACTTTTAACTTTATGATTTTTGGAGCACCTCAACAACATGACCAGAATTTTTCTAAACCAATGGAGTCTAAACGTGATAAAAATGGTGTTGTTACTACACCAGGTTATGATATCACAGGCCGTAAAGGGAATTCTAATTATGGATTCTACAATGGAGAATCAATGTCTGCTCGTACGAATTATTACCACAAACCAGTTGCTAACTTAAACTGGGATTGGGCAATTAATGATAAAATGTCATTGTCTACAGTTGTTTATGCTTCTACCGGAACAGGAGGAGGTGTAGGTGTTTCTGGAAATGGTATTGGTTATACTCCTGGAGGAGGTTATACTAGTAATGGAGAGATTAACTGGGCAAATGTTTATGCAAATAACGCAACTTTAAAAGATGGAATTTCTGACGGATATAGAAATGGTACTGTTTTAGCGTCATCTGTTAACAATCATTTTTGGTACGGAGGTGTTTCTAACTTTACTTACGATACAAAAAAAGGATTGACATTTAATGCAGGTACAGATATTCGTTTTTACACAGGTGAACATTATCAACAGCTTAATGATTTATTAGGAGCTAGAGTCCGTACAGATGTAAGAAATGCTAATGTTAGTAGACCAGCTGGATATGAGGTTACAAAAACATTTAGTGCAGATCCATGGAATTCTCTGTTCAATAAAGCAAAAAGAAGTGAGAGAATTGGTTTTGATAATTCAGAACGTATTAATTACCAAGGTTTCTTTGGTCAAGCAGAATATTCGAATGAATTATTCTCAGTGTTTTTTCAAGGAGCATTATCTTGGCAAGAATATGAAAAATATGATAACTGGAATTATACAGCAGAAAGAGCTGAGAAGGAAGGGATTAAATTCAAAAATGGAAAAGCTTATTCTGGTGAACATACTCAAATAGGATACAACTTAAAAGCTGGAGCTTCATTAAATATAAACAAAGAAAATAGTGTTTTTGTTAATGTAGGTAAATATTCTCGTCAACCATATTTGAATAATATTTTTGTTCGTAACACAGTTAATTATATTGACACAGGAATTAATAATGAAATTTTACAAAGTGTAGAAGCTGGTTACCGTTACAAATCTCGCACATTAAGAGTGAACGTAAATGCATATTATACAGAATGGGATAACCGTTCGATGACTTATAATGGCCAAGATTTTAAAGATGGAAATGGAAATCCACATTCAAATGTACGTTTTATCGCAACTGGATTATCTGAAGTTCACAAGGGGATAGAAGCTGATTTCGAAGCTAAAGTAACACGTGATTGGACAATTACTGGATATGCTTCTACAGGAGATTGGATGTACAAAGGGAAATATAATTTCCAAGTACAAGATACAGACACACAGGATTTACTTCCAGGGTTTGAAGGTAAAGAGAGTTCGTTAGATGCTCATGTAGGTAATGCTGCTCAATTTACTTTTGGTATGGGAACAAGAGTAAATGTCACAAAAGGATTGTCTTTTGATACGAACTTTAACTATTATGCTCGTTTATATGAAAATGTGGACTTGGTTGATGCTGTAAAAGCAGCAACAGAAGGGAAAGAATATGTAAATGTTCCAATTCGCCCATTCGCAACTGTTGATTTAGGGATGTCGTATAAATTTAAAATTACAAATAGTCAATCAATTAAATTTAGAGGAAACGTTAACAACTTGTTCAATGATCAATACATTTCTCGTAAAGACAACTACGGTTATTTCTGGGGGAACGGTAGAACTTGGAATGCAGGTGTAACTTACAATTTCTAAGATAAAATTTTATAAAGAATTAAAGACGAACTTTTATAGTTCGTCTTTTTTTTGTTTTTACCTTTGATAAAATTTATACAAAATGATTCAACCTGATTTTCTAAAAGAAGGTGATAAAATAGCTATTGTAGCACCTGCTAAACGAATGTTAAAAGGTGAATTAGATGAAGCAATAGATTTAATAAACTCCTGGAAATTGATTCCGGTATTAGGAAAAAATATTTATGCCGAATATGATTTTGGTTACAAATATGCCGGAACAGATGAGATAAGAAGAGAGGACTTTCAATGGGCATTAGACGATACGGAAATAAAAGCGATTTGGTGTGCTCGAGGCGGATATGGCTCGGTTAAAATTATTGATGGGTTAGACCTGACTAATTTTAAAAAGAATCCGAAATGGATTATTGGCTATTCGGATATTACTGTTTTTCACAATCATTTTAATCGTTTAGGATTTCAAACCTTGCACGCTGTAACAGCAAAAAAACTAGCAGATGTTGATTATCACCCCGATTCTTATCAAAGTGTGTATAAAGCATTATTCGGACAAAAAATGCATTATCAAATCGGAAAGCACTCATTTAATAAGTTGGGAGAAGCAGAAGGTGAATTAGTAGGAGGAAATCTTTCTATCGTTTATTCTCTGTTAGGAAGTGAATCCGCAATTGTAAAGCCTTCAGAAAAAATTTTATTTTTAGAAGATTGGTTCGAAAACTGGTATGCGGTAGACAGGATGTTGATGAGTTTGAAACGGAACAAAATTTTATCCGAAGTAAAAGGTATCGTATTGGGGAGTTTTACATACATGGATACTGAAGAAGAAAATGGTGAGAATTATAATCATCCTTTCGATCCTAAAACGTACGAAGTCATTCATGGGTTTACTCAAGATCTTGGTATTCCAGTTGCTTTCGGTTTTCCTGCAGGACATACAGGATATAATGTGGCATTGAAAATGGGTGCAAAAGTTCATCTGAATGTTGCTCCAAATAATGTAAATTTGCATTTTATAGATTAAATATATGAAACAAGATAATTTAACAGTCATTACACATCCATTAGTTAAAGCGAAAATTACGCAAATGCGTGATAAAAACACAACAACGAAAGAATTTGGAGAGTTGGTTGACGAAATTTCAGGATTAATGTGTTACGAAATTACCCGTAATATAGAATTGGAAGAAGTAGAAGTTGAAACACCGATTACCAAAACAATTGGATACAAAATGAAAGGAAATGATATGGCTATTGTTCCTATTTTACGCGCTGGTTTGGGAATGGTGAAAGGAATTCATCAATTAATTCCAACAGCTAAAGTAGGGCATATCGGATTGTATCGTGATCACGATACCTTACAGCCGGTAGAATATTTATGTAAACTTCCATCTGATTTAAGCTCTCGTGATGTGATTTTGGTGGATCCAATGTTAGCAACTGGCGGTTCTGCAATTAAAGCGATTGAAATTTTAAAAGATAAAGGTGCTAAATCTGTTCGCTTAGCTTGTTTAGTTGGCTGCCCGGAAGGGGTAGAAGCTGTTCAAAATATTTATCCGGAAGTTCCGATCTTCTTAGCTGCTTTAGATGAACGATTAAATGAAAACGGTTACATTGTACCGGGACTAGGAGATGCAGGCGATCGTTTGTACGGAACAATGTAAATTTTTATGAGCATTAGTTACGATTTCGGTAAAGAAGCGGAGGATTTTGCTGTTGAGTACCTGCTTAAAGAAGGGTATACAATTCTTGTGCGAAATTACTTCTATAGAAAAGCCGAAGTGGATATTATTGCTCAATTAGAAAATGAAATTATTATTGTAGAAGTTAAAGCGAGAACGTCAAATTATATTTCAGAACCGGAAGCGGCTGTTAATGCTAAGAAAAAGAAATTGTTAATTCTTGCAGCGGATGATTTTATTCAGAAAAATAATTTTATTTGTGAAGCAAGATTTGATATTTTAGCACTTTTAAAAACACAACAATCTTGGAGCGTTAATCATATCAAAAATGCATTTAATGCTTCAGAAATTTAATCAACTTTTATGGAAGTACTCATGAGTCTTTTTGACTTTATTATGCATATTGACCAGCATTTATCAGAATTTGTAAATGAATATGGTTTATGGATTTATGCTATTTTATTTTTAATCATTTTTGTGGAGACCGGTGTGGTTGTTATGCCTTTTTTACCAGGAGATTCTTTGCTGTTTGCAGCCGGAATGTTAGCAGCTCAGGAAACAAATAATCTCAATGTATGGATTCTTATTGCTATTCTTTTAGTCGCAGCAATCCTGGGTGACACCTTAAATTATTCGATTGGACGGAAAGTTGGTTATAGAGCAACTAAAATTAAAATTTTTGGGAAAAACTTTGTAAAGGAAGAACATTTGAATAAAACGCATGAGTTTTATGAAAAATACGGTTCAAAAACAATTGTCATTGCACGTTTTGTACCTATTGTAAGAACTTTAGCACCTTTTGTAGCAGGAATAGGAAGAATGGGCTATTCTGTTTTTCTTACCTATAATGTAGTTGGAGCGGTTCTATGGGTTGTTGGCTTAACACTTGTCGGCTATTTCTTAGGAAATATCGAATGGGTTCAAAATAATTTCTCTAAAATTATCCTATTAATTACTGTGCTTTCTATTCTTCCAATTATAATAGAAGTTTTAAAAGAAAAGTTCGGAAAAAAAACAATAGCTGAACAAGAATAAAAAAACAATGTAACTCGACTTCGGTCGAGTTTTTTTATACATTTATTTGATGGAAATTTTAGATTATATACTTCATATAGACAAGTATTTAGAAACAATTCTAAACGATTATCAAAATTGGTTTTATCTGATTTTATTTTTATTGATTTTTATCGAAACAGGTTTAGTTGTCATGCCTTTTTTACCGGGAGATTCGTTGTTATTTGCAGCCGGAATGCTTGCAGCTGCGTTTCCAGAGCAACTGAATATTTATATTGTGCTGGGGTTATTATGGGTAGCTGCAGTTGCAGGCGATACGGTGAATTATACAATAGGTAAAATACTAGGCATAAAATTGGTCACAGTTACGCTTTTTGGGAAAAGAATTATTAAAGATACTGCTATTCAAAAGACGGAAGATTTTTTTACGAAATATGGTTCAAAAACAATTGTCATAGCTCGCTTTGTACCTATTGTAAGAACTTTGGCTCCTTTCGTGGCAGGAATTTCAAAAATGCATTATGGCACATTTATTCAATATAATGTCATTGGAGGTACAATTTGGGTGGTTGGCATTACGTTGTCAGGATATTTTTTGGGAACTGTTCCGCTGATTAAAAACAATTTTGAGATTGCGGTCATGGCCATTGTTTTATTCTCATTATTTCCGATTGTGATTGAGTTGATAAAAGAAAAACGTAAGAAATAATTTTGTATCTTTTAAATCATTAAATGAATAATCAATATATGAAACAGTATTTTCTATTTTTCGCCCTATTTTTTTCTTTTATTGTAAATGCACAAGATGGTTATCCAGTACCTCCAAAATCAGCCAATCGATTATTTTATATTCAGCATAATGAAAATAAAAATACATTTGTTTATGATGCTGTTTTTTCTTCAAAAGACATATTAGAAACCAATAACCCGGTTGATATTTACCGGATTTTGTACGCTGAGAACGGAGAAAAGAAACCTCTTTCGGCAATTCAGAAAAAATTAGCTTACGGATTGGATATTGAAAAAATAGAGAAGAATGTTTATCACTTAACTTTAGTCTCTTATCCGAAACAAAAACTTATACTAAAGCTTGATGCACATAAAAATCCAATTGTTGAAACAACTGTGAACAACAAGTTGATAACTCTAAATCGCGTATTTCTAAAGCAAAAAAAAGGGACAACAGGAATTTCAGTTAAGCTTGATTACATTTTATTTTACGGAAAAGATAAAAACGGGAAATCAATACATGAGAAAATTGTTCTCTGAAAAAATCTTCATAAATTAGAATTTTATAAGTCAATCTAAATTATATGATCGAAATAAAAGAGGTGAAATCGTCAAAAGAAATGAAAAAATTTGTCGATTTACCTTTTGAAGTGTACAAAGACAATCCGTATTGGGTGCCCTCGTTAAAAAAAGATGAATTGGCTGGTTTTGATTGTAATAATACAATTTTTAAAACAGTAGAAGCCAAGTTTTTTTTAGCTTACAAGGGAGATGAAGTCGTAGGTCGCATTGTGTCTATTATCAACTGGACAGAAGTTAAAGAGCTTTGTAAATCAAAAATCCGTTTTGGATGGTTGGTTTTTAAAGATGATATTAACATTTTGAAAGCTTTATTAACAGCTGTTGAAAACATAGCGATAGAAAAGAAACTAAGTTATATAGAAGGGCCAATGGGGTTTTCGAATATGGATAAAGCCGGTTTATTAACAGAAGGTTTTGATAAAATTGCGACTTTAATCGGTTTATACAATTATGAGTATTACCCAAAATATTTGCAACAATTAGGGTACGAGCCAAAAGCTGAATGGTTAGAGTACTTTATTGACATAGAAAATTTGAGTTCTGTAAAGCAAATGGATAAGTTGTGTGAAATGCTGAAAAAAAGGTATGAGATAGAGACTTATAAGTTCAAAACAATTGATGAGATGTTGCCTTATGTGGATGAAATGTTCGATCTGTTAAATGTGACATATGCTGAGTTACAAAGTTTCGTGCCAATCGAAAAATTTCAGGTAGAGCACTATAAAAAGAAATATTTAAAATTTATTCATCCCGATTTTATCTCATGTGTGAAAGATAAGAATAACAAAATGATTGCGTTTGCGATTACAATGCCTTCTTTTTCGAAAGCTTTTCAAAAAACGAAAGGAAAATTATTTCCATTTGGCTGGTGGCACTTGATGCAGGCACAAAAAAAGAACGATCATGTCGAGTTTTATTTAATTGGAATTGATCCTCAATATCAAAATAAAGGTGTAAATGCTTTAATTTTTAAGGAACTTTACGACCGTTTTACAGCGAGAGGAATCAAAACATTGGAAACAAATCCTTTGCTTGAGGAAAATATGAAGGTTCAGCAATTATGGAAGAACTTTGATCCAATTGTTCACAAACGAAGAAAAACATTTTATAAAAATATAGACTAAAAAAAAGGTTAGGAGTAAATCCTAACCTTTTTCATTGAAAAAAGAGTTGATTAATCCTCTTTCCAATCTTTGATTGTTTTTTCAATTTCTTCTCTTGTTTTTCCGGTTTTTTCCTGAATCTTTCCTACAATTTCATCGTATTTACCTTCAGCATAAACTTTGTCGTCATCAAACCAATCTCCATACTGTTGTTTCACAGCTCCTTTAATACGATTCCATTTTCCTTCTAATTCTAATTTGTCCATAATTGTTTTTTTTAAAATTGTTTAGTATTATGATTTATGAGGAGCAAATATTAAACCGTAGAATATTAATAAGTTATAAATTAATGTTAAATAACCTATGAAAATGTTTTAAAAGAGCACGAAGTAAATCAATAAAATAATGATAACGACGACGACAATAAATTCAAAAACAGGAATATTTCTACCTCCTGATTTTAGATTTCTTTTCTTTTTAGAATACATACCAAACCAACCTTTATAACCAAATAATAACCTAATTTAATGAAAATTATTGCAATTTGTATAAAACAATAAGCCATAAAAAAAGGATTTGAAAACAAAATGTTTTCAAATCCTTTACTTGTACGGGCGGAGAGACTCGAACTCTCACACCTTGCGGCACTAGATCCTAAGTCTAGCGTGTCTACCAATTCCACCACGCCCGCTTAAATCTCACTGATTTGGATTGCAAATATACACAAGTTTTCGTTCTAACAAAATTTAGAAATAAAATTTTTTTAATCTTTTTTTACATTCTAAATTTGTACAAAGCTTTTACAAAAATGGAAATTACAGGAAGAATTAAAAAAGTATTTGAAACTCAAAACATTACTGCAAGTTTCAAAAAAAGAGAATTCGTTGTTACAACGCAAGAACAATATCCGCAAGATATTTTAATTGAACTTACACAAGATAAGACAGATGTGTTGAATGCTTACAAACCTGGTGATGAAGTGAAAGTTTCAATAAATATTCGTGGTCGTGAGTGGATCAATCCAGAAGGTGTAGCAAGATATTTCAATACCATCCAAGCTTGGAGAATTGAAAATATGGCAAATGCAGCAGCACAAGCACCTCAAGGCTACGATAATTTTGCACCAGCGCCTCCGGTAGATACGTTTTCTAACGGTGATGATGATGATTTACCATTCTAAGGAGAAACAAAATGTCAATTAATACTAAACGTGTTCTTTATTGAACACGTTTTTTTAATTTTAATTAATTTTTAAAAGAAGAGTATGTATTGGTTAAGTTCTGATTTAGTCTTTCCTGACTACGATGAGGTCACAAGTGAAGGAATACTCGCAATTGGAGGAGATCTTTCGCCAGAACGTCTAATTTTGGCTTATCAAAAAGGAATCTTTCCATGGTTCAATGAGGATGATCCTATTATTTGGTGGTTTCCACAAGATCGTTTCGTCTTGTTTCCCGAAAATTTGCACGTTTCGAAATCGATGAAAAAAGTTTTCCGTGACCAAACATTTTCTTATACAGAAAACAAAGCATTTCGAGATGTGGTTCTGAATTGCTCACAAGTTGATAGAAAAAATCAAGATGGAACATGGATTACAACTGATATGATCGAAGCATATTGCAAATTGCACGAAATGGGAATTGCTAAAAGTATCGAAGTTTGGCAGAACAATGAATTAGTTGGCGGTTTTTATGGTGTAGATATGGGGGAAGTTTTCTGTGGCGAAAGTATGTTTGCGAAAGTAAGCAATGCATCAAAAGCTGGATTTATACAATTTGTAGCCAAATATCACAAAAAATATAAATTAATCGATTGCCAGGTTTATACTGAACATTTAGCTAGTTTAGGAGCTATGGAAATTCCGAGTGATGTTTTTTTAGACTATTTACAATAATCAACCAATATGAGAGAGTTTACAATAACTGAAATTGAACAAGCACATGAACAAGTAAAATCAGGTGCAGATTTTCCTAATTATAAAGAAAAATTACAAAGTAAAGTGTAACAATTTAATATTCAATACCATAATTATATTATTTCAATTAAGGGGTACGATTTAGAGCGTTTCCTATACTATTTTGACTTATCAGATGTCTACCTTTTGTCTGCAAATCACTCATAGTGCAAATTTAACTAAAAGTTTTCAAAACAACAACCCTCTATTCATCAGCATTTGGGACTGGTGCAAGGTGCAAGTATATATAATACTTGCACCTTGCACCTGCCCTGATGAAACTGAATTTAATTCCTTCAAGGACACTTTTTCTGAAAAATGAATAAAATTATTATGCAGAATTTTTATTTTATTTCTCTAATCGTCTAATTAAAATAAAATTTTAAGATTGACTGTTATTGTCTATTTCTTGTCTGGTATTGTCTATTTGAGAATAGAGATCATTTATTTATTAAACTTAATTTTGTTAATAAAGAATAAAAACAAATATAATGGAAGTAATCACTATTGAATCAGAAGCTTATCAAGACTTGATGTCAAAAGTGGATACAATCTTCGATTATGTTATTTCCCAGCAAAACACAGACAAAAATGAGGATGAAAGTTGGGTGGACAGCTATGAGGTATGTACCTTTTTGAAGATTAGTGACCGCACACTGCAAAGATTACGCAGTGAAAACAAAATCAACTATTCCCGTATAAGGGGAAAAAATTATTACAAAATCAGTGAAATTAGACGAATGCTAAAGGAAAACTTAATACGTCGGAGTGAAGAATCCTTACAAGAACTGATTCAAAATCATCAAAAGAATGGTAGACAAAAACAAAGTACTGAAATGTACCCATGATGGACTGGATATTTTCAAACATTACCTTGCAGTAGATTGGCGTGTAGGTAGAAATTTCAAAAATCCTTTTTATGATGATACAAAGGCATCCTGCAACATTTATTTTGACCGACGAAGTGGTATGTATCGCATGAAGGATTTTGGCGATTCCAGTTATGCAGGAGATTGTTTTTCAATTGTGGCTAAAATTAAAAATTTGGATTGCGCCAAAGATTTTACAGAAATTCTGAAACAGATCAATGTAGACATGAATTTGGGGTTGGAAAACGGCTCTGCTTTACCCCAAAACAGATACTCTCCAAGAGCACAAACAGAGAGTAAAAATGAAAATTGCACCAAAGAACTATCACACATCTTTAAACCTTACTCTATATTTGAACGTAGCTTTACATTAAAAGAAATTGAGTTTTGGAAACTTTATGGTATTACCCGTGAAATTCTAAAATTATACAAAGTGATTTCATTGGATGAATTCACAAGTGAAAATAAAGATTCCAAACCTTTTACAATACGATCTTCAATAGAAGAACCTATGTTTGGGTATTTCGGTAAAAAATATGTGAAAATTTACCGTCCATTTTCACAAATCCGATTTCTATACGGCGGAAATATACCTGAATCCTATTGTTTCGGATTGGAACAATTGCCCGCCAAAGGAAACACATTGTTTATTACCGGAGGTGAAAAAGATGTTCTATCCCTAGCTTCCAAAGGTTTTTATGCCATTTGTTTCAACAGTGAAACCAGCTCGATATCCGAAAACCTGATAAAAAAGCTCTCCTATCGTTTTAAACACATTCTGATTTTGTACGATGTAGATAAAACAGGCTTAGAAGCTTCACACAAGCATCAGAAACAATTATCCGGTTTTGGAGTAAATCGTTTAGTTCTTCCTCTTTCGGGCACTAAACAGGAAAAGGATGTTTCAGATTTTTTCAGAATGGGAAATACCAAAAATGACTTTAATCAATTGTTTCTTGAATTTTTAGACCAATTATATAATGAAACTATGGCAATATTGAAACCTTGTGAAATCGACTTTACACAGCCTCCCATAGAATCTCAAACACTGATTTCCATTAATAACGTTCCTTTGGGAACACAAGGCAATCTAATGGGGCTAACAGGTGGTGAAGGTACAGGAAAAAGTAATTATGTAGGAAGCCTTATTTCCGGAACATTACAACAGGATGATTATATAGATACTTTAGGAACCAACATCCTTCCCAATACAGATGGCAAAGCTGTTTTACTTTACGATACTGAGCAGTCCGAAACTCAACTTTACAAAAATATTTCAGGCATTCTGAAAAGATCCGGAAGAGAAAATATGCCGAAATATTTCAAAGCATACTGTTTAGCCGGAATGTCAAGAAAAGAACGAATGCAAGCAATATTACAGAGTATGGATAAATTTTACTATCAGTTTTCGGGGATTCATATGGTGGTAATAGATGGAATTGCCGATTTGATACGCTGTGCCAATGATGAAGCCGAGAGTGTTGCTTTAATTGACGAACTCTACCGTATGGCAGGAATATACAAAACCTGTATTGTCGGAGTTTTGCATTTCACTCCCAACGGATTAAAGCTTCGTGGACATCTCGGGAGTGAATTACAGCGTAAAGCAGCAGCTATTTTATCGATTGAGAAAGATGATAATCCCGAAGTATCTGTTGTTAAAGCATTAAAAGTAAGGGATGGAAGTCCTTTAGATGTACCTCTTATACAGTTTTCATGGAGTAAAGAAAAGGGAATGCATGTTTTTTTGGGGCAGAAAACTAAAGAAGAAAAAGAAAAACGCAAAGAAATGGAACTTGCAAACATTGCCCGAAATGTATTTTCACAACAAAAGCGTTATACCTATGCCGGATTATGTGAGAAGCTCCAAGGCGCAATGGCTGTCAAAGACAGAACAGCTAAAAGCTACATTAAATTTATGCGTGAAAAAGAGTTGATTGTCAAAGATTCCCAAAATAATTATGAACTAAAAAAATAGAAGCTATATGAATATCGATCTAAAAAAACCTCTATTTCAATTAACTGTTGAAGAATTTCTGTCATTACAACAATCCAATACTTCCGAAAAGAAATATGAATACGGATTGAAAGGTTTAGCCAAAATACTCGGTTGTTCACGTTCTAAAGCATCAGAATTAAAATCAAGCGGAATATTGGATGATGCCATCATTCAAACCGGAAATCTTATCATTATTGATAAAGAAAAAGTATTGCAGATTCTGGCTTCACATAAAAAATGAACTATTCGCGATTAATAAAAAAATTTTGGAACTATAACGAAAAAGACCCATTGGGAGCTGTTTCAGTTGCCCTTTATCTTTTTTTGTTGGAAATATGGGAGAAAAATAAAGAAAATGATTTTAATCTTTCGGACACTGAAATTTGTGAACGTTTGAAAATTACCAGACCTACTATTATTTCTTTGCGTCAAAAGCTTATGACTCTAGGGATGATTCAATATCAACCAAAAAATGGACTTCCTGGATATTATAAAATCATTACGGAATATTCTCCCATCATATCTGCTTTTGAAAAACCTAAAAACGCCATTTCAAAAAAGAAAAAAAATAGAGAAAAATCACTACTTAAAAAGGAAACTATACAAAGCCTGGAATTAAATTCTGAGAAAAGTTCTAAAAATGATGTTCCTATTTCGGTTTTTGGAAATATTCCTTCTTTAGAAGAGTTTACTGAATATGCAAAAACATTGGAAAACTACATACCTGAATTAGAAATTCTTATCATAGAAAAATATGATAGTTGGATTAAAAACGACTGGAAAAATGGTTACAATAAATCGATAACAAACTGGAAATCTTCAATAAAAAACGCTATACCTTTTCTTCAAAGTGAATTAAACTCGAGTAACACCATTTCATCAAAAATTGTTCTGCAAACTATCAGACGTCCGAAATCAAATGTTGATGAATAATCGGCTATACATGAGAAAACAAGATTTTATTGAATGATTGGAAAAATTTTTACGAACCTTTGAATTACACTGGTTTTTCTCTTTATTTTATTTCCTTATTCTTTGGCTTTTACACCAAATTTCAGTAAATTTACAAATACCATTCTGTAAATAATGAAAGACCTGCTTAAAGACTTAAATACAACTTCTGACCCTGTAAATTACGAAGCCAAAATCCATTGGATTTCTTATGTGGTTCCTGTTTTCTTTATAATAATTGGTTCAATAGGAGTTTTCGCATTTTTATTATTAGGGTATAAATATATGCTTGGTTTTATAGGTCTTATTTATCTGTTTCTTATTTATCTTTTTATCAGGGGGATAATTCGTTTCTTAAGATTCAGAAGTACAAAAATTTATGTCACAGATCATCATCTAACGTTTTCTACAGGAATATTAGGAAAAACACTTTCTGACCTCTCATTAAGCAAATTAGAAGGAATGCACCTGCATCAAAGTCTTTTAGGAAAAACTTTAAATTTTGGAACGCTGGTTGTAACTACCGGAGATGTAACCAACATCTATCTCATTGAAAAACCGATGGAGTTGAGAACTATTTTACTCAATTATAAAAAATAAATTTATTGTTTCATCCGTAACAGATTTCAATTGAATCAACTTTTCAATCTCTTTTCAAAAACATTTTAAAGGGAAGTAACGGAAATATTATGGAAATGTGGTCATATCCGCTTTAAACTGCAAAAGGAAAAACATCTCCGGATAGATTTTGAGTCCAAAATAAAAAAGTAATTGGAAATTACCCAATTACTTTATCTTGTTTTCAAGATCCCAGTAAAAATCTTCTAATTTCCAAGTGTGACTTCTAATTTCGTAGACTAAATCTTTTATTTCATCCGAATAATCAGTTTTTCCAAACTTCATTTCAATTTCAGTATGAATTGTCCATAAAGATCTACCCAAGTAATTAATGTGATTTTTTAATTCAATCATTCTATCATAAGATAATTCTGAATCTTTGCCTGAATCAAAGTTTTCAGAAGTATAAAGGTTTTTTGAAAGAAAGTATTCACCACTATTCTTATCACTCTTAATAAAACCTAGTCTTAGCGCAACTTTTTCAGATGCGATAAAATTATCTTTTCCGATTTCATTTTCGTTTATTGTAATTCTTTGCTCATCTCTATTAAAAAACAAATGTGGAATAATGGTTTGTTGCATTGCTTCCGTTAGATATCCTTTCCCCCTGCATCCTGAGAGTACATACCAGTGCAAATCTCTAAACATATCAAAAACAATTGCAACAAAATTGTTATCAGTGTTCTTTATTAAATAAAATGTATCTGGTCCATCTGAAGAAGTTACACTGTCGGTCATTTTAGGTTCATCTAACCAGATTTTAGCAAAATCTACATACTCACTTAGAGGTCGAGTATATATAAGACCAACTGTTTTGTCATTATCATTTAATTTTGAAAGTAAAGTTTGAAGAGATTCATTTGTCATTTTTTAGCTATTAATTTGATTAAACCAGTTACCATTCAATTTCATATATCTTATCATCATCATTAAGTTCCAAGTTTTCTACGTTACAACCATGCTTTTTTGCCTCTGATTGAAGAAAATTTAGAAGCTCATCATATTCATCTGAAAAATATATAGAAGCTCTCATCAAGTCTGCTAATTTTCTGAAAGAGTTCTTTCCACCTTTCATTTCAAAAAATGAAGCATTAATATTTCTCATATACTGATACAAATATTCGTTTCCAGCATTAATAGCATCATTAATGTATGGTAATAGCTTCTTTGCTCCAATAGAATCATAGCTCTCCATTGCTTGTTCTATCCAATATTCGAGATGTAAAAATATCGATATTTCAGCTTTATTACTCTCAACCATCCTCATATTATATCGTAATGTAGCAATAGAAAAAATAATATGTACCCACGAGATTTTAAAACCTAAATAAGGGATTTCTTCAAATGAATAATGACTATTTTTTCTTACTAATCTATTTCCATAAGATGCTTTTCGGATTTCGTATGAAAAACTGCTTATCAAACTATTTTTGTTCTCATAACCTTTAACGTGGGAGAAAGATTCATTATTCCAGAATTTTGATATTACTTCGTATAAATATTCCAAATCATCATGAGTTCCCCATATTTCGACTCCTAATCCTTTTTTTGTTGGTACGGCATAAATCATCTTAAATAGCTTTGTTTTAAACAAATTTAAGCAAAGAAAATTTTCCTCAGAATTTGTAATTATAATAATATATAAATCAGCAGCCTATTTTCAATAAAACGTAAGTTGTTATTCCTAGCAAACAATTAAAACAAATAACTACTACAACTTTTAAAAATATGCAACTACTAGTTTAGTATCAATGTGTTAAATTTAATATTACTATCAAATATTAACAAAATTAGTTCTCTGAAAAGTGAAAAATATAATATGTTTGTAAGAACACTATAAAACGAAAAATTAACACAATGAAAACACTTACTTTCTTTTCTGGACACAGGTTATCGTGTACCGGATGTACCGCGCGAAGTAAAATCAGCAATTGATTTAACCTATTGTATCTCAATAAAAATTAATGCGTTTTCGATTTAACCGAAGCACTTTAAGTAAACCTATACATAAAACCAACTATCATAGGTCGGCTTTATGTATATTTATAAGGTTAATAAACCGCCAAATACTGCAACATCCTCCAGCGATGCAAATGAAATGGTTATTACTTTCTAGGTCTTAAATTATATAATATTCACCCCTCATTATTTCTCAAATATTTTATTTTAAGAAATAATTAACTATATTAGTACAATAACTGTACTCCGTATATTATAGAACTTTTTACAAAATACAAAGAAGAAACATTTTATTAGAAATGAGATAATGCTACCTGTAACTTAAAACCAAACTATTAATAAATATGAGACAGATTAAAAACATTCCAACCATCACCCTTGGAATTTTAGGGTTTTATTTTTTAACAGGCTGTTCTTGCGGAAACAAATTGACAAGCTGTCCCGATGGTAGACCTGTTAGCTTTCCTAAAAATGAAAAGTGTGCAAAGAAGTATTATGAAGATGCAGTAAAGAACTTAGATGTTAATTTAAAGGCCACAGTTAATGTTATTGAACAAGTAACTGTCGGCGTTGATAATTTAGGTGTCAAAACTGAAGCAAAACTACTTAAAGATAAGTTAGACAATGAAACAATAAGGCTTCAAGAGACTTTAAAAGCTTCGTTTCTAGCTTTAAGGAGCGATCCTTGTGGAAATGGGGAAAGACATTATAAAATAATTGAGGCTGTTAATGACAAAAACTATAAACTTCAAGAAATTAAACAAAACTTACTTAATACTTCAACAGTTGAACAAAAACAAGAAACTTTAGGTGGGTATGCCAGAGGTAAAGAGGATGGTAAAAATATGAGAATTTTAGTAAAAGCTATTGAAAAATACTATACTGACAATCAGAAATACCCTGCAACACTTTCTGATTTGAATATAAATGATGTCCTTTTAAAATTGGGAAATAGTAGACTTGATTATAAGTTGAATAACGAGAACTCATTTCTTTTAATATTTGCGGGTGAAGACTATTTATTGCATACTTCAGATGATAAAGTCTATAAAGGCATAAATGAAAACACAGAACAACCAAACTAATAAGCTACAACTATTAAAAGTTGTGTTTTAGACTAGCTAAATTAAAGTATTAAAATTTTAAATATCAATCCATTAATTCAAACACTACACATCTTCCATTCAAAGATAGTGTAGAAAATATCCATGCAATTCTGTTTATTTATATAATAGAATTGCATGAATATTTTAATTAGATACCGTGGATAAGAAAACTAATAAACTAATGAAACTATTTCGTAGAAAGAAAATGGCAAATGAAACCACAAATCTGGATACACTTATCCTGCAAAAAACCTCGCAACCTGTTTGGTAAAATGTGGAGTGGAGTGTGTGGAGTGGAGCATTTTGACAAAGTGGTTGCACCACTTTAACCTGCGAAAATGTGTTTCCGACCATAGGAAGGAATTACATTTTTGGCGTTCGATAGAAAGAATGCTTATTTAGAAAAGATTTAAAAAAAGCGATAGAAAATAATTTCCTATCGCTTTATAACTATACATTGTGAGGTTTCTGTAAGTATTAATGTTCACTTGGAAGCAATAATACATTCCCTTCTTTCCAAATTGTAAATTCACTGAAGAAGAAATCAGAAAATTCAATATTTTGAATTATTAGAATATTGTTATTTCCATCTGTTGCAGAAAGTTTGAATTTGGTATCTTTTACCCTTTCTATTTTCCATACCTGGAATTCTTCTTTTTTAAACTTTGTTTCAAATTGATAAGAAGTTATGCAGTCCATGAACCAATAACATTTTTCTTCATCGGCAATGGTTTTCACTCCATCTGTTAAAATGATTCCGAACATATAGGGATAGTAAGATTCTGTTCCTAAAAATTCGTTATAAAATTCATTTGCTGAAATACTTGGATTTTTCATAATTCGAAAATTTTTAATTGTTAATAATTGTTTTCTACGATGAACACCATTCGCTTGTTCTTGTTTTTGAATTATTTTTCAGAAATGTCAATGAACGCTTTACTTTTTTATCTGAACGGTGTGTCGTTTTTCATTGCTTTTTGACGATAGAAATTTCGATTTTGAACAATACCGTAATGGAAGCATGGAATGAAGGCTGGGAAATCTTTTTGTCCACAGGATTTAGGAGTGTCTGAAAAAATTATTGGAACAAAGTGGAGGTCATTTTTTATAGAAACCCAAAAAGATTTTTTTGTGCAAAAACGAGATTTATAATTTTGCAAACTGAAAACGGCGCTACCGCGCAGCTATTAAAAAAAAGTGGTAATGCCGGGTGATAAAATCAAAAACACACAAATGATTATCTTTATTTGTACATTTAGATTCTTAACCAATAAAAATACCATGAAGAAAATTTTACTTTTATCAGCATTATCAATTGTATCATTAGGATATAGCCAGACGAATTGCGATACGCTAAAAAAAGAAAACGAAAATTTACAATCAGCAAACAAAACTTTGATTTCGGAAAATGATTATCTGAAAAAAGTTCTTGACATTAATCATCCCAGTGTTGAAGTAGAAAAAGAGAATTCCGTATTCAAAATAACGAAAATAACTGGTAATAAGGCTGAAAAACAGATTACTGTTACATTTCTTATTGAAGCAAAAGATGAGAACAAAAAAATGACTATTGAAGATATTGTTATTGTAGATATTGAGGGAAATGAATATAAAATTGATCTTTATAAATCGAGCAGAACATACCCTGAATTAGCATTAGATGTACCTCTCAAATTAACTTTTTCATTTAAAGAGATAGAAGGAGAACCTTTATATATTAAAATATTCAGATTCAGAACTACATCACAACCTGAAAGAAATTTATTCGAGAAGAAAAGAGCAGATTTAGAATTCAGGGACTTAAAAGTTCTTTGGAATTAATCTTTAATGATTCACTTTAGACATTGATTTATAAAATCAACTCATTTACTTCGCAACTTCTTTTCCAAAACATTCCTTGTCAAAGGATCGAAATGTTTTTAGAAATACTGTTGCATCCGTTTAAAAATGCAAAAATGCGTTTACGACCAAAGGAAGGAATTGCATTTTTGCCGCCCGATTTTTTATCAGGCGACTTTTATGGGTTGGGTACGGAAACCTTTCAGATTGTGAAAAAATCCTCTGTATTGGGTCATTCCATTGCGGAATAAGTTCCATAATAGTGAACAACCCATCTGTGTAATAGAAGAATTGATAAATAAATCCTGTTTTTCCAATGCTTCGGCAAGTGAACAACTTGGGCTATTGTCCAGCTCTTCGGATTGCTTCAGCAAATCCCCAAATTCTTCGGTAACAAATGGCAGGCTTGCCACCGTTTCGTACTTTTCGGAATTGGGTTGTTTGATAGTTCCTATTGTAGATAGTAGCACTTGCCCTGTGTGTTGACTGTTTCCGTAATCGAGCCAATATTTGGGTTCATCCCTGTTGTGTAGGTGTTTGCCCATCGCTATAAGCATTTCGGCAATGTCAAACCGCGCCTGTACACTGTCCACACAGGTAATATAAATGGTTGCTTTTGCGTTTTCGGGAAGTTCTCCCAACGCATTGCGTCCAAACTTTTGGGTTTCGGCTTTCCAGTTTGTTCCCATAAAACGGTTGACACGGTTTATCAAGGCAACGGATTTGTACAAGCCTATTTCACTTGGAGCAAATCGCTGTCTGCCCAAATTGGCGGTAGTAATAACATCATCGTCCCACAAACGAACCTGCAAGCCTGCGTGTCCCAATTCAATTAAGCTGTGGTTCATTTCCATTAAAGCTGTCAAAACCTTTGAGCCTGTGCCACCAGCACCGATAAGGTTTACCGTAATCGGGTTGGTCGGACTAATCAGGTAATTGTCCGTAAAATGGACTTTTGCTTTTTCTGTATTCATTGTTTCCATCACAATAGATTTTTAAGGGTTTTGTTATTCGGTTTTAACACTTCCTTTGGAAAGGCTTCATCTGTCTGTATCAGCTTTTTCCAAAGGGTTACACAATTGCCTTTTATCGGATTATGATTTCCCAACAAATGACTGAAATAGCTGTTAAAAAAATAGGTTTCCCATGCTTGTGTAAATTCTTCCACCGAAGCGGAATTTTTGATGTTTACATCTACCGTTCCCATACAGACCTTGCCGTCTTCGTACATATTGAAAAAAGGAGCATGATACAATTCGCTGTTTTCGGTCGGTCGCCTGTCAGTTGTCATAGCAAATACGCTCAAACTATTCTTAGTTGCTTTCCAAAGCATGGGCGGTACTTGTGCTTTTCCGTTGGGAATTTGCAGACTATCCACAAAATACAATTGTCTTTGCTGTGCTGTTGTGTACCATATCACGGTACCGTTGCCCGAATTGATATGCAGAATGCTGATCGGTAAAATACCGTTAGGTTGTAAAAATGCCCTGTCCGCTGTATGTAACGACTTCGCCAATGCATTGGCTTCCTGTACAGTCAACGGGTGGGCATTTACAGGGTTTCCGTTAGTATCCATATCAAAATGCTCCACGTACATATTAGTTGTATTCTCGTCTTTATTTTGGTAAAAAACCAAAGCGGATACTGGATGGTACAATACGCCAAAATCTTTAGTTATGTTCTTTACATTGCTCATTTTAATTCTTCTTTAAATTCATATAGTAAACTGCATAATTCGTCTAACAAGACAAATAACCGTTTTTCAAAATCAAAATCGTTGCCTGCTATCCTGCTTCCATCAATGGCTTTATAAATGGTAGGTTCATCTATTGCTCCGCACTCGTTAAACTCGTTGTTAATACAGTCTTTCATGCTGTCGTATAGCCACCCTTCGGTATCTGCACAAAAAGAGATGTATTTTTCCATACGGATAGTTTCGCTGTCGTACAAGTCATTATAAGGATCTGTTTCACGGATTGGCTCATTTCTGAAAATACGCGCTGTCGGATATTCCGTATAAAGGGCAAAAGCATTACAGGCTATACGCCAACATTCGTGGTCAAACGTATCACGAGGTTTAAATTGGCGCAGACGTTGTTCAAAGATTTTTAAATTGACAGGATTGCTAATCTTTCGTAACATCTTGTCACCAACTTGCTCCGATTTTCTTAACTCGCTTTTGCAGTTCTCCGTGTCCTCGTCATCTTCCTGCTCTATCCAATCATTGTGCGTTTCATAGTGCCAATACAGATAACTTTCTTCCTGTCTGTAATAAGGTATATCAGCTATACGGTACAGGTAGCTGAAAACCGATAGCAATAAGTGTGCATTCTTTTTTTTCTTTGGATATGCAAGCATTTGAAAAAGAGGAATAACAGGAATGTAATACAGCGTGGCATATGTATCGTAGACTTCCTTTTTCGCCAAAAATGTTTTTCTTCTGCTTTTTGCCAAATACAGATTATCCCAATTCTTCACTGTACGTTTTAGTTTTGTTTGCATATTACACATTGCTAAAGCTACATTATAGGGATAATTAAATGCCTGTGTACACATTGGCTCAATGCTATAACTTTTGGCAACTTTGAAAAGGGACGTATAAAAATCTCTCTCCATTTTTGTGGATTGCTGACAAGCCTGTACAGATTGCTCTATTTTCAGTTTAGGCAGAAAGGTACACTTTAGAAAACCATCGGTAACATGGCTATCGGTACGGATTTCTGCTTGTCTTTCTGCACTTCGTTTGTATCTTTTGGCTTTTGCATCCAATTTGCGAACTCGTTTAACTGGCGGTGTAGCTGTTGTTGTCGTGGCTGTTCGGGCAATCTGATAATCCCCGATATGATGTTGCGTTGCATAGTTCATCGTTTTACAATTTTGATTTATCCTTTTGTTCCCATCACACTTTCAAATTGATACTGTACTGTATCGTCTTTGATTTGTGGTGCAGAAATTTTTGCCGTTGTGAGTATCGGGTACATATTGGCGTAGAAATTCAGTACGGCTTCCACACTCCAACGTGGTTCGGGGTCGGTCAGTCTAATGTCCTGTCCTTTATCTTTGAGTATAAATACTCTCTCTAATTGCGTTGCTAATAACATACTATTCTGATTTGGCTGTTAATACTCTTGTTCATTCTCGTAATACACATCCTCGTCTTCGCTTTCGGGGTACTGGGGATAAAGTGCTTCTTTATTCGGTTCGGATGGATTTGGCGTTGTTTCATGTTCCATTGTACCGAATAGGTTGGGTTCAAATTTTGCGGAAAGTGCTGACCTGCGTTTTCGCAATATTTCCGCATGTTCGGGATAATAGGCAGGTTCAGGTACAGCCGACCAAGCTTTTCTATATTCTCCTGATTTTTCGAGTTCGTCCGCTTTTTTCATGGCTTCCGCAAATTTTTTGTCTTTGGTTTCCTGATCCTTTTTCTGCTTATCGGTTTTACCCTTTTCCATTGCAGAATGCTTTTTGGTTTCTTCGACTTGTTTCAGAAATTTTTCCATATCCACCATTACACCCGAAACGGTTTTGATAGGTGCTTTTATCTGCTCAAAAAATCCCTCGTCAAATTCCTGTGGTGTGGCGTTAAATGTCAATGGTGGAATACCGTTTTTTGCCTTATCTCCACATTGCTCATTGTTGAGCAATACCGATACGATTAGATTATTTTCTGCTCCTTTGGAAATGTTTAGTCGCAATACTCCCGTAAAATCCAACTGTGCTATCTGATTAAAAAAATTAGTGTTCATTGTTCTGAAATTTTAATGAGTTATTCTTGTTCTTTAATTGCTGTCAGTTTCTCGTACATATCCGTCCAATAAGCATTCTGTCTTTTGTCGAACTCCGAAAAACTTTTGTTCTCATGGCTATATCCTGTATTGCGTTTGGCAATTTTGATTGCTTCTTTTAGGTCAATTACTTCGATTGGGCAACCGTTTAAATCCATTATTTTCATAGCTATCTGTGTTAAAATGGTAATTTCTCAGCGGTGTAAACACCATTTTCATAATAGCCTATAAGCCGTTCCCAATTCCGTATGAAACTATTCGTGTCTACATAGTATAATTTAGTTCGGTTACAATAGATGATGTGAATAGCTTCATCTTTGTATTGTGTTTCAAGGCTCTTGCCTTTAGCCAGACTTTTCGCTTCCTCTATTGTTTTTGCTTTCATATCAGTTGTTTTTATAGTAGGCTACCACCATTTAAGGCGATAGCCCTTGATTAAATATTTAGTATCTTTTCGGCAATTAATTTTGATTTGCAGAAATCCTCACGATACAGATGTTTATACTTTTCGATTAAATATTCCTCTGCCAAAAGTTCATTGTAATAAGGTCTTAGAATGTCTTGTGCATATTCTCGGTAAAGCTCAAACTTGGTCATTTCAAAGTCTTTAAAATATTTCTTCGCCAACTTAATCCCGAAATTGCATCTTTTGATTGCCACTCTTATTCTCATGTGTTCTAATAAGCTATCTTGCATGTGTTCGCTTAATACTGTTGTCTTTTTCATTTCGTAATGATTTATTTTTGATGGCTACCACCGATTAAGACGGTAACCTGTGATTAATTAGATTCACTTATATAAGTTCCACTCGTTTTGAAAGGATTTGTTCCCTCTGTCATTCGGATTTCCGACTTGAATATCTTGGAAATTCTTCTTGCATAGCGTATTGCAGTGGTTCTATCACAATAAGTTTTATAATAGACTGGTGTATTCTCCCATTCCCTTGTATCTTTTCGGCTCTTGACTTGAAAATTAAATTGTGCTTGTGTTTCCATAATTTTATTATAAAAGGCTTCTTCAAAGGAAAACAGCCTTTGGATTAAAGTTTAAAATGGTAAATCGTCTTCGGTTTCTTGTTCTGCTATGCTGTTATTCCCACCATGTGCAGTAACCTTTATAGTTTCGGTTCTTTTATGACTGCTTCCATGCAGTTTGATTTTTGACGTATGGAAGTTCAATCCTGATTTAAGTTCGCCAGATTGGTCTATCCAAGCATTACTGCTTATTCTTCCCGATAATTCTACCAAAGTACCTTTGGTAAGAAACTCAGCTATTTTTGAATTTATCCAATAAGAGCAATTATAATAAGTGGTTAACTCTTTTCGTCCACCTTGCCTGTCTTTGTAGCTTTCATTAATAGCTACTGAAAAATTTACGACTTGTTTGTCGTTTGCAATTGTTCTGATTTCTGCATCTCTTGTAATTCTGCCAATAATTGTACTCATACTCTTTTGTTTAAAATGGTTAGTCATTTATTTTGTTATCTAATTTTCGAGTGAATTGATTCGGTTTCGAGGACACTCGGCTTTTCTTTTTTAATTTTTCTCTTAATGAGAAAAACAATATTTTTTGTTGTTTTTACTTTTATTTTTTCATTGATGTCAAAGAACGTTTGTAATAGAATTGATTCGTATAACTGAGGTTCAGGCTTTTTTCTTTGCCGATGACCATAGGAAAGTATCAGGCATACAAAACCCGATTCGATTCCGTTTAGAAAAAACAGAATTCCGAATCGGGCTTGAAATCTTTTTGTCCGAAGGATTTAGGAGTGTCCGAAAAAATTATTGGAACAAAGTGGAGAGAATTTTTTTAGAAACCCAAAAAGATTTTTTTGAGTGAATGAGGCTGTCCTACATTTGCAACAGTAAAAAAACAAAACCGTAGTTGGAAAGCAATTTCCAGAAGTTTTTCATTCAGAAAAAATAAAAGTAATTTCATTGAAAAAAACGGAATTTATCAAGACGTTTTTGGAAAGTTTAATGGATATTGATTACATCCATATTTTGTTAAAATGAACATAGCAGAAAGATTTAAAATAATCGATCTGCTATGTTGCTATTTATTAGAAAATGGTTGACTATTATTACAGCATAAAATTATTTGAGCGTTTTCTGTGTTTTGGCTTTTTCAAAAGACTCGTATATAATCCCTTTTATCGCTTTCTCTATTTCTAAAAGACCTTTATCTTCATTAATGTCGATTCCACACACCTTACTACCATTCGATTTTGAGTGGATTGACAGATAATAAATTCCTCCAATTAACAATGCCAATCTCGCTCTTATATTTACATCGGTATGTTCAAAATAATGATCGATTAAACTCAATAATTGCTCTCCCGTTTCTTCTCTTTTATCCGCAAGAACTCGTAACATTTTCTTGTTTTCTCCAAGTTCCCAATGAATAATTTTTTGCCAAATTTTATCTTTTAAAATGATTTCAAGCTGAGCTTGCAATACATCATTTGTTTCACTTGCACCGGCGTTTTCTGCATTTGAAAATATTCTTTGCATCATTGGTTTAGCTCCTGATTTCCAAAAATCTTTTTGCATTATATATTCTTCAACCAGGTTATCTACTCCTCCAAAATATGTCCAAACCAATTGCTTATTCACTCCTGCTGCAAGGGCTATATTAGGTGCTGTAAGTCCGGCATATCCTTTTTTTTGAATCACCTTTCCAACAGAAGCAACCATTCGTGCCATTGTTCTTTCTTTATCTCTTAAAGGGCCTTGTGATGGCTTTCTGGGTTTTCTCTTGGGTTTGCCTGAATCACTTGAATTAATAGTATTGTCTTGAACCATTTTATTATTTGTTTCGAATATTCTACATATACTTACGCAAGTTCTAACTTTTTGCTAATATAATCAAATACATTTAAGGCTTTGTCTAATTGGTCTTTTGTATGGGTTGCCATCAGGCTCATCCGAATTCGGGAATCTTTAAGACTTACCGCAGGATACATAATAGGATTTGTGTAGATACCATTTTCAAGTAAAAGTTTTGCCGTTTCAGAATTTTTATACGTATCTCCAATTTTTACAGGAATAATAGCCGATTCTGTCGCTCCAATAGTTAAACCAATGTTTTGTAATCCTTGTTTAAAGTAGTTAATGTTATCCCATAATTGTTTTTGCCAATGCGGTTCTTCATCTATAAGATCAATCGCTTTAGCGACTCCTAAAACTGTAGCGGGCGCAGATGCGGAAAAAGCGTATTGTCTTGATTGATATTTTAAATAGGTAACAATGCTTGGATCTGCAACCAAATAACCTCCTACATTTCCGAATGTTTTACTAAAAGTCCCGGTTATAATATCCACTTTATCCAATACATTGAAAAGCTCCATCGCTCCACGACCTGTTTTTCCAAGTACGCCAATTCCATGTGCGTCATCAACTAGAATTAACCCTCCATAGTGATGTGTTATCTCAATGATTTCTTTTAATTTAGCAATATCTCCGTCTTGTGAATAAACTCCATCAATAATAACTATTTTTGTTTGATATTCATCTTGAGATCTTGATAAAATACGCTCCAAAGATTCGGTATCATTATGGAGGAAACGTTTTGAGTTTGTCCCTGTAAGGCCTTCATATATGCTGGCATGAACTGCCATATCTACAATCGCAATATCTTGTTTTTTTAATAAACCAAGTAAAGAAGCACTGTTTGCTGTATAACCTGTAGTATAAATAATGGTTGAACCTTCAGGTTTTTTGAAAAATTTCGAAATTTTATCTTCAACTTGTTTATGGTAATCAAAATAGCCGCCGATTAATGGAGAAGCCCCGGCACCGGTTCCAAATTGATCAATCGCCGACTTAACAACTTCTTTAATTTTTGGATGTTGAGTAAAGCCTAAATAGTCATTACAAACAAAACTGATATACGAACCGTTTTTGATATGTTTCGTTTCGGCAAGTTCTACTTCCGAATTACAACCTGAATCAGCTTTTAAAAGATAATTCAGAAATCCATTATTATCTAAATAGTCAAGATAGCCTTGAAAGGCTTCTGCTCTTTGAAAAATATTCATTCCTTGAATGTCTTCAAAATCTTTTGTACTTGTTTTTGTGTAATCGAATTTCATAGTAGGTAATTTTAAATTGTGTGTATACGCGATACCATAACTGATAGTGTTAAAATAGTTAAGTAGTTCGCTTAATATTTTGAGATTAAATATTAAAAAAGAATGAAATTGAGGAGATGTAAATCAGGTGATATTAATTACCAAGCTCCAATTGGTTTTTCACTAAATTGTAATATTCGCTTTTAATTGATACTAATTTTTCATGATTGCCTTGTTCGACAACTTTCCCATGTTTAAGCACTATAATCTGATCGGCATTTTTAACAGTACTCAAACGGTGCGCTATAATCACTACTGTTTTTCCTTTAAAAAAGGATTGTAAATTATCATGAATAATTTTTTCATTTTCTGCGTCCAAAGCCGAAGTGGCTTCGTCAAAAAACAAATATTCCGGGTTTTTGTAGACTGCTCGTGCAATCAAAATTCTTTGCTTTTGTCCTCCCGAAATACCTATACCTGCTTCACCTATTTTTGTACTATATCCTAAAGGAAGCCCCGCAATAAACATATGGATATTTGCCATCTTAGCAGCATATTCTAATTTTTTCCAATCTATATTCAGATCTCCTGTTGCAATATTTCGTTCGATTGTATCAGAAAAAATAAACCCTTCCTGTGAAACCACACCATATTTTTTTCGCCAACTATCAAAACTATATCTCTCAAACGGGGTATTATTAATTGTAATACCACCTTCAACAGGTTCGTAGTATTTTAGAAGAAGTTTCATCAAGGTTGTTTTTCCACTACCACTTTGACCTACAATTGCCGTTATTTTTCCATTTTGAATTGTTAAATCAATATTTTTTAAAACATAAGGTGATCTGGGGCCTTCGTACTGGAAACTTATATCAGATAGCATTATGGGAGCATTATTAAAATCGCAGGCAAGCCCAGTTGTATTTGACAAGTCTTTATTGTGTATTTCGTTTAAACGATTAAAACTGAGTCTTGCATCAAGAGCAGTTCTGAAAAAAGAAATCAGTTGATTTATAGGAGAATTCATCTGACCTATAATATATGAGATGCTCAGCATATTCCCTAAAGAAAGAGCGCCGCTAATAACACTTTTGGCTACAATAAACGTTACTATAATGTTTTTTAAGTTATTTATCAGGTTAAAACCGTTAAGTTGAAACTGGTCAACATTCAAGACTTTAAGATTAGTTGTATAAAGGTGCTCCTGAATTTCCTTCCATTTATTTTTTTTGTATTCTTCAAAGCTATTTAACTGTATTTCTTCAATACCATTAATAAGTTCATATGTATTGGATTGATCTTTAGCTTGCAAATCAAATCTTTTGTAATCCAGTATCTTTCGCTGCCGCTGAAAGAAAAGTGCCCATCCAACAGAAATTACTGTAAGTATCAGGTACACAAGTAAAATAAAAAGGTCATAATACGCAAGAACTAAGAAGAAAACTGAAAATGTTACCAGCGAAAAGACGGTCAGCAGGGCATTTGATGTAATAAATACTTCAATTCGTTTATGATCTTCAATCCTCTGGATTAAATCACCTGTTCTTTTCGAATCAAAATATTTTAGAGGCATAACCATGAGCTTAGATAAAAAATCGGAAAGAATATTGATGTTTATACGTGTTCCGATATGCAGAAAAAACCTGTTTCTGAAGATTTCAATAACCGTACTTCCTATAAATAAGGTAATCTGGAAAATAACAATCAATTGGAGAATTCCAAGGTCTTTGTTCTGAATTCCAGCATCTACCATATATTGTGTTAGAAAAGGAAGTACTAAGGTAATACAACTTCCTATAATCAGTCCTGCGAATATTTTTAAAATATCCGGTCTGAAAGGTTTTAAATAGTTCAGAAGAAACCTGTAATCATTCCGGTGCTCAGGGATTGTATTTTCATAAAATAAAGGAGTAGGCTGGAGAACCAAACATACTCCTTTATTAATACCTGAAGTATTCCAGTTGCTAAGAAAATCTTTTTCATTAAGTTTAATATAACCATGTGCCGGGTCTGCAACATAAAAGAAATTCTTTCCGAACCTTTGTTGAATTTTATACAGTACAACGAAATGGGCTTGATTCCAATGTAATATACAAGGAAGAGAGATTTCGAATAAACCTTGAAAAGTTAGCTTCAGTGCTGTACTGTTAAAACCAAGTTCCTCCGCACATTGCGATATCCCTAATAAACTCACGCCATTTCTTGTCAGGTAACATTTCTCTCGTATGTACGAAAGGTCATATTTTTTACCAAAATGGTTTGAAATCATCGTAAGGCACGAAGGGCCACAATCCATTTCATCAAGTTGATAGACTAACTTTATTTTCTTTTTCAAAATCCTTTCTTCGCTTTTTTATATAATAATCCAATAACAGCTTGTCCTTATAATTGAATTTAAAACTAGGACAGGCCGGCGTACCTTCAAACCAGGATTTTGGGCAGCCTCCTCCGCAGACAGGTAGATGGTTACAGGTTTTACACCAGGTAGAACCAGACTCTAACGTATTATCCCAATCTCGCAGTGTTGCATTTTTATTATAGGTTTCAGCAGGTTTGAACAGGTTTCCAATAAGGCTGTCGCCGGCTTTATAGGTGTCGGAGTACGGAAATTCCCAACAGGCATAAATATTTCCAAAGGCATCCCAAACCTCACTGTCTTCCATATCCACCATACAAACCGAAAATTTTCTTGTAGGCAGTATTTCCACAGAGATGTTATATTCGTAACATTTAAATAACCAGTCTATTTCTAATTGGGCAAAGAAGTTTTTATCGAGTCCATCCTTACCAGCATCATTACCGCCAAAATCTACTATTGGTGCAAAATAAACAGAAACTTTATGAGATATACCACAGTCTTTTATTTGTTCAATAAGACCATCGACAAACTGATAATTCGTCTTATCAATATTAACCCGAATACTGATTCTACAATTATGCTTATCATATGTATCGGTTTTAACCACTTCAACAATATTGTTCATAATAATATCAAAAGTAGGTTCGCCTGTTTTAGTAAACCGTCTTTGATCGTGACTTTCAGCGGTACCGTCCAGGGTTATCTGATAATTGGTTACACGGCAAACTTCTACCAAATCTTTGAACAATTTTGGTTTTAGGCTTAATCCGTTAGTTATCATATCGGAAATGTATCCCATATTTTTTGATTCACAAAGTTCAATCAGTCGTTGCGATGTTTTTTTAATGGAAGAATAGCCTGTTAGCGGTTCACCTCCATACCATGTAACTGCCAAACCTTCATACAAACCCTCTTTTTGATTTAGTAAAAACTGTATCCTTTCCTCGTATTTATTAATTACTTCGTCTGTAGCATAATCCTTTGTGTGATTTTGACCGCAATAGTGACAGCCGAGCTGGCAGTTTGCAGAGGGTTGTATAGTCATTGAAAGAAAATTGGATTTTGCCCTCATCTCTTTGTTTAAGGACGTAACAAAATCAAACTCGTTTTGCTCGTTTGGTATAATAAATTCTTTTTCCTCGAGTGTACGCAATAGTTCCGGTTCAACTTCACTGAACTGATTGACAATAAGTTTTTCATATATGCGCTCGTCTATCATAATTGAAGTAGCTGTTCTTGTAGAGAATATTATTCTTTTATTTTCTAAACCAACCTCGCTTAAATTATCTGTAGATAAATGGTAATTTGAAAATTTCATAAGCAAATCGTTTTACATTTTATGGATTGATTTCAAATTCTTCATTAGCAACAGACTTCGTATAAGTGCCACAGTTAGAATCTTTGAAAACGCCACAGTCTCCACTGAAAACGCCACATGTTTTTAGGTTTCCGCATCCTCCGAGCAGTTGGGAAGATTCATGGTCAGAAATAACTTCAAATCTCTGTTCTGTTCCTTTATTTTTTGCTAAAAGCAATCTTAATTTTGATTTATACATAATCTGAAATTTAATAGTTAAAAAAAGGTTATCTAAAAGAAATCAGGAATGCCAATATTTCACTTTAAAGAAAATAAAGGGTAATGATTTTACCTCAGAAGAACTTTTAGATAACCGGTTAATTTTAAGGTGTAACCTCAATGCTAGACTCTACTTCTTTAGCGTATTGTCCACAAGAACCAAGAATTGTACAAGACCCTGTGTATTGACTACACTTTTTCAGGTTTCCACAACCACCTACCAAAGCCGATGCTTCGTTGTCTGAGATAACTTCAAAACCTCTTTTTTCAAAGTTTTCTCCCATTTGCATGTTTTTGAATTTGTTCTTAAACATAATTTTAAAGATTAAGAATTAAAAAATACTACATCAACCGTGCAGCTTTCGGTATTTAAGTGTCATTTTCCAAGTATTGCGCACTACAAGGACTCTGATACAATAAATCTAATTATTTGTCGCTCTGTCTTTTTCTTCAGAATTACCTGTTGTATTTTGTTTTGCCCTTATTTTAGAATTACCAAACCGGTAACTTACTGACAAGCTAAAATTTGGGCCATATTCAAAATTGGAACGTCTGATATTAACACTGTTAATTGTTTCTGACCACCTTTGTTTGTTTGTTCCGAAAACATCTCTTACACTTAGGTTTGCAACAAGCTTCTTTTCAAAAAACATTTTCCGTACCCCTATATTGAGATTAAACACCTCCCTGTTCTTTGATATTCCGTAATAACTAGGAAAAGAATAAGCCAAATCTACATTGGCAAGAAACGTTTTGTTCTTATTCAGTATTAAAGCATTAGAAACTGAAATATCTGAACCAAATCCCTTCGTTATTTTGTTTGTATTTGGATTGTCTGATATGGTTTTAGAATAATAAATATCCAACATAAGAAAACTTTCCAGCCAATTATTCCGATAGGAAAAACTTTCACTGATTCCATAGTTATAGGTGGTGAAATAATTGAGCATAGTTGACTGTTGGTTAATGGATTGATCGTCAATAACAGTCAATATAGTATAACCATCTGTTTCTTTCGAATAGTAAACGGAAGTATTAAAATTACCGGCGCTATGTCCCAATTCTATGTTATGTGAATAACTAGGCCGCAAAAATGGATTACCTTCAAAATACGAAAAGGAATTATTATATATCCGGAACGGATTAAGCATAGCAAAACGAGGCCTGTTAATACGTTTGCCATAATTTAAAGAAAATGTATGATCTTCATTCGCATTATAAACAATATAGGCTGTAGGAAAAAATTTTAGGTATGAATTTTTATCTGTTCTTTCAAGCGATTCTGAAGTACCTTCAGTTTGGGTAGATTCCATTCGTACTCCGAGCTGAAGTTCCCATTTATTATCATTGAATGACTTTTTACCCGACAGGTACAATGCTTGTATTGCCTCAGAATATTTAAAATTATCATTACTCCCAACTGCAACAGGCAATTCCCCATCCTGATTTTCTCCGTAATATATCTTACTGATTGTTTTCGTATTTGATAATCTCGCGCCATAACTTAGATCGATATCAAATAATTTTTGTTCGACATCAGCTCTCAGTGTATAATTATTAATTCTTTGTTTTCCATTATTGCTAAGAATGCTTTCACCTGTCTGATTATTAACAGGAAGTTCAAAATATTTGGTAATGAAACTTTGGTCATTTCGGTAATCGAAATTAAAATAATCTGCACCAATTGTCAATTTACCGCCAATAGTGTCCAGTTTCAATAGAGAATTGAAGCTTAACGAATGGTTTTTATTTTTTTTACTGTTTCTTAAATCCGTAAGAATTCTGTTTGCATTGATATCATTCTTATCAGTTAGCAGCACCTGGTTTTGTTGTTCAATTCCCGGCTTGCTTTCACTTCCGTAATATTCTATACTCGAACTGAATTTACTGGAAAACTCATAATTTAAATTTAGTTTTCCGCTTATCGAATTATTTTTTCGAAGTGTGGAAGTCGTGCCAGACCAAAACTGATCAGGATAATCAATTTCTTCTGTAGCAAGATTGAAACTATCACCTCTTGAATACCCAAGACTTGAAGAAATGCCAAACTTTCCTTTATTATAATTGAAAGAACCCCCTGAAGAAAATACATCCGCTTTTTCATTATAACTATATGAACTTCGTAAAGATGCACTCCAATAATCTACTTTAACCTGTTTTAACTTAATATTGATCAAACCACTATTTCCCTCCGCACTATACTTTGCAGGCGGATTAGTTATAACTTCTATCAATTGTATGTCTTCTGTTTTTATGGTTTTAAGATAGTCCGATAATTCACTGCCATTTAATAATATCATTTTGTCATTTACCATAACTGAAACAGAGCTTTTTCCAATAATCCCTACATTTTCATTTAAAATTTTTACTCTCGGTGTTATTTTAAGGGCATCTATTGCTGTTCCTCCGCTAGCAGAAATTGAGTTTTCAACATTAAAAACTAATCGATCAACTTTACGTTCTATTAATTTTTTTCTTGCTGAAATAGTTAATTCTTCAAGGATTACCGACTCTTCAATTTCAATAATCCCTAAATCAATATCTTGATGAAGATCAATCGTTTTATTTAAGAATTCTTGTCCAAAGCTTTCAATTAAAAGTGTATATTTTCCTGAATTTGCTTTTATGTTGAAAATACCTAGGCTATCAGTATAAGTTTGAGTTATAAGAGAATCATTTTTTAATAATGAAGCAGTTGCAAACTCTACAGATTTCATTTGTTTATCAACTAACTTACCTTTTACTACATAATGTTGTGCATTTGCAAAGTTTATATTCGAAAAGAAAAGTAGTAGTATAAATAAAAGTATGGTAGAAGACTTTTTCATAAATTATGATTTAACTCTCTAACCAAAAAAACAAAATAAATTTTAATTATGCAATTAGATAATTAAATAATGTTAGTATTTTTCATAAAATTAAATAAGTCTAATTTAAAATATGATTTTATTATGTTTATTATTAATAAATTACATTTTATAAAATTAATAGGAATTATAATAATATTATTTTCTAAATAAAGAATAAACAACATGATATTAACTTTTTTATTTTTAATTTGCAATATGATTCCTTCTATACATTAACACTATATTAAATTAAAACATGAAAGTAAACAACCTTTTTTTGGGGATAGTATTATCAGCTACAACCTTTATTTCCTGTAATCAGGATGATATTTCTGAAAGCGAAAATATTGAACAAACGAATATCCAAAGTTCAGCACGTATTGCAGAAGGAATAATCCCTTTTACCGTTGAAAATGTAAATAAAGCATTGCCAAGAGTTCTATCTTACTACAGAGAACATCGCCCCCAAGTAGCACAGCGTTTCGCAAACTACCAAGTAGAGCCTACCCATATTTATTATAAATTTACACCTGCTGATAGCTTGCAATATTCTTTATTAATGGAAAAAGATGAAGAATTACAACTTACAGTTGACCCGTTTGAATTTACGCCCAAAGAACGTACTGAAGATCCGGGAGAAAATGAAATACCAAGCTTTTACGCTGTGGTAAGTAACCAAATGTAACCCACGAAACACTTGCCTTGCTTCATTTTACAGACGAAGATAAACTGGAAGACGTTTCTCAAAATTATGACGAGATAGAATTTAAGCAAAACCTAATGTATGAAACTCGTAAAATTGCAGGACATTTAGATGAAGAGGAATTGGCAGAAGGCTATATGAATTACCGTGAAGGCATTGAAGAAGGCAATTCGCAAGATGGAAAAGTAGTCGCAAAAGGGCTGTTTGGTAAAAAATGGAGACCTTCTGGAAATATACGTGTAGAAGATGATTGGTTGTCTGAAAGGAGAGGTACAGCTGTCTATTTACCAGTTTTGAGAGCAGAAGTCAATGTTTTGAAATGGGGGTGGCTTCGTGTTGAAAATGGTTCGACAGATGTTAACGGAAACTTTTCTACTGGTACCACATATACCAAACACGTACATTATAATGTTAAGTTTGCAGACTTTGTGAAGGTGAAAGTACGTCCAGGTAACTTTTTTGATATAGCAAATTGGAAATCAGATAGCCATAAACGTAGAGCCTTAAATGTTGTTTTTACTAAAAACACAAAACACCAGTTTTACGCTTTGATCAATAATGCCGCTCATGACTATTTCAATAGAGTCGTTCCTACTTATGGTATTTATAATCCCGTATCAATTGATATATCTGGACATTATAATGATCACAAATCAAACTATTGGTTTGGCTGGATTCCGTTTAGAAGTGAAGTTAAGATTGGTGGGAAAAATAAAGATGGTTCTCGTAAAAAAAGTGATGAAGTTTACGCTACAGTAATTCATGAAATCACTCATAAAGGACATTATAAAATGGATGGAACAGCATTTAATAGTATTGCAGGTAGTGCAGCAAAGCATAAACTGTTTCTAAGAGAATCTTGGGCAGAGTGCGTAGAAACTATAGCTACAAATGATAAATATACACAATATTTTAATCAATATGGTTTAGGTAACTATCTTTCTTCGCCTATATGGACGTGGGGGAATAACCTTATAAGAACATGGAACGGAGGCAGACAATATACGACTCTTTCTGATATGGATGAATATAGCTCATTGATGATAGATTTGATAGATAATTACAATCAACATAACTTTAATATTATTTATCCTGAGGATCAGGTAAGTGGTTATAGTCTTAAACAAATTCAGACTGCCTTAAATGGTAATCATAGTGTTGATTCTTTCTATGATAAACTGTTCAACCTCTATACTAACAGTACGAAAGTACACCTAAATACTCTTAAATCACATGCAAACACAGTTGTCAATAATTTATAAAACAGGCATAGCATTGCCTTTAGCGTGTATAACCTTAACATCCTGCGACCCGGGAACAGGCGGAGAAACGCCACGGTACACCTATGAGGTTGCTATAAAAAATCAATCAGCAAGTCCAGTTTCAATCTATGGATACAACACCGCAGATCCCTATGGAACAAAACTAGAAATGGCTGAACTTAAGTACAGCTTATTGGTAGGAGCAGCATCTCTCAGTAGCATAAGTACCGTAACAATACCCAAACCTCTTGGAGATCCTGCTTTCGGGTTTATGTATCCGGGATTTGAGGATGTCGTGGTAGATTCAATTGTTCTGAAATTTTCGGATTCCAGAGGTTATTATAGCAATCTTAATGGCAATACCGTTTGGCTTTCAGGAAAGTCAACGTTATGGAACGTAAAAGAAAATGATATTGTTCAGCAAGACGGAGTTCTCATCTATCCCATTACCCAGCAAGATTACGAAAACGCGCATGTGCTACCGTAGAATTTAATGAAATAAAATAGGTTGCAAAAATAAATTTCTGCAACCTATTTAACTTTTTCTAAATCTTGTTAATCTAAACTTTAGATGGTCAATTTTACAAGATTCTCCAATTATATACATTCATTTTAAGATGTGGCAACTGAATTTGTGTATGATCAATATAGCTAACCCTTCTAAATTAAACTGATATGTATTTACTTACCATGATTGACAAAAAATTGGAACAAGCTATGCTCCATTTATCACAATTACCCCTTTTTCATCAGACGTATCATTATACTTCAGAGAACCAGCGAACCTATTTTACCCGGAAACTGATTTGTTTTTACCTCTCTTTTTTTCAAAGGTTGGAAATTCTACCGTCAGGTTTTGACTATTACAAAAGAAAAATAGTAAAAGACTGTGTGTTGGGAACAAGTGAGGAAATTGAACATGACCTTGTTTTGAAAAAAGCTCTTAAATGGGCGGAACTTAACATCAATTTACTGAATCCTGATAAACAACATCAAATTTTTCCCATCCATTTACATTTTTTCACAACATCTAGCGTCATTATTTTAAGCGGAATGGCTGAATTGGAAAATTCAGTATTGCGACTTAATATTCATGAGTTATCTATTCCAAGAAGGATTATAAAATTAACATCCGGCAAATTACACTATCTTAATGATTCTTTAGAAGTATACTGTTCGGAAAGACATAAAAACCTCCGGGATTTGGCAAGGCATTATAATAAAGATTACCAGCAATTTCAACAGGATTGCAAAAGTTATTTCAGAAGTACTTTTTATCAATTCTATACAAAAGTTAAAATGATACATGCAGTGGATGATATTTTGTTCAGTAAAATGTGTTTTAAAGAAATCGCTGATAAGAACGGCTTTACAGATTATAACAATATGTATAAGATATTCAATACAAAATACGATTTTCCGTTGGATAAAATTCCTCGATTTTTGTTTGAAGATTAAGCGTTTATACTTTTAGCAATGTTTTTCATACTTTTAACCATAATTTACCGACTTATCACCTTGTAATACTTACTTTTAGCAATTTTACAACTGCTTAAATATTCAGAATTTTGGTTAACCAATTAATCGAAACTGAACCAATGAAAAGCATCCGTCATATTGTTCCAATCATCATCAGTTATTTATTTATACTGCTTTTTGTCTATGCCTCTCTAAGTAAAGCAAGAGAGTTCGGAGATTTCCAACTACAGCTGGGGCAATCTCCTTTATTGGGTGCGTTTGCCGTACCGGTTTCCTATGGCGTAATTAGTCTTGAGCTTTTCATTAGTCTTTTACTGGCTATTGACAGAGTACGTAAAATAGGATTATATTTAGCTTATATATTAATGGTGATGTTTACAGCTTATATTATCATCATCCTTCATTTTACCTCTTTTACCCCTTGTTCCTGCGGAGGCGTTTTAGAATCATTAGGCTGGACGGAACATCTTATTTTCAATAGTGTATTTGTGCTATTGACTGGCTGGGCAATTGTTCTGATGGAAGATAAGCCGTTGAAAAAAGTAATTTTCCGCTTATTGCTGTTACTTTTATTGGGAACCTTTATCATAACAGCTATCTTTCTAAGTTCTGAAAACGAAATTAAACAAAACAATGCTTTTCAAAGAAAATACATTCCGCATGGGCTTGAAAAAGTTGGGGAATATACTTTGCCTTCGAACTCCTATTATATTGCGGGTATAGACGACAAAACCATTTATTTAGGAAATTATATGGCTCCTCTTTACCTAAAACTGATAGACATAGATCTGAAAACGGAAAAAGAAATACGGGTAGAAATTGAAAATACGGAACTCCCATACAAAAGAGTGAAAATGGTTGTAAAGCCTCCTTACTTTTTTCTTGGTGACGGTACTGTTCCTGTTCTATTCAGCGGAAATACGACGAGCTGGAAAGCGAAAACTTTTTCTCAAAACGATGCGTACTATATGCAATATGCAATCTTGGATTCACTGCACCTCGCCATCACAACTACCAGTACACAAACAAAAGCGAATACTTTGGGAGTTCTTCGTAAGAATAATGATTCTATTGAGGTTACTTTGAACAATACAATTCTGGAAAAACAAGTGGACGGGATGTTTGATACAGACGGAATCTTACTGGACAATTCACAGGGAAAAACAGTATATGTTTATTATTACCGGAATAGCTATGTAGTTGCCGATCATAAACTAAAACAAGAAATCACAGGTAAAACAATCGATACGATAAGTAAAGCTCAGATAGATGTAGCGTTCTACGAAAAGAAAGACCAGTATAAATTAGGTGGAAAAAGTACAATCGTCAACAAATATGCGACCACCTTTGGTGATTACCTGTTTATCAATAGTGACAGGTTAGGAAAATATGAGGAGGATGAAGTATTGAAATCTGCCGCAATTATAGACATGTACAATACCTCTAACAATACCTATTTACAAAGTTTTTATTTCTATCATCAACCCAATCAAAAATTGTTGGAATTGAAAACCTATAAAAACCTTCTGATTGGAATTGTAGATAATACGCTATGGGTATATACACTGGATAAAAAATATTATCAATAAAAGTTACTGTACAGTACCAGGAAATAGGCTGAACACCTGAAAAATAGTAAGCCAATAATGAATAAAATTTTATATTATGAGAACAAAATTTTTAAAAATCGGATTGCCTGCAATGGCATTTTTAGCGGCGGGAGTTTTTGCTTTTGCAACTGAAAAAAATGAAGCTTCTACAGAAGCATTTGCTCCCGGATACATTTTCCAGAGCGGACAATGTTTAGATGTACCTATGGAGTGTAACAATCTTGGAGGACTGGCGTGTACCTTTTCAGGTCAGCAGGTCTTTCAAATTAAAGCAAGTGCAACATCTTGTAGTAATCCTTTAACACACAGAGTTCAATAAATGATTTCGTTTGTTAATTTATTGTCTCATCTTAAAAAATGTAATAAGGAGTGAAAAAATTCACTCCTTATTTTTATTTGAGGTATCTATTAAACCACTCAAAAATTTCGGTTGATAAAATTTGCTGCTTCTTTTTATCAAAAATAAAGTGTCCTTCATTGTTGAAGAGCAATAGTTTACCTGGTTTATTTAACCTTTTTAGCGCATTATACATATACACACTTTGCGTCCAGTTTACATTATCGTCCTTATCTCCGGTCCATAATAGAAGAGGTGTTTTTATATTTTCCACCTGATGCAATGGTGAATTACGATAGTACTTCTCTTTGATTTTGTAAAAAGAATCACCCATCCGATATTGCTGGTTTTCAAATCGCCACATCTGTTCTGTTCTCATACTCCAAGCAACATCATGATATTTACTGATTAAATCATTTGCAGCCGCTCCGGAAACAGCAGCTGCAAACAGATCGGTTTGTGTAACAATAAATGAGGTTTCATAGCCTCCCCACGAATGACCTATCAAACCCAATTTTTCTTTATCTATGAAGGTGTTTTTTAACGCTTCGTTTATTGCCAGTTGTAAGGAAGCAGTGGCTGACACTCCCGGTTGTCCGATCTTATAAGTCAAATCAGGTAAAAAAATAAAATAACCGTTCGTCACATACTTAAGAACATTAAAACCGATTATATCAAAACCTGATGGTGCTGAATTAAGTACGACAGAATTATTATCATAAATCCAGGTAATCATCGGGTACTTTTTTTGGGGATCAAAATTAGCCGGGTAAAGGAGTGCAGCTTTAGAAAAGTCGTTTTTCGGATTCTTATAAGACAAGATTTCACTTTTCCCCAAATCGTATCCGAGAAGTTCCTGATTACTTTGAAAAAGTAACGTCTCACTGCCTTTGGCGATATGGAACGAATAGATGGCAGGAGGCAAATTGTATTTACTTTTCTTCAATACCACCGTGTTCCTATCGGAAGATAACAAAGCGTCATTCACTTTCAATGGTTCGTATATGAGGCTATTTGTTTTTTTTCCATCCCAGAACGCATATCCTGTTTGCAGATCATCTCCTGACATTGTGAGCAATATGCCCTTTTTTAAGTCATAGGCATAAGAAGTCAAATATTGTGAAGATTTTATATATTTCGAATCGTCTCTCCATATTCTATAGGAGATTTTCTTTTCCTTTCCTGAAGTAATTTTCCTTTGCGCTTTACCATCCACTCCCATTAACCATACATCATACTTGTCATGGAGAATAATGTATTTCTCGTCATCGGACCAACCCGGATTTCCGTATGGTTCTCCATCTTTTGTCCAATACAACTCCTTTTCTACAAAGGATTCGTTTAAGTTTCCTGTTAAGTTACGAGTATTATTTTTCTGGGCGTCATACACCCACCAATCATCATTTTTAAAGTAAACAAAATATCGGCCTGATGGTGAAAACCTGAAGAATCCGTTTTGAGTGTAGAGTTTTTCAACAATCCGTGTCTTTTTACCGGACTGATAATCCTTTAAAAACACATCAACATCTTCATACTCTTTGTACTGGGGTTCGTATTTTAACCGATAAAATACGAGCGCATGAGAATGATTGGGATTAAATTTAGCACTTGGGGTTTCTTTGTCGGCGATTTCCTTCAGTTGATTTGATGAAGTATCCCATAGAGTCAACAAAAAGGGAGCTTCCGCTTCTCGATAATTCTTCATTTTGGGATACGCCCAGGGATCGGTTGTCTCCCAAATTTGAACCCCATAATCGTCAACGGGTTCAGCATCTTCAATACGCCTGTAAAAGAATACATTGTTTCCATTATCAGACACCAAAATTTCTTTATTGCTCATCACAGTATGGGGAAATTTTGCCTTAACCAACGCATTGTCAATTGTCATTTTTACGCCATTCAGCTTATAAAAATGAATGGTTGTCTGATTGTTTAAAGTTTCAGAGAATACCAGAGAATTTCCGGAATCGTTCCAAGAAAGATTGGAATAACTGCTATCCTTCGCTTGCTGAATCAACTGTATCTTATTGTCTGTTGCATCTACTAGGAGAATTTCCGATTTTTCATCAGTTTTACGGTTAATAGCCATTAGATTATATGCAGGGTTCCATGTATAATCCAACACGTTATCCAGTTTTATTGAATTTCTATTCTGTAAATTTTCAACTGATATTGATTTTTTAGTGGCTGGTGCAGAATGATCCATCGTAATGAAATGCCCGTTATCACTGAACTCAAAAGAGAACACATTTGAATACGTTCTGCGGATTTGCGTTTTTAGGTCTATTAAGATCAATTCTTTTTTAGAAGAAATAAATGCAAACCAGTTATTGTCTCCTGAAAATTTATAAGACTCAGAATGACCAAATTCCAGTCGATTTTTTCCATCTGTTTTGGATAAAAAAAGTTTACGGTCTCCATGATTATAAACGTCTACAAAAGCCACCCATCGTCCATCAGAGCTTAAATCGGTTACATGACTATTCGTACTCCATAACGAGTCCAAATCAGCTGTATACGTTTTTTTGTTTCTGATTTCCTGCCCGGAAAGCGGCAGTAAAAGCAAGCCTATGAGTCCCATCATAAGAAGTTGAAAATACCTTTTTTGCAGAACTTTATTATATATTTTATTTTTTTTCATTTTATTATTTTTTTACAATAATCCGCAGTACGGCATATCCTCTAAGCTCTTTGATGAGGAGAAAGAAATGTATAGCAAGAAGAAGCATAGACTATAATGGATATAAACTGCTGCATCCGGATAATGCGCACTGCGGAAAAATATTAATTTTTAGTATCCCGGGTTTTGAGGTGCCAGTTTTGGATTTATCAACAATTCACTTTCAGGAATCGGAAAAAGTACATCTGTGGGTCTCCAATTCGGTTTTATGTAAGAAAGTACTTCATTGGCTTTTCCAAGTCTTTTCAGATCAAACCAGCGATGCCCTTGTTCGGTAAACAATTCCAACCTTCTTTCTTTTAAGATCGCATCCAACATCTCCTGTGAAGAAACCGCATTTGTATTGGCTAATCCTGCTCGATGGCGAATAACATTAATGTCTTGTCTTGCCCCTGAGAGGTCGTCTAAATGCACCAAGGCTTCTGCTCGGATCAGGTATTGTTCTGCCAATCGCAATACAATGGAATATTCCATTGAAGTTCCTGTATTTTCTTGTTGTTTGTATTTATAGGGAAAATACCACACCTCGTTTCCGTCTGTCACCTCACCAATCCACATTTGTTTTCTTTGGTCACCGGGTTCAAAAGCGTTTAACAAATCAGGATTCAGTCCTACTACAAGTGGTGGTCCGGCATTAAAGATAAAACTCCCTCCTTCTAATGTATTATCGCCTGCTCTTTTTGGCTTGAATTGCAGAATGGCAGAGGTGCTTTCCTTTAAAAATTCTTTGTTCAAGTCATTTTCAAGATAGAATACCGAAGAAGCATTAATCAAAGAGCTGCTTTCCTCTTCCGCTTTCTGCCATTGTTCTGTGTACAGGTACACTCTTGCCAGAAAAGCAGAAACAACATAACGGTTGGCACGTGTACGCTCAGTTGACACATAAGTGGTCGTTAACTGAGCTTTTGCATCAGATAGATCTTTTATGATTCTTTGGTACACCTCAGTGGTCGGCATTCGGGAAACCTGTTTATTGGTTAAATAATCTGTGGTTGTGACATAAGGGACATCTCCAAAAAGATTTATCAGGTAAAAATGTGTCAATGCCCTAATAAAGAGCGTTTCTCCAATTAATTGATTTTTAACTTCCGGAGATAGATTTTGCGAAGCGTCAATGCCTTCAATCGCAGAATTACTCATATAGATAAGGTTGTAGGCGCCATTCCAAATCGACTGTACAGAACCATCTGTGGCAGTAATCGTATGTCTGTAAAAAGCATCACCTAACATTCCTGCATAGCTATAATAATTAAGTTCATCTGTATAATACCCCATCAGAATATTCATCCCGGATTGATTTCCTGTCAGCAATACTTCGTCCCGAAGCTTACTGTACAGTGTGGTCACAGCAGAAGTAGCTGTTTCTTCGTTTTCAAATACTTCCTGGTGCGGAACTTGACCAGTAGGACCGTCCACTTCTAAAAAGTCATCACAACCCCAAAAGAGAAAGAAGCAAAAGAATAAGGTCATCAGAAATGGATTATTTCTAATGATTATATGATGTTTAATCGTTGTTTTCATAAGAATAATTTTTAAATTATAGTTCCATTCTAAATCCGAACATCACTCGTTTCATAGGAGGTAGAAAGCCGATCATTTGTTCCGGATCACCGCCTTTGAATTTTGTAATTGTCCATAAATTCTGTCCCTGTACAAATAAGGTAACCTTAGGCTGTCCTTCCTTGTCTAATGGTAATCGATAAGAAAGTGAAAGCGATTTTAACCGGATAAAAGAAGCATCTGATATTATAGCGTTAGAACTTCCAAATCTCGAGTAAGCTGCATAAGCGTCATAATTCCATCCTGTTGTGTACATCTGCATAAAAGCATGATCTCCCGGATTCTGCCAATGGTCAAGTACACTTGTAGAAGTGTTAAGCATCATACCCGGTGATTCCGTATAAGATAATTCATTAAGCCCTTTTTTCTTTACAAACTGAAACATAAAATCCAAATTCCAGTTCTTGTATTGGAACGAATTCGAAATGCTTCCGTAAAATTTTGGTGTCATGTCAATATTATACTGACGGTCAAGTGATGAAATGATGCCATCTCCGTTATAATCTTCAAATTCAAACAATCCGGTTTGGGGATTTACACCGGTTAAATGGTATAACCTGGACACCGAAATGGGCATTCCCAATACAAGTTGATTAGCATAGGTCGAATTTTCAAGCCCCTCAAAACTGATGAGTTTATTTTTAGGTAACGTTAGTAAAAACGACGTACTCCATTTAAAATCTTTGCGACGGAAATTTTCGGTTCTTACATTAACTTCCCATCCGCTATTCTCTACTGTGGCATCCAGATTTGCATGGATAGAGCTAAACCCCGTTGTTCCCGGAAGTGGTACACCGATCAACTGATTTTTCGAGCGATTCGTATAATAAGCGATTTCAAGATTGATTCGGTCTTTTAAAAGGCCTACTTCCAATGCTCCTTCATACTTGCGGTTTTCTTCCCATGCATAATAAGGATTAAATAATCTCGACGGGCTAAGTCCTATATTTCCTCCGTAGTCTGCATCTGTAATAGTATAGTTGTTCAGGTATTGGTAGTCACCAATCTGGTCGTTTCCGGAAGTACCGAAACTTGCTCTTAATTTTCCAAAGCTCAGAAATGAGGTGTTTTTCAGAAATTCCTCTTTCGAAAAAATCCATGCTGCACCTACCGCGCCAAAATTAGCAAACTGCTGTCCCGGACCGAAACGGCTTGATCCATCCCGACGTCCCGTCAGGTTTACGATATATTTCTGTTTCCAGTTGTAATTGATACGTCCATAAAATGCAATGTAGCGATATTGAGTGCTTGCTTCATTGATGATTTGTAATTCATTTGCCGCGCTTAGGTTGGTCATAAAGCTATTGTTTGCAAATCCCAATGCAAGTACGGCAAAACGGTCTTCATTTTGCTGCTGAAAGGTACTCCCTATGATGACGTTCAATCTGCCATCTCCTAATTTGTAAGAAGCATCCAATTGAGGTTCTATGATCCAGGAATTTCTATTGCCTTCATTTTTTACGGTCGAAGAAGACTGGCTTGTTAATCCCCAGGCCGGATTAAACCTTGTATGCGGATTCAACTGTAGCTCCGTCAGATCTGAACGATTGTATCCTACATTGGTTTTAAATTCCAGGCCTTTTATAATTTTATAGCCGATAGTCGTGTTTGCCATTAAATTAGCAGACTCATTACGATAAGTCGCATTCAGTTCTGATAAAGGATTGTCAAACGTATTGTTTTCCCAGTTAACGTTTCCATTATCATCATATAATTTCGGAGCATTTGGCGGAAGAATTCTTGCTCTTCGCGACAAATCAGTTGCAGGTAAAAAGTTTCTGTCTAACCCATAGTTTGCCGAGAACTGTAAAGTAAAACGATTATTTTTCGATTGATGACTGATATTAGCGAAGGCAGTTGTTCGTTTGTAATTAAAGTCTCCGGGAAAAACAGTGGTTTCTTTCATAAAGGAACCTCCGATAGAAAACAAGGTTTGTTCATTCCCGCCTGAAGCAGAGGCCCTGATGGTATTGTTGTACGCGATATTCCCCATAAATTCTTTTTGCCAGTCGGTATAACGGTTCTGATCCCAGGTTCCGTTTATATCATAAGCATTAGAAGGGTATTCCGTTATTCCATCATTTATGAAAGCTTCACGTCGCATCTGAAGGTATTGCTCGGTATTAAGAAGTTTTAGAAACCGGGTAGCTGAAATTAATGTGGTAGAAGCATCTACCGAAAAAACCGTTTTCCCCGGCTTGCCATTTTTTGTCGTAATCAAGACAACTCCATTGGCTCCGCGAGATCCATAAATAGCCGTCGCATCCGCATCTTTCAGTACTTCTATAGAGGCTATCGTAGAAGGGTCGAGTGTATTCAGAGGACTAATATTATTTAAATAGAAAACTGTCCCTGAAACAGATCTATCTCCCATGCTTCCGGCATCATACGGAACTCCGTCTACGATATAAAGCGGTTCATTTCCGGCGGCGATACTGTTTTGTCCACGTACCCGAACTTGAAATCCACTACCTGCCAATCCTGAATTTGGTATAATATCAACACCAGTCATTCGCCCTATAAGGGCATCTAAAGGGCTGTTTACAGGTTGGTTGCCGATTTCTTCTGCTGTTATTTTAGATATACTTCCTGTTCTTTCCTGTTCTTTTACTTTATAATATCCGGCGTTGACAATAACTTCTTTCAGATCGGTAATATTTTGTTGCATTCTGGCATTGACAACCGTTTTATTCCCCACCGGAATCTCCAGGGTATCATACCCCGGATTGGAAAAAACCAAAATATCACCGGGTGAGGCTTCTATCGCATAATTCCCATTTTCATCGGTTATCACATAAACACCTGTTGCTTTTACCGATACCAATACATCCGCTATCGGGCCAATAGAATCACTTACCGTTCCGGTTATGGATTCCTGATTATCTTTGGCTGTAGTCGTCGTAAAAAGTACCGGGGTTTTCTTCTCTGACAACAAAGTTGTTGTTTCTTTTTCTTTTTTCAGCATAAGGAGAATTTGTTTTCCCTTAATCTGATAGCGGATAGGTGTATTTTCAAATGTTTTTTGAAGCAATTTTTCAATTGTACCGTTTTTCATTTTTATGTTGATGATACGGTTGACATCAACATCCTTGATCATGTAAACAAATTTATAGTCTGTTTCATTTTCCACTCTGTCAATGAGATGCTTCACCGTTTGGTTCTGAAGTTCAAGGGTAATCTTGTTTTGCTGACCATACAGGTTATAAGCCTGTGTCTGCATCAAAAATACCACTATGAAAAAAACGCTGAGCTTCATTTTTATAGTAAATTGATTTAGTTCCCCCGCAGAAATTGCGTGGTTAAAAAGATTTTTCATACTTTTAATAACTGTTTTTAGTGTGATTAACTTTGTTAATTGCGCTTTTCGCCGGGGGAATGCTCCAACATTCTCCCGGTTTTTTATGCTTTCTGCATAAAAACGCTTGTCCTCAATGTGTGTCTGTTTTTCAATGCTTCATAGGCGTCTGTATTTAGTGAATGATAATTTTATTTTCTTTGCGGGTATAGGTTATTCCATTGGTCATTTTAAAATAATCAAGGATATTTTCTACGGATTCTTCTTTAAAACTGGCATTAAACATTTCATGTGCGAGTTCCTTATTCTGATTTACAATTTCTACATTGTATTTTCTTTCAAGCATAACAAGAATGTTTTCAAATGACGTATTACGGAAAACGAGTTCACCGTTTCGCCAGGCGGTATAAATTCCTGTGACTACTGTTTCTTTTTTAACTTGTCCTGAACTTTGATTAAAACTTCCTTTTTCACCAGGTGATAAGATGAGAGTTGGCGCGGAAGCTGTTTCTTTGTTCTGAGTTAGTGAAACACCTCCTTTAACCAAAACAACTTCGGAAATTTTACTTTCCGGATAATTGGAAACATTAAATGAGGTTCCTAAAACCTTCACATCCATTTTCCCTGAATGAACGATGAAAGGATGTTTTGAATTTTTCTTCACATCAAAATAAGCTTCTCCTATCAGTGTGATGTCACGGTTAGGTTCAGAATCGATAAAATTTACGGGAAATGTAACCGAAGTTCCGGCATTCAGCTCTATTTTCGTTCCGTCGGACAGAATAAGGCTGAATGTCTTACCATAAGGAACCCGTAAAGTATTGAATACAAGTTTTTCGCTTTGGGTATTCCCACTGAAATCAAGAGTTGTTCTGTTTTGTTCAAATGTTCCTGATTCAGATTGGATGATTTTTACCTGTGTCGGGTCAAGAATTTGTACTTCTCCCCTTTCATTGGTAAGGGTAATGTCATTGCCATTCAATTCAAAATGGGATTCAGAAGAATTACTGAAATAAAAATATTGCAAAGCGATTCCGGTTGATAACAGTATGAATATAAGTACAGCTGCTGCCCAATATATTCTTCTGTGGTTTTTCTTTCGGGAAATACCTGCTTTTGAGTGGATAGAAGATAAAATCCTATCCCTTGTCTTGTCACTGAATGATGCTTCTTCAAGTGCAGGTTCTAATTCTTCCATATCCGGAAGAATACTATCGGGATCATCATTACTTTCCTTTAAATACGCTATGAGGATTCTTTTTTCATCATCCGTACATTTGTCTTCAGCAAATTTTTTGAATAATTCCCGTATGTAATTTTGCCTTTCCAATTGATCTTAGTTTATACGTTGTTATATAAGTAATACAATTGGGAATGGAAATCGTACCGTCCGAAATTACCACTTTAACAAAATTTTAACTATTGTATAAAAGAAATTGGAGAGTGAATATGATCATCAAAGTAACGTCACTATGGGCTTCAAGATAGTTGCGGATATCGTTTACAGCAATGCTTAATTGGTTTCTGACGGTTATAACAGAAATATTCAGCCTTTCGCTGATTTCCTTATTGCTGAGATTTTCTTCGCGAGAAAGCAGAAAAATTTCTCTGCGTCGCTTTGGAAGAGAATTGATAGCGTTATTCTTTATCCGCTGATAATCCTGCCAGTCTATTTCATGTTCAACAAAGTAACTATTCTCTTTACTACGGATATGGTAAATCTGTTCTTGCAATCTCAAATCGTTGGATGCTTTCTTGTGAAAATTGAAAATTAGATTTTTGGCAATAGTAAAAAGAAATGATTTGAAAGAAAGATCCGGATTAAGAGAATGCCTGTTCATCCATATTTTCAAAAAAACCTCTTGTACTATCTCTTCTGCTAATTCATTTTGCTTAAGAAAACGAAAGCTGTAATTGAAAATAGTTTTACTGTATTGTTTATAAAGAAAATCAAATGCACGAGAATCCCCCTCCCTTAGTTGGGAAACCAATTCATTTTCTTTGATAGTGGTTAAGGATTTCATATTGCATTTTATATGTTAAAATATTGCTATATATTCAAATTTAGCATTAATTATTAAACATATTCTTATTTAATGTTAATTAATTACATATTTACTAACTAATTAACGTTAATACATATAGGGAAAACTTTACTCTCGGTTTTCTCCTTATTTTCCTTTTATGCTACCGCTCAGCACGGTATTTTGTCGGAAAATCTATTGGAGGAAATCAGGCTGAATACCTGTACAATGCAATTCCTACACCTGATTATGGCTTCTTGATTTTGGGAAGTTCTGCTTCTGATGCGACAGGTGATATTCAAAAGAAAAACCAGGGTAGCCTGGATTATTTTAACCGAAAAATTGATAAGAATGGACACCAGGAATAGCAAAATTCTTTTGGTGGTGAAGCTGATGATTTATTGAATATGTTTTATCTGATTTACAAAGAGAAACGATATTTAAAGCTTAAAAGTAAATAACGAGGCATTAAGCGATAGCTATTGGTACTATAACCGGTATCGCTTACATAATAGGTCGTAAAATTTTGTTTATTAAAAATATTATTCGCCCGTAGCCCAACCGTATATTTATCGCCTTTTAGCTTGTAGGTAAGTTCGGCATCCATAAATAAATGATGACGTTGGTTTTCACTGAGGTTACCAAAATAGTAATACTCGTTTACTACTTTTATATCCAGGCGTTCATCCAATCTATAATAAAGATCTAAAAAGCTAATGCCATTGGTGAACGAATTAGTAAAATCGGGTGACTGTACATGGGTTGCTGTCCATTCGGTACCTATATGAAAATTGAAAGGCGAGCGGAAACTGGTGCGCCATTCCAGGTTGTACCGCTGATTGGTGTAGGTATTCTTCCGAAGCCCGGAATTATTTACCTCATTAAAAGAAGTGGATATGGTATAATCCGCGTCAAACTTGACAGTGCTTTTTATTTTTCGGAAATAGAAACTGGAAGCAAATAATCCTGCATATGTTTCACCTCCTTGAATAAAAACAGCTTCTGAAAGCGAACTATTCTGCTCTAAAATGCTTCTGCTGGAAATAACATTACCTTGTGTGGAATAATTCAGATTCAATGAAAAACGAAAACGGTTCAGGTAATGTCGAATATTATACCCGATGTTAGCCATCTGCATATCGGTAAGTTTAAATTCGCCAAAACCTCTGCTGAAGCCTCGTGATGACGAGAGTAGATAAGTGTCGTTTACTTCTAAAAAAGAAGTGTTTCGATAGCGTAGATTATAAGACGCTGAAAAGATATGGGTAGGTTTTACTTCCCAATTGAAACTAAGAGATGGCATGGCATAAAACAGTCCCTGCTTTTTATCAGAAATTACGGTATTAAAGCGATTAAAAAGCTGATGTAGTTCAATTCGTCCGTCTATTTTAAATGTATTCCATTTCCAGGTATAACCACTTTTCGCATACAAATCTCCTAATCCAAATGAACTGTTGGTCTGAAAGCCTTCAGGAAAAACGGTTTGATTTGCATTAAACAAACTAAATCCGGTTTTCATTTCTTCGTTATGTTGCATAAAACCAACTTGAAACTGTATTAAGTCGCCTTTTTTCTGCTTTAATTTAAAATCGGCTTCAATACCCAAAAAGTCCTTTTGGTTCTGTATAGCGTTGTTCATGGCTTCAGCATCAAATGCGAACAAATCGCCCATCAGGTAATTATCTATGGTATAAAACTGGGGTATTTTGTTGGTGAAATAACGTGTTTTTAACAGCATTACATTTCGCTCGTTCCATTTATGCGTATAGGTTATTTTCTGGTCAAAAAAGGTATTTTTTGTAGTTAAACGCTCTAAAGTATTGGTACCGTTAAACGTTAAATCGTTCTGATTATCGGTATTGCCCTGATTCCATACCGAACTGAATTGCAGCATCCGATTTTTCGATACATCATAGGTAGCCAGTACATTCACATATCCTTTTTTTAAATGGTTTTTAAAGGAGTTCTCTTCTGTATTTTCAAAATACGTGTTACCAACATTGGTCGTACTGAAGCTCCTGTTATAAGCATAATTTTCATCAAACCCCAAAAAACCCACCATCTTCACTTTCAGTTTTTCACTTAGGGGGACAATCGTACTTAAGGAAACATGTTCGGCGTTGTTAATTCGTGTACGGTGGTCTTTCAGCTGACCAGGTCTTCCTCCGCTTAACGACATCAATTGATATAAACTGCTACTCTGACCTACCGACTCTACTTCATAGTTATTATAAAACATATCGTCTAAAGGGCCTACACGATCTTCACCAACATTGTTTAGCCCATAGGTAAGAAAGTTTTTATATTTTTTACTGAAATTCATTAGGTTTCCCGTTACATCGTACCGGTTTTCCGTTACAAGTCCGTACCCAAGGCTGATATCACCAAACCACAGGTCTTTGTATTCATCCTGTATCGTTAGATTTAAGGCTACTTTATCTGAATCTTCAATGCCTTTGAGCAATTTGTTGTTGGAATACCGACGTAATACCTCCACTTTGTCCAATGGTTTGTTCGGCATATTTTTGGTCAGTAGAGTATAACCTCTGTTAAAAAAATCATCACCATCTATCATGACTTTTTCAATTTCGGTATCTTCAAATTTTATTTTTCCATCTTTTTCAACGGTGATGCCCGGTATGTTTTTCAGCAAGTCTTCTACCACCTGTTCCCTACCGGTAGTAAAAGCTTTGGCATCATATACCAAAGTATCGCCCCGCAACTGAATAGGATTATCTATCTCAATAACTAATTCTTCTAACGTTTCAATGGTTTCGGACAAGATGAAATGCAGCTTGTAATTTTTTTGAGACGCCGTTACCTGCAATGATTGTTGCTGCTTGTCAAACCCCATTTTATTTACTTCTATAACGAACTCTCCTTCTTTGTCTATAGCAAGTTCATAATTGCCTTTTTCGTTGGTAAAGCCATAGTTTACTATATGATCATTGCTATCTTTTACCAATACTGATGCGTTTGAAATAGGCATTTTCTCAGATGAAACCACAGTTCCGGTACACTTGGTTTGACCCCAGCCAAGTATGGAAAATAAAAAAAAGAGAATTAGATATATTTTCTTGTGCATCAGTGATTTTCTCCTGAAATAACTTCAGGCATTTGTTGATTATTTTAATAGGTTCAGTTACAGCTCAAATGATATGATTGACAATTTTCTCTTTTAAGCTGATTGGGTTATTTTGCTTCCTTCTTTTAAAAAGCTGGTTGAACCATCAGGATTATAAATAGTAACTTATATTATACAAGGACGCTTCGGATCACTATAATCTGCCACTGTATTAGATTCTGCTATTACATCAGTATCTTGAAAACTAAATTGAAATTTTGTATTTGGATTGTTTACTAAATTAGTATTTATTGAACTATTGTCATTGGAAACCAAAAGGCCACCAGCAAAAACAACACATGCAATTGCACTGAATATAAACTTTTTCATTTTACTTGTATTTATTTACGGTTAATATGCAAAGATTTATTGATTTGAAAGAACGGAAACAATGTTATATCTATTCCCATTCATACAAGATTTCATAACCATGTCGTTGCTCTGAATAGGTAGGAGTTTTACTACCTCTAGCTTGCATTTCACTTATAAATGATTCAAATCCTTCTTTTTCTTTTTCTTTGAATTCCTTTAATGTCATTTCAGCAGATGCATCTGCTTTTTTCTTTGTAAACTGATCAAAATACGATTTAAAATTGTCTGAGGTTTTGGTGATTTTAGTCGCAACTATTTTAAATTTATTAGCATCATCATTAATTTCGAGAATAGCTCCGGGAAGATCCTGAAAATTTGACGGACCATATGATATAGGAAAATCTAAAGCAACCCAGGCAATCCAATTTCTACCTCTAAAAGTCGTGAGTGCTTTATGGCATTTTATATCCATAATATTTTTGGTTTCATTCAGTATTTCCCATTTAATTACCGGTATAGTATCAACAATATAAACTTCTTCTTTCCCAAGAAAACCAAAAAATAAGCTTGTCCGTGCATTTTTGTCATAAACACTAAAACTTGATTCTTTTGTTTGAAGGTGCTGGTATAGCTCGTTTTCGTCAGGATTCATAGTATCTTTAATTTTTTGCGCTTGGCTTATTTTTACCTCGTAAATAGCTTTTTGTGAACTATTATCTATACGCAAAACAGCCGGAATTTTTGTTGCAATAATCCCGTCACTATAGCTCATATAGTCAATCTGGATATTCTGAGAAAAAACTTGATAATTAGTAAAGAGAATAAGTATCGATATAAAGGCTAAAAATGGTCTCATTATTTACAGTTTAAGGGTTAAAGGAAAGAAAAAATGAGACTGTCTCCTATAAAGACAGTCTCTTGCTGATTAGTTTGAAACTAATTCATGTGTAACTTTGTGACCTGGCCATCGAGATTCATATTCTTTTATTATTCCAGTAGACCATTCGCTACATGCTGAACCACTTTTATCAACGCTATGACCACCTATTTCCACTAAAGTATAGACACCACTTCTATCTACAGAATAAACTCTTACTGTTAATTGACAAGGATCTTCTTTTTTTAATAAGTTTTCTGATATTTGGCTGTTTTCAGATACAACCTCATTCGAAGCGAAAGCACTTCCTGCAAAAACAACACATGCTAATGCACTAAAAAATAGTTTTTTCATGATTTAAAAATTTTATAATAGTTAATACTTACCAGATAATCTGGCTTGAAAATAATAGTGATATTTGAGGCCTTCAAATACCGATTGGTTAACCACCTGATATTATTTTTTACAGATGGTAATTTTCTATGATCGTAGAACCGTAAATATATAGGCTAAGGATTCGGAATGCAATATTTATAGGTGCAGATTGATCAATTTACCTCTTTTTTATTTTTTAATATACTAATATTTAATACTTTATTTTAAATGTTAAAATTTTAAAAGCTATTGTTTTTTATCATTTAACAGTAATGTTTTTTTAGATGTAAATGGTAAAAACAGGCTCGAAAATCATCGTTTTTCTACTCTTATGCGCTTAGTATAGCATTTGTTATCATTACAACTAAATGCCGGCTACTGAATATGAGGGACTTATTTTAGGTTATTATTTTTCAATCCCTGCTTTTTCATACAATTCAAAAACAGTATTTTGAATTTCCCTTTTTATCTGTTCTTTTCCTTCTTCTTCGTTAATGTCAATTCCGCAAAACAATCTGCCACTCGATTTTGCATGTAATGTAACGTAATATATTCCTCCTATAAGTATAGCCAACCGTGCTCTCAGATCCAAAGTTGTATGGGTAAAATCGGGTAGTATTGCAGCAAATAACTGTTCACTTATTTCTTCTCTTTTATCGGCCACCTCACGTAGCACTTTCTTTTCCTCTCCTAATTCCCAATGGATAATTTTTTGCAGTGCTTTGTCTTTGTATAACGTATCAAACTGGCTTTGTAATATATTTTCAATTTCCTTCTTGCCTATAGTTTCAGGATGCTTTAACAAATCACCACTAATACTTTTCAACGCAGATTTCCAAAAATCTTTTTGGTGAATATATTCTTCAATCAGGTTGTCTACACCTCCGAAATATGTCCAAACCAGCTTTTTATCGACCCCAGCTGCCAATGCAATATTAGAAGCGGAAAGCCCCGGATACCCTTTCTTTTGAATAACCTTGCCAACGGCTGCTATCATTCTTGCCTTAGTACGAGATTTATCACGTAAACGACCTGATGCTTCTTTTCTTACTTTAGGAGGTGGTTGTGCTGTATTTTCAATTTCCGCTTTTTTCTTTCTTCCCATTTTTATTACGGTTTTTGCGATTATAAGTTACAAAAAATCTCTTAATAGAGAAATAAAAAACACATTATTTTATAAAAAAGTATATATAACAATTATGCAGAAGAAATATTACACTATTTAGAATACCAATATAACATATTGGAATTTAAGTAAAAAGAATACTTGACAATTAGATTATTGGATTTTAGTTGAAGTAGATTGTTTTTTGAATTTAAATATTCATACATAGTATTAATTAAAGGTATGAAATAATAATTTTAGTAAAAATAGATAAAGTCCTCATCGGGTAGTTTTTAATAAAATCACCACATAATAGAATTTAACATTAATTGAACAATATTTCTTAATTTATTGTTAATAATTTTATATTTTTGCCATTTTATTAACAATATTATATATGAGAAAAACTTTACTATCTGTTTTCTCCTTATTTCCAATGCTTACTATTTCTGCGCAGCAGGATATTTTGTGGGAAAAATCTATCGGGGGAGAATTTGCAGAATATCTTTACAATGCAATTCCTACACCTGATTATGGCTTCTTGATTTTGGGAAGTTCTGCTTCTGATGCGACAGGTGATATTCAAAAGAAAAACCAGGGCAG
>NZ_KB908307.1 GCF_000382425.1 Empedobacter brevis NBRC 14943 = ATCC 43319
TTCTTCCTTCATTTTCAAATGATTAATCGAAAATAAATCCATCATTGTAGGTGTTCGATAAATCCCATTTTCATAGTATAAATTGCTGTCGAACACTATGTTTACAAATTCTCTTTTCTGTAAAGTATTAGCTTTAGAATAAACAAACTTCATATCCGTTAATTGATTCAGATTCTTTTCTAAGATTTTAAAAGCAACTTGTTGATCAGTACTATATCGCTCTATTGACCCTTTAAGAGTTATAATTTCATCATTGTAACTAGAAAACCAACGTTGATACGTATCCTTACTTACTTCGTTTTTAATCCATTTTTCTTCTACCGAAAATAACTTCTCTTGAACTGCTAATAATTGATTTTGTTTTTCAACAACCTTTTTTCTATTGTTTGATAGCTCAATTTCAAGTGATTTATTCGTTTCAGATTTAATTTTATTGAGTTGAACAGATGATAAGCTCATTAATTCACAAATTTGAAGAAGTTGATGATGAGCTTTTATAGCACTAATGTTATTGTGTCGTGAATGTCGGCATTTATAATAGTAAAAATATTTTCCTGATTTCCCTCTCGATGGGGCTCCTGATAATGGTGTTCCACAATGGCATTTTAATATCCCTCGTAGAGGAAGTTCATCATCTATGACTACACGCTGTTTAGTTGGATTTTTAAATTTTTCTTGAACCATCACCCATGAAGCCTTATCGATGATTGGTTCATGGATCGCATCAAATAATCCCCCAGGATAATTTTTATACGCTTCTACTTTTAATAATCCTGCATAGACAGGATTTTTTAGAACACGTTCAATCGCCATATTTCCCTTGGTAGTAAATCCAAGATTTCTAGCTTCTTCTTTTATCAAATAAAGGGGCGTGTTTTTAAGAAAAGCGTCATAAATATGGCGGACAATTTTAGCTTCTGTTTCTTCTACAATTAGTTTTCGTTCTTTTCGTTCTCCAATTTTCCTGTAGCCAAAAGGAGCATTTTTAAAAACAAATCGTCCTTCTTTTACTTTAGCAGTATAAATACCGCCTTTCACCTTTATACTTCGATTAATGTTGTCTTCTTCAGCTAGAAGTAATTGTAAACCTGCTCTGAAAAAACTACCAGGCGTGTCGTAATCGAAGATTATTCCCTCTGTAACGCTTACAACTTGAATGTTGTATTTTTTCTGAAGTAATTTCACCATACTCATCGCTTCACCTGCATCGCGACTAAAACGATCCAATTGGTCGACAAGAAGATAATCAACAGTTTTATAATGTTTCTTAATAAAGTCTTTGAGTTTAATAAAATCAGGACGATCAAATGTGCGAGCACTTTTACCACGATCAATAAAAGTGTCGATTAATTTAACTTCATTAAATTCTAACCATTGATCAGTATAAAGTTCTTGCCGTTCTATTGAACCATTACTCTGTCCGAGCTGACTAAACCTAAGGTATCTTATTGCTCTTTTCATAGTATTCCTTTAAAGTGGTAGATAAAATGATCTCTATAATCAAATTTACAACTTTTTCTTCCTTCTTAGCTTGTCTTTTTTGATTTATATCGACATTATCTTTTTGATTATCAGATATTTTTAAATATTCATCACCTTTCTTCATCATCTTATTCTTTATTATTCATAAAGTTTTTAAACATTTGAATCGTTTAATAAAAAGTAGTTCTAAATGATGAAGAAGCTATAAATAGGCATTTATTGGAAGTATATGTCAGGTATTGGTTTTGATTAATTAAGGAATTAATCAAGAGGTTAGTTTTGTTGTTTGGTGATCTCTAACGCAAAAAATAGTATACTAGCTAAAATGTATTTTTTGATGTATCTTCTTCGACAATCCTTCGACCGTTGTTCGACTGATGTTCAACAAAACGTACTTTTTCTCGAACCATTGTCGAAGGACACTCGAACAAACCTCGAAGAAATAGACTATTTTGTCCTTCAAAAAAAATAGACGATAAGATAACAAGTATATCTTATTGTGTAAAAAAGAAAACCTCGCTTAAAATATTTAGTGAGGTTGTATATTCATTGTTTTTTATCTTAAATAATTTCCAATACATCTCATGCCCTCTGGGCAAGACGAAATCTTAGTTATTATAGGCAGTAATATTGTTAGGATCCAATTTCCAAAAGCTTAGTTTCTAATTCCTCAATTGAAGACCATTCTGTACAATTAATAGGTGTTTCGCTTTCGAAGTTGATTAATGCTTTCAGAAGAGTTTCAACTTTATTAAAATAAATATGATTTTCTTCAAGTTTTTTTAATGCATTATATGGTTTTTCTTCATTTGCTATTTCTTCAAAATAGGCTTCTTCAAAATTTGGAAGAGAAGCTAAGAGTCTAGTAGAAGTACCTGCTGGTTTTGAATTTATAGCCTCCAAAATATTAGGATTATTTCCCCAAGCAGGATTAGCCATTTCTTTTCCTTTTTTGGTTGTAATTCTCGGCAAGTCACAATCGTGAAGAACAGAATAATCTGAACCAAAATGATTAAGAATCTTGATAAGCGAGACTATAGTAGCTTTTCCACGAGCTCTAATAATATTTATATTATTATATAATTCAGGTTTTTGTCTTTTGATATAATTGAAAGCTGTATATTCTGTATCCCCTTCGACAACTATAACTTTTCCACCAAAAAAGAATTCAGCAACATAAGGGTCACATAAATTAAGTAATTTTAAATTTCTTTTATCTTCATCATCTAAGTTAACCTTATCAGGTCTAAAAACAGTAGTTCCAATAATATCACCATTCTCTTGTTTTTCAACTTTAATAATTGTTGTATTGTCTTTTGAAAAATCTATAAAAATTGGTGAATGAGTTGTAACCATAACTTGCCAATTACCAGTTTCAGGTAATTCGTAAAGTAAGTTACAAGCCTCTCTTATAGCATTTGGATGTAAACATAATTCAGGTTCATCAATTAGTAATAAATGAGGTCTGTTTAAAGCCCCTTCAGGTTTTGCTTTTTGATTGTTTTCCGATATGAATTTTAGGGCTGTCCATAATAAAGTTCTACGTGCACCACTTCCTTGTCTATCGATTGTACTTAAATATCCATCTTCGGGTCCCATTAATAACTGTGTATCTGCTTTAAAAAGATTAATTGCATTATCTAAATTATCTTCGGCTTTGGCGTCAAAATCGATTTTATATTTTGGAAAAACTTTACTTATAAGTGTTGTTAATTCTTGATTTACTTCATCAATTTGATCTTTAGCCTCATCAAGAATTTTTTTCTGTAACTCTTTAACTTGTCTTAAAAGCTTTTGATATTCGTTTTCTTCTTCTCCTTCTTGGTTTAGATTTTTGTAATTTTTAACTCTTTCAGTCAAGGCTTGCATAATTAATTTCTTAATTTCATCTGCTTGCTTTTCTGGCGAATCAAAAGCATCTACTTTATGAGGTTCAGGTCTTCTTGAATTTGCGACATTTGGCGCTCCCCAAGGAACATTATCGCTCCAATCTTTTACTTCAACGTCAAATCCTTGTCTTTTAGGTTTTCCTTCACTTTCCCAAATGAATTTTTCCTTAACTATAAAATCTCCATTTTCTTGAATTTCTATCCATTTTTCTCCTGGAGCATTATCGTAGACTCTTGTATGTATTTCTATTTCAGGTAAATTTTCTGGGTCGATTTTGTTATGCGGGAAATCTTCTAAACTCAAGTTTGCTTTATTTGAGCCTTGAGACATAGCTAATTCATAAGCTTTAAGAATAGAACTTTTTCCTACATTGTTTGCTCCAACTAAAACTACTATATCATTTAAATCTATTTCGACAGGTGTACTTCCAATACATCTGTAGTTTTTGATAATTAATTTTGTAAGTTTTGGTTTTGCAACTTCTGGGTTATCTGAAACTAAAGAAACTTCTTCAATCTTTTTTGTTTTTGCCATTATTTTTTGAGTTTTATTGAGTATAATAGATGGTATGTTCTCAAACATACAACAACCATTTAATAAAAAAATACGTTTTCACGTAAAAACAAAAACCTCCTTAAAAAAAGCTTCTAAACATGTTATTATTTATACTATTTTGTGTTTTTGTACCTAAAATTGGAGTTGTGCAACAGTTACCCATGTTATGCGTTCGCTTTTATTTTTCATCAATTATTTCAGGCATTGTTGGATAAGATGTCATTAAACTAATCATTTTGGGTAGAAACCATTCACGACAAATGTCTTCATACATGGTCCCCAAGTTAGTTAGTTGATGCCATAAAACAATAATTTTATCTTTCGCAATTCTCCAATCTATTTCATCATTTTCTAAAATAGTTTTTACTTGAATTAGGTCAAATTTTGCTTGTGGTAATACTTGCCACTCATTGTGTTGCCATATATCCAAATCTTCTATTTGAGAAATAAAGTATAATATTTGAGTTTTAATTTCATATGGTTGATAGACTTTATCTTTTTCTATTTCATCTCGGTATGTCCAAACTGGATAATCTTTGTAGCCAAAAATATGTTTGATTTCGTTTTTTTGAAACGAAAATTTAGAAAAAGCCGCAAGAAGTTTAGCTCTTTTGCCATAAAATTTGAGAGCGTTGTTCGCTATATCAGGGTTGGATAATTTATTTAACGATGGTATATTAAATGTCACTGAACCTTGTTCTGTATATTTAGGGTTTTGTGGTAAAATTATTTTATCAATGTAATCGTTTACACAAACAAAATATGTCTCTCTATTTTTTATATCTACAACAAATAATAAGACAGGAACACTACCACCTAAAGATTGAAAGGTGAAAATTGAAGTTGTGTCAAAAGGATATTTTATTACGTCAAGTTTAGTATAAGATTTTCTATTTTCATTCCATATTCCTTTAGCAACATTTCCAACTTCATAAATAATTTCTTGCTTTAATTGTAATTCTTTTACCGATTTTACTTGGACATAAATGAATTCACCTAAAGTCTCAGCAACATCCTCATCTATTAATTCAAAAAGTTCGATAACCAAATCAATTCCATAATCTGGACGATTAAATTCTCTAATTACCCAGTGCTTTGGAATTTGACATTTTATAATTTCATATGATTCATCCTCCATTACATGTTGAAGAACTCTTTGTTTCTTTCTAATCATTTAGTTTATTCTAAAGTGACGTATAACATTGTTTTCACGCAGCTAATACAATATATGTTTCATAAAAAAATATCAGTAATTAGCCTAAATAACAAATATACAAACAAAACTAATTCATAACCATTGTTGTGCAAGTGTTTTTTTAATTAAAAAAAGCTCCTTATTAGAGCCTTTATTCATTATTATATTTATTAACATCAAAATCGAAATCTAAAAGAATTTTTGGATGAACATTTAAAGCTTTAGCTATTCGAATTAAATTACGTATAGTTAAGTTCGTTTTTCCTTTTTCATACTTATTAATATCGCTTGAATCAATTCCACTTAAGAATTCTAAATCATCTAAAGTTTGATTGTTTTTTTCTCTAAGATATGAAATTTGCTTTCCTATTTGAATTAAAAATTCATCTGTTATATCCATTTCTAAAGTATTTCAAAGCAAATTGAGATTATTATTAAAAATTTCTTTAGGGATATATCCCTATAATTGAAAAATATTGTTATATTTGTATAAGCGAATTGATAATTAGACTTTTAATCGTCATAATTAAAACGATGTAATCTCGAACCGAAACGACCAATTTTCTATCGAGAGTATCGTGAAATCGCTCCATGTCTCAAAAGTTTTGTACTTTAGCATACGGCATGGGCGGTTTTCACATATGCTTTAGGTAGAAGCTTAAATTTATTTAAGTAGGGTTTGGTCGCCCTCGGTACTAAAGTGTGAAGCCGCCTTGCTTTTTTTGCAAGTATTTCTTCATATACGAGAAACATCGTTCCATAAAACCAAACACAAAATGAGAACGAAACAATTTCCATTCATCCGAAAAAAACCACCAGATAAAGTCTGTTTGTTTTTAACCATTCTTTTAAAGAAAAATACTCCGTATTTATAACATTTTTTAAACACGGAACGTAAAGCAAAGGGCTATCCTTTCTTTACTCGCTCTCTATCAGAGCCTCAGTATTGAGACTTTGACAACATTTGTTTTACCTTTTTTATTCGGACATTAAAAGTAAAACGTTTCATGTCATTTTCCAAATTTATTGGGGCTACTACCTACTTTAAGTTGTAAGCAATGAGTATAGTTGAAATGACTAAAATTCATTTTAAGTTATGAAAACCTAAAAACTTGCAATAAATCAAAACTATTATAGTAAAATCCATTATTATGCTAGAAAAAGAATTTGAATTATTAAAAAAAGGTGATTCTACTGCTTTGGAACGTATTTATGTCAGATATCATAAACGAATCTTTTGGTTTGGAAAACGAATAATTAAAGATGAATTTGTAGTAGAATGTTTGGTTCAAGATGTGTTTCTGAAACTTTGGGAATATCGAGAGAAGATGGAATCCCCTGATCATATCTTTTTCTTTTTGAGGTTTGTAATGAAATACAGTTGTTATTCGCATTATGCTAAACCGAAGAATAAGTTTTTTAGAACTGTGAATTCGTTAGAGGATTATGAGAATTACCAAAGTTATTTGGCTGGATATGATCCCGCTGATGTATTGGAAAACCTGAACGAACAAGAAACACAACAGCACTATTTTAATGAAATTATAAAAGTATTGCCCTTATTAAGTGCTGAAAGAAAACATTTGATAGAACTCTGTTTAAAACATAGATTTCAGTACAAAGCGATTGCCAATGCAATGGGAAGAGGAATAACTGAAACAAGTAACGAAATTAAAAGTGCTATTGAAGATCTTAAGAAGATTTTAAGTCATCAAGATAAGTTAATTATTAAAACCAAAACAGTCTGTACAGAAGAGAAGTTAGAAAAGATGACCAAAACACAATCGTTGATTTTAAAACTTCGATGCGAGCATAAACAATCTTTTGCAAACATCGCAGAAGAATTACAATTGTCACAGAAAGAAGTACACAATGAGTTTATAGTCGCCTATAAATTTACCCAACAAAATAAAGTTCAATCCCTAAACTATTGATGATGGAAAAATCTACTTTAATACTCACTCGAAAAATACAGTTAATTGTTGATTTACCTACCCAAGAAGAACGTCAAGAGGTTTTGGAAATACTTTATAAATGGAGAAATAGGTGTTATAGAGCCGCTAATTTGATCGTTTCACATTTGTATATACAAGCGATGGTGAAAGAGTTCTTGTATCTTTCAGAAGGGGTTATACACAAGTTGGTTGATGAAAAGAAAGATGAAGCAGGAATCTTACAACGTTCGCGAATAAATACCACTTATCGTGTGATATCAGATCGTTTTAAGGGTGAAATTCCGATGAATATCTTATCGTGTTTAAATAGTAGACTCCAAAGTACGTTTAACAAAGATTACCAAGAATATTGGAGAGGAGAAGCTTCTTTAAAAAACTTTAAAAGAGATATGGCATTTCCTTTTGGATTGGAAGGTATTAGTAAATTATCTTATCATCCCGAGAAAAAAAGTTTTTGTTTTCGATTATTTCAACTTCCATTCAAAACCTATTTAGGAAAAGATTTTACAGGTAACAAAAAATTATTGGAACAAGTAGTAAGTGGTGAAGTTAAACTTTGTACGTCGCAAATAAAAATAGAAAAAGGTAAAATATTTTGGTTAGCTGTTGTTGAAATTGAAAAAGAAAACCATCAATTACAACCCGAAATGATAGCAGAAGCTTCCTTATCATTGGAATATCCATTGGTTGTAAAAGTAGGTAAATCTCGACTTTCTATCGGAACCAAAGAAGAATTTTTGTATAGAAGATTAGCGATACAAGCTTCCCGTAAACGAACACAAGCAGGAGTAACCTATGCGAAATCGGGCAAAGGAAGAACGAGAAAACTAAAAGCGCTAGAAAAAATGAGTGAATTAGAACGTAATTACGTACATAATCGATTACATGTTTACAGTAGAAGGTTAATCGATTTTTGTATCGATAATAAAGCAGGAACACTTATATTATTGGATCAAGAAGAAAAGATGAAGCTAGCCAAAGAAGAAGAATTTGTACTGAGGAATTGGAGTTATTACGAACTGATGACTAAAATAAAATATAAAGCTGACAAAGCAGGAATTGAGCTTATTATAGCATAAATTATAATTTTTGAGGGCGATTGTACACCCGTAAGGTGAGGTTGATTACGAACACTCACTAAATGTAAAAAAAACATATACAACAGCTCACTTATCGTTCTTTCATTAACAAATAATGGCAAGAAATCGCAATGGATTAGAAAGTATGTATTTCAAATGTTTTATACAAAAAACAATTTGAAGATTAAAAAAACAAACTCAGATACAACTCTTAAGTCAGCTTTGGAAATGAATTTAAATAAATGAATTTTGAACATTATAAAAATTTTGTTTGTCTATGTTTAACCTTGATTGGGTAAATAATAGAAATTCAAATCTTAAAATACTATAATTTTGAGGGTGATTGTACACCCATAAGGTGAGGTTGATAATAAACACTCACTAAATGTAAATTACATATACAACGCGTGGGTTCACTTACTTTCATCAATAATTAATAGCGGATACTCTTTGATGTTAAAAGCAAGATAATGAGAACGTATATTTGTCTGAAATTCGTATTTCGGAATTGGAGTTCGTTTACAACAAAGTGAATTTGTGGGAAAACATTTTTCATCTATCTATATTCAACTTAAAATAAAAAAATTAATAGAAATTCAATCCTCAAAACACTTTAATTTTCATCCGCTATATCTCAGCTTATTAAAGAGTTTTATCGAATAGGTGAAAGCATAACATCTGTTATCCTTTCAATGGCTGTGACAGCCAACTTTACTAAATATTATTGATTATTCACTTTTATAAGTAATTTGATTAAAAAGGATAGATGCTCAATCAAAAGAAATAAAAAGGCAGCTAAGTTTGAAAGGACTCCTGCGCTATAGCCAGCCAAAAGCTTACGGCATAATGAAACAGAAAAACAAAAATAAAGTTATTTTTTCTGTTTCACCCTTTGGGACTTAATCCGTTTCCTTTTGTCTCTGCACTGTCCTTTCCGATTTACTGCTTTCTTTTTCTCCTTTTTCTTTTGAAAACTAAATCTAAATAAAGATTTAGTTATTTTCAATTTCTTGTATATACATATAGTAAAATGCTTTTACATAAAAGCGTACAATTGTAATTATGTATTGATGTAAATATTTACTTACATATTTAAGTAAACATATATCCACTTGCTACTTTTAAAAGCGTATTTAGCTATCTATAAACATAATTCAATAGTGTTGTATTTCTTTTATACTATATATTCTGATTTTCTAACAGATTTGCAATCTTCATTTCTAAATGGTAGCATTTGGAATTTAGTGACATAATTTGTCTTATAACCAATTGCTTATAGATACCTTACTTTGTAAAATAATCATAAAAAGCTTAATGCAGTATCTAAAAATTTATTTTAGAACGAATGGTCATAATAAAATGCAATTATTTGGAAACATATAAATGTTTTGGAAAAAGCAAGCGGGAGTTGGGCAGAGCCCTACTTGCTTGCCTCTTTACTGCGTTATAGAGGATTTTCGTATACCAGAGGTATACATTTGACCATATAAGCTCTATATAATCATAAAAATGGTATATCACCAGGTATACATAAAGAAAAGATGAATTGGATTTAGAAAATTAAGAAGATGAAGCAGAATAATACCAACAGCATTCGTTATCCAAAAGAAACAGATGAAAAATTTGAGAAGCTAGCTGAAAATTTAAGACGAAGCAAAAAAGAATTGTTTTGTCAGATGGTGGATTATTTTTACCGATGTAAAAAAGATCCTTCAGATGCTGGAGATGAAATCTTGAAGAAAGAACTTTCTTCAGGAATCAGTCGTATTATAGCTTTTATTCGACAGCAAGAAAAAGATTTCTTATTGCCTTTGTTTTCTGATATTGCTATTCTAAAAAATACTTCACATAATCAAAAAGAGTTGTTAGAAAAAATAGAACAGTATTTAATAGAAGAAAATAAGCAAACTTCAATACTTACGAAACAAAATCTACAGATCACAAATGCATTAAAATATTTACTATCCAAACAGAAAGAAAAAGAAGTTTTGAAGAAGCAATTTGCTCAATTATTGGATGATTATATCTACAAGCGTGAAGAAATGGGTTGGACAACTTCAGGATTAAAAAAAGAAGAACTTGTCAATCGTATTAAACAATCTCTTAAAAACCTATAATGATGTTTATTCGTATTACACATTCTGAAACGGGTAATAATAAAGGAAGTTGCGGTCAATTGGTTAAATATTTAGAAAAAGAAAATAAATCGTCAGAACAAAAGAAAGAACTTGAATATTGGTTTAATCATCAAAATAAAACCATTTCACCTCAAGAAGTTCGTGTAAATATTGACCATAATATTGCCAAATTAAGTCGTAATGACGCAAAGTTTTTTCTAATTAATATTAGCCCAAGTGAGCAAGAAATTATGCATTTAAAAGAGCGTTTTGGAAATAAAGGTACAGAAGAAAAATTAAAAGAATATGCTAGTAATGTGATGGATGCTTACGCTCAAAACTTCAAACGCAATGGAATTGAAAATGGTAAAGATTTACTGTGGTATGGAAAATTAGAACATCATCGCTATTACCACCATACGGATGAAGAAGTAAAACAAGGACTTTTAAAAGTAGGAGAAACTAAAACTGGTGAACAAATGCATATTCAGATTATTGTTAGTCGAAAGGATCGTACAAATAAAATCAAGCTTAGTCCAATGAATACCTCACGAGGTAAAAATCAAAGTCATTCTGCAAAATTGGGACAGTTTGATCGAGTAGCTTTTAAAGAATCTGGTGAACAAATTTTTGATAATATGTTTGAATTTAATCGATCATTAGAAGATTCGATTCATTATAAATTGATTATGAAAAATGGAAATACTGAACAGAAAAAAGTACTTAATTTTTTAGAAGATTTTGAAGCTAAATCTAATAATACAAATCAAGAAATAATCCTTAATACAGTAAACGAACTTTACAAAAATCGAGATATAAAATATGAAGAATTTGTAGATATAAACAATAATTTTACAACCAATATTTTTAATATTTTCTCGCAATCTGATCCATCAATTCAAGAAAATGTAGATCATCAAATTCCTCTCTTTATAAAAAAGAAAAGGAAACTTAAATGAAGGAATAGGATGATTGAATATTATATCAATCCGTATTGTATTATTAAAAAAAAAAGTTTTTCAACTAACTGAAAATGATTAATTTATATTATTTACCGGTCAGATATAAATATGAGCAACTTAGAAGCAAGTTACAATTTAATTTTCAACGAATTATGTAAATTATCAAAGAATGATAATTAATATTTTAAACCGATTAAGCCAAAACTATCAGATTTAGAGTTGATTAGCTTGATTATTTTAGCTAAATTTAAGTTAATAGATTCTGAACATCAGCTTTTTAGAGATATTAAAGGTTTTGCGATTGAATCTAAAATTGAACGTAGTGTTTATAATCGAAGAAAAAGGAAATTATTTCCATTCTTGGAAGAAATAAGATTAAAAATGGTGAATAAATTGACCGAGTTTGAGAACTTTTTTGTAGTCGATAGTATGCCTTTGGAAGTCTGTAAAATCTCACGTTCAATCGAAGTAAAATATGTAAATAGGTCGATTATGCCATGCCAAATAAGGGTTTTTTACACTTCTCAAAATCTTCACTTTTACGGCTATAAATTACATGCAGTTTGCTCTAGAAATGATGTTTTCAAAGTTTCAATTTATCTCTGCATCCGTTCATGATATCCATTATTTACAAGATTTGAATTTTCAAATTTCTGATTGTGTGTTACTTGTTGATAAAAGTTTTTTGTTTCAAACCATTAAATTGACTTATTTACAGAAGTTAATTTAAAATTAGAAACACTAAAAGAGCTAATGAAAAAGAATATAAACCATAATTTTATGCCTTCAAAAAATATAGAAAACGAATCGAAACCTTATTTTCTCAGTTCTGTGATCAGTTTATGATTAGACGAATTGCAAAGCACATCAAGAATTCCAAATAAAAAAGATAAACTAATGAGTAAATTATGCCAAAACTTTCGAAGGTTTTAAAACCAGGATTTTAGCGAAAATTACAACTTTAACTACTATTAATATCTAAATAAATTTCTGTTTAATAGAAAATATTAATAAGATAAAAATTAATCTTGTTTGATAATGCACTACGAGGGATATTAAATTTATGTTTTCTTTTAGTTTATGTTAACATTTTATTTATATTTACAACTAATTAACACTAACATATATGAGAAAAACTTTACTTTCTGCTTTCTCCTTATTTTATGCGCTTACAATCTATGCTCAACAAGATGTTTTGTGGGAAAAGTCAATAGGAGGAAAACATTCAGAGTATCTATATAATACAATTTCTACACCTGATTATGGTTTTTTACTATTAGGCAGTTCTCTTTCCGATGCTACAGGAGATAAACAGTTACAAAATAGAGGTGGATTAGATTTTTTTATTTGGAAAATCAACGAAGACGGTAAACAAGAATGGCAACAATCGTTCGGAGGTAACGGAAATGATTTTCTTACTTCGGGTGATTTAACCAAAGATGGTGGTTATATTCTAGGAGGGTATACGGATTCTTCAAAATCAGGAGACAAAACTGATGATAATATTGGTCTTACCGATTATTGGATTTTAAAACTAGATGCTATTGGTTCTATTCAATGGCAGAAAACTATTGGCGGGCTAGGTTATGATGAATTAGTTACTATCATACAAACTCAAGATGGAGGATATCTATTAGGAGGAAATTCTGATTCCCCAAAATCAAATATAAAGACAGAAAAAAATATCGGGGGTAAAGATTATTGGATCGTAAAATTAAATTCAAAAGGAAATATTGAATGGGATAGAACTTTAGGAGGTGAAAATACCGATGAATTAAAATCTATTATCGAAACAAAAGAAAGTTACATCCTTTTAGGACAAACAAACTCAATTAATGAAAATAATCAATTTAAAGATTTTGATATTGAAGCTATTCAACTAAATAAGAATGGGGAAGTAGCTAAAAAACTACGTTTTGGTGAAAATAATGAAGATTTATTTAGCTCAGTTTATTTTGATACAGAGAAACAAGAATTCCATTTATCAGGAATTTTTAATAAAGGAGATAAAACAGAGTTAACTATTATTCGTTTGGATGATAATTTAAACTTCCAATCAGAGATTAGTAGAGAATTAAATCAAAACCAAACAATCAATAGCTTGATTTTAACTAAAGAAAAAGAATATTTATTAGCAGGGAGCAAATTAGAGTATTCTATAAATAATAATATTCAACAACAAATTAGTTCATATCAAACAATGACTTTAAGTCTATCGGGAGAAAATATATGGAGTAAAGAGTTAAAAAATAGTGGATTTGATTATTTACAAATTGCTCTTCAAACAAGAGATGGCTCTATTATGTTGATTGGAAACTCAGATTCCAAAACATCGCATAATAAAAAATCAGAAGGTCAAGGACAACAAGATTTTTGGATTGTTAAATTAGGTAATAAAGAAACTTTAAATAACCAGGATAGAAAATATATCGAAGCTTATCCTAATCCTACTTCAGATTACGTAAACATTTTAATTAATCAAGAGTTTAAACAAGCAAATGGTGCTATTTATAATCTAACAGGACAACTATTACAAGAATTTGATATAAAATATAGAACGACTCCTCTAAATATAAATAACTATCCAAGTGGAGTATACATTATAAAATTGCACATCGATCAACAACAACAAGATATTAAAATTATAAAAAAATAGACATGAAATTTTTATACTATTTTATATTATTTACATTTTTTAATTGCTATTTACTAAAAGCCCAGAATAATACAACTTTGATTAGTAATCCCTCTTCTTATCAAACAGGGGTACCAGATATTTCTTTTTCTTTGTTTGAATTACAAGCTGCAAAAGATTTTAATATTAATCTGGGACTTTCTTACCATCCTAATTCTTATCGTATGGGAAGATATAATGGAGTAATAGGAAGAAATTGGAATTTAATAGGAGGAAATTTTTCTATTTCTATGATAAATACTGAAGAATACAGCCCTACAACTGATTATAATTTATATAGTTATAGTATTAATGGAGAGAGTGGATATTTCAAATTAATAAAAATCCCGAGTTCTACAACTTCGTCTGCTTCTTTTGAAATTATGAAGTTAAATCCTGGAAGTAGTAATATTGAATTTGAAATAGAATATTTATACTCTGAACCTTTTGTGAAAATATTTAAAATCACCGACTCTAAAGGATATAAATATACATTTTCTAATTTTGATTATAGAAAAAGAGATTATAACGCTGGAGGAAATTACCGATCAACTTTTTTTATAAGTCAAATACAAAATTCTTTAGGTAATAAAATTGTTGATTATACCTATAAAACTACAACTAAATATTTTAATGCTGCAATTATTGATTACATTGATAACAAACTTAGTACTATTGAAACAAATCATGGTAAAATTCAACTCGAATATAGTGAAGAATTAGATTTAGAAGAATTAGACAAAACAAGTTTAAAATCAATCACTTTAACAGATAAAAAAGGAAATTTCATTTCTAAATATAACTTATCCTCTCATATAATGGCAGATGAATTTTATGATTTATATAGTATATACGGTGATTATCAAATTAAAAAAATATTTATGAGAATGTTTAGTAGTCTTATTAAAGTTGATAAATTTTCTAATATCCTCGAAAAAACTTCTTTTAATTATCTAATAAAACCTTTAAATATAAACCATGAAACCTCTCCATACTGGGGAGAACCTACGGATAGGTTATATAAAATTTTAAAATATGATAATCCTAAAAAAACAATTAGTGGTATATTAGAGCGTATTACTTTACCTTCTGGAAGTGTTATAAACTATGAATTTGAGCCAAATAAATTAGAATCATACATTGATAAAAATTCACAAGAATACATTAATAAAATAAAAGATCCATTTCAATTTACTGATCCAGAAATAGAGTACATAGATAGTAAATTTTATGAAGGTGAAGGTGAAGAATATATCACTTTCGATACAAAAGTTTCTAGAAAATATTATATCAATAATCTCAAAAGTACAGATCCATATGTAAGAGTATATATTCAATTTCAAAAAAGTGAAATTTATCCATCTGATAATGGAAATGGACCTATTGAAATGAAAGGTGTTCCTGGTCCTGAGCCTTATGTAAAATATGTTGTTAGAAATGCAATACCTAATAATTGGACTAATTGGTATAACGAACCCACTGATGAGTATTTATCAGGGAAATATTATGTGGTACCAAATGATGGTAGTGCATATATAGAAATAACAGGAGGTGGTAATGGCTATATATATATATTAGAAAAACTATATAAGCAACCTCCTTATGCTAATGAAGTATCATCTCCTTTTGCAGGTGCAAGAATAAAGAAAATCAATTATTATAAAAATAATAAAGATTTAGGAGCTTCCAATCCTAGTAAATTCATTGAGTATAATTATGATTATTTTAATAAACCAAATGTATCAAGTGGTTTAGGTATTCCAAATTCTGAACAGCAATCTATTATTTATCAAAATGTAAAAGTAACAGAAAGTGATAAAAAGGGATATACTAAATATTACTATAAGACACCTTTTGATTATCCAACTTTTGATCATCCAACTATTCCTAATGAAATAGTAAAACCATATTATAATTCTATAAAATCAGGATTACTAAAAAAACAAGAAGTGTATGACGATAGTAATAATAAAAAACAAGTAATAGAAACAGATTACATTTTTCCTGAGTATAGTCCATCAAAAGTTTACCAAAGCTACTATTTTGGTATATACAATGGTATAGAACCCCCTCATTTAGGTTCTTATGTTTATGAAGATTATAAAGATTATTTTTTTACTACTGAACAATATCCAGAAAAAATTGTAACAAAGGAAACTTCATACGATGATGCAATGAACGGATTAGAGATCATTTCAGAAAAAACATTTGATCCAGAAACGAATAACCTAAAAACAGAGAAGAGAATAACAGCAGATGGAACAGTTACAGAAGCTATCTATCAATATGCTAAAGACAAGAATCATACAAAATTATTGAATGCTAATATGCACTCTATACCATTAGAAGTTTTACACAAGACTAACAATGTAGAGATAGGAAAAATAGAAATGAAATTTGATCATCAAGATAATTTTTATCCTTCCTCTATTCGAAAATATGGATTAAATAATGTAATCAATACGGAAGAAAAAAATGATTTATATGATGATTTTGGAAATATTTTACAAAAGACATCTAAAACAGGTATTCCAACTACATACATCTATGGGTATAACAGTTCTTTATTAATTGCAACAATAGAAGGCGCTAATTACACGCAAGTTATGCAAGCATTGGGTCTAGGAACAGATAAAAATGCATATAAAAATCTTGATATCTATATAAAATCTAACCAAGACATAGATGAATCGAAAGAAGTAGCATTACAACAAAGTTTAGATCAATTCCGTTTAAATTCTCAACTCAAAGAATATCTCATTACAACTTATACTTATGATCCGTTTATAGGAATGAGAAGTATGACAACGCCTAGTGGAAATAAAGAATATTATTTTTATGACAATGCACATCAGTTAATAAGGATAGAAGATATTAATCATAATATTATTAAAGAATTTAAATACAAGTACAATCTCCAACCTTAATCTACATTTTATGAAAAAAGTACTTTTTTATTTGCTGTGCATTTTATGTATAAATGAACAGGCTTTTTCTCAAAATTTTACTTCTGGAGAAAGTTATACGTATACAAAAGTTTATCTAGATTCAGTTAAATCTACAATACCTAATCAGAATGCCCAATCAATACAAACTGTTCAATACAAAGATGGATTAGGGAGAATAAAACAAGATATTGCTATCAATGCAATAAAACCAGGACAAGATATTGTCACGAGTTATTTCTATGGAATAAATGGTGAAGTTGCTAAGCAATATTTACCCATTGCTAAAGGAAGCCAAGATGGTTTATTACATAATATATCAGAAGGAGAAATAAATGCCTACTATAATACTAGTAATGCTTTTTCAGAAGTGAAATATGACGGCTCTCCTTTTAACCGTATTACAGAACAAGCCTCAGTAGGGGATGGTTGGGGAATGAATGGAAATCATACTAGTAGTATTAAATATAGCTTTAATCAAGCGGGGAGTGTCAAAAAATATGTTGCATTACTAAATGGTAGAACCCTTGTAAATACTTTGTACGATTATGGTTTTTATGATGCGAATACTTTATATAAAGTAACAACGAAAGATGAAGATGGTAATATAGCCGAATTATATAAAAATGGTTCTGGAAAAACTATTCTTTCTCGCATAAAAAAAGGAGCAGAAAATATTGATACATATTATGTGTACAATCAAGTAGAACAATTAACACACATCATACCTCCTTTAAATGCAGGAGAAAATCCATTATCTGAGAGTGCAAAAAATGAAATTTTGTATCATTATAATTATGATGCAATAGGACGACTTACAGAAAAGAAAGTTCCAGGAAGAGGAACTGAATATTATGTTTATGATCGAGAAAATAGAGTTGTTATGTCAACTGATTCTCGTTTATTAGCTCAAGGAAAATGGACATTTATAAAATATGATCGTTTTGGACGTATTGCCTATACAGGTATGTGTACAGGAGCAAATAGAAAAACAGAACAACAAAATGCAGATAATTCTTCTGTACTATATGAGTTAAAAACATCTGCTATAGGATTTCAAAATTCTTCAATGGATGTGTATTATACAAAAAATGCCTATCCTATTGCTATTACCGATATTTTTTCCATTAATTATTATGATGCCTACCCACAAGGAATGCCTATTGCAAAACCTGCGAATATTTATAGTCAACCCACATTATCTTCGGATGTAATTCAAAATCATAGTACAAAATCACTACTTACTGCTACATATGTGAAAAATGTAGAGGCAGCTGAATGGGAAAAAAATTATTTTTGGTATGATACCAAAGAACGACTAATTGGAAATCATAAAACCACTCATCAAGCGGGATACAGTAAAACTGAGATGAAACTCGATTTCCCTGGTAATATCACAGAATCTAAAGTCTATCACAAGCGTTTGCAAAATGATAATGAATTGGTTATAAAGCAACGTTATGTATATTCTACTCAAAATTTATTAGTAAAACATTACCATAAAGTAGACAATCAGGCAGAAGTTCTGCTTAATGAAACAAGTTATGATGATTTAGGACGAATTGTTAATAAAAAAGTGGGGAATAATTTGCAATCTGTAGATTATACCTACAATGTAAAAGGGTGGCTAACTTCCATTAATAATCCAGATAATTTAGGTGATGATTTATTTGCTTTGAAAATTAACTATAATCAAACTACACCTACAGCAGCTAATACTGCAAAAGCAAGATATAACGGAAATATTAGTCAAGTATTTTGGAAAACAGCAAATTCTAAAGAAGTAAGATCATATGACTACATATACGATGAACTGAATCGACTTACAGCTGCCAACTATTCTCGTGGTACTGCTATAAAGTTTGCTTATGACGAACGTATTAGTTACGACAATAGAGGAAATATTACGACGCTTACACGAAATGGTCAGTCCGAACGTAACAATGGTTTATTACTTGATGAGCTTACATACTATTACCAACAGAATAGTAATAAACTGAATAACGTAGATGATAGCCGACCACAGATAGGCTTCACTAATCTCAATACAACGACAGGAATTTCTTCGGGAAAAGAAAACGATTATTTCTATGATGAAAATGGAAACATGACCCAAGATTTGAATCAAGGTATAACAGAGATTAAATACAATTATCTAAATTTGCCTACAGAAGTTATTTGGAATAGTACAAAAAAGATTACCTACAGTTACAATGCAGCAGGTGTAAAACTAAAAAAGGTTAGCGTAGATGGCAGTAAAACAACGACAGTAGAATATTTGGATGGTTTCCAATATCAAAATACTAAATTACAGTTTATACCTACAGCAGAGGGATATGTAAATGTAATGGGAAATATAGTAAACCAACAAAGAATCTATAATTATGTTTATAACTATAAAGATCATTTAGGGAATGTACGGGTTAGTTATGCATGGGATGACAAAGAGAGCAAACTAAAAATCTTAGAAGACAATCATTTTTATCCATTTGGAGGAAAACACAGAGGATATTCAGGACTTAATTATACACCATCACCTATAGGAGAAATTGGAGGAGTAACCATAAATCCAGGAGGGGATTTTGGAGATGTTAGTTCAAAATATTCAGGAAAAGACAACTATCATTACAAATACAATAGTAAAGAACTACAAATAGAAAGTGGTTTTTATGATTACGGATGGAGGCAATATATGCCTGATATCGGACGTTGGAATGGAATAGATCAATTGGCTGAATCTTACCACAATATCAATCCTTATGCTTATGTAGCCAATAATCCTATTTCTTTTACAGATCCTGATGGTAGAAAGATTACCCCAACAGGAGACGGATACAGTTTTTCAGGAGCCGATTTAGATGTATTAATCGCTTTTATAACTGGAGGAGGAAATGTGAGAAATCTTTCTCAACAATTATCATCATACGAGTCTAATGGTGGTGATTTTGGTAGTGGTCCTCTTAGTAATTTTTGGGGTGGTTTTGATAGTGGAGGCGCTATAATGGGTATAGGATATAATTCAAATACAGGTTACGTAAGTTGGATGGTACATGATGGTAATGGATCTTATTCGGAAAATGGAACTGTTTTCTTAGAAGGATTTACTATACATGCTAAAAAAGAAACAACTACTGATGCTTTTAAGATTACGTTTGAGGAAGAAGAAAAAAGCCCTCTTCTTAAATTTGTAGGAATGCGAAAAGGAATAATTCCTGAATTTGAAAGTAGATTAATGGAAGGAAAAGGGGCAATTACTCCTGCTTTTTTTATTATTTATGGGACAGGATCTTCAAAAGATCCACGTTATGCTAATCATGAACCAGGACATGCTATTCAGTTTCTATTAATGGGACCTTCTAGATACTATACAGAAATAGCAATTCCTAGTTTATTAACGGCTCATCTAGATAATGCTATGGATATGCCTTGGGAAAAATCAGCTTCAATTTTCTGGTATATACTAACAGGAGAAAAAGATCCAGACTTATGACAAAAAATAGTTTATTAATAAAAATAATTTATTTATCAATAATCGTTTTAACTTCATGTCATTATCAAAATGATGAGTTAAAGATTCTTAACAATTCGAATTCTTCTTTATGTTATGAGACCGTAATCTTTAATATAAAAGACAGTATGTATTATTTAGGTCCAGCTAGTGATAAACTAGCTCCAAAACAGATAAAATCTCCTATTGTTAAGACTTCTATCCGAAGTAAAATTCATAATAAAAAATATAATGGAATTCTGTATATTTATTTTCTTCCTTGTAATAAAAGAGAAGAATTTTGGAACAATACAGATTCTATAATGAAAAAACAAATTGAAAATAATAAAATATTAAAATTCACGGAAAAAGAATTAGATAATATGAATTGGTTAGTGAATTATAATTAAACGATATAGTAGTGGGTAATGTTTCAAATGTGTTGTTTTATCAGGTAGGGTAGTGTATCAGATGTGTTGGTGATTTTGGTAGCGGACCTATTAGTAATTTTTGGGGAAGTTTTAACAGCCGAGGCGCTATAATTGGTATAGGATATAATTCAAATACAGGCTATGTAAGTTGGATGGTACATGATGGTAATGGCTCTTATTCAGAAAATGGAACTGTTTTCTTAGAAGGATTTACTATACATGCTAAAAAAGAAACAACTACTGATGCTTTTGAGATTGTATTTAAAGATACTATAAATGGCAAATTAACTAGAAGTAGTTTGGTTGATGGTATTATTAATAATAAATACTATAATCTTGGTTCTCTAGGAATAGATCAAGCTCTTTCTAAAACATCTTCTTATTGACTTAAGAAGTTAGAAAGTGTCAATTTCTAAATTTTTAAAATAAAAGAATGTAAATTACTTTTTAAAAAAAAAGTTGAAATCAAAGTTTATTTAAAAACGTCAAAAATAACATCAAATGTTCGACAGAAGTACCTTTCAGCCCGCTAAGAAACCTCAATAGAGAAATCTATTGGGGTTTTGTTTTTTCGATACTTTTTAAGTCATATTTCAATTAAAAACCCTTCATCTAGAAAAGACAAAGGGTTTCAAAAAACTCAAAATGATAATTTTCTAATCATCAACTTTACTATGTTGTTTTCCGTAGAAAAAATAAATACAAATTCCTATTATCAGCCAAATTAAAAGTCTCCACCAGCTCTCCATTGTTAGCGACGTCATCAAATAAACACATACGATTACTCCTAAAATCGGAACCAATGGAACCAATGGAACTTTAAACTTACGTTCAGCATCAGGCATTTTCTTGCGCATCACAATAATTCCTATACAAACCAACGTAAACGCAAACAAAGTTCCTATACTTACCATATGTCCTAAGTCTTTGATCGGTACAAACCCTGCAAAAATGCTTACGAATACCAAGAAGAATAAGTTTGTTTTCCAAGGAGTATGAAACTTTTTATGAACATCAGAAAAGAAAGAAGGCAATAGACCATCATTACTCATACTATAAAATACGCGGCTTTGCCCTAATAACATCACTAAAATTACAGATGTATATCCCGCTATAATTGCTAATATTAATACACTTTGTAAAAATGTATACCCAGTGGCTGCAAAAGCTGTCGCTGCAGGAGAAGCATCTCCTTTAAAAATTGTATAAGGAACTAATCCTGTCATTACCCATGAAAATAACACATACAAAATAGTACAAATCACTAGTGATCCTAAAATTCCGATAGGCATTCCTTTTTGCGGATTTCTTGCTTCCTGTGCAGCAGTAGAAACTGCATCAAAACCAACAAAAGCAAAGAAAACGACTGCTGCTCCCGCTGCAATACCAGGCATTCCTCCAAATTGAGTTCCTGGAATATTTTTAGGGATAAATGGAATATGATTTTCCGGATTAATATGACTCCATCCTAAAACAATAAATACGATTACTACACTTACTTTTAAGATGACAAGAATATTATTAATAATTGCAGATTCCTTCGTTCCTCGGATCAGAACCAATGATAGTACACAAACAATAAAGATTGCCGGTAAATTTATCATTCCTCCGTCTGCTGGAGCGTGCAGCAATTCATGAGGTAAATGTATATTCAATTGTTGTAAAAATTTATCTACATACGCAGACCAACTCACACTTACAGTGGCTGCTGCCAATGCATATTCCAACACTAAATCCCAACCGATGATCCATGCAATAAATTCGCCCATTGTAGCATAAGAATACGTATACGCACTTCCTGCTACAGGAATCATTGATGCAAATTCTGCATAACACAACCCTGCAAAAGCACAACCTACAGCAGCCAGTACAAATGATAAAGTAACGGCTGGCCCGGCATGATCTGCTGCTGCGATTCCTGTTAAGCTAAATAATCCTGCACCTATAATGGCGCCAATACCCAAAGCGACTAAAGCTCCTGAAGATAGAGATCTTTTTAAACCTCCTTCCGTCTCCTGTGAATCTTCTATTAATTTCGCTAACGGCTTAATTTTCCATATTGACATAAAAATACATGTGTTAAAACTTGGCGAAATCTAAAGCATTTCACATGTTTTTTTAACTATTCAAAAACAAAAATCCATCATTTTTAGACATATTATTAAAATAGACGTTTTATTTTAACAATAATATAAATTACATGGCTTTTCAAAGACAATTTTTAAATTATTCATATAAATAATATTGTTTTATTAAAAGAGTAAAACAATAAAAACGAAATAATTATAAATAAACTATAGTTATACTTATTTTATTAAGACAAAAAAAAACCACCTAAATTAATTTAGGTGGTTTTTAATATTTTTTAGGATTCTATTCCTTAGTTAGAAATACTTGGTACAGAAACCAATTCATCAGCTTCTGCTTCATAATCGATTTCATCATAATTAAATCCAAATAATTGGAAGAATTCATTGCGGTACCCTTCTATATCTGAAATTTCGTTGATGTTCTCAGAAGTTACAACTTTCCATAAATCATCTACTTCTTTCTGTACATCTTCACGCATTTCTAAATCGTCAATACGAATACGTCCGTTTTCATCTAACGGAACTTGCCCGTCAGCAGTATATAAACGCTCTTCGAAAAGACGCTGCATTTGTTCAATTGTCCCTTCGTGAATACCTTTGTCTTTCATTACTTTATACAATAACGAAACATACAACGGTACAACAGGAATAGCAGAACTAGACTGCGTTACCAAAGCTTTGTTAACCGAAACATAAGAAACTCCATTCAAATCAGCCAACAGCTCATTGATAGCAGGTACCGTTTTTTCTAAATCGTTTTTCGCCATACCAATTGTTCCATCCTTGTAGATTCTATGTGTTAACTCTGGTCCTATATATGAATAAGCAACTGTTTTTACACCCTCAGCTAAAACTCCTGCTGCTTTCAAATCTTCCATCCAAAATTTCCAATCCTCTCCTCCCATTACAGCAATTGTATTATCAATATCTTCCTGAGATTCGATTGGTTCGATTGTAATATCCGTTACACTAGCAGTATGAAAATCTACAGTTTTATTTGTAAATGGTTCACCAATTGGTTTTAAAACTGAAGAATATGCAATTCCTGTTTTAGGATGTGTACGACGCGGAGAAGCTAAACTGTATACCACTAAATCGACTTGACCTAAATCTTTTTTAATTAAATCGATTGTCTGTTGTTTAATCTCATCAGAAAAAGCATCTCCATTAATACTTTTTGCATACAAACCAGCTTCACTTGCCTCTTTTTCAAAAGCAGCAGTGTTATACCAACCTGCAGTTCCAGGTTTTCTTGGTGCAGCAGGTTTTTCAAAGAAAACTCCTATTGTTGCAGCATTGTAACCAAAAGCAGCTGTAATACGAGAAGACAGTCCAAAACCTGTCGAAGCTCCAATTACCAATACTTTTTTTGGTCCTTCAGCGGAAATATTTTTTGATTTTATGTACTCAATTTGATTGTGAACATTTTTAGCAGTTCCCTCAGGATGAGTGGTAATGCAAATAAAACCTCTTGTTCTTGGTTGAATAATCATTATACTTAATTTAGTTGCATAAAATTATAAAATAAATTCAATATAACGAAACGTTCTCTTTTTGAACCTTGACAAACTGAATTTAGAGCAATCTTTTAGGAATATTAGATTCATTTCATTATATTTACATTATCTACTAAAAAACCTACTACCTAAATGAAAAATATCCATATAGGCTCTTTAATACAAAAAAGAGTTAACGAACTAAATATTGATATAGCTAGAATTATAGCTTTCTTTAAGTCTTACTCTGAAAGTGAAATAAAAAAACAATACAAGAGTAAATCGATACAAGTTGATGATTTATTGAAATGGTCAAAATTATTAGAATATGATTTTTTTAGAATCTACACACAGCATATTATTTTGTATTCTCCTGTAGGAAAAAACCCTTCAAAATCAGATTCGAATAAGAGCCTTGTTTTACCCAATTATCGTAAAAATGTATATACAAAAGAAATTATTGATTTTGTTTTGGATCTATATACAAATGAAAAAAAGAAAATTCAAGAGATTTCGGACGAATACAATATCCCTAAAAATACAATTCATAATTGGGTAAAAAAATACCTCCCTCAAAATTAAATCTTACTACTCATGGAAAAACCAAACTACCAAAAAATTTACCAAGAAATTATTCAACGAAAGTTTTCAGAAAAAGCAAAACAAACTAAAAAACTATTAAAAAAGGAAATGGATACTTTGGATGTCATTAAGATATCTGAAATATTGAATGGAAAAGAAACTTCTGAAAATCAAAAACACAAATCGTATGATGTAGATTCCATCTTGAAAATTCTGACTATTCAAAAAAACAATAATTATACGAACACACTTATTGCAGAAAAATTCAAAATTAGTCGAAACACTGTTTCCAGATGGAGAAAAATTCATGGTTTTTAAATAAAAAAGGCTTCAAAATGAAGCCTTTTTTATTTATTCGTTTTTTTCCTCTTTTATCTTTTTATGCAGTGCTAAAGTGGCGAATGGAATAAATGCATACATAATATAGAAAATAAAATCTTCATCATCCCATTTGTATATCTTTCTAACCTTGAAAAGCAATAATAAATAAACCGTGAACCAAAAACCATGAAAACAACCGGCAAATGGCATGGGTAGCACATAGCCAAACTGATATTTCATAGGCATTGCTACTAAAAACAAGAGTACACAACTTACAGTTTCCCATATACAAGCTATGCTAAACCATTTTTTAAACTTTTCGTCAGATATATTTAACATACTGCAAATTTAATTTTTTATTGACAGTGAACTTATGACAACCATTAGCTAAATGTTTTATTTTAACATAAAAAACACCGTGATTATTAATAATTATGATAATTAAACATATTAATTATCAATAATACTTATTATTTTTGTACTTAATCTAAAACCATATATTGAATGCACGTAGACAATTTTATTTCAAAAAAATTCAATTTAGCATTACCATATTGGACAATTATTTGCCCAATTCTTGCCATAATTTCATTAGGACTTGCCGATAATTTTAAAGAACAAATATGGCTTTCAAGTGTTTTAGGAGCCATATTAATTTTTGCTGTATTAGCTGCTGTACATCACGCAGAAGTTGTTGCACACAAAGTTGGAGAGCCTTTTGGAACAATTATTTTAGCATTGGCCATTACCGTCATTGAAGTTTCACTTATTGTCTCATTAATGATGTCAGAACCTACAGGAACACCATCTATGCTCGCTAGAGATACTGTTTTTGCTGCTGTCATGATTATTTTGACCGGGATCATAGGAATGTGTTTATTAGCCGGAGGTGTACGTTATAGAGAACAAAATTTTATCAAACAAGGGGTTTCTACCGCACTTATTACATTAGTTGCGATCTGTATCTTAACACTGGTCTTGCCTAATCTTTTAACCTCAGAAAAGGGTGGAGAATTTTCAACAAGCCAACTAATTTTTGTTGCAATCATTTCATTAATTTTATATGGAGGATTTATTTCTGTCCAAACAATCCGACACAGAGATTACTTTCTTCCGCAAAATAATTCGGATAACATGGCATCTGAACTACATGTTGAGAAACCCAATCTACTTACAACTATTTCGAGTTTAGTTTTATTAATCATCGCTTTAGTTGCTGTTGTTTTATTGTCTAAAAAATTATCTCCTACAATAGAATCCATTGTAATGGACTTGGGGGCTCCAAAATCATTTGTGGGAATTATAATTGCAACTGTCATTTTATTGCCAGAAGGCTTAGCTGCATACAAAGCAGCTAAAAAAGACCGTTTACAAACAAGTCTTAACTTAGCTTTAGGGTCTGCTTTGGCTTCAATCGGATTAACAATTCCTGCTGTAGCAATTGTATGTTATTTTACAGGATTAGAAGTTACTTTAGGTCTCGACATGAAGTCGTCTGTCCTGTTAGTCCTTTCGCTATTTACAGTTTATTTATCCCTTAGTTCGGGGCGCACCAATATTCAACAAGGAATTGTATTGTTAACGCTTTTCGCCACTTATTTATTCACCACTATTGTTCCTTAAAATAGTTTAAAAAGTATAAAAAAAACGACTCGAAATTTCGAGTCGTTTTTTTATGTTATCAATTTATTTCCTTGGTAAAGAAACCATGTTTGCATCTATTTTTTGATCTTTTTCCAGGAAAATTTTCCCTCTCAAAATACTTTGAATTGTATTGATTAATTCCTTCTCAAAAGAATCTCTCAATTGAGATTGATGGAAAATCAACGATACTTCTCTTGTCGGAACCGGTGATTCAAAATTCTTTACAAATCGTTTCAATTCTTCTGGCAAATCATCCGCAACTAAAGCCGGTAATAACGTCATTCCATACCCATCATTCGCTAATTTAACTAAAGCTTCAAAACTACCTGAGTCTAATTTGATTGGGCGATTCTTTAAATTAGAGGTGTCACACAATGCCAGAACATTGTTTCTGAAACAATGCCCTTCTTGTAAAATCAATAAATCAGACGTGTCTAAATCATCTTCATTAATTTTTACTTTATCTACTAAACGATGTCCGTTTGGAACATAACCTACTAAAGGCTCATAGTATAAAGGTTTTTCAATAATTTGATCTTCAAAAAGGGGAGAAACAACAATACCAAAATCTAAAGAACCATCTTTTATTCCTTTTATTATTTTATCCGTTTGCAACTCTTTAATGATAAGATTTGATTTTGGATTATTTTTTTGAAAAGTTTTATAAAACAACGGCACCAACGACGGCAAAACTGTTGGAATAACTCCAATCACAAAATCTCCTTCCAGCAAACCTTTTTCTTCATTTACCAAGTGTTTCATCCGATTGGCTTCCATTAAAATTGTTTTCGCCTGAGCAACAATCTTCTCTCCTATTTGTGTGATTTTAATTGGATGTGATGTTCTATCGAAAATATCAATATTTAATTCTTTTTCCAATTTCTGAATTTGCATACTCAATGTCGGCTGAGTTACAAAGGATTTATCAGCAGCAACTGTAAAGTTTTTATGTTCAGCAACAGCCAACACATATTGTAATTGTACTAATGTCATATAAAATTGATATCTATAAATTTTTGTGATAAAGATATACATTAATATACTATCAATCTATATCATTCATCATAATTTAACCCCATAAAAAAAGCTCGAATAAATTCGAGCTTATCATGTAAAAATAAGTTTACTTATTTTGTTAATTGTTTTTGGATTTCTGCTGACCACTCTTGCAATTTCTTTGCATCTTCAGGAGACAATTTTTGAGTTATTTTTTGTAACTCTGTAGATAAGTCAACCGCTTTTTTAGTTAAGTCAGCTAATTTAGCTTGATCACCGGCTGTAGCAGCAACTTTCATTTCTCCTGCTAATTCTCCATATCTTTTTGCCCAATCATTTGCTTCCGGACTAGAAAAAGTTGGAAAATCTTTTGCGATATCAGCTACTTTGTCCATTGTTTCTTTTCCGGCTTCTACTTGGTCAGTTACAGTTTCAGCTACATTTTCTTGTGTATTTTCTACTTTTGCATCTACTTTTTCTTTTTCAGATTTACAAGAAGATAAAGAAACCACACCTAATACTGCAGCGGCTAAAAATAATTTTTTCATTTTAATTAGAGTTTTAAAGTTAATATTATTGATTGTTGAATATAAACAAATCTAACGATTTATTTTTGTTAATTTTTCAATTTTCTTTCGAAAATTGAACTTCATACAAATTGGCATAATAACCATGTTTTGCTAACAATTCACTGTGTGTTCCTTGCTCAACAATCATTCCATTATCCATTACAATAATTTTATCTGCGTTCTGAATTGTTGCTAAACGATGCGCAATGATTATAGATGTTCGCCCTTGTGTCAACTTATCTGTTGCTTTCTGAATCAATTCTTCCGACTCGGTATCAATCGATGATGTTGCTTCGTCTAATACCAAAATTTGTGGATTATAAATATACGCTCTCAGAAAGGATATCAATTGTCGTTGCCCAACAGAAAGGGTAGCTCCCCGCTCGCTTACTTCACTATAATACCCTTTTGGTAACGACATAATAAAATGATCGATTCCTATTATTCTAGCCGCATTCTGAACTTCTTCCAGAGAAATATCTTTATTTCCCAAAACAATGTTGTCATAAATTGTTGTATTAAATAAGAAAACATCTTGCAAAACAACAGCTACATGATTACGAAGATTCGTTAAATCCATTTCATGAATATCAACATCATCAATTTTTATTACACCGGAATCAATGTCATAAAAACGGCTTAATAAATTAATAATGGTTGATTTTCCTGCTCCTGTCGCTCCAACAATTGCTACTTTTTCTCCGGGGTTTGTTGAAAAAGAAATTCCTTTCAACACCAAATTATTCGGAACATACGAAAATTTAACCTCTTCAAAATCAATTTTTCCTTTTACATGGTCCAGTTTAATTTTTCCTTTATCCGGTAATGTTTGATCATCATCTAAAATCTTGAATACACGGTCTGCTCCGACCAAACCTCGTTGAATCGTATTGAATCGTTCTGCAATTGCGCGCATCGGTGCCGTTAACAACGTAACATATTGTGTAAATGCAATTAAATCACCTACTGAAACATCTCCATAAACAGCAGTTCTCAATCCTCCAAACCAAATTAAGCTTCCTGTTGCTAAAGCCGAAATGATATCAACAACCGGAAATAAAAGTGAAAAATAAAATACGGTTTTTAAATAATTTTTCTTTAAATCATTATTAATCGAAACGAATTTATTGTATTCTGCATTCTGACGATTAAAAACCTGAATAATATTCATTCCTGTCAACCGTTCCTGTACAAATGTATTCAGTTTTGCTACGATTGTCCGCTCCTCCTGGTAGACATTTTTCAATGCTTTTTGGAACAACCGGGTAATAATCATCATTAACGGAAGAATGATAATGACAACAGTTGCCAAAACCCAGTTCATCCAATACATGACAAAAACAATAAAAACAATTTTTAGCACATCACCCAACATCACTAAGATTCCATCATTAAAAACCTCCGCAATTGTTTCAATATCAGAAACTGAACGTGTCACCAAAACCCCATTTGGAGTTTTATCGAAGTAACCAAGTTTAAATTTGATTAAGTGATTATACAAACGAACGCGCAACAAACGAATAACTCGCTGCGCGACAACATTCGCTAAATACACCATAAAAAAAGATAAAATACCTTCAAAAACCAACACCAAAGCCAGCTTTAGAATTTGGTATTTCAATCCGGGCAGATCTTTCGTTTGAATATAATCGTCGATGATATTTCCTGTCAAATACGGACGATAAACAGAAAAACAAGCACTAAAAACTGCCACAAAAACAACAGACCAAAACAAAAATTTGCTCTGTGCACCAATTTGTAAAACACGTTTTAAACCTGTAAAATCAAACGATGAATTTTCTTTATTTGAACTCATTTTTAAATAATTCTTTTGGATACTGAACATCCACCAAATACAATCCTTGCGCTGGCGCCGAAGCTCCTGCAGAAGAACGTTGTTTCTGCTCAATAATTTCTTCAAAATCCTGGATAGAAATTTTTCCTAATCCAACTTCAACCAATGTTCCAACAATTGCACGCACCATATTTCGTAAAAAACGATCGGCTGTGATCTGAAAAATCAATTGACCATTTTCATTTTTTCGCCAAAACGCTTCTCTTACATCACAAATATTTGTTTTTACATCAGTGTGTAATTTAGCAAAACTTCCGAAATCTCCTTGCTTAATTAACAATTTTGCTGCTTCATTCATTTTTTCAACATTCAATTCACGGTTAAAAATCCAAGCACTGTCAAAAGCAAATGGATCTTTGAAAGGTGAAATAAAATAATTGTATGATCTTGAAGTAGCGTCAAATCGAGCATGAGCCTCATTATCCATTAAAAATAAACGATAAACTGCAACATCTTTTGGTAAAAAAGAATTCAATTTTTTAATTAAATCGTTGTTCAGTTTTTCATCATAATCAAAATGGACAAACATTTTTTTTGCATGAACACCAGCATCTGTTCTTCCGGCTCCTACAATCGAAATTTTTTTTCTTAATAGTTTAGACAATCTGTCTTCAATCACTTCTTGAACCGAAATTTGATTGGGTTGAATCTGATAACCAAAATAATTTTTTCCGTTGTATGCTAATTCTAAAAAATAACGCAATTGTTGTAAATTTGAAAAACAAAAATACAACCTTTTGAAGAAAATTCTTTTACTTTCGGACACGCATTCTTATATCGATGACAGAATTTTGGAGTACGCACAAAAAGCAGACGAAATTTGGCATGCAGGAGACATTGGTGATATTTCTGTAACTGATAGATTGGCTGAAATAAGACCTCTTCGTGCCGTTTACGGAAATATTGATGACAATAAAGTTCGTGCAGAGTTTCCCCTTCACAACCGTTTTACTTTAGAAGATATTGATGTTTGGATGACTCATATTGGTGGTTATCCCGGAAAATACAATCCTGCAATTCGAAAAGAAATGACAGAAAATCCGCCAAAACTATTTATTTGCGGGCATTCACACATCCTAAAAGTAATGCCTGATAAACAACTGGGATTAATTCATATGAATCCCGGTGCTGTTGGAAAACATGGCTTTCAGAAAGTCCGCACCATGTTACGCTTTGAATTGAATGACGGAAAAATTGAAAATTTAGAAGTCATTGAGTTTAAGAAATAAATCAATAACGACCTTAAAATAACAAATGAACAAACAAATCATTATAAATGGTTCGCACCATAGAACCGGAAAAACAACTGAATTAATCAAAGAAATTTATCCGGAAATTACTTCTTTAAAATTAATTGATTTCACTATCGAAATCTATAATTATGATGAAGTATATTCAGATAAAGATCAGTTTTTAGAAATTATCAATCAGATTTTAGCATATGACGAAATAATTTTTGCTACTCCTGTTTACTGGTATTCGATGAGTAGTTTGATGAAGATATTTTTTGACCGCTTAACAGATTTAATTGGTTCTCAAGAACCAATTGGCAGAAAACTAATGGGTAAAAAAGTACGCGTCATCACTTCTTCTATTGGAAATCATTTGGGCGAGAATTTCTTCTTACCCTTTGAAGAAACTGTCACTTACATGCATTTGGAATACCTCGGAGGTAAGCATTATTTAAACAAAAAATAAATGTTATTTTGCTAACTTAAATTTTTTCAGAATTGTAATAAACTTAGGATTTGTAATATAATCTCTAAACTCGTGTGTAGGTTGTCCCGAAAAATCGGTTTCTTCCAGAAATGTATAATTTTTTGAAAGTTCATCAAACAATTCTTTTTTGTAACCGAAATCTGTTGCGATTAAACTTCCTGATAAAAAACCTGTCTTTCCTTTACCTAGCACATAGTCTGTCGTATTAATGGTAATATGCATGCGTTGCAATTGTGGGGTAAATATTTTTAATTGATCCGTGTCTGTTGTAAAATCTAATTTTCCTATTGCAGGCGCTAGCATAATACTGTATATTTTGTTGTTATTTTCTAACAAAGCTTCAGCATTTGTAAAATCGACATGATGCGCATTTTGTGCTCGTTTAATCTCACTTTCTCTAAACGATGGATTCACTAAAGCACTCAATACCACTGAAGCACCACGACTATGTGAAATCAAATAAATTTCTTTATTATGAATAACATTCAGAATTCTACGGAGCCCAAAAACCCCGGCCATTTGGCTATTCGTTGTCGCACTTACCCAGACTTTTGCAGCTCCAAAAAGACTCTCATTTACTAAACCATCCCAATAGAAATTCAATACCTCATCTTTCGACGTATTAATATTTATATAGCTACGTGCTTTGTTGTAATTTTTCAAGCTAAACAGGTAATCATTGTCAATACCGTGCACAAAAATGATAATACGTTTCTTATTTTTAACTCTTTTTTCAATATTCTTTAAACGAAGGTCTTCGTAAGTGATTAATTGATTCTGGAAATTATTTTCTGTTGCAATTTTCATTAAAGAATAATCTCTACGACTTGCATTTTTAGGAGGTTTTCCGTAAGACTTTAACCAATTGTCCGGATAAAAATTTCCGTTTTGATCTACGAATGAACTTGTCGTATTCGGTTGGATAAAATTATTGGGATTCTGAGAAGTTGGTACATTATGAATTGCCGCACATGATGTAAGCAAACTAATCAAAACAATATAAAACAAGTTCTTCATCTGATAAAAATTGGTATGCGAATTAACTACAATTTTCTTTATTTTACAATAGATTTTGTACCTTCAACCATAAGTTTAACAAGGTTTTAAGTGAAATATAGCATCAAACAAATTTTAGCAGAAACAAATCATCGGGATTGGGAATATCCGGCTAAACAATGGCGTTACTACCAAGAATGGAATAAAGCGTTATTTTTTCATTATAAAATTGATTCCTTCCTTTTACGAAAATTTGTCCCAAAAGATTTAGAAATTGATGAAATAAATGGTTCTGCCTGGATTTCTCTTGTTGCTTTTACAATGGAAAAAATTCGTCCTCATTTTCTACCAGCATTTCCTCCTATCTCTGATTTTGATGAAATAAATTTGAGAACGTATGTGATAAAAGATCAAAAACCCGGAGTATATTTTTTATCGATTGAAGCCGAAAAATTACTTTCTGTTCTAATTGCTAAATCACTTTCGGGATTACCTTACGAAAAATCCCGTATCAAACGTACAGAGAATTCTTATCAGGCAACTTATCCCAAACGAAATTTTTCACTTTTGGCTGACTTTGAGATTGGGACGGAAGTTACACATAAAACGGATTTGGATTTATTTTTAACCGAACGTTATTGTTTGTATTTTGGTAAAAACAATCAGTTGTTTCGTTATGAAATTCAACATTTACCATGGAAAATTAATCAACTTGAATTAGATTTTTTGAAAATTAATTATCAAATTAATGACCTACAAATCGCTTCAAATCCTGATTTAATTCACTACTCTGAAGGTGTTCAGGTTCTTGCCTGGAACAAAGAAAAACTGTAAAGCCTACAATTTTTTCTTCAACAAGTGCTGCATGCCGTTATGCCATTCACGTTGTGAACCATCATCTACATATCCCACTTTTAAATACAAGTCATAAGCTGATTTATTTTTAAAATTAACCGCTAAGACAAGCTCATTGATTGTGGGAAAATTTTCTTTTACAAAACCATCAACCAAACTCATCGCCTCTTTTCCATAGCCATTTCCTTGATAAACCGGATTAATCGATAATGAACGTACCAATAATGAGTTTTCATTTTTTGTTAACTCTAATCTATCATCTCCATAATCTAAAACAAAAAAACCTATTGGTTTTTCATTTAATAAGATTGTAACAGGCTTTGCTCCTCCATCTATCCTTTCTTTTAATCGCTCAAAAGTCTGAACAGGTAAGGCTGTAAAATGCATTTGATCTTCAGGTAATGTATAGTTGATCAACGCTTGATGATGTGTTGGCTCTGTATGTTTTAGTTGAATTTTATTCATAGCTTGTAATCAAACTTAAATGTACAAAAAAACGCTCAAGAAAACCTTGAGCGTTTAAAATATAATGACAACTATAATTTTAGTTATTGATCACTCCAGAACCTAAAAGTTCCTCATTCACATACCAAGCACAGAATTGACCTTCTGTAATTGCAGATTGAGGTTTTTCAAATTCGACATACATTCCGCTTTCTGCTTTATGCAAAGTTGCTTTTTGTAATGGTTGACGGTAACGAATACGCGCCATAATCTCCATTGTTTCATCTGTTTTTAAAGCTAGATCTTCACGAATCCAATGTACTTCTTCTTCTTTTATAAACAACGCTTTCTTCAATAATCCCTGGTGTTCTGTTCCCTGACCTGTATAAATAACATTTGTCTCAACATCCGTATCGATAATAAACAACGGCTCTACTTTTCCTCCGACACCTAAACCTTTACGTTGTCCTCGTGTAAAATAATGAGCTCCCTGGTGTTTTCCTACAATATTTCCATCTTCTTGCTTATAAGAAAATCCTTTCGCTTCAAAATCTAATGCTTCATATTTATTTGAAAATGTAGGTAATTGACGTTTATAACCTTTCCATTCCTTTTCAATTTCTACAATCACACCTTCTTTAGGCTTTAATTGTTGCTGCAAAAATTCAGGTAAACTAACTTTTCCAATAAAACATAACCCTTGCGAGTCCTTTTTATTTGCTGTAACCAACCCTTGTTCTTGTGCAATTCTGCGTACTTCAGGTTTTTCTATATCTCCAATAGGAAACAATGCTTTGCTTAATTGGTCTTGTGATAATTGACACAAGAAATAAGATTGATCTTTATTGTTATCATTTCCTTTTAACAATTGAAAAATTTCATTTCCATTCTCATCTATTGTAGAAGTTTTTCGTGCATAGTGTCCCGTTGCAACATAATCTGCCCCAAGTTCTAAAGCTGTTTTTAAAAACAAATCGAACTTGATTTCTCTGTTACACAATACATCAGGATTTGGTGTTCTTCCTTGTTCATATTCATTGAACATATAATCTACAATACGTTCTTTATACGAATCAGACATGTCTATTACCTGAAAAGGAATATCTAATTTTTTAGCAACCAACAAAGCGTCTGCACTATCTTCTATCCATGGACATTCATCCTCCAAAGTTACCGATGCATCGTTCCAATTACGCATAAATAATCCGATCACATCATACCCTTGCTCTTTTAGCAAATAGGCTGTAACACTTGAATCTACTCCTCCAGAAAGTCCTACGACAACTCTTTTCATCTTAAAAAATTTCAGTCTACAAAGTTATAAAATAATATTTGACGAATGAATACCATAGATCAATCTATTTTTTTAGATGATTTCGGTTGAAAAAATAAAATAAAAATTAAGGTACAAATCCCTGTCAAAAACGGGTAGTATAAATTAGAAAGAACATCTATGGAAGACACTTTTGTAACACTTGACACAGCATTCGCAGCAGCTACAGCAGCCAAAACCTGTGCACCATAAGGTAAAATACCTTGTACAAAACATGAAACCGTATCCAAAATACTCGCTACACGTTTTCCTTCCAAATCATGATGATCCGAAATGTCTTTTGCTATCTTTCCGCAAATTAAAATTGTGATGGTATTATTTGCCAAACAAGCATTTGCTAGGGCCGTAAGCGAAGCAATACTTATTTCAGCCTGACGTTTTGTTTTGATATTTTTAGTCAGATGATAAATAATAAAATCCAGTCCTCCATTCAAGCGGATAATTCCGACAATTCCTCCTATCACCAAACAAATAATACTTAACTCAAACATTCCTTTGAACCCTTCATTAATGGAAGAAACCAACTCTAACATTGAAGCACCGGAATAAAACAAACCAATTCCAAGAAACGATAGAATTCCTACAATTAAAGCCCAAATAACATTGATACCAGACATTGCTATTCCGAAAACTAACAAATAAGGTAAAACTAAAATCAAATCAAAGTCTAGCTGTTTTCCTTGGAAATTGGTTGTGTCAAAATGTTGAGAAAGTGAAAAATATATAATTGCCGAAACAATAGCTGCCGGAACTACTATTCGAAAATTCGTTTTAAATTTAGATTTCATGCTTACTTCTTGCGTGCGGGTTGCAGCAATTGTCGTATCTGAAATAAACGATAAATTATCCCCAAACATTGCTCCTCCTACTACAGCCCCTAATAAAATGGGCATCGATCCGGGAATCATTTTATCCATTTGTACGGCAATCGGAGCTACCGTGACAATTGTACCAACTGAAGTTCCTAAAGCTGTCGAAATAAAACATGACAACAAAAAGAATCCTGATACAATGAAGGAAGCTGGAAGATAATTCAAAAATAAATTAACGGTTGATTCTACAGCTCCAATTGTAGAACCTAAGCTTCCGAAAGCTCCTGCGAGAAGAAAAATTAAAATCATCAACACAATTGTTTCTTCTCCTGCATTCTTACAAAATGCTTCTGCTTTCGTATTAAACGAAATTTTAGGGAATTGAACAAAAGCAATTACCAATGCCAACATGAATACAACTAATGCCGGAACGGAATAAAAATCGTTCAAATAAGTAGAGGCAGAAAAATAGACAAGAATGAAAATAATCAAGGGCAATAAAGCCCAAAAATTTCCTTTTTTTACAATCATATTATCAAAAATTCAGAAAAATATTCTGCAAATATCTTTTGAAATTTTATAACATGAAAATGAAATATTTATTGATTTATAAGTTTTTAAGTTGAGAGAATAAAAAAAGGAACATCTTTCATAAGACATTCCTTGATTTAGAAAATTATTCTAAAAATGTTCTTTTTATTGTGCAATTAATTTATTCGTTTTTGTAATTGCTCGCTTATTTTTTTCATCAATCCAATCCTGACCTTTCAGTTTACGCATCACATTATCATACGTACGCATCAAAAAGATATTATAAATTGCTTCGGATAGATTTTTTGGTTTATGTGCCAACGAACGTAAACTCATTGAAAAACCCGGTGTCAGATATTTCATATAATGCCACCAACCTTCGGGCATATACAACATTTCTCCGTGTTTTAAATCTGCAACCATTGGATTGATATTTTTCAATGCCGGCCATTTGTCAAAATCAGGGTGATCAAAATCAATATCTTCTCTACAAATCACAGAATGAGGTATTTTATACATGTATTTTGTATCCTCAGGCGGCACTATAATGCATCGTTTTTCTCCTGCAAAATGAAAATGCAAAATATTGGCTAAATCAATATCATAATGCATAAAAACATTTGATCCCTCTCCTCCAAAAAATAACATCGGCATCGATTTGAAAAGATTCAATCCCAAATCAGGCATTTTATAATCTTGCTGCAACTGTGGAACCTGGCTCATCAAATTGTATAAAAATATACGCAAATCTGTTGGTTGGCTCTGTAGCAAATCTACATATTCGGACATTTTCATTTTAGCAACCGGTTCATTTACCTTTTTGGTATAATCTACGGGATCGTTATTATATAAAGGGACAACCTTGTCTCCTGCTACTTGTTTTATATACTCAAAATTCCATTTCTCATAAGCAGGCCAATCTTCTGTAATCCGCTCTACTACAACTGGTTTTTGAGGTTTAACGTAATATTTCTGAAAATCTTTTGCAGAAATACTTTCTACTCTTTCAACTTCTGTGAAATTAAAATTCATCTTTTATGTAAAATAAAGTGCAAATTTACTTAACTTTTTTGTTAAATCTGAATTTAGCAATTATCAAACCAATCTTTTTTAATTTACAGCAATTAGTTGATTTGATTTTAAATGTTCTACGCTTTTTTAAGTTTCTCTTTTGACTTTATAAAAATTTTATGATTAAACTCTATTCGATAATTCTTTCATTATCTTTACATTGATAAATTTGAAAACAAAAATTTGAAAACAAAACGTCTATATTTTTCAATCATTTTCATTGTACTCAATGTATTTTGTTTTGGACAGCAGATCTTTCCATATCTGGAATTAAAGAATGATGAAGATTTCGAAAAAATAGAAGCCGTTTATCTTGAGAATACCTATCGTTTTCATCATCTGTTAGGAAACTTAAACAGTTCTTTTCATTTTACAAATCGTTCAAATGATGAAGTGTCTGCTAAATTTATTTATCCTTACCACGCTTCACAAAATGTCTACGAATTAAAAGCTTTTGTAAATGAGAAGGTTTTTGAAATCAACTCTAAATCAATCGCAGAAATTCGAAAAGATTTAAAAAATATTGATGCTTCTACGATTTTTAAAAACCAAAAAAACAATCAGGTTTTACAATTAGATTTAGGAAAAATACCCGCAAATGCAATAATTAGAATTCAATTGAGCGTTTCGAAAATCATCGAAGAAAATGACCTCTATTACCAACTTTATTTTCCTGAATTCATTATTAAACGAACTGAATCTTTCAGTCAAATTCATCGTTGGAATATGAAATTAAATGGTTTTCCTAAAAAAATAAGTTCGGAAATTCATCTTTCAGGAAACTTCCCGATTTCTGAAATTGGATCAGATTTGAAATTTTCAAAGGAGAGTAATACCAACTATTCAGCAAAAAATTCAGATCATCAACTCCCTGCGATTCGCTATTCATATAGTAAAAATGTGCTTCAAACAGGAATTGAAACATTTACAGAAAATGGTTGTGATTACATTTTAGGGACAATAGAACCATCAAAAAATGCAACAGCATATAATGCTCCGCGAGAATTCTTGTTTGTATTAGATGCTTCCGGCTCGATGATGAATCAACCCATTGAAACAATTAAGCAGCTAATAAATCAACTTCTTCCGAATTTGCATTCGACAGATAAATTTAATCTCTTGATTTATTCCACAAAAAATGAATTATTGTTTAAAGAATCGCAGTTTCCAACCAAAGAAAATATAGCATTTGCTTTAGAAAAAATCAATTCTCATTTTGGGAATGGTGAAAAACTATTGGATGAAGCCATTGAACAAATTCAGAAAAATCCTTTCGATAAAAACTATAAACGAGTGATTGCTATTATTTCTGATGGAAAAATGAATTTAAATGAAACCGTCTACAATGCTTTTCGAAATTATTCGAAAGATGCTCAATTTATAACACTAGGAATTGGGCGAGAACTGGATTATCAGGCAATGAATTTTATCAGCTTAGCAACCGGAACACTTCCCATTACTGTAAATGATTCGAAAGAATTTAATCAAAAAATCAAACAATTTCAACACGCTGTATTGAATACTTCCATTTATCATTTGAAAGTTCAATCCTCTCAAATTAATCTCCACGAAACGTTTCCAAAAAATTTCAACACCTATTTAGCACAAAGTTCTGTCAGCTTTGTTTCACGTGATTGTAATCGCCGTTATCCAAAAAAAATAGAAATAATAGGAAATCAATCAACTCAAAATTTCATTCAACACTTCGACATTAAACAACCTCAACAAAATAATGAATTTTTAGAGGCAATCAAATTTTATTGGGCGAAACAAAAGATAGATTACCTACTGAAAGATGAACAACGGTGTGGCGAAATGTGTAAGAAAGATGGACGATATAGAAAAGAAATTGAAAAAATAGGAACAGCATTTAATCTCTCAACACCTTATAATTTATTCATTCAGAAAGGAAATTCAGAAAATTTCAACAATGATTATGATACCGATGGCGACGGTGTAATGGATTTGGAAGATGACTGTCCATATGTGAAAGGAAATCGTTTTGGAAATGGCTGCCCGGAAGAAAATTTAATACCCCAAAAGATTGGAAATTATGTTCAGGACTATTCCAATTATTTGATGGAAACCGTCGAATTTGATTTTGACAAAGATGAAATTCGTGCAGTTGATTTTCAAAAATTAAATCAAATCATTGCAATTATGGAACGAAACCCAACATTAAACTTTATAATCGAAGGGCATACTGATGCCGTTGGAACTGATTATTATAATTTAGATTTATCAGAACGACGAGCAAATGCTGTTTTAAATTATTTAGTTAAAAAAGGATTGGATAAAAATCGATTTATCATTCTTGGGAAGGGTTTTTCTGATTTGAAACACCAAGAGTGTAATCCTGCAACCAATTGTATTGATTGGAAAAATTTTGAAAATAGACGCGTGAGATTTAAAATAAGATAAATTATTTCACAAAAAAGACCAGGTTTTTACCTGGTCTTTTTTATATAAATTATTTTTTAAGCAATTCTTTCAATCAAAGCCATATAAAACCCGTCATAATTTGTTTGAGACGGATAATGCATTTTATCAGAGATCATTTTATAGTTGGGATGATTTGCCAAGAATTTTTCTACTTGTTGTTCATTTTCTTGCGGTAAAATAGAACAAGTCGCATACACCATCAATCCGCCAACTTTTATAATTTTAGAATAATCGGCTAATATTTTCTCTTGGGTCGCTAAAATTTCGTCTATAAACTGAGGTTGCAGCTTCCATTTCGCATCAGGATTACGTTTTAAAACGCCCATTCCAGAACATGGTGCATCGATTAACAAACGATCTGCAGAGTTCTCCATACGTTTGATTGTCTTTGCTTCAATTATTTTGGTTTGTACATTCTGAACATTGTTACGTTTAGCACGGCGTTTCAATTCTTTCAATTTCCATTCGAACAAATCCATCGCAATAATTTGGCCTTTGTTTTCCATCAAAGAAGCCAAATGCAACGTTTTCCCTCCGGCTCCGGCACATGCATCAACTACACGCATTCCCGGCTGAACACGTAAGTATGGAGCAATCAACTGAGAACCTGCATCCTGAACTTCGAACCAACCATTCTGAAACTCATCTGTTCTAAAAATGTTCGTTTTCTCTTCAAGTTCTAAAGCATCTTGGTATTTAGATAAAACTTTCGTTTTTATTCTTCTTTCTTTTAACGCTTTTTGTAATGTCTTACGATCTGTTTTTAATGTATTTACACGTAAAACTGTAGGCGCTTGCGAATTCATCGCATGCACTTCATCTAACCAACGGTTTCCTAAAGACTTCTCCCCTAACTCGAACATCCAATCCGGATAAGATTCTGCTACAGCTACTTTTTTCGAAGATTGGTGATGTCTTTTTAAAACTTCCTTCGGATAGATTTTTTGAAATTCTTCCCATTTAGGCAACGTTTGTTCAGGATCTAAAGCAAACCAAGTCCCTACAAATTCCCAAATAGACTCAGGAGAAAGCGGACGGCTCATAGCCCCTTCAACCAAACGTTTCCAACGAACCAAATCGTAAACCGTTTCGGCAATAAATGCACGATCACGTGCGCCCCATTGCTTATTCGATTTCAATGTTCGCTCAACTTCTTTATCTGCATATTTTCCTTCGAAGAAAATTTGTTGCAATGTGTCGGTAATGCCGACAAATAAATTTTTATATGGTAAAATCTTCATAACTCGATGCAAATTTACAAAGACTTAAATGATTAGCGTAATAATTTTTTTTGAAGTTTACATCTACTGAAAGATTTCTTTGATCTTTTCCGGAACTTCAACTACTTTATTTTTTTGATAATTGAAAGTCACAATACCTGTTTTAGCTTTGGCTATTAATTTATCCTCTGTCGAGATTTTATAAAAAATATCAAAACTGACACGTGAAAAATCTTGAATTCCAATTTCTATTAATAAATGATCGCCATAAAATGCCTGATTTTTATACTCTATCGCTACATCACCCATTATCACACTTACGCCTGCAAAGTCTAGTTCAGAATAACCATAATACTGGAAAAATTGTATACGTGCTTCATGCAAAATAGACAATACTTTATCGTTCGCTAAATGATTGCCATAATTAAGATCCTTTATGCGTACTGGTATTATTGTTGAAAATAAAAATTCACCACAAAAGTTTAATTTTATACGAGCCATTATGCAGTATTTATTTTGACTCAAAGATATGAAAGTTGTTGAAAAAAAAACGGGTTTAAGCTCCTCAGCTTAAACCCAATTGATTTTTAAAAAAACTTACACTAGTAAGTATAAATTTAACATTAAAAAAAATCAATCTTACTCTCTACTACCTGAGGTCAAATTTAGAAATAATTTAATAAATACCAAAATATTTTAGAAAATTTTTATTTATTTTTTTTATTTAAAACAAGACCCTTATTATTTTTTCAGAAATTTAAAGAAATCCATGATTTATTTCAAACTATAAATACGACCTATATAAATAAAACTTGTTATTTTTTATATCTGCTAAAAATAGTAATTTGCAACTCCAAACATTTAACATGAATTTGATCCAATATATTCATCAACATCTTAATTCTATTTCAGAAAAATCGATCAACAATACTGTAAATTGTCTGAAAGAAGATAACACTATACCCTTTATTGCAAGATATAGAAAAGAGCTAACTGGAAATTTAGATGAAGTTCAAATTTCTGCTATCAAAAAACTACAATTTCAGTATGAAGAAATTGTCTCTCGAAAAGAATTTATTTTAAAAACTTTGCATGAACAAGATCAATTGACAAATGAATTGCAGCAGCGTATTCAGAAAAGTTTTGATTTGGTTCAATTAGAGGATTTATACCTTCCATACAAAAAGAAGAAAAAGACTCGGGCTACAATTGCTAAAGAAAAAGGTCTGGAGCCTTTGGCTAAAATCATTATGAAGCAGAATAATATTACTGATTTAGAAGATTTAGCAAAGAAATATTTAAATCAAGATGTTACAAGTATCGAAGATGCTTTTGCTGGCGTACAAGATATTATTGCTGAATGGATAAATGAAAATGAATATGTTCGCCACAGATTGAGAGATCTTTTCAGAAAATCAGCATTAATTGAAAGTAAAATTGTAAAAACAAAAAGCGGAGAAGAAGATGCACAAAAATTTTCGAACTATTTTGACTACAATGAACCACTCAAAAAGATTGCGTCTCATCGACTTTTAGCCATTTTACGTGGTGAGAACGAAGGTTTTTTAAAAGTAAATGTAACCATTGACAAAAAGGAAGCTTTCAAGTTTCTTGAATATACCTTGATAAAATCTATTCAACCTGAAGTCTCATGGATGATTGAGGAAGCAATAAAAGATGCATACAAGCGCCTTTTGGCTCCTTCTATTTCCAATGAAGTTTTAAAAGAAGCAAAACAGAAAGCAGATGAAACCTCTATTCATGTTTTCTCGAAAAATCTAAATCAATTACTTTTAGCTCCTCCTTTAGGAGAAAAAAGAATTTTGGCAATAGATCCCGGATACAAATCTGGATGTAAAGTTGTTGTTTTGGATGAACAAGGAGATTTGTTACACAATGAAAATATTTATCCACATGCTCCCCAAAACGAAAAAGGACAAGCAATCAAAAAATTAAAATCGATTGTGAATGCTTATCAAGTAGATGCCATCTCTATAGGGAATGGAACTGCTTCACGCGAAACAGAGAACTTGGTTCAAAACATTGCGTTCGATCGGCCATTAAAAGTTTTTGTGGTCAACGAAGCCGGAGCTTCAATATACTCTGCCTCTAAAATTGCCCGTGATGAATTTCCCGATAAAGATGTTACTGTTCGTGGAGCCGTTTCTATAGGTCGTCGTTTGCAGGATCCTTTAGCAGAATTGGTTAAAATCGAACCAAAATCAATCGGAGTTGGTCAGTATCAACACGATGTCGATCAAACTTTGTTGAAAAGCGAATTAGACGATGTGGTTTCTTTCTGTGTAAACAAAGTAGGTGTCAATCTAAACACAGCAAGCAAACATTTGTTGAACTATGTGGCCGGAATCGGTGAAAAAATAGCAGAAAATATTGTCGATTATCGCACCGAAAATGGGGCTTTTAATTCGAGAAAAGAATTGTTAAAAGTTCCTCGCTTGGGAGAAAAAGCATTTTTACAAGCTTCTGCATTTTTGCGAATTCCAAATGCAAAAAATCCGTTGGATAATTCTGCCGTTCACCCTGAGTCGTATGCAATTGTTGAAAAAATGGCAAAAGATTTAAATGTTGAGTTGAAAGATATGATTCAAAATAAAGAATTAATCAACCAGCTTGATTTGAATCAGTACATTTCGGAAAAAGTGGGTTTACCAACTTTAGAAGACATCAAAAAGGAATTGGAAAAGCCCGGTTTAGATCCTCGTTCTACAGCCAAAGTTTTTAGCTTTGATTCAAGATTGAAAAAATTTGAAGATTTACAACTTGGAATGAAAGTTCCTGGAATTATCAATAATATTACCAATTTTGGTTGTTTTGTCGATATTGGAATTAAAGAAAATGGCTTGATTCATATTTCCAAGATTTCGAATGAATTTATTTCGGATGTCAATTCAAAAGTTCATTTGAGCCAACAAATTGAAGTAACTGTCATTGGTATTGATACAGAAAAACGAAAGATCCAATTATCTTTGATTGATTAATCATAAATAAAAAAGCCGCAATAAGCGGCTTTTTTATTTATGATTAATCTTCAAACTTTACTTTATATTGTTTGTCAAATTCTGCACGTTGTTTATCATCTAATTTACTTCGAAGGTATTTTATCGTAAATCCTCCAATCATTTTATCTCCTTTGTAATACATCCAATCTCCTATTTTATTAGGATCTATTGTTATTGTATCTCCAACTTTTAACTCTTTTATATACTGAGGCGTACTATTGACAATTCCTTTGAAAGTATCATTATCATTCACAATATCACTTACCCAAATTCCTTCTTTTAATTCAGATTTTGGGATTTGATATTTTTGTTGAATCATAAAATTAGTTGTCGTCGTATCTTTCATGGATAGCGCTAACTTAAAATCATCAAACGTTTGTTGTGCTTCTTTTCCGATACTATCCAAATCTTTGTGCTCTTGTTTTTGTTTATCCAAACCCTTGTAAGCATTTACACCGGCATCTTCTGTTTTCTTTCCACATGAGGATAATAAGGTTGCAAATGCAATTGCTAAAAAAGTATATTTCATAATTGTATTCTTTGATTGTTGTTGTATAAAGTTACACAATTTTATTCAAAATAAGATAAATGCAATTCTTTTGGTGTAGGTTGTATCCATTTTTGATGCCCAAAATAACTCCATGTTGTATAAGCCAAATTATAATTAGGATTTGTAAACTGATAATATTCACTTCCGTTTACAGAAACTTTTGCATCCACAAAAATTTTCACATCCTGTACACCATTTTTGGCATAATCATATTTCACAAAACGTGCAAATTGCCACATCATGTCAGGACTGACAGCCATTTTTGACATTTGCTTAAATGTTAAATATTTCGTCAAATCTACTTTCTCTCTTTTCAAAAATTTTCCTTTTTTTTGAGGATCCGGTTTTGAAACATAAACTTCCACTTCTCCCGATTTATTTCGCAGCATCATCCGCCAAGACAAACGGTGTCCTTCCTCTGTCCAAAATACATTTCCGGGGATGAAATAATGGCGAACGGGTAAATAGATTTGCCAAAGTATATAGAAACACATCAAATAAGAAAACATCACACGTCGAGTCGTTAACAGATTATCATCATCCGATCGATCCATCATAAACGATTTTTTAGGAAAAACTACTTCCTGGACTTTTACAGGATCGTAAAAGAAAATCATCATCGCCAATGCAAAAAAAGGAAATATTCCTATTCCAAAAATAGCTGAGTTGAAGATATGAAAGAAAACAGCACATTTAAAAGCTATTCCACGCGTTCTACTCATTAACATTGCAGGAATAATAAGTAAATCAAAAAAGAAACCTCCCCAAGCAAAAACCTGAGCAAATCCTAAACTGCTCACAACTTTTCCTAATCCGACCAAGTTATATTTAGTCGTTAACAAATCGCCGTATTCGTGAAATTTCATTTGTAAAAAAACACCGTTAAACCAATCGGGATATAATTTAGCAAATGCTGCAAAAGTATAAACAATCAACAATTGAATAATCAACAATGTCGGTACCCAATTTCGCATGGTTAAGCGCTTTATTTTAGGAAAGATCAAACTATCTATCGAAAAGAAATGATGGGCAGGAATTACCGTCATCATCCACGAAACAAGCATAAATAAATAATAATGATTGTTATAACTTGTTTTTTGCATGAAATAAGTCAACGACCACAAAATAGAAAAAAGGATAATTGAAAACCGATACGCAAAACCAAAAACAATAAACCATCCTAGTATTCCCATCAACACATAGAGGTAAATCATATTTTGCCCCAAGAAAACATTTGTCCATTCGAAACCTATGAACGAAAAGGTAAGTTGCGGCTCAACAAAGTTGTTTTGTACCCACCCTGTAAAGATGGCACCCCAACATTCTGCTACAACTAATAGTCCGAAGATAATTCGAAAAATCACAAGTGGAGAATTATCAACTTTTCGAAATAAATATTCACTAAACATGATTGATTGTTAATTTTGGCTAATTTAAAAATAACCTTTAGAGTTTAGCTACTTTTGACGTATATTTATTGTATGAAAACGGAGAAAATTATTTTGTTTGATGGCATTTGCAATTTATGCAACCAATCGGTTCAGTTTGTGATAAAGCACGACAAAGCAAATCAGTTCCTTTTTGCTTCCTTACAATCCGATTTCGGTCAGAATTTTCTGAAAGAAAAGAAGCTGGATGCAACCGATTTCGATTCAATGGTTTTTATTGAGAATGATAAATTTTATACCAAATCCTCAGCTCCTCTTCGAATAGCAAACTATTTAGACCAAAAAGTTTCCTGGCTACGTTTTTTTATGATTGTTCCAAAACCTATTCGAGACTTTGTTTATAGCATTATTGCTAAAAACAGATACCATTGGTTCGGAAAAAAAGAAAGCTGTTGGTTACCTACTCCGGAATTGAAAGCGAAGTTTTTGGAATAATTTTGGAACGAATAATTTTTACAATTTCTTCTTTTTCTGACAATGATAAAACTTGTACTCCTGTCAAAAATAAAGTTTCTTGAGAAGTCATTATTTTGATCATATTCTTGTAAAAAAAATCATTCACTAAAGAAACGTTCTTGATCTTACTGAACTCTAAACTTTCTAAGCTATTATAGAAATGAAAAACATCATAACGTGATTCCGGTGATTTTCTATATTTTATTTGGGAGTTATGAATCTCTATAAGTATAATTCTTTGACTGTTTTTAACCAATTTTATTCCATATGAAATGAGTATAACTTTCAGAAACAAAAAAATAACTGATCCAATTATTGATGCAAAATCATCAAAATTTAAGACTAATCTTTTTAGTACATCACTTAAGGTCAATTGGGAAAGATCATCAAAAATAAAATCAATTAAAACAAGAGAAAAGCCTATCATTATAAAAACACAGCCAATTACTCGACTTCTAATAGTTGATAAATAATATCTTTTAATGATAGAATTAATAGTTGTAATTTTAATTCGATTTATATTTCTCTATAGCTGCTTTTATTTTTTCGCGACGATTAGAAGGTGATGGATGTGTGCTTTGAAATTCAGGAACCTGACTTCCTCCTGAGGCTTCCTCTAAAATATCCATTACACCAATTAAGGCTTCGGGATTATAACCTGCCTGAATCATAAACCGAACCCCTAAATCATCCGATTCTAATTCATCATCACGACCATATTTCATATTCACCATATTCGCTACAACTTGTGCATAATATGCCGAATTAGCATCACCCGCTGCAACACCTGCTGCTCCTGCAATTCCTTGTGAAAGTTCTTGTTTTGATAGTTGTTCTGCACTATGACGTGCAATGACATGACCGACTTCATGTCCTAAAACACCAGCCAATTGATCCTCATTTTGCAAGCGTGTTAATAAAGCTTCGGTAATAAAGATAGGCCCTCCAGGCAGCGCAAAAGCATTTACAGTCCGATTATCAGCCAAAACATAAAACTGGAAAGGATAATTCGTTTTGCGTGCGTCACTGTTGTTGACAATCTTCGTCCCAACTTGTTTCACGAGTTCTTGATATTGTACATTTTGCGATAACCCACCAAATTCTCTTGCCATTTGCGGAGCCGAATTCACTCCCATTGCAATCTCATCTTCTTTCGTTAAAGAAATATACTGTTTTTCGCCTGTAATTTCGTTGACTTCAGAGGATGAAAAATATTTAATAACTGAAAAAATAACAATTGCTGCAGCAATGATTAGTTTTATCGACGTACCGCCTTTTTGCATATGAATGTGAGGTGTTAATTATTTTTTATGCCTTTTTTTCAGAATTTCCAACACATCTTTCAATTCAAAACCGCGAGCATGTAAAGCCATTAAGTAATAAAAGAACACATCTGCCGATTCTTCCAAAAAGTTCTCATCATTGTCTTGTTCAGAAGCAATTACCATTTCCACTGCTTCTTCTCCCATTTTTTTAGCAATTTGCGAATTACCTTTTTTATGAACTCGTTTCATTTTAGATTTTTTCGCATCTTCTAATTTTGATTCTTCCATCATCATCTCCAATTTCTTTAGAAAAGGAAATTTTTTCTCTTTTTTGACTTCAGAAGTATTCTCGTTAAGTTCCATAAAATCGTTTGTTTGCATAGATTTTTTAACTGTAGGATAAATTTATAAAATTCTCGTGAATTATTTGTTCCAATTTTACTGCCAATATGACTATTTTTTTGAAAAAAATAAAGTTTTTATGGCTATTTATTTATAAAAAACTGATTTTCTAATTCATTCATTCATTTGATTTTTAACATGTCTATTCACTTTTATTTTAAGAGAAAATAATGTATTTTTACGCGAAAATAAACATAGCGCAAACACAATGAACACAAACGATTTTTCCATTAGACATATTGGAAACAATGCGCAGCAAGCAGCTGAAATGCTTACTGTAATTGGGAAAGATTCTATTGATTCTTTAATTGAGGCAACAGTTCCTCAAAACATTCGATTGAAAAATGCTTTGGATTTACCAGAAGCGTTATCAGAATTTGAAGCGATCAATCATTTAGCTGAAATTGCTTCAAAAAATAAGAAAGTAAAAAATTACCTTGGATATGGCTATTACGGTACCATTTTACCCGCTCCTATTCAACGTAATGTATTAGAAAATGCTGGTTGGTACACAGCTTATACACCATATCAGGCAGAAATTGCGCAAGGACGTTTAGAGGCTTTATTAAATTTCCAAACTGTTATCTCTGATTTAACAGGTTTACCTATTGCAAATGCTTCTTTATTAGACGAAGGTACAGCATGTGGTGAAGCAATGCATATGTTATTTGAATCTCGTTCCAGAGACCAAAAGAAAAATAATGTAAACAAATTTTTCGTAGCTGATAATTTATTTCCTCAATCTATAGCTGTTTTAGAGACGAAAGCACATGGATTAGGAATTGAATTAGTCATCGGAAATTTTGAAACAACTGAATTAACAGAAGAATTCTTCGGAGCAATTGTTCAATACATTGGTAAAGGAGGACAAATTAATAATTATAAATCATTTGTCGTAAAAGCAAATGCCGTTAATGCAAAAGTTGCAGTTGCTACAGATTTATTGGCGTTAACTCTGTTAACACCTCCGGGTGAATGGGGAGCTGATATTGCAATCGGTACATCTCAACGTTTTGGTGTTCCAATGGGATACGGTGGTCCACACGCTGCTTTTTTATCTTGTACTGAAGAGTATAAACGTGTAATTCCGGGACGTATCATTGGAGTGTCTCAAGACCGTTTAGGAAACTATGCTTTGCGTATGGCTTTACAAACACGTGAGCAACATATCAAACGTGAAAAAGCAACTTCTAATATTTGTACTGCACAAGTCTTATTAGCTGTTATGGCGTCTTTCTATGCTGTTTATCACGGAAAAGATGGTTTACAATTTATCGCAAATCAAATTCATACAAAAGCCGGAATATTACAGGCCGGTGTTCAACATTTAGGATTCAAAACAGTTAATACCGAATTCTTTGATACTGTTCAAATCGAAGTAGAAAACACAGACGAAATCGTGAAAATTTTTGCTGAAGAAGAAATGAATGTGAACGGTTTCGAAAATGGGAAGATTTCAATCACTGTTGATGAAATGACAACAGAAGAAGACATCTTCGAGATCTTAAGTGTTTTTGCGACAATCAAAAAGACAGAAGATGATTTCGAATTTGAAGTTGACGATTCATATTTACCACAAGATTTAATCAGAACTTCTGATTTCTTAACACACGAGAATTTCAATTTATATCATACAGAAACAGAATTAATGCGTTACATCAAACGTTTAGAGCGTAAAGACTTAGCGCTTAATCAATCGATGATCGCATTGGGTTCTTGTACAATGAAATTGAATGCTGCAACTGAATTATTGCACATGTCTTGGGAAAGAATGGGAAATGTACACCCTTTCACACCAAAAGAACAGGTTGAAGGTTACCAAACATTAATCAAAAACTTAGAAGAGTATTTAGCTGTTATCACAGGGTTTGATGCGACTTCTTTACAACCAAATTCTGGTGCACAAGGAGAATATGCCGGGTTGATGGTCATTCGTTCTTACTTTGAAGCAAGAGGAGAAGGGCACAGAAATGTTGCTTTAATTCCACAATCTGCTCACGGAACTAACCCTGCTTCTGCTGCAATGGCTGGAATGCAAGTTGTTGTTGTAAAAAACTTAGAGTCCGGGGAAACAGACTTAGTTGATTTGAAAGATAAATGTGAAAAACATAAAGATAACTTAGCTGCATTGATGATTACTTATCCATCAACTTATGGCGCATTTGATAGCAATATCGAAGAAGTTACTGAAATGATTCACGCTTACGGAGGGCAAGTTTATATGGATGGCGCAAACATGAATGCACAAGTTGGATTAACTTCTCCCGGAAATATTGGTGCAGACGTTTGTCACTTGAATTTACACAAAACATTCGCTATTCCTCACGGAGGCGGAGGACCTGGTGTAGGACCAATTTGTGTGAAAGCGCACTTAGCTCCTTTCTTAGGATCGTCTCCAATCATCGAAACAGGTGGAAAAGAAGCTAAGAATACATTTGCTGCAGCTCCTTATGGTTCTGCATTCATTTTACCAATTTCTTATTCTTACATTTTAATGTTAGGAGCAGAAGGTTTATTGAAAGCTACACAAGGTGCAATCTTAAATGCCAATTACATGAAAACTCGTTTAGAGAAGCATTTTGATATTTTATATACAAATGCAAACAATGTCGTTGCACACGAATTCATTTTAGATTGCCGCCCATTCAAAAAAGCAGGTATTGAAGTTACCGATATCGCAAAACGTTTAATTGATTATGGTTTCCACGCGCCAACAGTGTCATTTCCTGTTGCCGGAACATTAATGGTAGAACCTACAGAATCTGAAAATAAAGCGGAATTGGACCGTTTCTGCGAAGCATTAATTTCTATTCGTCAAGAAATTGATGAGGTTGTAAATGGTGATTATCCAGTTGACAACAATGTATTACATAATGCACCACACCCAATTCATTTGATTACAGCTGACGAATGGGATTATCCTTATACTCGTTCTAAAGCTGCTTATCCTGCTGAATGGGTTCGTGAACGTAAATTCTTTGCATCTGTTTCTCGTATTGATGATGCTTACGGAGACCGTAACTTAATCTGTACATGTGCACCTATTGAAGCATATATGGACTAATAAAATTAGAGATTAGAATCTTTTTTCAAATATGTAAATCGCTCTGATTACTCAGAGCGATTTTTTTGTTTAAATTAATTTTATTAAAAAAATCACTTGTATTTCTTAATTTTTTCTTAAATTGTTTTTCAACTAAACTTTTTAATATTAAAAAAATACTTATGAAAAATTATGCTGCCGAGTTTTTTGGCACTTTTTGGTTAGTCTTCGGAGGTTGTGGTAGTGCAATCTTTGCAGCAGGAATTCCAGAGCTGGGAATTGGTTATGCTGGTGTCGCATTAGCATTTGGTCTTACTGTATTGACAATGGCTTATGCAGTTGGTCATATTTCCGGTGGTCATTTTAACCCTGCTGTGTCCTTTGGATTATTCGCCGGAGGTCGATTTGACGGAAAACAATTAATCCCTTATATTGTTTCGCAAGTCTTAGGTGCAATTGCTGCTGCGGGAGTTTTGTATTTGATTGCTTCTAACAATGATGCCGGCTTGATTATAGATAATACTAAAGCAGGCGCCTTTGCTGCAAATGGTTATAGTGCTTTATCCCCGCACGGCTATAATGTGACTGCTGCTTTCTTGATTGAATTTGTTTTAACAGCTTTCTTTTTAATTGTAATTTTAGGAGCTACAGATAAATTTGCAAACGGAAAATTTGCAGGAATCGCAATTGGATTAGCTTTAACATTAATTCATTTAATTTCGATTCCGATCACAAATACATCTGTAAATCCTGCCCGATCTACATCTCAGGCTATTTTTGTAGGAGGCGACTATATTCCTCAGCTGTGGTTATTTTGGGCAGCACCAATCGCAGGAGCAATTGTAGGTGGATTAATTTATAAACTTCTTCTGCAGAAAGAAGAAAATTTAGCATAACAAATGAAAAAGTCCAGTTCAATTTGAACTGGATTTTTTCATTTTAATCATTGCTATTAATCAGTCATATCTTAAAATTCATAATTGTTTATTGTCTTATCTATTCAACTGATAAATCTTATCAGCATCTATGCTTACTTTTTCTACTTATAATGAAAGTTTACATTCTCCATTCTTAAACTACTACTTTCTTTAAGACTAATTATTTAGTTGATTATTTCATGCTTCTTTTCAAAATTATTTTTAGCAATTGGGAACGTTCCCTTAAAAAAGGGAACGTTCCCAATTATTCTTTGCTCAATAAATTATATTCAAGTAATTGTAATCAAGTAATTTCACCAAATAAAAATATTTAATTGTAATCATATCACAAAAAAAACCTAACTAACTTTCACCAAAATAATCAATCCTATAAAATCAATTTATTATAATGAAAAATTTATTTTTACTATTTATTACCTCTATCGGATTCGCACAGGTAGGAATTAATACAGAAAATCCAGACCCAAGCTCATCACTCGATATAAAAAGTTCTACTACAGGAATTTTGATTCCCCGTCTTACTTCTAATGAAATCAAAAATATTATACAGCCTGCAAACGCTTTAATGGTCTATGATTTAACTAAAAAATGTTTAAGTCAAAATATTGGTACAAAAGATTTGCCTGAATGGTTCTGCCTGAATGCAAATACAAATAAATCCTTTTATATGCCAAGTATTCCATTTGAAACGAGTTCTTCAAAAACAGCTCAACAGAAAGATTTGTATAGTTTGTATGTAAAACAATTTGCAACACCCTTAGCAAAAAGTCCAAGTTCTCCATCAGCTGTCCCATATTATTTGAGCAAACAAGATTTATTTTATTATATTTTAGATGCGGATACTAAGGTCTTTAAAAATATAAAGATTGATGACAATGGTATCATGACATATGATGTAGTTGCAAACGCAACAGATTATACCTTTATCAATATTTTATTTGTTGTAAAGTAACAGGTGTATGAGAAAATTTTACATGTATTCCGTTTTAGCTTTCTTATTTGGAAGCTCTTCTTTCTTGTCTGCTCAAAATGAAAACGGAACAGGATTCCCTTATTTTGTAGATTTCACAAAAGGAACACAACCCAAAGAAGCTTATAAACCTGTTGTTCCCGGCGCAGTTAATAGTGCGACATTTACTAAAGATGGTTTAAGGCTAACCGATGCCGTAAAAAATTCATTCGGAGCCATTTTGCTTTCTGATCAAATTTTCAAAAATGATGAAGGGATAAAATTCGAATTTGAATATATATCTTACGGCGGGACTAAATTTGATGGTTCTCGTGGCGATGGTTTTTCTATCTTTTTAATAGATGGAGACATTCCGAAAGAACAATTAAATATTGGAGCAAATGGTGCCGGACTTGGTTACAGTTACAATGACACAAATGACAAAAGATACAACACAGAAGGTTTAAGGGGTGCCTTTTTGGGAATTGGGTTTGATGAATTCGGTAATTTTAAAAAACAATTTTATCAAGGTGAGGAACATCGAAATGGAATTTTAAACTATCCAAAAGGAGAATATAACAATCATATCACATTAAGAGGTAAGCGGGATACAAAATACAGAGGTTATCCTGTTTTATACACAGTTTCAACAAAAGCACTTAAAAACTCATCAAACAGAGCTGCTTCTTTAGATGTTAATACAGGTAAATTTAAATATGAAAAAAATGACACTTTTGATAGTTTTTCGGTTGATATTGATGGAAGCAAAATACCTCAAAATGAAGAAGATTCTAATTTTAGAAAAGCTTTTTTAATACTAGAACCCTCAAAGCTAGGGGGCTACAATATTACTGTAAAAATAAAAGCAGGAAATAAGTTACATACCGTAATTGATAATTATCATTATCCGATTCAACTAACTTATGAGGACAACGGTGTAAAACCTTCCGTTTTCCGAAAATTAGATACTTCTCCTCCTAAAACCTTAAGAATAGGTTTTGCTGCTTCTACTGGTCAGGCAACAAATATCCATTTACTTAAAAATTTAGGTGTATCGAAAGCATATGCTGCAGAAGCAACGGATGATCTGTATTCTACTTGTAGAAATAAATCTATTACGACTACTCCACTAAACAATGATATTGCATATTCTGTTCTCCCTTATGGAAGAATAGTAATTGATGGAGAAATCGTAAAAGGGAATGAGTATATCGATTATAAATCGTTTCGGTTTTTAACAAAAGAAGGTGAAGTTATTCCAAATAATCCAAATTATACGTATACTTCAGACGAAGGAACTTGGATCTATGATAGGAATACAGGAGAATTAAAATTTACGCCTGTTGCAAAATTTGAAGGAATTGCCTATTTAAGATATGATATAAAAGGAGGAGGAAGAGATGGTGATGAAGCGCCGTTCAATCAAGAGGATTATCGTTCCTTTCCTGCGTTAATTCAAGTTCAGGTCATAAATGATAAAACGTGTGGTAAATCATTTATCATCTCGAATCAAAATGTGACTTCTAAAATAATTAAGTAACCCTAAATAAAAAAGTAAATTAAATGAAACAATCTCTCTATTTTGGTTTACTTTTTTTGTTTTTATTTTTTCTCAGTTGCCAAAATAAAAAACTTGATGAATTGAATGCTAAAGTTGATTATCAGGAAAAGATGATCAAAAGGCAAAAAAGTAAAATAACTCAGCTCACAATCGAATTAAAAAACTGCCATACAGGCAAATGTAATCATCAAGATTTATAAAATTTATTCAACAAAGAGGTTTATGGGTTGATGAACAATAAAACCAATTTTTCAGAAAAGTTCATTTGTCTTATGTTAATCCTCATTCAAAGGATTCTTCATTTTTTTGCCTCAAGGTTATGAAACAGAATTTGTTAAAAAACCGAAAGGACAACGAAATTACCAAATGTGAACTTTTAACTGTAAAATTACTCGTAACCTTGTTGGAAAAATTTTAAATATAAAGACAGAATGCTAATCATCAATTTTAACACCTTATTAGTTTGATTTCTATTCTCTCCTTTATTTCTGCTATACCCAATTAAACCTAACCGAATGAAAGAGAATAAAAAGATTACGATAAAAGATTTATCAAAATACCTCTCGTTATCTACATCTACCATATCACGCGCATTTTTAGAAAATCAAAATATTAATCCTGATACTAAAAAAAGGATATTAGAAGCTGCTAAAAAGTTTGATTATAAACCTAATCGGTTGGCTTTAAATTTGAAATCAGGACAAACTAAGAATATTGGGGTAATTGTTCCGGAAATGGTAACACCTTATGCCATATCTGTTATTCGGGGAATAGAAAATATCGTATATCCGAAAGATTATCAGCTTATCATAAAAGTTTCAGATGAAGACAAGAACAAAGAGAGGCAGAATATTCTATTCTTTGAAAACCTAAAGGTAGATGCTTTAATTGTTTGTACATGTAATGAAGCTGAAAATATTGATCTGTACCAAAAGTTAATAATGAACGGCACTCCGGTTATTTTCTACGACCGCATTCCTAATATCGAATTAAAAGCACCAAAAGTAATTGTTAAAGATGCTATTTATTCCTCATTAATGGTTGAACATTTAATAAGTACCGGAAAAAAAAGAATTGTACACATTTTAGGACCAAATACAATTCGGAATGCCAAAGAAAGAGAAATGGGCTACGATAGAATACTGAAAAAACATCAGCTACACGATGAACAATTAAAAGTGAGAGTTAAACAACTAAGTACATTCGATGGAAAAAAGGCCATAGAAGAACTTATTCATAAAAAGATACCATTTGATGCCATTTTTGCTTTTTCAGATATTTTGGCCATTGGAGCGATGAATTTTTTATTAGAAAAAGGTTATAAAATTCCTGAAGATATTGCTATTGCCAGTTTTTCGGGTACAATTTTATCATCTATGCTTCATCCTCAGTTGACGACTGTAGAATCTCCTCTAGAAGAAATGGGAGAAAAAGCTGCTCTACTGACACTGGAAAAAATAGAAAATCCGACAATCGAAAATAAAACGATTGTCTTGGATTCAAATTTAGCCTACAGGTCTTCAACCGGTGCTATTGAAAAATAAATTATTTAATTTCAACGATTTGTTCATTTCTCTTTATCTAAAAATTCATCTGTAAAATATTGTTTTTTTCTATCTGAAGAAAATTTGTTCTGGTTATAATCTGACGATTTATTTTTCGGAATCGAAAGGGAATTCCATTCAGCATCTTTTAACAATTTTCCAATAAAAACGATTTGTCCTACATGATAAGGATAATGAGCCAATTGTCTGTTTATTGCTTCTATTACCGTGTGACCTTCATTTCTAATGTAAATAACCTGCTCTAAATCTTCCTCTTTTTTGATACGCTTTAAAGCATCAAACATACAATTCCAGCCTCTTTGCCATTTCTCAAGAAGCTCATCTTTTGATTGAATCTGAGCTTCAAATTCTTCGTCACGATTCCGCCATTCTTTTTCACCGTCTGTTGTCAAAAAATCTGTCCAACGAGACAACATATTACCTGAAAGGTGATTCACAATAATTGCAATACTATTTGAATTTTCATTGTACTGCCAAAATAAATCTTGTTCAGATAATTGCGAAAATGTTTTTTCACCTAATTGTTTATAATATTGAAACTGTTTGATAATTCCATTCATTAAATCATTCATCTGCCGATTGTTTTTTATTAAATACAAAATGTTTTGTAATTCTTAATACAATATAAAGTACAATCAATACAATTCTATATTTGTATACTATTTCCAACCCTTTTATAGGAAAAAAATTCATTGAAAGAATGACGAATAATAAGAGGAGGAGTATACAATAGCTTAAAGGGTTGATTATTTTATTCATATTTGATTTTCAATTGAGTCATGAGATTTAATTTCTTATTCTAATTTAATTTGCTCCTTGTAAATTCTTGTGGTTATGTTTTCGTTTATAATGTGTTTCTTTCAAGTTATGGTCTCCACTTATAATCGAAATATTCCCATCTACTTCAAACATTGCAAGCTTCACATCTTTTATTTTATCTACACCATGCTCACGCATCGCTTCAAATAATTCTTCAGATGTTATTCCTAATTTACTTAACATGGTAAAATCGGCAATACCTTTGTGAATTAAAATTTCAGGTTTAGTTTCTAAAAGGTTTCTAATTTTTCTGTTTTTTAAAATTAGTTTCTTATAAATAAAATTTAAAAAGAACAGTACAAATGCAGCGATCAATCCTCCTTGTAAACTCGAATCCGGTCCTACCATCGCATTCTGAACAGCATTACTGATCAATAAAATAAGTACAACATCTGCTGTATTTAACTGGGATAATTCTTTTTTACCAAAAACCCTGATGGCGATAATCATAAAAGCATATACTGCTATACATCGTACAACTATATTGAAGTAAGTTTCCATTTATTTCAATTTAATAAAACTAAAATATACAAAAAAACCGTTCAACTTGGAACGGTTTGCTTCATCATTATTTCAAATATTTCGGTGCTTCGTTTTTCGTCATCATTTGATTTAAAACATGCCCGATTCCTTGTGTTATTTCTGAAAGATTTTCAAAATTAATCACCGATACTTCGTCATTTTTTTGGTGATAGTGTTTTTGATTTTCCATGTTTACGGATGATAAAGCATGTGATACAACTTTATGGTTCACAAAATTTACGTTATCCGAACGGAAAAATAATTGTTGTTGTAAATAAGGATCATTTTCCACTTTAAATGTTTTAGAGGAATTTTTGTTCATCAAATCCATCAAATCCGAACGATCGCTCCCGGTCATATACACTTTACCTTCTCCAAAAGCAGATACAGTCCCGATCATTTCTAAATTTAACATGACTTTCATATTGGGCAGATATGTTTGAAAGTTTGTATTCTCCACTAACATTTTAGAGCCTATTAGACCGATCTCTTCTGCATCAAAAGCCATAAACATCATTGTTTTATTAACTTTTTTATCTTTAAAATAATCTGACAAAGCCATTACAGCAGAAGTTCCACTCGCATTATCATCCGCACCGTTATAAATCTTGTCCTCTCCTTTTTCATCCGTTCCGACATGATCGAAGTGCGCACCAACCGCATAAATATCTGTTGATTTTCCTTCTTTTATTCCACAAACATTTTGTCCCGTTTTACCTTTGTATTCAAATTCAATTAAATACGAATTCCCTACACATGGTTTTAGATGATTTTGCTTGAACTTTTCTGCAATAAATTCGGCTGCCAAACGATTTTCAGGAGTTCCGAATTTTCTTCCTTTCATCTCATCAGAAGCTAATTCTTCTACATATTTTTTCTGGTTTTCTTTAGAATATTGCGCATTGATTTGATTGAATGTAAATAATCCAATTGCTAATAAAGTATATTTTCTCATTTTTCGATATGTGATTAATTTAAGGAAAGATACAAAAAAGACCTCTTATAAAAACTATCTGTCATCAATTACTTTCCTTTCTCAAACATCAAGTCTTTTACCTTTTCTTTATCTTCTTTTTCATTTTTAAGATCGAACATTGTTCCAAAGATTCTATCCCAGAATGTATTCGAAACACCAAATCCTAAGTCTTCATTTTTATAATGATGCAAATGATGATTACGCCAAAGCGGCTTCATGAATTTAAAAGGAGGTGCTACAGCATGAATTAAATAATGCATAGAAGCATACAGCAAATAACCAATCATAAAACCGGGAAAAAAAGCAAAAGTATATTTCCCTAAAAGTAAATATTGAACAAAAAATATAACAGAAGCCAATAAAATACTTGGCACAGGTGGCATAAATAAACGTTGTTTATCACGTGGATAATGGTGATGATTTCCGTGAAAAATATAAACAATTCGTTTAAGACTTTCCTGTTCAGCAGTCCAATGAAAAAGATAACGATGAGCAAAATATTCAAACAATGTCCAGAATAACACTGCTCCAATAAAAATAGAAATTACTGCTAAGGCAGATAAATCATACCGCGTAATTCCATAATACATACAGTAGGACAATAACGGGATATACATTCCCCAAATAACTGCGGGGTGACCTTTGGTCAACATTTCTAAATAGTTGTTTTCAAATAGTTGCGCTTGTCCCTTATTATGTATCTTCTCAAATTTCATATTCACAAAATTTAATTTACTTAAAAATAAAGCTTTAACCTCTTTTAAACAAACAATCTTTAGAAATTAATTGTTAAAAAAAATCCGAAAATCATTGATTGATTTTCGGATTGTATACTAAAATAAATTAAATCTTATCTTTTTTCAATTTCAACATAATCGCGTAATGGCGCTCCTGTATATAATTGACGAGGACGACCAATTGGTTGATTTGTTTCGCGCATTTCCATCCATTGAGCAATCCATCCTGGTAAACGACCAACAGCAAACATAACAGTAAACATTTCTGTAGGAATATCTAACGCTTTGTAAATGATTCCTGAGTAGAAATCTACATTTGGATATAAGTTTCTTGATTTGAAATACTCGTCTTCTAAAGCCGCTTTTTCTAATTTTTTTGCAATGTCTAAAATAGGATCATTGATACCTAATTTATCCAAAACATTATCAGCAGCAACTTTGATGATTTTTGCACGTGGATCAAAGTTTTTATAAACACGGTGTCCGAATCCCATTAAACGGAAAGGATCGTTTTTATCTTTTGCTTTTGCTAAATATTTCTCAACATCTCCACCATCATTTTTGATCGCTTCTAACATTTCTAATACCGCTTGGTTAGCTCCTCCGTGTAATGGTCCCCATAAAGCTGAGATACCACCTGAAATAGAAGCAAATAAGCCTGCGTGAGAAGAACCTACTAAACGAACACTAGATGTCGAACAGTTTTGTTCGTGATCTGCATGTAAGATTAATAATTTATCAATTGCATCAATAATTACAGGATCTAGTTCTAAATCTTGACCTGGTTTTTTGAATAATAATTGATAAAAGTTTTCAACGTAAGATAATTTATCGTTAGAGTAGTTTACTGGTAGACCTTTTATTTTTCTTTGTGTCCAAGAGGCTAATACAGGAAATTTTCCTAATAACGTAACCGCTGCACGGTACATATCTTCCGGAGAATTAACATCTACAACTTTTGGATTAAAAGCTGATAAAGCTGCTGTCAAAGAAGTTAATACTCCCATTGGGTGAGCAGAACTTGGAAATGCATCTAAGATTTTGATTAAATCTTCTGATACATAGTTGTACTCGTTAATATCTGTTATAAATTTATCTAATTCAGCTTGTGTAGGTAATTCTCCTTTGATCAACAAATACATTACTTCTACGAAAGAAGATTTTTCTGCTAATTGTTCAATAGGATATCCACGGTACATCAATTTTCCTTCTTCTCCATCTAAAAATGTAATTTTAGATTCACATGCCCCTGTATTTTTATACCCTGGATCCATTGTGATTAATCCTGTAGCACTTCTTAACTTGGAAATGTCAATAGATTTTTCGTCCATTGATCCCGTTGCAACCGGAAGTTCCAACTCATTTCCATTGTAATTTAATATTACCTTATCTGACATTTTATAGTTTATATTATTTATTGCGTAATTTACACTTTTTTTATTAATTCAAGACTGACAAATATCAGTCTTAAACAGTTTTATCGCTTAATTTTAAAAGCTTTAAGACCTGGAAAAATAGCTGTTTCTCCAAGAATTTCTTCAATACGTAATAATTGATTGTATTTTGCCATACGATCTGAACGAGATGCAGAACCTGTCTTGATTTGTCCTGTATTCAATGCAACCGCTAAATCTGCAATTGTAGCATCTTCAGTTTCTCCGGAACGGTGAGACATAACAGCTGTATAACGAGCATTTTGAGCCATTTGTACTGCTTTGATTGTTTCTGTTAGTGTTCCGATCTGGTTAAACTTAATTAAGATCGAATTCGCTGTTTCGGTTTCAATTGCCTGATCTAGCTTCTTAACGTTTGTAACCAATAAATCGTCTCCTACTAATTGTACACGATCTCCAATTTTATCTGTTAAGATTTTCCAACCTTCCCAATCATTTTCGTCCATCCCATCTTCGATAGATATAATTGGATATTTCTCAGACAATTCTGCTAAATAAGCTGCTTGCTCGGCAGAAGAACGAATAGCTCCTTTTTCTCCTTCGAATTTAGTATAATCATATTTTCCGTCGTGATAGAATTCTGATGAAGCACAATCTAATGCAATCATAATTTCTTCACCTGCTTTATAACCCGCTTTTTCAATTGCTGATAATACAGTTTCTAAAGCATCTTCTGTTCCTTCAAAAGTTGGAGCAAAACCACCTTCGTCACCTACTGCTGTAGATAAACCTCTATCGTGTAAAATTTTCTTTAATGCATGGAAAACTTCTGTTCCTTTGCGCAATGCATCTGAAAAAGATTCTGCCTGAACCGGCATAATCATAAATTCTTGGAAAGCAATTGGCGCATCTGAATGAGAACCTCCATTTACAATGTTCATCATCGGAACAGGCAATGTGTTGGCATTAACACCTCCAATATATCTGAATAACGGTAAACCTAATTCTTCTGCAGCTGCTTTAGCCAAGGCTAAAGAAACTCCTAAGATTGCATTTGCTCCTAATTTCGCTTTGTTTTCAGTTCCATCTAAGTCAATCATTATTTGATCAATTAAATTTTGTTCAAAAACCGAAAAACCTATTAATTCCGGAGCAATAACTTCATTTACATTCTCAATAGCTTTTAATACTCCTTTACCCAAATATAAGTCTCCGCCGTCACGTAATTCTACTGCTTCATATTCACCTGTAGATGCTCCCGAAGGAACAGCTGCACGTCCTAAAATACCTGATTCTGTAATGACGTCTACCTCTATTGTTGGGTTACCGCGAGAATCTAAAATCTGTCTTGCATGAATATGCGAAATAATGCTCATTGTATTATGTTTTATTTGATAATAAATTTTAATTTACCAAAAATAATGGATTTGTATAAGCTTTACAACGAAATTATTTTTTTTTAAAAATAATTTAAGGCAAAACTCATCTAAATAATTTATGCATGCATAATTAATAAATATAGTTTCAATATAAAAATAAAAAGTTTAAGTTTTTTGAAACCATATCAATTCTTAATTCACAATTGAAATTGTACCATTCGAGTTTACATATACCTGGTATGTTCTTGGAGCCCGATTGGCCACCTTTGTTGGCTGTCCTGTTAATAACATCCATTCTGATCCATCTGCATCACAAACCATCTTAATATCATCTTTTACATACAATGTCGTTTTTTCAGCTGGGCAAATATGCGGTGCATTACGATCATAAGCTTTATATCCTGATGCAGTACGTACCACAATAATACCTCTTGTCCCTGCCGTTGCTCCAGAGACATAAATCCAACCTCCAGGATTATTAAGTGCTGAGTACAAAGGTAAATTTGTATTTATGATGACATTAACTGTTGTCGTAGGAACACAGTTGACTGTTCCATCGTCTGAATTACACGATTGAAAAATCAGTATAAACGCCATAAACAAGACCAGCTTATTTAGAATGATTTTAATAAACTCTTTCATTTTTAATTTGGTATATATTTTTTACTATATTTGTAATAGAAAAATAAAATAGTCCTGCGCATATGTGTTAATATGTGTAGGATTATTTTTTATATGACTATTAATAAATATTTAATTAAACATTGTTGTTATGGCAAATATACAATATGTAACGAAAGAAGGATTAGAAAAGTTGCGTGAAGAGCTTCATCAGTTAGAAACTTTTGAGCGTCCAAAAATTTCGCAACAAATTGCTGATGCACGTGATAAAGGAGATTTATCTGAAAATGCAGAATACGATGCTGCAAAAGAAGCTCAAGGAATGTTAGAAATGCAAATCGCTAAACTAAAAGAAGTGGTTGCGTATGCACGTGTAATCGACGAATCTAAATTGGATCATTCTAAAGTATCTATATTATCAAAAGTTAAAATAAAAAATACTGCTAACGGACAAGAATTAGTGTACACTTTGGTACCGGAATCTGAAGCTGATTTAGCTAAAATGCGCATTTCTGTGAATACCCCAATTGCAAAAGGTTTATTAGGTAAATCTCTTGGTGAAGTTGCAGAAATCACATTACCTAACGGAATGACTTTAAATTTTGAAATTTTAGAAATATCTTTGGACTAATATTTCAAATTTTCAAAAATTATGGCAAGCATTTTCACTAAAATTATAAACGGAGAAATACCATCATACAAAATTGTCGAAAACGATCATTATATCGCTATTTTAGACGCTTTCCCTTTAGTAGAAGGACATGTATTGGTAATTCCTAAAATGGAAGTTGATAAAATTTTCGATTTAGACAAAGAAACCTATTTAGGTCTAATGGACTTTTCTTATGAAATTGCACAAGCTATAGAAAAAGCAATACCTTGTCTACGTGTTGGCGTAGCAGTTGTTGGTTTAGAGGTACCACATGTACATGTGCATCTGGTTCCTCTAAATTCAATGCAAGATATCAATTTCTCAAATCCAAAACTTCAATTATCTGCTGAGAAAATGACTGAAATTGTAGATAATATCAAATCATATTTATAATCGATGAACAAATACATTAAATTAGTAATCGCCGCTGTATTAATCGCTCTAGCAATCTTTTTGTTTACCATTCGCGAATACGGTTGGGGATTTGTTTCGTTATTAGTAACTGTATTCCCAATTTTATTTTATTTCAGAAATGAGAACATTTTGTTAGCATTCTGGTTTTTACGTAAAGAGGATATGGTAAAAGCAAAAAAATGGCTGCAAAAGATCAAAAATCCGTCATCTCAATTAATACCTAAACAAATGGGGTATTACCATTACATGATGGGAATTACTGAAGCGCAAGACAATGTTGCTGTTTCGGAAAAATACATGAAAGAAGCCTTAAACTATGGTTTATCTTTCGACCATGACAGAGCAATGGCAAACCTGTCTTTAGCAGGTGCTGCAATGGCAAAAGGTAAAAAGAAAGAAGCTGAAGGTTATATTAAAGAAGCGAAGAAAAACGATTCGAAAGGAATGTTTACTGATCAAATCAAAATGATGAATGATCAAATGAAACGTTTCAACGTTAGTAACTCGCAATTACAAAACCCACATATGCGTCACAAAGGGCGTAAATTCTAAATGGATATTTCAAAATTTACAGAAGAAACATCATCAAACACCAGCAAGTGGAAGAAAATCGAAGAATTCTTTAAACTAAATTTCACAGATGGTGAAACACCGGATTTAGATACGATTCTTTTTTTAATTGGTGTCCAAGAGTTAGGACAAGGAAAAAAGCGATTCAAAAAAGATGATAAACTAAATTTGTTGCATATTGCTGTTTGCCGGGTATTAGAACCTTTTGGTTTTTATCGTTTCGATGGACAAGACCCTGATGGTTGGCCTCATTTTGAGTTGTTGGAAGAATTACCACCACTCAAAACAAATGAGCAAACCTTACTAATGAAATACGCCGTCATTCAGTATTTTGATGATCAAAAAATAATAAACTTCGAATCTTAAGATTCGAAGTTTTCTTTTTTATACAATTCGATGACAACTTTATCAGCATCTAATGTAAACTTCTCTGCATTTAAATCAGTTGGCTTTATCCACAATAATTCGTTGATATCAGCATCTAAAACCTTCAATTTAGCTAAAGCTTTATCAGTAATCGTTACTTTATAATAAATCAATAAAACTTGTTCTGTAGGATCGAAAGCATTCCGTACAAAAAAATCTTGTGTATAGAAATGTGGCCCTATTACCACATCTAGATACAACTCTTCTTTAAATTCACGTTTTAAACAATCTCTGGTTCCTTCCCCAAACTCTAATCCTCCACCCGGGAATTTATAAATCAATTTCCCTTGAAATGGCTCATGAATTACCAATAGCTTTCCTTTATGTTCTAATAACGCATACACCCGTACGTTAAATGGCTTCATAATTTTTTATTTTAGAACCTAAATATAACCAATATTTTATTGATTTAAGAGCATACCCCCTCATTCCTATCGTTCAGGCTATGCGGAGTGAGTAAGCTAATTGTTAGGGTCAAGAGCGTTGAAAAAAATAAACTAGCTTTCAGGATTCCTTATCTAAAACCTTTATTTTTTATTTTACCCCATAAAAAAAGCCTCAAGTAATTCACTTGAGGCTTTTGATTAAAAAACTGGCGACGACCTACTCTCCCGTAAGTAACAGTACCATCGGCGCAGGCAGGCTTAACTTCTCTGTTCGGAATGGGAAGAGGTGAGCCCTGCAGCTATAGTCACCCTAATATTTTTATATAGGTTTTAGTTCCTATTATTTCTTTGACATTATTGTTTTATTTATTCACACAACCGGTATACTAACCTAATCCAAATAAGATT
>NZ_KB908308.1 GCF_000382425.1 Empedobacter brevis NBRC 14943 = ATCC 43319
TCATAATAGAGTTGGTAAAGGAAATAGATACGCTGCCATTGCCTTTTTCACTATCGGTTTTATAAGCACATCCGCAATCATTGCTCATACGCCCGATGCCAAAATCATAATTCCCTGCAATGGTTGGTATTTTCCTTTTACGGATTTCGTTCACTACTTCATTTGCCCAAATGTTATAGCCTACCAAATCGCCTAAGCAATAAATACTGTCGGGATTTCTTTTTTCTACATCTTCAAAAAATGCCTCTAATGCAGGTAGATTGGCGTGAATGTCACTGAATAATGCAATTTTCATTTTGTCTGATTTTTATATGATAGTTTTTAGTTTAACAGCATCCTGAATTTGGTGTACAGCAAGCATTATCTTTTAATTCTGCCAAGTTTACTTTTTGTTTTTCAGCAGGAATGCCACAGGCATCATTTGCCAAGCAAGCCGTTGTTTTACTTTTTAGTACGAATGTTTTTCCGTTGAAATCCAAATCATATTTACCAATCGTTTCGCTTTGGTATTCTACTTCTATTTCAGCATCTTCAATACCCAATTTTTCTTCAGATAGTTTGATAATGTTTAATAATTTGGTTGGCTTTAATCTGTGTTCAAAATCGTTAGCATTCCATAATTGGAAATTGACAACTTTTTCATTTCTGATTGTTCCGCCACAATCAATAAAATTCTTATTGATTTGTCCAACTTCGGTAACGTGGAAATGTTCGGGAACAAGCGTTCCGTTCTCTAACTTAAATTCAACATTCTCTAATCTTGGCAAGATTTCTTTGATTTTTGATAGTTTCATATTAACTGAATTTTAAGTAGTACAATAAATGTTATATTGCAATATAACGATGTTAAATATTAAAAAAATGCTATGAGTAGCACTTGGTTACTTTTACCTCCTGATTGAAAAACGCATTAAATTCCTCTTGAATTTCATTCCATACTTTTTCATCAATACAATAGCAAACAGATTTTCCCTCAATGGTTCCCTGAACGATACCGATGTTTTTTAATTCCTTTAGATGTTGTGAAATGGTTGCCTGTGCCAACCCTAATTCCTCAACCAAATCGTTACAGATGCAGGCATCTTGATTGATGATATATTGAAGTATAGCAACCCTTGCAGGATGTGCCAAAACTTTAAATCGAGAAGCCAGCTTATTCTGTTGGTCTGTAAATATTTCTGATTTGGTAAGTCCCATTAGTTTACATTTTTACATCGCAATATTACGATAATAAATTTAAACACAAAAGTAGTTTATGAAAAAATATTCAAATCTTAATTCTTTTCAAGTTTCTATTTCAATTTACTAAGTGGTAAAAACCTACCTCTCAAAGCCAAACCCTGCCACTTCTGCAAAGGGGCTTATCTACTGCTATAATTTTAGGCTTCAAGCAAAATTCTAAACAAAAATTATAGTATGGATACACAGCAAAAAGACTTATCGTATTTCAGGTTACGACTGCAAGAATTATTAAACACCAGCTTCCCCGAAAAAGCAAACGACCAAAAATTTATTGAGCAACGTTCTTCGTGGGCTGCCAATGCCTACGAGGGTGCTTTTAGTTTAGGAAATGCAGTTGAACAATGCAACGAAATAGCCAACTACATTCTGTTTGAGGGCTTGCACTTCTCCAAATTCGACACCGTTTTTCAGGTAGTATGCAATGAGTTTGATACCATAATGGCAGATGAGGAACTGCGACCGTTCGCCGTGAAAATGTTCCCGGTTTGTGAGCCTGTTTTCTCCGGCTACCAACTAACCGATGATTTCGCTTATAACACAGAGTACGACCTGCTCTATACCGAAATAACCGGAACCATCGCAATATGGATAGAGGAAAATGGGCTTCAGTAAACGCCAACATCTCCAACAGAACATTGATGCCCTACGAATTGCTTTTAAACTTGAAAAGGAGAAACGACAAGCCACCGTAGGCGAAAGACTGCTAATGATGCAATACAGCGGATTTGGCGGTCTTAAATTCGTTCTGAACCCCATAGCGAATGAAATAGACATCAATCATTGGAGAAAGACCGAACACGACTTTTTTCCGATTACGCAGGAACTCCACCAGCTACTCAAAGAAAATTCCGAAGACGAGAAACAATATCGCAGGTATGTGGACAGTATGAAAAGCTCCGTAATGACAGCTTTTTATACACCGCCACAGGTAATAGATGCGATTTCCGCAACCTTGCGTGAAAGCGGTCTGAACATTGATAAATTCCTCGAACCCTCCGCAGGTATCGGCTCATTCGTACAATCCTTTTCAGAAAATGGGCAAAGTGTTACCGCTTATGAAAAAGACTTACTGACAGGCAAGATTTTAAAACAGCTTTATCCCGATAGCAATATCCGTGTAAGTGGCTTTGAGGAAATTCCCGAAAAGGAACAAAACAGCTATGATGTTGTCGCAAGTAACATTCCATTCGGCGATACTTCCGTGTTTGACCTTTCCTATTCCCGAAGCAGGGACAGTGCAAAAGTACAGGCTGCCCGAAGCATACACAACTACTTTTTCCTGAAAGGGGCTGATATGCTCCGTGAGGGCGGTTTGCTGGTTTACATTACTTCACAGGGCATTCTCAACAGCCCGAAGAACGAACCGATAAGGAGGGCGTTGATGCGGGATAATAATTTGGTTTCGGTTGTCCGTTTACCCAACAACCTGTTTACGGAATATGCAGGTACGGAAGTCGGAAGCGACCTCATCATACTGCAAAAAAATACGGCAAAACAAAATCTGACCGAAAGGGAAGATCTGTTTTGCCGAAGCAGCCAAACAGAATACAATACACCGGGCAATGCACTCTTTCAGGACAGCACAAGAATTGTGCATACCGACCGTAAATTAGATACCGACCCTTACGGGCAACCTGCCCTAATCTATACGCATAAAGACGGCGTTAACGGAATTGCCAAAGACCTCAAACAAATGCTTACGGATGATTTTGGAAAGCACCTGAATTTGAATTTATACAAAGGCGAACGGAACGATGAGCCTGTTATACAAATTCCGATTGAACCAAAGGTTACACCTCCACCTGTAAGCGTTCTACCCGAAATACAACCTCTATCTGCACCGATAATCAATCGGGAAAGCCCGCAGGAATTAAAACAGTTAAGCATTTTTGACCTGTTTGAAAATATAAACGAACCCGTAGCAGTTCTTGCTTCGCCCAAAAGAACGACACAAGTTAAAAGGCAAAGCACCAATAAAAGAAGAGGTGCAATAAATCGCCAGACCGACTTGTTCAGTGCGATGCAGCAACCTTATACGCCTCCGATTACCAATAGAACTGCCAACGGAAGCACATCAACCAACGGTAAAAAACAAGAAGCCATCGGCGACCTGTTTTCACAAATAAACGGGAATGGCCAAGCTGATAAGCCAGCCGTTCCCAATACCATTCCCGAGCCTGCTCCTTATAGTGGCGAACTGCAATCGTACCACCGTAACAATTGTCTTGTTGTGGATAATGGTTGGGTCGGTCATCTGCAAGATGTAGATACATCAGACGGTACGGCAGTTTTCCACCCTTTAGCTTTACCGACCTTACAGAAAGCAAGAGCCGAAACATACATTGCTGTACGTGATGTTTACCAAGAGCTTTACAATAAAGAGGCAAAGTTTCAGACCGAATACAAGGAAGAAAGGAAAACCCTTAACCGCCTTTACGATGCCTTTGTCAAAAGGTACGGAAACTTAAATAGTGCGGATAATATCAAGCTCATCAAAACAGATAGTTCCGGTAAGGAACTCCCTTATTTGGAGCGTGTCGTTGGTGGCGTAACCCACAAGGCGGATATATTCAGCCGTCCTGTAAGTTTTTCTACCATAACCATAGCAACGGACAATCCCGAAGAAGCGTTAGCGGCTTCGCTGAACAAATACGGAAGCGTTGATTTGGACTATATGTCCGAAATCAGCGGTATGACGGACGATGCTTTGAAAGAAGCCTTACACGGTCGCATTTACTACAATCCTTTGCAAAATGAATATGAAATATCCGAACGCTGGATTGCAGGAAACGTAGTAGAGAAAGCCCAAGAGGTACAGAACTACATTGAAAACAATCCCAATGATACCGAAGCCAAAACAAGCCTTATCGTTTTGGAAGAAGCCCGACCAAGACGAATTGAGTTTGAGGAACTCGATTTTAATTTGGGCGAACGCTGGATACCCACTGGCATTTATGCCCGCTTTGCTTCACATCTTTTTGATACGGAGGTTCTCGTTCATTACTCTGAAAGTTCCGATGACTTTTCAGTAAAGTGCGACCGTAAGAATTTGCATATATGGGAAAAATACGCTGTCAAAGCTGAAAGCAGAACGTTTGACGGGATTGCCCTGCTCAAACACGCCCTTGTCAATACCACGCCTGATATTACTAAGAAAATTAAGGTTGGCGACCAAGAGGTCAAGGTGCGGGATATGGAAGCCATACAAATGGCGAATACCAAGATTGACGAAATCCGTACCGCCTTTACCGAATGGCTCCACGCCCAAAATGATGAGTTTAAAAACAGGCTGACCGACCAATACAACGATACTTTTAACTGCTTTGTCCGACCAAACTATGACGGCAGCCATCAGGACTTTCCGGGATTAGACCGTAAGGCATTGGGCATTGAAGACCTGTATTCAAGCCAAAAGGACACGGTTTGGATGATAAAGCTGAACAACGGTGCTATCTGCGACCACGAAGTAGGTGCAGGAAAAACGTTGGTTATGTGTACGGCAGCACAGGAAATGAAGCGTTTGGGACTGGCACACAAACCGATGATTATCGGGCTGAAAAGCAATGTTCACGAAATTGCCGAAGCGTACCGCACTGCTTACCCACACGCTAAAATTCTATTTCCGGGCAAGGAAGATTTTACGCCACAAAAACGCCTGCGGATTTTTGGCGACATTAAAAACAACGATTGGGATTGTGTGATACTGACACACGACCAATTCGGGATGATACCGCAATCGCCAGAAATGCAAAAGGAAATTCTCCAAATTGAGTTAGATAGCGTAGAACGAAACCTCGATGCGTTGCAATCGCGAGGAAAAGAGGTTACAAGAGGGATGCTTGCCGGAGTAATCAAGCGGAAAGAAAATCTCGAAGTAAAATTAAAAACCCTGCAACACGATATTGAAAACCGCAAAGATGATGTAGTGGACTTTAAGATGATGGGCATTGACCATTTGTTCGTAGATGAAAGCCACCAATTCAAAAATCTGATGTTCAACACAAGGCATACAAGGGTTGCGGGATTGGGAAACGTGGACGGAAGCCTAAAAGCAATGAACCTGCTCTTTGCAATCCGCACCATTCAGGAACGTATTAATGCAGATATGGGAGCAACCTTTCTTTCGGGTACAACTATCAGCAACTCATTAACCGAACTGTACCTGCTGTTCAAATACCTGCGACCAAGAGCAATGGAAAAACAAGGCATTCATTCTTTTGATGCGTGGGCAGCCATCTATGCAAGGAAAACGACCGATTATGAATTTTCGGTTGCCAATAACATTGTAGCAAAAGAACGCTTCCGCTACTTTATCAAGGTGCCGGAATTGGCTCAATTCTATTCTGAAATTACAGATTACAGAACGGCAAAAGATATAGGTATTGACCGACCGAATAAGAATGAGATATTATATAATATTCCGCCCACTCCAGACCAGTCTGCATTTATTCAAAAATTGATGGATTTTGCAAAAACGGGAAATGCCGAGTTGCTCGGAAGACCACCGTTGTCGCAAAGCGAAGAAAAGGCGAAGATGCTCATCGCTACGGATTACGCCCGCAAAATGTCACTCGATATGCGGATGGTAAATGGAAAATATGAAGACCATCCCGATAGCAAAGCTTCGCATTGTGCTGCAACTATTGCTAAATATTACAACCAATACAATGCACAGAAAGGAACGCAGTTCGTTTTTTCCGATTTGGGAACTTACAAACCAAACGAATGGAATGTTTATTCAGAAATCAGACGCAAACTTGTGGAAGACCACGGCATCCCTGCACACGAAGTCCGTTTTATACAGGAAGCCAAAAATGACAAGCAGCGTAAGGAGCTTATCAAAGGAATGAACGAGGGTAAAATACGTGTGCTGTTCGGTTCTACAAGTATGTTGGGGACAGGTGTGAACGCACAAAAAAGAGCCGTTGCCGTTCATCATTTAGATACACCGTGGCGACCGAGCGACCTTGCCCAAAGGGTCGGTCGGGCTGTTCGTAAAGGCAATGAGATTGCCAAGTTCTTTGCCGATAACAAAGTAGATGTGATCATCTATGCCGTAGAAAAATCATTGGATAGCTACAAGTTCAACCTGTTGTATAATAAACAGCTATTTATAGACCAATTAAAAAACAATAACCTCGGCAAACGTACCATTGACGAAGGCAGTATGGACGAAAAATCGGGAATGAATTTTTCGGAATATGTGGCTATCCTATCAGGAAATACCGACCTTTTGGATAAAGCCAAATTAGAAAAACAGATTGCCGGACTGGAAAGCGAAAAACAGGCGTTCAACCGTTCCAAGTTCAGTGCCAAATACAAGCTGCAAGACTTTACGGAATTGCTCGAAAGTGCACAATCCCGTTTTAACCGAATGACAACCGATTGGGGAAATTTAAAGCAACGCATACAAAAGCGTTCTGACGGTACTATTGCAAACCCTGTTCTGCTGGACGGCTTGCCACTCAATGCGGATATAAAACAAATCGGTGCAAAGCTCAACCAGCTTGCGGACAAAGCCCGCACCGGGGGGCAGTATGAAGAAATCGGTACGTTGTACGGATTTACGCTGTTGGTAAAAACCGAAATGTCCGAAAAAGAGGGCGTGGATATTCGTGTAAACCGATTTTTGGTGCAGGGCGAGGGCAATATCAAATACACCTACAACAACGGTTTAATCGCTAAAGATGAAAAGCTGGCGGCTACGAACTTCCTTAATGCACTGGAGAAGTTGCCAGGCTATATACAGCAGGAGCAAAAGAAAATTGCGGAAATACAAAAGGATTTACCTGTTCTTCAGGAAGTGGTAAACGGTACGTGGTCTAAAGAAAGTCGATTGGGCGAACTCAAAACGGAACTGGCTGCCGTTGAACGAAAGATACAGTTGTCTATCACGCCTGACCCCAAAGAGGAACCTGCGGAACAAACCGAAAAACAAAAAGAAACTTCAAATATTTCGGAGAGTATTGTAAGGACAAAAGGTATTCATTTACCCCGTGGGGTTTTATAAGAAAGTCATTCCCTGTCACCCTGCTCGTCCATTTTCTTGAAAGCCCGTCACTCATGGAATTTTGTCCTATTGGTTTTCCTGTTCCGCAATTCAAGGTATGTAGGATAAAAGTCACCGCAGCAGCAGTTTCAATTTGGTTAGTACTGTTTTGAGCTTGGTAAATTTTTTTAAAAATGAGCATCGCTTTAATCCTTATCTAATGCAGAATGTTATACCGGATATGTACCTTTCACTATAACATAAGCGTTGATTTTTTCATTCTTCTAAACAATTTATAAATTTCAAACCACAAAACTGAAACCGCTGCTACCGATAATGTCATCCCTAACTCCTGTAAGTCCAATCCGGTTACGTGAAAGAAATTGGCAGCAGGTGCAATATACAGTATGACAAAAAGTAATACCAAAGTTAGACCAATAATAACCGGGAAGAGGGGATTCTTATTCTTGAAGCTGTCAAACACACTGTAAGAGAAGGAACGGTTAACGAGGCTCAACAATATATTTGCCAAAATCAGTGTGGTAAAAACCATTGCCCTTGTTTTTTCTTCGCTGCCACCATGCTGAACAGACCATTGATAGGCAAATAATACGCCCGCTGTGATGACTAACCCTTGTATAATGCTGATGGCCAACTCACGCAGGTTCAAAAAGGTATCGGTCATTGTTCTGGGTGGCTGTTGCATTGTATTTTTCTCCATCGGTTCGTTTTCATAGACAATGGAGCAGGTAGGTCCCATCACCAATTCCAGAAAGATAACGTGTACAGGTGTAAATATCTGGGGAAATATCCAGCCTAAAAATAAAGGCAAAGATACCGTCAGTATAATTGGTATATGGATAGAAATGATGTACTGTATAGCTTTTTTGATATTGGCATAAATCCTTCTTCCGGCAGCAATACCTATCACTAATTTTTCAAGGTCGTCATTGGTTATCACCAAAGATGCGGCTGCTTTTGCAATTTCTGTTCCTTTGTTGCCCATTGCCACGCCTATATGAGCTGCTTTAAGAGCAGGGCCGTCGTTTACACCATCACCCAGCATCGCCACCACTTCACCTTTCTTTTTCAGTGCATTCACCACGCTAAGTTTAGCTTCGGGAAACATCCGGGTAAATAAAACGGTGCGTTCAGCCACCGGTATTAATTCTTCTTCCGGGTAAGCCGCCACATCGTTTCCGTTCAGGACTTCAGCCGTATTGACGATACCTGCTTGGGAGGAGATACTGCGTGTTGTATCAGCATTATCTCCCGTGATTACCTTCACCTTGATGCCTGCTTCATAAATATGACGGAATACTTCCCGTATCCCTTCCTTCGGAGGATCATAGAACACAACCAATCCCAAAAATTCAAATTCAAAATCCTGTTGTCTTTCCGGAAAATCATTGCCTTCAAAATCGGATTTGGCTACTCCTAACACCCGGTATCCCTGCTGCCCGAACTCCCTGATAAGGCCTCTGATTTTGTCCTTTTCGGTATCCGAGAGCGTAGCGATAGCAAGAATAGCTTCGGGAGCTCCTTTGGCAGCTATAATTCTTTCTTTTTCTGAATTTTCGAAAAGATGCGTCATCATAGGTGGTTTACCTTCCAATGGATATTCGTGGAACATCTGGTAATCTTTTCTTACATCGTCTCTTTGTGTCTGTTCATACACCTGGTGAAGCGTTTTTTCCATCGGGTCAAACGGAACGGGTTCGCTACTCCACATCGCATAGTCTATCAATGCTGCCAGTTCGGGGTTGGCAAATTCTTTTTCATCAAAAGTTTTGTCAGACCGGTAATCATATAACTGTTTAAGCTGCATAGAATTTTCGGTAATGGTACCTGTTTTATCGCTACAGATAACCGTGGTGCTGCCTAATGTTTCCACGATACTGCTTCTTTTGATGATGATGCCCTCCCGCATCAGCTTCCAGGCACCCAAAGCCATAAACGTGGTGAATGCAACGGGAATTTCTTCGGGAAGGACAGACATCGCCAGGGTAAGACCGTTCAACAGACTGTCAACAAGATTACCCGTCCGTATGAAACTGAACACCCAAACCATTAGAAAAATGAGGATACCGGCAACAGCCATCCATTTTACAAATTTTCGTATCTGAACCTGCAATGGTGAAATTTCTTCTTTTATCGTCAGGATAGATTCGCCGATCTTGCCGATTTGCGTTTGTTTTCCAATCTGTTCTACTTCAAAGACCGCCAATCCCGAAACGGCAATCGTTCCGCTAAAAATTTTATTATTCCCTGGGTCACTGTTTTTGAATACAGAAAAACTCTCACCGGTTAATGATGCTTCATTGACTGAAAAGTCATTACTGTGGACAATCCGCCCGTCGGCATTGATGATCCTTCCTTCTTCCGTAATGCACAAATCGCCTATGACAATATCATGCGTAGCTATTTTGACCACTTCCGAATTTCTGATTACCGTGCTCAGCGGTTCATTCAGCTTTTCTAATTCCTCCAGTGCTTTTTTGCTGCGGTTGTCCTGGTAAAAGGAAATAGCAGATACGGCAATAATGGCCATAAACATAAACAGTGCTTCGCCATAATCGCCTACGAGCACGTAGATAATTGAAATAGCAAAGAGCAGGATTAGCATTGGCTCTTTCAATATGTTGATCAACATATCCAGCAGGGAATTTTTGCCAATTGCCTCCATCTGGTTGTAGCCATACCGCTCCCGGGAAACCTTTACCTCGTTTTCCGTCAGCCCTTTTAGATGATTGGGTACATTATAAGTTGTCATATTTTTAAAATTATTGTTTATTAAATAGTATCGGCATTAAGAGCTATTCTTGATAACAGCTTTCACGAACGCAGAGAAAGTAAGCTGGTAAAACATTTAATATATTAATATTTAAAATACAATAAGTATCTTTTATTGCAATTAAAATCAATTCTATTTTTCTTCTTGCTCATCCATTCTCCGTAACAGTCCTTCTTTTAGAGTATCAATAAATTTGGTTCGGTTAGTTTTTCTATTGCGAAGTTCTAAAAAGGTATGGTAAAAATCTCCCAAATTAACATTGAATGTCTGCTCAAAATAAGTCGCAATTACTTTGATGTCTATGGTTCCATTACCAAAAACCCCTTGAGTGTGTAATGCGTAAATTAATTCAATCAGTGCTGTTTTACTTGCTGTCCACACTAACGTAGATTTGATTTTTTCCGCACTTTTCAGTGTGCTGTATCTAATATTATTAGAAAGATTATCCTCCAAATAAACCTGTATTAAGTCGTTCGCAATAATTTTGGCGACCTTATAATCATGGGATGTTGAAAAACTATGATCAGATTCAAAATAGTAGGTATCCAAACTTAACTTAATATCATACTTCCCACGAACGAAATATTTGTGGTCAAGATAAGTGCTGTTGGTTCGATAATACTTATAGAATTCAAGATTATTATCAAAAAATCTTTTAAGATTAAATAACTCGTTGTTTAAATGTGTTTCAATTACCTTTTCACCACCATAGGGCTTTTTGGTTTCTATCTTGTAGATAGAATTATAATAAATTAGTTTAGAAAGTACATTAGGCTTCAAATGTTTGAAAAAATGGATTTCTTCCTCAATGTCTTTAAAACCACGTTTTAATACAACTTGTTTTAATTTAGCTATTTTGTCTATAGTTAAGCCAATAGCTTTTTCGCATAATGCTAAAGAGTCATTAAATTCGATAGATAACTCATTAATCTCGTCATCTAAATCTCTAATTATGTTTTTACAAAAATCGTTCATTTAAAAAGGTAGTATGATATGGCTATTCTTTAAAGGATTTTCCTTGCACTAAACCATAAATATTCAATAATAAAATTGTTTGGATTTTTAAAAAGCCTTTATCAAGCCTTCCAGATATTCTATATTGGCTTTCTTTCCGGTTAACAGCCTATCTTTGCAATATGCTGTATAAAAACAGTGTTTGTTGAGAAAGTCCAATGACTTCTGGAATTTATCTGGAATTATGTGCCCTGAGCGTTGCTCTGTTTCTTTCCATACAAGTTCATCCATTTGAGGGAAATCTTTGGTTCCTAAATGGTACACATCCGAATCTCGTAAAATATCTTCGATTAAATTGGTGGGTTTTGTATTTGCCTCTGTCGCCATAATCGCTTTGTTTATTTCCACTATAATACTGGCATCAATTTTATGGCTACGTAAAAATTGTTCCATAATAAATGTTCCTCTTTTTTCATGACCATCCATTGGCCCAAATAATTGACCGGTATCGTGAAACCATGCTGCTGCCAATAAAATAAATCTCTCCTTATTTTTCAAACGATAGAAATCTGCCATTTCAGCAGCATTTTTAACAACAGCCTTTGTGTGTTCCAGATTATGATAGCATAGTTCAGCGGTAGTCTTTGAATCAAATAGGCTTACTACATACTCCGCGATTCTTTTTAAATAATTTTGCTTTGATATATCCATAGTATCAATGTTTTATTAAATTGACATTACATTAGGACTAAAATCCGAATGTTCCTTTGATGCTGCCGTTCCTATTTTAGGAAATATTTACGCCAAAAATATATCCCACCAAAGCCGAGGCTAGCATTGCGGTTGTTCCCCAAAAACAAATTCTGCCTATTGCTTTTTTGAGATTGGAACCGCCTGCATTTGCTGCAATAGTTCCAAGCAATACCAAAAACAAAAGCGAGAAAATATATTGACAATAAATCATCGCTTTTACCGGGGCTATAAGCGTAACCAGAAAGGGTAATGCCGCCCCTATAATAAAGGAAGCAAAAGAAGCCAATGCTGCCTGAAATGGCTTTGCTTCTGTAATTTCATTTATACCTAACTCATCTCTTGCGTGGGCACCCAAAGCATCGTGTGCTGTTAATTGCCGGGCTACCTGTAATGCCAATTGTTCGTCTAATCCTCTTTTTTGATAAACTTTTGCCAGTTCTTTTAATTCAATTTCAGGCATTTCTATTAATTCTCTTTGCTCTCTCTCTAAATCTGCATTTTCTAAATCTGCCTGAGAACTTACCGACACATATTCACCTGCGGCCATAGACATTGCACCAGCAATAGCTCCTGCAAGTGCCGCTAAAATGATTGTTTCACGAGAATCACTTGCAGCCGCCACACCGATAATGATACTGCTTGTAGAAAGAATACCGTCATTCGCACCAAGTACCGCCGCTCTGAGCCACCCGGCTTTATTTACATAATGTTTTTCCAATTCCATTTTTGTAATTATTTATATAGTTTATATTATTTTTATTATCCTCCAATCATTTTAGACACAATGCCTTTTTTGCTGGTTAACTCACCAATTACAATTCCGCCAAAATGCAATAAAATGAATATCGGAAACCAATAAATGGCCCACTTATGAACAGCTTCCATCGGTTCTTTCCATTGACCGTCCACCCATTTCAGGTAAAATCCTGTAACAATAGAAACGGCGATGAACAGATAAAAAATTACATAAATAAATCCTTGCATTCTTTCCTTTACTGATTGGGATTTCTTCAACGGATTAGGAAATTTAATTCCCTTTACGAGCATATAAATTATCCTTACTAAGAATGCCAGAAACATAATGTAGGCAGCATATTCATGCCATTCCCACATCGGTTTCTGAATGCTTTTTACGATAGGTATTATCTGTCCCTTTTCAAGTGAAATGTTGTGGCTTTGCATCTCGGTTTCAACCGTATCTATAATTGTTTTTTTGCTCATCCAGTACATCCGTAAAAATCCGGTAATAAATAAAATAGACATTAATAGTGCAACAGACCAGTGTAAAATCCGGTGAATTACTGTAAACTGATTTTTGTTTTCTGTTTTCATTTTTTAAAATGTTTTAATGATTGCTAATCCAAATTGTTTTGTTTGATAAGTGGGTAGTATAACCAGTGATGCCTGATTCTTTTTATTGGCAAACCATTTTGAAATGGTCGGAAACAACCAATACGCCACTTCTGTCGATAGAATGCCAATGCCTGCTCCGGCAATTACGTCGCCAACCCAATGTTTGTCATTAAAAATCCGGTAGATGCCTGTCATGGCAGCAATCGGATAGCCGGAAATACCCAACCAAAAATTGGTTTCATTATATTCCCTGAACATAAAATGTGCTGATGAAAAAGCCGTTGCCGTATGTCCGGAAGGGAAGGAAGTCTTACTGGAACCATCCGGACGTTCCTCGCCAACCAACTGTTTGGTGGGCAAAACCATTGCCGCTGATATGAGTTGGGAGGTTGCATATATGATTGTTCTGTCCTTAAAATTATGTTTTCCTTTTACCCCCGACAGATTGAGTCCATAGACTGCAATAGCAGGAGCATACTGCATGTAGTTGTCAATCTTAGCACCAGGCAAAATATGTTCCCTGCTCTCGTGACGGGTAGATTGGTTAAGTGTTTTCAAACCATCTGACATTAGACTTAAAACACCATAAGAAACCAAAATTGTGGGAATGATGAGCTTCTTAGTGGAAAACTGATAAGCAGGATTGGTTGTTTTAGACAAAATGCTGCTATCTGCTTCTATGTTTTGAGAAAAAAGCAAGGTTGGAAATAGAAGAAATATTAAGAAAACACGCTTCATTTTATTTAAACTTAAGGTTCAATGAAATGATATCACCCTTCATACCGGTTGTTTTTGTATAATGCCCATAGCGTATTTCAATCATATTGAATTTTGAGATTCCAAATAATCCGTTGGGAAGATTGAACCGGGCACCCATACCAAAGAACTGGCTGTTAAATCCGGACAGATCATAATTGCTGGTATAAAACCCGTTGGATTCGTTGTGTGTTTGGTAGGCACCGAAATACTTTACCGCTGTCTGGGTATAATACCTGTAGAAAGGACTGAGGGAAACAAAAGGGGATAATTTTACCGGTGTTTCTATATTGAAAGTATGTGAATTTATACCCCAATTATCTGTATAATAGCGGTAATAGGTTCGGATAATGAACCGGTCACCCAAGAAATAATTGGCACGGAAACCCAAAGGGAGCTTGAACCGGTTATCAGGAAGTTTTTCCTGATGTACACTTCCATCCGAAAAATATACACGGTGAAACGGAAGGCTCAATAGTCCGTTTTGCTGAACGGCATCTACAAGAAATACGAGCTGTAAATTGGCATTGATAATCTGCGAATAAGAAAGTGATGCGGCAAAAGTATTCCGGCTATCAGTTCCATTATCTTCTGCCGTCCCTTGCCTCAATTCTATGGGAAGAATAAGTTTTACCTGATCGATATACGCATGAAGATTGGCTGTTAATTCTCCCATTTTATTGGTTGTTTTTTTGGAGAAACCAATATTTGCCCCAAAAGATTGATAGTCATATTCGGTGGAAGAAGACACACCTGCCATAAAACTGTTTCCCTTCTCTTCATTTTCTACCTGCCAGCTCAAGGAAGGATAAACTCGAATGTCCTGACTGGATGCTGAGGAATTGGCCTTGAGGTCTATCATATCCGAAGAGGCAGAAGTATAGTGGTCTATGCCCAATTCTGCCCCAAAAGAGTGTTTGCGTTTTTTCTTGTCATACCGGATGAGTTTAATGTTGATTATATTGGAAATATCGGTCAGCTTTTCTGTTCCGATACCTCCCGTTACCGCAGAATTGTTCCCATCCTGTTTGTAATAACTGGACACTAAATTCACTTCATCAACTTTTAATTTTCCGACCGATGCAGAATCTGTTTTTATTTGCTGTGCCTGGATTTGATAAAAACTAAAAAGTCCTAATGCACTAATATATATTCTTTTCATTTTTCATTGTTTGGGTTACTGTTTCACTGATTTTAATTACATCCACAACCCCCGCCACTTTTTCCGGCATTGGCTCCGGAGGCTCCTTCACGGTAAGATTGAAAGTTAAGTTCAGTTTTTTCTATGGTACGGTTGCTCAATACCATTTCGGCATCGTTGAGTTTGTTTTTCTGGTATTCTTTCACTGTGGTGCAGGAACCAAGCGATAATGTACCGATAGCACTTAGCAGGATTATTTTATTTGTTTTCATATTAAATTGATATTTTTTGAAGTGAATATTTTGTTTTTGTCATCTATGATGATGCATTCTATCTGATGGATTTGGTTTATCATTTCCAATCCTGCCTTAACGCCCATGATACTGATAGGGGTAGCCATAGCATCTGCGATTTCTGCATTGGGGCAAATAACCGTTACACTTTTTATCCCGGTAATAGGCATTCCTGTTTTCGGATTGATGGTGTGCGAGTATTTTTTACCGCCAACCTTCACATATTTTTCATAGTTTCCCGAGGTGGCAATGGCAGTGTCCGTAAGGTTCAAATAAGAAAATGGCAGCCGGGCCTGGTCCGGGTTGGCAATGCCTATTGTCCAGGGTTTACCATCGGCCTGTGTACCCCATACTGTTAAGTCTCCTGAAGCATTGATGATACCTGAACCTACACCTTGTTTTTGCAAAACATTCTTGGCCATTTCTGCGGCATAGCCTTTTCCAATACCACCGAAACCAATACGCATCCCTTTTTCTTTGAGATAGACGGTACTGTTCTCCCTGTTCAGGATTACATTTTGATAATTAATGAGATAAACCAGTTTTTTTGCCGTTTCGGCATCGGGCAGTCTGGTCATTGACCGATCAAAATTCCACAGACTTTTATCCACACCTCCGTAAGTGATGTCAAAAAAACCATTGGTAATACGGCTGATGCGGAGGCTTCTTTTTATCAGGTTGAAAACTTCTTCATCTACTTTCACCGCCTGTATTCCGGCATTGTTATTAATCAGGTTGGTCTGACTGTCCGTTTTAAAAGTGGTAAACAATTGCTCAATTCGCTTAATCTCCACAATGGCGGAATCAATTTGTTGATAGGCTAAAACCTCATCTGCTCCCACTACCGTGATTTCAAAGGCATTGCCCATCAGCTTTTCGGTTTTGCGAAATTCCTTTGTTGTCATTTTTTTACTTTTCTGTATAGGGTTATGATTTCGTTTGTAAACCCATCAACACCTTCTTTCGGGAGGCCTTCCCAGGTTTTGATTATTTTTCCATCCACATCCAGTAAAAGGGTATAAGGGAAAGCACCGCCGGGATTATATTTATCTGCCAAAGCTTCATTTTCCTTTATGGTTTGGGATAAGGGCTGGTTTTTCTTTTTTCTCGGAAAATCTGCATTTACATACACCAAAAGGCTGTCGGCCATTTGTTTGTAGGTTCCGTTTTCAAAAATGGTTTTGTGCATTTTGATGCAGGGTACACACCAATCTGAACCCGAAAAATTCAATAGAATCAATCGGTGCTGTTCTTTGGCTTGTTGTTTTGCGTTTTGTATCGCGGTCTGCCCAAATGCGTGGGACATCACCATCACATGGAGAATTAAGAGTATTTTTTTCATTGTTTTTAATTTTTATAAATGGTTTTTAACGATACTATTAGCGCTGAATTTTGCCGACAAAATATGCTGTCTAATGCTGCTTTTCCTTCATTCGTCCTTTTTTAAATCGCTCACTGGCTGTTTGATAAAAGGCTATTGTTTGAGTAATTAAAAAACGATTGTTGGTATCTTTAACCTCTGACATTGTTTTGCTCCGTTCATTCCAACGGAATTGTGTTACTCTTTTTTTATCATTCAGTTGTGTAAAAACGTTTCCTTTTAATAATCCAAGTGTTCTGTAGTTCCCAATAAATGCTCTTTCATCGCCAATTTTGGTTTGATTAATATCTTTGCCATAAAATGAAGACTTGTAATTCCAGTTTAAATATCCCAATAGCGTTGGCATGAGGTCGATTTGAGAAACCAACCGGTCTATTTGCGTATGCTCATGGTTCAGATTATAGATTATAGCCGGAATACGGTGCTTTTCAATGTTAATCTCCCACTTTCCGGCACTGCTTGCGCAATGGTCAGCGACGATTACGAAAACCGTATTTTTAAACCACGGTTTTGTTTTTGCCTGATTGATGAATTTGCCCAGTGCATAATCAGTATATTTTACAGCTCCATCTCTATCTCCTTGCGGTAAATCTATTTTTCCATTGGGGAAGGTGTAAGGTTTGTGGTTGGAAGAGGTCATTATAAACTGGAAAAACGGTTTATTCTGCTGAAACTCCAAATCGGCATTTTTGATGGATTGTTTGTAAATGTCCTCATCGCAAATACCCCAGGCATTTTCAAAGCTGACTTCGTTATCCTGAATAGGAAAACGCTGTGTATCAATATTATCAGATAGCGGATTCCCCCTGTCCCTATCAATAATATCAAAACCTTGTCCTCCGAAAAAAGTATTCATATTATCAAAATAACCATCTCCGCCATAAATGAAATTTAGCTGATACCCTTTTTCTTTTAACACCGTACCGATGGAATAAATGTTTTTATTATTCGGTCTTCGTACAATACTATTTCCAGGTGTTGGCGGAACCGACAGTGCTAAGGCTTCCATTCCACGAACCGTACGTGTTCCGGTTGCATACATATTTCTAAAAAATATGCTTTCATTTGCCATTGAATCATAATTTGGCGTAATATTTTTTTTATTACCAAAAGCAGACAGGAATTCAGCACTAAAACTTTCTATGGTAACCAAAATAATATTCGGATATTGAACCGGTTGCCCGTTCCCTTTGGTAATTCTCGAAATGGCGTCAAAATCCGTTGAAACATATTCTTGGTTTCCTTGCACTAATTCTTTTTTTAGAATAGTGTATGCATCGCGTTGTGACAGGGTCAGATAAAAAGCATCATAATCTAATTCATTAGACCTGAATGCAGCAAAAAAGGAAAAAATACCATTTTTGCTAAGCTCATTTACAGTTGTGTTTTTACTGAACTCCGCATTTTTATTGGTCAGGGAAATACCCAAAAGGGCGGTCGTTGCCAATAAGGCTGATGATACGACCAACCTTTTTTTAAAAGGCATTTTATTGGTAAAAGCAGCGCGGGAAATTTTCTTCTTATTTAGTAAAAACAAGGTTAATAGTACTAACAATAGCAATCCCCCGATCAGTAACGGTAAAGGATAGGATTCTTTAATGTTTTCTATAACTTCATACGTATAAATGAGATAATCTACTGCAATAAAATTAAATCGTGACCCAAATTCATCCCAAAACGGAAACTCTGCGACAGAACCAAAATAGGTGATAAAGAGCGTTACGATCAGTATGAAAAAAGTAAGTATTCTGTCCGCTATAGAACCAATAAAACAGGTTGGGAAAAGCAGCAGATAAACATTATAGAAAGTGGTAATAAATAAAGCAACCGTGATATCGTAACATAAGCCAATGGCGAATGTGCATAGCATATTATATACATGTCCGTCAAGATTATGAAAAGAAATAATGCTAAGTGTAAGCCTTATCAAAAAAGACGTAATAATGTAAATAATTATTGTTGAAAGCAGCAATCCATATCTGCTTAAAAATATTTTTTTCATAATTGAATTTGAGTTAATCATGGAACAAATAGGGATAATAGATAATAGAAGCACATACTATCGAAACCAGTACCATGAAGGCTGAAGCTCCCGCAGAGATGTCTTTGATAAAACCTATTTTCGGGTGATAATCAGGATGGATGAAATCGCATAATTTTTCTACCGCTGTATTTAACGCCTCCACTGCGAGTATCGCTCCGATAGCAGCTAATTGAAACATCCATTCATAACGGTTGATACCAAAATAAAATCCTATCACAATGAAAACAGAACAAAGAAAGAACTGAGCCTTCGCAGCATCTTCGGTTGTGAGTAAATACCAAGTTCCTCTTAATGTAAATACCAAGCTTTTTGCTCTGCCCTTTAAAAAACCTCCTTTACTCTTCATCCTCCGTATTTTTTAGTTTCATTAAGAGCGTATAGGCATTTTTGGAAACGATATTTTTATCTGTAAAATCTGTATCATTTACAATCTGGACAAAGCCGTTTTCTTTCCCGCCTACAGTTATGGGCAGCATTTTATAGGTTTGTCTGGCAGTTTGCACAAACACATAATCCTTTCCCTCAAAATTCACGATGCTTTCTTCCGGAACGGCATGAGCGAACGAGATTTTGGTTTCTATTTCGGCATTCATGTACATACCCGGCAACAGGCTTTTGTTATAGGGGTCAAAATGACAATGCACTTCCGAAATACCATCGCTGCTGATGTCTTTGCTGATAAGGATGATTTCCCCTTCATATTTTTTGCCAGGTTCTGCATTGGAATAGGCCATTAGTTTTTGCCCGATTTTCAGTTTATCTATGTCGTTTTCATAGACTTTCAAATTGAGGTGCAAATCGTTGGGATTGACTAATTCAAATAATATGTCTGCAGGATTTACATATTTCCCGATGTTCACATTTACCTTGCTCACAAAGCCATTGATCGTGCTGTAAACCGGAATGGTTTTAGTGATTTTATTCGCATTCAGGCTATTGGGATTGATGTTGATAAGGCGTAATTGCTGTGCCAGGGCATTCATCATAATCTGCTGGTTATTCACTTCTGCCTGTGCAGTCTGCATTACCTTATCGCTGCTGGCCTGGCTTTGGTTGAGGTCTTTTTGTCGCTGGTAATCCAGCTGAGCAAAGTGCAGTTTTGATTTGGCCTGCAAATAGTCCTGTTGCAGTTTTATATACTGCGGGTCTTCCATCACGGCAATAGTTTCCCCTTTGCGCACATACATTCCGGGCAGTAAGCGGGTGCTCTTCAAAAAACCGCCCAAAGGCACACTTACCGAAATCAGGTTTTGCGGCGGCACGTCAATCTTTCCGTTTAATTTTAAAACAGTGGCAATGTTTTTTTCTGAAAGGCGTACCGTTTCAACAGCCGCATTTTTTAATTGGGCATCCGTTAATACTACGGTATTGCTTTCATTTACAACAGCTTGTTTAACATCTTCTTTAGGCTTGTTTTGGCATTGAACCAGCAACAATATTCCCAGAACGGGAAGCAGTATTTTCAGCATGCCCCGGTTTTTATTTTTTATATCGAATGAATACATTGTCATAAGAATTTAATTGAGATAATTGATTTGTATAATAGTATCGTTCAGCATTTTGACAGCATCAGCGTAATTACTTTGAATACTGATGGCTTGATTTATGAGCATTACAAAGTCCAGGTAATTGATTTCCCCGTTGGTGAACTGCTTTTGTATTGTTTCGGTAACGACTGCCGCATTTTTTAGCCCTTCACTTTCATAATAGTTTACAATTTCCAAATTGCGCTGATAGTTTTCCGAGAGTTGTTTATACCGGTTCTGTAAATAAGCACTTGTAGCCTGCAATTGGTTTTCGGTAATACTTTCCGTGATTTTGGAAGCATTGATTCTCGCTCTTTGCGACTGTGAAAAAACAGGAATGGAAAAACCAACCTGTACAGAATGGAATTGAGGGGAAGCGTTGTATAACTTATCATCGGCTCCGGTTCCTTTGAAACTGTTGAGATTGTAACCAATCATCAAACCGGGCAGTAATTTAGATTTTTCTACTTTGGTTTGGCTCGCTGCAATATTTTTCTGCTGTTCCAAAACCTGTATAACAGGATTTTTGCCGGTTTCATCCACCTGTAGCGGAATTATTTTTTCAGGGGATTCCACTTTATAAACCGTATCCGAATTTAATAACCATTGCCACTGCAACTTCGCTGTTTCTAATTCCCGCTGCACCTGTTTCAACTGGATATTGATAGCAGCCTTTTGATTCTGTGCAGTGGTTTTTTCCAAAATATTGCTTTCTCCTTTTTGCAGGCGCAACAAAGATTTAGCATAAAAATCAGCGTATAAGGAATCTGCTTTTAGCAGCAGCCTTTCCTTTTCCTGCCAGAACAGGATGGCATAAAAAGTTTGGGTAACGGCTTTTTTTAATTCAAATTCTTTCAACGAAACATTCAGCAAACTGTATTTCCATTCCTGTGTAAACAATTCTTTCTGCCTTTTATAAACCGTTGGAAATGCGATATTCTGTGAAATTCCGAACTTGGTATCGTTGTATGCACTGTTGATCTGACCGTAATCAGCCGTGATACCAGTCTGCGGAATATCAGCCGAAGTTTTGATGACGGCCTTGGCATAATCGGCCTTCAGTTTTTCGGTTTTTAAATTTTGATTATTTTGAACAGCCAATGCAATAGCCCTGTCTAAAGTGATTTTTTCCTGTGCTTTAACAGAACCCATTCCCATTAAAGAAATCCCTGAAACGATCAATAATGTGATTGCTTTTTTCTTGAATGGATTCATTGTAAAACCTTTTTCAAATGCGATGAACAATAAAGGAAGAACGAATAATGTGAGCAAAGTAGCCCCCATCAGTCCACCAATAACTACCGTTGCCAGCGGACGCTGCACCTCTGCACCTGCACCATTGCTCAGCGCCATTGGAATAAAACCCAATGAAGCCACAAATGCGGTCATCAGCACGGGGCGCAAACGGGATTCTGTTCCGTCTACCACGATGCGGACAATGTTTTTGATTCCTGATTTTTTTAAACGGTTGAATTCGGCGACCAAAACAATTCCATTTAAAACAGCCACGCCGAACAGTGCAATGAAACCTATACCGGCACTTATGCTAAAAGGCATTCCCCGAAGCGCTAAAAAGAAAATTCCGCCAATGGTGGATAATGGGATTGCGGTATAAATCAATAAACTTTCCTTCACTGATTTAAAAGCAAAAAATAAGAGAATGAATATCAAAGCCAATGAAATAGGCACCGCAACCATCAAACGGCTTTTTGCCTGGTTCAGATTCTCGAACGAACCGCCATAAGTAATAGAATACCCGGCCGGAAGCTTGATTTGCGCATTCACTTTGGCTTGCAATTCCTGAACAATACTTTGCACATCCCGGCCTTTTATATTGAAGCCGACAATAATCCTGCGTTGTGTATTCTCCCGCTGAATTTGATTGGGGCCATCTTTTATCTTCACATCTGCCAACTGTGAAAGAGGAATCTGATTACCGGATGGTGTTGGAATCAATAAATTCTGTACGTCTTCCAGATTCTTCCGCACGTCGGCATTTAGTTTTACAACCATATCAAAACGTTTTTCCCCTTCGAAAACCAAACCGGTGCTTTGTCCGGCAAATGCCGTATTGACCACCTTGTTGATGCCGGCTACAGACAAATGGTATTGGGCAATCATTGGGCGGTTATAGGTAATAATAACCTGGGGCATTCCGGTTATAGGTTCTATATAAAGGTTTTGTACGCCATCCACCGTATTGATTATTTTCCCTAATTTGTCAGCCGTCGCTGCCAGGGAATCCAAATCATCCCCAAAAATTTTCAGGACCACATCCTGTCTTGCACCCGTCATCAGTTCATTGAACCGCATATTTACGGGATATTGAAAACCTGCTGAAATTCCCGGTACATCTTCCAAGGCCTTGCTCATTTTCTCCGATAGTTCCGGAAAAGTTTTGGCAGATGTCCATTCGCTTTTGTCTTTCAGAATCACCATCATATCGCTGGCATCCATCGGCATCGGGTCTGTGGGTACCTCGCCGCTACCTATTTTGGTTACTACTTTTATCACTTCAGGAAAGCGTGTTTTTAGGATATGGGCGGCCTTTTGGGTACTTGCAATGGTCGTATTAAGGTTACTTCCCGTTAAGACCCTGGTATCCACTGCAAAATCGCCTTCTTCCAAAGAGGGGATAAACTCGCCTCCCAATCTCGACATCACGAAAATGGCCGCAATAAATAAAACTGAAACCACGGCGATAATGCGTTTGGGCATGCGGATGGCTTTTAACAAAAATTTTTGGTAGAAGGCTTCTACACGACGCATAACCCTATCTGAAAGATTGTGCTTATGGCTGATTTTCCTGCTCAGTACCCAGGAACTCATCATTGGGATATAGGTAAGCGATAATAAAAATGCGCCCAATAAAGCAAAGGCTACGGTCTGTGCCATCGGTCGGAACATTTTGCCTTCTATACCTTGCAAACTTAGGATGGGAAGGTAAACGATCAGAATGATGATCTGCCCGAATACAGCACTGTTCATCATTTTCCCCGCAGAACCAATTACCGTATTATTCATTTCCTTTTTGGATAAATTGGTCATTTGCTGAAATCTGGCGTTATGCGACAGTTGGTGCATCACCGATTCTACAATGATGACGGCACCGTCTATAATCAGCCCGAAATCCAAGGCTCCAAGGCTCATCAGGTTGCCGCTTACCCCAAACAAATTCATCATACAGATGGCAAAAAGCATGGCCAGCGGAATAACCGATGCTACCAGTAACCCCGCCCTGAAATTCCCAAGGAACAGAACCAAAACGAGCACTACAATCAGTGCGCCTTCCATCAGGTTTTTTTCTACTGTACTGATGGCATTATTGACCATTTTGGTACGGTCCAGGAAAGGCTCAATGACTACGCCTTCGGGCAGGGTTTTCTGTATTTGGGCTACTTTAGCTTTTACATTCTTGATGACTTCGCTGCTGTTTGCACCTTTCAGCATCATCACTACGGCACCCGAAACTTCGCCCTGGTCGTTGTAAGTCATAGCCCCATAACGAGTGGCATAACCCATTTTCACGTTTGCCACATCACGGATAAACAAAGGTGTTTCGTTGTTTTTATTGGCAATGGAAATATTGCCGATATCTTCCAGGCTGCCTATCAGGCCTTCGCTGCGGACATATAAAACGGTAGGCCCTTTTTCGATATATGCACCACCGGTATTTTGATTGTTTTCTTCCAAAGCCGAAAAAATATCGTTGATGCTAATCCCGTAGGCATTGAGTTTGTCAGGATTTACTGCAATTTCATATTGCTTGAGTTTGCCACCGAAACTACTCACTTCAGCAACCCCCTTTACGCTTAATAACTGCCTGCGCACAATCCAGTCCTGAATGGTACGCAGTTCGGCGATGTCATATTTTTGTTCGTAACCTTTTTTGGGGCGGACTACATATTGATATATTTCGCCCAAGCCGGTAGAAATTGGTCCTAATGCCGGTGTGCCGATCCCTTGGGGGATTTGACTTTGCACTTGCTGCAAACGTTCAGCCACCTGTTGTCTTGCCCAATAAACATCTATATCATCATCAAAAACAATGGTAACGAGCGAGAGTCCAAAACGGGAAAAGCTGCGTATTTCTTTGGTGCCGGAAATGTTGCCCGTTGCTTGTTCTATGGGGAAGGTAACCAGGCGTTCAATATCCGTCGCACCAAAAGAAGGTGCTATCGTAATAACCTGTACCTGGTTGTTGGTGATGTCAGGCACAGCATCAATTGGTAATTTCGTGGTTTGGTAGGTGCCAATTCCAATGAGCGCAATGACCAAAAGCCCTATGATGAGTTTATTCCTTACGGAAAACTCAATGATTTTAGTAAGCATAGTTTTACTTGTTAATCAAATTATTATTCAATACAATTACAAATAGATACAGCAGTATTTATCGTAAATAAAATAACAGGATTAACCAATTGACAACCACATTCCATGAAGCCCCGGTTTTATGGAGACAGAAATGAACAATAATGATATAACACTTTCATGTAGGAGATCAGTGCATAACAAAATCGCACCTCAACAATTTTTCAGGCAGACTATACAGAATACCCTAAAAATTGAGTTGAAGATGAAATTCTATACAATCATGCCATAAGAAAAGTCCATGAATAGGCACACAAATAACAATGAGGCAATGTTTTTTTTAACTTTGGAGGAAATCGAAAAAGAAATAAAATCTTTTTCCCCAAAGTATAACACAAACCTGCATTCAATAGAATGTGTTAATACTGCATAGCAAACCTTCCTTTATGCAAAGTGCAAAAAGAATTTACGAAAAGTCAATTGGTTAAAAAAGAATTAACAAGATCTTGGAGGCTGCCAAATAGAAGAAAGAAACTGGTTGGAGATAAATGCATCGTCAAAAGAAACTACCTTAGACGATTCTCGTATGTCAATTTTATGAATTGATTCAAAAAAAAGCGGTTGGGGATATACGAAGCAAAAGCTTAATACGTCTCCGTGCATAATGAAAGGTAGTTTTTGATCCTGATCATAGTCATCATCGTGAGGATGATTTTCAAGGTGGTTGCCTTCGTAGTGAAGTACCAGAAACTCCATGACGGAAATTTGAGGATTTTTTTCTTTATGCTCGAAATAATGCTCTACCAGCATAGGAAACTTCAACAACTGACCTAACTCTGTTGTTGAAATAAGATATGTAGATAGAAAAAATATTGCGAGCACTTTTTTCATACTCACAAAGTTACTGAAAACTACATTTAATCCCACATTTAATCCCACATTTCACCGTAATTTATACTGTATCCAGATAAACTGTTGCAGAATTTAGATATTCAGACACTTTTTTATTACTTACCGTGAAAGCAAATGCAGTAAGTTTGGATCATTCTTGATACGCTCCATTTCGCTTTCAATAATATTTACAATATCTATTTTTATCTGACGGTAATTGCTTTCGATTTCCTGTTTCATTTTATCCTCTCCGTGTTCATCAACAAAGGATAGGATTTCCGGTATCTTCTGATATACCTTAGTTTCTGCGGCAACTTTTTCATTGTCCACGACAATTTCAGCGTGAAATATCTTTTGCTCGATACGTTCATCGAAGTTGTCCGATACGGAACCGACAAACATACCCTGTGTGAGCGTTGAAATTTTGGAAGCCGGAATAAGACTGTCTAACTGTGTGGAAATAGAGGTAGATTTATCGTTGCGGTTAATCGTCATACTTTGGCGTTTCTGCAATACTTTTCCGAAGCGTTCCGAAAGGCTCTTTGCCGTTTCTCCAACCACCTGACCACTGAAAATATTACCTACTGTATTCTGTATTACCTTGCTCTCTTTGTCGCCATAATCCCTTGTTAATTGCGAAAAATCCTGAAATCCTAAACATACTGCCACCTTATTACTTCTGGCAGTTGCGATAAGGTTATCGAGTCCCCTGAAGTAAATCGTGGGCAACTCATCTATGATTACTGAACTCTTTAACTGTCCTTTCTTGTTAATGAGTTTTACAATTCTTGAATTGTACAAACCCAATGCTGCGGAATAAATATTCTGACGGTCAGGGTTGTTACCTACACAAAGTATTTTCGGTTCTTGTGGGTTGTTGATATCCAATGAAAAATCATCCCCTGTCATTACCCAATACAGTTGCGGGCTAATCATTCTTGACAAAGGAATTTTTGCCGATGCAATCTGTCCCTGTAATTGGTCTTGTGCACCGCCTTGCCAAGCATCCATAAACGGCGATAAGTAGTTTTCCAAATCGGGATAGGAAGTTAAAATCGTGAATACGTCCGAATATTTTTTATTCAGCAATTCAATAGCGTGTGGGAAAGTACAATACTTACCGTCCTCATAGATTTTCAGATACCATATAATTGCTGCCAATAGGATAATTGGGCTTTCCACGAAAAAATCCCCTTGCTTCTGTATCCACGACCTGTTAAGGTTAAGCATTATGGTATAAGCTGCTTCGTAAGCATCGGAAATGTCCGTCATAAAATCGGGATTGAGTGGATTACACCTATGGCTCTTGCGTGGGTCGTCAAAGTTGATAACGTAGAATTTAGGCTGTACTTTGTACTTATCCCTGTGCTTTAATAAATGGTTGTATGCAATGGTTGAAAGGTCGTCAAACTTGAAATCGTAGATATACATACTAAAGCCTTTCTCAATCTGCTGCTTGATATAATTGTTTACGATTGCATACGATTTTCCTGACCCCGGAGTACCCAACACAATTGAGGCTCGAAAAGGATTGACTATGTTAATCCAGCCATTGTTCCATTTGCCTTTGTAATAAAACTTCGTGGGAAGATTGACAGAATATTCGTTTTCCATCAGCGTTGTTTCCTGCTGAAAGCTCTCGTTCTCATTATTGAAAACATCATCCATCAGATTGGTACGAAGCAGTCGACTCATCCATACACCTGCCATCAACAAGGCGATATAACCTAACGAGATAGTAAGGATATAAAGAAATGTGCCTATTACCGGAGATAGTTTTAACAATGGTGTGTTCAGAAAGAACAGCACAAAACCAACTCCTAAAGCCACGTAAATTTTAGACCAGGTTATTTTTTCATTTTTTACACCTTTGGTTCCCAGACAGCTCAAAGCCAGCAATACCAAAGCAAATACTTTGGTATATAAAGTGTGCGAAAACAGCCCGGCAGTACGCTGAAAATTGCTTAATATCTTGTTGATTACTTCCAGTGTCCAGCCACGTTCCATAAAGAAACCGTAGCAAAACCAATAAAGGTGCATCAGTACCAATAGAATACTTACTGCCCTCATAAAAGCCATTATCTTGGCAAGTCCTCTTAAATCGTCTTCTCCCTGCATTATTTTAAGTTTTAATGTTCGGGCGTGAATTTATAGGCTCTACATAGTGGCTATAAGAATTTGGCAGTCATTGGCTTTGAGTGGCGGTATTTGGCTGAATACTACTGCTGACCTCTTTTGCGTTTACGTTTCTTCTTCATTTTGTTGGCAAAGCCCTGTTCCTCGTAGTCTTCTCCCTGTGCTTCAGGTATAAGCAAACCTCCAAAGGCTTCAATCAAACGGTCTTCGTGTTTTTCAGTAGTTAAGAAATCGAACAAATGATGTGGTTCTTCCGCAGGAAGATCCGCATCATTTGATGGGGATGTTTTTGGCAGTTGTACAGTTGGTTCTTTAATATCCGGTTTGATGTTGTTGTTCCAATAATCATTAAAGGTATTGGCGGAAAGTTCCTTGCTTAAACGTGAACCGTTCCATACGCTTTTAGAATTGTGGTCTATAAAGGTCATTCCGTAAATACGTCCCGTGTCATTTCTACGCACCACAACATTAATCCCTTGTTCCCCTAATTGTTTTTTAAAAGCCTGTTCATTGTTTGTGGATTGCAGGGCAATAGTAACGGCTGATTTTAAGGTCTGTTTAGCTGGGGTATCTTTCAGTGTTGTTTTGCATTTCGCAAAATGCAGTTCCAAAGCCGGAAGCCCTGCGTTCTTTCCGAAAAGCGAAGCCTTAAACGGATGTCCGGCTCTTTCGCCTTTCTCATTCAATGGAATGTACAATAAACCCTGCTGTGCCTTTCCGTGTAATTCTCCCTCCACTTTCTCGGTAGTAATATTGAACAGGGATAGCAAAGCATTGTATTCTCCCAAAGTTTGGTATTGATAATAGTTCGGCAAGTGGCGAATGACCGAAGCAATCTGACTTTTTATATCACTTGCCCGATAATCCACCGGACGAAAAACCTTATCATTGTGATTATGTTCTTTGTCCGTTGCGGGTATCAGACCGTGTTTTCTTTCCAGTTCACGGCATACATTCATAGACCGCATTTTCTCAAAACTATCCGAAATTTTCACGCCCTGTTCGTCCACGCAGACCGATACGATATGGATATGGCTACGGTCAATATCGGTATGTTTGAAGACCACAAAAGGCTGTTCGCCGTAACCCATTTCCCGCATATATTCTTGTGCCATTTCCCTATACTTGTAATCGCTAACTTTATCTTTCGGGTCGGGATTGAGCGAAATATGCAAGGTGTGATATTGCGTATTGCGATTTGCGATAAGGTACGGCTCAAAAGATTGGGTTAATTGAGAAACGGTATATGCTCCGCTTGGCGTTTCAATTATCTTATTGGTAAACAGAATTTGTCCGTTTTCCTTTTTCACTTTCAGATTATTATATGCCAACGCACCGTACAAATTTTCGCTTCTTCCGATTTTTGCTATCATTTTTCATTGATTTTTTTATTTTCTTAATGGTAATGAAGCGTGGATGAGCTATTAATTTTTATCTTTTAATGGATAGCTCATCCAGGTCTAACGCTGTTTTTTCAGATGTTTGGCTTCAAATTCTTCGGTTAGCTGGATGATTTTCTGACACAACATTGCCATTTCAGCCGTCTGCTTTTCCAATTTGTACAGGAAAGCTGCGGCTTTCTTTTCCGAAAAATGACGGTACAACAGCTTTACAATCTGATTATAATTGATACCTATTGCCCGAAACTGGCTGTGAAAAGAAGTCAGTCGCATATAAAAATCAACCGTTCCTTTATCAATTTTGACCGACTTCATTTCCTTTCCGAACACTTGCGAAATGATAAACTTTGCTTTATTGGGCATTCCCGATACTTCAAAAAGCGATAAAAGTTTGGCATTTTCCTCATCTGTCAATCGGAAAACGTGGCGGTGGGTGCTTGGGTTGAGCTTGGGCTTACGACCGCCCTTATTCTGTTTGCTGTTATTGTTCTCGTTCATCACTAATCCATTTATAATTCACACGAAAAGCCGACTTCGGAGGGTTTTTCTGCTCCCTGCAAGGGCAAGTTGTTTTGAGGCACTAAACTCGGTTTAGAGTGCCTCAAAACACAACTTGCCGTGTTCTGATGAACACAAAAATCCGCCCTGCGGGACGGATTAAATTTAACAGGGAAAAACGGCTCGATGCCGTTGCTGTTAAAGTCCATTTTGTCAGTTCTATTTTGCATAAATCCGTTAATAAAAATCTTTCTACAAAGTAAAGACCTGTTTACGAAAGCATTGCACTGTAACACAGTGCCAAACACTGCCTTTGAACGCCAAACACTACCACACACATACAATGAAAAGAACATCCATAGTTCTTTGCATCAGATTTCAGGCAGGAACTCAATCAGGACTGATAGATTGACAGCATTCAAGAATGCAGACAATCCTGCAATCCTGACGGCTGGATTGCAAGAATGCAAGAGTGATAGCGTGACGGCTTGCAATCAATCGTGATTGCTCTCGTGAATGCAGGATTACAGGAACGCAGGAATGACGGCTATCCTGCCTGATAGCATACAGGAATGACTGCCGTCCTGCCGTATCGCAGACAGGCAGGAAATCACGGGTTCAGTCAAGAAAGCCTGCTGGCTATCCTGCAAGGAAGCCTGAACGAAATCTGGAACGCAGGACTGCCTGCAAGCAAGTAGAAACATTAATTTTTTAAAAATATGGAAACAAAAAAGAAACCTCTGTTTATTGCCTTTTCTTCTCAAAAAGGCGGTGTCGGCAAAAGTACCTTTACAGCACTTGTCGCAAGTACGCTCCATTACCGAATGGGCTACAATGTAGCGGTATTGGATTGTGATTACCCACAGCACAGTTTATTGAAAATGCGTGAAAGGGATTTGAAAACCGTAAGGGAAAACGAGAGCTTTAGGAAAATGGCTCATAAACAGTTTATGAACATTAACAAAAAAGCCTACACGATTGAGAAATGTAAAGCTGAAACGGCTTTGAGCGAAGCCAACGATTTAATCCAGTCATCAACCGTTCCCTTTGATGTAATTTTCTTTGACCTGCCGGGAACGGTCAATTCAACGGGAATACTCCAAACCCTTATGGGTATGAACTACATTTTTTCGCCCATAACGGCTGACAGGGTTGTCGTGGAAAGTACGTTGAGCTTCACACAGGCACTTACCGATATTATTATGAAAATCGGAGAAAGCAACATCAAGGGTATCCGCCTGTTTTGGAACCAAGTGGACAGGCGTGAAAAATCGCACCTGTACGATTTGTACGGCAAGTTTATAACAGATATGGGCTTCTCCCTGATGAAGACCTACATAACGGACAGCAAGCGTTTCAGAAAAGAGGGTGAGGCAATGGAAAAAACAGCATTCCGTTCCTCTTTATTACCGCCCGACCAAAGGTTGATGACCGCTTGTCATTTGGATTTATTTATACAGGAATTTTTAAGAACCATTGAATTGTAAATGCTATGGAAAAAAGAAATAAAAAAGGAAACGCACCGGAAATAGACGAAGAATATATAATGTCGTTAATGGCAGGCGGTGTCCGCAAAGAGGGAATGCAACAGCCTCCAGCCGAAACTCCTGAAGAACATGCCAAAGAGGAAATAAAAGAACAAGTCAAAGAGCAGATACAGGAGAAGCCTGTACAAAGAGAACGTACCAGAGCAAAGAAAAATATTGACAGTACCTACGGCGAAAAGTTTCTGAATACGCACTCTATGGAAAAAAGAGGCGATAAGAGTATCTATATCCGTCAGGAGTATCACGAACGTTTATCTCGTATTGTACAGGTCATCGGGAATGATAAAATACCACTGTATGCGTATCTCGACAATATTTTGGAACATCATTTTGAACTATTTGAGAAAGCGATTACCGATGATTTTAATGAGAAATTCAAACCTATTTTTTAAAATATCTGATTATGAAAAATGCAAAACAAAAGCCGGAAAAAGCGTTACGCACGGCTCAATACAAATCCACATTTCTTACTCCGACAGAATTTTTGGCACGGAACGGAAAAACAGTATATATCAGCAAAGAATTTCATCAGAAACTAAGCCAGCTCGTGTTTATGCTCGGTGGTGGAAAGCTTACGCTTGCTGATTATTTACAGAATTTGCTACAACATCATTTTGATGATTTCGGAGCCGAAATGAGAGCGATTTACGACAAAACGAAAAAGCCAAACTTTTAGCTATGGAAACAATAATTGTAATATGCCTGCTGATAATCATTGCCTTGCTATTGCACGACAAGATTGTCGTTAAAAAGAAACCGGAACAAAAACCGACACAGGAAAAAGTCAATCCGAACCTGCCTGATATTATGGGGCAACCGAAACCCGTAAGAAGCCAATCAGTGCCAAACAGTGCCAATGAAAGCCAAATGGCGGAACAAGAAATAAACCCCGATAATTTAGACATCGAATATGACGAGAACGAAGACGTCAGCATTCAAATTCCGCAGGAAGAATTGGACGAGGTTTTCGGCAATGTACCTGATTTGACAGAGGAAGACGACGAAGAATGGAACAGGTACGGAATATCCGGCACAGATAGCGGTTTTGCCACAGGGGTTACCTTTCAGGAACTATCAAACGTGGGGGTCTTGCTTCAAAAAGAAAAATTAGAGCCAGCCCAAAAGGAAACAGCGATTGATATAGTTCAAAGATTACAGGGAACCGAATTATTTGCACTGCTGGAAAGTTCAATGGACGGTGCTTCCCGAAAAATTGCCGAGCTTTTGGACAGCACCGTTTCATCCGAAACCAAAGACAATTCTTCCAATTTGCGGAAAAGTGATTTTAATGATTTTGATATTGGGGAGTTTGTGTGAATATTCAGATCGAAACTTACACAAAACGGCATTTAAGAAAAGTGCTAATTGAAACGTTGTATTCAATTAGCACTTTTCTTTTTTAAAATTAATAATGATAAAGAACTTCATGTCAAAAAAAACATTAAATTTGACATAAAGTGACAAGTCATTAAAATGGAACAAAGAGATTTTGGTATTAAGGTCAGACAATTACGAGAGCAGAAAGGATTACTGCTCAGGCAAATTGCAGCAGCATTGGAAGTTGATACTGCTCTTGTAAGCAAAATAGAACGAGGAGAAAGGAAAGCCAGTAAAGAACAGATTATGAAGATAGCTGAATTGTTGGAAATAAACCCAGACGAACTGCTGGTAATATGGCTTTCAGATAAAATTGTAGATATGCTGCAAGAAGAACCATTAGCATACAAGGTACTTAAAAATTCAGAAAATCGATTAAAAAATAAATAACGATATGGATGGCAAGTCATTGAATATAACAGAAGATTACAGTAAATGTATATTCAAAACTAAAAAAAGCACAAAATACGATGTGAGGAAATAGCTTTAGATGTACAAATGAAACACTAACCAATTAATCATAGATATTAATGAATCAAGAATTACCATATGACGCTTTTTTGCGAACGCTTAAAGAAAATACGGATACAGGACACGTATTTCTTTTAGGAGCTGGAGCTTCCATTAGTTCTGGTATTCAGTCAGCAGCGGACTGTATTTGGGAATGGAAAAAGAATATTTTTATTACTAAAAATCCCAATCTTTCTAAACAATATAGTGAATATAAATCGGAAACCATTCAGCGTAGCATCCAACGTTGGTTAGATAATGAGGGAGTATATCCTAAAGAAGGAAGTGCTGAAGAGTATTCTTACTATGCCTTAAAAGCTTATCCGATTGATGATACCAGAAGAAAGTATTTTGAGAATATATGTAGGAATCGTGAACCACACCTCGGATACAGATTGCTCTGCCTATTAGCTAAATATGGCATGGTAAAATCTGTATTTACTACAAATTTTGACGGATTAGTAGAAAAGTCAGCCTATCAAACAGGACTTACTCCTATTGCGGTATCATTGGAAAGTACAGAAAGAATACATAGAGCTTCCAGTAGCAACGAGCTTTTAACTGTATCATTACATGGTGATTTCAAATATGGTCCTTTGAAAAATACAGGTGCAGAACTCGATACCCAACATAATACATTCGTTGCCGCATTAGAACAACATTTGTATGATAAACATTTAATTGTGATCGGTTATAGTGGTAGAGATAAATCTTTAATGGAGGCCATTAAGAAAGCTTACTCAAAGCCAGGTGCAGGAATGTTATTCTGGTGTGGTTTCGGTTACAATATTAATCAAGACGTTGAAGACTTGATTAATCATTTAGAATCACATGGTAGAAAAGGATTTTATATACCAACCGAAGGTTTTGACACCACACTTATTCACACATGTAAAACATGTTTAGATGACAATCAATCTTTCGTCAAGGATGTAAACGATATATTACAGAATAACTCTATTGAAGGAATTGAAAAAACTCCTTTTTCAATGGAAGTCAAACAACCTCATGTTCTCCTAAAAAGCAATCTGTTTCCGGTAACTTTTCCAACAGAAGTTTTTCAGTTTGAAGTACCATTTAAAGAAGATGAGCGAGTTTGGGCTACCATACGCGAATTGACAAAAGGTAAAAATATTGTAGCAGTTCCTCTGAAAAAAATGGTTTACGCATTTGGTATTCAGTCTCAGATTAGAGAAACCTTCTCTGGAAGGTTAACAGGTGAAATAAAAAGAACTCCAGTAACATATAATGAAGTTAAAGACGGAAGTGTATTTAAGAATCTCTATTTAAAAACAATTATTGATTCTTTATGCCAATTATATAATTTGAGAACAGACGGCTTTGAAAAAATATACCTACCAAACAGCAAAAAAATACAGTCTAAAAATGGAATTCAATATCATTTATATGATGCTATTGAAGTAGGCCTATTTTTTGACAACAATATACGTTCAGAAAAGCCCTTTGCATACATTAACTTAAAACCAACATTCTTTCTTGATTCGGAAGAAGAAATTCCGAAATCTTTGAAATTTGAAGTGGGGAAATCGTATCATGAAATATTGTATCAAGGACAACCTAATGTAAAATTTAATAACCAACTTGAACGTTGGAAATCTATTTTATTTCCAAATGGAAAAAACTTAACATTTGAGTATCCACAAAATTCTGGTACAGCATTCAAATTTTCCATAAGTTCAGGTACTATGCATGTAGCACTTGCAAAAGCAATGGGAGGTTATCCTTTTCGTTTCCCTAATAATTTCAATAAGAAATCTATTCTTCATAATGGTATTCAATATAAAGAACCGAATCTTGAATTCTTAGATAAGCTTACCGGGACTGTTATTACAGACTTTCATCCTATGAGAGGCTTGACAAAAAATAGACCTTATGACTTTTCATTAAATGGAAACGTTTTTGATCCGGAAATTAATCTAGGTATTATTTGCCCAAATCTATATAGAGTTCCTGTTTATGATTTTTTATGCCGTCTTAATAAAACGCAAACAGCCGGAACTTCAAATCCTGATTACTTGATTGATTATCCTGGTTTCATAAATGCTTATGGTATTCCGTTTAATGTACCTGATATCAATAGCGATTTGTGGAAAGATAGCGATATAAATTTGCCAATAAGTAACCTAATGCAATCAGCTAAAGAGTTTTCGGATAAAATAAAAAAGGCTATTGATCAATTGGAAGCTGTAAATAAAAAATTAGTCTTAGTAATTTTTATACCTACAGAATGGAATATTATCAGCGATATAAATAATGAAAATGAAAAATTTGATTTGCATGACTATATTAAAGCTTATGCGGCTCAGAAACAGATCGCCACACAGTTTATTCAGGAAAGCACCTTAAAAGATTCTTTAGTATGTCAAGTCAACTGGTGGTTATCACTTTCTTTTTATGTTAAGGCTCAAAGAACCCCTTGGGTGTTGAATGGACTCGAATCTAATACTGCTTTTGTAGGTATTGGTTATAGCGTAAACAAAAAGAAAGATAAAACTAAGGTCGTTTTGGGATGTAGTCACATATATAATTCTATGGGACAAGGGTTAAAATACCGCCTTTCTAGGGTTGAAGACTGTTATTTTGACAAACAAAATAACCCTTACCTTTCCTATCAGGATGCTTATAAGTTCGGAACACTCGTGAGAGAGTTATTTTTCAATACCATGGGAGAAGTCCCAAAACGTGTGGTAGTTCATAAGCGTACACATTTTAAGCCCGATGAAATAAAAGGAATAGTTAACAGTTTAAAAAAATCAGGAGTACAACAAATCGATCTTATTGAAGTTAATTTTGAAGAAAATGCTCGTTTCCTTTCACTTTATACAAAAGATGAGAATATTGTGCCAGGAATGTTTCCTTTGTCTAGAGGATCTTGTTTCTTATTAGATTCTACAACAGCTTTGCTATGGACACATGGGATAGTACCTTCTGTAAAATCTGACAATCGAAGTTATTACTTAGGAGGCAAAAATATACCTATACCATTGAAAATAAAGAAGCATTATGGTTCAAGTAACATAGGAACAGTTGCTACAGAAATACTTGGTTTGACAAAAATGAATTGGAACAGTTTTGATTTATACTCCAAATTACCAACTACAATTCAAACATCGAATGAAATAGCCCGAATAGGCTGGTTATTAAACAGATTCGAAGGAAAAACATACGATTATAGAAACTTCATGTAAAAAATATTATCATTTTGGTCAATGAAAGGCATCAGTTTAAACTGGTGCCTTTCGTTTTTAAAGCCACTCACCGCCAAACACTTCCTCTGACTGCCACTTTGTAATACTGCCTCTATTTCTGAAACACCTTTGTTCCGAAAAGCCCGCAAGGTGTGGGCTGACTTAACAAATTAATGTGTTTCAATTATGGAAAAACAGAGAAAAAAAGTTTTGCTGGCAGCCGTGGCGATGCTGTCAGGAATTGGTGCATTCGCACAGGGAAATGGTTCGGCAGGTATCAACGAGGCTACCCAAATGGTAACAAGCTACTTCGACCCTGCAACCCAATTAATCTACGCCATCGGTGCCGTTGTCGGGCTAATCGGAGGGGTTAAAGTTTACAACAAATTTAGTAGCGGAGATCCTGATACAAGCAAGACAGCAGCTTCTTGGTTCGGTGCCTGTATTTTCTTGATTGTTGCGGCTACTATCCTGCGTTCATTCTTCCTTTAATCTTTTGCCTTATGAATTACAATATCAACAAAGGCATCGGAAGAACGGTGGAATTTAAAGGCTTGAAAGCACAGTACCTGTTCATCTTCGCAGGCGGTCTGCTTGGTATGCTCATTTTGGTGATGATACTGTATATGGCTGGCGTAAATTCTTACGTCTGCCTTTTCCTCGGTGTCGGAGGTGCTTCATTGATTGTATGGCAGACCTTTTCACTGAATAGCAAATATGGTGAACACGGATTGATGAAAATAGCAGCCAACAAAAGGCATCCCCGCTACATCATCTGCCGTAAGGCTGTACACCGCTATTTAAAGTTAACCCTTAAATCAAATAATGTATGAGAAATGTAGCAAAGACTACCACACTGGAAAGCAAATTTCCATTGCTGGCAGTAGAGAACAACTGCATCCTTTCCAAGGATGCTGACATCACAGCATGTTTTGAGGTTCGTTTGCCAGAACTGTTCACTGTAGCATCGGCAGAATATGAAGCCATTCACTCCGCCTGGCACAAGGCGATCAAAACTTTACCGGATTTTACGGTCATCCACAAACAGGATTGGTACATCAAGGAAAACTATGCTCCCGATTTGGCAGCGGATAACCAAAGTTTTTTGGCAAAGTCCTATCAACGCCATTTTAACGAGCGACCATTTCTAAACCATTATTGTTATCTGTTCCTTACAAAGACTACCAAAGAGCGAATGCGGATGCAAAGCAACTTCAGTTCGCTTTGCAAAGGTTCGCTTATCCCGAAAGAAATCAGGGATAAAGAAGCCATACATCGCTTTATGGAAGCCGTGGCACAGTTTGAGCGTATCGTGAATGATAGCGGGTTCATCACTCTGCAACGTTTGAGTGAAGACGAAATCATCGGAACAGATGAAAAGCAAGGATTGCTGGAACAATACCTTACGCTTTCGAGAGAAGTCGGAACTCCGATGCAGGATATCGGTCTGGGTTCCGAAGAAGTACGTATTGGAAACAAAAGATTGTCGTTGCATACTTTGTCCGATACGGACGACCTGCCCGGAACAGTATCGGCTGATACCCGTTTTGAAAAGCTGTCCACCGACCGTAGCGACTGCCGTCTGTCTTTTGCGGCTCCTGTTGGATTGCTGTTAAGCTGTAATCACATTTACAATCAATACCTGTTTTTGGATAACAGCGAAGCCAATCTGCAAAAGTTTGAAAAGTCTGCAAGGAATATGCACTCACTGGCTCGTTACAGCCGTGCCAACCAGATCAACAAAGAATGGATAGAAAGGTATCTGAACGAAGCTCATTCTTTCGGTCTTTCTTCTATTCGGGCACACTTTAATATTATAGCGTGGTCGGAAGATCCTGCGGAACTGAAACAGCTAAAGAACGACTGCGGTAGTGCCTTGGCACTCATGGAATGTAAACCCCGACATAACACTACGGATGTAGCTACCTTATATTGGGCAGGAATGCCGGGCAATGCGGGCGATTTTCCGAGTGAGGAAAGCTTTTACACATTCATTGAACCTGCCTTATGCTTCTTTACCGAAGAAACGAATTATCATAATTCACCTTCGCCATTCGGGATTAAGATGGCTGACAGGCTTACCGGAAAGCCTATCCACTTGGATATATCGGATTTACCAATGAAGCGTGGTATCATCACAAATCGGAACAAATTTATACTTGGTCCGTCAGGAAGTGGTAAATCTTTTTTTACAAATCACATGGTTCGGCAGTACTATGAGCAAGGTGCTCACGTACTATTAGTAGATACAGGTAATTCCTATCAGGGATTATGCGAACTGATTAAAGGAAAAACCAAAGGCGAAGATGGGGTTTATTTCACGTACACAGAAGACAATCCAATTGCATTTAATCCTTTCTATACCGACGATGGCGTTTTCGACATCGAGAAACGTGAAAGTGTCAAGACTTTGATATTGACCCTTTGGAAACGTGATGATGAGCAGCCAACACGTTCTGAAGAGGTCGCCCTTTCCAATGCCGTGAGTGGATACATTGAGCGTATCAAAACGGAAGGGATTTTCCCATCATTCAACGGTTTTTATGAATATGTCCAAGGTGATTACCGCAAGGTACTCGAAGAAAAAGAGGTAAGGGAAAAAGACTTTGACATCGCTAATTTTCTCAATGTGTTAGAACCTTACTACAAAGGTGGAGAGTATGATTATCTGTTGAATTCGGACAAGCAATTAGACTTGCTTTCCAAACGCTTTATTGTGTTTGAAATTGATGCCATCAAGGATCACAAAATTCTTTTTCCCATCGTCACGATTATCATTATGGAGGTCTTTATCAACAAGATGAGGAGGCTGAAAGGTATCCGAAAGCTTATCCTGATTGAAGAAGCGTGGAAAGCGATTGCGAAGGAAGGTATGGCAGAATATATAAAGTATTTGTTTAAAACGGTTAGGAAGTTTTTCGGTGAAGCCATCGTGGTAACGCAGGAGGTGGATGACATCATCCAGTCGCCCATTGTTAAGGAAAGTATCATTAACAACAGTGATTGTAAAATCCTTTTAGACCAACGCAAGTATATGAACAAGTTTGATGATATACAGGCAATGCTCGGGCTTACCGATAAAGAAAAAGGACAGGTACTCTCCATCAATATGAACAACGATCCGTCACGGCTTTATAAAGAAGTGTGGATTGGATTAGGTGGTACGCACTCGGCAGTCTATGCCACCGAAGTTAGTCTTGAAGAGTATTTGGCATATACCACGGAAGAAACCGAAAAAATGGAAGTGATGCAGCTCGCATCGGAACTCGACGGCAACGTCGAACTCGCCATTAAGCATATCGCTATGCAAAGGCGTGAACAAGTAAATCAATAATTATTAATCATTTAAAAATTTATAAACAATGAAAAAAGTAATGTTACTGGTGTGTACGGCAATTATGCTTGCCGTTACACCCTCCGCAAAAGCACAGTTTGTAGTAACCGATCCTGCAAATCTTGCGTCCGGTATTCTCAACTCCGCCAATGAGATTGTACAAACATCCTCCACAGTAAGTAATGTGGTTAAGAATTTTAAGGAGGTTGAAAAAGTCTATAAGCAAGGCAAAGAGTATTACGACAAACTGAAAGCCATCAACAACTTAGTAAAGGACGCCCGTAAAGTGCAACAAACGGTTTTGCTGGTAGGTGATGTATCCGAAATGTATGTACAGAATTTCGGCAAGATGATGAACGATCCCAATTTCACAGCTCAGGAGTTGACTGCAATTGGCAATGGTTATTCGGCATTACTGGGCGAAAGTACCGAGCTACTGAAGGAACTAAAGCAGATCATAACCTCATCAAGCCTATCGCTGAACGATAAGGAGCGTATGGACATTATCGACCGTGTGTACAAAGAAGTCAAGGAATACCACAGCCTTGTACGCTATTACACCAACAAGAACATTTCCGTAAGCTATTTGAGAGCGAAAAAGAAAGATGATGCCAAAAGAGTACTTGATCTCTACGGAACTTCCAACCAAAAATACTGGTAAGCTATGGAATGGAATAATCTTCACGAAGTCCTGCGGTCGCTCTACGATGATATGATGCCGCTTGCAGGCGATATGGCAGCAGTGGCAAAAGGTCTTGCGGGATTGGGTGCATTATTCTATGTGGCGTTAAAGGTTTGGCAGGCTCTGAGCCGTGCCGAACCTATAGATATGTTCCCATTGCTACGACCGTTTGCTTTAGGACTATGTATTATGTTCTTCCCGACAATTGTATTGGGAACCATCAATGCGGTACTAAGTCCAGTGGTAACGGGAACCCACGCCATACTCGAAAACCAGGTACTCGACTTGAACCAATTGCAACAGCAGAAAGACCAATTGGAATATGAAGCAATGGTCAGAAATCCAGAAACAGCTTTTATGGTATCGGACGAAGAGTTTGATAAAAAACTGGATGAATTGGGCTGGTCGCCTTCCGACATTGGAACAATGGCAGGAATGTATATGGACAGAACCGCTTATCAGCTAGAGAAAGCCCTTAAAGATTGGTTTCGCAATCTGTTGGAAATACTCTTTCAGGCAGCCGCATTAGTCATAGATACCATCCGAACGTTTTTTCTGATCGTCCTTTCCATACTCGGACCAATCGCCTTTGCGATTTCCGTATGGGATGGCTTTCAGAGTACGCTCACACAGTGGCTCACTAGGTACGTCAGTGTGTATCTCTGGCTACCGGTTTCAGATCTGTTCAGTTCCATGCTTGCAAGGATACAATCACTCATATTGGAGCGGGATATTGAGATGCTCGCCGATCCGAGTTATATCCCCGATACCAGTAATACCGTGTACATCATATTTATGATCATCGGCATTATCGGATACTTTACGATACCTACCGTAACAGGTTGGATTATCCAGGCCGGAGGTGCAGGAAACTTTACACGAAATGTAAATCAGACAGCAATGAAAGCCGGAAATGTAGCAAGTGCCGGAGCAGGTTCTGCCGCAGGTAATATAGGTGGTCAGCTAATGAAATAATGTAAAATAATTAATCATCTAAAAAATGGAATTTAAAACACTAAGAAATATTGAAAACAGCTTCAGACAGATCAGGCTTTATGCCATCGTATTTGCCGTTCTCTGCATTAGTGTGGTAGGATATGCCGTATGGCAGTCCTACCGTTTTGCGGAGGAACAACGCCAAAAAGTTTATGTATTGGACAACGGAAAATCGCTAATGCTTGCCTTATCGCAGGATGCAAGTATTAACCGACCTGTTGAAGCGAGGGAACACGTAAGACGTTTTCACGAACTGTTCTTCACATTGGCTCCCGATAAGAATGCCATTGAAAGCAATATGAAACGGGCGTTCAACCTTGCCGACAAAAGTGCCTTTGATTATTACAAAGACCTTTCGGAAAAAGGATACTATAACCGTATCATTTCAGGAAACGTACAGCAGCGTATTGAGGTGGATAGCGTTGTCTGCAACTTCGATACCTATCCGTATGCCGTGCGAACCTATGCCAAACAATTCATCATCCGTTCGAGCAATGTAACCAGACGGAACCTGATCACGTCCTGCTATCTCGTGAACTCTGTCCGTTCCGATAATAACCCACAAGGTTTTAATATCGAAAAGTTTGCCGTAACGGAAAACAGGGACATTGAAGTAATTGAACGCTAAAAATAGAAGTTATGAAACAGTTACTTGACTTAGACACATTCGCACAAAACCTCACGAACAAAGGGTATGACGGCTATTTCCAAACAGAAGCGGCCTATGCCGACAAAATCAAAGATAGCATCAGCAGATTTTTGGAGGCTTGTAATAATGGAACAGACAAACCGATGTTGCCAAACATTCTGATGCTGAAAACCTACTTGGAATGGAATGGCGATGATAAGCAAAAGGTTGAATGCAATATGTGGATAAAGTACAAAGACGGTCTTTTCGATGTTCAGAAAATGAATATTGACAGAATAGACCAGTATGGGCAATTATTGAAGCAATCGAAATTAACGGATCTCACTACAAATTCGGTTCCGACAAGAAAAGAAGCGATTGCACAAGTTTCCGAAAAGCCCAGAGAACAGTTGTCTAACCAAAACAGACGGTTCCGAATGCGATAACCGATAATCATTACAATATGAAAAAATTAAGAGCAAAGATGGACAGGTACTTTGACCGATTGGATGATCGCTGGCGTGAACTGCCTGTACGCAAACAGCACAAGTATACCCTATACTTTTTCTTGGGTTATCTGATGCTTACCGCAGGCGTGATTGCCAAAGTTTGGTACGACACGGGAAAGTCTGAAAACGATATGAAAATCAGGCATATCGAAAACCCTGTACTCAGAAAAGGAGAAAGCCCTGCAAGCTTGCAGGACACATTATCAACCATTTTTAAAAATAAGATTTATGAAAGAAAATGAAAATAAAAAGACGGTGGTTCGGGTAACCGAGGGTAATCCGAAAGAAACCGCTGATGTGCTGCAAGACAGTACGCAGAGCAAAGCCGATAAACTAAAAAAGCCACTCATTTTCGGCTTGATGGGAATTGTCTTTGTAGGCTGTATGTACCTCATATTTAAACCATCGGAAGATAAGAACGAAATCGAAAGTCTTGGACTGAACGATGCCGTTCCGCAGGCTACCGAAGCAGGATTACAGTCGGACAAGCAAAAGGCATACGAGCAGGAAATGCTGGAACAAAAGGATAAGGAAAAACGAAATGCCCTGACAACGCTTTCTGATTATTGGAATACGGACAGCTCCCAGAGTATGGAAGAAGAAATACCTGAAGAAGAGGAAAGCTATCGTTATGGTTCTGAAAGAAATTCCGGCAGATATGGAAATTCTACCTTAAACAGTTACCGCAATGCACAAAGTACATTGGGTTCGTTTTATCAGGACGATAATTCTGAAACAATGGAACTCCGCAGGCAATTGGACGAACTGAAAGATCAATTGGCTGAAAAAGATGTACCAAAAGCTGCAACCATAGATGACCAGCTTGCACTGATGGAAAAATCCTATCAGATGGCAGCAAAGTATCTTCCGCAAGGTACTACGAATACATCAGAAACTCTACCTGTCAATAACAGCAATGCTTCAGGAACTACTACTACTAGTCAAAAAGAACACTTCGTAGCATTTACATCTATGAGGAAAAACACCGTTTCTGCCTTATACCGTGAGCCTACCGATAGTGCATTTTTAGCGGATTGGAGTCAGACAAAAAATCGTGGCTTTTATACCGCAGGTTCCATTGAGCAGGTGGTACAACCGAAAAACAGTATAAAGGCAAGTGTATACGAAACACAAACGATAGTAGGCGAAACAGGTGTACGTCTTCGTTTATTGGAGCCAGCTCAAACACCACAACGAACCATTCCCAAAGGAACGATTGTAACAGCTAATGCCAAATTTCAGGGAGGGCGATTACAGCTAAAAATTACTTCAATAGAACTGGAGGGCAACATCATCCCTGTGGATATTACCATTTACGATTTGGACGGACAGCAAGGTTTACATGTTCCGTATTCGCCTGAAATGAACGCCCTTACTGAAATGGCCGGCAACATGAGCCAACAATCAGGGACAAGCCTGATGCTTACCCAAAATGCCGGACAACAGGTTGCTGCTGATTTAAGCCGTGGCGTGGTACAGGGTATTTCTGGTTATTTCGCCAAGAAAGTAAGAACGCCAAAAGTTACGCTGAAAGCGGGGCATCAGGTCTTCCTCGTATCAAAAAAATAATGTTGAACTCAAATAAATAAAACAATGAAAAATCATTTTAAAACCTTTTGGGCATTCGCCTTCATTATCGGCTTTGCCGTAACATCTTATGCACAGGACAGCATCAGGACACCTCTTGCTCTGGGCAAGATAGAACCTTATCGTATGGAAGTGACCTACGATAAAACTTCACACCTAATTTTCCCGACTGCCATTCGTTACGTGGATTTGGGAAGTGAATACCTAATTGCAGGAAAAGCGGAAGATGCCGAAAATGTATTGCGTGTAAAAGCATCGGTAAGGGATTTTGAAGCGGAAACCAATTTTTCCGTTATCACGAATGACGGACGTTTTTACAGTTTCAATGTGTATTACAGCGGGTATCCCGAAGCATTGAGCTATGACCTTTTGACAATGCAAAAAGCAGTGGACAAAGCCAACGGTAACGATGTGCTTTTTGAAGAATTGGGCAACAATTCTCCCTCATTGGCGGGCTTGCTTTTGGAAACTATTTACAAAAAGGACAAACGCATTGTAAAGCATATTGGGGCTAAGAGTTTCGGCATTCAGTTTATTCTGAAAGGAATTTACATACACAATGGTAAATACTATTTCCATACGGAATTGAGAAATCGCAGCAATGTACCGTTCAATATCGACTTTGTGAATTTCAAGGTAGTTGATAAAAAGGTTGCCAAACGAACCGTAGTACAGGAACGCCCGATGATACCGCTTCGTAACTATAAACCACTTACAGAAATTTCGGGACAAACCACCGAAAAAAATGTTTTCCTGTTAGACCAATTCACTATTGCCGATGATAAGGTACTGTTGGTTGAGATTTTCGAGAAGAACGGTGGTCGTCATCAAACACTTCAGGTAGAAAATTCGGATTTGATAAAAGCCCGATTGATCAACGATATGCATCTGAAATTTTAATAAACCTTTAAAGCGATAATATGAAAAAGTATATCTATACTGTGATGCTTATACTGATAGGCATCACAACCAGCCAAGCGCAACGAATGTTGCCTAAACAAAAAGGATTGGAAGTAAATGTTGGTGTATTATCCGATGATAAAATCGGCAACGATTATTACATCAGCCTTGGTATGACTGTAAACGGCAAAAACGGCAATTATCAGCTATGGGCGTTGGAATATACCCATCAATACCACAACTACAAAGATCTTCGCATACCACAGGAAACCTACACAGCTGAGGGAGGTTATAGTTTCTTTCTTTTGGGCGATGCCCGTAAAAACATCACGCTGAATGCAGCTATAACAGGCGTACTGGGTTATGAAACAATCAACCGTGGCGAAACAATGTTGTATGATGGAGCAAAGGTTTTGAATGAAGACAACTTCATCTACGGAGCCGGTGGAAGGCTCACTTTTGAAACGTACCTGTCAGATCGTTTTGTGTTAGTTCTGCAAGGACGTACTAAGGTCGTATGGGGTACGGATATGAAACAGTTCCGCCCCTCCGCAGGTGTGGGATTAAGGTTTAACTTTTAAAATGTAAAAACAATGAGAGCAATATTCAATAAATTCAGAATAGGCTTATTGCCGATATACTTAATGTTGGCAATTCTCGCAGCTTCGGTTTCTTTGGTATCTTGTAGCAAAGATGATGAACTCGAAATACAGAACGATTTTCCTTTTGAGGTAAATGTAATGCCGGTACCCAAAGATGTTGCCGATGGGCAGACGGTAGAGATCCGCATTACCATACATCGAACAGGAAACTACACGAACACTCAGTATTTTCTTCGCTATTTTCAGTTTGACGGTACAGGAACATTGCAATACTACGATGAACCACCGTACCTCCCGAACGATTTGTATTCATTACCAACAGAGCAGTTTCGCTTGTACTACACTTCAACATCTGCTGTTTCACAATCCTTTGAGGTTTGGATTTCGGACAGCTTCGGGAATGAAAAGCAATTAAGTTTTCAGTTCAATAGTAGTGATTAAGAACAACAACTTTGACAACGACAAAACCGACTTTATAGGTCGGTTTTTTGCTTTTGATTTTCAACCAAGGATGTTTTTGTTTAAATTTATTTGATATAATTTTGACAATATGGATGCAGTTACTTCTCAATTGGTAATGGGAATTATTCCGCTTGTTATCGGTATAGGTCTTATCTACTGGATAAGCCGGAGGAAATTTTACAGACGTAATGCGATGGGTGCAGAGGGCTTTTCGAGTTTTGAAGCATCTGTATTTATCCGTTTTATAGAACGTGTTGGTAAATGGATTGCCTATGCTTTAATTATTCTTGGCGTTGTTATTCTTTGGTCTTATACACAGATGAAAAAAGAAAGGGAGAAAAAACAACAGGAAGTTAAAATTGAACAGCCTACCAAACGTTGATAGAAATTTCCCTATAAACTTATTAACGAATCGGATAACCCAAAAGGCTATCCGATTTTTTGTTTACGGCAAAAGAAAACAGCCAAACACTGCCTCTCAACGCCAATGACTACAACATTTCCCAGTTATGTAATAAGCCATTATAAATTAGACTTCCACAGAAAAATTGAGCAGAATATGGAAGTTATCGCAATACAAAAATCCCTACTGGATGGAATGAAAAACGAGCTGAAAGCACTTTTGGAACTGACCGAAAACGCTACTCGGAAATACACCCCGATTTTCAAAGAAGAGAAATGGCTCGATAACCAGGAAGTGTGCCTGATGATGAACATTACCAAACGGACTTTGCAGACCTATAAGGATAAAGGCTTATTGCCTTACTCCAAGCTTAACCGCAAAAATTATTATAAACTTTCGGATGTGCAGGCTTTGCTAAAAGGCAAACATTCGTATAATACCAATGACAATGGATTTACTGACGAATGAAACCGAAGAAATCATCGAACAACAGGAGATGATAATGCGGTTGCGAAGCCGTATTGAAGAAATATTAAAAAACTACCGCCCCGTAATGAACGGAGAAATATACCTGTCGGGCGAAGATGTATGCAAGCTGTTACACATCAGTAAACGTACTTTGCAACAATATCGTGATGACAATATTATGCCGTATATTCAAATAGGAGGCAAAATCATTTATAAAGAAACAGATTTATTGAGTGTATTGGAGCAAAACTATTGTAGCCAAAAAATCAAATAATCTATGATCAAATTTAGTTTAGGGCATATTTCTATATCGAAATGAGTTTTGTATCTTTGTAGAAGATAGAAAATACTTAAAGTGTTTTTGCTTTAGGTTCCGCATTAGAAACTGGTAATTTTTAAATCCCCGGAACAGATAAGTAAGAACGCTCACGTCATAGGCGTGGGCGTCCGCTTATTTGGGGGATGGCGTACCAGTGCCTTAATGCCGGTAAGTGTGATTGCCTACGCTTTCTTTTTTTGTGTAGGGTTCATGAAAAAGAAAAAATGGCATTATGGATACAATAAACAGACCCAAACAATCTCTGGCATTTATCAATGATAAAAGCCTCATCTTAGATAGTATATGCAATGACCTCTCTGGTTCAGGATTTGAAATACTCTTCCGCTTGGAGCATGTCGAAGATGGAATAACTCAATTATCCGCTTTAAAAGCACTTCCAGAAGTCTGTATCATAGACTTAGATTTTTACGATAATGATGTGCTGGTACAGCTTCAGGAATTAAGAGAAAAATATCCACATATTAAATTGATTGCCCATAGTGATATTGATGATGAGAAAGTTAGCAAGGCTCTTTTAAATATTGGTTTTACGTGTTGTTTATTGGTTGGCAGTGATGTTGCTGATTTTAAAAGAGTTATTGAAATTCAAACAAACAAAACCTAATTAATTATTATTCAAGATGTAACTTTTTGAAGAATATTTTGTTCCTAAGTGTTGCATCGTCCATCATCTTTTTGAAACTAATTACCTCAACATACATGTTGTATCCTCTTAAAAACCCGAAATAACCTTCATCATCAGGACTTTTGGTTAGCGAATGTAATTCCTCAGCGAATTCTCTTATTTTAGGAGTCAAATCACAAACTACATAAGCATAAACTGGTGTCGAATCATTAACTTTAATTTTCTCTAAACCTTCAGGCATTTCGTATTTTCCAGCTCGAATATCCTTTACATATTTTCCAATTTGCATTATCGGGTCATCATCTGTTTTATATGCTTCTCGCTTAGGGCGTTTAAATTCAAAAATAGTTAATGGGTTGCTATAATTGTTATCACCACTTCTAAATGACTGTTTTTTATCAAATACCACTAAATCAGGTTCACCCAAGGCATCTTTCTTCGTAGATATTTTCTTATCTGATGCAATAAACTCAGAGAATATTAAACGTTCGTCCAGCAACCATAAATTATGTTCTTGATAATCACAATTTTCAGAAGTTTTACCCATAGGAAAGATCAGATTATGTATGTCTTTTTCTAATTCTCCTTTGCCATCTTCCTTTCTCTTAAGTAATTGACGAAATGCTTCTAAAACAATTTTTCTGTTGAATACATAATGTGCCAGATCACTTTTTCCAATTTCTGAAATCTTAGAAATTGCTTCCGCCATTTGTCCATTATGAGAAACTTCAGGATTCTCCAAAAGGGTTTTAAGTTCAGCTCTAGTTTTTTGCTCTTTTCTGAATTTTACTTCCTGTAAAGCAAGTTCAATGTTTTCATCTTTTAAATTATATGGAATCGTGGATATATCTAATTCATTTAGATACGGTTTATGCCAAGGAGCTGATTCATTTACGTAATTCCGTATTTGTTCGCTTTTTTTCTGGACACGAACTTGAACATCTTCTCCAAACGCTTCTTTTGAAATTTCACTTGCTTTTCTTTCAATATCTGCCTGCCCGAAAGGGAAATACATATCTTTTGATTCTTTAGGGAAATCAAAAGTTTCACGTTCAAGAGATACATTACTGTCTAAATATTCACCTAGGATATATGTTTTTATTATATAGTTTCTCTTTGTTTTATTATCGTCTTCTTCGAAAAACTCGTCCTCAAATTCTGGAATGTATTTGTAGAGCGGAGTATCTGTGACTTCCCTGTTATGTCCAGTTAAACTCACTCTACTTTTTTGATTACCTGGATAATAAATTTTGAAAACTTTTGCTACAAATTCATATTTCTGAAATTTATCATCTTCAAGTGTGAAATCCTTACTTTTCCAAAGCTTTATTTCATTGATTTCGGTTAGAAAATCGTTTAAGACGATTGAATGATTTCCTTCTGCCTCTTTCAAAATTATGGTTGGAGGAGTGAAAGTATCATTGATAAAGTAAATCAATATCTTATCTAGAATTCTTCTTGCTATCGTTTCTATTTGCTTATCAAAATATTGGCCGGATTTAATATTTTCCAAAGTCAGCACACTATAGCTTTCAACAGCAGTACTTTGCTCGATCTTTTCATCTACAATAATTTCATATTCTCTTCCAAAACGGAAGTAGCGAGATTTTAAAGATTGGTCATTATCTCTAAAAACACTATTTACAAATACATTATTGAAATACTTAACATACATAAATCTACCAAAGCCTTTTCCTCCGATAGACCTTTTGTATTCGCTGTAAAAAGTGTCAAAACTATCTCTATTTTCTTGTGTAAACCCTATGCCATTATCTCTAATTTCAATGCTTTTTACGCTTGGTATCGCATTCTCTATATCTAAAATCTTTTCTCGATGTAGAACTATTTCAATTTTACCATTATCAATTTGTTTTAAAACAATTGATTGGATTGAATTAACAATCGCTTCGATAATCGGAGTGTAAATGTTTGATTTACTACGTATGTTATCAATGGTTCCTTGTATGTTTATTTTACTCATTCTTGACTGTCAGTTTACTTAGTATTTGCAATACGCTTGCTATCTGTACAGTCTGAGAGGCTACACCAAACTTAAAGAGTTAACCAAACATATAACAAAAAACGATTGCCGTTTGTAAATTTATAAAAACTAATTGAAAGCTATTTAAGAGAACACTCAAAAAGTGTTTTAGCTCTCATATACAATATTTACAATTTTATTACCTGATAATTCAAACTTTATTTGTTCATATTTTGAGATACTCGTTTTCCCTTGGTCGATTGAAACAGGATAATACTTTACCCCAACATCCACAAATGGCAGTTTAAAGCTCCAGGATGATCTTATTTTTAAATTTTTACCACACAATTGCTGTTCAGAAGTTTCAAGATATTTTTTAAATTCAATAATACCCTGAACTCTATTATCTGTTACATAATTTGTTCGTTTTTGAAAACTGATGTTTTCATCAAGATTTTTCAAAATATCGTCTATTACAGAATTATTACAAGCATTTATAAAATCTCTTATAATTTTCCGTGGTAACTTCTGTACTTCTCGAATTGCTTTCTTTTTATCTTCCTGAAATACTGAAAAGTCCGCATCTACCAAATCATGAATTTTGTAGTATCCTGAATGGAAAGCTTCTAAAGGGGATTTATAAAGTTTATCCTTTAAAATATCAGCACTATCATCTTCATTTTTTGTTTTGAAATCATCTAACAACAAAAAACCTTGTTCTTCAGTTGCTTTATTAATACCGTTGACAATATTTACATAATAATATTGCTCATGGTCATCGAATAAGACTTTTATTACGGGATTAAATTTTTCAACTTTTTTAACGGACTTTTTTACAAGATATTTAGTTTCATTTAAAGGATTCTCAATTCGTCTTCCCCAACCATCTGTCGAAAATTCTGATTGATACCGGGATATCTGAATTCTAATTTCTTTTCGTATCCCCCCGACCAACTACATCTTTGCTAGTTCATCTATTTTTTTATAATTCTGCGGGTAGAGGTCTTTTAAATTTTTGTGGTTGATGGATTGGATGTTTTCCAAAGTATATTTAAGCCAGTTGTACGGATTAACTTCGTGTTTTTTACAGATGGCAAAAAACGAATAAATCATCGCGGCGCGTTGGGCTGCATCATGGCTTCCGGCGAAGAGATAATTTTTTCGGCCAAGGGCTAACGGACGAATGGCGTTTTCTACCAAATTATTGTCGATTTGCAAATTTCCATCGTATAAATAGGCAGACAACGCATCCCATCTAGCGTAAGCGTAAGCCATCGCTTTGCCGATTTGACTTTTAGGAAGGGTGTTTTTAATCTCTTCAAAAATCCATTTTCCAAGTTTGTTGATGGTTTCAAGAGAATGGGATAATCGTAAATCTTTGATTGCTTCTGCCGTAAGATTTTCTTCTTTAGCTTTGCGTTCTACCGCGTATAATTTTTGGATAAGCAACAAGGCTTTTTCGGCTCTGGGTTTGTCGTTATCTAATGCTTTTTCAAACTCACGGCGGGCATGCGCCCAGCAAGCCAAGTGCGTAACACCGTTTTTTCGAGCGTATTTTTCGTATACAGCGTAGCCATCGGTTTGTAGGTAACCAATAAAATCTTTTAAAATAGGTAAAGGCGCACTGCTGCCGCGCGTTGCACTGTAATCGAACAACACGGTGCCTTCAAGCGGCGCGTGATATACCCAATAATAACCTTGGTGGGTAGCGCCTTTTTTGTCGCTGTCCAACACTTTTATCGGACTTTCATCAACCTGTAAATAGCCATTTGATTTGGTATCGAAAACCAACTGTTCATAAAGCGGTTCCAGTTTATTGAGCGCTTCTTTGGTCCAACCTTCAATAGTGGATGAAGCTATTTGGATGTTTTCTCTCGAAAATCGCTGTTTTTGACGATACAATGGTAAATGATCTACATATTTGTCGGTCAAAATCATCGATAAAAGTCCGGCACCAGGGATGCCTTTGTCAATTACGCGCTCGGGAAGCTCGCCAATTACAACGCCTTCTCGGTTTTTAGCGGCATATTTGTAGCGAATGTAGCGTTTGATGTAAAATCGGGCAGGTTGACATTCCAGTTCTTCGGTAATTTCTTTGCCAATGCAAACCATTTCAGAAA
>NZ_KB908309.1 GCF_000382425.1 Empedobacter brevis NBRC 14943 = ATCC 43319
AATTAGAGGGTTTATTGTTGGTTTAAGATTTTGAGCATTCTGCCCACCTCAATATCCATTCTCGAAAAGGCAAACCATTTTTTGCCCAGGTCTTTGAGTGATGCGCCGATATGGTAAAGTTCCACATTGTCAATAATTAAAAAGCGGTCGTGAGCATCGGAAAAAATCTCTATCTCAATGGGAGGATATTGGTTGTTGTACCGTTGCACATCCAGCCGTAGCTGGTTGCTGATGCTTTTAGTATAGATTGTTGCGGTTACATTCGTGTTTCGTTTTCCCAATAAGGTCAATACCGTATCATCCACATAGTTATCCAAAAGGATAATGGAGCTTTTGGCACTTCGGATAATATCGGAAACAAAGGCGTAGGCATCAAAAACCTGCCCGTTATAAAAGACACCTTTTTCGCTTTGGAGTTTGTCGCTTTCCATAGCTTTAAAAATCTCTTCAAATTTTTGGTCAGCTTCTAATTGTTTCAGTTCAATATTATCTAAACGATGAAATAAAGAGGCATTACTGATAAGCATTCGCCGCATTTCAACGAACGCTTCCATAATTTCAACACTGACTTTAACGGCAATATCTGAACGGAGTATGGCAGAAGCCATTGCAACTCCTTGTTCGGTAAAAACGTAGGGCAGATAACGTCTTCCGCCGTAACTCAAACTTGAGGTTCCAATTTGGAACCTCAAGTTTTCAACTTCCTCTTCGGTCAGTTGAAAGCAGAAAGAAGCAGGAAACCTGTCTATATTTCTTTTTACGGCTTTGTTAAGGTTCTTTGTTTCTACCTGATATAAAGCAGCGAGGTCGCTATCTAACATCACTTGCTTGTCACGTATGGTATAAATCAGGTTTCTGATTTCCTTGCTGATAATGATGGGTCTATTTTCCATTACTTTTTGTATCTTTTATTTTTATCAAACTCAAAAGAGGTTGTACAATCCTCTTTCAATACGATATACGCATCGAATTTTTTACCTGCCTTGCTTTTCATTCCTTTGATGAGTGAAGTTTTCTTTTTATTGATAAGGCTTTCAATATCGGCTATGCCGATTTGTACACCACACACATTACGAAACTGTACCCAATTACAAGCCTCATCAGGACACTTCACGATTTTATCACGGATAATGAGTTGCTGGCTTTTGCATTTCGGGCAAACCAATTTGGGCAGGTTGTTTTGGGCAATGGAAGTTTGCAGCAATTCATTGGTAATAGTTGAAGCGTAATGTTCCATTGCCTTTTGAAATGCCCCTGCATCAGTTTCGTTGTTTTCGATTTTCTGCAATGCGAGTTCCCATTCGGCAGTCATTGCCACGTCCGCAATTTTCCGTTCTTTAACCAATTCATACACTTGCAATCCCTTTTCGGTAGGGATTAAGGATTTCTTTTCCCGTTGGATATAGTTACGGGTAAACAGGGTTTCGATTATTGCGGCTCTTGTAGCCGGAGTACCGATGCCGATATTTTGTAAAGCCTTGCGTTCGTCTTCATTTTCGATTTCCTTTCCGGCAGTTTCCATTGCCGACAAAAGCCCTGCTTCGGTATAAAGCACAGGCGGTTTGGTTTTCTTTTCGAGAACGGTGGCTTCTTTTATTTTGAGTTCATCGCCTTTTTTCAGTTCGGGTAAATCCTGTACCGGTTCGGTATCATCGTTCGTAAAACTTCCCTTAACGGAACGCCAGCCAGCTTCTATAATCTTACAGCCTTTTGCCGTAAAATCGTAATGCAATACCTGTAAACCGACATCGGTTATCTCCTTGATACAGGCTTGTGAAAGGGCTTCGAGCAATCGAAAGGCAATCATATCATAAACGGCATTTTCCTTTGCGTTCAGTGCTGACGGGATTTTATCTGTAATCAATAGTCCGTGGTGGTCGGTAACACGCAAATCGTTCACGATACGTTTATTGAAACGTCCCCATTTCATTTTTGATACAGCTTGCTTGCAGGTTTCCCTATCCTGCAAAGCCCTCACGAGGTTGGAAATTTCTGCCCACATATCTTCAGGGATGTATTTGCTTCCGGTACGTGGGTAAGTGATAAACTTCTTTTCGTAAAGGCTTTGAGCAATATTGAGGGTTTCTTCGGCAGAAAGGTTCAATTTTTTATTGGCTTCCTTTTGCAATCCGGTAAGGTCGAACAATAAAGGCGGGTGTTCAGTAACACTTTTGGTTTCTACAGATATAATTGTTGCCGTTTCGCTTCGCTGAATGGCTTTCAACGTATCATCGGCAAGTTTTTGGTCTTCCCATTTGGTTTTGGAAAGGCATTTAAAATCTATCAGTTCTTTGTTGTGCGATAACTGTATCTGCCAATACTTCTTTATTGAGAAATTCTTGTTTTCCAGATAGCGTTTGCATATCAAAGCCAGTGTGGGTGTTTGCACTCTTCCGAGCGAATAGATGCCATTTCCTGCGGCTATGCTTAATGCCTGCGTAGCATTAATGCCCACAAGCCAATCGGCTCGGCTTCTGCCTTGTGCCGCCTGATGCAATCCGTCAAATTCTTTGCCGTCTTTTAGATTATCAAAACCTTGTTTTATGGCTTTTTCGGTAAGCGAACTAATCCAAAGGCGTTCAAAGGGCTTGTTGCATTTGAGGTATTCGTAGATATAGCGAAATATCAATTCGCCCTCACGTCCTGCATCGGTAGCAACAATGATACTGCTGCTACGGTTAAAAAGCTGTTCAATGACTTTCAGTTGCTTTAACGCTCCTGTATCGGCTGTATAACCTTTGTCCTTTTTTACTTTCCGGACGGTCAATAAAAAAGGTTTGGGAAGTATCGGCAAAGCTGTTTTGTCAAATCCCGAAATTCCGTAATCTTCGGGCATTCCCAATCCTATCAAATGACCGAATGCCCACGTAACAAAATAGCCGTTACCTGTCAGGTAGCCGTCCTTTTTATCAGATGCTCCCACAAGTCCGGCTATTTCCCTTGCTACGCTTGGTTTTTCTGCAATGATTGTTTTCATATTTTACATTTTTCTGCCTTTGGATTTTGCAGGTGTTTCGGGTTGTTCCTGTTGTTCCTGCTGTTGTTTGTTTTTCGGTCTTTGCTGTCCCGACTTCAAAGGCTCGTTGATATTCTTGGTCGCCTCGTTGGTCTTGCCCTCCGAATTGACGGCGGTTTGTGTTTTATGGGCTTCGGCAGGTTTTGCCTGTGCCTTAACTTGGCTTGGAAAGGCAAAATCAGTTTTTCCGGTTTCCTTGTTGAATGTGATATAACCTTGATACGGTTGCCCTTTCTTATCTTTCAATCCGTCAATGTAAACGGTTTGCCCGGCTTTGAAATCCTTGTGTTGCTCATCGGTCAGTTCTTTACCCCTGAAAGTTTTTGGAGCTTCCTGCGGTTGGCTTTGCTGATTACTTTGTCCGTTGCTTTGTTGATTGTTCTGCCCGTTACTTTGCGTTTGCCTATTAGAGTTATTGCGGTCAAACAGGAACTCAACATAACGCTTGTCCGCATTGAACTGTACCGTTGCCGAAAATTCAGTTCCTTTGGTAGAAATCATACCATCTAACTTTAGCGGTTTGCCCTCCATTAAGGTTTGCTTTTGAGCATCGTCCAATTTTACACCCTTAATTTCATCGGGAATTTTTATAAAGTCCGTCCGCAATGCAATTACATCGTTCGTCAGCCTGTCTATACTAATAATGGATGGCATTAGTTCGCCTGTTTTGGTATTTTTCAAATCAACCACACGACCCATATTACCCGTTTCGAGCAGGTTTTTCTTGTCTTCATCCGTAAATTTGTGTCCGAAAAATTCAGAGTGGAGATTAGGTTCTTTTTTGATGCCGTGTATTCCTACTACAACTTTTCCATCTTCGGCTTGCTGTAAAGACAAACGGGCATCCGTGCGGAGGATAGTACCGCCGAGGTTAACGCCTATCGGTAAGAGTTCATTGGTTTTATAGCCTTTCAATAAAGGTTCAAGGAGGTTCCTTTTTTCAAGGTATTCCTTACTTAATCCGAGATTGTTCATTGTATCCCAATCAATCTGCTCCGGCTTATAGCGGTATTCGCTTTTTTCAGGTGTTGTTTGTGTTGTTGCCATATCTTTTTGATTTTCTTGTTTCTGTTCGATTTTTACTTCGTGTTCTTTCATTACTTTTTCGCCTTCGGGAGTAGGCTTATCTACCTGCTTTTGCATTTCCTGTGCTTTTTCAACTGCGATAGGTGCAGGCACTTTGAAGAATGAAAAATTGGTTGGGTTCTTCAATTGGCTGAAAAAATTGGAGAAGAAGTTGGAAAAGAAATCGCCGCTTTTATCCACACGCATAAACTGGTTTTGGTTTTTCTTCGTGGGGTCAACGGTTTCCATTTTCCCGTTCTCGTCTATGCTCTTTACGGCTTGGATTTTCATTTTTTCTTTATCCAGCACCAATAAGATGTCCGATAGTTGTTCGGGCATTTCCTGTTTGTTTGTGGTTTCTTCGCTCATAGTCTGAAAAATTTAAAGTTCGATGCCTAAAGTAAAACAAGCGGTTACTGCATTGCATCAAGTGGCACTCAATGGCAGTCTTTGTCTTTCATTGTCTTTCATTGGCGTTCATTTTGAGGGAGGGTTAAAGCTCTCTCTTATGAACTGATGTACATCAGATAGCTTGTAATACAATTTTCCACTTATCGTATAATAAGGTAGTTTGCCAATGGAGCGATACCGTTGCAGAGAGCGGTTGCTTATTTTCAGCATTTGGAGCAAATCCTGATTATCGAGCAGTTCCTCGCCATCTATGCTGTTGCGTTTCTTTTGCAACTCGTCTATATTATCGCCCAGCATATCAAGGCGACCCATCAAGCGTTCCATCCACGCCAAAAATTCCATTCTGTCAATATTCATAGGGATATACTTTTAAGGGTTCATACCTATTTTTTATCTGTCTTTAACTTTCTGCCTTTTTCGATATAGCTTTTGCTTTTTGCCATAAGCTCCTGTACAAATTCATCACTGCTCTGTATAGCATTTGCATTGAGCATATCTTTGATAGCCCCAATGGTGTAGAAATACTGACCGTAGATTTTTGAATAAGCAATCTCGCCTTTGGTTCGCATACGCCATAAGGTCTTTTCGCTGATGTGCAGGTATTGACATACCTCGTGGTTATTGAGCCACAGGTCATCATAACTTTTATCTTCCTGTCTTTTCAGATAGTCGGCAATGGCATTGATACGGCTGTTGAGCTGTTGCCACGCTTCTTCTTCAATGGTTATTATTTTCATTGCACAGCTTTTTAAAGTTCACTATGCAAAATTGTGAAAGGTGGTAGTGTTTGTCTGCCAAGCCTTGCCAATTGGTTTGGCGGTTTTTTGAAAATTTTTACAATTAGGAAAAACCCTTGTTTAATAAGGGTTTTAGGGGATTTTGGATATTTTGTAGTGAAGTTTTGAGAGCATTTGCCGATTGGCAGATATGGGCAAAGAAAAAGCAGTACATTTTGTGTACTGCTTTTAAATTATTGCTTTGAAGTCGCTAAAGGTCTTTATCCATATATTCTTCGAGGGATATTTTGAGCTGGTCTAAAAATGCCGTTCGGGAACCTGCCCTTGTTTTCATACGGTGGAAAGAATGATGCAGGTCACCAAGTGGGATATGGAAAAGTATCTGAAACATAAGGCTTATTTTTCGGATACCGATTTTACCGTGAGAAATTACACCTGAAGCGTGAAGTGCATACACTAATTCAATGAGAGCATTTTTGCTGTCTGTCCAAAATATATCTTTGGAGCTTTCCTGCTTTTGCAAAATCATATCAGGACCTTCATCAGGATTGATTTTTGTAAGCAAGTATGAATAGAGCAATTCATTAGCGATAATCCTTGCAATTTTGTAATCGAAAAAAGTCGAGAATGCCGGATCTATTTCAAACACAATACTGTTAAGCCCATCCTGGTAGTTTATATTTCCACGTTTGAAATAAGTATCATCACGGTCTGTTCGTCCCGAGCGGTAATACCTGTAAAAATCGGAATTACAAATATGCTCAATATACTCCCGTTTCAGGTTTGCAAACTGTGTGGAAAAGTAACTGTAATACATTTTTCCATTGCTTACTGGGCAAGTTGTTTCTATTCTATAAACTTTATTATAAAAAATGAGCTTACCGAGTATTTGTGGCTTTATGGTATGGAAGAAATGTATCTCTTCCGCATCGTTTTTAAATCCTTCTTCAATAATGTATTTCTTGACCGAAAATAAAAGGTCTTGGAGATACAAAGTCATTTCATAAGCCTCATCAATCAACCTTTTGCTTTGTGCTGAAATCTTATTCTCCTTGTTGTGTATCTCTAAAAGGATGTTTTGCAGAAAGTATTTCATAGCTTGTAATTTTATAAGGATTAACAGTGCCTCTAGGCTGGTTTTCCCTAATTAAATAACAAACATTAGTATAATAAATGACAATCTTTCCCAACTTGGGGGCAACAGGGGAAAGGTTTTTTTGATTTGCCTATTAATAATTTAAGTTTTATACTGCTAAATAGAAAAATAAGTAGGCATTGTATAAGTATAAAATAGTATAAAAATATAAGCATCCCTTAACCTATTTTTTGTATTTTTGTAATGATTTACAAGGAAAAAAATAGAAAATTAATGCAAATAGTACCATTACTAAATCGTTACCTGATACGATTTCCTACCTCGTAAACTACTCTTTATTAGCCACATTGGACTTTATTAACTTTTTTCTTAAAAAAAGCAAAACTGTAATAGAAAAATAATTTAAGTCGTTATTGAAATGTAGAGAACTGTCTTTATCTATGGTTATATTAAAATATTTACAAAGGACTTTGAAATTTAATCTGTATTCTCTTCCTAATTGACTTAAAGCTATTAGTAAATAAAGTGATTCAATCTGAGTTTCATCTTTACAGTAGTTTTTGTTTAACACTAAGTTTATTTCATCGGAAATCTTTTTAAATATATTATGTTTAGCACTTGGGGGAAAAGGCTCTTTATAGTTATTTGTTTTATTTTTATTCAAAAAACAAACAATTTTGTCTATAATTAAACAGACTTTTATGGTTGAGTTAACTTTAGGAGAAACTGAATATAAAAAGAATGTTACGTCTAATATTTCTAATAAACCTTTTTCAAATTCTTTTTTAATTTTAGTTGAAATATCTCCTTCAAGACTTTTATATTTTCTTATTAGCTTATTTGTTTTGTTATCCAATACTGCTAAAGAATAATTCATTATATCTTTATATTCCACATTCGATTCTTTAATTATTGATTTGAATCGAGTAATAACATTATTTGAACTAAAATAAAGAATAGAAGTTCTTTCCGCTTCTTCTTGTAAAACTTCTTTCTCTTTTTCTTTTAAAATTAAATGATTATTAAAAAGATCATTAATTTTTTGTTTAGCAATACTAATCTCAGTAATGATAGGTTTAGAATATACTATTGATTTTTCATTATTTAAATACATTTTAAATTCCTTTAATGCCAATTTAAAGGTTTCTTTTATTCTTTCAATATCACTATCATTATTATAAAAAATAAAATAATCATCAACATATCTAAAAATCTCATAATCAACTTTATGAATTATATTTTTACCATTGATGTCATTTGTTTTTAGCTTTGTGTAAATATTTATATCAATTTGTTGAAGAATCAACTCAGCAAAGATTCTAGAAAATTCTGGTCCTATTATGATGCCATTAGTTTCATTTGCATTAAGATCCTGCATTAGACGATCAAATTCTCCACCAAATGTTGAAAGTGAAGGATCTATATTTGTTTTAATAATATTTTTATTAAATAATGCCCATGGTAAAGTATGGGTATATATGCTGTCAAAACATTTTGTAACATCAATTTTTAAAAGTTTGTTGTATTTTTTTTCACTTCTATGAAATTGATAAGATTCAAAGAATTTGTGAATATTACTATACTTTCGATATGTAAAAAATGATTTTAGATTTTCGTATTCACTATCATCTTGTTCGATTTGAGAATGATGTAAGTCTTTGTCTTCATTTTTTTTATGCAACACATCGTTATAAAATGTAAAATTTGCAACTTTAAATGGTTTTCTTATTGAAAAAGGACTTAAAGAACAATAATATGTAATTAGATTTTTATATTTTTCATAAAAATCCACCATATTAAATTGATTGACAGGATGAATAATAGACAATTGTCTAAAGTCATTCTCTTTGTGAGTTATATTAAAATTAAAAGGTTTTGTTTTTTCTTTAACTCCAAACATTATTGATTCTATTTCAGAATGTGCTTTTTTATGTTTCTTCTCAAAGTCGTCTTTCTTTTTACCTTTTAGTTTTTGAATTCTATTATTATATTTATTTCTTTTTATAAGAAACTTATAGAAATATCTGTTTGAAAAAGTTACAGGAGTTTCATAAGGCAAAATGTCTGATAAAACAACTCGTTCTTTTGAATATGTAATTGGAATCTTTTTTTTCATTTTCTATAGGTTCTTCCAGATGCTAAGCATTTTATCATTTTTAAAAGAATCAGTAATAAACCTTACAATACTTTTCTTCTCAAATCCTTCAATAAACGAAAGTATTTTTAATTTATTGATAAGTTTGTTATTCGTAGTTGTTGGTAAAGCCAAAATTTTAGTTTTTAAATATTTATCTAATTCAACTAAATCTGAAAAAGGTTTCGTTAAGAATTCATTTGAAAAATAAATACCAATAAAAACATTACTCTTTCTTCTAAATAATTGATGATTACTGGTTAAAAACTTAATTCTTTTTAAAAGCATTCTTTCTGTTGCATTTTTTTCTGTTGCATACTTTACTATCAATGTGTCATAATCTGAAAATGCAGCATCTATTTTATTTTTAAATCTTTGGAGTTTATCATCAGACATATAAATTTGAAGTTTATCTTTTGTGATAACTTCCTTGTAAGTACAGTTTTTTTGTAATACTTTTTTTTTGCTGTACGAAATTCCAAATTTATAACCAAGATAAGTTAAATCATAAGTTTCTGAATTAGTTCTGTTTTTATTCTCTATAGTAAGATCTAATACGATTGTCTTTGAAGTATTTATGTTTAGCTTAGATTTTTCAAATAATATATTTTTGATTTCATCTTTTAAAATATCAACGTTTTGATATTTATTTCTGTGATCAGGAGTTATAATCATTATAATATCATCGACATATCTTGAGTAATAAGTTACATTCTCTATAGATTTAATTTTATTGTCAAAATCTCTTAAGTATAATTCTGAAAGATACGCACTAAAACTAATACCTCTAGGTATTCCCATTCTTTCATCATTTATGGTTTTTATACCATCTGCAATTAAAATTTTCCAATATTGATTTAATACGCTTCTAATAATTTTTTTTGATGGATAACTTAGTAAACTGTTTTCTTCAATTTTTTCTAAAAGTTCTTTGTGAGGTATAGATTCATAAAACTTTTTAATATCAGTTCTTATAATAATTTTTGGAAATCCATCATCAAGTAATAATCTTAATTGGTCAATTATTATTTTTCTGCTAGCTTGTTTTACTTTAAATGTTTTATAAATATTTCTTTGGAGTTGTTTTGTAACAAAATAATTTTCTGGATTATGCGCAATTTCATATAATTGACTTCCCCATTTTACTTGTCCTTTGTGAATTTTTAACTCATAGTTATGAACATCTGTTTTACTTGCTATTTCAATTAATATTTCTTCCAGAATTTTTTCTCTCCCCTCTTTAAGTTTTTCCTTTTCTTCATTTAGTTTATTTAATACAGTAAAATCTCTATCTTCAACATTATGAATTAACTTAATTTTAGAAGTTTCTATTCGGATTTCTTGATTTTTATTTATTATTAAATCAGAAATTTCTCGTGACTTTTTGAAGATATCAGAATCAAAAAATATTTTATCTTCAAGGTATCTTCCTTTCCTGTTTTCTACATCTAGAAGTATTCTAAAGTTTTCATAAGAAAATGATTGATCAAGCATTTTAATTCAAGTTTGTTTTTCTGAATAAAGTTTGTTTCAGTATTGGTTATAACATTATTATTTTGCGAAAATACTCCACATTTGGTCTCGTAAAAAACATCTATATAGGTATTTCGTTAAATTTACTACTAAATACAATTTGTTTTCTGTAAAGATAATTTAAAATAGTTTTATCGATTACGGAAAACCATAATTGTGGAAATAAATGTGAGATTATCTTTAGAAAATTTAGAAGAAAATAATATGATTCAAGAATAAATAAAAATGGAACTCTTTGTCTTCCAAAGGTACCATTTGTCTTTTGTGGGATGAGAGGTACTAGATATACTAACTTAGTTGAGAGTACAAGTTAAGCATAAAACCTTAATTTTAATAAATGAAACTTCTACGACTGATTTTTAATAACCTACGCGCCCTGCTGGTGTTTATTGTAGTTTTTTTGTAATTCTTCAATCAAAACTTTTTTCTAGCAAGATTTTAAAGATTTTTTTTAGATAATATACTTGGCTTCTTCTTCGAGCTGCTTTAAATGCTTTAATTCACTGGATTTTAAAGCGCCATATTTACTACGCCATTTGTAAAATGTTAGACTACTTATTCCCTGGATTCTAAACAATTCGATACTGTATGTGCCTTGGTCGTAATCCTTTAATATTTAAGCGATCTGTTCAGGATCAAATTTACCTTTTTGGGGTAGCTTAAAACAATAACACGAAAATCAAGGCTAAAAATTCTCAGACAAATGGCATTTGTGAAATTTTTCAAAAGGATGATAGCGTTTGAGTTTTATACATAACTTTCAGAAAGAAAATCTATAGAAGTTTTAATAAACAACAATTAGACCTAAAAAGCTGGCTTGGCGTATTACATTAATTGAAATAACGCATACAGGAAAAATTGTTACTGTAAGCCCCGATGCAAACATTTTTGGTTAATATGCTTATTACAAAAAAGAAATTATTGGAAACTCCTCCAGAGAAACAAAAAAAACTTACTTTTGAAATTAAGTACAATATTGGATAATTAAAAATTATCCTTAAACCTAAACTAAAATGTAAAGCATCATATATTAAATATTAAAACTAGTAATTATGGTTCTAACAATTTATCCAGCAAATAATGGAGATTCATTTCTTTTAGAAATAAAAGATACTATTATATTAATTGATGGAGGTTATGTAGACACATACAAGAACTATATTAAACCAAAACTTTTGGCACTTGCAAAGGAGAATAAAAAAATTTCACATTTGATTGTAACACATATTGATAATGATCATATATCGGGCATAATTAAGTTCATAGAAGAAAATAAGAAAAAATCAATAATTGAAATTACTAACATTTGGCATAATTCCTTTCGACATATAAAATATATTGATGATAATTTAATATTTAAGGGTAAACCACTTTCTACTTTAAAAATTAATTATACAATAAAAGAAGAGAATAATACAGTTGAAAAAAATATTTCTGCTGTACAAGGCTCTACTTTAGCCTCATTGATACATAAATACCAACATTTATGGAATTTTGAGTTTAATGAGAATGCAATTTCTACAGATAATGAATTAGAAATTAATATATCAGAAGATATTTATATAAAAATCCTTTCTCCAAATAATGACAAACTAAAAGAATTAAAAAAATATTGGAAAAGAGAGTTGTTTAAAAAAGGGTTTTCAAGTGATTCAGATTTATCAGATTTTAATGAAGATGCCTTTGAATATATTCTATCATTAGAAAAAGAAAGAAAACGATTACAGAAAAAAAATGTGTCTTCAAGAACTTCATTTAATATTGAAGAATTTTTAAATGAACCTTTTTTGGAAGATGATACAGCAACAAATGGAAGCTCAATTTCATTTGTAATCGAATTTAAGAATACTAGGTTACTTTTTTTAGCTGATTCGCATCCAACGGTAATTATAAATAGTTTAAAAAAACACTATAAACAAGAAGAATTCCCATTGCAATTTGATCTAGTAAAAGTATCTCATCATGGTAGTAAAAACAATACTAGTGTCGAGTTGCTAAAATATATTGACTCGAACAAATTTGTTTTTTCAACAAATGGATTAATTCATAACCATCCAGATAATGAAACAATTGCGAGAATAGTATGCAGAAAAACCAAGTTTACCCGAAATCTTTATTTCAATTACAAATTAGATTCCATAGAATGTTTTAAAAACAAAAATTTTGAAACAAAATATAATTATAAAATAATAGAAAGTAATAACCTACCACTCACTATAGACTTTAATTCAAATGAATAGAATAATAACCCCTCAGCAAATTCAAAAAACAGTAGTTAAAATAATATATAAAGAAAATGAACAAGGAACAGGATTCTTTATAGCCCCAAACATCATTTTAACAGCTTATCATGTAATTATAGATGAGAAGATCGAAGAAGACAAAATTGAATTAATTTTAAATAATAATAAAATTGGTAAATGCAATGTATTGTCTTTTGATGAACAAAGTGACATTTGTCTATTAATCTGTGATTATAATAACACTGTCTATTTACCATTAATAAAGTCAAATATCCGAATTAATGAGACTTGGGAGTCATTTGGATTTCCATATCAGGGAGAAACCGAAGGATTGAGAATTTATGGCACTATTAACCAAATAGTAAATGATGAAAATTACAACATTTTATTAAATTGTCAAGAAATTGATGTAAACTATAACTATGATGGGCTTTCAGGCTCCCCAGTGATTTCAAACGGAAAAGTTATAGGAATTATCTTAAGTCAGCTTGATGATAAATTAGGGGCAATTTCAATCAATCAATTTGAAACCTTTTTACAAGAAAATAATATTGAAGTCCATATAGAGGAATCAATAAATGATATTCCAAGACAGTTAAACAATGACATTAAGAATATCACTTACAATTATGATGTTCTTAATAAATTAGATGAAAGCATAAAAGAAGCTGGAAACTGGATTTTACTAGAAGGTAATCCTGGTACTGGCAAGACTTTTAATATTGCATCTTATACGCCTACTGAAAAAGATACATTAATATTAGGAAAATATTTTGTTAAAGTTCCAAATGATGATAAACCCAAAAGCTTGAGAATATCAAAAGAATATTTTTTGAGTTGGCTAGAAGAAACTATTTCTATTGCATTAACCGGAGATATTCCGCCTAAAACAACTGAATCTTTTGAAAAACGTATAGAAACATTAAATTATAATATTAGTGGTTTAAGTGAATATCTCTCTAATAATAATTCAACAGGATTATTATTTCTTGATGGTTTAGATGAAGTTAAAAACATTGATAGTTTTTTGGGCATTCTATCAATGAATATTCCTGAAAATATTAAAATAGTACTGTCTTGCATTTCAAAAGAGATTTTACCTAGTGACATCAAAAATAATATTAGTACAACACAAAGTATTTCTGTTTCACCTTTAAGCATAAGTCAATGTGAACAATATATTCAAAAAGAATTAAAAGAGGTTATAATAGAATTTGAAGATATTCAAAAAATAGCACTCAAATCTGAAGGACATCCCCTTTATATGCGTTATTTGATAGATTATGTAAACAATTCTGAAATTTCCAATGATAAAGATGAATTAAAAGAATGGATAGATAACATTCCCAATATTGGAGGTAATATAGGAAACTATTATAATTCTATTTGGGACAAAATATATGAAGACAAAAACAAATTGTGGATATGTTTATTTTTATCTCAGTTAAGACAAACTATTGATGAAAAAGAATTTTTTGAAATTCTTAGTCCTGAAATAAAAAATGAATTTTATTCGGTATTTCCCAAAATTAGTTATTTAATAAAAAACGATAACAAATTAGAAATTTATCACAACTCATTTAAAGAATTCATATTAGGTAAAGTTCCGTTATTATTGAAAAGCTGTAATGATCTAATAGTAAATTACTGTGAAACTAATCCTAATTCTGACTATTCATTAACTAATATATTATACCACTACGGATTATCAAACTCCCCTGAAAAAGCAGTTGAAAATTGCAACCAAAACTGGGGTGATAAAATGGCATTTAATCATATAGAGCCGGATTTGGTAGTATCTGACATAAAAAGCACTATAAGTTTATCAATAGACTTAGGACTTACCACTGAAGTAATTAGGCTATTACTATTACTCCAAAGAATTGATTTCAGATATAACAATGTATTTATTGAGTATGCTCATGAAATGACTTTAGCATTAATAGCAAACAAAAAGTATAAAGAAGCTATTAAATATATTGTAAGAAGAAAAACGTTGTTGATATCGGCAAATGATGCTATTCATTTTCTACAACAATTTTATGAAAACAAGGCTTTTGAGGAAGCAACAATTTTAGAAGAAGCAATTGATAAAGAATATAGGAAATCTGTACATGATGGATTTAATGGTGAAGGTATTAGCTTTCAAACCTTTGTATTTAAAGCCCAAACTTTGATCCTTTCCAGCAATGAGTCATCTAATCATGAAGAATTAAGAGATTCACAAATGATATTTTCAAAGTATTTAGATTTACTTAGAAAAATACCGAACTCTTCTAATGATCTATCAATGGAAAATCAAAATAAAAAAACTATTCAACTTGTTAGAGATCATTGTTGCGCATGGAATAATGCATATTTATTAAGGCGGTTCGGTATTAACATGGACATTCCAAAAATGATGCAAGTTCCTGAGATAAAAATTAATGATACTTGGGCTTACACTTATGCTACTTCTCTTTTGATCTATAAAAAAGAATTAAATAACTATAATTTACCAAATTATTATACAGAGATAAATGAAAAAAACTTATCAAAGAATATTGAATTATTAGTAGAAAACTTTGGCTATCAAAAACATAATAGTTCTATTACAAATATCATATTATCATTATTAAGTAACATCTCTAAACCTGAGTTACTAAAATCTATTATAGAGGAGTATTTAGCAACTGACCGAAAAATAGAAATAAGAAATAAAAATGGTGTTGATTTTGAGAGATTTAACTATGAAAATCTATGTTTAAAGTATAATTGTTTAGGGTTTATTGATAATTCTAATGAATTTAATGTAAGTCATAAAAAATGGTCTCATAATACCTGGGAAAAAGATTTATTAAAGTTAATTGAAGAAATTCATTTTATTGAAGGAAATGCATATTATTATAAAGCATCCGAACTTCTTATAGAAAAATCAAGTTTTATAATTGAAAAAATACAAGAGATTATTAAAAGTATTAATTTTACTTTTGATTATAGAAGTTATTGGGAAAGAAGCTATCAATTACCTGAACAAATTTTTCCATTACTATATACAAAATTAGTAATGTTAATTAATGAGTTTGACAATGATCGATTAGAGTTATTTTTAGAAACTTTAAAATTTAAATGTCCTAATCAAATAGGACTATATACAGAAGGCTATCGAAAATCATTGCAAGAAATAATACAGTCACTCATATTAATTCAATATGACAAAAACAAAATATTGCCATTAATTAAACTCTGGCAAGAACATATTATAAATGGTGTTCAAAACAGATGGGAAAGAACAGAAGAATTATTAAAAATTAATGAAGTATATGGAATTTTAAATTTTAAAACCGAATCAGAATCAGCATTTCAAGAAATACTAAATACTTCAATGGGACCAAGCTGGTATAAAGAGGCACAATTAACACCAATTAATACAACTCTTAAAAATTTAAAATCAGTTCCTAATAATAACATTCTTCAAGAATTTGCTTCAATTTTAGATTATGCATCAGGTGAAATGACATTTCAGAGATATGTTCAAGATAATAAAGAAAATTTTATAGGAGCCTTAATTAAAAATGAAAAATTAAAGGAGGCTTTAGAATATTATAAATTTGAAACTTTACCTCCTCCGAAAATATTAATTAGAAATGCTGAAATTAGTTCGTTTGATGCACCTAGAGTTGGAGATGGTTATTGCTTAGGAGCGAGAAGTATAGTAGAACAAAGTGGTATTTTAGAAATTCTAAGATATTCCGAAATTGATCCTTATTTGAAGTGGGCATTATGTGAAGTTTTCACTATCAATGATGATAACTTTAGATATATAACTTATTTTGGTAGACAAATTTCAAATATTTTAAATGAAATAGAAAAACTAGAAGATGATAATATTGATAAAATAACTGAGAGTATTGCAGACTTAATCTCTAATTCTTTAATTACTATTGACGATAGAAGAAGCTTACTAATTGAAATAGGAAAAGAACTAACAATAAGCAACGTTAAAAGATTACAAGGGTATTTGCTAAATCACAATATTAATTGGGGACTAAATGAAGATCTTGGAAATAAAAGTGAAAACACTATAAAAGAAAAAAATAATTTTGATTTATTTAATGACTCAAATCCAAGCTCGGATATTGAAATGGATATAAATCAAGGTCTAAATTCATTCAAGGTAGAAAGGATAAGCATTTGGATGAATAATTATTCTAATTCTCATAAAAAAACTAAACAAAAACTAAAATCACTTTTCCCAAACGATAAATCAGTAATAAAAAATCTAAAAGAAAATATATTACAATTCGAGTATGAATCTTGGGACATATGCGATGATATTATATGGTTTTTAGAAGATAAACTGAACAAAAATCAAATTGAAACGATATATAAAATAATTGCTGAACACTTTCATTTTATGGTTAGGTCTAATAGTGAAGTAAAAGAGAAATATTCTTGGTTTGATTCGAGTTTTGACGATTACAACTCAAATGGACTAATTATTAATTTCATTATTTGGCATTTAAATCATCCTGTTAGTTTTATCAGAGATAAAACTTTATATATTTTGGAAGAATTATCAAATTATTCCCCTCTAGTTATTGAGCATTTGATTAAAACTTGTATTTCTAACACACCCAATTTTTCGACGGAATTATCTGGATTCATTTTAAAGAAAATTTCAATTAACAATCCTATTTTAATACAAGATTGCTTAATTAACAATCCAGAATTAGAAGATGAAATAAGCAAAATTAAACATTTTACTATCAAGAAAAATTTGTTAGATATGAGTATCAATCTCAATAAAATTGGATATAATCAATGTTATTCAAAAATTCAAAATTCAATTCCAGAATCTGTTATTCTTACAGGAGAAGTATTTTTGGAAGAAGATTATATTGCATCTATACAAGATATAATAGATGATTTAAATAATGAATTATTATTAGATGATAAATTTTGTCTAACATTTAATCAGCTAATAGACGAATATTGCTACCCATTGTCAAAAATTGAAGTTACAAAATCTGATAAATATTTAAGTCGTAGTTTTTATAATGAAGATAGAATTATGGGAAGATACCAATATATTTTAAGACATGCATTAAATAATGCTGTATCTCATAGAATTGATAAGAATAACATAAAATTGGTTTATAATATAATTAACGAATAATGTTTAAGAGCATAAAAGGTAATAGAGACTCAAGAATTGACTTTGAGCGAGAATTAAATATTTTAGGAGAAAATATTATAAATGAAAGAGTGATTTTATCAGAAGACTTGAGGTATTTGAGCAAAGAGATTACAAAGGCTCGATATGCTCCAAACAAAAGAGTTAATTTAATAACAATTAATGAAATGATTAGAAGTCTTGCAATGAGTGTGAATTTTTATGGCTTAGATGATCTTGAAACAGAAACAAATAACGAAAATGAATAATAAAAAATATGGAATGCCTTCTCCTATGAATAGGACAGAAATGGAGCATAATTTAAACTTAGTAATTGAAGATTTTAATAAAAAAATTGATTCAGGTAACAAAGATCTTATTCAAAATGTAATGTGGGTGACTTATCCTCATCTAAAAGAAGTTAAGAAAACTCCAAATTTTAGAATTAGTTTGCTTACTGTAAATGAAAATATTAGACTTCAAGCTAATATGAAGAAGTGGATGTGAAAATTATGATTTTTTTTAACATCAAGATTAATAAATAAATTAATTACATAGTTTAAAACAATAAAAATACAATCTTCTTAAGAGCTTCTAAATATAAATATCAAAGTATATTCTTCAAATAAGGGAATAAATAAATTATTAGATATACGTTTTTGACCATAAAAGTAAACGAATATTCATAATTCTAATTTAGAATATAGTTAGAAATTAACTGAAATAAAATTAATTATAAGCATTGTGAGTATTGGGATAAAAAATAACTTGAAAATAAACTTTTAGCATAAAATGCAAGATTAGTAGTTCGAAGATTAAAAGGTGATCTTTTTATTTTTGGAAATCTTCTTCATACAATCAACAAAGTAGTACTTATAATGGTAAGAATTATAAAATAAAATCCGATAAATTTATACAAAATCCTGACTTCGGAAGATTTTCTAGCCTCGCAGAGCAAGTCGTTTTGAGGCACGAAATTCATTTCGAGTGCCTCAAAACACAACTTGCCATGATCTTGTGATCATAAAAAATTGTTGGTTAAAACGAATTAATTTGAAATAAAACTAATTGGTTTTGAAAACTGTTGTTTAATCTACTATTTCTTCTAAAAGTCAAAATAAAAAATAGTCAATCATAATTATCAAACAAAGTAAGATTGTAGTTTGAATGAGGTTTGTAATAAATTTTTGGTCTAATTTCACTTTATAATACAAATTATCACAACTTATTTTCGACTAAATATTTATCATTCTTAATATGTACTTACAAATGAATGTAATGCCATTTGCTAATACATATTTTCTTTTACAAATAGAGAAATAGATAGACAAAAGATTAAATAAGTTTATACATACTTACGTAAAAATGTTATTAAAATTGTATGCTTTTATGTAAAAGCATTTTGCTATATGTATGTACATATTTACATCAATACGTAATTACAATTGTACGCTTTTATGTAAAAGCATTTTACTATATGTATATACAAGAAATTGAAAATAACTAAATCTTTATTTAGATTTAGTTTTCAAAAGAAAAAGGAGAAAAAGAAAGCAGTAAATCGGAAAGGACAGTGCAGAGACAAAAGGAAACGGATTAAGTCCCAAAGGGTGAAACAGAAAAAAATAACTTTATTTTTGTTTTTCTGTTTCATTATGCCGTAAGCTTTTGGCTGGCTATAGCGCAGGAGTCCTTTCAAACTTAGCTGCCTTTTTATTTCTTTTGATTGAAAATCTGTCCTTTTTAATCAAATCACTTATAAAAGTGAATAATCAATAATATTTAGTAAAGTTGGCTGTCACAGCCATTGAAAGGATAACAGATGTTATGCTTTCACCTATTCGATAAAACTCTTTAATAAGCTGACATATAGCGGATGAAATTAAAGTGTTTTGAGGATTAAATTTCTATTAATTTTTTATTTTAAGTTGAATATAGATAGATGAAAAATGTTTTCCCACAAATTCACTTTGTTGTAAACGAACTCCAATTCCGAAATACGAATTTCAGACAAATATACGTTCTCATTATCTTGCTTTTAACATCAAAGAGTATCTGCTATTAATTATTGATGAAAGTAAGTGAACCCACGCGTTGTATATGTAATTTACATTTAGTGAGTGTTTATTACCAACCTCACCTTATGGGTGTACAATCACCCTCAAAATTATAGTGTTTTAAGATTTGAATTTCTATTATCTACCCAATCAAGGTTAAACATAGACAAACAAAATTTTTATAATATTCAAATTCATTTATTTAAATTCATTTCCAAAGTTAACGTAGGAGTTGTAGCCAAGTTTTTTTTTAAAAATCTTCGAATTGTCTTTTTAAATAAAAAAATTCTAGATCACACGACTACAAAATATTTAACATACATTCTACTATCACTATGTTGCCTTTATCCTGCCTTCATGTTGGGAGTATCCTGCTATTATCTATTGGGGAAAGAACGATAAGTAAGCCGTTGTATATGTTGTTTACATTTAGTGAGTGTTCGTAATCAACCTCACCTTACGGGTGTACAATCGCCCTCAAAAATTATAATTTATGCTATAATAAGCTCAATTCCTGCTTTGTCAGCTTTGTATTTTATTTTAGTCATCAGTTCGTAATAACTCCAATTCCTCAATACAAATTCTTCTTCTTTGGCTAGCTCCATCTTTTCTTCTTGATCCAATAAAATAAGTGTTCCAGCTTTATTATTGATACAAAAATCGATTAGCTTTCGACTGTAAACATGTAATCGATTATGCACATAATTACGTTCTAATTGACTCATTTTTTCTAGAGCTTTTAGTTTTCTCGTTCTTCCTTTGCCTGATTTAGCATAGGTTACTCCTGCTTGCATTCGTTTACGGGACGCTTGTATCGCTAATCTTCTATACAAAAACTCTTCTTTGGTTCCGATGGAAAGTCTAGATTTACCTACTTTTACAACCAATGGATATTCTAATGATAAGGAAGCTTCTGCTATCGTTTCGGGTTGTAATTGATGGTTTTCTTTTTCAATTTCAACAACAGCTAACCAAAATATTTTACCTTTTTCTATTTTTATTTGGGACGTACAAAGTTTAACTTCACCACTTACTACTTGTTCCAATAGTTTTTTGTTACCTGTAAAATCTTTTCCTAAATAGGTTTTGAATGGAAGTTGAAACAACCGAAAACAAAAACTTTTTTTCTCGGGATGATAAGATAGTTTACTAATACCTTCCAATCCAAAAGGAAATGCCATATCTCGTTTGAAGTTTTTTAAAGAAGCTTCTCCTCTCCAATATTCTTGGTAATCTTTGTTAAACGTACTCTGTAGTCTACTATTTAAACACGATAAAATGTTCATCGGAATTTCACCCTTAAAACGATCTGATATCACACGATAAGTGGTATTTATTCGTGAACGTTGTAAGATTCCTGCTTCATCTTTCTTTTCATCAACCAACTTGTGTACAATCCCTTCTGAGAGATACAAAAACTCTTTCACCATCGCTTGTATATACAAATGAGAAACGATCAAATTGGCGGCTCTATAACACCTGTTTCTCCATTTGTAAAGTGTTTCCAAAACCTCTTGACGTTCTTCTTGGGTAGGTAAATCAACAATTAACTGTATTTTTCGAGTGAGTATTAAAGTAGATTTCTCCATCATCAATAGTTTAGGGATTGAACTTTATTTTGTTGGGTAAATTTATAGGCGACTATAAACTCATTGTGTACTTCTTTCTGTGACAATTGTAATTCTTCTGCGATGTTTGCAAAAGATTGTTTATGCTCGCATCGAAGTTGTAAAATCAGCGATTGTGTTTCGCTTATTTGATCTTGTTTCTCTGCAGTAGAGACTGTTTTGGTTTTAATAATTAACTTATCTTGATGACTTAAAATATTCTTAAGGTCATCAATAGCACGTTTAATTTCATTACTTGTTTCAGTGATTCCTCTTCCCATTGAATGAGCAATCACTTTGTACTGAAATCCATGTTTTAAACAGAGTTCTATCAAATGTTTTCTTTCAGTACTTAATAAGGGTAATACTTTTATAATTTCATCAAAATAGTGCTGTTGTATTTCTTGTTCGTTCAGATTTTCTATAACATCAGTGGAATCATAACCAGCCAAATAACTTTGATAATTCTCATAATCCTCTAACGAATTCACAGTTCTAAAAAACTTATTCTTCGGTTTAGCATAATGCGAATAGCAACTGTATTTCATTACAAATCTCAAAAAGAAAAAGATATGATCAGGGGATTCCATCTTCTCTCGATATTCCCAAAGTTTCAGAAACACATCTTGTAACAAAGACTCCACTACAAATTCATCCTTAATTAATTGTTTACCAAACCAAAATATTCGTTTATGATATCTGATATAAATACGTTCCAAAGCAGTAGAATTACCTTTTTTTAATAATTCAAATTCTTTTTCTAGCATAATAAAGGGTTTTACTATAATAGTTTTGATTTATTTTAAGTTTTTATCATTCTAAATGAATCATAGTCATTTTCAACTATACTCATTGCTTACAACTTAAAATAGGTAGCAGAGCCCAATAAATTTGGAAAATGACATGAAACGCTTTACTTTTAATGTGCGAATAAAAAAGGTAAAACAAATACTGTCAAAGTCTCAATACTGAGGCTCTGATAGAGGGCGTGTAAAGAAAGGATAGCCCTTTGCTTTACGATCCGTGTTTTAAAATGTTATAAATACGGAGTATTTTTCTTTAAAAAGAAGTAGTAAGCCAACAGACTTTGTCTGGTGGTTTTTTACGGATGAATGGAAATTGTTTCGTTCTCATTTTGTATTGGGTTTTATGGAACGATGCTTCTCAGGTATGAAGAATTACTTGCAAAAAAGCAAGGCGGCTTCACACTTTAGTATCGTGGGCGACCAAACCCATCTTAAAAACTCGAAAGTTTAAAAGTTACCCCTAAAGCATATGTGAAAACCGCCCATGCCGTATGCGAAAGTACAAAACTTTTGAGACATGGAGCGATTCCACGATACTCTCGAGGTAAAATTGGTCGTTTCGATTCGAGATTCATCGTTTAATTATGACTATTAAAGTCTAATTATCAATTCGCTTATACAAATATAGTAATAATATTTAATGTGGCAATAAAACCACAATTATTTTTTTTACAATGAAAGAAAATTATACAACTTATTATAAGATAATCGGCGAAAAAATAAAGAAAAAGAGAAAAGAGAAGGGACTTACTCAAAAGCAAGTGGCTGAAAAAATTCCAAAATTTGATAGATCAAAAATCAGTGATATAGAAAATGGTAAGGAAGATTTTTTATTTTCTACTCTATTAAAAATTTGTAACGCTTTAGATATTAGTCTAAAAGAATTAATAGATTAGTATTTCATAAAAAAGTAATAGAAAAGGTAAAAATCTCTTTTCTATTTATATATTTCTTATTTATATGAAATGCAGATATATAGAGTTATTTCACGAAACTTAACTATATTAGTTTCGTGAAATAATATCATCGGTAATTAACACACTTTTTTAACATAAGATTAAAAATTGGTCAATAATTAACTAAAATGTAATTGTATATTTATTTTCTGTATGATTTACAAAGTGATGCTTAATAATTTTTTTAGATTTTAAATAGTTAAGAATTTCATTATTAACTTCGTTTAATTCAATTTTATAATTTTGTTTTTCTTCTATATTTCTAAAAGTATCAGTATGCTTTAATAAAGTAATTACATCATCTTCTGCTAAATGTGGACATAATCTAAATTTTATTGAAATTAAATCTATTTTTATATTTTCTTCATCAATATGTGATAAAAGATAATCTAAAATATTGAAGTCAACATTTATATTATTCTCGTTTATATATTCTATTAACATTGAAACAATTCTTTCTTCTTCAAAATCAATTTTATCAAAATCATTTAAAATCAATTTTACTAGAAAAGTTGCTATTTCCTGTTCACTTTCCTTTATTAATCTTGAATAAGTATATTTATCGATTTCTAATTCATTTAAATCTAAATCTTGTCTGATGTAATTATTGATAAAGTGAAGTTTATTTTCTTCATTTATTATATTAAAAACTTCTGTGTTTAAATCAATTCTATTTGTAGTAATAATATATTCAATGAACTTTATATAATCAATATAATCTTCGATTTCATCAAATTTAATATCGGTAGCATCAAAAATTCTAAAATCTTCTATTTTATCAGATTTTATTAATGAAGCTATTAATTCTTCATCATTTTCAATTGATAAATCTTGATCATTCTCTATTTCATTTTTATTCAAATTGATAAATGACAATAACTCATCTGTTAATTGAGTGCGTGAATATATGATCTTAACATTATTCCAACTTGGTTTAACTCTATTAAATTCTAAAAGTGGTTTAAATAAATTATCATCAAAATCAATGACTGAGAAATCAATATCATATAAATCTATTTGAAACTTAATATCCTTAATATATCTTTTAGTGTAATCTGAATCAATGTTTTCATTTGTAAGAATCCTGTTTAATATTGATATTCCATTACCATCTTCTTCTGTCACATTAGAAAAGTATATATTTTCTAAAAACTCTTTAATATTTTCATATATATAATCATCTAAAGGTTCAACACTAAAATTCCATAAATTAGATAATTTCCAATCTTTTATATTTTTTTGTGTGATTTTTGAATTAATTACTTCCAAATTAGATTCATTAATATAATACATATTATTTTCATAAATATATCTTTGAGTATCATCATCAATAAAATGATTTAAATCTGTTATTTTATATGAAACATTCATATTTAAAGAATTGATATCTTCTTTAGTAGCCTCTTTTAGAATTTCTTCATTATATTTTAAATATTCTATCAATTTTTTTTCAATATTTAATTTAATTAAGAGTTTATTCCGTTGATTTTCTTTTTCTTTAATTATACTGATAATTATAGCATTGATGATTTCATTTTGATTTTCCAAATTTTTCCAAAATGACTCACTCTCAATTAATTTATAATAAAATTTAAATCTATTTTCTTGACTTAAAGAACTAAATGCGCCAGCAATAAAATCTTTTTGAAATTCTTCGTCAGATAATAAATTAGAATAAAATAAACTATACTCATACTCAAATTTATTTGAGTTTTTTATTAAGAAATCAAGGATTAAATAATTAAATATTGCTCTAGAATTAAAATGACTAGGAGATAAATCTTCCATAAAATCATTTATATTTTTAATTTCATAGTTGAACTCTGGATTAACATTATCTAAGATTTTATTTCTGAATTTTAAATCATTAAAATCTAATAATCCCTCATGTTTATGAGAGATATAATTTAGATATTGTTCATTGATATAACCATATTTAATTAAGAAAAAAAGTAGTTGATTCTTATGTAATATTATTTTGTTATTAGCATCTTCATCATTTTCAGTAATTTCATTAACTTTAGTATATTTTGATAAATTCTCATTTGAATATCTATTAATAAGTTCGCTAACTGATTTAGACTTAACAATTCCAATTGATTTATTTAACTCATTTTTTTCTTTTTGAAGTTTTTCTATTTCATTTTCGCTTTTTTTCTTTATATTTTCATATTCTTTTTGATAATTTAATCCTGATTTCTTTTTTATGCTTTCAAATGTTATAGTAGTTCTTTCAAAATTATTATATCCATTTTGTTTTATTTTAATATCATCTTTTAATGTTTGAAAATTTTCATTTTTATGAAGATTTTCTAAATTAATATTATCACGGTTTATTTTAATATTTATTAAGTCATTATAATTAGCATTTAATAATAAAATAAATGAGTTTATCATAATCTTATTTAGACTTTCAATATCAGGTATATAAATAGCTTCTAATTCGGATATTTCTTTTTCAATCTCTTCTATTCTTTTAGTCTTATTTGATATACTATTTTTAATAAATTCATCCTTATTATAAAAAATAGAGTATACAATGCTTTCAAAATTATTGTACAATAGATTTACATAATCATATGTATATAAGTTTTTGTAAACAATAATCCCAAAAATTTTATCCAAAGGTAATTTAGTTGCAATTGGAGTAATGTTCTGGTTATTCTTCTCCCAGTTACTTATATATTGTTGTTTGAAAACTATAAATTCATTAATAAGATTTATGGCTGTACGTGTATCATTTATATATGGTGAAACTTCTTTTATTATGTTTTTAAGTTTATTATTATTTAACAAATCACCTTCTAATTCGGATATTTTTTTTGTAATAAACTCACGAGATGTATTAGAATTAATAAATGGAAGTATTGGTATTATTAAATCAAAGAATTTTGTTTTTTTATGTTCATCGTCTAGCAGATCATCTTTTACAGCGTATACAAAAGTTATTTTTTTATGCTTAAGATCTTTTGAATTATTTAGCTGCTCATTAATTTGTCGAAGATGAGTAAATATTGATAGTGATCCATTAAAACGATCTAAATCTTCAATAAAAACTATTTCTACTTTAGAATTTAAAAAAAAGTTTAAGATTTCGTCATAATATTTGCTTAAAATAGATTCATTTGATTCTTTATTATCATTTGTAATTTCAATGTCTGTAGGAGATATTTTAGTAATTCTAAAATTTATTACATCATCATACAACCTATATAAAACTATAAAAGTTTGAATAATGAATATAATTACATAAATATTTTTTTGATACTCCCAATACGGAAAAATTGAAAGTTTTCCATTTATTGAAGGAAAAAATATATTGATAATCGTATATAAGTAAACTACTATAAAAAAAATAGACCAAAATTTATGATTCCATGATTTATTTGCTATTCTTTTGAACCTTGAATTATTTAATTTTCCATGTTTTTCAGAGTATATAATTTGATTTACGATATTAAATTCAATCTCTTCTTTTTTGATTAATTCTTCATTGTTTTCAAAATTTGCGAAGGATATAGTAAGTGAAATATCCATTAAATTTTTATTTTTCACAAAGGATTTAATAATACTACTTTTTCCAGTACCATAAGAACCAGTTATAGCAATATTTTTAACTTCATTATTATTAATACCCCAACTTAGTTTATCTGTATAGTTTTGTATCTCTTCATTTTCTAAGTGAACAGCGTTAAGATGAGAAAAATGCATTTCTTTCTCTTCTTCTTTTTTTTCAAAATGAGATTTAATTTTTTCAATGTAATTAATGATAGCATTACAGTATTTAATAATTGATTCCTTTGAAAACATTTGTAATAATATATAAGAGTAAATATACGAATCAATTTAGTATGTAGTTATTTAAAAAATAATTATTAGAAAAATGAAGAAAGGATACTAATGTGCAACTCAATAATTCGGATTAAAATATATGATCTAGCTAATTGTTATAAGCGAGTTTTTTTGTTTTACACAACAAGGTATACTTCTTATTTTATCATCTATTTCTTTGGGGTTTGTTCGAGTTTCCTTCGACAATGGTTCGAAAAAAAAGTATGTTTTGTCGAACAAGATACATCAAAAAATACATTTTAGCTAGTCTACTATTTTTTTGTAAGACCTCTCCAGATTACAAAACTAACCTCTTGATTAATTCCTTAATTAATCAAAACCAATACCTGACATATAGCTCCAATAAATGCCTATTTATAGCTACTTCACCATTTAGAACTACTTTTTATTAAACGATTCAAATGTTTAAAACTTTATGAATATTAAAGAGTAAGATGATGAAGAAAGGTGATGAATATTTAAAAATATCTGATAATCAAAAAGATAATATCGATGTAAATCAAAAAAGACAAGCTAAGAAGGAAGAAAAAGTTGTAAATTTGATTATAGAGATCATTTTATCTACCACTTTAAAGGAATACTATGAAAAGAGCAATAAGATACCTTAGGTTTAGTCAGCTCGGACAGAGTAATGGTTCAATAGAACGACAAGAACTTTATACTGATCAATGGTTAGAATTTAATGAAGTTAAATTAATAGACACTTTTATTGATCGTGGTAAAAGTGCTCGAACATTTGATCGTCCAGATTTTATTAAACTCAAAGACTTTATTAAGAAACATTACAAAACTGTTGATTATCTTCTTGTCGACCAATTGGATCGTTTTAGTCGCGATGCAGGTGAAGCGATGAGTATGGTGAAATTACTTCAGAAAAAATACAACATTCAAGTTGTAAGCGTTACAGAGGGAATAATCTTCGATTACGACACGCCTGGTAGTTTTTTTAGAGCAGGATTACAATTACTTCTAGCTGAAGAAGACAATATTAATAGAAGTATAAAAGTAAAAGGCGGTATATATACTGCTAAAGCAAAAGAAGGACGATTTGTATTTAAAAATGCTCCATTTGGCTACAGAAAAATTGGAGAACGAAAAGAACGAAAACTAATTGTAGAAGAAACAGAAGCTAAAATTGTCCGCCATATTTATGATGCATTTCTTAAAAACACGCCACTTTATTTGATAAAAGAAGAAGCTAGAAATCTTGGTTTCACCACCAAAGGAAATATGGCAATTGAACGTGTTCTTAAAAATCCTGTTTATGCAGGATTATTAAAAGTGGAAGCTTATAAAAATTATCCCGGGGGATTATTTGATGCGATACATGAACCAATCATCGATAAAACTTCATGGATGATGGTTCAAGAAAAATTTAAAAATCCAAGTAAACAGCGTGTAGTCATAGATGATGAACTTCCATTACGCAGTATATTAAAATGTCATTGTGGAACACCATTATCAGGAGCACCGTCGAGAGGGAAATCAGGAAACTATTTTTACTATTATAAATGCAGACATTCACGACACAACAACATTAGTGCAATAAAAGCTCATAATCAACTTCTTCAAATTTGTGAATTAATGAGTTTATCATCTGTTCAACTCAATAAAATTAAATCTGAAACAAGTAAAACACTTGAAATCGAGTTGTCAAACAATAGAAAAAAGGTTGTTGAAAAACAAAATCAATTACTAGCAGTTCAAGAGAAATTATTTTCGGTAGAAGAAAAATGGATTAAAAACGAAGTAAGCAAGGATACGTATCAACGTTGGTTTTCTAGTTACAATGATGAAATTATAACTCTTAAAGGGTCAATAGAGCGATATAGTACTGATCAACAAGTTGCTTTTAAAATCTTAGAAAAGAATCTGAATCAATTAACAGATATGAAGTTTGTTTATTCAAAAGCTAATACATTACAGAAAAGAGAATTTGTAAACATAGTGTTCGACAGCAATTTATACTATGAAAATGGGATTTATCGAACACCTACAATGATGGATTTATTTTCGATTAA
>NZ_KB908310.1 GCF_000382425.1 Empedobacter brevis NBRC 14943 = ATCC 43319
TCAAACGGAAGTGCCATTTGATCGGGATTTCCTTCAAAACGCTCACGCTTTTGACCAAATTGCATACGTTTGTACATCTCAATTTGAGCTTTTAGATATTCGCGCTCTTTTAAAAGGGAATCATTTTCCTGAGAAAGGGAATCATTTTCCTGAGAAAGGGAATCATTTTCCTGCGAAAGAGCATCTTTTTCCTGCGCAAGGGAATTTATCTTTTGGTCTTTTTGGGAGTTGTTTTGAGAAAGCGAATTTATCTCAGAATCACGACTAGAAAGCAGCTCTAAAAGCGCTTGTTTTGACAGGTTTTCTAGTTCGTTTTTCATACTGTAAAAGTACCATTTTTAAAGCTTTTGTGCAAGAAAGTAAGCTGATTTTAAGGTAATGAAAATCGCTTTTTTTGAATACTTTTTATTACTTGAATGCCTTCAATCATCAAAATAAGATGGCTCCAACTCAGTTCATTTTTCTGAGTTTTTGGAATCGGAAAAGTACCTTGTTCCAAACGTTTGTAATACAGCACAAATCCGCCATTTTCCCAATGCAACAGTTTTATATGAGTGCGATTTCGGTTTAAAAACACAAAAACCTCACCACTTGTGGCTTGCCGTTGCATCACCGAACTAACCAATCCACAAAGCCCATCAAACGATTTTCGCATATCGCAATAACCGTCGTACAAGTAAAATCGGTGCGAAGAACCAAGCGAAAACACCTTAGTAAAGCTTGATTAATTGCGATAAAAGTGCCAAATTATTGACTACTTTGAGTCGCACGCCGTTGGGATAAATTAACTCTATCTCATCTTGCGAAGTTTCTTCTTCGATGGCAATGAATTTCCCCGTTTTAGATTTGTTTTCATTGCTTCGTTCTAACCAATAATAAAAAACAGCTTCGTTAATTCCGTTTTCTTTGCAATAAGCGCGTTTACTTTTTCCACTTTGTTGCCAATGGGCTATCATAGCCAACCTTTGAGTTCTGTTGTGTTGTCTTGTATTGTCATGCTACAAAATTAAATCAGCTTTTTATTTAACGCAATATGGGGTTCGTAGGGGGGATACAAACCGTCGGTCCATATCGTCCGATGGTTTTTGTAAAAACATCAGAGACGATTGGTGGTTGTGTTTTTTCCAATTGTGTATACAATAGTGATTGGGTCCCGCCGTCTGACTTTTCATAATGAATACCACAGCGGTCAACAGTAATTTCTCTGACAGATTTTGGCTTGTTGCGTTTTATAGCTTTGAGAACAAGCAACGTCATCCAAAGGATAAACGGATAGTAAAACACAAAAAAAACGAAAGACCCCGCCCCATAAATTTTTTCTTCTATGTAAAATAAAACGGGAATGGCGTAAAAAGTAAATGCAATTAAAACGATAGCAATGAAAATACGACACGGAGAAATCATGTCCAGAACCATTTGGGCTTTGAGGTTATTTCCGGAAAGTTGTCTTTTGTGTACCTCATTTAGTTTCTCATTTATACCTTAACTCATTTTAGTCGCATTTTTAATTATTTCAAAATAACGAATTGGATTTGCCATTCCTCTAATTTTAGGAACTTCTTTATTTATGTATATATCAAGAATTTCTTTTGAAGTAATTTCCGAACCTTCAAACCCCCATCTTTTCACCCCTCTATTTTCAATATCCTGTACCCATCTTTCTGGTTTAAACACCGCTCTTATTACGCCCCTATATTCTGCTAAAACAAAATCTGAATTTTCTGCTCTTTTTTTGTCTAAAACCCACCAACCTCTGGTAGCTTCATAAATATTTGGTCTGTCATAAATTGGGTTCTCATTTTTCTTTTTTCGTTTATTATCGTATGTTTTGTTAATGTTGATTACTAAAACGTTATGTTGAATATTTTCTATTTTTAATTCTTCACAATTGTAAAGCAACTCACATTCATCCACTGTTTTAATCCCTTGGTTAAACGAATAATGACCTGCTGCAATATTTGAAATTTTCGCAACTTCTGCAAAATCCTTAAAAGTTAAAAAATCAATTAAGACAGATTCAACTATTAACGCTTCATTCTCTTCTAATCCGTGCCGAACTATAAAGTGATTTACTTTTAGGTTTTCTTGTTTTATGGCTCTTATAATCTCTAATTTTTCAGTTTCGCTTGGATTAAATATCGCTTCATTAATATGATAAAAAACACGATTTCCATACCCTTTTCCAACATAAAATATCTTATCGTCTCTTGGGTCTATTAAAAGATAAACATAATATTTTAATTCTTCTTGTGTTTTTTGCGAGAAACACTCAACCATAATTCATTGCTTTTATGAACCTTACGTTCTATTTTCCTGTCTCATCATCTTTTGTTTTCAAGAAGAAAAGCGTCAGACTTTTTGCACCTTGCGCACCTCTCACCAAAACGGCACCGATATCTGCCGTAGCTGATGGTCCCATCACGAAACAACCATAATTGGCATCGAGCAACCCGGGTCTTTGGTATGCGGTATGCATATTTTCGGTAATCTCCGCAGGATCCAGCAAAACCGCCAAATGCTGGGATAAATAACCGAGTGCATTTACTTTCAGCGATTTTTCCGTTACCCATATCATACCCATTTCGGCAACACCAAGTTCGGCTCGGAAAACACCTAAACCCACATCGTCCAGATCGCGAGGTTGCTCCACCGCATCGATATCTTTATTCCCTTCCCATTCATCGGTTGCCGAACAAACGACCTTGACATCGGGCAATCGTTCCTGCATTATTTTTTGGGCTTCTTCAACCGAAGAAACATCGTAAAAATCAACCGCTGCCAACTTTAAATTCTTTTCAAAAACAGCTTTTAAGTCAATACCCGCTTGCTCAAATGTCGGGATATAGGGATAAGCTGTTGGTGTTCGTTTCGCTAATCCTGCTCTTATAGACTGCAAAAAATCTTCTTTACTGCTCATTGTTTTTTCTGTTTTTGATGTACCACTCCCTAAAGGTTTCTTTCTTCACATCGGGCAATTTGCGATGTGCCGCCCAGGGGTCTAATGTTTTATTTTCCGTGATCGCTTCCGGCAGGATATTAATAGCGTTGTAGGCGACTTTTTCAACCGCCCGGAATAATTTCGGATGTCCCAGCATCACGCCGACAGCTTTGAAAGCCATTCTGCGGCTAAAATCCACCTCTTTGTTTTTCATCATCACCTTGCGCCAGTCCATGATCTGTTCGGCAATATTGATATGAACCGGGCAAACCTCGCTGCAGGAACCGCATAAAGACGAGTGGAACGGTAATTCGGAATACTTTTTGGCATCGAATGTAGGGTCGATGATGATCCCGATCGGACCTGAATATGTTGCGCCATACGCCAGTCCGCTACTGCGTCGGTATACCGGACAGGTGTTCATACATGCTCCGCAGCGGATACATTTCAATGATTTCCAGAACTCGTCCATCGCCAATCGCTTGCTTCTGCCGTTGTCGGTCAGGATGATGTGCATTTCTGCTCCTTCACGCGGACCTGTAAAATGTGAGGTGTATTGCGTTGCAGGTGTTCCCAACGCACTTCGGGATAATATACGTATAAAAACACCCAAATCTTCTGCCTTGGGCAGGATCTTTTCGATACCGATACTGGCAATATGTAATGGTGGTAAACTTGCGGTAAGATCAGCATTCCCTTCATTGGTGCAGACCACAAAAGTTCCCGTTTCGGCAATGGCAAAGTTTCCGCCCGTCATGCCGGCATCGGCAAGCAAAAATTTGGGTCGGGCATTGTTGCGCATTGCGGTATTCAGTGAAGCCGGGTCGGTATTATTGGGATCAGTACCTATTTTTTCGGCAAACAGCTTTGCAATATCCTCTTTGGTCTGATGGATGGCAGGCATCACAATATGACTGGGTATCTGCTCCGATAGCTGCTGTATGCGTTCGCCCAGATCGGTTTCCAGCACGCCAATTCCTTTTTCTTCCAGAAAGGGTGTCATACCACATTCTTCCTGCAGCATGGATTTGCTTTTGATGATATTTTTCACCCGGTGGCTGCTCAAAATCTCATAGGCTATCGCATTGTGCTCGGCAGCATCATTGGCAAAATGTACTTTAATTCCGCGTTTTTCGGCATTGGTTACAAACTGCTCCAGGTATTGATCCAAATGGGTCAGCGTATGCTCTTTGATAGCCGAAGCCAAATTACGCAGTTCCTCCCATTCGGGGATCTGTGCGGCGGCGGTATCTCTTTTTTGCCGTGCATTCCACAGGTTTTTATCGTGCTCGGTTACGTGGATATCATCCTGATAAATAAATTCTGCGGCATTTTTTTCTACATTTACTTTTTTCATTTTTGTAAAGTTTTACCGTTAAAAAGGACCGTTGTTCAATATCTGCGCCACGTGCAAAAATTTCAGATTGGTTTTTTCCTTATCTGAAACTCCCTTTTGGTGCATCAGGCAGGACATATCCGGAGAAACAACATATTCAATTCCGTTACGGACATAGTCTGAAACCTTATCCTGTCCCATTTTTGCACTGACGGCTTCATCCGTTACGCAAAATGTTCCGCCAAAACCACAGCATTCATCCGGTCGGTCGATATGCTTGATGGTAATATCCTTTATCGAATTTAAAAGCTCTTCGGTTTTGTTATAACGGGGCTCCATCCATTCGGAACGGGAGGTAATGTGCAGACCACGGATGGAGCTGCAACTGTTGTGAATGGCAATGGTATGCGGAAAAGAGATGTTTGAAAAATCGGTGATCTTCAGCACATCGGTAAAAAACTGCACCAACTCGATGGTTTTTGCACGCATGGCCGTTACCTTTTCGGTTTGCGGAATGGCATCAAAATGCTGCCGGATCTGCTTTACGCAGCTTCCCGCCGGACCAACAATGTAATCCACGTCCAGATCCTGGAAATTCTCCGCAAAAGCCTTTTCGATTTTCGCTGAATTTTCCTGATCGCCTTCATTGGCGGTGGGCTGTCCGCAACAGGTTTGGTTTAAGGGGACGATAACTTCGATATTGTATTTTTCGAGTAGTTCCAGTGTGGCAATAGCAACCTCGGGATAAATCAAATCGATATAACAGGGGACGAATAAGGCTACTTTCATTATTTCTAATTTTTGATAAGTGAAAATACGAAATAATATAATCTGATTTATTGGCTTCAAACCAATTTAGAATAAGTATAAATAATGCGTTTTTAATGCCTTCATATCGAGGTTATTTCTTTTTTCTGTAATTTTATATAAACAAAATTTAAAAAAATATGGGAGCAAATATCGGTTTGACACCAAAACAGACAGAAATTATAGCAGAAATTTTAGAACCGCTTTTAGCGGATGAGTTTCTTTTGTATTTAAAAACCAGAAATGCACATTGGAACATTGAAGGTCCAGACTTTCATACGGTACACGTTTATTTTGAACAGCTATATACCGAACTGGAAGATGTAATTGATGAAGTGGCAGAGCGACTGAGAAAAATTGGTCATTACGCACCTGCTACAATGAAACAATTTTTGCAGTTAACACATTTATCTGAAGAACGAGAAGGCAAAAATGATAGTTTGAGCTATATTAAAGAGTTGCTTGCCGACCACGATGCGATTATTCTCTACCTAAGAGAAAGCCTTGTGAAACTGGATGATGAAGTGAAAGTTGCCTACGGTACAAGTGACTATCTAACTACGCTAATGGAACAGCACGAAACAACCGCCTGGATGTTGCGTTCGCATCTGAAATAGTTTCTGATTAAAAGAAAAAGTGCTGCATCATAGTGATACAGCACTTTTTTGCTATGCAAGTACATCAATCTGGAGTTGTATTTATCACAAAAACATCTTCTTCCACTTAGTTACAGTATTTCTGCTGAGCTTGAAATGTATTGCTAATTGGCTATTGTTGAGCTTGTATTTTTTCTGATAATCCAGCATTTGCAGAATGTCGGATTTGCTGTAAGAACGGTGTTTTTGGTTTTCGTTCTCCATTGCTTTATCGGTAATTCCGAAGATTTTGTTGTTCAGGTGGATGATGTCTATTGTAGAAAGCTCTTTCTTATTCAGCAAATTTTCACAAGCTTCTTTCTTTTCCGGCAACTTTTTATTGAGAATATCGGTAAAGATTTGTTTGTAGTTTGGGGTTGCTTTCCCATAACTTTTCTTGTTTTTTTGCATTGTTCATTCTTGGAGTGATGAGAAATATTGCTTAATTATATTCCCAAGTAAATAATCGGTAATCTGTATCCCCCCGACCAACTACATCTTTGCTAGTTCATCTATTTTTTTATAATTCTGCGGGTAGAGGTCTTTTAAATTTTTGTGGTTGATGGATTGGATGTTTTCCAAAGTATATTTAAGCCAGTTGTACGGATTAACTTCGTGTTTTTTACAGATGGCAAAAAACGAATAAATCATCGCGGCGCGTTGGGCTGCATCATGGCTTCCGGCGAAGAGATAATTTTTTCGGCCAAGGGCTAACGGACGAATGGCGTTTTCTACCAAATTATTGTCGATTTGCAAATTTCCATCGTATAAATAGGCAGACAACGCATCCCATCTAGCGTAAGCGTAAGCCATCGCTTTGCCGATTTGACTTTTAGGAAGGGTGTTTTTAATCTCTTCAAAAATCCATTTTCCAAGTTTGTTGATGGTTTCAAGAGAATGGGATAATCGTAAATCTTTGATTGCTTCTGCCGTAAGATTTTCTTCTTTAGCTTTGCGTTCTACCGCGTATAATTTTTGGATAAGCAACAAGGCTTTTTCGGCTCTGGGTTTGTCGTTATCTAATGCTTTTTCAAACTCACGGCGGGCATGCGCCCAGCAAGCCAAGTGCGTAACACCGTTTTTTCGAGCGTATTTTTCGTATACAGCGTAGCCATCGGTTTGTAGGTAACCAATAAAATCTTTTAAAATAGGTAAAGGCGCACTGCTGCCGCGCGTTGCACTGTAATCGAACAACACGGTGCCTTCAAGCGGCGCGTGATATACCCAATAATAACCTTGGTGGGTAGCGCCTTTTTTGTCGCTGTCCAACACTTTTATCGGACTTTCATCAACCTGTAAATAGCCATTTGATTTGGTATCGAAAACCAACTGTTCATAAAGCGGTTCCAGTTTATTGAGCGCTTCTTTGGTCCAACCTTCAATAGTGGATGAAGCTATTTGGATGTTTTCTCTCGAAAATCGCTGTTTTTGACGATACAATGGTAAATGATCTACATATTTGTCGGTCAAAATCATCGATAAAAGTCCGGCACCAGGGATGCCTTTGTCAATTACGCGCTCGGGAAGCTCGCCAATTACAACGCCTTCTCGGTTTTTAGCGGCATATTTGTAGCGAATGTAGCGTTTGATGTAAAATCGGGCAGGTTGACATTCCAGTTCTTCGGTAATTTCTTTGCCAATGCAAACCATTTCAGAAA
>NZ_KB908311.1 GCF_000382425.1 Empedobacter brevis NBRC 14943 = ATCC 43319
TTACAGTGGTACATAAACCAATGCCGGATATTTTTATGGCAGACCATAAACAAAAGCAAAACACCCCGTTTTTTTACGTAAGCAATTATAAGTATAAGTTCCAAGGTCAGGAACGTCAGGAAGAACTGGGATTAAACTGGGACAGCTTCAAATGGAGAAATTATATGCCCGATATTGGACGATTTTTCAACGTAGACCCACTTACAGAAAAATATAATACGTGGTCTCCTTATGTATTTAGTGGAAATAGAGTCATCGATGCAAGAGAACTTGAAGGTCTAGAACCTTATATTGTTACTGGTCGAGCTTTCATTCCAAACAAAACTCTTTCTAATCCAAATCCTTTCTCAAAAACAACATCTTTTGCAGGAGATAACAGAAATTCTTATCAAGTAAATACAAATGCTTATAGAACTGAGCAAAAAGTGAGAGTAGATTTTGGCAATAAAAAAGCTACTACCATAAGTAATAGAGCAAGCGGTACAATAGGTTATGATAAAAATGGAAAAGTGACTGCAACTTCTACGGAAGGTAAAGCAGGACCAACTCCTACATATACTCCATCAACAATGGATAATAAAAGTACTACTATCGGTATGGAAGTAGATGCTGGAAACAAATTAGTTACTGGTGCACCTGCTATTAATTATGAGGTAAGTATATCTATAACAGAAACTAAAGGTGGGACATTTGATTATAGTATAACAGGACAAAGCGATGGTTTTCCTGCCTATGAATTTTTTATTACAAATGAAGCTACTGGAGATTCATACCTAATACACGGAAGTAACCCTGCTGCTACGGGAGATACTCCTACGGCATTATTTCCACCTATGGAAAAGAAAATTGATGCAAGTGGCAATAGTAAAGATTTAACTCCTGTAGATAAAGAAGTCAAATTTTAAAGCGTAGATTATGAAAAGAAAAAATTCAATTCTTAGATATTCGGGATTATTGTTTTTGATTGTAGGTATTATTCTAAACATAAGAATGTTTGCACAGGAAGCTTGGCCAACTTATTTGTTTTTCATAATCTGTATAATAGGGTTGGTTCAGATAATAATATCTTTCATAACAAAACAGCTTAAAATAAGCTGGCAAATATTTTGGGTTTTCTTCCCTTTTATTTTAAGTATTATATTATTAAAAATTATAGGATAGCAAAATCAAAACCCCGCTAATAATATGGCAAATGCTTCTTTTTGGGAATATATGGGCAAAAGTAACAGAGATGTTATACTATCAACTAACATATTAAATTCAATAGGTTCTGGAGGTACAATTTACTGGTCCCCCACAAATGAAGCTATAGGTTCTTTGATGACTAAGAAAGGTTTAAATTTTAACCCTACAACAAATCTTGGTCATGAATTATTTCATGGTTTAGATTCTAATTTCGGTCTACTTGGAAGAAATAAAACAGATGGTCTTTATAATAGAGAGTGGAGGGCTACTTATTTTGAAAATCAATTAAGAGATTCTTTAGGAGCTCCTTTAAGGTCTCAATATAATACAAGTAATGGTCCTATTAATTTACTTAATAATAATACTAACCCAAGACCACTTCTTGAATATATGATAAATACTTTTTCAATTTTTAATCGTTAATTATGAAATATTTAATTTTATTTACCTTTTTAATCTTTATAGGGTGTAATTCAAAAACAGTAATTTCATTAAAATCTTATAAATGTTCATTAAATATTAGTGAACGTGATTTTCAGAAAAAAATAATCAAAAGTGATGATTTTGACGCTATTATTTTTATAAATAATCATCAAGAAGAATTATTTTTTACCCCTAATAATATTGATTTATATCCAATTATGGATGACAGTACTTATAACCAAGAAATTCATAAATTTTCTTTATTTGGAGGAGATGAAATAAATGGTGTTTATAATGAAAAATATTGGAAACAAATAAGAAATAATGATCACCCTTCATTTGGATATCAAAAAGTTTTACTAGAAAATAAGACTAAATTTGATTCAATATTGAATCAAATTATTTGTAAGAAAAGATAAGATAAAACCGACTAAAGACATTGCAGGTGGCGATTTTGGTGAAGTGGAAATTGGCATTGGAATAGGAAGTAATTCGGGTTCCGTGAATTATAAGTATAAGTACAACGATTATGGAGAAAAAAGTTTTGAGTAAACTTTTGATGAACATACCACACAAAGTGCTGGGCTGCAAGAGGAATTTGGTTTGAATATCTATGACTACGGCGCTAGAAATTACGACCCTGCTTTAGGAAGATGGTTCAATGTTGATCCGCTGGCGGAGAAAATGCGTCGCCACTCACCTTACAACTACGCATTTAATAATCCGGTTTTCTTTATTGATCCTGATGGAATGGCGCCGGAGGATATAATCTTTAGAATGCAAACAAAAGATGGAAAAAATTATGATTTCACTTACAAGAAAGGAAATTTTTATCATCCTGATGGTAGAAGGTATGATCCAGGTAAAGAGAAAGTTGGTAATGGAACAATGTATAAATATTTGACAGCTTTAAGGAAAATTGAAAATTCTGGAGACTCTGAATTAAAAAATCAACTAAATACTCTAGTAGAATCAGATAATAAACACATCGTGCAAAGTACTGATGGAGGAAGTGGCGTTCGTTCAGATAGTGAAATTGGGACAAATAACAGTGAAATTGATAAAAAGGTTCGTGATGGAGAAAGTGTAGGGACTTTAACAAGTTTTAACTTTTCTGATTCTGAAAAGAGAAGGTTTGAAGAAATAGAAAAAATTCCTTCCTCTACTTTAAGTACAGTTGTTCACGAAATGCAACATCAATATGATTATGAAACAGGAAATATGAAAGATGAAGTACAATGGAAAGACCAAATGAAGAGACAAGGTATTAGTATAAGAAATAACAAACACTTAAGTCCAACAGAAAAAAGAGCTGTATCAAATGAGAATAGGGTTAGAAAATCTCAATACAAAAGAACAACTTATGGAGGTAAAAAAATATTATAGTTTTTTTTTCTTATTTTTCTTATTCTTACATTCATGTGATAAGAAAAATGATAACATTTTTTATTTAAATGATTTGGCTAAAGATATTAATCATCATAATTATACTTCTAAATATAATTTTTCTGATTTTTATATTTCTTGTCAAAATAAAGGATATTTTATAAAAGTGTCTTATAAAGAAATTTATAACGATTTTTATTTGAAAAAAGATAGTAACCTAACTGCAGAAACATATCTATCAAACTTATTTAATAATGGTATTAAAGATAAAAATGCAGATTGCATATCTATTGATAAAAAAATTCATAATCTCTATAACAAGGGACAAAAAGAATTCCTAGAAAAAACTAGTTTTTTGGAATCAGATAGTACGAGAATTTTAAAAAATGAGAATATTAACTTTTTAGAAGTTGAAACTATTCTTTATTATTATTCAAAAATGGGATATCAAATCAATAATAATGATAATGTAGGAATAACTATTTTATACAAACCAAATAGATAATAGTATTACGATAAGCTACTATTCTAAAAAGTGTTCTTTTTAGTGAAGTGGAAATCGGCATTGGTATAGGAAGTAATTCCGGTTCCGCTAATTATAAGTATCGTTACAATGGAAAAGAGTTACAGGAGGAGCTGGGCTTGAATATATATGATTATGGAGCGAGAAATTACGATCCGGCTTTAGGACGTTGGTTTAATATTGATCCGCTGGCAGAGAAAATAAGACGTCATTCGCCTTATAATTATGCATTGAATAATCCGGTTTTCTTTATCGATCCTGATGGAATGGTAGCTACTCCGCCAGATGATTACCAATTATTAAAGAATGGCAAAGTAGAGTTGATTAGAGAGACTGAAGATAACACTGA
>NZ_KB908312.1 GCF_000382425.1 Empedobacter brevis NBRC 14943 = ATCC 43319
TTACAGTGGTACATAAACCAATGCCGGATATTTTTATGGCAGACCATAAACAAAAGCAAAACACCCCGTTTTTTTACGTAAGCAATTATAAGTATCGTTATAATGGGCAGGAGTTACAAGATGAGTTTGGACTCAATTGGTACACATACCGTTACAGAAATTACATGCCCGATATAGGACGTTTTTTCGGGGTTGATCCAATCTCAGAAGATTATTACAACATCAGTACGTATCAATTTGCACATAATAATCCTGTCTGGAAAATTGAAATTGAGGGTCTGGAAGGAGCACCGACGACAAATAAAGATATCCAAAGTAACGCAGGAAATAATAAGGCTTATAACGAATGGAAACAACATAACACATCAAAATATAGTTTATCAGAAGCTTTTGGAGCTGGTTCTCCATGGAAATGGTCAAATAGTGCACGAGTTGTAGCTAATAATTTTGCTACAAGAGGAGCTTCAAAAGAAGCTAAAGAAGCTGTATTAAAGAGAAATGGACCAGTAGCAGAAGATAATGATAGAGGAAGTGATAGAGGTGCATATAGGCATGCTTTGTGGAGTGCTCTCATGACTAAAGAATATGGAGCAGAAACTGCTAAAAGTATTGCAGATTCTCATGAAGGAGCTACTATTGATATATCTAATAAAAACAATCTAAATAATATCGTACAAGCCGATGGTATTGCTGATGAACTCAATAACCAAATAGGTAGAAAATATGGAGAAGAACGAAATTTTGCTACAAAGAAAGGACTAGCATTAACAATTTTAGATATTTTTAAAACAGAAGGTCTTTATACCATTAAACAAAACAAAGATGGAACTTTTAATGTAACGAAAACAAATATATCAGAAAAAGATTGGAAAGATTTAAGAAATAGAATAATAGAATTAAATGATAATGGAAAGGATAAATAGTCACATCAAGAGTTTATTTTATATATTTACTTTATTCATAATTTTTAATTGTGATAATAAGAAAGATAATTTCTATACCTCAATAGATTCCTACTATTCTTCATGTAAAGAAAAAAATAGTTGTTACATTAACTTAAAAGATTGTTTTCAATTTGAATGGGATAAGTTATATGTTTTTAATAGTGAAAATTATCCAGAAGCAGATAAGGAAGAAATTAGTAAAATAATTGGAATAAAATATAATAAAGCTAGAAGTAATCAAGAATCATTATTAATATTTATAAAAAATAATAAAATAGTTTTCGAAATTAAAGACTCTTATAATTTTAATAATTCATCACCTTATCTATATGTTGATTTTATAAATTTAAAAGACAATTATATAACACCTTCAAAATCTTTATTTAAGATATATCAAAGAAGTGATAGAGGATATACATTAATCAAATAATATTATGAATTATATAGCCTATTGAGTAAAAACATTTTAATTAAAGAAGGTTCACCAGCTGTCTTTGTTTTTAAAGATTTTGAAGGAAATTAGCATTTTTTCGTAAAGAAGAAAATATTAGTAAAACCATTCTAATTCTTTTATTAGGATTTATTCCTTACTCGTGTATTCTTAGTTATTTTGAAAATAAATTTTGTAATTGAGCCAAATTGGATTGCTATTTCAGTAGGTGTATATTACATAATTCCGTTGGTTATCACAATACTTATTGTACAAACTTAAAGCTTATTAAGTAACAGGAATTAATTATTTCATTGCAATTAATTGAAAAGTATTTTTCGGTTCCGCGAATTATAAGTATAAGTACAACGGTAAAGAGCTTCAGGAGGAGCTTAATTTAAACTTATATGACTATGGTGCAAGAAACTATGATCCGGCTTTAGGAAGGTGGTTTAATGTTGACCCGCTGGCTGAAAAATCAAGACGTTTCTCTCCTTACGTTTATGCTTTAAATAATCCTGTTTATTTTATTGATCCTGATGGGATGTTGGCTACTCCGCCTGATGATTATATCTTTAATGAAAAAGGAAATTTTGTTCGGATAGATAGAAATAATCAGCCTGACAAACTTGTTATTGAAAATTCAAAAACAAGGAAGGTCGAAGGTAAATATAACTTTAATGACCCTGTAAATGACCCCAAAGCAATTGAGGAGGGGATTATCACGGAAGTTCTTTTTATTACTAAAGAAGATATTGAATTAGAAATGGAATATGGTTTAATGGGAAGTGAAAAAGAAAATTCTCTTACTTTTATAGAAAGAGAAAGTATACCTAGAGGAGAAGAGTCTAATCTATCTGGAGAAAGTAATGGACAATTAGATTTTAAAAATGGAGGTATGAATATCAGTCCTGTGGGTTTACACTTGGTAAATGGGATAGCTTATAATGATTATGATTATGGTAATTTTTTATGGGGACAAGCTGGTAAAAGACTTGGCTTTAGTCACCCAACGCTTTCAGCTGGTGGTCATTTAAACAATGCTATAAATGGAAAAAAAGATAATCCTGGTTTAACAAATGGAATATATGATTCTCCTGAAGATCAACGAGCTATCAGAAATGGATATTTCTATCCAAACCAACCTCCTAAAAGTATGAATTCTGCGAAAAAACCTGTTTTTGACCCTACTAAATGGATTAAAAATTAATAATATGAAGAAATTAATAATATTGTTAATCAGTTTACTTTCAATTTTTAATTGTAAAGAGCTCGATCATAATAATGATAATAAAATACTCAGTCAACTCCAAAATTCTGATTTTAAAATTTTTGAAAGTGTATATATTAAAACATCAAATGTATTGGACGGAAATAAAAGAGTATCTTCTTTCATAAAAGAATTTAACGGAAACAAATATCATTTACCTAATTTCGAATACTACAATTGTAATGTAGGAGACACTATCTGCTTAAAAACAAAAGCAAAAAGAACATTTGATATTTCTAAATACAGTCTTTCTATTAGTGAAAAGAAAAATCAAGATTATTATTCTACTTTAAATGATATTTCAAAAATTATCAATGAATTTCAAAAATTAGATATATATAAAATTTATAGCAGTACTGAAATTGGTAATTCGATAATATTTTTCATTAAAGACGAAGAATACATTGCTTATATAAGTGATTTCTCAAAAATTAAAAATGAATACTGGAAGAAAAAAATTTCTGAGGATGAACAAATAGATAAACATTGGTATATAAGTAGGTAGAGATAAAACAACAAAGAGTTGCAAGAGGAACTTGGCTTGAATATCTATGACTACGGCGCAAGAAATTATGATCCGGCTATCGGACGTTGGTTTAATGTTGACCCGTTGGCGGAACAATATCGCAGATGGTCTCCATATACCTATGCTGTAAATAATCCGGTATTCTTTATTGATCCTGATGGAATGGTAGCTACTCCGCCAGATGATTACCAATTATTAAAGAATGGCAAAGTAGAGTTGATTAGAGAGACTGAAGATAACACTGA
>NZ_KB908313.1 GCF_000382425.1 Empedobacter brevis NBRC 14943 = ATCC 43319
TTGATCATTTCAGCATTTTGAATATAATTTCCTGTTAAATCCGGTGGATATTGGTATTCCGTGGTGATGGTTTCGCCTTTGGAGTTTTTGGTGGTTTGACTGGTTAATTGTAAATGGTTTGCACTATCGTAATTGTAGTTGGTTTCTGTGGTTAATGTTCCGTTTGGAAAGTGTTCTTTGATGGTTTGCTTTTTTAATTTAGAACTAAAAGTATAATTGTAATAATGACTTACTGCAATGCTACCTTGAACCGCGCAATATAAAGTATAACAAACTCCTGATGGCGGATACATAGAATTAGTACTACTTAAAGGAGATGTTGGTAAAGGAGATATACCAGGTTCTATATTATAATTATCAAATCTTTTTGATTTTATAAGTTTATACTCATTTATGATTTCTTTATCAGGATTAGCTTTAGGTGATCCATTTACAGATGAGAATATTCTTGTTTTTAATAATTGGTTTGCATCCCATTTATTATTAGAACTATTTATATTATATATAGGATTAGAAGTTAAAATATGGCCATCATTTCTAATTTGAGAAATATTATATTCATTTTCTTCATAACCATTTTTAGTAAGTTTAGTAATATATTTATATTTAATTCTTTCTTCGGTACTATTAAATGTTTCATTTAAATCATCTGTATTATATATTGTTGATGGACAATCATGCCAAGTAGCTATATTTGGAACATTTCCTATTCCAGATTTAGGACCGCATTTCCAAAAACTGGAGTTATTATATAGGCTAATAGAAGAGTCATCACTGTTAAGATTATTGATAGAGTTATATTTATACTCTTTAATATTTTCTTCTCCTATTCCATTATTATCAGTAATTTTTTTAACACGTACTCCTCCAATATTTTTTATAGAACTTGATGAAAAAGTTTCAATAACTGGATTATAAATAAATTTAGCAGTTCCTTGTACGCGATTAAATTTAGTTGAAACATCCATTGTTACCTTGTAAGTCTTTCCTGCTTTTATTGGTATAGGATCATAAGCTGTAGGTCGTGAAGTTTCATCTTCAGGATTTATTGTTCTAATGGGTTTATCAAACCTTCCATGGTATGGATTCATAATATTTTGACCAGTAGAAATATCAATTACACTGATCTCATATACATCATGATATTCTCCTCCTTCAAGATAAACTCCGGGGCATTGCTCTGAACTTAAATTAGAATATGGTATATAAAGGAATTGATTTTTTTTTGAAGTGAATTGGAATGAATCAGTAGAAGGTCGACTTTCAAAAGGAGCACATTTAAATTTATCTGCATGAAGTATTTCTCCGTCGTATACTTCTTTTGTATATGAATCAATGACTAAACTCTTATTGCTTTCATATTCTATAGAAGTAAAACCTTTCGTTGGGTAAATGATCTTAGTTAAAGAACCATAGGATTTTTCTATAGAAGATCTATCTGCAATCTTTTTACCAAATTCTCTTGTAAATTCTGAAGCTCTTCCATATCCGCTAAAATTAGTTAAATAACCAGTTGAGTTATTATTTGGATAACCATAATAATCCATTTTTGTGGATAAACGAGCTGGTAATGAGTTGATATTATCATATTCAAATTTGTAAATATCATTATCAACTACCAAGGAATTTAAAAATAATCTTTTTAAAAATGATTCAGATGTGTTTGTCGCTCCTGAAGTTCCTGCTTGAGAATAAACATAATTGAAATTTACAGATTTAATTAACTGATTAAAATTATTTTTTATTTCAAATGACTTTAATCGATATCCTATACTATAGTCTGAACGACTTTCATTTTCAAATAAAATAGAATTTCCATTGCTTGCTGATATATTTTTCAGGTATTTTGCATTATATGAGTCAAAATAAGTAGTACATTTTTGTTGAGATTTAGTAATATCTGTAAATCCTTGATCTCCGTATGTTATCTGATAATATTCAGAATAACTCAATGGATAATTTTTTCCATTTTGTTGGTAAACAAAATCAATATAATTGTTTTTTTGATCTCTTATTTGTTTTAAGTACCAAGTTGTATTTGGTTTCCGGTTAAGATTTCTAGAGCAGTTAGTTGATATTGTTGTAGTTTCAACATAAGGTTCATCACCTCCAAATATATAAGAAATTCCGTCTGGAGTAATTAAAGTAAATTCTAAATAATTAACTAAATTTTTATTAATCTTTGAGTAAGATATTTTTATATCTGAATCTCCATCAATATAGACCACATTGTTATCAAGATAAAAAGTTCCATTGTATCCATTAAAATTGAAACTGAAAACATCTTGTTGAGTATCAACGTTTGAAGGAGCATTACCTATTCCTGGAGTTTTATATACCTTTTCAAAATTTTCAACATGTTTAGCTATATATTCCGCATTTGTATAATCACCTCTTAAACTTACTTCCAAATCATCGACAGGTGGTCTGAAATTTTCAGTTTGTGAATGTTCATCAGGAAGCCCTTTTACAACACGTGTAATCATCCCTCCTGCATTTAAATTCCATCCCATTCCTACTAAACCTGCAATATCATTAACTTTTACACCATCTGTATAATAAGTTAAGTTTAAATTTAGGTTAATGTCACCATTTTTTAATGAATAAATTGGAAGTTGATGACTAAACCCTCCTTTGTTTCCACTAATATCCAAGTTACCGTTTTTAGTAAAGAAATAATTTTCTAAAGAAGGGGGAGTCACTTCTGTACTAGGTACATAACTATTTTGTTGAGCGTTTATATAATTGGATAATGTTAATAAAGACAGTAAAACTATATTTTTCTTCATGCGTTACTTTTTAATAATTTTAATGGATTCGGTTTGGTTGTCGTGGTTAATTTTCAGGATGTAAACGCCGGCCGGATACTTTCCTAAAGAAACAGGCG
>NZ_KB908314.1 GCF_000382425.1 Empedobacter brevis NBRC 14943 = ATCC 43319
AAATTAGTTTTTAATAAAAAAGAATAACTTAAATAAAACCCCGCTAAACAGCGGGGTTTATTATTTATAAGCAGCTCTTGTTTTAGCATCACGAAGTAGTGCGTTAAGTGTAGTAAGGATATGGTTTTTATCCGTATCAGAAAGCAATTGCAAATCGGTAATAATCCCGGTAGTAGCTTTATCGAGTTCCACATCTGACAATCCGGTCAGAAAATCCAAAGACACTTCCAAAGCTTGTGCAATTTTAACCGCCATCTCAATAGACGGTTTAACTTCTTCACGTTCATAACGCCCGATGATAGGCGCATGCACACCAATCTTTTTAGCCAGTTCTTCCTGTGAAATCTTCAGTTTTTTGCGCGTATATAAAAGGCGTTCTCCAAACAACATAAGTTCTAAATCTATCAGTTAAATAAAACGAAACACAAATATATAAAACATAAATTATCTAACTAAATGAAATATTGTTTGACAAATAAGAACATATTTTATACTTTTGAATAATATATGTTCTAAAAAAATATTTTTTCTATGCTTCATACTACCAACCCCAACCAGTTAGAATACGAAAACCAAATCCTGCAAATAAGTGTTTTGGGCGGAATCAGGATAGACGGCTTAGACCGTATGCGGGTAACGCTGAAAATACGGGCAAAGGAAGCAGAACAAATTGCCATACGCCATAATCTCGATCTATACAACGATACACAGGTAGAAAAGCTGATACGGAAAACGGCAACCAAATTAGAAATAGGAAGCAGCGTAATAGAAGCATCATTAAACGAACTCATTGAAGAACTGGAAAAATACCGCCTTAACCAACTGGAAAACCAAAACACAAAACCCGAAAACCAAACAACTCACCGAACAGCAATATAAAGAAGCACACGCCTTATTAACCAATCAAGAACTACTCTCAGCCACTAACGAACTGATAGGTAAAAGCGGAATTATCGGCGAAGAAACAAACCGCCTGATTATGTATTTAATCTTTAGCAGTAGAAAACGAGAGCAGCCGTTGCACATTATCAGCCTGGGAAGTTCCGGAACAGGGAAAACCCATTTACAGGAGAGCATCGGAAACCTAATCCCGGAAGAAGAAAAAACAGAAATCACCACATTAAGTGAGAATGCCTTTTACTACTTCGGACAACAGGAACTCAAACACAAAGTTATTTTAATAGAAGATCTGGACGGACTCTCGGGAGCAGCAGCCAAACAGGGAGGCGGAGCACTTTATGCACTGCGTGAGTTGCAAAGCAAAAAGAAAATAAGCAAGACAATCGCTTTTAAAAACACCAAAGGCGAAACCAAAACACTGCATCTGACAGTGGAAGGTCCCGTATGTGTAGCAGGATGCACCACTCGCGAAAGTATTTATGAAGACAACGCCAACCGGAGTTTTTTAATCTACTTAGACGAATCAGAAGAACAAGACCAGCGAATAATGGACTACCAACGAAAACTAAGTGCCGGAAAACTAAACATAGACGAGCAATTATCAGCAGCGGAGCTTCTCCGCAATGTACAGCGAATCTTAGAGCCGATAAAAGTTATAAACCCTTATGCGGAAATATTACAATTACCAAAAGAAGTATTAAAACCCAGAAGAACCAATGCACATTATTTACAGTTTATCGAAATCGTAACGTATTACCACCAGTTCCAACGGGAAAAGAAAGTAGATACGGAAACAGGTGAAGAATACATAGAAAGTACCATTGAAGATATACAATACACAAATGAACTGCTCAAAGAAGTATTAATCCGAAAATCCGATACACTCACCGGAAAAAGCAGAAATCAATTAGAGAAACTGAAAACATTACTAAAAAATAAAACCCAAACCATTACCAATCAGGATGTAAGAAATCAGTTGAAAATCGCCAAAAGTACCGCACAATATTATCTGAACCAATGGGTAGATGTTGGTCTGATTAAAAAAATCCATAACAAAGAAGAACAAACCTATTATTACCAAATCGTCAACGAAAAAGAATACCAACAACTTGAAGATAAGATAAATACAATCTTAGACCAATCTTTGCAAAACATCATCAACCGAACGAGTGAACAATACCGAACGAAAACAGGAATTAGTTCGGTTCAACCCTCTGTAGAAAAGGAAAATGCCCAACCGAACGAGGAAACAGCTAAAACAACTAAGCGGACTAAAAAGCCGGGAACCCCGGCAGGTAATTAAACCAAACTGCAAATGAAAAGTTTACCACTTGAAAATACAAGCTACATTTATTTAGAAAAAGCGTTCAAGGAATGGCTGGATATACTGGGTTTTAATAAAATGAGCGTTAATAACCTACCCACCAATGTGCGCGAATTTTTACACTACTTAGAGCAGAACCAAATCAACCAACTCACAATACTCAACTCACAACACATCACTCAATACTATAACTATCTGCATACAAGAGCCAACGAAAAACAAGGCGGAGCATTAAGCAATACCTACATCAATGCACACTGTTGGGCATTGGAAAAGTTCTTTGAGTTCCTGCACCACAAAGGAATGAAGAATTTACCGGAGCTGAATCTGAAAAGGCTAAAAATAGATTACTTAAAACGTGAGATACTCACAGAATCCGAAATCAAAGAAATCTACAAAACAATCGATGAGAAAGAATACATCACACCCAAACAGGAAGCACTGAATTACCAGGACAAAGTCATGCTTATTATCTACTACTGTTGCGGACTCAGAAGAAATGAAGGCATCAGTTTAAGCATAGA
>NZ_KB908315.1 GCF_000382425.1 Empedobacter brevis NBRC 14943 = ATCC 43319
CGCCTGTTTCTTTAGGAAAGTATCCGGCCGGCGTTTACATCCTGAAAATTAACCACGACAACCAAACCGAATCCATTAAAATTATTAAAAAGTAATTATGAGAAAAAATATAATCTTATTTGCCTTATTAATCGTAGGAAACACTTTTGGCCAACAAACTACAGGAAGTAATTTTCAATATTTCCCAAATGGCTTTAAAGAAAATATTTATCCTAAATCTCCAGAAGCAGCAGCTTTTTCTAAATACACAGATATTCCAGCAAGTTCTTTTACAGGAGTTGTCAACATTTCTATACCAATCTATGAATTTGATTTTGAAGGAAAAAAATTCCCAATATCATTAGAATATAATACTTCAGGAATTAAATTAGATGAGATAGCTTCAAGAGTGGGACTAGGATGGACGCTTAATATTGGAGGAGTCTCTCTTTCTAAACAAATTATGGGATATCCTGATAATTCAAACTTAAATAAAAGTATCATAAGTAGTAATTTTAATCCTAATGAAGACAGAAATACTTTTGGGAAAATATCAGGATATAATGGAAATGTTAGTGATGGTTCCTTAGTAAAATCAGGTTTCGCTCCAAATGACTTAGAACCTGATATCTATTCTTACTCTACATTAGAAGGGAGTGGTAAATTTATTTTAGATTTTAAGACTAATGATATTTTGACTTTTCCTTATAGAAAAATTAAAAAGAATGGGTCACCTTTATCTTTTATAGAAGAAAATGGGAATATTTATACTTTTTTATCTAATGGATTTGAATATTTGCAACAAAATACGTGTAATAATCAAATTGATGACTTTGATAATAGGTATCGTGGTAATATTTATATTTCATCCATCGAATCTCCTAACAAAAATAATCGAATTGATTTTAGTTATACTACAGCAAATTCTAAACAGCTAGGGAAATCATATCTAATTTCGGCATCAGAAAAAATTATTATCCATAAAAATCCAACTAATGTGGTTGGATTTCCTGCATTTCCAGAAATTTGTTATTCTTATCACAAAGTCTACGCAGAGGACTCTAAAATTAAACAAATAAGTTTTAAAGGTGGAGTTATTGAGTTTATTTATAGTAGTCAATATGATGGAAGTTATAGAGAGGATCTTTCTGGTGATGTTTATTTAAAAAGAATTTTAGTTAAAAATGACCAAAATCAAATAATAAGAGATTTTGTACTCAATATGTCTTATTGGGTAACCACCGATTCTTATGATTTAAAAAACAGCAATTCCATTTCAGATAAATTAGAAGGGATTAATAAACGGTTATTTTTAAATTCTGTAAAAAATCAATTAACAAAAGAAGAGTATAAAATAGATTATTATGAAGGAAATATTGGCCCTAGAATAAGTAATCGTAAAGATTACTGGGGTGTATATAATGGATCAAATAATAATAGTTCGATAGGCAAATTAATGTTTAATAATACTAATTTTACTTACGGAGAAAATTTATTACCAAATTTAGATTTCGCAAAAAGAGGGAATCTTAAAAAAATTACATATCCTACTGAAGGAAATATGCAATTAGAATATGAATTGGATGAATTTATTGTTCCTGATAATTTGAAACAAAATTATTTAAATAAAGGTTTTTTAATAGAAAATGGAAGTACTAAGTCTGGTTCTATTAGAGTAAGTAATATAGAACTTAATGATGCTATAAAGGGAAAAATAAGAAAAGAATTTTCTTATATAAACCCAAGAACAAATAAATCAAGTGGAGTTTATTACTCTTCTCATATTGTTAATAATTTTGGATGTGATATTCATTTACCAGGAAATGGGAATCCAAAGACTACTTATTTTTACGCTTCAAATAATCCAGGTTGGCAGTTAAACACTATTAATGGAAAATCTATAGGTTATACTCATGTTGTAGAAAAAATAATAGATACTAAAAATTCTCAAAATAGTTATAAAAAATTATATGAATATATTAGTCATGAAGGTAATGATGATTTTCCTTATATGGATGAATTTACCGATTATGATGGATATTCTCCTTTAAATTTTAATTATCCTTTTTATAGACCTGAAAGAGGTTTATTAGACAATGTTACTTTTTTTAACAGTAATAATGATATTACTAAATTTGAAAAAAATGAATATGAATATAATAGTAACCCTAATAAAGAATCTTCCGCTTATCTAAATGATAATTCATCAATTTTATTTAGAGGTTTTTTATGGAAGTTTAATGATGAAGTATGTTGGTTTCTTTTAGGAGGTATCTCATGCAAAAGAGAGATTGACTATTTAACTTTTTTCCTATCTACTTATTGGATTCAAAACAAAAAGACAATCAGTACCGAATATTTTCCAAATGGAAATGTAGTTACAACAACCGAAAATAATTATTCTCCTTCTTATAAACA
>NZ_KB908316.1 GCF_000382425.1 Empedobacter brevis NBRC 14943 = ATCC 43319
AATTTATCATAAGAGAAAACTTCTGTGGTTTTAACAGGAAAATTATTTCCCAATCGCTTATGCGTGGTCACGACTTTTGTGGCTTTTCCTCTAAAATCCAATTCACTTTCCACAATGGTTGAACCTCCCAAATAATTAATTTTATGATTTTTAACCGCTCGTAAATACTTGTTGTCGTATAATGTATAATTGTGCTCGAAATTCCATTGGTTATTTTCCCATGTTCCCAAACTACGTGCAACAGAAAGTGTAGGCATGCCTTTTAACCGGTTTCCTGTGGCAATGGTTTGTCCCAATACATTTCCTGTTAGCAAAACGCCTTGTTGTGCTGTTGGATAATCGTCGTAATAATTAACGGTTAACGGATAACCGCCTTCCCCAAAAGCTGTAGGTTTATAAAAAATCTGCAGGTTATCGTACACATATCCCTGTGCATCTCGTTCGACGTTGTTGTTCCCAAAACTAGCTGTCACCCAGTTTTGTACATCCGCCCTTGTTCCGCTAAACACAATTCCCGTTACAGCTACCCGTGCGAATTTATCGTATTTGGTAAACATCCATTTTCCTTCTGTTCTTAACAAAGCATCCTGAGTAGCCACCAAACGATCTTGTTTGTCATACACCATATATTCCCAATCTTTCCCGGGAAGTTTTTTCTCAATCAGTCTGTTTTTATCGTCGTAACGGTATTGGTAGGCGAGTTCTTTCAACAAAGAAATATAGTTCAACACGTTAGTGCTATTATTAACTAATTCCATCAATTTTGGTGGTAAAACACAAGCCAGATTGCCGTAGATATCGTACACATAATAAGTGTTGAATTCTTTTCCATTCGCCCGAATCCGTTTCAGAACAACGCGTGCTTGCTTGTCTTTGAACTCGATGATCGGTTGCCCGTTTTCGTCTGTGGTGGTGGTTTTGTACAGGGTTCCGTTCTGGTAAGTCTCTGTTACGGTCAGGGCAATGTTGTTGCCGGAATTGGTCAGGTTTTGATTAATTCCAAACATCAGCACATGATCACCCTGATTGGTTTGATAATCAAAGCCTATTGCGCGGTTGGTGTTCACTTCCCATGCGGCTCCCGGAGCGCCTTGTTTCAAGACCCTGTTCAGGGGAGAATCTTCGTATTTTTTCTGGCTGTAGACATTGGAAGTTTCGGGATAATCGGCATAATTAATGGCAGTGGTGAAATTAAGATTCGGGACAACGCCCGGCAGATATTCCCTATCCACACGTCCAAACCCATCGTAAGTAACTGTTGTGGCCAAACTCGGGTTTAACAATTGACCGGAAAGAGCCATTGTTTCGATGGATAATCCGGCTTTAGGGCTTACGATACTCATTTTTTCGCGTCCCAATCCGTCAAAATAAGTAATTTTATCGATTCTGCTTTTGGTGGAAAGATTCGATTTTGTGGTATCTGTGGTGGCCTCTAACAACTCACT
>NZ_KB908317.1 GCF_000382425.1 Empedobacter brevis NBRC 14943 = ATCC 43319
GACGGAAAAGAAGGTAAAGCATTAGGATTAGCAGGACCATCTACAACTCTGACAGGACAAAATGAGAAAGGAGATAATATTGTGACAATGTTTACTGAAAAGAATATGGGTAATCAAGTTCACGAAACCCGACATGGTGGGCAAAATGCAAGAGGAGAATTTAACGTGGCAACAAGTGCGGGATATGGCGTTGCCGATGAAGTCAGTGCATACAGAGCGCAATATTCTTGGGACGGAAATCTGAAATTTATGCCATTCACAGATTTTAATAATAAAAATAATCTGACACAAATGATGACTCAGGGAACGCAAAGTTTTATTCAGAATATTACTAACATCAATCAAATTACACCAAACTTTGTAAATAAACTTGTTGATAATCCGGGATTAAATCAAATACTTATTTATCCACCAGCATCTATTCCATTGAACATATGGAACTCAAATTAGAAAACTATGAAAACAGTAAAAAGCATTTTTGTGATGACACTTTTTTTCATCATATCTTCTTGCAGTACAGTATCTAAATTACAGGGAAATAAATACACTTATAAAAGTAAGCAAAGAACATTAGAACTAGTATTTACTGATGGGGTTACCTGTATTTTAAAAAATACTTTTCATTGTCCTGATGTAGAAGAAAAATACAGAATTATTAGTACTGAATGTAATTATACTAAAAAAGGAGATACTATTTTTTTAAGTAACAAAAATTTGAGTTATCATAGTGATCTATACATTGAAATTCCATCACAAAACAGTGAAAAGTGTCAATTTTTAAATGAGAAAAGCAGAGAGAAAAAATTTAGTATTGGACCAAGTTATGCCACTGATTATGAAAAGTATGGAATTGTTCCTAATATCACAACCGACACTCTATATATCATTAAAAATAAAATTGTCTTGTTTAAGAAAAATCAAAATAGAAGCATCGGATTTATCTTTAAATAACATTTGGAACTCAAATTAGCAAACACATGAAAAGAGTATTTTATATAATAGTTATGTTATTTTTCTTCGCTGGTTGTGCAAGCTCTCTTTATCCAGACTATACACTAACAAAGAAGTATCCTCGAGACATTCCTGATTTAGAATTAAAAATTCTAACCGATACAACAGGAATAATTTTGCAAAAAGAAGATGAATCCATAAAACAAGATTTTAGATTTATCAAAAAGAAAAAGAATTTTTTGGTTATTACTTATATCAATGATACTCATAATTTAGTGTCTTTGAAAAAAGGGGATACAGTAGTTTACTACAAAAAGGAACTCTACCTAATTAACGAAAAGCATAAATTAGTTTTTAATAAAAAAGAATAACTTAAATAAAACCCCGCTAAACAGCGGGGTTTATTATTTATAAGCAGCTCTTGTTTTAGCATCACGAA
>NZ_KB908318.1 GCF_000382425.1 Empedobacter brevis NBRC 14943 = ATCC 43319
ATTGAGATTCAGCTCATCCTGAAGCTCTTTCCCGTTGTACTTATACTTATAATTAGCGGACCCGGAAGTATTTCCAATTCCTACACCAATTTCAATCAGTTCGCGTTCTCGTATGGTAATATCCGATGGTGGTTTATTGTAGCCTTTGTGTTGTAAACCAAACGGATAATAATGGTCTTCGTTGACGGTTTTTAATTTACTGTTGACATCGTCCCACGCATAACTTACGCGTACATTTCCCAAATGATCGGTCAGGTTGTAGACATAGTTATACGCCACTGATCCTGCTGTTATCGCATTTACATATCCTTCTGTTGTCGGAAAAAACTGCAATACCCCGTCTTTGTACTGAAATCCGTCCAAATACTCGGTAGTGGTAGTGGTTAATCCGGCATTTACACCTTGCTGTGCTTTTACAATTTTCCTTAACTTAACACCTGTTGCACTGTACGCATACTCTATTGTCTGGGTACCCTTTTTCACTAAGGTAGGTAAATTTAAATGATTGTAGGTAATACTATCCGTGATTCCTTTGTTTAAATCTGTTTTTAGATTACCGTTTTTATCATATGCATAATCATTCCCGGTTTTGTTGCCATCATTAAACCCTAAGGTATTCGACGAATCGGTCACTTTTAATAAACGGTTGCTTTTTTCCGCATTTTCGTAATTGTAGGTCAAATTATCCATCAATCGTGGAGTGGCCTGTTCGGTTTGTCCATAACGTTTTAGAGTCAGGATATTTCCGTTGTGGTCGTAACTCAACTGCTCGTCATAAGTTCCTGCAAAATCTTTGGAAAGATTGGAATAGCCCGCATTGGTCAGGCGGTTTAACCCGTCATAATTGTAATCGTATGAACGGATATAAGGATTCTCCTGGCTTGTCCATAAAGTTTGTGCAATATTTCCGTTGAACAATTCCTGAGTTGCATTGCTTGCTTTGGTTTGGTCTTTTGTGTTGTAATTGATTTTAAAGGCAAACAAATCGGTTCCCAAATTGGTGATGTCGTTTATTTGTGTCAACCATCCCCGTATATTGTACTGATAATCGACAGTTTGATAAGGCGAAGCAGTGGTGTTTCCTACTTTTTTGGACGTTAATTGCCCAATGTTGTTGTAACTGTTCTGCGTCAACACTTCTACTTTTCCGGTGTTAATTTGATGCGTATGTTTGGTTAAACGCTCGAATTTATCATAAGAGAAAACTTCTGTGGTTTTAACAGGAAAATTATTTCCCAATCGCTTATGCGTGGTCACGACTTTTGTGGCTTTTCCTCTAAA